>NZ_JCAXDZ010000020.1:0-2756 GCF_059758635.1 Phyllobacterium sp. GQ127
GAGGCGGCGGAATGCGTGCATGGTGCGCAAATTTAGCCGCCTAGATTGAGCATAGATGTCCAAGCCCCCGACCATACGAGATGTCGCACGCCTATCTGGGGTTTCGACGGCAACCGTATCGAGATACTTCTCTGGAAAGGCCAGCTCGGTCTCTCCTCACAAGATCGAAAGCGTTCGTCGCGCTGCGAAAACGTTGGGGTATACGCCCTCCGAAATAGGCCGCTCGCTTCGCCTGTCTCAAAGTCGCGTCGTTATGATGTTGGTCCCCGATGCAACCAATCACTTTACCGCCGATATTGCAGTATCGGTAGAAAGTGCCCTCAAAGAGATCGGGTTGTCGATGGTTCTCGCCAATACCGCCGAGAACCCAACCCAGCAGGACAGACTGCTTGCCGATGCATTGGGGCTGAGGGCGCGCGCAATTATCCTGCAGGGCGCGATTGATACGCCGAAATTGCGAGAATTGGCTGCCCGTCCAAATAATCTGATATTCGTAAACCGCCGGCCGGCGCAAGGAATTCTAGCGCCCTATGTCGGGATCGACAATTTCGAAGCCGGCTTGGCAGTAGGTCGGCATTTCGTGGAACGAGGCTATACCAACTGCGTGGCCTTTCACGGCCCCAAACATTACTCGGGCAGCACGGCCCGACTGGATGGATTCCTGGCAGGGTTGGGAAACGGGGTCGAGGTTCTCCAGTTTGAAAGCGCATACACGATGCAGGCCGGCTATGACTGTGCGTTGCGTCTTTTCGAAGCTGATCCCAAGAAATACTCGATCTTCTGCGCCAACGACATGATCGCTTATGGCGTCTATCGGGCGGCTTGCGAGAGGCACATGCGAATAGCTGATGATTTGGTGATCTGCGGCTTTGACGACAATCGTCTGAATGAATGGTTGGCGCCCTGGCTTACGACGGTCAAGGTGCCCGCGTTGGACTTTGGTCCGGCAATTGCTGAGCTAATAGGAACGCAGCTTCCTGGCGAAACACAACCCAGGAACATCATTTTGCCGTTTACGCTGCAGCTTCGACAATCAGCGTAATCGTCTACAGCCGTCCTTAGTAGAAAAGGGCGATCCGGAAACACTCATAAAGAAGGACGGCCAAGATGCAGAAAATTTCACCATCAACGGTTAAGGCAGTTCGGGAAAGCGGCGCCGTACCAAAGGCTGACTACCTGTTGGAAGTCAAAAACGTCCGCAAGGAGTTTGCTGGAAACGTTGCGTTGGATGATGTCTGTTTCCGTCTGAGGCACGGCACGGTCCATGCGCTGATGGGCGAAAACGGTGCGGGGAAGTCCACACTGATGAAAATTATTGCCGGCATTTACACGCCTGATGCGGGCGAGTTCTTCCTCAACGGCCTTTCTATTCGTCTCAACAGCCCGCTGGACGCCCTCGATAACGGCATCGCCATGATTCATCAGGAGCTCAATTTGATGAATCATATGACTGTTGCAGAAAATATATGGATTCGGCGCGAACCCAAAAACCGCTTTGGCCTCGTCGACCATAAGGAATTGCATAATCGCACATACAGGCTTTTTGAGGAGTTGGGCATCGACCTGGATCCCGATGAAAGAGTTGGCCTGCTCTCGGTGGCCAGTCGCCAGATGGTCGAGATTGCCAAGGCGGTTTCCTATGAGTCGGATGTTCTGATCATGGATGAACCGACCTCGGCGCTCACTGAACGCGAAGTTGAGCATCTCTTCCGAATTATCAGGACCTTACGGGAGAGGGGAAAAGGCATCATCTACATCACCCACAAGATGAACGAACTATTCGAGATCTCGGACGAAGTATCGATATTTCGGGATGGCAAGCATATCGCGACAAAGCCGGCAAATGAACTGACCCGTGAAGAGGTCATCCGCATGATGGTGGGGCGTGAGATCTCCCAGATGTTTCCCAAGGTTGACGCAAAGATCGGCGCTGTTGTGCTGGGCGTGCGCAATCTTTGTCTCGATGGTGTTTTCGAGAACGTGTCTTTTGACCTTCACTCCGGTGAAATCCTCGGAATTGCCGGGCTTGTCGGCGCAGGCCGCTCCAATATCGCGGAAACTCTTTTTGGCGTGACACCAGCCACGTCTGGCACGATCGAGATCAGAGGCAAGGCGGTTAAGGTGAATACGCCCGCAATTGCTATGGAAAATGGAATGGCATTTCTAACCGAAGATCGGAAGGAATCCGGCTGCTTCCTGCTCCTGGACATACAACAGAATATGCAGATGGCGGCCCTACGCGGCGGATATGTGCGTCGTGGCTTTGTCGAGCAAAAGCGTCTGTCCGAAGACTGCGAGGCGATGAAGGCCTCCCTGAGGGTCAAGACACCGGGAATGGATGAGAAGATCCTCAATCTCTCGGGTGGCAATCAACAAAAGGTGCTGATCGGCCGCTGGCTGCTGACAAAGCCTAGCGTGCTCATTCTCGATGAACCCACCCGCGGTATCGACGTCGGCGCTAAGGCTGAGATCCACCGCATGATTTCCACGCTCGCCGCTCAAGGAGTCGCCGTGATCATGATCTCGTCGGAACTCCCGGAAATCCTCGGGATGAGCGACCGTGTCATGACGATCCGGCAGGGACGGGTGTCCGGTATCCTCGATCGGAAAGAGGCAGACCAAGTCAAGATCATGGAGCTTGCAGCACAATGACGACAACACCTGGAGCCACTGTTGTGGCGGAGAAGCGGGTTGCGAAGCGCAAGTTTCGCAGCGAGATGTCTATGGCCCTGGTGCTTGTCGGCATTGCCCTTGTA
>NZ_JCAXDZ010000021.1:0-2288 GCF_059758635.1 Phyllobacterium sp. GQ127
CCCCACGTGCTCCACAGGGCCCGTTGCCTTTTGTTGAGAGTGAGCATTGGTTCCTCCTTTTTGTTGTTGATCTTACGCCTTGGAAAACCGGCGTCAATGTAAATGTAATCGTTGACATCGGGTTTTTCGTGGTGTTGTATACGTTAACATCGCAAAATAGCGACGGGCTTCGTGGAGCTCGCAGGGGTTTGAAATCGGGGCTGGGGGCTTTGTCCCGCCTTTCATTGGAGGCTTGTTAGTGAAAAAGTTGAATGTTGCGCTCATTGGCACCGGTTTTATGGGCAAGGCCCATTCCATTGCCACCGCGGTCGTGCCGATTCTGTTCGGTTCGCCGGTCGAAATCGAGCGTAAGGTGATCGTCGATATTGACGAGGAATTGGCGCAAAACGCTGCCAGGCAATATGGTTTTGCGGAATATGCAACCGACTGGCGCGCGGTCGTTTCGCGTCCGGACATAGATATCGTTGATATTTGCACGCCCAACGATACGCATGCGGCGATTGCGATTGCGGCGGCCAAGGCAGGCAAGCACATCATGTGCGAAAAGCCGATGTCAATGACAGTGGCTGAAGCGGAGGAGATGCTTGCTGCCGCCAACAAGACCGGTGTGGTAACCATGGTCTCGTACAATTACCGTCATACACCGGCCCTGCAGATGGCCAAGCGCCTGATTGACGAGGGTCGCATCGGCGACATCCTGACTTTCCGCGGATATTATCTTCAGGATTGGGGTGCTGATCCGGAAAAACCACTTTCCTGGCGCTTTAACAAGGCTCTGGCCGGCTCCGGTACGCTTGGCGATATCGGTACGCACGTTATTGATGCCGCACGCCTGCTCGTCGGTGAATTCGAACAGGTAAACGCGATCGTCAAGACCTTCATCCCGGAGCGCCCGCTGCCGGCAGGTCGCTTCTTTGGACCAAGCGGCGCCGCTTCCTCCGAAAAGGGCAAGGTCGATGTCGATGATACCGCACTGACGATGATCAAGTTTGCAGGCGGAGCCCACGGGACGATCGAAGTGACACGCAATGCCTGGGGCCATCATAACCAGCTCGGCTTCGAGATTCACGGAACACGCGGCTCGATCGCCTTCGATTACCAACGTCTCAACGAACTTCGTGTCGCCTTTGCCGACGATCCGGCTGACGCCTTCGGCTTCCGCACGATCTATTCCGGTCCCAACCAACCGTTCGGCGACAAGCTATGGCCGGTTGCCGGCATGGGGCAGGGCTACATCGATATCAAATCTATCGAGTGGTACAACTTCCTGACAGCCATCGCCGAGAACAAGCCGGCTTCGCCGAACTTCGAGGACGGCGTGCAGATCGAACGCATTGCCGAGGCCATTCTTGTCTCCGGACAGACCGGTTCCTGGGAAACCATCAAGCAATTTGCAGCCTGAGGAGCGTTTAATGACAATCAAGCTCGCAATGCACACCTGGCCCTATGCAAGCAACCCGACGTGGTTACCGGCCTATACGCTTGAGGAAACAATCAAACGTGTCAAGAAGATCGGCTACGACGCCATCGAGATCGGCGCGGCCAGCCCGCATGTCTTCCCGCCGACCCTCAGCCCGCAACGGCGCAAGGATCTGGGCCAAATGCTAAAAGACTATGGGCTTGAACTGGCAGCCATGTTGCCGGCTCATGGCGGCGGACCCGGCAACAATGTCGCCTCGCCAATTCCGGAAGAGCGCCGCTGGGCGATCGACCATTACAAGGATATGGTGCAGCTTACCGCCGACTGGGGCGGCAAGCGGCTGATCTGCCTGCCAGGCTGGTATATCTTCGGAACGACCTACCGCCAGGCATGGGACTGGGCTGCGCAGGCAATTGACGAGATCGCCCGTTTCGCCCAGGACTTCGGTGTCGAGATCGTCATCGAGCCGACCCCGGAAGACAGCAACATCGTCAATACTTGCGACAATACCATCGACATGATGAAGGATGTCGGTCAGCCCAATGTCCGTCTGATGTTCGATAGCCATCACGTCATTACCCAGAAAGAAGTGATGAGTGACTACGTCCACGCAATGGGCAAGGATCTGGTCCATATCCATGCCTCTGACAATGATCGCCTGCCACCGGGCATGGGCAGGGGCGACTTCCCGGCTCTTATCGATGCACTCCAGGAAACCGGCTTCGACGGCTATCTGTCAATGGAGTGTGGCTTCCATCAGCGCGGAATCGAACCAGACTGGGTCGCACGCGTCTCGCTCGAATATCTCAAGCCGCTCGTCGACGCAGCAAATGCAAAAACAGCAACTTGAATGTAAACGTTAACATAG
>NZ_JCAXDZ010000022.1:0-1908 GCF_059758635.1 Phyllobacterium sp. GQ127
TCATATAAAACCCTCTTTATCCGGGGGCGTCGGCCATCATCAACTGGATCCTCGAGACTAGGATCGACAGCGCCAAAAAGCCACACAGTGGAGTGATTCCCGATCAAATTGTAATAAACCGACACGGTTGAGGATCAGGGATTTTCAGATAGAACGGCCGGTTCTTCTTTGAGACGTCAGGATTGTCCGTGACAGGAGTATGGCTTGCTCGCCACAGGCCTCTAAGTCGTCGGGATTTCCCGACCATTCGCACCAGGAGCTTGCAGCATCAAGCAGCGACATTATAGCCCGAACAGCGCGTTTGTCAGGCAGATATCCCATCTCCTCTGCGGCGGCACCGAAAAGTCCTGCACAAAGGTCCAGCCAGTGATCGATCTCCCGACGGAATTCCAGCTCCAGAAACCCACCGATGCGATCCATTCTCACAAGGAGATCCCAAAGGTCGCTCGCTGGATGCGAGATCTGACGTTTTGCAGCCGTAACGATCAAAGCATCCCAAAATTCCTCAATATTGCTCGTTTCGTCGACTGCCTCAAGAATCGCATATCCCCAGTTGCTGTAATGCCAGCGCAGCGACTCCGCCACGATTTCGCTGCGCCCTCCCGGGAAATGGAAGTAGATACTGGAAGCCTTCACACTGGCTTGTTTGGCAAGTAACCGCATCGTTACCGCGGAATAGCCCTCGAGACTCGCAAGCTTTAAAAACACTTCCAGGATACGCTTTCGGCCCGGGGTCAAATCAGACCAATCGCGTTGATCCAGATGCTGCTTGAACATATTGCGTGCAGCCATCACGCGAGGCGGAAGGGTCATCAGATATCCTTACAGTACGTCGTCGCAGTGAATCTCGCGTAACCTGCGAAGTCAATGACTTACTTATGCGCGGCTGCACACTGTCGGCCACGTACAAGCCCACAATACCAGCGGCTATAGATATAAAGTTTGCGCCTTACCGGCTACCGGCGCCCGGTCTTGCAAAGTGGTCAGCTCAAGTCTTTGCACTTTAAAAGATCCATGCTGATCAAACTGCCGGAAAAGTACAGGTACTAAAACGGGTCGCGAGCAGCAGTCAGCCATCCACCATCCATTACATAGGCGCTTCCATGAACGTAATCGGCATCATCGCTTCCAAGAAAGGCTGCCAGTTTTGCGATTTCTTCCGGCTGGCACCAACGACGTGCGGGAACTTTGCTGATTGCGAGCACCATATCGGGAGACGCGGCATTGTGCTCCGGCAGGGCCAAGGGTGTTGCGGTGGCTCCAGGGCAAATCGCGTTAACGCGAATGCCGCGTGCCCCGTATTCAAATGTCAGTTGGCGCGTTAAGCCAATCACGCCGTGCTTGGAAGCGGTGTATGCCGATCCTCCGCCAGCGGCACTGAATCCAGACGTTGACGATGTGTTGATGATTGCGCCTTTTCCTTGCGACAGCATGTGCGGAATCACGGCACGCGCCATCAGGAAGGGACCTGTGAGATTAACGGCAAGGACCCTGTTCCACTCCTCAAGGCTAACCTCGTGTGCTGGGGCATGTCCATCCAGAATTCCTGCGTTGTTGCAAAGAAGATCAATTTTTTGCCAGCGCTCAATGACTGCCTTGACAGCTTTGTCGACGCTTTCGGCGTCACTCACGTCGGCCTGTATTGAACAGGCCATATCCGGCGTAGCGAGTTTTTCGACCGTTTCGACAGCTCGATCCAGATTGATGTCGAGAACGGCAACATGTGCTCCTCTGGAAACAAATTCACTGACCATGGCCCGGCCCATTCCCGACCCTGCCCCGGTGATTACGACCACCTTACCGCTATAGTTGCTCACGACAAAAGCCTTTCATGTTCTGTTTTTCCGAGTAGCAGCTCCGTCAGCAGGTAATCCCATGCATTTTCGACAGGCTGTGGTTTTGGTGACG
>NZ_JCAXDZ010000023.1:0-1256 GCF_059758635.1 Phyllobacterium sp. GQ127
GAAATCGGCATCCGCCGCTCTGATGCTGTCTCGCGCGGTGTGGGGGTTACAACCCAAATTTATGCAGAACGAGCCGAAAACGCGGAGATTTGGGACGTTGAGGGCAGGCGTTATATAGATTTTGCTGCGGGCATCGCCGTTGTCAACACTGGCCATCGTCACCCCAAAATAATTGCTGCTGTCAAAGATCAGCTCGATCATTTCACCCACACCTGCCATCAGGTCGTGCCTTACGAAAACTATGTGCGCCTCGCCGAACGACTTAATGCTGTTGTTCCGGGTAATTTTCAGAAGAAGACGGTCTTCGTAACGACCGGCGCTGAGGCGGTTGAGAACGCGGTGAAGATCGCTCGTGCGGCCACCAATCGTTCCGCTGTGATCGCTTTTACCGGCGGCTTTCACGGCCGCACGTTCATGGGCATGACACTGACCGGCAAGGTTGCCCCTTACAAGGTCGGATTCGGAGCGATGATGCCGGATGTTTTCCATGTGCCATTTCCGGTCGAACTGCATGGAACGACGATCGAGGGTTCTCTGGACGTGCTCGACAAGCTCTTTAAGGCCGATGTTGATCCAAACCGGGTTGCTGCTTTCATCGTTGAGCCAGTACAGGGCGAAGGTGGTTTTTATGAAGTGCCGCGCGCTTTCATGGCAAAGCTGCGGGAACTCGCAGATCAACATGGCATCCTGCTGATCGCCGATGAGGTTCAGACCGGTTTTGCCCGTACCGGCAAGCTCTTCGCTATGGAGCATTACGGGGTCGTGGCCGATATCACCACAATGGCCAAAGGCTTGGGGGGCGGCTTCCCGATTGCAGCTGTCACGGGCCGTGCCAATATCATGGATGCACCGGGACCTGGTGGCTTGGGCGGAACCTATGGTGGCAACCCGATTGGCATCGCAGCCGGCAATGCGGTGCTCGACGTTATTGAGGAGGAAAACCTTTGCGAAAGAGCAGAGCTTCTTGGTTCGCGCCTTAAGCAGCGCCTGCAATCCTTGCGGGAAGATACCCCGCAAATCGTTGATATTCGCGGACCCGGCTTCATGAATGCCGTCGAGTTCAACGTGCCAGGCACCAGGACGCCGAACGCCGATTTCACCAACAAAGTTCGTGCGAAGGCGTTGGAGAAAGGTCTCATCCTTTTGACATGCGGGGTGCATAGCAACGTTATCCGTTTCCTGGCGCCGATAACTATCCAGGACGACGTCTTCTGTGAAGCGCTCGACATTCTTGAAAGCACCCTGCGCGAATGTGC
>NZ_JCAXDZ010000024.1:0-1207 GCF_059758635.1 Phyllobacterium sp. GQ127
AACAAGGGCAATGCCGACAAGCACCAGTGCCATAGACATCTCGCTGCGAAACTTGCGCTTCGCAACCCGCTTCTCCGCCACAACAGTGGCTCCAGGTGTTGTCGTCATTGTGCTGAACCTTCTGCTTTTTGTGTATCGACGCGTTGGCTGCAGATGTGCCTTGAGCAGCACACCTGCAGCAAGTCGGCGATCAGTTCTTGGCGAGGTACTTTTCGACGTTTGCCGGGGTTACGAGTTCGTAGGGTATCCACATCGGCGATACGACGTTCTCGCCTTTGGCAAGCTTGATAGCCGCGTCGACTGAACCGGCGCCCTGTCCCAGTGCGTCCTGGAACACTGTGACGTGAAGCTCACCATTTTTCATGTAATGCATTGCTTCTTTCGTGGCATCGATGCCCGCGACGAGGACATCGTTCATATTCCAACCGGCAGCTTTCAGCGAGTTAACCGCGCCGATGGCCATTTCGTCGTTGTTGGCAAGCACAGCCACCGGCTTGTAGCCCGCAGTGATCCAGTTCGTCATCAAGTCCTGGGCCTTAACCGGATCCCAGTTGGCCGACTGCTCATCGATTATCTTTATGAAGTTGCATTCCGACTTGGCTGCGACGTCATGGATCGCCTTGCTGCGCAACACTGCCGTCTCGTTTGCCAGGATGCCCTGGATGATGAGGATGCCTGCATCTTGCGTCTTTCCCTGTTCCTTCAGAACACGGCAGACTTCCTGTGCTTGCAAAGTGCCAGCAACATACTCATCCGAGCCGACAAATGCCGCCTTCGGCCCGAGATCCTTCACGTCGCTCGGCGTGTTGTTGACGTAGACGAGTGGAATGCCAGCATCTGCAGCGATCTTTGTCATCGTCGGCGTCGCCGAGGTTTCCACCGTGTTGACGACAATTGCATCGACACCGGCGGCGATGAAGTTCTGTACCTGCGATAGCTGCTTGTTGACGTCGCCTTCGGCAAATTCGATCTGCAGGGGTTGGTTTAGCTTTGCAGCTTCGTCCTTCATGCCCTGCACCAGAACCGCCAGGTTCGAGTCGCTATGGGAAATCGTAACGCCGATGTCTCCGGCGTAGGCAACTGAAGTTGCGAGCGCCAAAATCGCAGTTCCAATGATCATTCGCTTCATGTCGTATTCCCCTTTTTCTTGGTTAAGTGTCCGGAAGCACCTAGAATTATCCGGACCGTCCTTCTCCATTAAGGACGG
>NZ_JCAXDZ010000025.1:0-1202 GCF_059758635.1 Phyllobacterium sp. GQ127
GCTGGTGGCCTTGCCAATGCCGAAGTCCAATCCCGCCTCGATGAGAGCGGCATCCTTGGCAATGCCGGTGCCTTCAACCGTAAAGCCCTGCCCGCCGTTGAAGGCAAGGCTTGCCTGCGGCGTCACATCGCCAAAGCCATGGTTCCAGCCCAGCATGGCGCGTGCGGTCAGCGTGGTGCTTTCGCTTAAGGTGAACTGGCGCGAGGCACGCAGACCCAGCGTTGTCACCGTTAGATCGATGCTTGATGCTGCACCGGTCAGATTGCTGGTTGCGCCATCTTCGCCAAAGCCATCGGTTTTGACATGGACATGGCGTGCCGCCGCAAAGGGTTCGAGCGCCGCATAGGGCGTATCGAGCTGATAGCCGAGTTCCCCGAAGACCTGCACGGAACGCGCATCATAGGAAGCCTCATGCTCCTCATTCAGCCCGCCGAACGCGGCGCTCCGCTTGGTCTCGATCTCATGCTGGCCAAGATTGACGCCAAAGCGAAGCCCGAGCGCATCAAGCTTGGTGCCGCCATAGACACCCACCTGATAGTTCTCCACCGATGCCTTGCCATTGCCATGCAGCGATGTGCTGCCATAACCGGCCAGAACACCAAGCCGCCAGTTCTCGGCAATCACGCCGTCGAGGCCGGTGGCAAACCCGCCAGTGTTGCGGTTGTAAGCGGCAGCATTGCCATTGCCATCCGCATGCGCCCATGCGCCATAGGCCTCACCCCAAAGCGCCGTGGTGGCAGCGGCAGGTTCAACTGCAGCAAAGGCATTGCTCTGCTTTGCCTTGCCCTCAGAACCATAGGCCAATGGTGTGGTAACGGCCTGCGCCTTGCCTGCCACCCCGCCAAAGCCATTGCGCAAGCGCGAAGTCGCCGCATCGGAGATGAAGTGATTGTCCTGCGCCAGAACACCGGAAAGCGTGGCATGAACCTCGCCGGAAAGCGTATCAAAGTTGAGGGGATTGTCGCTGGTGGACTTTATCACCTGCTGAAGCAGTTCATTATTGCTTAACCCAAGCGATTGAATGCCGCTCCACGCACCTTTCTGGTTATGTGTTGCAACACCGACGGCCAGAAACTCCGGAGCCAGCATAGCTTCAATCCGCGCTTGCAGAAGCTGTGCCTTTAGCTTCTCGGCTACTTCGGCAAGCCGCAAGATTTCAGCCTCTGCATCCGCCTGCGCCCTGGCAATCGCCTCTGCCTCTG
>NZ_JCAXDZ010000026.1:0-731 GCF_059758635.1 Phyllobacterium sp. GQ127
ATCATCTCCTGCACGAAGGGCAGTCGGTTCGTTTGATCGACATCCACCCAGATGCGTCCGACTGACTGGGGTTGATCCTGAGCGCTCGCCATTGTTCCCGTCACCAAGAATGTTACAGCCAACAGGATTATGCGTGCCATTGCAACCAGACTCACCATAGGGAATCCTGCGACTGAATGGCGATTCCTTTCTCCTGCCGCTGCTTGTGCTCGGCCGCAATTCGCAACCGCAGGAACCTGACCGGATCGTCGGGGATTTGTGCCAGCCATTGCAGGGTGGCCTGTTCGGTTTCAAGCTTTGCCTCCAAAGCGTCCTGCACGGGTATGGTATCGTCGACACTGGCCCGGGTGGTTTGCCCGCCATTTTTGCCGGCACTGCCGCCGCTATCCGTCGCCGCGCCCTTGGAGGACCCCATCCCGGCCTGCAGTTCACTGTTGCGCGCGTCGCCGCGGCGGTCGACTTTACTGCTACCTGCCATCTGCGCATTGCCTGCAGCTTCGCGCTGTCCGGCCATTCCATCGCCGGATGTGGACTTCCTTCCCGCATCATCGTCGGAAGCTTCGTTTTCTCCGCCTTGTTTTTCCTTGGCGGCCGTCGAACTCGCAACGCCGGCTACAGTATCCCCCGCTTCCTTCTGGGTTTGCATCAAAGATTGAACGAGCTGGCGATTGGCGTATGCCGCATTGTCGCCGGGGTTGCGCTTGAGAGCGATATCATAAGCCCTTACGGCC
>NZ_JCAXDZ010000027.1:0-680 GCF_059758635.1 Phyllobacterium sp. GQ127
TTCGAGATCCTCGGCTGGATTTTTGTCGGCAGTTCGTTCCTGGGCAACCAGCAGCGTCTGTCGATCATCATCCTGCAGGTTTCGGTGATCGGCATCCTTGCCGTTGGGGTGACCCATGTCATTATCACCGGTGGTATCGACCTTTCATCGGGCTCGGTGGTGGGACTTGCGGCCATGGTCGCAGCCTCGCTGGCGCAAAGCTCGGTGGACACGCGCGCGCTTTATCCTGCACTGACCGATCTTTTGCCGATATGGCCGGTCCTGGCCGGTCTCCTCGTCGGTCTGCTGGCCGGCTGGATCAGCGGACTTTTGATCGCCAAGACCGCCATTCCTCCCTTCATCGCCACCCTTGGCATGATGGTGTGCGCCAGAGGCGTCGCCAAATGGTATACGCTCGGGCAGCCGATCGGCCTCTTGACCCCGGAATTCACCTGGCTCGGCAAGAGCTTCATCATTCTCGGTCTGCCTGTGCCCTTGCCCGTGCTCATCTTCCTCGGGGTCGCCGTGCTGTCGCATATCGCACTCGGCTATACCCGCTATGGCAAATACACCTATGCAATCGGCTCCAATCCCCAGGCGGCCCGCGTGTCCGGTATCAATATCGGCGCCCATCTCATCAAGGTCTATGCCGTCGCCGGACTGCTGTCTGGCCTGGCCGGAGTGATGACGGCAGCACGCGC
>NZ_JCAXDZ010000028.1:0-424 GCF_059758635.1 Phyllobacterium sp. GQ127
GCCAGCGCCACGGCGATAATAGCAGCCACTATCAACCAGATTGAAAATCGTGGACGACCTTTGCCGCGTCCTTTGAAGGCGCTGCGCTTTTCCAACGTTCGTAGCAGCGATGGATCGATTGCGCGCACCCAGTCCCCGCCGTTGCCGCTCTGCCGCAAAACATAGCCTAAAACCAGCAGTAGGGGTGGAATGACCAGCCACCATGGACGGAGAAAAATCAATTCGGACAGGTTCATAGGGCCCTCCGCGCCGCGAAAAAACCTGCAAGGCACAGAAGCAAAGCAAGGACCGCTGGATAGGGCCAAAGGTTGTCCTCAACGAGGACCGATGGAGAGGCTACGTTGCTCGCCTCCAGCTTATCCAGGGATGCTGCCAGTTTGCGAAGATCGTCATTGGTCTTGATCAGAAAGCTTTCGCCGCCACT
>NZ_JCAXDZ010000029.1:0-391 GCF_059758635.1 Phyllobacterium sp. GQ127
GGTTCTGCGCGAATCTGGAAATCCTGTGAGGGACGTGTTCCACTATGATGAAGTCCAGCATTGGTCACCTGCCTGAAGCCAAGCAGCGCGAGCTTGCCCGCATTGTCGAAATCCTGCTTGAGGAGTTCGAGGATGTCTTGAAAGGCGGCACTGCCGATTTCAAGAAGATCGGACGGATCCTGAAGATCATCCTTTTTGGTTCCTATGCCCGCGGCGACTGGGTCGACGAGCCGCACACGATGAAAGGCTATCGTTCCGATTACGATCTTCTCATTATCGTCAACAACCGCAAGCTCACCGATTTTTCCGGCTATTGGTACAAGGCTGCCGACAGACTGCTTCACGACCGCGGTGTAAAAACCCAGGTCGGTTTCATTGTCCATTCCCGGCG
>NZ_JCAXDZ010000003.1:0-739363 GCF_059758635.1 Phyllobacterium sp. GQ127
GTTTTTGAACTTATTATGAAAAATATGACAGAGCCTGTGAATTTCGCTTTCGCATATAATTATGTGTCCCAAACTTCCGCGTGGCCCTGTGGATAAACAGCGGGGTCACAAACATGCCCGATTTGCGAAATAGCGCTCCTTCACTGCGTGGTGGCTATCCACATAATGAGAGTTAAAGACACCTCGCGTTGACACAGCGATCTTACGGGGGCAAAACTGCGACCGCATGAAATAGCAAGGCGAGGCCGCAAGGCTGGTATGCTGATCATCTCGCAAAGCCTTAATCTGATAAATGGCGATAGGTTCGACACGTAATCGTATGAATGAGTATGAGGGGCATTCTCTGATCGATCCAGGCAATGAGCCTCCGCTGATTACAGACGGGCGCCGAGGGCCTCCGGATCGCCGTGAGGTTTCCGCGCGTTGGCTTGCGGGCACGTTTTTAACCGGCATTACGTCGAGCATGCTTATTGGTGTTGCGCTCTTTGCTGCTCTTGATGGGCGCGAACAACTGGCTACGCCGCCTGAGCTTATGGCGCGCAATGCAATGCCAAGCGCCAATAATAGCGATGTTGTTAAAGGCGCCCGTGTTGCGGCGACCACCCCTATTCAGAAAAACCGCGACCGCCGACGCCTTGATGTATCAACGATGTTTAAAGAGGGTGAACGCGATGTTATTCGTACAATGCCTTTTGAACTCGTTCATATAGCGCTCGCAGATGTTCACAACACCAATCGCAGATATCCTTCATTTAACCCGCTGAATGTGTTTGCCGAAGCAAATGCCAACGCCGATCCTGCCCCCCGAACCGGCTTGATCTATGGTGCCAAGGTTGAGAGTGAGGTCAGTCTGCGAACATTGGACTTTCCCTTGGCAACAGCCCAATACGATCCTTCTGACGATCTGAGCGTTGATGAGGTTGAAGAAGTCGTCCGAAATACCGGCGCATTGCTTTCCGATGGTGCCATTCAAGTCGCCTCACTTCATTATGTGGATCCATTGCGCTTTGGTTCCGATGAGGACCCTTACAATTTGCGCAGCCCCCTTGCGGTCAAGATTATTCAAGAAAATGTGAGCGTATCGCCCAGAATGGCTGAGGACGCTGTGAGCGCCGGCTATTCGGAGGAGCTGATTCCATTCCGGCGCGACAATGACGTACTCGCTGCGCTTAGCGATGCCGGCTATGAAGGAAGCGACGCCGAAGGCATGGCAGGGGCAATCTCAAAGCTGCTAAATTCCACGCGACTGAAAGCTGGCAGTGTGTTGCGGCTTGGTGTTGAGTCGGAAAACAATGCCGACCGGATCATTCGTGCCAGCGTTTATAATCGTTCGACCCATATTCTCACAATCGCTCTCAATGATAGTGAGCAATATGTTCCCGCTGATGAGCCGGAGATGACACCGGGACTTCAGGTCGCATTCGACGATAGCCCCCCCGTCATGCGCCGCGCTGAAGACCTGCCGACCGTCTATGATGGTATCTATAGAGCAGGACTAGCATATGGCATGACCGACACGATGATCCAGCAGCTGATAAAGATGCTGGCTTCCGATGTCGATTTCCAGGCTCAACTATCGCCAACCGACCAGCTGGAAGCATTGTTCTCTTTGCCGACAGGCTCCGAGAAAGCCGATGAACAGTCTGAAATTCTTTATGTAGCTGCCAATTTCGGCGGTGATCTGAAAAAATTCTACCGGTTCCATAGTGATGATGGCACCACGGATTATTACGACGAGAATGGCAAGAGCTCTAAACAGTTCCTGCTGCGCAAGCCTGTTCCAAATGGCGTCTTCCGGTCACCCTTTGGAATGCGTCGGCATCCAATTCTCGGCTATTCGCGCATGCATACCGGCGTTGACTGGTCAGCGCCTCGCGGCACTGCAATCATCGCGTCGGGCAATGGCGTGGTGGAGCGGGCCGGATGGACCAACGGTTACGGCAATCAAACTTTGATTCGCCATTCCAATGGTTATGAAAGCAGCTATTCCCACCAAAACGCTATTGCGAGCGGTGTAACCCCCGGTTCAAAGGTCCGGCAGGGGCAAGTCATCGGCTATGTCGGTTCAACGGGTCTTTCGACCGGTCCACACCTGCATTATGAAGTGATGGTGAATGGGTCGAAAGTCGATCCGATGCGCATACGCCTTCCAAGCGGCGGCGAACTTCGCGGAGATGAGCTCGTAGCGTTCAAGCGTGAACGCGAACGAATCGACCAGCTCATTCAGGATGATGGAACACCGCCGACCAAAGTGGCAGCCAGCGGCTGATCCTATTCGTGGAACTCTACCGTCACGCCTTTTTGCACGAGCTTTGACAGTTCCGTCGCGTCCCAATTGGTAAGACGCACGCAACCATGGCTGTTGGTCTTGCCGATCTTGGAAGGTTCCGGCGTTCCATGAATGCCATAAGTTGGTTTCGACAGTGCGATCCAAACCGTCCCGACCGGACCATTGGGGCCGGGCGGAATTGTCAGCACCTTGTCATTTTCGCCCTGCTTGAAGTTCAGCTTTGGATTATAGGTATAATTGGGATTGAGTGCGATGCGCTCGACCTGAACTGTTCCGGAAGGCGAAGGCGTGTCTGTTGATCCGATTGTCGCCGGATAAGCCACAATCAGCTTGCCCTCGGCATTATATCCACGCACCTGTTTGCGCCCCTTGTCCGCAATGATCTTGGTCACCGCGCCACCGGCATTCTGTCCCGTATTAACAACCTGAATCGTTACCCCGGGCGTATTGAAATCAACGCCCGGATTAATCTCTTTCAGATAATTCTCATCCATATGGAACCGTTCTGCCAGCAATTCGGTCACTGAAGTAAATGCCATGCGCTCAAGCTGAGCTTTGTGAGCATAGTCCTCGGGAATGGAAGCGACATAGGGGTATGCGGCATCCTCCGATGAGATCGTATAAGATGTGAAAGCGGGACCGCCGGTTTGCTCCAGCGAAGCATTGATCCCCTCTTCATTCAGCGGATCAAACTGCTGTCCTGTCATTTCTTCAAATGCGGCGACGGCTTTATCAACGTTACCGCCCTTATGGCCGTCGATAACGCCAGGTGAGACGCCAATTCTGTCGAGCAAGACCTGAATAGCCGTAATCTTCGCCTTGGCGCCCTGCCCTTTCGGCAGTTCGACAGTTGGAGCTGGATTTGGATGAGCTGGAATTTGCTCTTGAGGCGCATCGCTCAACCCGTCAGCTGGAAAATCAGGATCAATGAGATTGGGATCAGATGGCTGCAAACCGGGTTCGCCATTTGCAGGCGGCAAAGGCTCACGGGACACACTTCCATAGTCCTGCTCGGAGGGGCCAGATGGTTGCCCGCCATAGGGATCGTTGGGAATTGCGCCTGTACCGTAAGGATCTTGCGGCGCTTCGGGAAAGTAATCCGGGCTTTCGCCATATTGATCGTTTTGCGGCTCTTCTACAGATACAATCCTGCCGCGGCGATCTACCGTAACCCGGCGGCCATATTCATCAAAGTAGGATCGGAATGCTTCACGGCGCGGACGACGTTCTTGCGGCTCGAATAATTGTGCAACCTCAAAGGATTTCTGGTTGTTCGCATTCACGCCAGGTTCGGCAGCCGCCATTCCCATGCCTATGGTGCCCGCTGAAGCAGCGAGCAGAATCTTCATCAACGAACCGCGGTAGAACGTCATGCCTAAGCTTCCGATTTCTCTAATAACTTGTCATTAATCATAAAATGACGCGTTTTCATGTTTTTATGGTTAATGAACAGAATGATCGTCGCATTTATCGGATGAACGAGACATGAAAATGGCCGCTATGTGGCGGCCATTTTGTATCTTGAGAAAGCCGCCTACGCAGCTTCATTGTCCTCAATGACCGGACTCGCTTTCGAAGCCTTGAAATTGAGCCGGTCCGATCCAGACGTAATCTTGACAGTCGAGCCGTCCAGTATTTCACCGAGAAGAATCTTCTCCGCTAGCGGATCCTGCACCTGCTTTTGGATAACCCGCTTGAGAGGGCGCGCGCCATAAGCGGGATCATAGCCCTTATCAGCAAGCCAATTTGTAGCATCGTCGTCGATTTTCAGAACGATCTTTCGATCGGCGAGAAGAGCCTGCAAACGCTGGAGCTGGATCGCAACAATGGTGCCCATTTCCTTGCGCTTCAAACGGTGGAACAGAATCACCTCATCCACCCGGTTGAGGAACTCCGGCCTGAACGAGGCTTTGACCACGTTCATCACATTCTCGCGCACGTCCTCAACATCCTGATCCTCACCCAGCGAAACAAGATATTCCGCGCCAAGATTGGATGTCATAATGATCAGCGTGTTGCGAAAATCGACAGTGCGACCCTGTCCATCGGTCAGGCGACCATCATCAAGAACCTGAAGCAGCACATTGAACACATCAGGATGCGCCTTTTCGATCTCATCGAAGAGAACAACCTGATAGGGACGACGACGCACCGCTTCAGTCAGAGCTCCACCTTCTTCATAGCCAACATAGCCGGGAGGCGCACCGATCAAACGGGCCACCGAGTGCTTTTCCATATATTCCGACATGTCGAGGCGAACCATTGCCGTTTCATCGGAAAACAGGAACGAAGCCAGCGATTTTGTCAGCTCGGTTTTACCCACACCTGTCGGTCCGAGGAAGATGAACGAACCGATAGGCCTGTTCGGATCCTGCAAACCGGCACGGGCACGGCGCACTGCTCTGGATACAGCTTGCACGGCCTCGCCCTGTCCAACCACCCGTTTGGCAAGTTCATCTTCCATGCGGAGCAACTTGTCGCGTTCACCTTCCAGCATCCGGTCAACCGGAATGCCGGTCCAGCGGGAAACGACCTGTGCAATATGATCCGGCGTTACGTTCTCCTCAACCATTGAGGTCGAACCGTCATTCTTCTCCGACTCAGCCAGTTGTTTTTCCAATTGCGGGATCGTGCCATAGGCCAACTCGCCCGCCTTTTGAAATTCACCATTACGCTGTGCCGATGCCAATGCATTGCGTGCGTCATCAAGCTGACGTTTGAGATCAGCTGCCAGACCAAGCTTCTGCTTTTCCGCCTGCCACGTATTGGTAATTATGGTCGACTGCTCTTCCAGATCGACAAGTTCTTTTTCCAGTCTCTCGAGACGGTCGCGGGAAGCATTGTCTGTCTCAACCTTCAAAGCCTCGCGTTCGATCTTCAGCTGCATGATACGCCTATCGATTTCATCCAGCTCTTCGGGCTTGGAATCCACCTGCATGCGGAGTCGCGCAGCACTCTCATCGATCAGATCAATGGCCTTGTCCGGCAAAAACCTGTCCGTGATGTAACGGTTCGAAAGAGTGGCAGCAGCGACAAGCGCCGAATCGGAAATGCGCACCTTATGATGCTGCTCGTATTTTTCCTTCAAACCGCGAAGAATCGAGATTGTATCTTCAACAGTTGGCTCATCGACAAACACGGGCTGGAAACGCCGCGCAAGGGCAGCATCTTTCTCGACATGTTTGCGATATTCATCAAGCGTGGTGGCGCCAACGCAATGAAGTTCACCCCGGGCAAGCGCTGGCTTCAGCAGGTTCGATGCATCCATCGCACCTTCGCTTTTGCCCGCGCCAACAAGCGTGTGCATCTCATCGATAAACAGAATGATATCGCCATTTGCAGACGTGACTTCGGAAAGCACACCCTTCAGGCGCTCCTCGAATTCACCGCGATATTTTGCACCTGCAATCAATGAACCCATATCGAGAGCCATCAATTGCTTGTCCTTGAGTGATTCAGGCACATCACCATTGATAATACGCAGCGCCAGTCCCTCGGCGATAGCTGTTTTACCAACGCCAGGTTCACCGATAAGCACCGGATTGTTCTTGGTGCGGCGCGACAAGACCTGAATTGTCCGGCGAATTTCATCATCGCGGCCAATGACAGGATCAAGTTTCCCCGCCCGCGCATCGGCAGTCAGATCCCGTGCATATTTCTTCAAGGCATCATAGCTGTTTTCCGCCGAAGCAGAATCAGCCGTCCGGCCTTTGCGGATATCGTTGATAACTGCATTGAGACCCGCAGCCGTAACGCCGGCGCGGCTCAATATTTCGGAAGTCTTGGATGATTTTTCGATAGCCATGGCCGTAAGCAGCCGTTCTACCGTGACAAAGCTGTCACCAGCTTTCTGCGCCACTTCCTCGGCTGTAGCAAAAACTTTTGCCAGCGGCTGGGCAAGATAGAGCTGGCCATTACCGCCTGTTACTTTAGGCAAAGCGTCCAGGGCCGCCTGCAGCCCAAGCCGCACATCGGCAATTCGCCCGCCCGCCCTTTCGATCAATGACGCAGCAAGACCTTCTTCATCGTCGACCAAGACTTTCAGAAGATGCTCTGGGGTAAATTGCTGATTATTGGATGAGAGGGCAAAAGTCTGCGCGGACTGTATGAAACCGCGAACCCGTTCGGTATATTTTTCAATGTTCATTCTTGTCTCCTTTTACCCGGCAACCCGATTTCGGCATTGCCTGGCGTGTTGGTGACGGATCCCCTGCAACGAGGCAGATCCATTCGCTCGATGCAGATATGGGAATATTATCCCCGGGGTACAAGACCGGATATTCTGCTTTTATGACGCTTCAAATCTAGCATGTATGCCCCCTCCTTGCCACGCCCGCTTTTGCGTCTGGCTATTGCTTGGTGGGAAAGACGGGCGGTCATCGAAGCGCGTCTTTGTAGTAGGTAAAGCGATCCGAAGACCGCCCGTCCGGCGATTTTGCATTCTGCCCGTTCCGCTTGGGAGGCCTCGGCTACCCAAGGAGTGCCATTTGCGGCGCGCCATGCGTTAGCCTTGCGCCCCTTAAAGTGCTCGTCCAGCACGCGCCGTTCCTAGTAACGGCAGGGGAACCCTTGGACAGAACGTCCCCGGATGGCGGGTCCGTAACCCGCCATCGGAGGCGCCCATCCTTCCCCAAACTTCGAACGGCTCCGGAAGCTGTTCCCCGCGGGAAGGACGCGAGCAGAATAATTCAGAGCGGGAACTGTTGGATAAGTTTGTCGAGATTATTTTTGGAAAGCCTGATTTGCACAAGCTAAGTGCGTCCTTCGACAAGCTCAGGATGAGGGAGGTGGTTTGATTGCAGGGAGCTATATTCTGGAACGCCGAAGATTACCTGTGCAGTTCGCCAATCTTCCTCATGGTGAGCTTGTCGAACCACGCACCAACTTCAAATGCAGTCAAATAAAAACGCCACCCGCAGGTTTCCCCGCGGGTGACGCATTATTCAACTCGATCAGATCAAACGTCAGATTCAGCCGCAGCGCGGCGCTTTTTGACTTCAGCCACAATACTGGCCGGAGAAAGATCCGACGCAGCTTCCGGAGCGTTTGCCGCTTCCGCATTGCCTTCAGTTACCCGTGGCTCACGCGGACGGGCAGGTCTGCGACCACGCGGTGAACGGCGAACAGCGGGCTTTGCCTCCGCAGCTTCTTCCGAACCAGCAGCGACAGCTTCAACTTCCTGATTTTGAGCAGGTTGGGCCTGCGGCTGACGCTGGCTGACAGTGTCATCATCATAAGCAACCTCGGCGGGCGTGCCTTCGATGACGGGCTGAGGACCGCTGCCATTGATCGGCTGGTGCACAACGCGCTCGGGTCGGTCACGGCGTTCTGAGCGTTCCGGACGATCCTGGCGTTCGTGGCGCGGCTGGCGCTCCTGCCGGTCTTGACGTTCAGGGCGTTCCTGACGCTCGGCACGATCCTGACGTTCAGGACGTTCCTGGAACTCCTGCTCGTTATTGCCGACATTGTTGCCGTCGTCTTCGTAATTATTGTCGTCATCCTGTTCCTGATCATCGCGATCATCGCGCTGATATTGAACGGGTGCTGCGGCCTGTGCAGCCATGATGATTCGATTGTAGTGTTCTGCATGCTGAAGATAGTTTTCAGCCATAACGCGATCGCCCGCACTTTGTGCATCACGTGCAAGGGTCGTATATTTCTCTGCTACGTGCTGAGCATTTCCCCGAATTTTAACGTCAGGACCGTTGCTCTCATAGTTACGGGAAAGTGGGTTAGGACCTTTGCTGCGGTTATTGTTGTTACCGCGTCCGCGCATGCGCCTATTCTGCTGTACTGGCCTCATACTTATCTCTTTTCAGAAAATCAGGGGCGCTCATTTGCTCAACATTTCGAGTCAAAAAGCTTCGCTTCTCAAGTGCCGATCTGAAGCGCGCCCCGCGCTTCAATCGCATCCAAAGTTCATAAAACTTTTGTGCTACCCCAAGAACCATTTCTCCAAAACAAATGTAGGGAGAAATCAAACCCCGGAAATTTGCGTATCAATTATCTTGATAGGCAGAACCAGAGTTGTTCGGTTTCGAGCGGTAACTGGAAACTAGCGGGCTTCTCCGCAAATTCCAAGCCTTTTTTCATTATTTTTCGATTGTTGTGAACAGAAGGGCGCGGTCGTGCCCTCCGAAATCCTGCCTCACACCGCTCATCACGAAATTCCTGGCGTTAAAAATCGCCTCAATATCCTGCCGCTGCCCTGCCCCGATCTCCAGTGCGACCACGCCACCAGGACGCAAGTAACCAGCGGCATGATCAGCAATGATCCGATAGGGCTCCAGCCCGTCTGGACCTCCATCCAGCGCCCGAACCGGATCATGAAGAACAACTTCTCTTTGCAACTGCGCAATATCGCCAGTGCGGATATAGGGCGGATTGGAAATAATCATGTCATATGAACCAGTTAGCTCGGAAAACCAGTTGGATGACAATGCCGCAAAACGCGAAGAAACATTCGAAAGCACCGCATTTTCACGCGCGGTAGCAAGGGCATCGGCCGATATATCCACGCCCACGGCGCGCAATTGCGGCAACTGATCGAGCAGCGAAAGGGCGATCGCTCCTGTTCCTGTTCCAAGGTCAACAATGTCGGCGACACCATGGTTGGAAATGCGGTTTTGGAGAAAGGGCAAAGCCAGTTCCACAAGCGCTTCCGTGTCGGGACGCGGCTCGAGCGTTTCTGTGGAAAGGCTCAATTCAATGCCGAAAAATGCCCGCTTGCCGATAATGCGATGCACCGATTCACCCTTGATTCGGCGAGCAAGCATGGCCTCAAGCGCCTCATATTCATGCTGGCCAAGCTCGCGATTCGGGTTACGGATTATTTCCAGCCTGTCGCAGCCTGCAATCCATTCAAGCAAAAGACGGGCATCAAGCTCCGCAGATTCTATTCCCGCTTCGGCGAGAGAAGCACGCGCGCTCCGCAGAACGTTCATCAATTGGTGTCTGTGGTCAGAAGCCGTCATTCATCTGTGCCAGCAAAGCGGTCTGGTAATCGGAAATGAGCGCGCCAATCAACTCATCCAGATCGCCTTCCATGATGCGGTCTAGCTTATAAAGGGTCAGATTGATCCGATGGTCCGTGACCCGTCCCTGCGGAAAATTATAGGTGCGGATGCGTTCGGAACGATCCCCTGAACCGACCTGGCTGCGGCGGGCTTCGGAACGTTCGCTATCTGCTTTTTGGCGCTGCATATCGAACAGGCGCGAGCGCAGCACCTGCATGGCGCGGGCGCGGTTTTGATGCTGCGACTTTTCGGCCTGCACAACGACAATTCCAGATGGAATATGGGTAATGCGAACCGCCGAGTCGGTTGTGTTAACGTGCTGTCCGCCCGAACCCGATGCACGCATCGTATCGATACGGATGTCATCGGGGCGAATGTCGATGTCGATCTCTTCAGCCTCCGGCAGCACCGCGACAGTTGCTGCCGATGTGTGGATGCGTCCGCTGGCTTCGGTATCGGGGACCCGCTGGACGCGATGGACACCCGATTCAAACTTCAGTTTGGCGAATACGCCCTTGCCGGAAACCATGGCGATAACTTCTTTGTATCCGCCCGCTTCGCCGTCACTGGCCGAGATCAGCTCAACCCGCCAGCCATTGGCCGACGCGTAGCGCTCATACATGCGGAAAAGATCGCCGCCAAAAAGTGCCGCTTCCGAACCGCCAGTACCTGCGCGTATCTCGAGAATGGCGTTGCGCTCATCGGCAACATCCTTGGGCAAAAGCAGAACCTGAATATCCTTTTCAAGCTCTTCAATGCGCTCTTCGATTTCCGGCAATTCAGCTTCGGCGAGCTCGCGCATGTCGCGATCGGTTGAGCCATCATCCAGCATTGCCTGCAAATCAGCCGCTTCGCTGCGGGCGGCAAGAAAATCGCGGATCTTGAATACGACCGGCTCCAGTTCGGAATATTCCGAAGCAAGCTTCACATATGTTTCGGAATCGGGATTGCTCGCCATCTGCGTTTCCATCATCGAAAAACGCTTCAGCAGCTGATCCATGCGATCCTGCGGAATAGACATCAGATTAGCCTCACAGTGATATGCCTGCCCGCTCTGCAAATTTGGTCAGGATGTGGCGCAGCGAGCCGGTATCGCCATGATTATCCATGGCATCAGCGAGTTGCGCCCCAAGCTCGTTCACATCAAGCGAACCAAGCATTGCCTTGATCGGCCCGATGGAAGCAGGCGACATTGAGATCGAGCGAAACCCAAGGCCAAGCAGTGCGAGCGCCGAAATTGGCTTTCCGGCCATTTCGCCGCAAAGCGTTACATCCGTATTATTGCGGATGCCTGCTTCGACGATCTGGCGAAGCACGCGCAGGAATGGCACGGAAAGATTATCGAAGCGGTTGCTAATGATCGAATTGCCTCGATCAACCGCCATGACGAATTGGAACAGATCGTTGGAACCAACCGAGACGAAATCAACCACCGACATCAGTTCGTCAAGTTGCCACAGCAAGGAAGGCACTTCCACCATGGCGCCGATCTTGACCCGGGTAGGCAGATTATGAGCAAAGCGCGAAAGGTGCTGCACCTCGCGGTTGATCAATTCGCTCGCTTTGCGAACTTCGGCGATTTCAGTGACCATTGGCAGCATGAGGCGCAGCTCGCGCCCGCCAGCAGCCTTCAACAAGGCGCGAACCTGTGTGCGCAATAGCCCTGGGCGATCAAGCGTCAGGCGGATCGCCCGCCAGCCCAATGCCGGATTTTCCTCATGGGTCTCGCTGCGGAAATAGGGCAGTACCTTGTCGCCGCCAATATCGAGCGTCCGGAAAGTCACCGGCTTGTCGCCTGCAGCTTCAAGCACGGAACGATAAAGCCGCTCCTGCTGCTCCGCCCGCGGGAAAGTCGACGCGACCATGAATTGCAATTCCGTCCGGAAAAGTCCGATACCGGCCGCGCCTGCCTCAACGAGTTGCGGCAAATCGACCAGCAAACCCGCATTCATCAGCAAGGTGATCGGCACACCGTCCCTGGTCACCGAAGGACGGTCGCGCAATTCGCGATAAAGTGCCTGACGCTTGGCTCGGAACTTGACCTTCTCGGAATAGGCCGCTTCAACGTCCGATTGCGGACGTAAATGCACCTTGCCATCATCGCCGTCGACAATGATCGCATCATTGTTTTCAGCCATGGACACGACGCCCTTGACCTGACCGGCAACGGGAATACCCATAGCGCGGGCAACGATCACCACGTGACTCGTCGCAGCGCCATCTTCCAGCACCAGGCCTCGCAGGCGTTCGCGCGGATAATCCAGCAGCTCGGCAGCGCCCATGGAACGCGCCACAATGATCGCATCCTTGGCCAGCGATCCAGCCATGGTCTTCACGTCACGGCCCATCAACTGACGCAACAACCGATTGGCGAGATCATCGAAATCGCTTAACCGCTCACGCATATAAGGATCGGTCAGATGCATCATGCGCGCACGTGTGTCGCTCTGCACTTTTTCCACTGCCGCTTCCGCGGTCAAGCCGTTGCGGATCGCTTCTTCAAGACGGCGAACCCAGCCGTTATCATGGGCAAACATGCGATAGGCTTCCAGCACCTCGCGGTGCTCGCCCTCAAAGGCCACGTCACGGCGCGACAGCATGTCATCAATAGAAACACGCAATGATCCAAGCGAGCTTTCGAGCCGGTCGATCTCGGCATCAATATCTTCATTGAACAGGTTGGTCACAACAATGCGCGGCTCGTGCAGCACAACATGCCCAAGACCAACACCATCATTGAAAGCACTGCCGGCAAAGCTCATCGGCTTGCCCATATCGAGTTCTACGCCCGGACGCGCCAGCCGCGTAAGACTGCCCGCTGCAACCATCTCGGCCAACACCATGGCCGTGGTTTCCAACGCCTCAATCTCATCTTCGCGGTAGACCCGCTTAGTCCTGTTCTGGACAACGAGAACGCCGAGGGTTCGCCCTGCCCGCAGGATAGGTACACCAAGGAATGAATTGTAAATTTCTTCGCCTGTTTCCGGCAGGTAGGCGAATGCCGGATGGGTTTGCGCATCTGTAAGATTGAGTGGACGCGCACTAGCAGCAATCGTACCAACAAGACCTTGACCAAGGCGCAGTTGCGCCAGATGAACGGCCGACGGGTTCAAACCTTCGGTGGCATAAAGCTCAAGCACGCCATCAGAACGCAGCACATAAAATGAGCACACTTCCGCGACCATGTTCTGAGCAATGTCGCGAACAATGCGGTCAAGCCTCTCCTGTGGCTCAAGAGCCTCCGCCATCAATTCGCGGAGCCGCTTCAGCATGACACGAGGGCCGGTTGTCTGCTCGCGCGTGGGCACCATTTGCTCCATAGCATTTATTGGCAGAGCCGGAATGACCTTGCCAATGTGAACTTTAGATCATCTTAGTCGGCAGAAATACCGGCAAACAGAATCTCTTCTGTCAATGCTTATCCAGACCGTAGACAGAATGCAAAGTGCGTACTGCAAGTTCTGCGTATGGGCCGTCAATTAGAATGGAAATCTTGATTTCCGATGTGGTGATAGCTCGGATATTAATGCCCTTGTCAGCAAGCGCCCGGAAGGCCGTTGCTGCAACACCCGCATGGCTGCGCATGCCGATGCCGATTACCGATACTTTGACCATGCCAGCTTCCGACTGGATAATATCGCAGCCGATTTCGGCTTTGACCTTTTCCAGCACCGCAAGCGCCTTATCAAGATCACCGGATGGAACGGTGAATGTCATATCGGTCTTGGTGCCGTCTTCAGACACATTCTGTACGATCATGTCGACATTGATATGGGCCTCAGCAAGCGGGCCAAAAATACCTGCCGAAATACCCGGACGATCCGCAACGCGGCGAAGCGATATCTGTGCTTCGTCCTTGGCATAGGCAATTCCTGTGACAACCTGCTGTTCCACGATTTCTTCCTCGTCGCAAATAAGAGTACCGGGCGGATTGATCAGATCACCCATGCCCGGTGCATCGGGGTCTTCGAAACTGGACCTGACAAATGTGCGCACTTTATGCACCATGGCAAGCTCGACGGACCTGACCTGCAAGACTTTCGCGCCAAGCGAAGCCATTTCCAGCATTTCTTCAAATGAAATGCGCGAAAGGCGGCGCGCCTTGGGTTCGACACGGGGGTCAGTGGTGTAAACACCGTCGACGTCCGTATAGATATCGCACCGATCCGCCTTGACCGCTGCTGCAATTGCGACAGCACTTGTGTCCGAGCCGCCGCGTCCGAGCGTAGAAATACGATTGTCCGGGCCGATACCCTGGAATCCGGCAATAACAGCCACCTGACCTTCCTCGAAGCGCTCAATCAGGAAGGAGCCGTCAATATCGGTAATACGCGCAGCACCATGCGCATTGTCTGTCTTGATGGGTATCTGCCAGCCTTGCCAGGAGCGTGCATGGACGCCCATCGCCTGCAAAGTGACCGCGAGAAGACCGGCCGTTACCTGCTCACCGGAAGCAACGATGGCATCATACTCGCGCGCATCGTGCATCGGCGATGCTTGGCGCGTCCAGGCAACGAGT
The DNA here is from genome assembly GCF_059758635.1 of Phyllobacterium sp. GQ127. Taxonomy (NCBI): domain Bacteria; kingdom Pseudomonadati; phylum Pseudomonadota; class Alphaproteobacteria; order Hyphomicrobiales; family Phyllobacteriaceae; genus Phyllobacterium; species Phyllobacterium sp. GQ127. The sequence continues at coordinate 13,826 of NZ_JCAXDZ010000003.1, forward strand.
TCGTTGGTTTTGCCCGCCATGGCCGAGACAACCACTGCGACTTCATGACCGGCATCGACTTCACGTTTGACATGCCGGGCCACATTACGGATGCGGTCGATATCGGCCACCGAAGTGCCACCGAATTTCATCACAATGCGAGCCATGGGAATTACCGTTCTGGAAAGGCCTGAAATTATATTGGAAGAGAACCAGTCGAATGAACAGGTTCCGCGCCAGTTGAATGCGGCTTCCCATAACCAAATTATGACATAACTGCAAGAACGCGGGACGATTTGCGCCTTGACATTTTTTACGTGAATGGGCCACTCGATAGGAAGAGCAAAGGATAAGGCAATGGCCCAGGCAGAACGCAGTACAATTGATGCCGTAGAAGTGGAGCGTTTTTCACGCATGGCTGCGGAGTGGTGGAACCCACAAGGCAAGTTCCGCCCGTTGCACAAGTTCAATCCGACCCGTCTTGCCTATATCAAGGAAAAGGTCTGCGCTCACTATAATCTCGACCCGAACAGCCCCCAGCCATTCAAGGGTCTGCGATTCCTCGATATTGGTTGCGGTGGCGGGTTGCTGTGCGAGCCGATGGCACGGCTTGGCGCGACGGTAGTCGGTGCCGATGCTGGCGAAACCAATATTGAAGTTGCCAAAATTCACGCCGCCCAAAGCGGATTGGACATAGACTATCGCGCGACGACAGCAGAAGCCCTGGCCGAAGCCGGCGAAAAATTCGACGTTGTTCTCAACATGGAGGTCGTCGAGCACGTGGCTGATGTTGATCTCTACATGTCCGCCTGTTCGCAAATGGTCAAACCGGGCGGCATGACCTTCGTCGCTACGATAAACCGGACATTGAAAGCCCTTGGCCTTGCAATTTTTGGCGCGGAATATGTGTTGCGCTGGCTACCACGCGGCACGCATCAATATGAAAAACTCGTGCGCCCTGAAGAGCTGGAAACGGCACTCGTCGCAGCCGGTCTGAGTGTAACCGAGAAAGTCGGCGTAACCTATAATCCCTTTGCCGATAGCTGGAACCGCTCAAACGATACCGATGTGAATTACATGGTGCTGGCTGTTCGAAACTAAACCACGCCAGACCTAAGCAATCGTCTATCCTGCTTTTGTCGCCATCAGTTGCGCTTTCGTGGTCATGCCCACACCAACTGTAATAATTGCCGCCCCCAGCCACGTCGTCAGCCCATAGGTTTCTCCCAAAAACAGGGTTCCTGCCAGCAAGGCTACCGCCGCTCCAACATATCCTATCTGGCTGAGATAAACCGGGCCACCAACCGCTTGCAGCCGGAAATAGAGTGCAAACATGCAGGTGGAGGCCAGAATTTGCGCTAGCACCAGCCACGGCACATTAGCCAACGGCGCAACTGGAAAGCCACCGGTCATGAGCCAGATAGCTGGCACCAGCATGACCGCCGTCACAATATGGCTTCCTGCCGCCAATTCAGTCGGGTCAGCACCTTTAGGCCAATCAATGGTGCGATAAACATTGCCCAAGGCAAGAAGAACCGGAATCAACAGGCCGATTATAACCCAGAGCGGTTCGGCGGGCTGGCCCACCTGACCGCGGGTAAATCCAACGATCACTGCGCCGATAAAACCAACCAATATGCCCAAAAGTCCAAGCAGGCTGGGGCGTTTGAGTTTGAACAGGATCGACAGCATCAAGGTGAATACTGGCGAAAGCGTATACATGATGCCCGTATAGCCAGACCCAAGATGCGGGATGGCCGAAAGCGTCATGACATTAGGCACGGCATAGGAAATAAATGCGGCGATAAGGTAATAGCGCACCATATGCACGTCCAGCCGCGGGCGTTTGCCCATAAGCAGGAAGGCAATCAGCAAAACGGTTCCCGCACCGGTTGAAATAACGAAAGCCCAGAGCGAAGGCGCAATCCCGGCAGAAAAAGCCAATTTGCCGAATGGCAAAGTCAGCCCCAAAAACGCCCCTGTTAAAAGCAGCAGCAAGGGCGCGGAATTCAAAAATTGCATGGAAAATCACCCGGGCGGTCAGAATCGACCACCGCACCATAGACCTTAGTGCTATGAGATCAATTGTGATCTTCGGGAAAGACAGGAAGCGGCATGACATCCACGCCATCTTCCAACAGGGCTTCCACATCTTCGGGAGTGGCTTCGCCATAAATGCCCCGCGCCTCGGCCTCGCCGAAATGAATTTTGCGTGCCTGTTCCGCAAATTCCGCGCCAACATAATCCGCATTCTCGCGGACCTTCTTGACCATTTCCTTCATTTCCTTGGCCATTTCGCTCATGGCAATGGCAATTTTCTCTTTTTGCCTGCCTGTCGAAACAGAAGGTGCCATTAGAGCTTTGCCGACCTTGTTCGAGCCGCATGATGGGCAGCTTACGAGACCTTTTTCAGCCTGAGAATCGAAGTCGTCATTGCTGCGGAACCAGCCTTCAAATTCATGGTCCTTGTCGCAATGAAGAGAAAAACGGATCATGACGCGTCTGCCAGTCTTTCGCTCCGGCCATCATTCTCGACAAGCACGCCGAACGGGCGGGCATTTTTCAAATTAGGCACTTTGGCACGGGCAGCCGCACTCAATGCCGGATCAATATCAGCAATGATGATCGCAGGATCGGCATGTGCCGCTTCAGCCAGAACTTCACCCCAGGGCGCGACAATGATGGAATGGCCAAATGTCTCGCGGCCATCTTCATGGACGCCACCTTGCGCAGCAGAAATCATGAATGCACCATTTTCAATTGCGCGTGCACGTTGCAGCACATTCCAGTGGGCTTCGCCCGTCTGGCGGGTAAAGGCCGCAGGCGCAGTGATGACCGATGCACCAGCCAGTGCCTGCGCCCGGAACAATTGCGGGAACCTGACATCATAACAAATGGCCAGACCCAGCTTGGCAAATGGCAAATCAAGAACCACCGTATCGTTGCCAGGCGAATAGACAGCAGATTCGCGCCAGCTCTCGCCATTATCCAGATCAACATCGAACATGTGGATCTTATCGTAGCGTGTCAGGATATTTCCGTCCGGACCGAAAAAGAAGGCACGATTGGCAATTTTGCTATCCTCAACCGCAATGGCCGTCGAGCCGATATGAAGGTGAATTTTGTGACGCGCCGCCAATTCGGAAGCTGTGCGAACAATTATGTCCTCGCTCTCGCCCCTTAAGACGCTGGCAAGGGCCTTGCGATCCCGCTGCAGCGCCCCGGTCATTTCCGGGGTTTGCACATAGACCGCCCCTTTGCCAACAGCATCGTCAACATAGTCAACGAGATCAGCAGCATTGCGCTGCGGGTCGACGCCCGAGCGCATCTGGATAGCGGCAGCACGAAATACACTCATTCCACTGTCCTTAAACGAGTTCGCCAGTCTTCAACAGTCCGTCAAGTCGGCCCTGGCTTTCAAGCGCGTAGAGATCATCACAACCACCAACATGGGTCTTGCCTATGAAAACCTGAGGAAATGTTGTGCGCCCATTGGCACGAGCCAGCATTTCCTGCCGTGCATTTGGTTCCACAGTTGCATTGTGCTCAACAAAGGCTACGCCTTTTTTCTCAAGCAAGCCTACAGCTGCCGTGCAAAAGCCACAGCCGTTACGCGTATAGATTGTCACATCGACCATCATGGCACTCCAATTTTTCCCTTATATAGGCGTGAAAACCTGACGGGAAAAGGCCCGTTCGTTGCGCAAAAGCCAGCTTAGACAGACAATTCGTCTCCCATAACCCTGGCGAAGGTCAATACATCGACACTTTTTGCTCCAGCCCGCAGGAGTGCGCGGGTTGCTGCCTTGACCGTCGCGCCAGTCGTATAGACATCATCGATCAGAAGGACATTGCGCCCTCGAACCTTTATCTCCTGCGCCTCAGGCACTTTAAAGGCACCGCGAACATTTGTAAGGCGCTGGCTCGGACCAAGCCCCACCTGTTGCCGCGTTTTTTTGATGCGTTTGAGGGCGTCAGGTTCAAAGGCTTTGCTGCTGACATTCGCCAGATAACGGGCAAGCTCTGCCGATTGGTTGAAACGGCGCAACCAGAAACGCCTCGCATGCAGCGGCACTGGCACGATCACGTCACAATCATCGATCAGTTCGCGCCCTGCCCGCGCCATCCACCCTGCCATCCAGCGACTTAAATCGGTGCGATCATTATATTTGAGCCGGTGAATCATATCGCGAATGACGCCTTCATGAATTGCAACGGCGCGGGCACGAGCAAAGGGCGGCATATCCGCGATTGCCTCGGCCGATAGAATTTCAGAACCCAGATCATGGCTGAAGGGCGTTCCAAGCACCGGGCAATAGGGCTTTTCGATAAACCTGACCTTGGTCCAGCATGTTCCGCACAAGGAACCGGGTTCAGCCACATGCTTGTCACATCCGGCACAAACAGGCGGGAAAAGCACATTAAACACCTCCCGCACGGCACTGCGCGCGCCTATGCCAATGCTTGTGCGGACAGTTTTCCCGATAGTTTTCATTGCAATTCATGTCCAAGCGACGCATCTACCGGGCAATTATACATTCATCAGAGAAATTCGGAATGGATCGGCATCAGCTATTCGATCGAACTTTAGTCCTACAAAGAAGATTACGCGCGCTCAAACAGCACGGAACTTCTGCCGACTTTCTGCTCGCACGCGCAGCCGACGATCTTGAAGAGCGACTATCGGCTGTCGAGCGCCAGTTCGAAGTTGCGATTGACCTCGCCAGCCACACAGACCTTGCAGCCGAAGCGATGCAGCGCTCGGGCAAGGCTTCGATCATCATTCGCATTGAAGAAGCTGCGCCGTTCCTGACAACCCGCTTTCCCGCAATTGTCGCCGATCAGGAAATATTGCCACTTGGAGCTGCAAGCATTGACCTTGCGGTTTCCTTGCTGTCCCTGCATTTGACAAATGACACACCGGGGACCTTGCTCCAGATAAGGCGGGCATTGAAGCCGGATGGGCTGTTTCTCGGCGCCATGGCCGGTGAGAACACTCTGACCGAACTACGCGAATGCCTGATTGCCACTGAGAGTGAAATCAGCGGGGGCGTATCACCGCGTGTCGCGCCGTTTGCCGATGTGCGCGATGTCGGCGGTCTGCTGCAACGGGCGGGTTTCACATTACCCGTCACGGATATTGAAACCTATACGGTGCGATATGATAATCTTTTCGCGCTGATGCGCGACTTGCGGGCGATGGGCGTCCAGAACAGCCTTTTCGGGCGTTCCCGTAAGCCGCTGACCCGGCAATTCTTCATGCGGGCAGCAGAAATCTATGCCGAACGCTTTAGCGATCCTGATGGCCGCATCCGCGCGACATTTTCATTCATATGGATGTCTGGCTGGGCGGCGCATGAATCGCAACAAAAGCCGCTCAAACCCGGTTCTGCGAAGGCTTCACTGGCGGACTTTCTCAAAGAGGCTGAAAAAGATTAAAGCCCCTAGCAGTCGCCTGTTTTTGTACCATCGCTTTTGAGAATGCAAACCGAATTTGGCGTGCTTTGCAGCACGCTGCGGCGGACCGTATAGGTCGATGGATCAGCTTTCTTGATTGATCCTGTCTGGATTTCGTCCAGCGAGCGTCCTGCCGAATAATCCACGACAGCTTGACTGCTCCGATTAGCAAGCGGGGCTATGATCAGCGCCAATGCGACGGCAGCAGAGCCAAACAGCAATGTAATCCGCAGGATTCCTCCAGCTGCCCCGGACAAACCGCCGGTTCGCATCATCAGATCATCATCGATGTAATCGTTTTTGCGCGCCATAAACCACCTGAAAAATGCGCCTCAAGAATGTTTAAAAGTCGCTCAATCAGGTGAAGGATGAATTAACCGTTAGAGTTAACGGGCGAGAATACAACTTAACATTGTATAAAATTATAGAAGATCGATCAAAAACGGTATGAGCGGAATATCGGCTGCGGGCATTGGATAGTCACGCATATCTTTAGGACGCACCCATTTCAGCGCCTGCCCCTCCATCGAACGGGGCATGCCTTCATAACGCCGGCAAATGAACAGCGGCATGAGAAGATGGAATTTCTCATAGGTGTGGCTGGCAAATGTCAGGGGTGCAAGACAGGCGGGCTTGACCGTAATGCCAAGTTCTTCTTGCAGTTCTCTGATAAGGCTGGCTTCCGGAGTCTCGTTCGGTTCAACCTTACCTCCGGGAAACTCCCACAGCCCGGCAAGTGATTTTCCCTCCGGACGCTGCGTCAACAGCACCCTTCCGTCGCTATCGACCAAGGCACAGGCCGTGACCAGCAGAATCGGGAGTGTTTTGTCAGTCATGTTCTGCCCGCCAGTAAGCGTATCGGTATGCTTCTTTGAATCCCATGGATTGATAAAGGGCGATGGCGCCTGCATTACCCGCTTCAACTTGAAGCCACGCCTTGCAGGCACCTTGCATGACTGCCCACTTCAGTGCCGTTTTCACAATGGCGCGCCCATGCCCGCGCCGGCGCTCAAGTTCTGCCGTTTCGATTCCAAGCAGCCCAGCCATCGCGCCGTCACATATGCAAATAGCCGCTGAGACAGGTACATCTGCGTCTTCGCGGACAAACAGGCCTTTTGCCGGTCTTATGGCGTTGATCACGTCGACCAAGCTGGATTTCTTTTCAAGTGATTCTGCCTGAACACGCAACGAGGCAGCGGCGAACCGATCAGTATCCCTCTCCGGTTCCTGCTCTCTCGCATCGGATAGATCGACATCCGCCAAATCCGCAATCATCACCAGCGATTCGTCGAATCGAGTCCATCCGGATTTTTCCAGATATGATTCAAGCTTTTGCGGTGCCAAGGGAGAAAGTCTGAATATAAGCGCACGACCTGCGACCCGAAACCGCTCCGCGGCCGCGGCCACCCGCTTTTCAATATTCTCCGTATCACCCGGATCAAGCGGATTAACCGAGTTCAGCCGTTTTGCCGGATGATTTGGAGTGATTCGGATACTCCAGCTTCCGTCATAATGGACGGATGAAGCTGGCCACGCCCGGAAGCCCAGCGCCTCTATCTGCCTGACTTGCGTTAAAGCGAACGGCATCAGCTGCGGTAATCACCATTGATCGCCACATAATCCTTGGTCAGATCGCAAGTCCAGACTGTGGCTTTGCCTTTGCCAAGACCGATATCGGCGCGAATTTGGATATCTTCGTTCTTCATATAGGCCGAGGTCGCAGCTTCCGAATAATCCGGATCGCGTTCCCCTTCGCGGGCAACGCGGATGTCGCCGAACCAGATTGCCAGAAGATCGCGGTCTGCTGGTTCGCCAGCCTTACCCACAGCCATGACAACCCGGCCCCAATTGGCGTCCTCACCAGCGGCTGCTGTCTTGACCAAGGGAGAATTGGCAATGGACAAGGCAATCTTTTTGGCTGATTTGTCCGATTTTGCGCCGGTGACCGTGATCTCCAGCATCTTGCGGGCACCCTCACCATCGCGCACGACCTGCAAAGCCAGATTCTTGAGAATGCGTTCCAAAGCCTTCTCAAAGGGCTTGAGACGCTTGTCTTTCAGCTTGGTGACAGGCGCCGCACCGCGTTCGGCAGCCGAACCGGTCGCAAAAAGCAGCAAAGTGTCGGACGTGGATGTGTCGCTGTCGACAGTTACTGAATTGAAGCTCTTGCCCACCGACTTGGAAAGAAGTTCCTGCAAAACATCGGAAGCGATCGGAGCATCTGTTGCAACGAATGAAAGCATCGTTGCCATATCCGGCGCGATCATCCCCGCGCCCTTGGCGATTCCGTTGATGGTAACGGGAACACCGCCTAGCAATACGGTTTCCGTGGCAACTTTCGGGAATGTGTCGGTCGTCATGATCGCACTGGCCGCATCCTGCCAACGTCCGGAGACTGCCTGCTTTGCCATGTCGCCAAGCAGATGGCTGAACTTTCCGGCATCAAGCGGCTCACCGATTACGCCAGTGGAGGCAAGGAATATCTCATCCGGCTTGCACCCGACAGCTTTGGCAGCAGCAGCAGCAGTGACTTTGGTTGATTCCCTACCCTTTTTGCCCGTGAATGCGTTGGCATTGCCGGAATTGACAATAACGGCGCGCGCATAACCACCTTTCAAGCTGGATCGGCAGAAATCCACTGCAGCAGAGGGGCATTTCGAACGGGTGAAAACGCCCGCCACAGCTGCTGGCTTATCGAAAACCATCATGACAACATCGGTTCGGCCTTTATATTTTATGCCTGCCTCAGCCGTAGCAATCCTGACCCCCTGAATCTCGGGCATTGCTGGATAATGTTTGGGAGCAAGGGGCGAAACCGCTGTGGACATCTACAACCTCGAAGATGGAAATGAAGGATCTAAAGGAGTAAAGGCCCGCTCTTTACCAGCGGGCCTTTGATTTTTACTGCTGGCCTTCGGTGGCTGCCTTGAAAGCTTTTTCAACTTCGGGGTCGGCATAGACAATCTTCAGCGATGTCCGCTCCTGCTTGATCAAATCCGTATACCGATCGCGGATCAACATGGACTTGACCTGATCCTTCACCTGATCAAATGCCGGCGGCTGCTTGGCACGCTTGTCTTCAAGCTTGATCACATGGAAACCGAATTGAGTCTGCACCGGAGTCTTCGAGTATTTTCCAATCTCGAGCTCGTTTGCTGCCTTTTCGAACTCTGGAACCATTTGCCCCTGTCCGAAATATCCAAGATCACCGCCCTGAGCTGCGGAACCGTCTGTCGATTTTTCCTTGGCAATGTCCTCGAACGAGGCTCCACCATCCAGCTGCTTGATGATTGCTTCCGCTTCTTCCTTGGTCTTCACCAATATATGACGGGCGCGAACTTCATTCGTCGCTGGCATTGCAGCGATTTCCTTGTCGTAGCGCGCGCGGACATCCGCATCCGTGATCTTGTCGATAACCTGCTGCTTGAAATATTCATTGTGCAGGGCGCGTTCTTTGAGGAAGGCCATGCGCGACTTGAAATCCGCCGTCTGATCGAGCTTATCTGCCTCGGCCTTCACAGCAAACGCCTTGATATCAATAATTGCTGCAAGGGCGGCAACGCGACGCTGCTCTTCAGGCAATTGGGAAATCTGCGGGTCGAGATCTGCGGATGCCTGATCCAGATCCTTCTGCGTAATCTTGTTGCCATTCACAGTGGCAATAACCGTTGTCGGGTCCAGCGGGGCAGCTTTTGCAGCCGGTGCGGGGGTCGCATCTTGGGCCAACGCGCTGTTTTGGACCATGGCCACTGTGGAAACGCCCGCCAAAAACGTGGCTACAGTCATCAATGAAATCGTCTTACGCAATAGTTTCATTTTCAATTTTCTCCTTGGGAGGATCGGTACGAGCTATGAATATGGCAGAATTTGGCCGTAGTGAAGCAACGCTTCAACATTGACATCATTCAAGGCCCCTCTTATCTGTCCAACGGCTTTGCGTCCAGATAGCTTGGCAGAAGTTGCTTTATACCTTTGACTTGTTAGCTCAGATATATGGCAGCTTTGTAGTTCCGGACATCAGACGCTTCAAATGCCGGGACTCACCGGCAGAACGTATTTAAAGAGAGGACCAGGGATGGTCAGTTTCGGCGGCTTAGCTCGCAAGCTTTTTGGCTCTTCAAACGAGCGTCGCGTAAAAGGATTCAAGCCTCGCGTTGATGCAATCAATGCGCTTGAACCGGAAATTTCGGCCTTAACGGACGAACAACTCAAGGGCAAGACTGCGGAGTTCCGAGCGCAGTTGGCAAATGGCACAAAGCTGGATGACCTGCTGGTGCCCGCATTTGCTGTGGCACGCGAGGCCGCCAAGCGCGTTCTCGGCATGCGTCCCTTCGACGTCCAGCTTATTGGCGGCATGGTCCTGCATGAGGGCGGCATTTCGGAAATGCGGACCGGTGAAGGCAAGACACTCGTCGCGACCTTGCCGGTTTATCTGAATGCGCTAGAGGGCAAGGGTGTTCACGTCGTTACCGTCAACGACTATCTGGCCAGCCGCGATGCGCATTGGATGGGCCAAATCTATAATTTCCTCGGCCTAAGCTACGGCATCATCGTCCACGGACTCGATGATGAAGAACGCGCCAAAGCCTATAATGCCGATATTACCTACGCGACCAATAATGAGCTGGGCTTCGATTATCTGCGCGATAACATGAAGTACGAGCGCGTGCAGATGGTTCAGCGCCCGCACAATTATGCCATCGTCGACGAAGTGGATTCGATCCTTGTCGATGAGGCGCGTACGCCGCTGATCATTTCAGGCCCGCTGGATGACCGCTCCGATTTCTATAATCTCATCGATACATTCATCCTGCCCCTGCAGCCGGAAGATTATGAAATCGATGAAAAGCAGAAAACCGCTATCTTCACGGAAGACGGCACGGAAAAGCTGGAAAACCTGCTTCGCGATGCCGGACATCTGAAGGGTGATGGTCTTTACGATATTGAGAACGTTGCCGTCGTCCATCACGTCAATAATGCACTTCGCGCCCACAAGCTTTTCCAGAAGGACAAGGATTACATCGTTCGCAACGATGAAATCGTCATCATTGATGAGTTCACCGGCCGCATGATGCCGGGCCGCCGTTTCTCGGAAGGTCTGCATCAGGCACTTGAAGCCAAGGAACATGTGACAATCCAGCCGGAAAACCAGACACTGGCTTCAATCACTTTCCAGAATTATTTCCGCATGTACAAGAAGCTGGCCGGTATGACCGGTACGGCCTCCACCGAAGCGGAAGAGTTCGGCAATATTTACGGTCTTGAGGTTACGGAAATTCCGACAAACAATCCGGTCAAGCGTCTGGATGAAGATGACGAAGTTTACCGGACTGTCGAAGAAAAATATAAAGCCATTGTTCGCGATATCCGCGAAGCAGCGGCAAAGGGCCAGCCTGTCCTCGTCGGTACGACCTCCATCGAGAAGTCCGAGCAACTGGCCGATCGCCTGCGCAAAGAAGGTTTCAAGGACTTTCAGGTTCTGAACGCCCGGTATCATGAGCAGGAAGCCTATATTGTGGCACAGGCGGGCGTGCCGGGTGCTATTACAATCGCTACGAACATGGCTGGTCGCGGCACCGACATTCAGCTCGGCGGCAATCTCGAAATGCGCATTGCGCGTGAACTCGACGACATGCCTGCTGGCGAAGAGCGCAAGGCCAAGGAAGACGCTATTCGTGCCGACATCGCTGTCCTGAAGGAAAAGGCACTGGCTGCCGGTGGCCTTTATGTTTTGGCGACAGAGCGGCACGAAAGCCGCCGCATCGACAATCAGCTGCGCGGTCGTTCAGGCCGTCAGGGTGATCCGGGCCGTTCGAAATTCTTCCTGTCCCTGCAGGACGATCTGATGCGTATCTTCGGTTCCGAGCGCATGGATGGAATGTTGCAGAGACTGGGTCTCAAGGAGGACGAAGCCATTGTCCACCCTTGGATCAACAAGGCACTTGAAAAAGCGCAGAAGAAGGTCGAAGCGCGCAACTTCGATATCCGCAAGAACCTTCTGAAATATGACGATGTGATGAATGATCAGCGTAAAGTGATCTTCGAGCAGCGTCTCGAAATCATGGATGGCACGGACCTCAGCCAGACGACCAAGGAAATGCGCGAGGACGTGGTTGAGGACCTGACCAACCGGCATACGCCGGAAGGCGCTTATGCGGAACAGTGGAACATCAAGCAGCTGGATGAAGACGTCCGCAATATTCTCAATCTCGACCTTCCGGTAACAGATTGGGCGCTTGAAGACGGTATAACGTCAGATGATGTTCGTGAACGCCTGTTCGACGCGGTCGAAAAGGCGGCGGCGGATCGTGCTGAGCGCTTTGGGCCCGAAATCATGGCCTATGTCGAAAAATCGATCATACTTCAGAGCCTTGATGCGCTTTGGCGCGAGCATCTGGTCAATCTTGACCACTTGCGGTCGGTTGTCGGTTTCCGCGGATATGCCCAGCGTGACCCGCTCAACGAGTATAAGACCGAAGGATTCGAGCTGTTCCAGACAATGCTGGTCAACCTGCGCCAGAACGTGACATCGCAATTGATGCGCGTTGAACTGGTTCGGGATGCGGCAGCTACTCAAGAGCCGGAATTGCCTCCGATGGAAGGCCATCATATTGATGGCACGACCGGCGAAGATGATTTCGGCGAAGGCAGCATGCTTGCCGTGCAAGAAGATTTGCGCATCGTGGATCCGGCGGATCGCGACCCCAATAATCCACAAAGCTGGGGCAAGATTGGCCGCAACGAAGCCTGTCCTTGCGGCTCGGGCAAGAAGTACAAACACTGCCACGGCTCTTTTGCCTGATTACAAAAAAGGCCGCTTCAATGCGGCCTTTTCATTACCGAGCATTCGTGTCTACTTTTCGAACCGTTTCTAAAGGTTTACTGAGTAAAGCTCCCTCATTGGCCATAATTGGAGCTGCCCATTGCGATTTTCTGCGGTACAGACTGCAGACCGGTTTCTGCCGGAGAAACTGACCCGCCAGCTCCATCCATGGCTCCTTCGCCTGGATGCTTTGCTCGACGGGACCAATCAGCATGCCGTAGCGCAGCGCGTTTCGTTGATTGCTTTCGGCATTCGTATTATCAGTGCAGCCATAGCTCTCCTATCGCAGGTCATATTCGCCCGCTGGATGGGGCAATTTGAATATGGAATTTTTGTTCTCGTATGGGTGACAGTCGTCATCCTTGGCAATCTTTCCTGTCTCGGCTTCCAGACCAGTATTATCCGCTATGTCCCGGAATATCTTGAGAGCAACCAGCTAAATCGCCTGCGCGGTATCCTGTTTACCAGCAAGATATTTGCCATATCGATGACGACCTTTCTGGCGCTTGCCGCCGCGGCAGGCATTTATCACTTCCGCGATGCGCTGGAAGCTTACTATGTCACGCCCTTCCTGCTTGGATTTGTTTGTCTTCCGATGATCGCCCTCGGCGATACGCTTGACGGCACAGCACGCTCACGCTCATGGGTTCTGGTTGCCCTCACCCCAACCTATATCGTCAGGCCGGTCCTGACCCTCATCATCATGAGCATTGCCCATGCGGCCGGCTTTACGCCCACAGCTATTATCGCCGTGATCTGCTCAATTATCGCGACCTATCTTACAACGCTGGTTCAATTGCTCGTGGTCAATAACCGGTTCAAGTCTGTTATTCCTCCTGGAAACAGGTCCATTCGTTTCGGCGAATGGTTCACAGTCTCGCTACCTATCTTCCTTGTTGAGGGCTTTTTCTTTCTTCTCACCAATGCGGACGTGCTGATGGTCGGGCGGTTCATGGAGCCTGACAAGGTCGCCACCTATTTTGCCACTGTGAAACTTCTGGCTCTCGTGCACTTTGTCTATTTCTCGGTAAAAGCCGGTGCCGCGCAGCGATATTCCGAACTGATCCATACAACCGACCACGCCCAACTGGCTGCATTTGCAAGAGACACGGCGCGCTGGACATTTTGGCCCTCTCTTGCAATGGCGCTGGTGCTGCTTTTGCTGGGCAAACCACTGCTCTATCTGTTCGGTGACGAATTCACGGAGGGCTATCCCCTCCTTTTCATCATGGTTATCGGTGTGGTTGCCCGGGCGTCGGTTGGGCCGGCTGAAAGCCTGCTGAACATGGCCGGAAAGCAAAAAATCTGTGCTGCGGTTTATGCTCTCACACTGATTGTTAATATCTGTCTCAGCATTGTGCTCATCCCGGCCTATGGTTTGACCGGAGCCGCATGCGCCACCGCTTTTTCAATGGTATTTGAAGCTGTGACCTTAACGCTGACTGTTTACAAACGTCTGAACATTACGATGTTCGTTTTTGCCGGCAGGGTAATCGAGAAACCTGCCAAGGAAGAAGTCTGATGGCCGCGATCCCGCTCCTTGAAGAACTGGCCGGTGGTCCTTCTGCGCATATCATTGCGCAGTTGTCGGGCATGGATTCTTCGCGCGATGCGACAAAGCAGTTCGAGGAAACTCTTAGCACGCACGCCATTCCCCGCAAGCTTTCCATCTATTCGGCTTCCGCCGGTTTTGAACTCCTTGATGAGCTGGAATATCTCACCTACCGGACGATCGAGCCAAACATCTTTTTCAATCCTCGGTTTCTGGCGCCCGCCATGCCACGCCTCGATGACAGGCAGGTCCGGTTCATGGTTATGCGCGACGAGAACGACATCAAAAGCCGCCTGCGCTTCCTGATGCCCTACACGATAGAGCGCCCAGGCTTTGCTTTTTCAGGTTCGATCTTGCGCGCTTGGGCGACGCCGTTTGGACCACAGGGAACGCCTTTGATCGATCGCGACGACCCCGTTGGCGTTCTGAATGATCTCTTCGATATGCTGGGTCGCAAACATCTGAAACTACCGGAAATCCTGGTTTTCCCGGATATGTTGCTCGACCGCCCGGTGGCGCAGCTTATCCGTTCAATAGCCATGGAACGGAACCTGCCACTGGTCACGACGCACCAGATGGAACGTCCCGCAATTGAAAGTACCAAAGAGGGGGCCGAATATTTACGCGAAGCCATTGGCGCAAAACATACCAAGGAGTACCGCCGGCTCTGGCGGCGTCTCTCAGAAAAAGGCGCCCTCACTTACGTCGTCAGCCGTAGCGAAGAGGATATAAGACACAAACTCGAGGATTTCCTGGCACTGGAAGCCAGTGGCTGGAAGGGACAGCGCGGCTCGGCGATGGCCGTAGACCGGTTCCGTGCGGCCTTTGCACGTGAGGCCGTCAACAATCTTGCTGCACGTGATCTGGCTCGCATCCATACGCTGGAATTGGATGGCAAAGTAATCGCGGTGCTGATCGTGTTCATCGAAGCGGGCGACGCGTGGACTTGGAAAACCGCCTATGATGAGCGTTTGTCGAGTTTCTCACCGGGTGTTCTTTTGATGATTGAAGTGCTGAAGAATCATTTGGAAGATCCCAATATTGACCGGACTGATTCTTGCGCCGTGCCGGATCACCCCGTTGCGTCTCGTCTTTTCCAGGAGCGGGAGAAAATCGGAACTCTGGTCATCGGCCTTACCCCGCAAGCAGATCGCGCCACCCGGCAGGCGGCTTCGCAGATCCACCTTTACCGGCGCACCCAGAATATTGCCCGCCTCATGCGCGAGCGCTTGCGCAATTTGACCGGACGAAACTAGACCCTTTCTTGCTTATGCTTGGCATAGCCCAGATTTATCAGATGGCGCATGACATCGGCCGGAACATCAGCATCTGAAAACTGGTCATGATATGCTCCCGTATGCTCGAAGGGGTTTTCAGATACGTGGTCCCCATTGTTTTCGGCATCCGACCCCAACAGCACATAAGCAGCATGCCCGGCGCTCTGCAGTGTAAACCCGCAATAGTCGGCAATGTCTGCGGCGATCTTCTCGGGATACTGCAGCAAGTCTTCCTGTCTTATTGCAAGGTGATCAACCCGATCTTTCCATGAAAGCCAGGCTTCAATGGAATTCACCCACCGTTTGAAACCTGGGCCGGGATCTTTCTCTATAGTCTTGCGCAACATGCTGGCGACAACGTCGCGCCCATCACGATAAATGTAGATAATTTTGGCATTAGGAAAATGGGCTTTGACAGCGTCAACGTGGAAAACATAATCCGACCACTTGTCTCCCCAACGCCAAGCATCACGCCTGCCATAGACCGAGTGCAAGGCTGCCGAATAACCTTGCTCCGCCTCCAAACCTGTCAGCTCGATTTTATAGTGCCAGAACTGCAGCCAAAGGTTTTTCTCCACTTGAGCACGTTTGTTTTCAAGCCATTCAGCCAATGAAAACTGCTCTTGCCAAGCGGGCCACGCAAACAATGCCCATTCATTGGAAATCATCATTCCATTATCGTTCAAAATCCGAACAATGGCGGTCGTACCACTTCTTTGACACCCGCAAACTATTATCGGGCTGCCTTCAGCATGTTCATTCATTAATCTTCCCCAATTTAGATTTATTTTCTACAGGATCGGAAGAACTCACAATACAGATCACGACAAAATAGCCCCCAACACATTGATTTAATATTGTATCTTCTCGCCCTTGAGAAATTTGATCGAGCAAAAGACAGCGCGGTGGCGCCGCCCTGAGAAAACATCTCAACTGAAATCCGTTTCACACACGGCCCATCACGCGCTAAACAGACGACTACCGCTGATCAATTGGAATGAAGCCTATGACCGATACAGTTACCGACCGCTTTCTTCGCTATGTCGTGATCGACACCCAGTCGGATGCCAGTTCTTCAACACAGCCCACGACCCAGAAGCAGCTTGATCTTGGCCGCATACTTGTCGCTGAACTGCTCGAAATTGGCCTGACCGACGCCCATCTGGACGAACATGGTTATGTCTATGCAACCATCCCCTCCAATGTCGACAAGGACGTGCCGGTCATTTGTTTCTGTTCGCACATGGATACGGCGCCCGATTTCACAGGGACAAATGTGAAGCCCCAACATGTGCTGAATTATCAAGGCGGGGACATTCAGCTGACCGGAGATACGCAGCAGATCATTCGCGTGAAAGATCATCCTGTCCTGCTTGATCAGATTGGCAACGACATCATCACAACCGACGGCACCACTTTGCTTGGAGCCGACGACAAAGCCGGTCTCGCCGAGATCATGACGGCTGCGCAAATCCTCATGGATAATCCCGACATCAAACATGGCACCATTCGCATCCTGTTTACGCCGGATGAGGAAGTAGGGCGCGGCGCTGACAAGGTTAACCTTGAAAAGCTCGGTGCGCAATTTGCCTATACTGTCGACGGTGAAACCGCCGGACATATTGAAGATGAGACATTCTCGGCAGATGGCGTTGAGATCACCATTCAGGGTGTCGCAATCCATCCGGGTTTTGCCAAGGACAAGATGGAAAACGCCATCAAAATCGCCAGCGCGATTATTGCCGCTTTACCCAAGAATATTGCCCCCGAAACGACTGAAGGCCGCGAAGGTTTTATTCATCCCGTCAATATTACGGGTTCCATGGAAAAGGCCACGCTCGCCCTTATCATCCGTGACTTTAACGATGAGGGTCTGGCGGTAAAGGAAGCCATGCTGGAAGATCTGGTCAAGAAAGTGATCTCCGATTTCCCCGGCTCTTCTTACAAATTCACTGTGAAACAGCAGTATCGCAATATGAAAGCGATTCTCGACCGGAACCCCGAGATCGTGGAAAACGCAATCGAAGCGATTCGGCGCGCGGGCATGGAACCCGTGCGAGGTAGTATAAGAGGTGGCACGGATGGCTCGAGACTATCCTATATGGGCCTTCCTTGCGCAAACCTCTTTGCCGGCGGCCATGCCTTTCACTCGCCGCTAGAATGGATCAGCAGGCAGGACATGGAAAAAGCGGTCAAAACAATCGTGGAACTTGCCAGGATATTGGAAGAGCGCGCGTGAGGATGGCTCATCGCTTCATGCGTCCGCGTTGCCCACAAGTGGGCTAACGGTAATCTCATTGAACATTCCTCAATTAAGTTTCTATAGAGTTCGGAGGAAACACATTGGGGGGGGAAATGATCGTCTGTGGAGTTGACTTAAAATCAAGTGAAGCGCGGCTAGTTTTGGTCTCGGTGGAGAACAACGACCCACATCTCATACCGTGTAAAACAAAGAAGCTCACTTTAGGAGACGATAAAGACAGCAGCGCTATCAAGTCGTTCCTTCAAGCCATAAAAACCTTTGCCCACGAAAACGGTGTCGCTGTCTTTGCAATTAAAGCGAGAGCGAAAGGCGGGCAAATGGGTGGAGGAGCTATATCATTTAAAATTGAAACACTCTTTCAGCTTTCAGATTGTGACGTGGTGTTTGTCAACGCTACCGCGCTGTCAAAATTTTCAAAGACAAACTTGGGAGGGATTCCAGACGGCGTACTAAAGTACCAATACGATGCCTACCGTTGCGGAGTGTTCCAGCTCGCCAAAGCCGGAAGATTATAATGGCTCTGGATTTTTCGCTTTTGCCGGAGTCCATCAGGCAAAAAGCCGAGGAGCTGACCAAAAATATAGAATTCAAACTGATGAACGACAAGGGAGCCAACGGTCATGTGCTGATCGGCTACAACACGCTCCTAAAGCGCGATGTCGTTGTAAAGTTCTACTATTGGGGTAACGGAGATCATGCAGAACCCGCCGTACTCGCTCAACTCGAATCCGATCACATTCTTAAGGTATATCATGCTGAAAGCATCAATAAAAACGATGCGTTTTTTATGACGCAGTATTGCGCGTCTGGTGACTTAGACGACGCCTTGAAGAGTCGAAAATTTGGGACTGTTGAGGCGATTGATGTACTGAGCCAGATTGCAGGCGGGGCAAGCTTTTTGCATGGGAATGGCTACCTACACCGTGACTTGAAGCCTGCAAATATCTTTTGTTTGTCCAAGGACAAGTTCGTAATTGGAGATTTTGGTTCTGTTGTCGTCCAGAACGACGAGGGCTACGCAAAAACACTAACCCGACATTCGCTTCTTTATCGCCCACCTGAAGAGCTCGAAGAGAAACGGTCGTATCGTGAAGGGGATATATATCAGCTGGGGATGATTTTTTATCAACTCTTAGGTGGTCACCTGCCCTACGAAGAACGTGCATGGCTTTCTGAAAAAGAGGCCATAAAATATGACGGCCTCGGCGGTTGGGAACAGCAAAATTATGCCACGTCGATCATCGAATCAAAAATTGTTCGAGATCGTGTCGTTAATCGCTCAACGCTTCCCGCATGGGTACCGGCTGGTCTTAAAACGGTGGTTAGAAGATGCTGCGCTACCAAACGCGAAGACCGTTATTCGTCAGTCGCAGATCTGGTAGTACAATTAAATAATTTGAGAAGTACAGTTCCCGAATGGCACGTTGGCGAAAATCCCATACTACATCGGGGCAAGAGACGGTTTCGTATCGTCCCACACAAAGGCAGCTATGTCATTGAAAAGTGTATTGGCGCTCAATGGAGAAAGGACCGGACTTTCTTACCAGAGACTTTGTTTGATGCAGTCAAATTCGCAGAGCAGCTTTAATCCTCTACTCTATTGAGTCCTAGACAAGCCTACATCATACTTTGGTGTCCGCCGTGAGCCACGTATGGATGCTCAACGCCCTGCTTAAATGATGTCGTGAAAAGCCTTGGTGCCCCTTGCCGGAATCGAACCAGCACTCCTTGCGGAACCTGATTTTGAGTCAGGCGCGTCTACCAATTCCGCCAAAGGGGCCGCCAAAAAGCGTCGGAGATGAGCGAACTCAACTCCGTGAAAGCCAAATACATGCAGAGGGCACCTTCGGTCAACAGCAATAAAAGCTTTTATCGCGGATAACACACTCGTGTGTTGCCCCTGCCCGCGGTCAAAGCTAGAGGCGGGTGCAAGAATACCTGCCAGCGAGGTTGCGAAAATTGATCGTCCCGATTCCATTTGGCGAATGTTTGCTCTAAGAGACCTTGCATATTTACTCCAGGCGGGAACCGATAATGCTGCGCAGACTGTATGATTGGACAATGTCACTGGCCGCGCGCAAGTCGGCTGAAGCATGGCTTGCGGTCATTGCCTTTGTCGAAAGCTCTGTTTTCCTCGTTCCCGCAGACGTGCTTTATCTGCCGATGGCCCTTGCCCGTCCCGAACGGGCCTATCGCTATGCGCTGGTTGCCACTATTGCCTCTGTGCTTGGCGGAATAGCCGGCTGGATGCTGGGCTTTTATGCTTATGAAACCCTCGCCAAGCCGATACTTGAAATGTATGGCAAGCTTGATGCCTTTGAGGCCATGCGCGGCTCCACCAGCGCTGACGCGATCCTGCTCCTGCTTGTAACATCGGGACTTGCTCACCTGCCTCCCATCAAGATAGTCACCATTCTTTCAGGCGCGGCGGGTATCAACATCTGGCTGTTCATCGTCTCGGCAATTATCGCACGCGGTGCGCGCTTCTTCTTTCTCGCATGGCTTTTGCGCCGTTACGGCGAACCGATCCGCGATTTTATCGAAAAACGCCTCGGACTCATTGCCGGTGCAGCGGCACTCATCCTGATTCTGCTCTACGCCGTGTTCCATTATCTTCATCTGTAGTTGCGTCAATTCAAGAGGACCACCGCCGTCATGATCAATACCAAACCCCATTTGAAGACCGCACTTTTTCTGCTGCTGGCCATGATTGTCACAGTCGGCTCGGCATTGGGTTTTCAACATATTGGCGGCTATCTCCCCTGCAAGCTATGCCTTGAGCAGCGCTATCCCTATTATGCGGGCATCCCCCTGATGGTGCTGGCGGTTGCTTCATCATCCCTGAAATGGCCCGCAGGTCTGACGCGATTGCTTCTGGCTCTGGGCGGCCTGCTCATGCTCATTGGCCTTGGTCTTGCAATATTTCATGCGGGCGTGGAGTGGAAATTCTGGGCGGGCCCAACTGATTGCACGGCGGTGGCAATGTCGATCACAACGGACGCAGGCAGCCTTCTAAGCGATATGAATTCTGTTCGCCCGCCTGCATGCGATACCGCTGCTCTGCGCGTTCTCGGCCTGTCCTTTGCTGGCTGGAATGCCATTGCAAGCTTGGTTCTGATGATCGTAGCATTTCGCGGCGCAGCGAAATCCTAAATCTAATCCACAACGCAGAAACCTTCTGAAAATTCATCCCGATGAGTCAGGTGATGTGATTTTTGAGAACCGTAGCGCAGCGAACTCTCGGGTTCGTGAGCAACGGAAGCGCAGAAAATTGCAACAGATGGCCATCGGGGTGGATTGGCAGGAGGTTTCTACGGCTCCAGCTCGACATCCCAATAAAGATAATCCATCCAGCTTTCATGCAGATGGTTTGGCGGGAACATGCGGCCATTATTATGCAGATCGTGAACTGTCGGCGGATAAGGCTTTTGCCTCGGCCACATCTTGGCGCGATCCGGCATAAGGCCTCCCTTGCGTAGATTGCAGGGCGAACAGGCAGCGACAACATTTTCCCAAACTGTTTCGCCACCGGCGCAACGGGGGATGACATGGTCGAATGTCAGATCTTCTTCCGAACCGCAATATTGGCATTCGAAGCGATCGCGCAGGAAAACATTAAACCGCGTAAAAGCCGGGTTGCGCGACGGCTTGATATAGCTTTTCAGCGAAACGACACTTGGCAAACGCATCGCGAATGAAGGCGACGAGACTTCATGCTCGTATTCGGCCACGATATTCACACGGTCAAGAAAAACCGCCTTGATCGCGTCCTGCCAGGACCAAAGCGACAAGGGATAATAACTGAGCGGACGATAGTCCGCATTAAGTACCAGAGCCGGCAGTCCGTCCGGCGAGACGGCTATTGTCAAGGAATCAACTCCAATCCAACCATCAGGCCTTCATATTGTAAGCTTGACGTGACAGGAATGTGAAGCGAATTGCTGCGCGGCAGCAGAAAAAGCACCGTTATTTCAACTTCATGCGACGGGTGTAGCATCACGGCCACGGGTTGCGGCGTAGTAAGCCCAGAAAAGTCTGGCAGCCACACCCCGCCAAGGCGACCAGCGCTCGGCAAAAATCTTCAATGTTTTCGAATCCGGCCGCACTGATTCGCCATATGCATGCGCATAGGCATGTTGAAGCGCGACATCCCCTGCGGGAAAGACATCCGCATGACCGGCTGAAAAAAGCAGATAGACCTCGGCGGTCCATGGGCCAATCCCCTTGACGTTCGTCATCACCTGCATCGCCTCTTCGATGGGCCGCTCACAAAGGTCGAACAGGTCGAGTTCGCTGGCGATGATCGACTGGCTTATCCGGGCGAGCGTCGCCTGCTTGGCGCGGGAAAGACCCGCGATTCGCCACGCTTCCTCGCCTCCTGCCAGATAGTTTTCCGGCGTCAGCGGGTCGATAACGCCAATGAGGCGTTTCCATATAGAATCGGCGCTCGCCTTGGACACCTGCTGGGAAACGATGACCGATGCCAGGCTTTCAAAACCCGGCGCGGAGCGACGCAAAGGCAACGGTCCAGCCTTCTCCGCAACCACCGCCAGTTCGGGATGAGCGCGCAACAGGTCCGCAAGGCCTTCGGCAATATCGTCGAGTGTATCAATTCTGCGCATATGTCTTCATCCTTGCATGATCCGGCAAACACCGTATCAATGAGTGTGAACAACGCCAAGAATGTCCAGCGCGCATGACAGTTCCGGTTTTCAGATTCGCACCCAGTCCCAATGGCTCCCTTCATCTCGGCCATGCCTATTCCGCTCTTCTGAATCAACGGATGGCACAGAATATGGGTGGCCGGATGCTGCTCCGCATGGAGGATATAGATCGCGAACGCTGCACACCCGAACTTGAGCATTCAATGCTGGATGACTTGGAATGGATTGGCCTGACTTGGGAACAGCCTGTTCGCCGCCAGTCGGAACATTTTCCAATCTATCAGGAAGCTCTGGATCGCCTCGTCAAAATGGAACTTGTCTATCCGGCATTTCTTAGCCGCAGTGGTATCAAGCGGGAGATCGAGCGTTCCAACATGGATGATTGGCCGCGCGATCCGGACGGCGCGCCATTCTACCCTCCGATTGAACGCCTGCTTTCAAAGCGCGAACAGCAAACACGCATGGCAAGGGGAGACCCTTATGCCTGGCGCTTGAACATGGACCGCGCGCTTGAGGCGGCAGGAACGCAACTGATCTGGCATGAATTTGGTTCGCGTGAACACAAGGTCAATGCCCGGCCTCAGGACTGGGGCGACGTCATCATCGCCCGACGCGATATGCCCACCAGTTATCATCTCTCCGTCGTCATTGATGATGCTTTGCAAGGCATTACGCATGTAGTTCGTGGCAAGGATCTCTATCACGCCACCAGCGTTCACCGCCTGCTTCAACACCTCTTCGGCATTGAACCGCCGCTCTACCACCATCATAGGCTCGTTCTGGATAATGACGGCAACAAACTATCGAAAAGCCGCAGGGATACGTCCCTGCGATCTTTGCGTGAGCGAGGGGTAACACGTCAGGAGATATGTGATTTGATCGGTTTATGATCTATCGCATCTCACTTTGCGGGTATAAGTCAGTTGTCTCCTTCAATGATCCGGCTGTACCCCCAATGTCCGTACGCTTCCTTCCAGCCCTGTTCGTTCTTCTGTGGGCTACCGGCTTTATCGGCGCGCGCTACGCGATGCCCTATATGGAACCGTTTCTGTTTCTCATGGCACGCTTTGCCATTGCAGGCGCAATATTAGGCGTATGGGTTATTCTGGCGGGCAATAATTGGCCCGATAGGCGCGGAGCGATGCACGCAATCATCGCCGGCTGCCTGATCCATGGCGCTTATCTCGGAGCTGTGTTCTGGGCCATTCACAAGGGCTTGCCCGCTGGCATGTCTGCATTGGTCGTCGGCCTGCAACCCCTGATCACTGCGCTGATTGCGGGTGTAACGCTTGGCGAAAAAATACAGCCGCGCCACTGGGCGGGACTGGGTGTCGGCTTCATTGGCGTTGCCATGGTGCTTTGGCCGAAGCTTTCGATTTCTGCCGATGGTATTACCCCGGCAACTGTCGGCGCTTCGATCTTTTCGGTCATTGCCATCAGCATCGGCACCATCTGGCAGAAACGCTTTGTTGGCCAGATTGATTTAAAGGCAGGAACAACCTTGCAATATCTGGGTGCTATGGTGGTCATGGCAATCATGACATTGTTGTTCGAGACTCATGAAATCATCTGGTCAGGCTCACTGGTATTCGCCATGTTCTGGCTGGTCGTCGTTCTTTCCATCGGCGCGGTCCTGCTGCTGATGATCCTGATCAAACAAGGCGCAGTCTCGAAAGTCGCGTCGCTGTTTTATCTCGTGCCCGGCGTCACGGCCCTGATGGCCTATGTCCTTTTCGGAGAGACATTGACGTTATTTCAGCTGGTTGGCATGGCCATTGCCACGTTGGGCGTTGCGCTTTCTACCGCAGGTCAAAGCCGCCGCGCCACCCTTCCCTCGCGATAGATAATAATCGCAGCGTTTATTTCAGCTCCGATAATGAAGATGGCTGCGATTATATAAAGGAAAACAATAGCGGCCATAATCGAAGCAAGTCCCGCATAGGTCGAGATATAAGACGCAAATGTCTCCAGATAGCTGGCAAAGATCGTGGCCCCAATAGTCCAGGCAATCAGTGTAAGCAGAATGCCGGGCAAAATATCCACAAAACGCCTGTGCCCTGCTGGCAGCCAGAGATGAACCACAAGAAGGCCGATGATGAGCACGGCCGATGCAATGCAATAGCGCCAAAAACTGATCGTTCCCGATAGAAGATAAATTTCAGGATACCATTTCGAAGCAATCCGCATCGCCAGCGGGGCAAGCACCAGCAGAAAGCTGATCGCCATGATGCCGATGGTCGCGATGATCACATAGCCAAGACTTTGCAGACGGCAATAAATGATCGAGCGCGTATCCACCACACGATAAGCCCGGTTGAGCGCGACCCGCAAAGCTTCAATACCATTGGATGCAAAGTAGGCAGCGGCAATCACGCTGATTGTCAACAACCCGCCGCGCTGCACATTGAGAACATTGCTCACTTCCTGCTTGATTGGGTTGGCGATCACCTCCGGCCAGGTGTCGAATACGACATGCACTGCCGTCTCGGTAAAAGCACTTGCTCCGAGGAAACTCGCCAATGCCGTGGCAAAAATCAGAAACGGAAAAAGCGCCATGATTCCTGACAGCGCAACATGGCTCGCCAGTGCCCATCCATCATCCGTGCTGAAATGCCCCAGAGCGTCACCAAGAATACGCCGAAGAAAACCATATAGTTTACGCATCAATGCAGGTTTGCCCCCATGGTCATGTACGCGAGATTGCAAGGCACAAGCGAATATGTGAAGTGTTTTTTTGCGCAACCTATTGAATCGAAACCATGCCCCGTTCCAGAACGATTTTGATTACAGGATGTTCCAGCGGCATGGGCGCTTATTGTGCACGCGCCCTGAAGGCTGATGGCTGGACCGTTTTTGCTACTGCCCGCAAATTATCTGACATAGATGATCTTAAAGCGGAAGGCTTTTCGGCTCATTACCTTGACTATAGCGAGGCGCAATCCATCAGGGATACGGTCAGGGCTGTTCTTGAACAGACCGGCGGCACGCTCGACGCACTCTATAATAATGGCGCTTACGCGGTGCCCGGCGCTGTGGAGGATTTGCCGACAACGGCGTTACGCGAGCAATTTGAAGCAGCATTTTTTGGTTGGCATGAGTTGACGCAACTTATTGTTCCGGTGATGCGGCGGCAGGGTCATGGGCGAATTGTCCACTGTTCATCAATTCTCGGCTTGGTACCCATGAAACTGCGCGGAGCTTACGTCGCTTCGAAATTTGCACTCGAAGGGTTGATGACAACACAGCGGATGGAACTGGCTGGCTCCGGCATTCATGTATCGCTGCTCGAGCCGGGGTCGATCGAGTCCCATTTCAGGACCAACGCGGCGGCCCAAATAAGCAAATATATCGATATTGAAAAATCAGTGCATCGCGAGCAATACGAGAGAGAAATCGCCAAATTCTCACAGGCAAAGCCACCACGATTCGCACTTGGGCCAGATGCCATTTACAAGGTTCTGAAACACGCATTGGAAAATGAGCGTCCCAGACCCCATTATGTGGTGACGGTTCCAGCTAAGCTGGCAAGTTTTGCCAAAAGAATGCTATCGGCACGTGCGCTATATCGCATGCTTGCGAGCCAATCATGACAGGAGCAGACTGCAAGTCAGCCTGATAAGGAATAACATCATGGACATCATCTTCAAGTTTCTGGCAATTGTCGCCATTGCCGCCGTCGCTATCGTGCTTCTCGTCGGTCTGCGCAACATGATGAAGGGCGGCGATGCCAACTTCTCCAACAAGATGATGCAACTGCGTATTCTGCTGCAGCTCGTTGCCATCATCCTGATTGTTGGCGCCATCTACTTCCATCGCGCTGCAGGCTAGGGCGGATATAATGGTCAAGCTCAACAAGATTTATACGCGCACCGGCGATGATGGCACCACCGGCCTCAGCACTGGAGCGCGCCGTTTAAAGCATGACTTGCGCGTAGAGGCTTACGGCACTGTGGACGAGGCAAATTCCTTTGTTGGCCTCGCCCGATTGCATACGGAACGGGATTATCCCGAACTCGATGCCATGCTTTTTCGCATCCAGAATGATCTTTTCGATCTCGGGGCTGATCTTGCCACCCCGGATACGGGTGAAACTCTCGCCTACGAGCCTTTGCGCATCATCGATACCCAGGTTTCAAGAGTTGAAGCTGATATTGACCAACTGAACGAAAAGCTTGAGCCTTTGCGCTCCTTCGTGCTGCCGGGAGGCTCCCCTGCATCAGCCGCTTTGCATCTGGCGCGCACGGTTTCGCGCCGTGCAGAACGTCAAATGGTCGAGCTTTCTCAAAGGCCCGATGAGATCGTCACGCCCGCCGCATTGAAATACATCAACCGCGTTTCCGATTTCCTGTTTGTTGCGGCTCGGGTTGTCAATGACAATGGCGCGAAGGACGTGTTATGGGTGCCGGGTAAAAATCGCTGACAGGCCTGAGGCAGGAACCCGGAATTAATGTTCATTCCACTATATGACGCCAATCGCCTCAAATACATCAAACTACAATATGTTACGCTTTCACTCATTGTTTTGAATGTTATGATTTTTGGGCTTGTGGCCCTTTTCGATCCGGACACCCAAAAAGCCTCAATGATATTTGGCTACATCCCCGCCGTAGCGCAGGGTCTGGTTGTTCGTCCGCCGGAATATGACTTCATAGCTAGTGGATGGACCTACATCACCTATACGTTCATGCATGCCGACATCTACCATCTCGGCGGAAATATGCTGTTTCTCTGGGTCTTCGGCGACAATGTCGAAGATGCCATGGGGCATATAAAATTTCTGATCTTTTATTTTCTTTGCGGTGCCGCCGGTGCCTTAATGCACGGTTTTGTTTTTTCCGACTCTCATGGCCCGTTGATTGGCGCATCGGGAGCGATATTCGGGGTTGTCGCCGCTTATCTCATGCTTCACCCACGGGTCTGGGTTTGGGTCTTCGCCTTCGGACGCATTCCTTTGCCGCTTCCGGCAATCTATCTGCTTGCACTTTGGATCGTCGAACAGTTCTTGATGCTCTTCGTACATGGCGATGAACGCATCTCCTGGTCGGCCCATGTCGGCGGAATTATTTCGGGCGCATTGCTGGTCGGTATTCTCAAACGCTGGAGCATTCCGCTGTTTGATCGCACCATTGTCACACCTCGCGCCGTCGTGACCGAAGACAAGCAAAACAATGAGGCCTGAAGCCGCGGCTTCAAGGTAGCGAAGAACTGTCTAAATTGGGAATCTGCTGGAGGTTGTTTGTAGACAATACCAAAGCTTTGGCTCAAATTCACCACGCACATTGGTTTCGGTGCGCTTCCAGTGTCCACGTCACGTCTCTCGATATCCGGTAGAAAGACACCAATGTTTATTCCACTGCATGACGCCAACAGCTTAAAATACATCAAGCTGCAATATGTGACACTTTCGCTGATAGCGCTGAATGTCATCATTTTTGCGCTGACCAGCATTGCCGGAGATCATGCGGAAGCCACAATTATTGGACTTGGCTATATACCCGCCATTGTCCATGACCTTGCAGCTCTGCCTGCAGCCTATGATATTGTGCCGCCAAATGCCACTTACATCACCTACGCATTTCTCCATGCCGACATTTTCCACCTCGGCGGCAATATGCTGTTTCTCTGGGTATTTGGAGACAATATTGAAGACGCTCTCGGCCACGTAAAATTTTTGATCTTCTATCTTTTATGCGCGGCGGCGGGAGCTTTTCTCCATGGCGTCATTCTGCCGGATTCAGAAGCACCATTGATAGGCGCTTCCGGTGCGATAGCAGGTATCGTTGCTGCCTATCTTATACTCCATCCTCGCGTGAAAGTATGGGTTCTGGCCTTTGGACGAATTCCGCTGCGCATCCCGGCGATCTATCCACTCGTCCTTTGGGTTGCCCTGCAATTCGGTATGCTTTTGTGGGGTGGCGATGAGCAAATATCGTGGCCTGCGCATGTGGGCGGGATTATAGCAGGTGCATTGCTCATTCTCATTTTGAAGCGCCGCAATGTTCCGCTTTTTGACCGTGCCATAGTCTCTCCGCGTGCCGTCGTGGTCGAAAAAGAGCCAGCTATCGCCGCTACGCAAACCGAACCTGCGAAATGGGGCAGATAGACCCACATCATTCAATCGGTTGAAGTACAGATTGTCGCATAGCGCGCATTGACCTTTACGTCACTCATATTTACGGTCCCGCGCTGTTCAGACACAAACGTGTCGCTTTTTTCACCTCAATGTCGGCATCCGGCAAGCAGGTACTGTGATAGGACAGTTAAAGCTGTCATTTGAATGTTGAAGAGGGAGTCCCCATGAAAGTCCTCGTACCGGTAAAGCGGGTAGTCGATTACAACGTCAAGATCCGCGTCAAAGGTGACGGTTCAGGCGTTGAGCTTGCAAATGTGAAAATGTCGATGAATCCGTTCGACGAAATCGCGGTCGAGGAAGCGCTTCGTTTGAAGGAAGCCGGCAAGGTCGAGGAAGTTGTCGTCGTGTCGATTGGCCCGGCGCAGGCGCAGGAAACTTTGCGCACAGCACTCGCCATGGGTGCGGACCGTGCCATTCTGGTCAAGGTCGACGATATTGTCGAGCCGCTGGCCGTCGCCAAGATTTTGAAGGGCGTCGTTGAAGCCGAACAGCCGCAGCTCGTTATTCTTGGCAAGCAGGCAATCGATGACGATGCCAACCAGACCGGCCAGATGCTGTCAGCGTTGCTCGGTTGGAGCCAGGCCACCTTCGCCTCCAAGGTTGAACTTGGTGACAAGTCGGCCAAGGTAACACGCGAAGTCGATGGCGGCCTGCAGACCATTGAGGTCACTTTGCCGGCAATCGTCACCACCGATCTGCGTTTGAACCAGCCGCGTTATGCTTCGCTGCCCAATATCATGAAGGCTAAGAAGAAGCCTCTCGATGAGAAGTCAGCTGCTGATTACGGCGTTGACACTGCGCCGCGCCTCAAGGTCCTGAAGACTGAAGAGCCGGGTGGACGCAAGGCTGGTGTGAAGGTCAAGGACGTTGCGGAGCTTGTCTCCAAGCTGAAGAACGAAGCTGGCGTTCTTTAAGGAAAAGGATAAGGAATTCACCATGGCTATTCTTCTTTTTGCCGAACACGATAACGAGACCCTTTCCGACCAGACAGCCAAGGCTTTGACCGCAGCGCTCGCCATCGGTTCGGATGTGCATGTGCTGGTAGCCGGAAAAGGCGCCAAGGGCGTTGCAGATCAGGCTGCCAAGCTTGCGGGCGTCAAGAAGGTTTTGCTGGCCGATAGCGATGATCTGGCCAACCGCCTCGCCGAAGCTACCGCTGCATTGATCGTCTCGATTGCCGACGGCTATGACACGATCATCGCCGCTGCCACCACCAACGGCAAAAACATCTTGCCGCGCGTTGCAGCGCTGCTTGATGTCATGCAGGTGTCAGACATTATCGAAGTTATCTCGGCTGACACATTCAAGCGTCCGATCTATGCGGGCAATGCCTTGCAGACGGTGCAGGCCACCGATGCCAAGAAGGTTATCACGGTTCGCACGGCAACCTTTGCCGCTGCTGGCGAAGGCGGATCAGCCTCCGTCGAGACCATTTCGGCGGCTGCCAATCCTGGCCTTTCGACCTTTGTTGAAGCAAAGCTTTCCGGTGGCGATCGTCCTGAGTTGACCTCGGCGAAGATCATCATTTCCGGCGGACGTGCTCTTGGCTCCAACGAAAAGTTCAAGGAAGTGATCCTCCCGGTTGCTGACAAGCTCGGCGCTGCGGTTGGTGCTTCGCGTGCGGCTGTCGATGCTGGCTATGCACCGAATGACTGGCAGGTTGGACAAACAGGCAAGGTTGTCGCGCCTGACCTTTACATCGCCGTGGGCATTTCCGGCGCGATCCAGCATCTGGCCGGCATGAAGGACTCCAAGGTCATTGTTGCCATAAACAAGGACGAAGAAGCACCGATTTTCCAGGTTGCCGATTACGGCCTCGTTGGCGATCTCTTCGTTATCCTGCCGGAACTTGAAAAGGCGCTGTAAAAAAATATAGCCGCAAGTTTGAAATGATTTGCATGGCCGGGGTAGACGAAAGCTACCCCGGCCATTTACTTTGGTGCTAGGAAGTTTGCGCTTGAACAAACAAACGGATGGAAACATGGCTGGATCGATCAAGACTGTAGGCATTATCGGAGCGGGGCAAATGGGCAGCGGCATTGCTCATGTATGTGCCGTCGCCGGCTATGACGTTTTGATCCATGACCAGTCTGCCGAACAGCTGGAAAAGGCTATAGCCACCGTTAATGGCAATATGGCGCGGCAGGTTTCGCACGGCAAACTCGATGAGGCGGCACGCGAAAAAGCCATGGCGCATATCCGCCCTGCTCTGCGCATGGAGGATCTTTCCAGTGTCGATCTCGCCATCGAAGCGGCGACCGAGGATGAAACCGTCAAGCGCAAGATTTTTGCGCAGCTTTGTCCAAACCTCAATCCGGAGGCGATCCTCGCCACCAATACTTCATCGATTTCCATCACACGGCTCGCCGCAACAACCGATCGCCCGGAACGGTTTATTGGCATTCACTTCATGAATCCGGTGCCGGTGATGAAGCTGGTTGAACTCATTCGCGGTATCGCGACCGAGAACACCACCTTCGAAAGTGCGCGCGAATTCGTTACCAGCCTCGACAAGACCTTGACTGTCTCGGAAGATTTCCCGGCCTTCATCGTTAACCGCATCCTGCTGCCGATGATCAACGAAGCCATCTACGTTCTTTACGAAGGTGTCGGCTCTGTGGATGCCATTGATACAGCCATGAAGCTCGGCGCAAATCACCCGATGGGCCCACTGCAACTGGCTGATTTCATCGGCCTTGATACATGCCTTTCGATCATGCAGGTCTTGCATGATGGTCTGGCGGATTCGAAGTATCGACCCTGCCCGCTTCTCGTCAAATATGTCGAGGCCGGTTGGCTTGGCCGCAAGACCGGTCGCGGCTTTTATGATTATCGCGGGGAAAATCCCGTTCCGACACGCTGATCATGCCCGCATGAAATTATCCCATGGATAGCCAACAGGACGCGGAATATTCTGCCGGAACAAAGCGGCTATCCACCATTCTTGTTGAGCTTGGGGACACAGACGCGACCAGAATTTCCTTCGACGACATTCTCGTCGCCTTGTCGGAACGCAGCTTTGGCGCCTTGCTCATCCTGTTTTCCGCATTAAATCTGATTCCACTACCGCCGGGTTCATCCACCATATTCGGCATTCCACTGGTTCTGCTTTCCATCCAAATGTTGATTGGCTTCGAGAAGCCGTGGTTTCCGGCCTTTCTGCGGCGCAAATCAATGCGGATAGAAACCTATCGTTCCGGGATCGCCAGACTGGAAAGCGTTCTTACACGTTTTGAGCGGCTTGCCCGTCCGCGTTATTGGCTCTTGCCGCAAATTATCGTCGAACGGGTCGTCAGTATCGTTGCGCTTTCAATGTCCCTGATCGTCATTTTGCCGATTCCGCTTATTAACCAGATACCGGCATTGAGCATAATCCTGCTGGCAATTGGTCTTGGCGAACAGGACGGCGTATGGTTGGGAACAGGATTTCTTGTTGCGGCCCTGGCAGCTGGAATTGCTATCGGGCTCGGCGCCTCTGTAGGTTTGGCCGCGCTGCATATTTTTGGTTGAGAATGACAGAACAGAAAAACATATCCATTTACGTCGATGCAGATGCCTGCCCGGTAAAAGCAGAAATTTATCGTGTTGCGGAAAGATATGGCGTCAAGGTTTTCGTCGTGTCCAATTCCATGATGGCAATCCCGCGCGATCCGATGATCGAGCGGGTCATTGTCAGCGACGGTTTTGACGCCGCCGATGACTGGATTGCCGAGCGGGTCTCCCGGGGCGATGTGGTCGTCACTGCCGATATTCCACTTGCAAGCCGCTGCGTAAAAGCTGGTGCAGACGCCATTTCCCCAACGGGTCGGGCATTTACCGAGGCATCCATCGGCAATACCCTGGCAACGCGTAACCTCATGGATGAACTGCGTTCGGCGGGCCAGATCACGGGTGGACCGCGACCATTTTCACCAAAAGATCGTTCCTCCTTTCTTTCTGCGCTTGATCTCGCTATTGTGCGGTTGAAACGTGCGGGCTTCACCTCCTGAAGGGTAAGTGGATGGGAGCTATGCGTTTCGTGGCATTGACGGAACGCGTCGCAAGCTCTACGAGAGCGCAACAAAGCTATATGCGTGCCGCTCGTGCCCCATTGACGCCGAGCTAAAAACACGCCCAAAACCAGCACTGAAAGTTCATTTATGACCATTTTCGATTCTATCGCTCCGGCGCTGTCCGGTGCTTTGAAAGCCCGTGGCTACGAGACCCTGACACCCGTTCAGACTGCAGTTCTCGCTCCTGAAGCCGAAGGAGCAGATCTTCTCGTCTCCGCCCAGACCGGCTCGGGCAAGACCGTTGCCTTCGGCATCGCCATCGCACCGACTCTTCTGGAAGATGGAGATCGCTTCACTTCTATCGGCGCGCCCTATGCACTGGTGATTGCGCCCACACGCGAATTGGCTTTGCAGGTTCGCCGCGAATTGGAATGGCTTTATGAGCCAACCGGGGCGCGCATCGCCTCTTGCGTTGGCGGTATGGACATGACCAAGGAGCGCCGCGCCCTTTCGCAAGGCGCGCATATCGTTGTTGGCACACCGGGCCGCCTACGTGACCATATCAGCCGTGGCTCGCTCGACATGAAAGAACTGCGCGCAGTGGTTCTGGATGAGGCCGATGAGATGCTCGATCTCGGTTTCCGCGAAGATCTCGAATTCATCCTTGGTGAAGCGCCGGAAGATCGCCGCACACTGATGTTCTCTGCAACAGTGCCGAAACCTATCGCGCTGCTGGCCAAGCAGTTCCAGAAAGACGCGCTGCGCATTTCCGCCACCAATGACCGCGAGCAGCATGCGGATATTGAATACCACATCATGCCGGTTGCACCGCGTGAGCGTGAAAACGCGATCATCAATTCGTTGCTGTTCTACGATGCACAGAACACGATCATTTTCGGTTCGACCCGTGAGGCCGTCAAACATTTGACCAGCCGCCTGTCAAATCGCGGTTTCTCTGTGGTTTCCCTGTCGGGTGAACTCAGCCAGGCTGAACGCACCAATGCCTTGCAGGCCATGCGTGATGGTCGTGCCCGTGTTTGTGTTGCCACCGACGTTGCCGCTCGCGGTATTGATCTGCCTAATCTTGATCTCGTCATCCATGCCGATCTGCCCAACAATTCAGAAACGCTTCTGCACCGCAGTGGCCGTACAGGTCGCGCGGGTCGTAAAGGCATCTGCGTTCTGATCGTGCCGGCCTCGCGTCGCCGCACTGCCGAGCGTCTTTTGCAAGGTGCAAAACTAACGACAACGATGGTGCCGCCACCGGATGCCGACGCAATCAACAAGCGCAACAATGACCGCATCCTCAATGATCCTTCTCTGTCTGAAGTCATAACCGAGGACGAGGGAGATTTCGTACGCGAATTGCTCGCCCTTCATTCCGCTGAACAGATTGCTGCTGCTTATTTACGCCAGCAAATGGCTGCTCGCCCTGCGCCGGAAGAGCTTTCCAACACGCCGTCCCATGTTCTTGAGCCTATCCGCAAGGGTAGCTTTGAAGACCGCCCGGGCCGCGGCGAACGGACATCGCGCTCGGATCGCTTTACCGATTTTGAAAGCGGCGCATGGTTCAGCGTCAGTGTTGGTCGCAAGCAACGCGCCGAACCACGTTGGCTTTTGCCGCTTATCTGCAAGGCCGGTGATATTACCAAGACCGATGTCGGCTCAATCAAAATTCTGGAAACGGAAACACGCTTTGAGATTACCGCCAGCAAGGCTGATGCTTTCCTTGCACGCATCAAGCAGTTCGGTACAGGCGAAAAGGGTGTAAATATCGCCCGCAGTGAAGGCCCCGGCGGCTCTGCTCCGCGCAGCGATTTCAAGCCGAAGAAGAATTTCGGTGAGAAGCGCGAATTCGACAACCGCAAGCCGCGCGGCAACGATGCCAATCCACGTACAGAGTGGGCAGCCAAACCTGCAAAGGCAAAGCCGGAAGGCTGGACAGCGGAAAAGCCGAAAAAGCTTCCAAAGGAACGCAAGCCCGGTGAATTGCAGGGTTTTGACAAATACAAAGCAAAAAAAGCTCGCAAAGCCGCCACAACTGGCGAGTAAGCAATTGCCTTCCTTATCTCCCTCTTTGCGAGGGAGATAAGGAATATGCAATGATTTTGCATGAGCTTGGTGCGTACTTCGACAAGCTCAGCATGAGGAAGTTAGTGGGTTGCAACATCTACCTGCGACGTCGTCTTGTAACATGTCAGAACTCGTTCCCTGCCAATCTCCATCTTCCTCATGCTGAGCTTGTCGAAGCACGCATAATGAATTTGCCAATCCAGCTGTCCTGATACTATTTTCTAAAGACCCAAAGCGGCATCCACAAATCGCAGAGCGTCATCGCTGGACCAGTCTGCCGGGCCGTTCATCGCTGCGATCTGGCAGCCTTCCTTATCGACCAGCATTGTAACCGGGAGCCCAAAGGCCAGACTTTTCCGCTTAAGCTCGTTGAACACGCCCATTGATGGATCACGGTAAAGATCGAGCGACTTGACGCCGATCTCGCCCAGGAATGCTTTGGGTTTCGTATCGTCACCGGTGTCAATATTGATCGTGACGACCTCAAATTTGTCGCTGCCCTTTTTTGTTTCCAGCGCATCAAGTGCGGGCATCTCCTCGCGGCATGGCGCGCACCAGGTCGCCCACAGATTGACCAGCAATGTCTTGCCCTTGAAATCGCTGATGCGCACCGGCTTGCCATCCGGTCCGGTGAAGGACAAGCTCGACATGGATTGCGGCTTGTCGGCACCGCGCATGGCGGCAATGGCACCAACAGCGGCAGCATCAATCGCTTTTGCGCCCTCTGCCTTCATCGGGCACTGATCAGCCGTATTAGTCACGGTGGCAATATTGCCAGATGGCCGTTCCATCACGTATACCGCAACCGCACCGGCGGCAATGCCGGCGAGCGCGGCAAGGGCGATGATCTTTTTGTTGCTATTGCGTGGCGTTTGTCGTGGGCCGTCTGTCATTTCCGTTCTTTCCGCTTCACACTCAAGGCGTTTTCCATGTCCGACAAGAAGAATAGCAATGAAATGTGGGGCGGTCGTTTCGCCTCAGGTCCTGCCGCGATCATGGAAGAAATCAATGCTTCCATCGGCTTTGACCAGAAGCTTTACGCCCAGGACATTCAAGGTTCCCTTGCTCATGCAGCCATGCTTGCGAAAACCGGCATAATTGCGAGCGACGATTACGACAAGATCACAAGCGGCCTGAACACGATATTGTCAGAGATCGAGAGCGGAAAGTTCACTTTCTCACGCAAACTTGAAGACATTCACATGAATGTTGAGTCGCGCCTTGCCGAACTGATCGGCGCATCGGCGGGCCGGCTGCACACTGCACGCTCACGCAATGACCAGGTCGCGGTCGACTTTCGCCTATGGGTAAAAGCTGAGTTTGAAAAGACTGCGGTTCTGCTCAAGAAATTGATCGAGGCCTTTCTGAAGCGCGCCGAAGAACATTCAGCAACCCTGATGCCAGGTTTCACCCATCTCCAAACAGCGCAGCCCATTACCTTTGGTCATCATTGCATGGCCTATGTCGAAATGTTTGGCCGCGATCTGAGCCGAGTCAAAGATGCAATTGAACGTATGAACGAATCGCCGCTCGGCGCCGCAGCCCTTGCCGGAACCGGCTTTCCGATTGACCGGCATATGACGGCAAAAGCGTTGGGTTTCCGCGAACCGACCCGCAATTCGCTCGATAGCGTGTCTGACCGCGATTATGCGCTGGAATTTCTGTCAACAGCTGCGATCACTGCGACCCATCTTTCCCGGTTGGCTGAAGAAATTGTCATTTGGTCTACTTCCCAGTTCGGCTTTGTTCGACTGTCCGACAGTTTTTCGACCGGCTCCTCCATCATGCCGCAGAAAAAGAACCCCGATGCTGCCGAGTTGGTTCGCGCCAAAACTGGCCGCATCACCGGATCGCTCGTCGCTCTGCTGACAGTCATGAAAGGCCTGCCTCTGACCTATTCCAAGGATATGCAGGAAGACAAGGAAGCCGTATTCGACGCTGCAGAAACGCTGGAACTGGCGCTTGCCGCCATGACTGGCATGGTTGGTGATATGACCGTCAACACCGCCGCAATGAAGAAGGCCGCGGGTTCGGGCTATTCAACGGCCACCGACCTGGCCGATTGGCTGGTGCGGGAACTTGGCCTGCCTTTCCGCGAGGCACACCATGTCACCGGCCGGGCAGTTGCCCTTGCCGAGCAGAAAAAGATCGACCTTGGTAAATTGTCGTTGGAAGATTTGCAGCAGATTCACCCGGGGATTACCGCTGCCATCTTTGGATTCCTGACTGTGGACAAATCCGTGCGCAGCCGCAAATCCTATGGCGGAACGGCTCCGGAACAGGTGCGCAAGCAGATCAAATTCTGGCAAAAGCGCATTGCGAAATTGTAAAACAACATTGACCGGCCATGGGGGTGCAAAGCGCGCCTTCTTAGGCTAGAGCCTTTCTTGCTCAAATAGAATCGTTCTGCCGGAGGGAATTTGTGGACAAGGTCGAGGGGTTTTGCGAGACCGATGTTTATCCATCGGGCGAAGCTGAAACCCGATGGATTTGGTCCAAATTCACCCGGCCCTTGGGTTTCCGGCTGGCGACCAATCACTTGTCAGGCGGCATCGGACGTGGATAAACATCGACCTCGCCACCTTCCGCGTGAATTATCTCGCCATCCGAGAAACAGAACTGCTTCTATTTGAACAAGAAAGGCTCTAGACATGGCAGACCCATTTCGGACGACAGGATCAACAATGACAAGCCGTTCCCTATTATCGACAATTCTTATGTCGATCGCGATCGTAAGCGCCATATCGGCCTGTGGCCGCAAAGGCGCACTGGAGCCACCGCCCGCTTCCGTAACATCAATGCCCGGCGAGCCGAAAACTGTGGCGCCGCCCGTCCAGGACAAGCGTTTTATTCTTGACCCATTGATCTAGAGCAAGCTGGATTTTCCGTGAATCATTTTGATTATAAAGACGGCGTTCTTCATGCCGAAGGCGTCAGTATTCCTGAAATCGCCAAGGCTGTCGGGACACCTTTCTACTGTTATTCGACAGCAACGATCAAGCGTCATTTCAAAGTGTTTTCGGCAGCTTTTGCCGACATGGATACGCTCGTCTGCTACGCGCTCAAGGCAAATTCCAATCAAGCAGTCCTGAAAACGCTTGCGCGACTTGGTTCTGGCGCCGATGTGGTTTCTGAAGGTGAATTGCGCCGCGCGCTCGCCGCTGGCATTCCAGCCGAGAAAATCGTTTTTTCCGGCGTCGGCAAGAAGCCCAGCGAAATGGATCTCGCATTGAGCGCCGGCATTCATTGTTTCAATGTCGAATCCGAGCCAGAGCTTGCCATTCTCTCCAGTCGTGCCGTTGCGGCGGGAAAGATCGCGCCAGTTTCGCTGCGCATCAATCCCGATGTCGATGCAAAGACCCATAAGAAGATTTCGACGGGGAAATCCGAGAACAAGTTCGGCATTCCCCTCGCCAAGGCAAGTTCAATCTATGCACAGGCAGCCAAGATGCCGGGGCTAAAGGTCGTTGGCGTGGACATGCATATTGGCAGCCAGATCACTGATCTTGAGCCTTTCGACGATGCATTCCGCCTGCTGGCGGAGTTGGTCGGGCAGCTGAAGGCCGATGGCCATGATATCAAGCATGTTGATCTTGGCGGTGGTCTCGGTATTCCGTACCACTTCGACAACAATCCGCCACCACTGCCCGATGCCTACGCGCGGATCGTTCAAAAGCATATCAAGCCGCTGGGATTGAAGACGATTTTCGAACCGGGCCGACTTATTGTTGGTAATGCTGGGATTCTTGTCAGCGAGGTAATCTTCGTCAAGGAAGGCGATGCGCGTAACTTTATCATTGTTGACGCGGCTATGAACGACCTCATCCGGCCCACGCTTTACGATGCGTTCCACATTATCCGCCCCGTCAAGGAACCTACGGCCAATCATCCCCGGATTCGCGGCGACGTTGTCGGTCCCGTTTGCGAAACAGGTGACTATCTGGGCTTGGATCGTGAACTGCCGCGTCCTGCCCCGGGTGATTTGATCGCAATTGGCACAGCGGGCGCCTATGGCGCGGTTCAGGCCGGCACCTATAATACGCGGCTGCTCGTGCCTGAGGTTCTGGTCAATGGCGATCAGTTCCATGTGGTGCGTCCACGCACAAGTTATGAAGAATTGATCGGCCTCGATTCCATTCCGGACTGGCTGTAATTTTCGCGCCTACACAGAAGTATGATTGCGTTTTGCCGGGTAAGGCCTCGCCTTTGCCATGATGAGTGGTATTGTTAGCTTTGTCTGGTAATGCCGATACCGGAAAGATGGAGCGAGAATGGCCGATCACAACCCGGAAGAACGGGAAGCGACCAGCATCAAATTCGATATTCTGAAAAATATCGATCGCCTCCGTTTGTCCGCATGGTTGATGATCGCGCTTGAGCGCCTTTGGCCGCTCTTGCTGCCCCTTTTGCTTGTTATTTCAGTCTTCCTCAGCGTGGCATGGTTCGGCCTGTTTCGCCTTATGCCGGATCTTGCAAGGCAAGCCTTGCTTGCCCTCTTTCTGCTGAGCATCCCTGTTTGCGTCTATCTGCTGCTGAAGTTCCGCTTACCTCGCCCGTCAGAGATCACGCAGCGGCTTGAAAACGTCAATGAACTGGCGCACCAGCCCATTACCGTGCAGACAGAAGAGCTTGCAGCCAACAGCACTGATCCCTTTGCGCAGGCATTGTGGAGCGAGCATCGCAAGCGCATGGCAACACGCATTGCCAATCTGCAAAGCGGATTGCCCCAGACGCGGATTGCTGAACGCGACCCTTGGGCTTTGCGCGGCGTTGCGGCGCTGCTGCTCGTCATTGCTTTTGCCTTTTCCGGTGGACCGCTGGGCGGCCGCATCAGCGATGCATTTCTCAGCCATGCCGCGAGCAATGCAATACCGCCTCGTATTGACGCCTGGGTTACCCCTCCGCGTTATACCGGTCGCGCTCCGCTATTTCTGACCACCGCAAGCAATTCGGCCGACACGCAGTTTTCAGTACCCCAAAACAGCACGCTTGTTGTCCGCATTATCGGTGGCAGTGGATCGGAAGCTCTCACACAGAAGCTGTCTAATGGAAAATCGGTAGAGATTGCAGCCAGGGAAACGCCTAAGATCGAAGACTCGGCAACTGGTAAAGCAACACCACGAAATTTTGAACTCACACTTGATCAAAACAGTTCTATTGATCTGGTGAATGGCCGCTCTGCCCTCTCCAGTTGGGGCTT
Organism: Phyllobacterium sp. GQ127; assembly: GCF_059758635.1. Lineage (NCBI taxonomy): Bacteria > Pseudomonadati > Pseudomonadota > Alphaproteobacteria > Hyphomicrobiales > Phyllobacteriaceae > Phyllobacterium > Phyllobacterium sp. GQ127. The sequence goes on from NZ_JCAXDZ010000003.1 coordinate 53,239, forward strand.
CACAATCATTCCAGACCAGCCGCCCGCAATCCGTTTTACCAAGGAGCCTTCCAGCGCCGTCAATGGCACGATGGACGTCTTTTATGAGATCAAGGACGATTATGGCGCGATAGCTGCACAGGCAAAAATCGAACAGGCACTGCCTGCCGAAAAGGATGCACGACCGCTCTATTCCGCTCCGGAATTGCCGTTGGCATTGCCGCGTCGCGGTGAACAAGCCAAGGAGACTAAAACCACCAAGGATCTCACCCAGCACCCATGGTCTGGGTCTGAAATCCGCATGACTCTCATTGCGTCCGACGACGCAAAGCAGGAAGCCCGCAGCGAAGTCAAAACTTTCGTCATGCCCGAGCGACCATTCGCCAATCCGCTTGCTCGCGCGTTGATTGAACAACGCCGCAACCTGGCGCTGAATGCCAATGCCAAGCCCAATGTGCTGGAAATGCTGGACGCAATCACAATGTGGCCGGAAGAGACAATCAAAAACTCGTCCCACTATCTTGGGTTGCGCAGTGTTCGTTCCCGCCTTGACCTCGCAAAAAGCGATGAACAGTTGCGCGAGGTAGTAAGCTATATGTGGGACGTCGCCCGCGGCATTGAGGATGGTGCCTTGTCTGATGCGGAGCGGCGACTGCGGCAAGCGCAGGAAGCCTTGAAAAATGCCATCGAACAGGGTGCCAGCCAGGAGGAAATCGAAAAGCGCATGGCTGAGTTGCGCGATGCCATGAAGGAATTCCTGCGTGAATTTGCGCAGAAAGCTCAGAAAAACCCGAACATGGCGCAAAATCCAAATGCCAAACAGCTACGGCAGGAGGATATCGATAAAATGCTGAACCAGATTGAAGAGCTTGCCAAGCAGGGCTCGAAGGATCAGGCACAGCAATTATTGTCCGAGCTCGAAAACATGATGAACAACCTGCAGATGGGCCAGCAGCAACAGGCTCAACAAGGCCAGCAGGGACAGATGAAACAGCAGATGGACAAGCTTGGTGAGCTGATGCGCCGTCAACAGGACATGATGAACCAGACCCACCGGCTGGAACAGCAGCGCCAACAGGGCATGCAGCAGGACTTTGGCGAGGAGCAGCAAGGCGAACAGGGTGAGCAAGGACAAATGTCCGAAGAGGATATTGCCAAGGCCCTGCGCGATCTTCAGCAAGGCCAAGGCAAGCTCCAATCCGAACTCGGCCAGTTGATGAAAGATCTGGAAGGCATGGGTATCAAGCCCGGTGAAGGATTTGGCCAGGCAGGCAAATCAATGGGTGAAGCTGGCAAATCACTCGGTCAAGCCGATGGCGATCAGGCACTCGGCCAGCAAAGCGATGCGCTGGATGCGCTGCGTCGTGGTGGTCAGGACATGATGAAACAGATGCAGGAGGCCATGGGGCAAGAGGGACAAACCGGGCAAGGCGATCAACGGCAAACCGGGGGGCGCGATCCTCTCGGCCGCCCGCAGCGCGACGGCGGGCCCGATGATGGCACCAATACCAAAGTCCCCGGCGAGATCGACATTCAGCGCGCGCGTGAAATTCTCGACGCCATCCGCAAGCGGCTCGGTAATTCGCTCAGCCCGCAAATGGAAAAGGATTATTTGGAGCGCCTGCTCAAGTTCAATTGATCAGAAAAATGTTGGGCTTTAATCGCGAACCACACCGACATAAGGCAGTTGCCGGAATGAATGGCCGACATCCATGCCGTAACCGACAACGAAATAGTCCGGGCATTCGAATCCTTTGAAATCAGCCTCTATTTCGGTCTTGCGCTTGACGCTTTTGTCCAGCAGCACGGCAATATAGACATTGCGCGCACCGCGTTCGAGCATGAGCTGGCGCGTAAACTTCAATGTGCGTCCTGATTCAAGAATATCATCGATCAAAAGTACGTCACGGCCATGCACATCGCTGTCAATATCGCGCATAAGTCGCACTTCAGTGCTTTCCGTGCCCTTGCCATAACTGGAGACAGTGATGAACTCCACATCCGGTTCTGCACCGGCATCATGCATGGCGCGGATCAGATCGGCGGCAAAAATAAACGAGCCCTTGAGGATCGAGATAACAAGCAGGTTTTCAAAACCTCGCGCCACGATTGCTTTGGCAAGTTCTAGATTGCGCGCGGCAATTGTTTCGGCACTGAAAAGAACATCAATATTTTTAGTCCCGACTTTTGGCATGCAAGTTTCCTGTGGCGCGTTTTCAGACCGAATTTCTTCATATAGCTCCCGCACCTATAGCCTGATCATCAGCCAAAATGCAAAAACCGGCGCTGCCGTATAAAATTCATGTTTCCAGTCATGCTGGTTCATGTTTGTTGGGGTGGTCAAATCGGCTCCCGCAAAATAGAACACGTTGCAGATAAGATCGGAAAGCACACTTGATTCGTTTTGAGAATGTCGGATTGCGGTATGGGATGGGCCCGGAGGTCTTGCGTGATGTAAGCCTCCACATATCGCCGCGATCATTCCAGTTCCTCACCGGACCTTCCGGTGCAGGTAAAACGTCATTGCTGCGCCTGCTTTTCATGACACTCAAGCCGACACGCGGTTCCATCACCGTCTTCGGCAAGGACATAGCGACAATCTCATCCAGCGAAATGCCAATGCTACGCCGACGCATAGGCGTGGTCTTTCAGGATTTCCGGCTGCTCGATCATATGACCACCTATCAAAACGTCGCCTTGCCCTTGCGGGTGCGCGGCAAGGAAGAAGCGACCTATCGCGCAGAGGTCGAAGAGCTTTTGCATTGGGTAGGACTTGGCGAGCGCATGCATGTGCTGCCACCTGTGCTATCCGGCGGTGAAAAACAGCGTGCCGCTATCGCCCGCGCTTTGATAGATCAACCGGAAATTCTGCTTGCCGACGAGCCGACGGGCAATGTCGATCCGCCCCTGGCGCGGCGTCTCCTGCGCCTTTTCGGCGAGTTGAACCGCTCCGGAACAGCCGTTGTCATTGCCACCCACGATTTGACCCTGATGGACCAGATCAATGCGCGGCGTATGATCCTCGATCAGGGAAGGCTCGACGTTTATGATTGATGCCGCAGCCCTCAAGGATCGAGCCATCGAATTGGCGGACAGGCTTTGGGCCCGTATCCGCAAAAACAGCGGACAGGCACCGATCGTACCCGCAGGCAATGTGGTTGGCCATGCCTTGATGATCGTAATCGCCATCATGACCTTCCTCGCCTGCCTCACCGTCGGCTCAGTCAGCCTTGTTCAATCGACAGCCGCCACCTGGCAAAGTCAGATTTCCACCGAAGCGACTATTCAGATCAGACCGGTGGAAGGTCAGGACATGGAAGCAATGCTCGCTGAAGCGAGTAAAATTGCGCAAGGATTTGCTGGCGTGAAATCCACGCGGATCATCGACCGGGATGCGACAGCCCGCCTTCTCGAACCATGGCTTGGAACCGGACTCGATATTGATGAACTGCCTGTTCCCCGGCTGGTGGTCGTTACGCTAGACGAAGCCTCGCCGCCAGATTTCGCAGCGCTTCGCAGCATGCTCGTCGGGCAGATACCGGCAGCCAGTTTCGACGATCATCGCACATGGGTCGACCGGTTGGTTTCCATGGCTCGCTCGACTGTTCTCATCGGCACCGGCGTGCTTTCTCTTGTCGTTGCAGCAACCGTCCTCACCGTGATTTTCGCCACGCGCGGAGCAATGGCTGGCAACGGCCATATTATTGAAGTGCTGCATTTTATCGGCGCGGAACAAAAATTCGTCGCCCGCCAGTTCGAGCGCCATTTTTTCTGGACAGCACTCAAAGGTGCAGCTTTTGGCGGTGCGCTTGCCATGTTCATTTTTCTGATGATCGGATGGTGGTCATCGCGTAATCTGGCAACACCCGAAGCCGATCAGGCGACAGCGCTCTTCGGCAATTTCTCCATTGGATCCGGTGGATATACGGGTGTAGTTTTGATCATATTGGCGGTCAGCGTTCTGACCATGATTACAACACGAATGACAGTCATAGCGCATTTAAGACAAGTTGATGGACGCACGGGCGAAAATCACGACACCTGAAATATTCATTTTATTTTATAGACGCATCGCTTCCAGTTTATGAGCGGCAGAAGCACTCTCGAGCAAGGCATTTACGGCACAAGATGGACGGCCTTAACGACAGCAACAAGTCCCCCGATGCGGACGTAGCACGGACCCGTGGATTGTCTGCGACCATGGGCAGATATTTCGTGCGTTTTCTGTTCCTGCTTGCCATTCTTGCGATAGGTTTGTTCATCGGTGGGTTTATTGTCTTCAGCGATCGCGTCACCACGCTTGATATACCCGATATTACCGAGCCCGCTGACGGTATCGTCGTCCTGACAGGTGGCTATTCACGCATTGAGGGCGCTTTGGAATTGCTCAAGAACAAGCGCGGCGAACGTTTGTTCATCAGCGGCGTGCATCCCTCGACCAAGCGTAGCGAGTTGCAACGCGTCACTGGTGGCGATGCAACATTGTTCGAATGCTGTGTCGATATCGACCGGTCTGCCCTTGATACGGTCGGGAATGCGGTTGAAAGCATTAAATGGGCGAGCGCCAACCATTATAAGCGCGTGATTGTTGTCACCAACAACTACCACATTCCCCGCACCATGCTCGAACTCAGCCGCGCCTCGCAGGAAATCGAATTCATTGCCTATCCAATCACGAACACCAATCTCAAGGAGGGTGACTGGATAACGCGAGGACAGGTAGTACGGGTTCTGCTGATGGAATATATCAAATATCTGGGGGCCGTTGCCCGCGCCCAATTGCCTGACAGTTTTTCGAGTGTCACTGACAAATTGCTGCATCAGATCAGGGAATAACCAATTCCAGGTCAGAAACTGGCGTATACATGGTGCGTGGTTCGTCCTTCGACAGACTCAGGAGGGCTCACCACGCATAACGAAGCCTGCAAAACCCAACGAGATCTCCATGACAATAATCCGGTCGATCATCTTCAATGTGCTTTTCTACCTGAACCTGATCGTCCAGATGATCATTTTCACGCCATACTATTTTCTCAGCCCGCGTAAACGGGCTTGGGCCATTCCGAAGAATTGGGCGCGGTCAAATCTCTGGCTGCAAAAGGTTTTCGCCGGAACAGATATGGAAATTGAGGGCCTGGAGAATATACCGGATGGCCCCTATATCTGCGCGCCGAAACACCAGTCCTTCTGGGATGCCTACGCGTTCCTGCCCTATATTGCCGACCCGGTTTACATTCTCAAGCGCGAGCTGATGTGGATTCCGCTTTTTGGTTGGTACATCCAGAAAATGAAAATGGTGCCTATTGATCGTGGCAAACGCTCTGCGGCGATGAAGACGGCCGTCAAAGGCGCGCATTTTGCCGTGTCGGGAGGCCGGCAATTGATGATCTATCCCGAAGGCACACGCACCAGTCCGGGAGCCCCGCCCGCTTATAAATATGGTGTTGCACATATATACGGCGAACTTGGCGTTCCGGTTCTGCCTATCGCGCACAATGCAGGCCTCTATTGGCCCCGCCGCAGATTTCTGCGTCACCCCGGGATTATCCGCTGCCGTATCCTGCCGCCCATCCAACCCGGAATGGATAATGACGCCTTTTTGAAGAAGCTTCAGGAAGTCACAGAGGCCGCCTGTGACGAATTACTGGTCGAAGCAGCAACCTCCGCCAACCCGCCTCCCATGCCTCCCACCGCCGTCAGGCGCCTCAAAGAACTGGGTGTGGAAATCTAAGCCTTGTTGTGGTCCACCGCAGCGGCCACCGCTTCCATCCAATGGTCGCGTATATTCATCTTGCGCATATGGTCGAGCGTATTATGCACATAGTCCTCATTGCGGCCTGACACGCCCACTGAACCGCATACAGCCTCCGCAGCTTCGGCGACCGAGAGCGACCCCGCATACTGAACGTGATTGCGATCAACAATATAGGTCAAGGCTTCGACCCTCTGGCCATCGGGAAGCCGTATGCCAAGACGGCGCTCAAGATAGACGTGAGTGACAAGCTCGCGCTCACGTAGATAGGCCACCACTTCGTCTTCAAGCTCGCCCGGCACGCGAAATGCCATGCCAAGGCAGGAACCACCACGATCCAAGCCGAGTACAAGTCCCGGACGCTCCGGCGTCCCGCGATGTACATAGGAGCGCACGCACAGTGCCCTGCGATAGCCATGAAGACGGGCATGATGCGTCTCTACATGTGCAAAGCCGGGCTTCCACATGAGTGAACCATAGCCAAAGACCCAAAAATCGCCCATATCCATCCCAATAGCTGGATTTGAATCACATCATCTTCTGACCGATAGCGAGAGCCGCACCATGCCGTCAAGCAGCACCACTGAAATCCGCCAGTCGGGGAAGTTTCTCAAATATCTGGCAGGCTTCATCATCTTGCTGGCGATCATCTATACGGGCGGATGGTTTTATCTGGCCAACCAGCTTGAATCGCGTGTGGCAACAAACCTTGCCGCCTTCAAGCAGAAGGGTATCGACGCCACCTGCGACAATGCTGTGGCCAGCGGTTATCCGCTCAGGCTTGGCCTTGAGTGCACCAAAGTCGGCTGGGCCGATCAGGCGAAACAGCTTTCCGTCGTGGCAGGCAGTTTCAACGCCGCTGCACAGATTTACGATCCAATGCGCATTGTCAGCCAGATTGAAGGACCAGCCGCTGTCGATGCGCCCGGCATGGTTCCCTTGGACATTACCTGGAAAGATCTTGGCTCCAGCGTCCGCCTCGATAAGCCGCTGCCCAAGCAGATTTCGGTTCAGGGCAATGATATTGTTGTCAATCAGCGCAATGCGGCGGCAGGGAGCGCGCCCATTGCCATCATGAAGGGTGGAAAGCTTAGCTTTTCAACCACTGAGCCAAAAATGAACATCGCGTGGTCATTTGAAAAGCTGAAAATCGCAGACAATATCGTTTATGAGCATCCCCTGCCTGAGCTGACGGGCGCCGCCGATATTGAGCTGGAAAATGGCTTTGCGCTTCTGGCAAAGCCTGAAAGAGATATAACGATTCTGCGTGGTCAATCGGGATTGTTGAACAATGTCGATCTAGGCTTTGCCGACGGCAGCGGCATTGCGATTTCCGGTCCGTTCTCAGTCGATAATGAAGGCCGGATCAGCGGCGATTTCAACGTGACCATGCGCAATCCGGAAGGTGTCGCCCAGGCAATGCGCGGCATTCTGCCTGGCGAAGAAAACACAATCTCATCCGTACTTCAGGCGATGGCTTTCGTGCCTAAAGATGCGAACGGCGCACCGACACTTCCCATTACCGTGAAAAACGGGAAAATGTCGGTGGGTTTCATCCGTATCGGGCGTCTGCCCTCTCTATGAGGGCGGCGTTGCCTTCTGGCGTCCGAAATCCGGTGCGTCGATTTCCTGCCCTGCATCGATAATACCGCGCCGCACGGCGCGTGTGCGGGTGAAAAGATCAAACAGCGCATCACCATCACCCCAGCGCACGGAACGCTGCAAGGATGCAAGATCCTCGGAAAAACGCGCCAGCATTTCGAGGATCGCGTCCTTGTTGTGCAGGCACACATCGCGCCACATCGTCGGATCGGATGCGGCAAGACGGGTGAAATCACGGAAACCGGAAGCCGAGTATTTGATGACCTCGGAATTGGTGACTTCTTCCAGATCGCTGGCTGTACCGACGATATTATAGGCGATCAGATGCGGCAGATGGGAAACAATCGCCAGAACCCGATCATGATGCGCCGGGTCCATCGTGTCGAGCCGCGAGCCGCAGGCCTCCCAGAATGTCTTCAGCCTTTCGATGGCAGTCGCATCAGTGCCCTCAAGCGGCGTCAGAATACACCAGCGATTGATAAACAGGTCGGCAAAACCGGCATCGGGACCTGAATATTCCGTTCCCGCCAGCGGATGCCCTGGAATGAAATGCACATTTGCAGGCAGTTCTGGCTGCATCTGCGCAATGACAGAGCTTTTGGTTGATCCCACATCGGTTACGATTGCGCCGGGCTTCAAGAAACCGGCAATCTGCTTTGCAACGGCGCCGGAGGAGCCAACCGGGACGGAAACCACGACGAGGTCGGCATTCTTGACGGCTTCACCACTATCAAGCGTATAAGCATCGCCGAGACCAAGTTCTTTGGCCCGTGCCAGTGTGCTTTCACTGCGTGTGGAAATGATGACATGGTCGGCCAGACCTTCGCGTTTGATCACGCGTGCCAGTGACGATCCGATCAGGCCGATGCCGATCAGTGCGATTGTATTGAAATGAGGCTTGGACATTTTTTACTTCAGGAATTCGGAGAGTGCAGCGACTACGCCGCGATTGGCTTCTTCGGATCCAATGGTAAGGCGCAATGCGTTGGGAAATCCGTATCCCGCAACGCGGCGCAAAATATAGCCCTTGCTCGTCAGATAGGCGTCTGCCGCTTCTGCCGATTTGGCCGCGTTGTCAGGAAAATGCACAAGCAGGAAATTTCCCACCGATGGCGTTACCCGCAGGCCAAGCTCTGTCAGCTGCTCCGTCAGCCAAGGGAGCCATTTTTCGTTGAACGCAATCGCCTGATCGACATGCGCCCGATCACGGATCGCGGCAGCACCGGCCAGAATGGCGGCGGAATTCAGATTAAATGGCCCACGTATCCGGTTAACGGCATCGACCACATGGGCAGGCGCGAACATCCAGCCGATGCGCAAAGCTGCAAGCCCGTGAATTTTCGAGAATGTGCGTGTCATCACCACATTTTCAGATGATGAAACAAGCTCTACGCCAGATTCGTAATCATTGCGGCGAACATATTCCGCATAGGCCGCATCGAGAACCAAAAGCACATTCTTTGGCAGTCCCGCATGCAGGCGGCGCACTTCTTCGAAAGGCAGATAGGTGCCGGTCGGATTGTTCGGATTGGCAAGAAACACGATTTTCGTGCGCGTCGTCACCGCATTCAATATTGCGTCAACTTCAGCCTGCTCGTTCTTTTCGCGGGCGACAACAGGCGTTCCGCCGGCAGCCATGATGTAGATTTTATACACCATGAAACCATGTTCGGTATAAATCGCTTCGTCGCCGGGCGCGAGATAGGTCTGGCACAGCAAGCCAAGCAATTCATCGGAGCCATTGCCGCAAAGAATATTTCCGGCATTCAGGCCGTGTACTTCCGCGATGGCCTGCTTCAGGGCATTGGCCTGACCATCGGGATACATTTCAAGATTTCTTGCCGCAGCCCCAAATGCTTCAATGGCAAGTTTGCTCGCGCCAAGCGGAGATTCATTCGATGACAGCTTATAAACCTTGGCAACACCATGCGCATGTTCCTTGCCGGGCACGTAGGCCGCAATATCAAGCAAACCGGTTTTTGGTGTTGGACGTAGGTCTTGCAATGTCGTTGACATGATTGTTCATCCGTTAAGCGGCAAAAATCTCCGTCGCGGACATAACTGTCTGGAGACGAGATGTCGAGAACAACTTGACTTTGGCCCATGCGCGACCATAGCTACGCCCCAATCTGTTTCAGCAGGACTCTACGCCAATCAGCACCAATATGACCAAAGCCACCCGACCTACCGCTTATAAAGCACCGAAAAGTCAGGAAGCGACGAATCCCCACAGTCTAGTGGTTGAATTTGGCGCGGATAAGCCTTTGAATCTCGACAGCGGTGTATCGCTTTCGCCTTTTCGCATTGCCTACCAGTCTTATGGCACGCTCAATGAGGATAAATCCAACGCGATCCTGATTTGCCATGCTCTTACCGGCGATCAGCATGTGGCGAATGTCCATCCGGTCACCGGCAAATCGGGCTGGTGGGAATTGCTCGTTGGCCCCGGCAAACCAATCGATACAGATCGTTATTTCGTTCTTTGTTCAAATGTTCTTGGCGGTTGCCTCGGCTCAACCGGTCCCGCTTCGATCAATCCGGCCACCGGCAAGCCCTATGCGCTTGATCTTCCCATCATTACAATTGCCGACATGGTGCGTGCACAGGCAATGCTGGTCGAGCATTTCGGTATTGAGCAGCTTTTTGCCGTTGTCGGCGGTTCCATGGGCGGCATGCAGGTTCTGGAATGGGCGTCCAGCCATTCCGACAAGGTTTTCGCAGCCGTAGCGCTTGCCACCGGCGCGCGCCATTCTTCGCAGAACATAGCCTTCCACGAGGTCGGGCGTCAGGCCGTCATGGCCGATCCAGAATGGAAAGAAGGCCGTTATCTCGAAGCTGGCACGGTGCCCCGCAAGGGGCTTTCTGTCGCCCGCATGGCGGCCCACATCACCTATCTGTCGGAAACCGCCCTGCACAACAAGTTCGGACGTAACCTGCAGGACCGGCAGAATGTGACGTTCGGATTTGATGCGGATTTTCAGATCGAGAGCTATCTGCGCCATCAGGGCAATACATTTGTCGAGCGTTTCGACGCCAACTCATACCTCTATATGACGCGTGCCATGGATTATTTCGATCTGGCCGCTGAGCATGAGGGCAGACTTGCCGATGCCTTTGCCGGGTCAAAGACCCGTTTCTGCATCGTCTCCTTCACAAGCGATTGGCTGTTCCCAACCAGCGAGAGCCGCACGGTTGCCCATGCGTTGAATGCGGCGGGCGCTTCCGTTTCATTCGTTGAGATCGAATCGGATCGCGGCCATGATTCGTTCCTGCTGGACGAACCGGAGATGTTCTCCGCCGTCAACGGCTTCCTGCGCTCTGCAGCGCGCGCAAAGGGGCTTCTTCCATCATGAGTATCAATAGTCATCCCCGCGTTGATTTTGCCGTCATCGCTTCACTGATCGAGCCTGGTTCGCGTGTGCTGGACGTAGGCTGCGGCGATGGTGAATTGCTGGAACTGTTGCAGACCACCAAGGGCGTGGATGGGCGCGGCGTCGAGCTTTCGCAAAAGGGCGTCAACGAATCTGTTGCCCGGGGCCTTTCTGTCATTCAGGGCGACGCTGACAGCGATCTGAAATATTACCCGGATGGCGGGTTTGATTATGTGATCCTCAGCCAGACTTTGCAGGCCACCCGCAATCCTAAATATGTTCTGACCGAGCTTTTGCGCATCGGCGAAAAGGCAATTGTCTCGTTTCCCAATTTCGGCCACTGGCGCATGCGCGCCTCGCTAGCCATTAATGGGCGCATGCCGGTTACCAAAGAGCTGCCCTATAGCTGGTATGACACACCAAACATCCACTTCTGCACCATCAATGATTTTGTCGACATGACAAAAGAAGTCGGCGCCCACGTTGAATCAGCCGTTGCGCTGAATGCTCTGGGTCAGCGTCTCGGCTTCAATATGCCGTGGGGCTTCTGGAATCTTTTCGGCCAACAGGCAGTGTTCCTGCTCCGCCGTTAATCTTCTTTCGGACCATCGCACCGCATGGCAGTGCCTTGCGGTGAAAGCACGGGCACAAAGACGCGCCGGGACGAACGCTTGGCCACCGGCAGGCCCTGATAGACACGCTTTTGCGCTTCCACGATCAGCACGCCTGAAAACATTGGCCAGAACCGCCTGCCCATTCTCTCAAACAATGCGGAGGGCCGCATCATCGCGCGGCGCGATGATGGCGGAAAGAACAAGGCTTCGCCCCATGGGCCGGGGGTAAAATTGGTTTCTCGCAAAAGCCGGATGAGCTGGCCTCGGCTATAGGGCCTGCCACTGCCGAAGGGCGTATGCTCGAAGCGAGCCCATAATCCGCGCCGATTGGGTACGACGATCACCAGGCGGCCATTGGGAGCTAGCACACGCCACATTTCCTTCAATGTCTCGCGTGGGTCCTCCGCATGTTCCAAAGCATGAATAAGCAACATTCTGTCAACTGCGGAATCCGGCAGGGGAAGCTCTTCCTCGAAAACCAGTGCTGTCGATGAAGGCTCAAGTGGCGGCCAGCTTGCGGCACCCTGCCCCGCTGGCATGAAGGCAAAGGTGCGCTCCGTATCGCTTCTGAAGCGATCAAGGTAAGGCGCGGCATAGCCGAGCCCGACGAGACGCTCACCCGGGAGCTTGGGCCACATGGCAGCAAGCGCCATGGTGATCGAACGCTCCGCCAGATGACCAAGGGTTGATGCGTAGAAAGTGCGAAGATCGATGATATCGAGATGCATGGTGGGCAAACTACCACGCTAATCAATAACATCAAGAAAATGCCGGTCTCGTGGCTTGCGCATCCACGGCAGCGGCTTATCTTGGTTCTGACAGGAATAAAGAGAAGCTATATGTCCAATTTGCAGATCGAACAGTTTAACGCCCGAAGCGATAATTTCGGCGTTCTCATCCATGACCCGGAAACAAATCTCACTGCGTCTATCGATGCGCCGGAAGAGCAACCAATTCTCGATGCGCTCAAGCGCCGCGGCTGGAAACTAACGCATATTCTGACCACTCATCATCACAATGATCATATCGAAGCAAATCTCGCTTTGAAGAAGCGCTTTGGCGTTGAGATCGTCGGTCCGGAAGCTGAGAAATCGCATATTCCCGGTATTGATCGCACATTGAGCCACGGCGACCATTTCCAGTTCGGCAGTTTTGATATTGAGGTGATTTCCACTCCCGGTCATACAAACGGGGAAATCTCGTTCTTTATCCCTGCCGCGAAGGTTCTCTTTGCCGGCGATACATTATTTTCCCTTGGTTGCGGGCGGCTGCTGGAAGGCACGCCGGCGACCATGTTCGAATCGTTGCAAAAGCTCGTCGCTTTGCCCGGCGATACGCAGGTCTATTGCGGACATGAATATAGCGAAAGCAATGCGCGTTTTGCCTTGTCAATCGACCCTGATAATTCGGCGTTAAAAGAGCGAGCCAGGGAAATTACAGCGCTTCGCGCAGCAGGTCAGCCTACATTGCCAACCACCATATTGCGCGAAATGGCCACCAATCCGTTCCTGCGCTGGCATGATCCCGTCATTCGCAAGAACCTCAAAATGGAAAATGCCAGCGATGAGGCAGTCTTTACCGAAATACGCAAACGGAAGGATCATTTCTGATGGATCTTACCGCACAACAGATCAAAGACATTCTCGGGCTTGAACCTCATCCGGAAGGGGGCGCCTATATCGAAACCTTCCGCGACAACAAGGCAGAACCGCAAGTCTGCAAGCGCGGATATTCCACCGCGATTTATTTCCTCCTTTCCAAGGGGGAAATATCCAGATGGCACCGCGTCAAGGACGCATCGGAAGTCTGGCACTATTATGGCGGCGCGGCGCTGGAACTTTCCATAACCTCTGGCAAAGAACCCGTGACCACCCAAATACTCGGAATGGATCTTGCCAATGGGCAACGCCCACAGGCGGTTGTTCCCGCAGGGCACTGGCAGATGGCGAAAAGCCTTGGCGACTGGACGCTGGTTGGCTGTACAGTCGCTCCGGGCTTCAACTTTGCTCAATTCGAATTGGCTGAACCCGGCTGGGAGCCTTGATTTTTCTTGAGCAGCATATCCTTGGCAGCAAGCACCGCGCCTGAAGTGATCAAGGCACATGCAAGCAATACCCGTGTGGTTGGCTCGGTCACACCAGCAATGATCAATACAAGCGTCGATAGCAGAGGTGCGGCATAGCTGGATGCTCCCAGCACCTGAATATTACCGCGCTTGACGCCGTAATCCCATACGTAGAACGCAGCGCCGACCGGAAAAAACCCGAGTCCCAAAACTGCCAACCACTGAACAAGCCCTTCCGGCCATATGGTCTGCTCAAGAAGCAGATGAGAGATCAGTGAGAGGATCGACGTTGCGATGCAAAAACCCGTTACCGCATCGGTCGGCACCTCGGCAAAACGTCGTGAGAGCAGCGAATAAGCCGCCCATGTGAGCGCGCAAAGGCCCGCCATCGCATAGCCGAAACTATATTGCGGATCGAAACCGAGCCCGCCGCCTTTTGTGATGATCAGGACAGTGCCGGACAGGCCAAGCAGCGTCCCGACAATGTGAAACCAGCGCAGACGTTCCCCCGGCATCAGCGCCGAACCAACCACGATGAACAGAGGCCACAGATAGGCAATGAGGCTTGCATCGATCGCCGGTGCATTACGCAGCGCGGTAAAATAAAGAAAATGATAGCCAAAGAGCCCGACAACCCCGAGCATCCAGACCTTAAGCGGCTGGCGCAAATGTCTGGCCGTGCCCGGACGCCACAACCATGAGACCAGTCCAAGGCAAGCACCGATGGCAAATGTCATTGCGGTCAGCTGGAATGGCGGCACCTTGCCTGACACATCCGTGAACAGTGCGAGCATCGCCCACATGATAACTGCGAGAAATCCGACAAATGTAGCCACGCCGCCCCCACATCAACAGGCGGCGCTCAGCCGCTTACTGCGTCTTTTCGAAACGGGTCGCGTAAACTGTCACCGTGCCGATCTGTGTGCCGATTTTCGCCTGCACCGGCGAATAGATACCGGACTTGCCCAATGATGCAAAGGTCATACTGATCTTGCTGGAGTTTTTCAGATATTCAATGGCTTTCCGGCCCGATTGATAGCCGGAAATCGGGATAAATTTGGCAGTACAGGTAATAGCATCACCCTTGAAACCGTTGGTTGCGAAAGGCCTGGATCCGCCCTCCGGCGAAAGCTTGAGATCAATGCGGGTCTGACCGTCATACATTTGCAATGTCCTGGAACAGACTTGATCGAGATTGTCTGCCGCGACCATGACGCCGGAAATGGGATCGGCAACAGATTTCAGATCATCGGGTTTCAATTCGACCCAGTTTTCTTTCTTCTTGATTGGGGGCACATTGACCGTCTCCGTCACATTGCCGTCTGTGAACGCAATTGATGTCGTCTTGTTGCGCTTGCCGTGCTTGTATTTCACCGCATAGGAGCTTGGAACCGGCCCGGCCTTGCCATATTGCCCCTTGGCATCAAGCGTGCCGCTCGTATCGTCAAAGAGGCTGCCCAGCCCGGAACTCATCAATTCGCCGCTGACCTCATAGGCATGGCTGTCGGAGACATTCGTTGAAAAATTGGCTTTCGCAATGGTTAGCCCATAGAGCGAAACCCTGTATTCGGACTTATAGGCCTGCGCAGCATTGGCGGCACCGGCCATCATGATCGCGCATGCGGCTAGACTGACCGCCACCAGTGCTCGCTTGGAGGAACGCCACCCGGCTTTCATTTGTCGTATTCCCATCTAACACCGTCCCTGATGGTAACTGCTCGTTTATAAAGCAGGCAAAGTTGTGTTAAACACCCCATGATCCTGACGAAATGCACAGTGCATGGAGCAAACAGCGTAGATATACACTTGACGCGTAGGGCTCATATCACTATAGAAACGCAACTTCCCAATAGGCCGCCTTTCCGAAAGCTGAGCCGCTGCGTGGCAACATGCGATGGCACCAGACAGAATTTGGATCGGCGGGAATGAAATTTAAAGGTGAGACCCAATGTCCCGCACATGTGAATTGACCGCAAAGTCGGTCCAGTACGGCAACAATGTGAGCCACGCGAACAATCGTACGCGCCGCCGCTTTTTGCCAAATCTTTGCCAGGTAACGCTGATCTCCGAAGCTTTGGGTCAGAGCTATCGTCTGCGCGTTACAGCCCATGCGCTTCGCAGCGTTGAGCATCGCGGTGGTCTGGATGCGTTCTTGGTCAAGGCTGACGAGAAGGAGCTGTCACAGCGCGCTCGTCTTCTCAAGCGCCAGATTGCCAAGAAGCTTCTTGAAGCTCCGGTTGCTGCTGCTTAATCAGCGCTTCTTCATTGCTTGATCATCGGGGCCAGCATATGCTGGCCTTATTGTTGCTGGTTCCATTACCCAGGATAAAAAAATGCCGCTCAGCCGCGCTTATTCCCTGTCTGATTTTGTTTTGCCCGTTCTGGCCATGTGCGCAGTCGTGGCTGCGTCCAATATTCTGGTGCAATATCCATTCCATCATTTTGGTTTGGGCGAAATTCTCACCTATGGCGCGTTCACCTATCCGATAGCTTTTCTGGTCAATGATCTTTCGAATCGCAGGTTTGGTCCTGTCTTTGCCCGGCGCGTTGTCTATGCAGGTTTTGCCATTGCCGTTGTTTTGTCGATCTGGCTTGCGACACCCCGTATCGCCATCGCATCCGGCACGGCGTTCCTCACGGCCCAGCTTCTCGATATAACTGTCTTCAACAAGCTGCGTCAGCTGACATGGTGGAAAGCCCCCTTCGCTTCCGCAATCTTCGGGTCATTGCTCGACACCTTGCTGTTCTTTTCTATCGCTTTTGCCGCACGCTTTGCCTGGATTGACGCCATAACGGGCCAGCCCGATTCGTCACTGGCAATGCCAGTGCCGTTCTTCGGTATGGAAATTCCCCTATGGGCATCGCTGGGCTTCGGTGACCTCTTGGTCAAGATCGTCATGGCCGTGGTTATGCTGGTGCCCTACGGCGCGATCCTCGCTATCTTCGCACCAGCCATCTACTCGGCTAGCCGAAATTCCAGATAAAGATTTCTTTGCACAACTGAGAAATTATCGTCCGATATCATCGAGACGCGGGTAGAGCCATCAGCGGCCTGCCAGACATCCAGCCCCTCCATATTGTCGATCTGATAGCTTAGATCGGCATTGAAAATTATCCGTCCATCAACGGTCGCATCCGGCTTGATCATATCGCCCGGAATTAGCCGAAGGCGTACGCTTATGCCGGTTATGAAGCTGTATTTGCGCTCAAGCAGCAAAAGGTCGCCACCCGGCAGAAAGTCGCCATCGCTTATATCAAAGCCATCCCTGCGCTGGACATAGAATATTCCTTTTCGCGGCCCTTCAAGCACAGCAGCAAAGGCATTGCCCGCCTTGTTCAGGCTCATCTCAGTCACGGCCACGCGTGCGCCGCGCAACGGACTGTCGGGAGGCGAATTGGCAATGGTCTCAATGCCGCGATTGGTTCTTAGCTCTTCTTTTGGAATGGGCAGCGGCAGAATCTTCGGCCGCGAGGCGAATTTTTCCAGATCAAGTTCATATTCGGCGATCCGATGATTGCGTTCAAAAGAAACCGTGACCTTCTGGCCGGAGATATTCATGCCTTCTGCATCAGAATCCCGTTTGCCGTCGAGAGGCAAACCGTTTTCATCCAGGATTGGCGCCAGCAGATAATCGTCGATCATTGTCGGCCTGCCCTCGGCATCGCGCAAAATCTTGCCCGCATACCAGGAGCCGGTATCGGTAACACCAAGAAAGCGATGTCCGGCATCAAGGAAATGAAATGCGGACATGCTGCCAAAGCGGGCATTTGTCGATGACATATCCAAACCACCGATAAATTCGAGCGGTCCGAAGCGGGTTTCAGCCGAACCCAGTTGGAAATTGGAGATGATACGGGATTTGATTTGTAGCGGCGAAACGCCCTCTTGCGCCAAGGCCGTGTTGGTAGCCGCCGCAGCAAAGATCATGATCAACCAGACGCGCCAGCAACGTAGCGCAGCTGATTTCATCTTATCGGCGTCCAGCTTTTTTGGCTGCCGCGCGTCCTTGCTCTTCAAACAGGGAAGCGAGTTGTTCGGTCATCGCACCCGCCAGCTCTTCTGCATCGACAATCGTCACTGCACGGCGGTAATAGCGCGTCACATCATGACCAATACCGATGGCAATAAGCTCGACTGGCGATTTGGTTTCAATCTCTTCAATCACCGCACGCAAATGCCGCTCAAGATAATTGCCCGGATTGACCGATAAGGTGCTGTCATCAACGGGAGCACCATCGGAAATCATCATCAGAATACGGCGCTGTTCAGGACGCGCCAGCAGACGTTGATGCGCCCAGATCAGCGCCTCACCATCGATATTTTCCTTCAGCAGCCCCTCGCGCATCATCAGGCCGAGATTGCGCCGTGAGCGCCGCCATGGGGCGTCAGCGCGCTTGTAGACGATATGGCGCAGATCATTCAGCCGGCCTGGATTGGCCTGTTTGCCCCGCTCCAGCCAAGCCTCACGGGCCTGCCCGCCCTTCCACGCCTTTGTCGTAAAGCCGAGGATTTCAACCTTCACGCCGCAACGCTCCAGCGTACGTGCCAAAATATCGGCACAGGTCGCAGCAACAGTAATAGGCCGACCACGCATGGAGCCGGAATTATCGATCAGCAACGTAACCACGGTGTCGCGGAAATCCGTGTCGCGCTCCATCTTGTAGGAGAGGGGCTGAGTGGGATCGATAACGACGCGCACAAGGCGGGCGCTGTCGAGATACCCCTCTTCCAGATCGAAGTCCCAGGAACGGTTCTGCTGCGCCATCAGGCGGCGCTGAAGCCTATTGGCCAGACGCCCGACAACGCCGGATAGATTGGCAAGCTGCTTGTCGAGGAATGCACGCAGACGCTCCAGTTCAGCTTCGTCACAAAGCTCTTCCGCGTCGGTCGTCTCGTCAAATTCCTGCGTATAGACCTTATACCCGCTTTCAGCCCCAAGATTGGAGAAAGGCTGGTTAGGGCGCCTTGCTTCGCCCGGAATCTCCGCATCAGCGTCCGAATCTTCATCCATATCGTCGGATGAAGCGTCCGCAGCCTCGGTCTCGCCCGCCTGACTATCGTCGCTGGATGTCTCGGAATCATCATTTTCGGATGAATCGCTGCCTTCGTCCTCGTCGGAGCCGCCCTCATTGTTTTCTTCAGGCTCGGGCTGGTCTTCTTCGTTGCTCTGGCTGTCATCGTCCTGGCTTTCCTGCGCCAGTTCTTCCGCCATTTCCATCGAAGCGAGCATCTCGCGCACAACGCGCGCAAATGCGTTCTGGTCGTTTATCTTGTCAGACAGATGATCAAGATCGGTCGCTGCTTTCTCTTCGATCCAGTCGCGCCACAGGTCGAGCACATTTCCCGCTGATTCCGGTGCCTTGCGCCCCGTCAGCTTTTCACGCACCAGCAAGGCGACAGCTTCTTCAAGCGGAGCTTCTGCCTTGTCCGTGATCGCAGGAAAATTGGCGCGGGCATATTTGTCCGCCAGCATGGAGTTCAGATTGTCCGCCACGCCTTCCATGCGCAAAGAGCCGATAGCTTCGACGCGAGCCTGTTCGACCGCGTCGAAGATTGCCCTCGCCTGCTTGCCTTCCGGCGCAAGTGTCGCGTGAATGCGATCATTATGGCATGCCTGACGCAATGCCATCGAATCGCCAATGCCGCGCGTGACCGCTATGTCATTGGCACTCGGACGTTTGGGCAGATCAGGAAGCCGTGCCCGGTGGCCGGTCAGCGCAGGCTTGTCATTGCCGAAGCCGACTTCCAGCTCATGATCGCCGGCAATTGCACGCATACAGGCCGTGACAGCGCGCTTGAAGGGCTCGCTATCAACCGGACCTTTCGGTACCGCACGTGAATTGTCTCCCGGACCTGCCATCTTCTGCTGTGCTCTTAGCTCATAACCACATTGGCTGTGGATTCAGGCAGTTCCTTGCCAAAGGCACGCTGATAGAACTCGGCAACGATTGGACGCTCCAATTCATCGCACTTGTTCAGGAAGGTCAGGCGGAATGCAAAACCGACATCCTTGAAAATATCGGCATTTTCAGCCCAGGTGATCACCGTACGCGGACTCATCACTGTCGAAAGATCGCCATTGATGAATGCTGCACGGGTCATATCGGCAACGCGGACCATCTTGGAGACGATCTCCATGCCTTCCTTGTTCTGATAATGCTTGGCCTTGGCAGCAACGATTGCCACCTCATTGTCATGCGGCAGATAGTTGAGCGTCGTCACGATCGACCAGCGATCCATCTGCGCCTGATTGATCTGCTGCGTGCCGTGGTAAAGACCGGTCGTATCGCCGAGACCGACCGTATTGGCCGTAGCGAACAGGCGGAAGGCAGGGTGCGGACGGATAACGCGGCTTTGATCCAGAAGCGTCAAGCGGCCGGATGATTCCAGCACGCGCTGGATAACGAACATAACATCCGGACGACCGGCATCATATTCGTCAAAAACCAGAGCAACATTGTGCTGGTAGGCCCAAGGCAGAATGCCGTCGCGGAATTCCGTAACCTGCATGCCCTCTTTCACCACAATTGCATCCTTGCCGACCAGATCGATACGGCTGACGTGACTGTCGAGATTGACGCGAACGCAGGGCCAGTTGAGGCGCGCAGCAACCTGTTCAATATGCGTGGATTTACCCGTTCCGTGATAGCCGGAAACCATAACGCGCCGGTTGAAGGCAAAACCTGCCAGAATAGCCAGCGTCGTTGCCTTGTCGAACAAATAGTCCGTGTCGATTTCCGGAACATAGGCATCCCCGGCCTTATAGGCCGGGACCATCATGTCGGATTGGAATCCGAAAAGCTTTTCTACAGAAACCGTTGTATCCGGCAAATTCGCAATATCGCGATCAACCTTATTCATCATGCCTCCAGCGCGACTGCATGCGCAGACGCATAAAAATAGCGAACCCCGCAACGAGATTCTGAATTCAGCCCATGGTGGTTAGCAGAAACCAGCCGTCTTGAGCAATTGATAGGCCTGGATTACGTCACGGAAACGATCCTCGGAAGCCCGATCACCGCCGTTTGCATCGGGGTGGTGGCGCTTCACCAGTTCTTTATAGCGCGACTTTATATCTTCGCCAGTGGCTTTTGCACCTAGTCCAAGCGTATCCAGCGCTTTTGACTCCAGCGGCTTCAATTTGCGCACATGGACACGTGCATTATTGAAAACACTATTGGGATCCCGGAACCTGTTTTGGTAGGCAGCACGCCCCGATCGCAATTTGGAAAAATCCGGCGATGTCTTGGCGCTTGCACTGGCCTGCGCACGGGTGCTGGCGCTTGGCCCTGCCCCGCTGCCCGGCAATCCTGCAACAGTCCATGTCGGGCGATCGCCCGTCAGCGCTTCCTTCTGGTAGCGCGCAACCTCTGCATCAGACAGGCCGGAGAAATAATTATAGCCCTTATTATACTCGCGCACATGGTCGATGCAGAAATGGAAGAACTCGCCTTCCTTTTCGCGGCCCACGGGAGCGCGGTGCGGACCAGGTTTCTCGCAGCCGTCCCACTGGCATATGGGCGTGCGCGATTTCTCCTCTTCCGCCTTTTTCGGGCGGATACGGATGCTGTCGAAATATTTAGAACTTGTCGTCATCGAATACGTTTATCTTGGCTTGGCGTGAATTGACATTCGGACATGATTTATGACCTAACGCCTGAAATGGCGGTAAATTTATGAACATGTTCGGATTTGCCAAATGAAACTACCATATGGGCGCAGGAGAATGAAATGTCCACTCAGTCCGCGATCGAAAACAAACTGACACAGGCTTTCCATCCCGTTTCATTGGCTGTCATCAATGAAAGCCACCTTCACGCAGGCCACCATCATTCTGACAGCGAGCATCATGGCACATTTGACGGTTCAGGCGAAACGCATTTTCGCGTGCGGATTGTCGCGGAGGCTTTTTCCGGCATGTCGCGTGTCGAACGCCACCGCGCAATCAATGAAGTTCTCGAAGCAGAATTGAAGGGAAGCGTCCATGCCTTGGCGCTTGAACCAGCAGCGCCCGGCGAAGCAACACGGCGGTAAAAAGCTCAACTAAAGTGTGACTGGCAATTCCTGAAAAGCATTGCGACAGGAAACTGCATACATCCAGTGCGTCGAACCACGCACTGGATGTATGCAACTAATATTCAGTCCTGCACCAGTTGCCGCTTCAATCGCGCAATCATTCCAACTTGCAATTCACTCGGCTCACCGTAGGCTGATGCGGTCTGTTGCAGCATGTCGATCAATTGCAGCCGTTCTCTTCTCGTCAGGCGTTCGCGCAGCATGGGTGCCATTTCATCAGCCATGGGCGAAAAAAATCCCCGCTGCTTGGTATAAGTCCAGGCCTTTCGAAACAATGCGTCTGGATCTTCGATCTGAAGCGTTTCGCTAATCAGTTCCAGAATCTTCATCTTTTCGTCTGCGGTCACCGGGGCGCCCGTCCGCACAAGCTGAATCATCAAGATCGCAGCGGCCAGACGCGGGTCTTTTATACGGCTGTAGGGTGAGCCGATCAGATTCTGAAAACTGAACTTTGCCTTCCGTTGCAGGCCTTTCGTGTCGCGATCAAGATCGCGTACTGCCTTGACAGTCGAATGGGCTCGCAGCGTCCAGAATAAAACAACAGCCGCCAAACCGATAATCGCAATGAGAATATGCATTTTAATCCCAGTTATATGAACCTGAATGCCTCGTGAACTACCGCGCCTTCGGATTGTCCTCACCTTCAATCGGCCGGATGCGCAGTCGCGTTATTCTATTTTTTTCCCGCTTGATGATCGTAAACCGCTTGCCATGGAACGTATAAGCCTGTTTTTCCTTTGGAATGCTCTGCGTCTGATGGATCACAAACCCTGCAATGGTTGTCGCCTCCGTATCGGGCAGATTCCAGTCGAGCGCGCGGTTAAGGTCGCGTATCGGCACGGACCCGTCGACAAGGATTGAGCCATCCGGCTGCGGGCGAACACCCTGCACGTCAATGTCATGCTCGTCGGCAATATCGCCAACGATCTCCTCAAGAATATCTTCCAGCGTGATCAGCCCCTGCACGTCGCCATACTCATCGACGACAATGGCAATATGTGCCTTGCGCCGCAAAAACGCATTGAGCTGGTCCTGGAGCGTGGTCGTATCCGGCACGAACCAGGGCTTTGTCGCAACCTTCATAATATTGATCTTCGAGAAGTCGCGATTGGCATCCCTGATCGCCCGTACAAGGTCTTTGGCGTGGACAACCCCGACGAAATTATCGTTCGTGCCTCTCCACACAGGAATACGCGTATGATGGCTGGCAAGGATTTCGGTGATGATCGTCTCGATTGGATCATCGGCATTGACCGAATCCATATCGGTGCGGTGGATCATGACGTCGTAGACTTCAAGCTCGCGCAGATCGAGCAAGCCACCAATCTGGTCCCTGTCGCCCTTCACCACGGAACCTTCCTTGTGGAGCAGGTCGACCGCACCGCGCAGCTCTTCCTGCGCCGAAAACATTGAAATTCCCGCAGCAAGATTGATCCCGAAAATCGCAAGTATATTGCGCACGATCCAGTTCACCAGATCGGAAAGAGGACCGAATATCCAGACTGCAAGCTGCGCAAACCGCACCAGCGAAAGCGAATTGCGTTCGGGACTCGATATTGCCCAGGATTTTGGCAGAACTTCCGCAAAGATCACCAGAAGGACGGTCATGATGGCTGTCGCATAGGCCACACCAGCCTGCCCGAAAATATCAAGCAACATGCTGGTCATCAGCGACGATGCGAGAATATTGATGAGATTATTGCCGATCAGCATGACGCCGATCAGCCTGTCGCGTTTCTCGATGAGATTTTCGACAATGCTTGCACGCCCGTCACCGCGGTTCGCCAGCCGATGCATGCGTGCCCGCGACACCGCAGTCAATGCCGTTTCGGACCCTGAAAAGAGAGCGGACATCAGGATCAAACCCAAAATAACCCCGCAGAAAATCCAGAGTTCCAAGGTCATGCTGGATGTTTCTCCTTCAGGAAGCTCAAGACCGCCGATGGTGGAACATCTTTGGCGATGAATGACTGACCGATACCGCGCGTGAGAATAAAGGTCAGCGTACCACGCGTCACCTTTTTATCCTGCGCAATATATTCCATCAATTTTTCCGCTGGCGGAAGCTGGCCTTGTATCTCGTTGATAGATACCGGCAGGCCGACATCGCGCAGATGCTTTTCCACCCGCAAAGCATCATCCGGGCTGGCCAGATTCATTTTGGCCGAAAACTGATGCGCCAGAACCATTCCGATGGAAACGCCCTCACCATGAACAAGGCGTGAGGAATCATATTTGGTTGCTGTCTCCAGCGCATGGCCGAATGTGTGGCCAAGATTGAGCAGCGCCCTGTCTCCCATCTCGAACTCGTCGCGTTCAACGACATCGGCTTTTGACTGGCACGCTATGGCAATCGCCTGGGTCCGTTCCGGCCCTCCATCGAAAATCCCGCGCCAGTTGGCCTCCAGCCAAGCGAAAAAATCCGGACGGTCGATCAGACCATATTTGGCAACTTCCGCATAACCTGCACGAAATTCACGTAGAGAGAGCGTGTTGAGCACATCCGTGTCGGCCAGAACCAGCTGGGGTTGATAGAACACGCCGACAAGGTTCTTGCCATGCGCCGTGTTAATTCCGGTCTTGCCGCCCACGGAACTATCCACCTGCGCCAGCAATGAGGTTGGTATCTGCACAAAACCCATGCCGCGCCGCGCAATGCCAGCCGCAAAACCGGCAAGGTCACCAATGACACCGCCACCGAAAGCAATGACAATATCGCCGCGTTCGAGCCGCGCCGCTAGAATGGCGTTGGTAACAGTCTCCAGCGTCGCAAAACATTTTGATTGCTCGCCCGGGGCAACCACCACCGGCGTCGATTCTATTCCTGCGGCAGTGAGCCCGGCTTGCAACCGCTCCAGATGCAGCCCGGCGACTGTCTCGTCGCTGATGATGGCCGCCCGCATTGTCTTGCCTGCCCGTGAGACGATCTCTTGTCCTGCACGCTCAATCAAACCGCCACCAATCAATATGTCATAGGAGCGATCGCCGAGCTTGACGGGAACGATTGTGCTTGTCGCTTGATCCGTCATGACCCGGCCTCCTCATCCGTTTTTGTCTCGTTGGAAAGGGCTTGCCCGCCCAGATGCCCTGCAATGGCCTGCATCGCTTCGAAAGCGATAATTTCTTTCTTTTCTTCGCGCGAATTGATCGTGAGATCGGCAAATGCATAGATTGGATAGCGCTCGCCCATCAGCCGCTCCATCACACCGCGCGGATCGCTGTTCTTCAGCAATGGACGGTTCTGCTTGCGCACGACACGCGACATCAAGACATCAAGCTCTGCTTTAAGCCATACGGAGATACCGGTGGATGCTATGGCGCTTCGCGTCTGCTCGTTCATATAGGCACCGCCTCCTGTTGCCAGGACAATCGGCCCCTCTTCCAGCATGCGTGCAATGACCCGCCGTTCAAGATCGCGAAATTCGGCCTCGCCATAGGCTTCGAAAAGCTCGGGGATCGACATTGTCGAGACCTTTTCAATCTCGTGATCCGCGTCGAAAAAGGGCAGTTCCACCAGCGAGGCCAGTTTCTTTCCCACTGTCGACTTACCTGCACCCATGAGGCCGACAAGCACGATTGAACGCGCGCCAAGCCGCTCGCGGATGGATTTTGCCAGCTCAGATGTTTCATCTGGCAGAGGTGTTTCTTCCGTCGTATTCATGATTGCGTTTCGACAGTAAAACCTTGGTCCAGTCAAGCAGACTATGGCTTTAAGGACCATCGATGTTTCATTTTACATCAATAGCGTGCGTGGCCTCGACAGGCCTACACTCGCCTGTGGCGATCATTTTGGTTGCAAATCGCAATCTCGCCTCATGGTGAGCTTGTCGAACCACGCAGAACGTCAGTGCAGCAACTCAGCCATTCACCAAATTATTAAGAGTTTGCGTCCAAGATTATGGAACCGACCAATGCAGCCTGTTCGATAGAGAAAATGCCGACACTCACGCGACTTATAATTGTCCTCGCCATCCTTGCGGGGCTTGTCTATGCCGGGATGGTCGCGCTTGTGACCTTTGTTCACCCCACCCAGACCGAGATGACCATTCGCGTGCCGAGCGAAAAGCTCAATCCGAAACCCCAGCAACCAAAGTAAAAATCATGCGCGCTTCAGCAGCCATCGAGAATTTTCTTGAAATGATGAGCGCCGAAAGAGGAGCTGCGCAGAACACGCTCGACTCCTACAGGCGAGACCTTGAGGATGCCGCATCCTTCAGCGCTGGCACCGGCACACAGCTGCCCCTGGCGGAGCCGGTCACCATTCGCACCTATCTTGACGATATTGCCAATCGCGGCTTTGCCGCCACCTCGCAGGCCCGCAGGCTTTCGGCGCTTCGTCAATTCTTCCGGTTTCTTTACATGGAGAACATTCGTGCGGACGATCCCACCAGCACATTTGACGCCCCGAAGAAGGATCGTTCCCTGCCGAAAATCATGAGCGAAGCCGATGTGGAAAAGCTGCTTGCCCGGGCGGAAGTGGAAACGCTCGATGCAAAGGCTTCAAACACGGTACATTTCCAGGCTTTGCGCCTCCATGCGCTGCTTGAAATACTTTATGCAACCGGCTTGCGCGTTTCTGAACTTGTCGGCCTGCCTGTCACTGTTGCGCGCTCCGACAATCGCTTTTTGATGGTGCGGGGTAAGGGATCAAAGGACCGTATGGTCCCGCTTTCCGGCAAAGCCCGCATCGCCATGATGAAATATCTTGAACTGCGCGACGCCCTGCCCGGCCTTTGCGACAGTCCGTGGCTCTTCCCGGCAGTCT
This sequence comes from Phyllobacterium sp. GQ127, assembly GCF_059758635.1. NCBI lineage: Bacteria > Pseudomonadati > Pseudomonadota > Alphaproteobacteria > Hyphomicrobiales > Phyllobacteriaceae > Phyllobacterium > Phyllobacterium sp. GQ127. Next base: position 79,464 of record NZ_JCAXDZ010000003.1, read on the forward strand.
CGGAAAGCGGCTTTCTGGCGCGTCAGGTCTTCGGACGCGACCTCAAAGGGCTTGCAGCTCGCGCTGGCCTGAAGACCTCCGCGATTTCACCCCATGTCCTGCGTCACGCATTCGCCAGTCACTTGCTGCAGAACGGTGCTGATCTACGCGCGGTACAGCAATTGCTTGGCCATTCGGATATTTCTACCACGCAGATTTATACGCATGTCATGGAAGAGCGGCTGCACCAGCTTGTCACCAAGCACCATCCATTGGCCGATTAACACCACACCTTTGCCGGAATTCACCGTATAAGTTGCGTGGCTTATGCCTCATCTGAGGCATGGTTCCTTGACATGCGCGCTCGCAACAGCCAGTTAGGCTTTGAAAAATCCACCTTTTTGCAGGCAGATATTCAGTCCATGTACAACTATCTTGATTTTGAAAAGCCGGTTGCCGATCTCGATGGCAAGATTCTTGAGCTGAAAAAGCTTGCAGAAGAAGGCGGCGCGCTCGACACCAATGACGAGATCGCGCGGCTTGAAAGACGCTCCGGCGATGCATTGCGCGATCTTTATCGCAAATTGACGCCTTGGCAGAAGGCGCAGATCGCACGTCATCCGGACCGGCCCCATTGCGTGGATTATATTGCGAGGCTCTTTACCGATTTCACACCGCTGGCAGGTGATCGCAACTATGCCGATGATGATGCGGTTCAGGCTGGTCTTGCCCGCTTTAATGGTCAGGCCGTTGCAGTCATTGGACAGGAAAAAGGCAGCGATACCAAAACGCGCCTCAAGCACAATTTTGGCATGGCCATGCCCGAAGGCTATCGCAAGGCCGTGCGCATCATGGAACTTGCAGACCGGTTCAACCTGCCCGTGCTGACGCTTGTTGATACGGCGGGCGCATTTCCAGGCATCGCCGCCGAGGAACGTGGCCAGGCCGAGGCCATTGCCCGCTCAACTGCCGCCTGCCTCAATGTGAAGGTGCCAATCGTTTCCGTCATCATCGGTGAAGGCGGCTCCGGCGGCGCTATCGCGATTGCCACGGCCAACCGCGTCTACATGCTCGAACATTCCATCTATTCGGTTATTTCGCCCGAAGGTGCCGCGTCTATTCTCTGGCATGATTCGACCAGAGCCAAGGATGCGGCCACATCAATGCGCATCACCGCGCAGGATCTTTACGAATTGAAGATCATTGACGGCATTATTCCGGAGCCTCTCGGCGGCGCTCATCGCGGCCGGGATGCAGCAATAGAAGCGACTGGAAACATCATCAATGTCGCGCTGAAATCCATGAGCAATATGGATCGCGATGCTTTGCGTCAGGACCGCCGCGAGAAGTATCTGGCCATCGGCCGCAATCTTTAGGAATAAATAGTTGCGGTTTTTTTGGAAACCGGCTTGCATTTACGCAGCCAACCAATTAGGAACCGGCCTGCGCAGACGAACGCGCATTTGTGGCACGCGCCCGTAGCTCAGCTGGATAGAGCACCAGACTACGAATCTGGGGGTCAGAGGTTCGAATCCTTTCGGGCGCGCCATTTTTTCCCACACACCCAAGTGTAATAATTTTTCGAAAACTGCGACAGGGCAGATCAACGTTTGCGTCTCGACTATTTGAGCTTGCAACGGGTGGAAATAGCCTCTTTCGACCTTATCTCCGTTGGCACCGCTCAGCTCACTGACGACAAGCAGACCTACAGGACAGGACGATCAAGATGACCGAAGCGCTGGATAAAGGCCCCTTCTTTCATGGCACAATCGCGGATTTGCGCGTGGGTGATTTCCTCACCGCAGGATACAGGTCGAACTATCGTCCTGAAGTGGTGATGAACCATATCTACTTCACTTCTCTTGTGGATGGTGCCGGGCTTGCCGCTGAAATTGCGGCTGAACTCACCAAAGGCGGCGCAGCCCCGCGTGTTTACATCGTAGAGCCCACAGGGGCATTCGAGAACGACCCGAACGTGACCGACAAGAAGTTTCCTGGCAATCCAACGCGGTCGTATCGCAGCAGCGCACCGCTCAAGATCATTGGGGAAATCACGGATTGGACCAGATTGACCCCCGAAGCACTACAGCTATGGAGAGAACGTCTGATCGCGTTGCCTTCGCACGAACGAGGCGAAATCATCAACTGATGCGGCGCGGCGCGCCGTGTGCTCATTACGCGAGCGAATCGCTAAAGGGAATGATCAGCTTTCCACCAATCGCAGCCGTTCAAGGATAAATACCTTGGCAATCGACATTCCATTATCAAGCATGAACAGCACCTCAGTCATCTATTTGCAATGGCTGTCTTGTTCATTGTAAATATTCCAACTCACGTGATTATTGAGGAGGCGCAAGATGGACCGGTTCACGGGCGGGTGCAGCTGCGGAGATGTCCGAATCGTTGCAACGGGACGGCCTTATCGGGTCGGCATTTGTCACTGTTTCGACTGCCGCAAACATCATGGCGCTCTTTTTCACGCTTCAGCAATATTTCCTGAAGCTGCTGTGTCCATCGAGGGAGAAACGGGCGACTATGCTGGGCGTCATTTCTGCCCCCGTTGCGGATCGTCGGTTTTTGCCCGCACCGACGACGAAATCGAAGTGAACATTGGCTCGCTGGACGATATTGACCAGCTGACACCGACTTATGAAAGCTGGGTCATCCGCCGCGAATCCTGGTTACCGACCTTCCCGACCAAGCATAAATACGAGCATGATCGCGACGCCACGACCCGCTTTGAGGATTAATCGCCTCGTCCAGTACACACTAGTAGAGGGCTGATTTCAGCTTTGACTACGCCCTCTTACGGACGGCGGGATACCGCGCCATTCCGACGGGTGCACAAATGCACCGACCGGAGCTACAAATCAAACAGACTATTGAGGAGTGGTGACCTTTGGCTCCGGCTCGGTCGTTGTCTGTGTCGGCACCGTATTTGCGGGGAACAGGTATGTGGCCGCAGCGCTGAGAATAACTGTTGCTGCCCCTTGGATTTCGGGGGATGTCAGCTCCGGCGGCAGGGCGTAGCGTGAGGCAAGCCAGCCCGCAATACCTCCGATAATCGATCCAATCAGCTTCGAATAGCTACCCATGTCGGTATTCCCTTCGCAAGGTTGGCGATTCTGGAAGGATAATAGCCGTTTACGTCAAATGCTAGTTTTACCGGGAAATTTGACCATCTGCCCCGTATTCCACCATACGAGGCAGATATTGCTTTTACATTTCGTGCGCCGGAACAACTGCACGGTAAAGGTGCCAGGTGGCATGTCCGAGAACGGGTATGAAAATCGCCAGACCCACGAACAATGTTGCGAAGCCCACAAACAGCAGTGCGGCGACAATCAAGCCCCAAACGATCATGGGTAGCGGATTTTTTGCCACCACGCGCGCTGACGTGGCTATCGCCGCATAAGCGCCGCCATCGCGGTCGAGCAGGAAGGGAAAGGCGATCACCGTCGTGCAAAGCACAAAGGCCGCGAAGACAAAACCGATTGCATTGCCGAGTATGATCATTCGCCAGCCTTGAGGCGTGTTGAAAACCTGATCCATGAATACCGCGACCGAAGCCGGGGGCGTATCGCCGAAGAGGTTCACATAAAGCGCCTGGGCGATCAGCAACCATGCCACGAAAACGGCGACAAGCATGGCCCCTATCGCAAGAATGGATGGAACGGCGGGTGAATGCACCACCTGCCTTGCATGCCACCAGGATGTGTCCATACCCCGCTCGCGTCTGCGGCTGATTTCATAAAGCCCGATGGCTGCCAGAGGTCCGATCAGTGCAAAACCTGACATTAGTGGGAAAATCAGCGGCAGGGTGTTAGCACCGGACGACCATCGGATCAGCACCAGACCGGCAATGGGATAAATCAGGCAGAGAAACACATAATGCGACGGCTTCTCCCAGAAATCGTCAAGACCTTTGCGCAGCGCCGTGAAAACATCCCTGACGACAATTTTGCGCACATCAGGATGGGCAATGCCTGAATCAGCACCGGCAATCACATGGAAACTCGCCATCTCAAACCTCCCATAAGTTCAGGGCGGAAAAGGAGCTCGGTGACCATGGACGGGTCACTATGGACCTCAACCTGCATGGTTAAGCATACGCTCCCGGACGTTTTTTGACCACCCTGAAACGCAGATGCATGTTGGTTTCCTGTCGGGGAACCAACAGCCTCGTTCAAAAGTTATTGAGTGCCAGACTCATTATCGCCGGTCACAAAGAGGATTACGCATGTTCGATCAGATCTTCACCAAGGTCGCCAACACTGTGGCTCTGGCTGCAGGCAAACCCGTAACCTTCATCCTTTGCGTGGCAATCGTAGTCATATGGGCATTTAGCGGACCGATATTCGGCTTCAGCGATACGTGGCAGCTCATCATCAATACCGGCACGACAATCGTGACCTTCCTCATGGTGTTTCTCATCCAGAACACGCAAAACCGCGATAGCGTAGCCATTCAGGCCAAGCTGGACGAGCTCGTGCGCGTCAGTAACGGAAAGAATGCTTTTATCGGCATCGAGCATCTGACCGAGGCTGAAGTCGAGAAGTTTCGCAAACAATGCGAAGAAGCAGCGAAGAAGGCCGACGAGGAACTTAAGAGCCGCACCGCTGCAAAGAAAAAGAGTAAAGCTGCACCGCGCGAAGCGGCCAGAAAGCCACCCCGCGCGAAAGCGCACGCCTAAGCAGTTTTCACCGTTAACGAATATGGCCGACTTGGGCAGTTTTACAGCCGAATCCACCATTTTTCTCAAATTTCAGATCGATAATGACAAATTAATGGCGGAAACCTTCAGTTTCAGTGGTTTAGAGGCCCATTTTCCTGCAAACCAGCTATGCAAACTTGTGACTCCAAGTTCTGAGTGCACTGCACTATATCCAGCTCACCGATCGATAACGATCCAACAAACAAAAGAACTTTAGGTGAGTGAAATGAACTTGATCCGCTCGTACAACAACTGGCGCCGCTATCGTGACACAGTCACGGAATTGAACCGCCTGTCCGCACGTGAACTGAACGACCTCGGCATCTCCCGCGGTGACATCGCTTTCGTTGCGAAGAAGGCCGCTTCGGCATTCTAATTAAACAGACCTCCCACGTCCGTGGCACTCCTCCTCCCAGCCACGGCCGCTTAAAGAACAGCGTTCCTCCCAGAGCCGTTCTTTACAAGTAACACCCATCGCTCCTCCCAGCGGTGGGTGTTCTCTTTTGTGCTGTCATCTGCGATTGCGCCTTTCCTGCTTTCCCCTTATCAAGCGCCTCATGAAAAGAGGGACCTCGGACATGACAGGCGGCATTCATCACATCACACTGATCACCCGCAAGGTTCAGGCGAATGTCGATTTCTATGTCGGGTTTCTCGGGCTTCGGCTGGTCAAGCGCACCGGGGGCTTTGAAGACGCAACACAACTCCATCTGATTTATGGCGATGCCTCTGGCACTCCCGGCTCCCTGATTACATTTCTGGTCTGGGAAGATGGCTCGCTTGGCCGCGTCGGCTACGGCCAGCCCAGCGAGGTATCTTTCGCTATTCCAACTGAAACTATTGGTTTCTGGCTGACCCGTGCGCTGCAATTCAACATCGCGGTTACAGGACCCGCGCAGGAATTCGGCGAAACCGTCCTGCGATTGCACGATCCTGACGGGGCGATCATCAAACTGGTCGGAACAGACGCCGTCAGCCCCGGGGACCCGTGGGAAAGCGATGGCATATCGCAAACGGATGCGATCATGCGCTTACGCGGCGCAACGATCCTCACGGAAAAACCTGCTGAGACTGCTGACTTTCTCAGCAGATACTTTTCATATGAAAGTGCGGGGCAGAGCGACACAATAACGCGAATGGTTTCCTCGTCAGGAGATTGCATTGACGTTCGCGATGCAACCGGCTTTTGGAGCTCCGCCCCCGGCACCGGCACCGTGGATCATATTGCCTTTCGCGCCGCAGATATTGCCGAAGTGAACGCGACTTATGAGCAGATGATTGCTGAAGGTGCCGATGCAACTGCCCTGCACGACCGCAAATATTTCCATTCCATCTATGTGCGCGAGCCGGGCGGTACTCTACTCGAAATGGCGACGGATGGTCCCGGCGTGCTGATTGACGAACCATTGGAGGCTTTGGGCACAGAGCTGTTCGTCCCCCCGCATTTTGCCGATGAAACGGCGAATGTAAAAATCATCTTGCCGCAATTCGGTCTACCGAAGGAACCGCGTTTCATTTATCGCGATCTGCCATTCGTCCATCGCGTCTATACGCCCGAACCGGCAACCGGCCAGACATTTATCCTTCTTCATGGTTCTGATGGCAGTGAAACAAGCCTCATGCCCTTGGCGGCCAGTATCGCACCCGGTGCAACGCTGTTTGGTCTGCGTGGTCGCAGCACGGAAGAAGGAACTGCGCGCTGGTTCCGCCGCTTTGGCCCCTTGAGCTTCGATCAAAACGACATCCGCTCGGAAGCGGAAGCCTTCGCCGCATTCATTGAAGGCGCTGTCGAAGCCTATGGTCTCGACCTGCAATCAACGATTTTCATGGGATATTCCAACGGCGCCAATCTTCTGGCCGCCATGATGCAATTGCATCCTGGACTTGTGCGCAATGCCATTTTGCTGCGCGCGACCAAAGTGCTTGACGATACACCTGAAGCTGATCTGAGCGGCACGCATATTCTCAGCCTGACCGGCGATCACGACCTCTTTGGCGCACATGCCCCCGCACTCGAAGCCGATCTGCGGCAGGCTGGAGCCAATTTGACTGCCCTCAGCGTTCCTGCCGGTCACGAGACCAATCAGCATGATATTGACGCCGCCAGAAGCTGGCTGACAGAAATGGAAACAGGCCGGAATTGATCCGGCCTGTTTGCTGCTTTTTCATAATCAGACGAGCGGCTTCAGCCCGGCCTCAATGGCGGCACGCTTGCTTTCAAGGAATGGCGGCAAGGAAAGCTCTTCGCCCAACGTTTCCAACGGCTCGTCCACTGTGAAGCCCGGACCGTCGGTTGCGATCTCAAACAGAATACCATTTGGTTCGCGGAAATAGAGCGAACGGAAATAGTAACGCTCGACTTCACCGCTGGATGGCATGCGGAAACTTTTCAAACGCTCTGTCCATTCATGCAAGGCATTGACATCCGGGGCGCGGAAAGCCACGTGATGCACCGCCCCTGCACCCTGCCGTGCGGCGGGAAGATCAGGTTGAACGGCTACGTGCAACTCAGCGGCAGGACCGCCCTCGCCCATTGCAAAAACATGCACATGCCCGATGCCATCGGGATCGGCATAATCGCGGACCTTTTGCATGTTCATCACGTGCAACAGAATTGCTTCCGTATTGGTGATGTCCGGCACGCTGATGGTGATTGGGCCAAGCCCGCGGATCTGATGTTCGGCAGGCACAGGGCTCTTGTCCCAAGGGTGGGAGTCGCCAGCACCGCCATCATCAATCAACCGAAAGCGCTGTCCTTCGCCATCCTCGAAATCCAGCGAAGCATGACCGCCTATCTCTGTCACCTCACCGGACTTGACACCCAATTCGGTAAACCGGACTTTCCACCAGTCGAGGCTGGCCTTGCTGCCAACCCGCAAACCAGTGCGCGAAATACTATGGGTGCCGCGGCGCTCCGGTGCAGTTGGCCAGTCGAAGAATGTCAAATCCGTACCGGGCGTTGCTTCACCATCGGCATAAAAAAGATGGTAGGCGCTCGTATCGTCCTGATTGACGGTCTTTTTGACCAGCCGCAAACCAAGCGTCTTTGTGTAGAAACGCACATTTTCTGGCGCATTGGCGGTAATTGCCGTCAGATGGTGAATGCCTGTCAGTTGTAAGCTCATCAAAGCCTCCTGCGTGATTGAGTGGCGAAATCGCCGTTGGGGTGAATATCTGCGCAGTTGTTCCGGCAATAAAGACCATAAAGATGCAACTCATGTTCGATAAAACAGAACTATAACGCCATCAAACTTCTGTTCAACGGCAATCATGTCTCGTATAAGCAAACCATGAAGTGGCGTTTCGAAGATTTATTGACGTTTCTCGACGTGATTGAAACCGGCAGCATCACGGCCACAGCCGCGCGGCTTAACCTGTCAAAATCCGTTGTCAGCAAGCGCATCTCCGATCTGGAGGGTGGGCTTGGCATTGAATTGTTTCAGCGAACGCCGCGCAAGCTGGTGGCATCGGCAAATGCGCTGGATTTCGTCGAGCGCATCCGCCCGCTTGTCCGCGACATCATGGAGGCGGCTGATACGGCCGCGACACGCAATAGCGCCATTCGCGGCACATTGCGCATCGCTGCGCCCATGACCTTCGGCACAATGTATCTGGGGCGGATGATTGCGGATTTTGCCCGGCAATATCCCGATCTGGAAATCGCCGTGGAGTTTGAAGACCGCATGATCGATCTGGTGCGCGGCGGTTATGATGTCGGCATACGCATTGGTATATTGCGCGATTCCAGCCTGATCGCGCGCAAATTATGCACCGATCCCCGTGTCATCTGTTGCAGCCCGGATTTCGCCAATACGCATGGCCTGCCGGAAACGCTGGGCGCGCTGGATCGCTTTTCCTGCATCGACTATTCCAACGTCAATACCAGCCAGCTCTGGCAATTTGAAAATCCGGACAAGGATGGCGAACCGATTGCAGTGCCGATGCATGGCCGCATCGTTGCCAATAATGGCGAGGCGATGCGCGATATGGCGATTGCCGGCCTTGGGCTTGTACTCCTGCCGATGTTCATCGCCGCCGAACCGTTGCGGGCAGGAAGACTCATCCCCGTTTTGCCGCAAGCAAAGCCGCTACCCTACAATATATATGCCGTCTACCCTCCCACGCGCCATGTCTCTGCGAAGGTGCGCGCCTTTGTCGATCATATTGCAAGACATATTGGCAGCCCGCCAATCTGGCAAATCAACGAAGCTTATCGCCCTGTCGATAGCTGATTAAGGGCCCGCACAAGCCGAATCACTTGGCGCGATTTTTGGCTCAACCGGCATCCCCATCCGGCAAATCAGGGCTTAATTCGAAAAAAACCCCGTAAACACTGGGTATAAACCCGCTTTTTGCCTGTAGTTCCTGATGACAGAGTGCGTAACGCGTGCCATACAGACCCCTCCGATCAACGAATATACTGAGGAAACCGCCAAATGAATACGTCCGATCTCATTGATAAGCTCGTCGCTGATCAGGGTCTTACAAAAGTTCAGTCCAAGGCGATTGTTGATAGCATCCTTAAAGGCATCACCGATTCAGTCGTAGCTGGCGATGAAGTTTCGCTGCCAGGCTTCGGCAAGTTCAAGGTACAGGCTCGCGCCGCTCGCGAAGGCCGCAACCCTGCAACCGGCGCAACAATTAAGATCGCAGCTTCCAAGAAAGTTGCTTTCCAGCCTGCAAAGGCTCTGAAGGACGCCCTTAACGGCTGATCTTTCGGACTAGACTTAAAAAAGGCGGTGCAATTTGCGCCGCCTTTTTTGTTTTGCGGCACTTCGAAGCAATTATGTGTGCTTCATGATTGTTTGCCATAAATCCGCCGTCAGTGCGTGAAAGGTGACATCTGCGTGATCGGGGCAATTTTATGCGGTTGCGTCAAGACTTTATCAACTATAACGGGTGCATCTATAATGGTGCGAATGTTATATTCGCGGCGAATCCGACCTCGGCAAACAATTGATGAACTGGCAACTGCTGCTGCAATGAAGATAAAGACACACATTCTTGCTCCTTTGATGCTCACGCTTTTCCTTGCCGGATGTCAGGGCGGGACGGTGAACGATCTCGTTCCCAATGGCGCGAACACGCAACTGCCCGCCAAACTTGTCCAGAGCATGAAGACGAAAGGCATGACTGCCACCTCGCCGATCATGTTCCGCATCTTCAAGGAAGAAAACGTTCTTGAAGTCTGGAAGCGCAAGGACAATGGCCGCTACGATATCGTCACCAGTTACCAGATTTGCAAATGGTCCGGGAAACTTGGCCCAAAATTCATTGAAGGTGATCGTCAGGCGCCGGAAGGCTATTATGCCGTCCGCCCCGCTCACATGAATCCGAAATCCAGTTACTATCTGTCATTCAATACTGGCTTTCCCAACGCGCTTGACCGCGCGCTTGGCCGGACGGGCGCAAATCTGATGGTTCACGGCGCCTGCTCGTCTTCCGGCTGCTATTCGATGACCGATGGTCAGGTTGCACAGATTTATGCTTTCGCCCGCGATGCCTTCAAGGGCGGGCAGGAATCGATCCAGCTACAAGCCTATCCGTTCCGCATGACTGCCGCCAATATGGCGCGCTACAAGGATGATCCCAATTACGCTTTCTGGAAAAATCTGAAGGAAGGCTACGACCATTTTGAAATCACCAAAGTGCCGCCGAAGGTTGATGTTTGTGAGAAGAAATACGTCTTCAATCACACATCCGACCCCAATGCGCCTATCGCTGCCACCAGCACTTGCCCGCCTTCCGATCAGCCAGAATCGCTGAAAATGGCCTATCAGTCCTATCAGACCAATTATGAGAGCGCTTTCTCATCCATGGTTGGCAAGGGCAAGATTCAAGCCCCTGCCCGCTCGATCCAGGGTCTGACCGAGGCTAAGATCATTGCTGAATGGAGCCAGCGCCGTGCGCGCGGCGAACGCGTAACGCAAGAACCGCCATCCTTGTCACCACAAGATGCCGATGCGGCGAACAAGCCACAGATCATGGTCCGGCTCGCCTCTGCTGTGGCAGCCGACAAGGCGAAGGAAGAGCGCGAAGCTTCCAAGCGCTCGCGCATGCACACGCCTGCCGTTGCAGCTACGCCTGTTCCACAACAGACGCCGGCACCTGCTCCGATGACAACAGCCGCCATTGCAGCGCCTGAAGCCGCCGCACCGGTTGCAGCACCCGCGCCCGCCAAAAAGGCGTGGTGGAAAATCGGCGGCAATTAAGCACGTTTAATTTCTTCGCGGATGAGCAGGATTCAAAACGCATCATGGAAGCCGAAGTCTACGATCTTCGCGGCCTGAATTGCCCGCTTCCCGTGCTTAAAACCCGTAAAAAACTGGCTGAAGCCGCAGCTGGAACGCGCTTATGGGTAGAGACCACCGACCCGCTGGCCGTTATCGACATGCCCAATTTCTGCCTGACCGAGGGCCACCGTCTGATTGAAACAATCAGCGTCGAAGGCGGCCACCGCTTTCACATCGAGCGCGGCTAAAGATAGGCTGCATTACCCGATTGCGTGGTTCGACAAGCTCATCATGAGGAAGTTGGCGAACTGCAAAGATAATCTTCATCGCTCCAGAACATGGCTCCCTGCAATCAACTCTCTCCCTCATGATGAGCTTGTCGAACCACGCACAACTGCCCTGCAGCAAAACTTAAACCAGCTTCACACCCGGTATAGCCAGTGGATTATCAAACAATGCGGCGCGGTCAGGCATATCGATCTGCGGCCTGTTGAGAAACGCGTTGAAAAGCTGCTGTACATAGCTCTCCGGCAGATCCTTGACGATCATGACCAGTCTCGTTTCGCGCACACCTTCCGGCCATGCGGCGAGCCGTACGGGGGGGTGAAAAATCTGCTGGACGCCATGAATGACCAGCGGCCGCTCGGGGTCATCCTCCAAGAGAACAATGCCTTTGACACGCAACAGCTTTTCCCCATGGGCCGAGCGTAGCAGATCGATAAACATATCGAAGCTCGATAGCGGCACAGGCTTGTCATGGGTCAGGGAGAATGACCGGATGGCCGCATCATGGCGGTTCACATCATGGTGATGGTCATGACTGTCGTGGTCATGATGATCATGATGATGGTGGTGTCCATGATGCTCAAGCTCGTGGCGCTCGTGCTCACGGTCTCGCCAGGCTTCGCTTTTCAGCCAGCGCTGCACATCGACCGTCTTGGTTTCCGGATTATAGACACCACATTCAAACAGTGCCGCAAAGCCCGTCCGTTCATCGCTGACATCAATAATATCGGCACCAGGATTAAGCGCCTGCAAACGCGCGCGCAGTGGATCGACCAAGCCCACCGACTGACGCAGATCCGTCTTGGTGATGACGATGCGATCAGCCACAGCCGCTTGCTTTACTGCCTCTTCATGTGCATCCAGCGTCGCCATGCCGTGAACCGCATCAACGGTCGTGATCACGCCGTCCACACGAAATGCTTGCAGCAAAACGGGGTGTCCCATAATCGCATGAAGCACCGGCGCGGGATCGGCGAGACCCGTGGTTTCGATGATGACGCGCTTTAGCCGCTGCAATTTTCCGGTCTGCAAACGATCGATCAGATCAGCAAGCGTATCAACGAGTTCGCCACGCACTGTGCAGCATAAACAGCCATCCGAAAGTTCGATAATGCCTTCGCTCGCCTTTTCCACCAGCAGATGGTCGATGCCCACATCACCAAACTCATTGATGATAACGGCAGTATCGGTAAGCGCCGGATCTTTCAGCAGGCGATTGAGCAAAGTCGTCTTGCCGGAGCCGAGAAAGCCCGTCAGAACGGAAACTGGAATGGGACCAGCCATTAATTGATCACCTTCGCAGCACTGCCCGCATCGCTAAGCGACGAACGGTCGGGGCGAGGCGTTGGCACTGGCAGGCGATTAAGTTCCATGCCGAGCGCATTGAGCTTTGACGGCAGCAAGGCGACTTTTTCAGCCACCGGCTCGCGGTCCATGCGGTTCATATAAGGCGATCCGGCAATGATATGACCTTCAAGATCCTTGCCGTCCCATGTATCGGAACCCGACGTCTTGGAGCAGACCTCCGGACGCATATTCACAGCAACATCAAGCTCCGGCGAACCGTTGGATTTCAGATTGTCGATCGTGATGCTAGTGCCATGGGTCTCAAAACCCTTGGCAAGAAGTTCAGCAGCTTTGGTGGCACGGGTCGAAAGCTTGAGTTCGCCAAGAACGACCGTAATCACCGTCCGGCCATTGCGCGTCGCTGAGCCGATCAGATTATAACCAGAAGGGCAGACAAAGCCGGTCTTCATCCCATCCGCACCGGGAAAGCGTCCAATCAAGGCATTCAAATTCGGCTGTACTTTCTTGCCGCCGTAATCGATGGCCTCAATGTCGAAGAAATGCGCAAATTGCGGAAACTCACGGCGCAGTTGCAGGGTCAAAACTGCCATGTCCCGCGCTGTCGTATAATGATCGTCTGAATGCAGCCCGTTCGGATTAACGAAATGCGAGCCTTTCATGCCAATACGTTGGGCTTCCTCGTTCATAAGCACCGCAAATTTTTCTGAAGAGCCGCCCAGCGTCTCGCCAACCGCCATGGCAACATCATTGGCCGATTTGACCATCATGATCTTCAGCGCGTCACTGAGCGTCAATTCCGAGCCAACCTTGTAGCCCATTTTGCTCGGTGGTTGCTTGGCTGAAAGCGCGGTGATTCGAACGGGCGTATCAAGCGTTACCTGCTTTGATTCGAGCATGCGGAAAGCTACATAGACGGTCATGAGCTTGGTCAAGGACGCTGGATACCAGCGCTGAAAGGCGTTTTTTTGCGAAAGAATCTCGCCACCGCTAGCATCAAGTGTGATATTCGCCTCGGCAAGGGCCGTTGATCCAAGACCGAGCATCGCAACGGTTGACATCGCGCTACCGACTAGAAAAAGTGCTACAGTTTTCCGCATTCCTGAAATCCAGCCTGTCTGTATAAAAACCTTGGGAAGGCAAAAGGCATTAAGCCGCGCTTCACGTGGAGCGGCAATGGCCTTATCTATCTTATGTGGCATCCAAAAGGCAAAGTGCCTTTCTTGTCACAGGTAAATTGGAGTTGATGTAAAAATGCCCGTGCTCAATCGCGCTGTCGAAATGCAGGATGAAGTATCGCAATGGCGCCGCCATTTGCACCAAAATCCCGAATTGATGTTCGATGTGCACCAGACTGCAAAATTTATTGAAGAAAAATTGCGCGGTTTTGGTTGCGACGAAGTGGTTACAGGCATTGGCCAAACCGGCGTTGTCGGCATAATCCGCGGTCGTCACGGCGAAGGCGCGACAATCGGCCTACGTTCCGATATGGATGCCCTGCCCCTGACAGAAATCACCGGAAAGCCCTGGGCTTCGACCAATGCCGGCAAAATGCATGCCTGTGGTCATGACGGGCATATCTCCATGCTGCTTGGCGCAGCGCAATATCTGGCCGAAACACGCAATTTCAAAGGCTCGGTAGCCGTAATCTTCCAGCCTGCCGAAGAAGGTGGCGGCGGCGGCCGCGAAATGGTCAAGGACGGCATGATGGAGCGTTTCACCATTTCCGAAGTCTACGGACTGCACAATATTCCGGGCATACCGATTGGCGAATTTGCGATCCGCAAAGGCCCGATCATGGCCGCAACCGACGAATTCACCATTACAATTGAAGGTCGTGGCGGCCACGCTGCACAGCCTCACACAACGATTGATCCTGTTGTTATTGGCGCACAGCTGGTGAATGGACTGCAGACAATTGTTTCTCGCGGCACCGATCCGCTTGATTCTGTCGTTATTTCAGTCACCAAATTTCATGCGGGCGATGCCTACAATATCATTCCGCAAAAAGCGGAACTGGCGGGAACGGTCCGCACGCTTCGCAAGGAAATGCGAGACTACGCGCAAAAGCGGCTTACTGAAATTGTCGAGGGCATCACGGGCGCCTTGGGCGCGACAGTCACAATCGATTACGCACGTAATTACCCGGTTACATTCAATCATGATCGCGAGACTGATTTCGCCGCCAAGGTTGCACGTCAAGTTGCCGGAAATAATGCGGTAAATGAAGAGGTTGCGCCTATGATGGCAGGCGAAGACTTCTCCTATATGCTTGAAGCGCGTCCCGGCGCATTCATTTTCATGGGCAACGGAGCAAGCGCATCACTGCACAACCCGGCCTATGATTTTAACGATGACGCAATCCCGCATGGCATCAGCTATTGGGTAAATATTGCCGAAAGCGCGCTCCTGCCATCCACCTGATGGCTTTGCCGCGCATTCTACCAAAGTTGAGACTTGGCGGCGGCATTGAAAAACGTTAAGTCTCTGCGGATCGCCCCTATTCGCGATCCGCTTGAATGGTCCCGTAGCTCAGTAGGATAGAGCGACAGATTCCTAATCTGTAGGCCACTGGTTCGAATCCAGTCGGGATCACCAATAATTTCAAAGACTTATGCGTGTATCAGGTCAGCCACCATTGATTTACAACGGTTTTCTTTGAAGCACGGTGAATCCATGCAACATGGATGCAACATGAATGCCATGGGCTTTGGTTATGCCCGTGGTTGGAAGCCAAAGCTTTCGCGGCATTGAGATGGCCCGAAGCAGAGGCGAGCCGCCACCCACTTTGATCGAAGGAATCCTTTTCGGGTTGCGCTGCATTGTGAGGATGTGGGGTTGCATTTTGACAGGGTCGGTTTCTTGTCGAAAACGCTTGGCTGCTATCGATTGAACCGGAATGTTTATGTTCATCCCGATCGCTACATTGTCTATATGTTTGCAGAACAGCGAAACGCCGAGTGCTTCTTAAAGCCCTTGACGGGGAATGGATAACGCCAGAACAGAGTAGAAGAGGCAATTGGACGCCGCGATATAAGCGTATGCTGGTTGGCTATGATATCGAGAAGACAGCTTAGACCGATCCGCGAAACGAGCCGGACCAAGAAGCGCTTCAATTGCCACGGCCGCTGCCCGACAACAATTTAGTTCGTTATACCGCAACAAAGAAGATAGAGAAAGAACCGCTCTTGCTTTAGGATTTGGGTTCACTAATCGCCGCAATGTAGTCGTCATCTAAGAGCATCAGACTGAATTCTATGACAGAAAAAGCAGCGACCGCGCCCTCTGGTTCAAAGCCATTTTCAGCCTTTGAGCGTATGATTGCCTGGCGCTATCTGCGTGCCCGGCGCAAGGAAACGTTTATTTCGGTTATCGCCGGGTTCTCGTTTACGGGTATCATGCTTGGGGTGGCGACGCTTATCATCGTCATGGCGGTGATGAATGGTTTCCGGGCCGAGCTTTTGACCCGAATTCTCGGCATCAACGGCCATGTCATCATGCAGCCAATGGATCGGCCATTGGATGATTTTGATGCTGTTATCAAGCGTGTCGATGCCGTGCCAGGCGTATCTTTTGCCATCCCCGTCGTCGAAGGCCAGGTTCTGGCCAAAGGCAATGTGGGGGCCGGATCAGGCGCGCTTGTCCGCGGTTTGCGCGAAGACGATATCGCCAAGCTGCAACTTGTGGCAAAGAACGTGCGGCAGGGCACATTTCAGGGTTTTAACACCGCAGGCGGCGTAGCAATAGGTACGCGCATGGCCGAGAATATGGGCTTGGGTCTCGGTGACCGGCTGACGCTGATTTCTCCTGATGGCGATGTGACGCCGCTTGGGATGGCGCCACGGGTCAAATCCTACCCGGTGACTGCCATTTTTGAGATCGGCATGTCAGAATATGACGCCTCAATCGTACTCATGCCACTCGAGGAATCGCAGCTCTATTTCAATCAGGACAACAAAGTTCAATCGATCGAGATATTTGCCGACAAACCGGATGATGTTGACGCACTGAAAAAGCCGATTGAAGAAGCGGCACAGCGCTCTGTCATGTTGACCGATTGGCGACAACGCAACCAGACATTCTTTTCCGCGCTGCAAGTGCAGCGTAACGTCATGTTCATGATTCTGACGCTTATCGTGCTCGTCGCGGCGCTGAACATCATATCGGGACTCATCATGCTCGTGAAAGACAAGGGCCGCGATATCGCCATCCTTCGAACCATGGGTGCAACGCGAAATTCCATCCTGCGCATATTCCTGATGACTGGGGCTGCTATCGGAGTTGCTGGCACCATTGCAGGTGTTGTCTTAGGTATCGTTGTTTGCCTGAATGTCGAGCGCATCCGGCAATTCTTTTCGTGGCTGTCCGGCACAACTCTATTCGATCCGAAGCTATATTTCCTAAGCACACTGCCAGCCAGGATGGAGCTCAACGAAACCTTATTGGTCATATCGATGGCGCTTGTCCTGTCTTTTCTGGCGACGCTTTTCCCCGCTTGGCGCGCAGCCAAACTCGATCCCGTTGAAGCTCTGAGGTACGAATAATGTCAGTTTCATCATTACATTGGCTGACTGATTAGCCGATGTCTGAAGCACCGCCCAAGCCCGAAGACTGCAAGGCGTGGTGCAGCTTTGGTTTCTCGGGACGATACGGGATTGTCTGGTACTGCGGCGAGCATAAGGGTGAAGGTGAACGCAGAAATAATTCCGGAACCTAATGCTCTCGGGCGGATTATGTAGTTCGAGTAGTTCTTGGCAACTGGCTTGGTGCACCCTCACCCTCGCGCGAAGATGACGGATGCCAAGCCCTTAACCTTCTTGCACAAGGAAACGGCATTGCCTTTTTCAAAGTCTCCGGGACGGAGCTCTACCAATATAGACTGGCAAGTAATTTCAAAAGCGCACAATCTTGCATCCGCGTGCCTTCAGCGCCATCCAAAAGACCACGAACACAGTCAGCGCCTCGCACGTTCAATCGTCGATCTGTACCGCCGCGGAATATCGGACCCAGGGGTTCTCAGCACCTTGGCTATCAATCGCGAGAAGGCATTGGAAATCCGGGAACAGAAGGATATGCGGGTGGCGAAGCGACTCGAGCAGCAAGAACGAAGGAAGGCATACCTACCGAAGCAAAGCCAACCGCAAGTTGAATAATGTTATTTCTGCTTTTTTTCAGCTTCTTCCAACCGGACAAGAAGAACTTCAAATCTCTTGTTTGTTGGTATTGGAGCCTTTGCCGAACGCAAGGCGTCTCTAAAGCCAGGAGTACGCATTTGATCGCGAAACTTGTTCACATCGCTTCGATTCGTTGTTGGATCGTTTTCACTCACGACGGAGCCTTTCAAGCACGATACCCTTCAACCTATTAGTCACCGAATAAGTTCCGCGACACAGATTTATTGCTATAAAATATTTTATGGACTCTGGCCGACATCGGCGTATTCTGAATTCAACATCGATAGTATGTATTGGACCGGCGATCGATGTTTGAGAGATACGATGTGCTCTTCGCCTAGTGGGAGAGCACGATTATGCCTTTTCGTAGTCAAATCTACGTC
Organism: Phyllobacterium sp. GQ127; assembly: GCF_059758635.1. Lineage (NCBI taxonomy): Bacteria > Pseudomonadati > Pseudomonadota > Alphaproteobacteria > Hyphomicrobiales > Phyllobacteriaceae > Phyllobacterium > Phyllobacterium sp. GQ127. The sequence continues at coordinate 97,537 of NZ_JCAXDZ010000003.1, forward strand.
AACAAGTATTCATCCCTTGATTGGGATATCATGGCGATAGCCTTTGAATTAGCTTTCCAGCAAATTGGGACCAATCCCCTGGTGCAAAAAGACCGGCTGGCGCGTTGCGTCATGACGTTCTTTGACAGAGGCGTGCATTGTCCCAGTACGTTGAGTTCGCTGGCTATGAGCCGTGAAATGAGTTTGGTAGACATTGAGCGTACGCGTGGGACGCCCGCCGGCAACTATGATATCAAAGCAGAAGACGATGGGTTTTACTTCAACGGGGCAACAGGGGAATGGAAAGACTCAACCATAAATTAGACTGCAAGGATTGCGGTACAATTTACCTCACCATTCCGGATAATGTCACGGGTAACACTCCGATATTCTGCAGTACCTGCAATCAGTTCATCGGAAGATGGGCAGACCTTGAGCGCGACTTCGATCAGCAGGGTGGCCAAGACGGCGTATTTTCAATGCATGATGGGAAGATTGATCGGATTAGCTAGGGACTGATTCCCTGCAAGAGTCGTTCACCGACTCATGGAAGATAAACCATTCAAAGAAATAACCTTAATGACCCGCCAGCTCGGCAAGATGAAGGTAATCACCTCCATTATGCAGGCGGCGGAGTTCATTGTGAATGAGTGGCCGGGCACGGATACCGAAAAGCTTGATATCGCCAAACATGCGCTGCTGGAATGCTACGATGGCACGCTGTCTCCCGGCATTGTCGCATGGCTTTTATTGATGCAGCAAAGGAAGCCGACATTTACGTCGAGGCAGTTGGTCGCCCGCCATCAAACGACAAACTGGAAAAGTGGCGCAAGGGAAAGATGCGGCAGAGGGCATAAAGCAGCGATCCCGAGCGAAATTGAGGGAGACAGCTTCATGATTTGTTGCAATAGTCGCTTGTCTAAAGGGGAGTGAGATGGACCTGCACCAATGCAATGGATCAGACGGAGTAAAGTGCATGGGACGAGCATTCTTGTCGCAGTCTTGCTTGCTGCAGCCTCATCAGCGTTTGCTGACGTGAGTTTGTCGAAACATGCTCGCTGGGTTGAGCATAACATTGCGATATCAAGCAGCGCCAACTTCCAGTTGATCGATCGGTTTGTAAGAAGCACCGTGTCGCAGGCGAACCTCGATGCTGAATCCATTGAGGCAATTGTGCTTTATCTCGACAATCGAGAGTACGAAATGGCTTTCGAAGGTCTGTTTTTGGAGCTTATCAGTTCGGGAAAGACCTTAAAACTAAACACCAATGAATGTATGACGTTCGCCCTACAGTTAAAACTGGATAAGGCATCTGTATTCGACCACCAGTTCTGGTCGAAGTTTGAAAAATACCTTCAAGACATTCAAAATAAACCCATACCTTGAAGTTCGTGTAGCTACCGAAGCCAGAAACGCCCCGGCATCACGAGGCAGGGAAGAAGCGCTGCCCCGTCCCGAAGGACAAAGCGCCGCTGAAACAAAAAAGATTGAGAGCGCGTAGGAATCCTATTACGCCGTTCGTCCTACGGTTATAGCAACTAGGGAGAACGTGAGATGTCCACAGACGCAACAGTAAAGGGCCCTGCTTCGTACTTTCCATCCATCGAGAAAAAGTATGCTCAGCCAATTGATTATTGGATGTCTGTTTTGGCAAGTTTGAAAGATCAAAAGCATATGGAAATGGTTGCACTGCTTAAAACGCAGTACAATATGGGGCACGGCCACGCCAACGCATTAGTAGCTCATTTTCGGGCAAAGAATGACGGATAATCAACGCCCAATAGGGTCCCTCCCGTTACTAGCCGGAAAGCCAGAGAAGTTGTAGGGCTCAACAGGGCAAGTTTTCGCCCAACTCCTTTGCCTTTTCCAGCACAAGCGCATCAATAGCTCGCTGCACTTCTGGCAAGCCCCAACCCGCTTTGATGGCCTTTTGGTGAATAGCGTACATATCCTTCGAAGAAACCTTGTCGAGGAACCGATCTCTCATCGCTTCCCGGCATTCGTCTTCGCGCTGCTTTTCATCTTCGTAGTTATATCGAGGGGATGCGAGACTCATGGCACTCACTCCTACAAAGGAAGCACAATACCGAGAAAACGAATCACTTCCAAACGCAAAAAATCGCCGCTCCATCCGGAAGGACAGAGCGGCGGTGTTACCTTATCACCGTGCGTAAAAGCCACTAAGCAAATTAGTGGCAGCAAAATGGGTTACTGCTCCGACGGCAAAGCAGACCAGTGCGGCAACCATCCATTTATTCGCTGAACCATTACTTCTCGTCATCGCAGCAACAAACGCAAGAATGATGGCCAAGCCATACAAATAATAAAATCCGTTAAAGACAGAAAACAAATAGAGTACTGTAAAAAACACGTCATTCATTAGCTGCGTCATCCCCCTGTCTGAGAATTGGTACACTTAATTGGAAGGCAGCGCTATTCGCCTCTCCCGCTCGACACGCTCCGGTCGATCCAGCATTTGCATATTCAAATCACGCTGGCCAAAGAACCCGGATTGCGCCTGCTTGATCTCATCGACCTGGCGCTGCAGGTTCATGTCGGCCGCAATCCGAGCTTCGCGGTCTGCCGCAAGTTGCGCATCATATGAAAGCCAAGGCCGCTCGTGCTCCTTGCGGGGCGACTGGTTGTCCATCAATTTATTAATATCGCAAGATTCACAATTATTGTGCACCGCAGCAACTATTTCGCACTTGCAGCATTGCTGTAAAGTTGATGTGAAATTCTTCACAACGAGGTGCGCGCAATGAGAACGATTTCCGACACAATCAGGCGGTTGAATAAACAGCAGAGCGTCCTGTCCAACGGAATTGCAAACAACCGAGGGCGATTGTCCCCTCTCGCTGATTTTGGTTCCAATCCCGGACAATTGCGAGGTTGGACTTACCTCTCAGACAAACTGCCGCCCGACGCTCCGCTCGTTGTGGTTCTTCATGGATGCACGCAGTCGGCCGACGATTATGATGTTGGTTCGGGCTGGTCACTTCTTGCTGAGCGCTACGGATTCGGCGTGCTTTTCCCAGAGCAGCAAAGAACGAATAATCCCAATCTCTGCTTCAACTGGTTTTCGACCAGTGACACAACGCGCGGCGAAGGTGAAGTTTGTTCAATTTCCCAAATGATCGAGACCCTGCTGAAAAACCACCGGATTGATCGAACGCGCGTCTATGTGACGGGGCTTTCTGCAGGGGGAGCCATGACCGCGTCGTTGCTGGCAACTTATCCTGAGTTATTCAATTCAGGGGCGATCATAGCGGGGCTTGCACACGGCACGGCATCCACCATTCCCCAAGCATTTGACCGAATGCGAGGTCATGGACTTGAAGATGGGGCCGCACTTGCCGCACACGTTCGTCAGGCTTCAAGCCATAAAGGCCCTTGGCCAAAGGTATCAGTCTGGCACGGAACGGCAGACACCACCGTAGACCCGATTAATATGGAAGCGGTTATTGGCCAGTGGGGAATTCTGCACGAATTAGACCGACCTGCATCAAAAAGCACTCTTGACGGACATCAGGTTCGAAAATGGCAAAATGCGGACGGTCGAACAGTTTTGGAGGCTTATGCTATCAACGGTATGGCTCATGGCACTCCCATAAACAGTAGAGGTGAAAACGCTGTCGGGTCAGCGCGGCCCTTCATGCTCGACGTAGGGACTTCATCTACCTGGCATATTGCTCAATCGTGGGGACTAATCGGCAAATCCACAGAGACCGCTCCGGCTTTAAATCCGACGGCCGGCTTGTACTCAGTATCTCCAGACAAACAGAGCGGCAATTCGATTAAGAACACGATCGAAAACGCTCTCAAATCGGCTGGTCTATTGAGATGAGGCGCGAATGGGGACAGGCGACGGAATTTGTTAAAGCCGTTTACCTGTTGGCAGCGCGCAGAACGGTCTTGAGCGAGGCATAATCGTCCAGTATCGCCAACACCTCGATTTTCACATAATTCCATTCCTCGGATCAACGTTGCTCTCGCGCCTAGCTGTGCCAGTGGTTCGCAACTTCGAAGATGAAATGATCGACGCCGACCGTTCGCCTTCGATGGTGCGCAAGGTTCTCGCTTCTCGCCGATGCACAAGAGCGCGGTCTGGTCATAAGAGATCCCGTACGAGAGAAGAGCCACGCCCGACAGAAGGGCAAAGACCGACATCAAGAGACGCGCCGGAAAGGCAAGCTGAGATCGGGACATTCTCCCGCGAAGATCAAGGCTATTGTGGACGCCCTGGAGGGCAAATGGCGGCCATTGCTATTGACTGGATATTCACTAGGCCCACGCGCTTCGGAGATACGCGGGCTGCGATGGTCAGATGTCAATATCGAAGGGCGAGAAGTCCGGGTTCACCAGAGGGCCGATCGCTTCAATCAAATTGGCAAACCTAAATCCGAAGCCGGGGAGCGAACGGTGCCTATTCCGCTCTTGGCCTGGAATGCCCACTCCCGCGGACAGGCAGAAGGATGTAGATGGAAACATCTGACGGAAGAAATCCGGCCGGAGCAATTGATATTTCCAAACAGTCTCGGGAAGGTCGAATCTCTGTCAAAAATAATGCAGCGCGGATTCCAACCATCACAGATACGAGCTGGCGTGTCGGTTCAGACCGGAGAGACAGACAAAGACGGCAATCCAATATCGAAGGCGAAATATACCGGCTTCCATTCGCTGCGGCATTTTCTATGCATCATGGTGCATCAACAGACGGGAAGACGGCGGGCTTAGCTTGCCGCCTAAAATGGTGCAGGAACGCCTTGGACACTCTCACCCTGACAATGGATACTTATGGCCATCTGTCCCCACGCAATGACGATGCCGAAGAATTGGCCGCTTCAGAGCTCACTCTTTTGGGATAATTGCGACACAAATGCGACATGGAGCTACAAGTGATTGATATTACTATTGGAATATAAGTTTCCTAATCTGTAGGCCACTGGTTCGAATCCAGTCGGGATCACCAAAAAATTTAAAGCTCGCGCAGACAGATAGCGGAACAACGCTAGGAGTGCCTCACCGCCTCGATTTCGGCCCCACTATACTGCTCCAAGGCGTCGGCAACCTGATCGGCAAAACGCACGCGATTACGCCCAGCCTTTTTAGCCTGATAAAGCGCCAGATCAGCCTGATTGACTGTTTCGCTCCAGGACTGATCTCCGACTTGCGCAACGCCGAAGCTCGCCGTGATTTTCAAAACGCTCCCATCCGAAGTCGTCATGGCAAGGCGCTCGACCGCCAGTCGCAATTTCTGGGCAATGATGGCTGCATCCATGCACGAACTGTCATTCAGCAATATTGCAAATTCCTCCCCGCCAAAACGGGCCACGTAATCGCTGTCGCAAATATTGTTTTGCATCAGCTGTGCGATTTCTCTCAAGACCTCATCCCCCACAACGTGCCCATATTTGTCATTGATGGTTTTGAAATTATCGATATCCACAAGCATCAGGAAAGGTATCGACTCCAGATCGGTGTAGTTTTCTGTTGCTGAATTGCCCAAAATATCCAGCGCCCGCCGGTTGAGAAGCCCCGTGAGCCCATCCGTATGTGCCAGATGTTCAAGCCGGGCGACCAGAAAAGATCGTTCTTTCAGCTTGATGGCAATGACCTCAAGCGCAGAATAAAGCGTCTGGATTTCGGCAACATGCCTCGTCTCCCGGTGCAGATCCGTCGGCAGGTCATCGGCAAGCGACACGATTGCTTCGGCTCCGCGGAAAAGCGGCTTGAATATATAATTCTGCACCACCACCACCAGACCGACGACCAGCCCGAGGATCACAAACGCCATCGCACTTGTATAATAGAGCGCTTGGCGCGCAATCCGTTCGCGCTTTTCAAATTTGGCGACGGATGCAGCAAAATAAATATCCCGCAATTCTGCCAATGGCTTCATTGCAGCGGAATATTGCTTAGTAAACGTAACCGCATCAAGAGCCGGAACTCCATTCTGCTGAGCAGTGCGAATCTGATGATCAATCAGCGCAAGCCCTCCAATCATGTAGCGTGAATTTGCTTCTTCGTGTTTTTGATCATCTGATGAGGCTTCAACGTCGGGTTTTCTGCCGAGTTCTAGCAAATGCCAGATTTCACGGATCCGCCCCCCGATAATCCGCATATGGATCACATTCTCGGCAGGAATTGGTTTTCTTACGGCCATTGGCGCAATCAAATATGATCCCAACCTACCAGCATATTCCCGCAAATTGCTGAGCATCGTCACCCTGAATACAACGGCGGCCAAATCCTCATCATGGCGTAGCAGCTCGGTTCCTTGCTGTTGAACAATTTTGTCGTAACTCTCTCGGGCCTGGAACAGGTGAACAATGGCCTCATGGATCTCGCCATAGCGTAATGTGCCTGGATTTGTGAATTGTGCCGCCTCGACTTTCATGCGTCCAAGCCGCAACTGCTCGCGCACATCCTTGAGGAGATTTCTGGGAACACTGCTTGTGTCCAGTTTGCTGAGCGCAGCGTCAGTCTTTTGCAGGGCGATCTGCCAGTTTTCATAGGCTTGGTCGCGGGAAGCATCGTCCACGCTCATCAAAATATTGGCAGGGCCCCGTTCCGCTGAAATAAAACTTGCAGCCATGAAAACAAAAGAAAAACCCTGTATATCCGCCAGATTAGTCACGGCTCTGTTAAATGCCTGAATAGAATTATAAATAGACATGCCTGCCATTATCAAAGTGAATATCATAACAAGCAGAGCCATGCACCAAAGGTGCACTTTCAAGCGGCCTCTTGTCGATTTTCTTGACCGCAAGCCTGCGTATAGAATATCTGGCTTGTTCACGTTTATGGCTTTCTGAAAAGATATGTACCTATATAATTAAAATACTGATGAAAAACAAAACAATCGTATAAAATACTTATTATTATTACAGAACAATACTTTCGATCAGCTCGACTGCATGATCTGGCTTCGTACAAAATAAGTCTATCAACCCGAAACCGGGGAAGCGTAAATATAGTATAATCTTCGAAGGTTACAACCATACCAATGGATTACAAGGAATGTTATTTCAGGCTTCCTATTACATCCTCACACTACTTAAAGTAGTTTCGATATATTAAATTTCTGCGCCATCATTTAAAAGTAACGCACGTAAAAACCATTGTTACAACTGCAGCAAAGCTATTAGCCCGAAGCTGATTGTAACAAGCGATGCGAGGGAGAGGGTTGCCACCGCCATCACTCGCCCGCCAGCATGAGCAACAGAGCGAATATCAACCGATAATCCAAGCGCGGCCATGGCAATAATCGTCAGCACGCTGGAAAGCTGCCCCATTGGCGCAATTGCCGCCTCAGGTATCAGTCCGGTCGAGCGCAGCATCATCATTATGCCAAATCCGCTGATGAACCACGGCACCAGGGCAATCCGCTTCCCGCTTGGATTGGCGTAAAAGCGGAAATCATCTTGCGGGACTTCGCGCCCTCCAATGGTTTCATGGCGCAAATCGGCCTTCATGATCGCACCAAGTACGAGAAGCACAGGGCCAAGCATAAGCACGCGCACCAGCTTGACCAAAGTTCCGGTTTGTACACCCAGCAATCCTGCGGGAGCCGTCGCAGCAATGACCTGCGGCACGGCATAGACGGTCAGGCCCGCAGCGTCCCATATTGCGGTACGCTCATTCCGGTGCGGAAATAGAGCAGCGGCAGGAAGAACACGGCTGCTATGCCCAGCACCGCCGTAAAGGTCAGCGCGGCGGCAATTTCCTTGCGGTCTGCCTCTATCACTGGCGCGACCGCAACAATGGCGGAGTTTCCGCAAATCGAATTGCCGCAGGCAATCAAGGTCGCAAGTTTTGGTGGCAATCCGAAGAGCCTGCCAATGCCGTAGCTGATGCTGATCGACAAAATGACAACGCCCGCTATTCCGGCAATCAGTGTGGCGCCTGCCCCTTTCATCGCTGTCAGGCTGATAGATGCGCCAAGCATAACGATTGCCAATTCCAGCAGGAGTTTCGCGCTGAAATCAATACCAACGAGCAGCGATTGGCCCGGTTGACGCAATGATCGGATGGCAATGCCAATTGCTATGGCCAAAACCAGGCTTTCCACCCATCTCACGCCAAAAACCGCGCTCTGGATATATTCGCCAGCCACCGCTGCAAAAGCAACGGCGCAGCAAAGGGCAAGCCCAGGGAGAACAGGAAGGAGGCGATGAGGAATGGTCATAAGCTTGCCATTTTAGAAATTTCAATCATGGCAGACTTATCTCATGCAATATTATCGACTTCTATCGAATATTCTGTCATATTTTGTTCGATAAAATCGAATGGTTTTCTGATGACCTTTGAACAACTCGCCATTTTCGTTGCCGTGGCAGAACGCGAGCATCTCACTCAAGCCGCGGCAGCAATTAACCTCACGCCGTCGGCGGTCAGCAGCGCCATTAAAAACCTCGAGGTTTTTTACGGCGTCGAGCTGTTCCACCGTGTTGGACGACGTATCGAACTGACGCAGATTGGCCGCGTTTTTCTTGGTGAGGCCAAGGCAACTTTGGCGCGGGTACGCTCATCTGAGTTGATGCTATCAGAGCTTGGCGGTCTGCGGCGCGGCAAGCTTAGCCTTTATGCCAGCCAGACAATCGCCAGCTATTGGCTGCCGCCTTTCCTGATGCGCTTTAAACAGGATTATCCCGGCATTGAGATTGACCTGACCATCGGCAATACAAGGACGGTGGCCGAAGCGGTCACGGAAGGCGGGGCAGAGCTCGGCTTTGTCGAGGGGGAGATTGATGCACCGCTTCTCGTCTCGAAAGTCGTGGCGGAAGATGCTCTGATTATCGTTGTCGCGCCATGCCATCCTTGGGCGGATAAACGTCCGTTGAAGGCTGAGGATATCGTCGGCGGCACTTCATGGGTCATGCGGGAACAGGGTTCGGGCACGCGTTCGGAGTTTGAACATGCCATCGATAATCTCAAAGTCTCCCATGACGATCTGAAGATCGCGCTGGTTCTCCCCTCCAACGAGGCGGTTCTTTCCGCTGTTTGCGCCGGAAATTGTGCCGCCGTCATTTCCAGCGCTGCTGCCCGCGCCTATCTACGCGAAGGGCTTGTCGTCGAGGCCGCCTTCAAGCTGCCGGTCCGCCGCTTTCGCATGTTGCGGCACAAACAACGGCACAGCAGCAAAGCATCGGAAATATTGGAGGGGCTGTGTGGGTAACTCATTCTCTTTGATTGCTATGTCGTTGTGCGTGGTTCGACGGCATGGCAAAACAACCTCAAACCGCACGCACATACCAGCTCATGCTTGAATATCGCTTTTGCGGGCCATGAACACGCCACGCCTCCACCCAAGCATTGCTGTTCTCAAACAAAAACCGTCCATTATAGAGATCACTGCCGCATAGATGCGACACACGTTGTGATGGGCCATATCGCAGGCTGACAAATTCATTGCCGCTCGGGTAGAGCACCCGCACTGCCCCATCTTCAAAGGCAAGCCGATAGGTCCGGACTGCCTGCAGCACATTTGCTCCGACAGACATTTCGCCGCGCTCTTCAAAAAGCTCGGTGGTTATGATGGCGCGCCCGGTAAATCCATATATCGCTCCGGCGCGATGATCGATCACCTTGCGTTTTACCTGCCATGCGCCGCAGATTATTTTTGCGTCAAATTTTTCGATCGCCTGGCTTGATCGATCAAGCATGGAAATCAATCCGCCTGTTCTTCCCAGACGCATGCGGCCGTGTAGATTGCTGCCAATCTTTCCACCCCTGCCTGATCATCCTTGTCAAAACGCGATGGTATAGGACTATCGAGATCAAGCACGCCAAAAACCCGTCCATCATGGATCAAGGGCACCACCAGCTCGGAGCGGGAGGCCGCATCACAGGCAATATGGCCCGGAAAATCGTGCACATCGTCAACGAGGATAGAGGATGCTTGCAGAACTGCGCTTCCACACACGCCGCGCCCCACGGGAATGCGCACGCATGCCGGTTTGCCTTGAAATGGCCCGACCACAAGCTCACTTTGTGAGCGCAGGAAATAGAACCCGGCCCAGTTGATGTCCGGCAGCATCTGGAAGATCAGCGCCGAACTATTGGCCGCGTTGGCAGTTGGATCATTCTCGTCCGCAAGCAGCGCTTCCAGTTGATCGCCCAGTTCCCTGTAGAACTGTGGCTTGTCGCCTTCTGTGATCGCTTTTGCAGCAAACATGAAAAATCCTTCCCTTATAGCCTGCGTAACACGTGGCCACATTTCTGCCGATGCACCTGCCTTGTCAAGCAAACGAAACCCGATCCGGCAATGTACACTCCCTCGGGCCCTGCTATAGATAGGAACCGATTTCCACAGGTGCAATTACAATGAGTTCAAACGCCAAAGGCGACCTGCAAACTTATGTGCGCATCGACTTTCCTGACAAGGAACGGTTGGGGCCGGGGAAAATGCAGCTGCTTGAACATATTCGCGAAACCGGCTCCATTTCTGCGGCAGGCCGCGCCATGGATATGTCCTATCGCCGCGCATGGTTGCTGGTCAGCGCCATGAACACAATGTTCGCAGCGCCAGTGGTCGATTCGCAGCGCGGCGGCGCGCAGGGCGGCGGCGCTGTCGTCACGGAATTCGGCGAAGAACTTTTGCGCCGCTATCGAAACATGCAAGCAAAAGTCGATACGGCCCTTGAGTCTGATTTTGAATGGATCAACCGCAATCGCAGCAGCCACTAAACTTTCGCAGAGTTGTGCTGTTTGCGTGGTTTTGCAAAGCTGACACGGAAGTACATCATATAGGCTATCACAGCGAAAATCATTGTCAGACCGCCAAGGATGGCAGACCCGCCCCAGAGCGAAAGCCAGTCATTGATAATGGCTGATTGCGGATTTCGCGGATCGTAATACACGCTCACGCTTTCCCCCACGCTAAAGCGCGGCGGCGATGTGCCCAGCCACGAAGTAAACTCGACAGTGGCACCCTCAACTGTTTGAAACTCAACAACCGGCTTATAGACATTGGACTTAGTTGAGTGGCTCTTGACCAGATTTGTCACATGGCCTTTACCTTCCATTGCATTGTTTACGAAGTGACGGACATACAATACGGACCAGCCGAAACTAAAAAACAAAACAACGCATATGGTGCACAGTAGCACTTTGTGGATGACGCGTTTTTCCATGCCAGCAATCCGGATCAGTGACTCATGCGTAAGCCAGTTTTCGCAATTTTTATCATTTGCACAATTCTCTGCGTTCTCTCTTTTCCGCCGGCCATGATGTCATTGGCCTTCACTGGTGCCTTTCCAAAGAAGTATTTTTACATTCTCAGCGTCTGGCCGGTCAGTGCAGTTCTGGGCCCGATTCTCGCCTGGAATACGCGCCGCCGTTTCGGCACATGGGCTTTGCTCTGGTTTGTCCCATGTCTTGCCTATGCGCTGTTTTTCCTGACAGGACATGACCTGGGGACTTAGTCCGGCATTTTACCCGCTTCCATCTCATCATTCTTCCGCTCCAGCCAACGCATGACTGGCGTAACCGTGATGCCATGCAACACGACAGATATAAGCACGACGAGTGACACTGTTACCCATAGAATATTGGCATTTGAAAACGGCGCGTGACCAAGCGCATAGGCCAAATAATAGAATGAGCCGAGGCCGCGAATACCGAAAACAGCGATAACGGCCTTTTCCCTTTTTTCGATGGGGCTTCCCAGCAGCCCCACCCAACCGGCAATCGGGCGGATAAGAAGAAGGATGATCAGCGATGCCACCACGATCCGCCAGTCCAGCGGATGAAATACGCTGCCTTCCGCAATGGCGGCGCCAAAGCAGACAAGCACGACCATCATCATCAGACGTTCGATCTGTTCGGCAAAACTATGCAGATTTTCGTGATAGCCACTGTTGCGCTCCGCATGGCGAAGCGTCAGCGCAGTGACAAACACGCCGACAAACCCATAGCCATGCGCCATCTCTATAAGCCCATAGCTCAGGCATGTGATCCCCAGCACCACGAAACCGTCGCCCGTATGGGCAAGCCCCGCCCTGTTCGGGAGCCGGAAGGTCAGATAGCCAAGCAGCTTGCCGGTAGCCCAGCCAAGCCCCGTGCCCGCAGCAAGCCGCCATATGACATCGGTCGTTAGCCAGTCGAAAAACCACGGAGCACCCGTTGTATTTGAAGCCGCGAGCGCGATTGCCAGATGCACGAATGGAAAACTCAGCCCGTCATTCAGCCCCGCCTCGGAAGTCAGGGCAAAACGTACCTCGCTCTTCTCCCCCGATTGCGGCGGCCCCACCTGAACATCGCTGGCAAGCACGGGATCTGTGGGCGCCAGCGCTGACCCGAGCAGCAAGGCCGAAGCAACTCCAAGCCCGAGAAAACTCCAGCCGAGCAATGCGATGGCACCGATAGTCAGGGGCATCGATATGGCCAGCAGCCGCCACGTTGTCATCCAGCTACGCCAGCCCAATATCCGGTCGATCTTCAGACCGGCACCCATGAGGGCAATGATGACGACAAACTCGGTTATTTTTTCCGTGAGAAAGCGGCTGTCGAGGGGATTGTCGCCGATCATTGCCGACAGCGGCGTCCAGACAAACAGGGTGCCGAAAGCAATGCAGACAATGGGCAGGGAAAGCGGAAATCCCTTCAATAACATGGGCAACCAGGAGGTCATCAAGACGACCAGCCCGAACAAAGCGATCAGAACGAGATAGCTGTTTATTCCCATACTTCACTTCAAACCATCGGCTGGCGCTTTGGTTCCGTGAACATGAAGTTCCCTTCACTGTAAACGTCAATCATTCGAATTTGCTCTATGGGCGATTTCGTATAGACACATCGCAAACACCGGAAATCCTTTCATGACCGCCCAGAGCATACAGACCGTCAACGCCAATCGATTAGCTCTTGCTGCGTTGCTGCTCGGAGGTATTGCTATCGGCGGCTCACCGATTTTCGTGCGCCTGTCCGAGGTCGGGCCGATGACAACCGCTTTCTGGCGCGTTGCGCTGGCTTTCATTCCGCTTCTGGTCTGGTCAAAAGCCATGCCGGATGTCAAACGCAATGCCCGCCCCGAAAGCCTTGCCGATTATTTCTGGCTCTCCATGCCCGGCATCTTTCTGGCCGCTGATCTTGCTGCCTGGCACCTCGCGTTGCATATGACCTCCGTTGCCAATGCAACACTTCTGGCCAATCTCGCGCCGATCTTTGTTACGCTCGGCAGTTGGGCAATTTTCCGCGCCCATGTCAGCAGGATTTTTCTCATCGGCCTTGCGACCGCGCTCATCGGCGTTGTCGTGCTAAAAGGTGGTCCGGCAGCGCTGGGCGATGGCAAGCTTGCAGGCGATGCAACGGCGGCTGTCGCGGCCATTTTCTATGCGGGCTATATTCTCGTCATCGGCCGTCTGCGCGTGCGTTTTTCCACCCGCACGATCATGATCTGGAGCACAGCGTCCGCGGCAATCTGCATGCTGCCCGTATCGCTGATCTTTGAAACAAACCTCATACCGCTGACGCTGTTTGCCTGGGCAGTGCTGGCAGGTCTGGCCTTCATTTCTCATGCGGCGGGCCAGGGGATGATCACCTATGCGCTCGCCTTCCTGCCTCCCGCCTTCTCATCGTTGACCCTGCTCCTGCAGCCGGTCGTTGCCGCAGCATTGGCCTGGTTCCTGCTCAACGAGCCTATAGGTCTGATGCAGGCCATAGGCGGCGTTATCGTGATCCTCGGTATCCTTGTCGCCCGCCGCGGCTGACTACAATTCCCCGAGCAGACCTGCATCAAGCTGCGCCTCGCCGAACCAGTTCAGCCGGTTAATGCAGACATAGCCACGATCGATCAGATCGTTGTCGTCGCCCTCTTCGCTGGTGTGAGCGCGGCCGCGCGGGACGATCAGCGTGGTCAATTCACCCTCCGCGCTCACCACCTCCGAGCGTAGCGCGATCTTGTCGCGGCCTATGCGCGGCTGGCGAATTTCCGCTGGCAACAGGGTCGGCAGATTGACACTCAGCCAATGCCCCTCCAGCACCCATTCATCACGCTCGTTCCAAAGGGTGCGAACAAAATCTGCCAGCCATTTGACGTCATTCTCCGCCTGCTCCGGCTTCTTAACCCGCGAAAATCCGATTGCAGCAATGCCCCAAAATGAGGCTTCCCGGGCAATGCCCAGCGTACCGGAATAGGCCAGATCCTCGCCTACGTTCCGCCCATCATTAATGCCCGAAAGCACCAGATCGGGCCGGTCCTGATCCTTGAACAGCCAGCTCATCGCGGTGACGACACAATCGGCAGGCGTGCCAGAACAGGAATAGCGTTTGGGTGCGAGCTCCCGCATTATCAAAGGTTTGCCAACGGTGATCGAAGCGCCTGCGGCAGTGCGCTTGCCATCCGGCGCGACTACCCAGACATCATCCGTTATCAGCTTGGCCGCCTCTGCCAGTACTGCCAGTCCCGGCGCGTCAATCCCGTCATCATTGCAAACCAGAATTCTCATCGCATTCGCCTTCTATACGTCAATATGGTCGCCGGTGCGCACCGTATCGTTCAGCGCGGGCAGATATTGTTTCAATGCACTGAGTGCGGCGAGCGAGCACGAGTGCCCTAGCGTTGCAGGACGCCCTGCCCCTTCCCATATCGCCACATTGCCTTGCCGGGTCGGATGGGTCGGCAGCCTTATCCACTCTGCCCGCTTTGCCTCAAATAAAGCAGAAGCAGGTGTATTGGGTGGAATATGCCCCGTCAACAGAATGGGATATCCTTGATCTGCCGCGCGTTTGATCGCCTCCACCGAAGGCCCGGCGCTTCCCATGCCATCGAAACTCATGAGCGGGCAGTCCGGCAAAGCATCCAATTCCGACCAGTCCAGCGCATTAGCCAGCCGCTGTGTCAGCTCTGCTCCAATACCTGGATGGAAAGCATCTCTTGCGGCGATCTGTGCCGCCACAGCATCGCGCATGCTTGCATGGATCGCGAAGCGCTGAGGCAGGATAGCCATCAGTTCCAGCGGCTTACCGGAAAGCGGCACGGGCAGCAGGCAACCATTCGGTTGCATCTCGATCCATTGCCGGATCGCGGAAACGCGCTCATCGCTCGATATGGCATCATCGCCATAGGAGGCATCAAGCACCAGCAGATCGCAGCGCGGAATTGCATCCATTGCGAAAACCGCGCTGTCCGGCACCACATCGGCGGTGTAAACGGCGGACTTGACTCCGTCACTTGCCGCAAACCAAACGCCGCCTGCCACATGGCCGGAACGTCCGGTTGAAACGCTCAACTCTCCAAGCTGAATGATATCGCCCGCCGTAAAAACTTCGGCAGAATGTGCGGCAATCTCGAAGGCCTGCATGTGACCCTGCTCGCCATATTGCCCCAGCATGGAAGCAGCTTCCGTCGATGTTTCTGCCGTCATGAAGATACGGCCGCGAAATCCGCGCGACAAAAGCCAGGCCAGCCCGCCAATATGATCCTCATGCGCATGGGAAACAAAGACGGCATCAAGCTTGGCAATCGCTGCATCGTCAATTGCCGGATAATAGTCGCGGCCCGTCGCCCCAACCTTGATGCCAACATCCAGAAGTATGCTCTTGCCGCCGCCCGAAATGCCGACACTGGTCCGGCCTTTTTCGCCAAAGCCGCCATGTAGATCAATCCGCATCAGACATTTGCCTCCGGTATGACCCAGCCCGAGGCGATGGCAACGCGTGTCGTTTCTCCTTCGGCAAGCCGCTTCGGATCAGCCAGATCGAAATGCAGTTCCTGTGTTTCATTGCCAGCAACTGCCTCGATGCGGGAGCCTCCCCCGCGATAGATGCTGCGCTTCACGGAAACTTCGATTCCGTCCTTGGCTGCCGGGATGATATCGGCGGCACGAATGCACACCTTTGCATCGCCTGTCACGCCTTGGCCGGGACGGCAGCGAAAAACAGCCTCCTGTCCGAGCACTTCCACCTTGCATTGCCCGTTTTCTTCGACAGTCAGAACGTTGGCCGGAAACACCATACCCTGGGCAATAAACGAAGCCACCATGGGCGTCGCCGGTTGTTCATAAAGTTCGCGCGGCGTTGCAAACTGCACGAGATGCCCCTTGTCCATGACAGCAATACGATCCGCCAGAGCCATGGCTTCGGCCTGATCATGGGTAATGTAAATAATCGTCGTGCCCGTGCGTTTATGGAACGAGGCAAACTCATCTTCCATCGAGGCGCGCAAATGCACATCCAGATTGGCAAGCGGCTCATCAAACAATACCAGCGATGGCGCTGACACAAGGCACCGGGCCAAAGCCACGCGCTGTCTTTGCCCGCCGGAAAGATTGGCCGGGCGGCGATCGCCATATCCTTGCAGATCGACCAGTTCGAGCGCTTCCAAAATGCGCCGGTCCCGCTCTGCCTTGTCGACCTTTGCCACTTTCAGACTATAGCCAACATTTTCTGAAACGCTCATATGCGGCCATAAGGCATAATTCTGGAAAACGATGCCGACACGTCTTTGCTCAGGCGGGACGTTCAATTTCGGGTTGGACATCTCCTTCCCGCCAACGGTGATTGTGCCCTGATTGACCTGTTCAAAACCGGCAACAAGGCGCAAGAGCGTCGTCTTCCCGCAGCCGGAAGGTCCGAGCACTGCAACAAATTCGCCATTGGCGACATCCAGCGAGACATTCGACAAGGCGTCATAGTCGCCAAATGTCTTGGTCACATTTTCAATTTTCAATCCCGCCATGGCAGAACTCCGTTTGGAAGGCTGCGTGCAAACAGATTGGTCAACAGCATCAGCGCAAAAATCACGACAATTGTCAGGGTTGATATGGCGGCGGCGTAGTTGGAATCGCCGCCCTGCTCAAAAGAAAAGATCACCACACCGATCGTCTCCGAGCCGGAAGCCCATAGCAGGGCTGAAACGGTCAATTCGCTGAAGGCCGTCATGAAGATCAACACGCCGCCGGCAAGCGTCGCGGGCGCGACGAGCGGAAATACGATGGTTCGCATGCGCCTTATAAGTCCGGCACCGGCAACTTGCGCCGCCTCTTCAAGCGAGCGGTCAATCTGGTGCAGGCCGCTGATTGTGGGCCTCAATGCCAATACGAGAAACCGCGCAAGATAGGCATAGAGAATGATCCAGATTGTATTGTAGATCTGCAAGCCGATGATCGGCAGTGGCTTCAGGAACAAGAGCAGCGAGGCAATCGCCAGAACCACGCCGGGCAGTGCATAGGGCAATTCTGCGGAAAGATTCAGGAACTTCGTCCACCACCTTTTGCGCCAGGTGATGAGATAGCCAAGCGGTACTGCCACGAGCACTGCGAAGGCCGCTGCGGCAAGGGAAAGACCGAAACTGTTGAAAAATGCGCGTTTCGCCGCCGCGTGGTCAAACAGCACAAAAGCGTAATTGGCAAGCGTGACTGTCTTCATGCTCAGCGGCACGCCATATGCCGCGACAAGCGAGGTCAAAAACAACCCGACAATCGGCAGAACCAGCACAATGACAATCAATAGCCACATGGCGAATTCCGCCAAAGCGCGCCAGCGCCCAAGCTCGAAGGGCGCGGCAGGCAGGGAGGTGGAAGCGATACGATAATCGCGGCGGCGGGAGGCATAATCCTGCGCCAGAATTCCGGCCATGGCGATGAGCCCGATGAGCATGGAAAGAACAGCAACTTCGGAAAGAACAGCGGGACCACCGCCAGCCAGCCGCTGATAGATCAATGTCGGCAAGACGAGATAGCCTGCCGGGATGCCAAGAAATGCCGGGATGCCGAAATTGCCCACACAGGAAACAAAAGCCAATGCGGTGGCACCAATGATGGATGGCGTCATCAGTGGCAGGATGATTGTACGAAGTACCGTTAGACGGCTTGCACCACTGCTTAAGGCGGCTTCCACCAGTTCACGCGGCAGCTTGCGCAATCCGGCCCGAACCATCAGGAAAACCAGGGGGCCATATTGCACGCCAAGCAGTGCAATTATGCCGGTCGTCGAATAGAGCGGATTTTTGCTGCCCAGCGCTGGTGCCATGCCAATCAGCTTGAGGAACGGGCTTGCAGGCCCGAACAATTGCAACCATGCCAGTGCCGTGACTTGCGGGGCGATGAGAAGTGGAACGACATAGAGCAGAACGAAAGTGCTGCGACCGCGCACATTGGTCAGGCTCACCAGAAGGGCAACGGCAGTGCCAAGAATAACTGCCAGCAATGTGCCGCCTATGCCCACCTGCAATGAGTGCCACGTGGCGGTCCAGGTGGCCGAACCGGAAAGTGCCGTGCGAAGCGGTGCCGCAGAAAGGCTGCCTTGCGGCATGACGATCTCGAAAGCGAGACGCAGCATTGGTACGATGGAAAGCATCGCGACAATGACCGCCACCCCTGCAATCAGGGCTGTATCAGTACCCTGACGCTTTTCAGCAAATATAGTCATTCACAGTCCCATATTGCATTTTTGCCATGCGTGGTTCGACAAGCTTACCATGAAGAGGGTGGATAGTTGCAAAACCTATCTGCAACGTCTCAGAACAATGCCCTTTGCAAACCACCACTTTCTCATGGTGAGCTATCCTGAGCTAGTCGAAGGACGAACCACGCACAGCGCGATTGCCAAACTGGAAACGGCAAGAGAACTCAATTAAACTCTCTTGCCGGAATAGTTTTAGCCGCCGAACATTCCGGAGAATTTCGCCTTGTCAGCGTCAGTCGCTTCGAGAACCTTCAGAGTTTCGATTGGCATTACCTTGATTTCAACACCTTCAGGCAGCCAGGAAGGACGGCCAATCGATGGTTTGGCAGGCAGATAGCCCTGTGCAAGCGCCAGTTTCTGTCCATCATCCGAAAGGATGAAGTCTACGAATTTCTGCGCGGCAGGAAGGTTCTTCGTGCCAGACATGATCGCGACTGGTTCCGTCACCGCAGGAACACCTTCCGAGGGGAAAACGAATTCAACCGGAGAGCCTTTGGCCTTTGCATTCAGCGCCATGAAATCGACAAGGATGCCATAAGGCTTCTCGCCGCTGGCTACGGATTTCAGCACCGCGCCATTGCCGCGTACGGCTACTGTTTCATTGGCCTTGAGCTTGTCGAAATAGTCCCAGCCAAGTTCGGGATTGCCGACGAAACCGCTCAGCAGATAGGCTGCGGCACCAGAATAAAGCGGGCTTGGCATCACGATCATGCCCTTATATTCCGGCTTGGCAAGGTCTGCCCAATGTTCGGGCTTGGCCGTTGCAGCTGAATTATAGGCGATGCCTGTAGTGATCAGCTTACTACCGAAATAGGTCTTGTCCTTATCAAAAGAGTCTTTGCTGAAACCTTCGACATTGGCCTTCTCATAGGCCTGCAATTTACCCTGTTTCTTCAGGCCTTCCATGCTCACCGCATCGGCGATCAGCAATACGTCGGCCTGTGTGGCACCGGCAGAAAACTCCGCCGCGAGCTTGCTCAAAATATCGCTTGTACCGGACCGGTACACCTGCACCTCGATATCTGGATTAACCTTGCGGAAGGCCTCGACGGTTTTCGCTGCATCAGCATCGGGCTGTGATGTGTAAAGGCTAAGCGTTTCAGCATTGGCCGCACCAAAAGCCAGCGACACAGCAAAAAGAGCTGGCACGCCGAGTGTCATTTTAAGAAACTTATTCATTTTTTCTCCTCCCAAAGGGGATTCGGTTTAATCGGGGGGACATGTGCCCACGAAAAATCCTCCTCCGTGCATTCCAGGTTCTTTTCGACCTGTCATGCCGGAGGAGTGTCCATGTTCAATTGTCTTTTGTCAAATACATTTGAACAATGAAACTTATGTGACAAACAAAACTGAATTCATAAAAAATCGCTGGAGACCCGGTGACGGTTAGAAAACTTAGCCGACAGATTTTAGTGTTCGCATCTCATCTTGATCAGGGTCTTAGAACCGAAAGGCCCGGTCCGGAACCCATAGCGGGGCTGATCGTCAAGCTTATGACAAGACATTCGATAGATCGGCTCGACTTATTTTAAAGCACACCTCGGCTGCGTAAAAAATCCATCAGGCCGACATGGGTAATGGCCTCAAACTCGGCAGCGGCAGCGGCAAATTTTTTACGCTGATTAAGCAGCATGCCGAAAACCTGTTTCATCTCTGATGATACGCCAAAACGCTCCCAGCGCTCTGCCACATGAGGCGGCAAATCGAGATCACGGCAAAAATCTGAAATCGTGGCATAGCCCAGCAGCGCGAGATTTGTTTTCACCTCGTCAACGGGCATACGCTCTTCAACGGCATGGTCATGCAGACGCTGGGCAACCAGACGAAGGTCAGCCGGAGAAGATCCAATGACTCGATTGAGGATGGAACGAACCTCATTTGGAAATGACGACATGTGCAACTCCAGATTTCAAATTACATGTAACTTATAATGATGGTGCCGGTCGGGCCAGTGGAATTTATAGGACTGGCCCAACGGAGTCTCAAATATGTGAAAAAGTGGCAGAGAAAATCGGGTCCCGCCTCTCTTTTCCCGGAAAGATCCGAAGATTTGCTGAAAAACCTTCGATTCTTGCCCAAAATTTACAATCCAAGGATGTGTTTTAGTTGTGCTTGGTTGAATGGGGGCGCTTCGCGACATTGGCCAACAGACATATCGCCGCCATTTAAATCAAGCCGCGCAGCTTCAGCTCGTCCTTGAGATAAGCATAGTAGATAGGCGCAGCGACAAGTCCAGCAATGCCGTACCAGGCTTCAAAAACAATCATTGCAAGCAACAATTCCCAGGCGGCAGCCTTGATGCGCGACCCGATAATCTTCGCATTCATAAAATACTCGAGCTTATGAATAATAATCAGAAATGCAAGAGATCCGACCGCGGCGCCGAAGGAAACGCTGAGCGCAACAATGACGATTACAGTGTTTGATATCAAATTGCCTATGACTGGAAGCAAACCGACAAAAAATGTTACTGCAATCATGGTCTTGACCAATGGCAAGTGAATGCCAAACGCTGGCAATACTACGGCCAGGAAAATTCCGGTAAAAAATGTGTTTAACGCAGAAATACGCAACTGCGAAAAGACGATATTGCGAAATGCATTGCTTAACAATGCTGCGCGCTCTGTCAGGGCTACAGCCAGAGGGCCGGGCTTTTTGGTCGGTGATACAGATGTCAGCGCGATCAATCCACCAATGACCATGCCAAGGATGATCCGTATGAGCAGGACACCAATATCGCGACCGACGAGCTGTAATTGCCCGGCATGATTGCGTAACCATGCGGCGGCAAAGCTTTCCAGCTCTTCAAGGTTGGATGGAAAATAGTCACGCGCCCAAGTCGGCAGATGAAGCTGCGCTGTATCAATGATCTCAGCCATTTTTTGGAACAGTGAAACTATGCCTTCCGACCCATCGGTCAGCAGCACCATGCCCCGCATCACACCAATAACGACGAGAAGTATAAAAATTAGCGCAAGTATCGCCAGCGCCAATGTTCTTGTTAAACCATTGGAAACGCCCATTCTTCCAAGTAAAGGGGCGGCCATATGCACCAGACTATAGACCAGAAGTCCAGCCAGAAGCGCGGAAAGCAATCCAAGTTGAAGGGCGCCTACAAGTGCGACAAGTGCCAATATATACGAAGCTATTTGAGGCTTTGAGATCGTCTGCAAGAGGTCACCAAACAAGGAGAAAATGGATGGAACGTTCCTAGACTTGAAACCTCTTGCTGCGCAAGGCCAATTACAAGAATTGATGCTCCGCTATGGCAATAGTCGCCTGGCACAGATTATTTTTTGGTATTTCATCCGTAAAAACCGATCACTTACCGACGCAATGCAAATGATTTGATTATCCGCTATTCTTTGACATTCAACGCTTTTCTTACGCTCTTGTTCAGCTCGATTTTTGCGGAAAGAAAATCCGGGACGGTCGTCCAATATCGTAGCGTTACACTCATCGTCGTTTCGCCCAACTCAGCAATGAATGTATCCGGGGCGGGAGTTTCTTTCACATAAGGACTGTTTACGGCAAGAGCGGTCAGCGTTGCTTGTATCTCGTCGAAGTCGTCAGCATTATCAATAGTAACCGTGATGTCATTTCGTCTTGCACCATTGCGCGTGAAATTCTTCACCGGCTGAGTCCAAAGAGTTGAATTTGGAGCAAGCAAATATATACCATCGGCAGAGCGCAAACGTGTTGCGAATAGTCCGATTTCCTCGACGGTGCCCGAAATACTGCCGACCTCTACATATTCGCCAATACGCAAAGGACGAAGCGCAAGCAACATGATCCCCGCAGCAATATTCTGCAAGGTTCCCTGCAGCGCCAAGCCAATGGCCAGACCGACTGCGCCAATGGCAGCTATCATCGACGCGGTTTGAATTCCGAACTGGCCAAGAACCATAACGATTACAAGGCCTAAGACCATATAGCGCGCAATCTTTGAGAAGAACCGGCGCAGGGTCATGTCAAACCCGCTCACCTGCCCAAGTCCAGCATAGACCCAGCGCTCTACCAAACGAGCGGCAAGAAAGCCGACGACCAGCAACAAGATCGCGCCTATGACCGAGAATGAATAGGTGACGATCAGCACTCTGGCTTGATCAATCGCTGCCTGAATGGTGGAAAGAGAGTTCTGGGGATCAAGTTCCATAGGGGTGGTCTCCTTTTGGCAAGAAGGTTCAACCCCTATGGCGTTCGGATAGTTCCGTCAAACGGCTAAGCTTCGATAGCTTCCGGATTACGGCGACGATAAATGATCGACGAAACCAGCGAGAATACTATCAGCGTTGCACCAATCAGACCGGTGATTACTTCCGGAATGTGGAACAGTGTCTGGCAATACATGATGACTGCTAGAACGAGGATCGCATAAAATGCGCCGTGCTCCAGATATCGATACTGACCGAGCGTTTCCTTTTCGACCAGCATGATTGTGAGCGACCTTACATAGAACGCACCGATACCAAGGCCGATGGCGATAACAAAAAGGTTGGTTGAAAGGGCAAAAGCGCCAATGACACCGTCGAAAGAGAAACTCGCATCCAGCACTTCGAGGTACAGGAATGCGCCCAATCCACCCTTGTGAACAGTATCCATCTGCTCCTGCGTGGCATCCAGCACTGCGCCGATGCCTTCGACAACGAGGAATGTAAGCAGCCCGTAAATGGCCGACGTCAGGAACGTTACCGAGTCTTCTCCAACGAGTTGGCGGGAGAAGAAAATGATCAGGACAAGAACAACGCCGACTTCAATGCCCTGAATTGATGCAAAGCGGGATGCACGGCTTTCGATGAGCTTGATCCAATGAACGTCTTTCTCATGATCGAAGAAGAATTTAAGCCCCACCATCAGGAGGAAAGTACCGCCAAAAGCAGCGATCCCGACATGCGCCTCCTTCATTATGCGCGCATATTCTTCAGGATTGGAGATGGCCAGTTTCATCGCGGAAATCGGATCAATCCAGGCGGCAACTGCCACAATGGCAAGCGGGAAAACAATGCGCATGCCGAAAACGGCTATGATGATGCCCCATGTCAGGAAGCGATGCTGCCAGACCGGGTCCATGTCCTTGAGTATTTTGGCATTTACGATGGCGTTGTCGAATGACAGCGATATTTCCAATACACCAAGCACAGCGCAGATAAACAGCACCGACAATGCGCCCTGTATATTTCCGGAGTAGATGAAGCCTATCCAGGCCCCGGCCGCCAATCCGAAAATTGTGAAAAGAATTGGCCAGATGAAATATTTATAAGTTGCCATGCGTGTTTCCTGCTCCTGACTCCCTGATTGCCATCAGGACGGGACTTCAACGTTTTTTATTACGTTAAGAATATGAATTTCCACCCGAATGCAATCTCCCACTACCCTTAGAAAGCATAATCCTGTCTTAATCCTGTCGCGAACTCCTTACACCTGCTTGCGAACGGTATAAATAGTAACGGGCAAGGCTGATCGCCAACTATCAAAGCTTCCAAGCGGCTGCGCATGCGACACGCTGAGCTTGATGAGATCTCCACCATGCACTTCCCGCCAACCGACCAGCGCCATTTCGCTTTGAATGGTAACAGCATTTGCGACAAGCCTGCCACCCGGCTTCAATGCAAGCCAGCATGCATCCAAAACCCCGGGATCAGTCACGCCACCGCCGATGAAAATCGCATCGGGAGTGTTGAGTTCCGCCAGTGCATCCGGCGCTTGCCCCCGCACAAGTTCGAGGCCGGGCACGCCAAGCGTTTTACTATTCTGGACAATCAGAGCCTGCCGCTTCTCGTCGGCCTCGATCGCAATCGCCTTGCATGTCGGATGCGAGCGCATCCACTCAATGCCGATCGAGCCGCATCCTGCTCCGACATCCCAAAGCAATTCGCGCGGCAAGGGTGCCAGATGCGCCAAGGTTACTGCTCGCACATCCCGCTTCGTCAACTGCCCGTCATGTTGGTAAGCCTCGTCTGACAGACCCGCCATAAGGGGATATGAGAGCGAGAATTGATCAGGCTGCCCACAATCCACTGCAAGAACATTGAGGTCTGCACAACGCAATTGGTTCCAGCTTTGTGCAACACCATCAATGCGCCGTTGATTCTCGCCTCCTAAATGCTCGAGCACAGTCAGACGAGCCGTAGTAAAGCCCGATTCGATCAAAAGCCGTGCCACATGGGTAGGCGTTTCACCATCATTGCTGAGAATAAGCAGCTTTGCATCAGGCACAAAGGACTTCGCCAAGGTTTCGAGCGCTCGTCCATGAACACTGAGCAACTCTATGTCTTGTATGGGCCAACCCATGGCAGCAGCAGCAAGCGAGAATGATGAAGGCGAAGGCAAAACCAGCATTTCGTCCGCGCTCAGGTACCGCGTGAGCGTTGCCCCCATGCCGTAATGCATCGGATCGCCGCTTGCCAGAACGACAACTGCGTTTCCACGCAAGGCAAGCAGCATCGCATAGGCGTCTGAAAACGGTGTCGGCCATGCTATACGCTTCGCGCCAAATTCTTCGGGCAGGAGATCAAGGTGACGCTTGCCGCCGAATATGGTGCCCGCAGCTTTCAGGGCGGCCCGTGCATTCTGCCCAAGCCCCTCATATCCGTCTTCACCAATCCCGATTATCGTAAGCCACTGCGCCATCATCTATCCCGTTGAGCATTCAATGCAATGCATGCCCGAAAGCGCAAGATGGGTCAACGAAGGTTACAGCGATGAGAATGGTTGGCACACCCTGCGCCATCCTGTAAAACCGTCAAAGCCATGAGCCTGATAAA
Organism: Phyllobacterium sp. GQ127; assembly: GCF_059758635.1. Taxonomy (NCBI): domain Bacteria; kingdom Pseudomonadati; phylum Pseudomonadota; class Alphaproteobacteria; order Hyphomicrobiales; family Phyllobacteriaceae; genus Phyllobacterium; species Phyllobacterium sp. GQ127. The sequence continues at coordinate 122,691 of NZ_JCAXDZ010000003.1, forward strand.
GAAACCCGTCCGCAAAACTTTAGTCCACGACCGGCGCTCCGCCTGTCCGGGGTTGTTTCGTATGGCACAAGCGCTGGATGGCGGAATATGCCGGGTAAAACTGACGTTCGGCAACCTCACTTCCGATCAGGCAAGAGGGATAGCCCGGGCCGCTGAAGAGTTTGGTAATGGAATCATCGACATTACCAATCGGGCAAATGTGCAAATCCGCGGCGTTCGCCCGCACAGCGAAGACGCGCTTGTCGACAGTTTGCTCGCGCTCGGGTTGGGGCCTCTGACTGACAAGGGGGATGACATACGCAATGTCATGATCAGCCCGCTTGTCGGACAAGACGATAAAAAAAGCGACATCAGGCCTCTGGCTACGCGCATTCTGACAGAATTGCAGACAAACCCCCGCTATCAGACGCTCTCACCCAAATTCTGTATACTCATCGATGGAGGTGAGGATGTTGCTATGGTCACTCATCCGCACGATCTTTGGCTAAGCCCGATCAACCCGGAAAATCCGGCTTCTGCCTACGCCTTTGGTATCGCTGGCACTCCCCCTGTTCTTGCAGGGGATCAATCCGCTCTGGGACTAGTCAGCACAGAGAAATCCTTCGAACTGGTAACCGCCATTCTCGATCTTTTCATCGAATGGAACATTGCCAATCCAGATGCATCGCGTTTACGCCATATGCTTGCGGATTTGGGCCGGGACCACTTTATTGGTCGTGTTGAGGGGCGAGTTGACGAGTCTCTCCGCAATGCAGATCTCGGTCAGTGGCGCAGGACTCCACCGCAGGCAAATGGTCATCTGGGTATCGTGAAAACCTCCAATGCGAGTTTCCAGATGGTCGGCGCAATGCCACCACTTGGTCGCTTAATTCCCGATATGCTGCGTAATCTGGCCGCGATTGCCGATCGTTACTGCTCAGGGGCGCTGCAATTGACGCCATGGCAAAGTGTGCTTTTATCCGGAGTAGCGAAGGATCATGCCGAAGATGCGCTCGATGCACTGCGTGCACTTGGGCTTACCAGTGATCCTCTGGAGCCCATTGCAACGATGATCAGCTGCTCCGGATCGGCTGGCTGCAAATCCGCGCTGGCAGCGACGCAATCGGATGGTATCCGCCTCGCCACCTTGCTTGCCGGCAAATCCGAGATGCCGCAAATACACCTTACCGGATGCAGCAAGTCCTGCGCCTCACCTATGGCAAAACCCGTAACGCTCGTAGCAACCTCTGCGGGTCGCTATGATATCTTTCTGCAAGCGACCAATGGACCGTCGCGATTTGGCAAGCTATTGGCTAGCAACCGCACTATCGAGGAATCGGCCGAACTGATCGGCGCTAATTTCGGCTCCGGGGGGCCATCACATGCTTGACTACATTCGCGATGGCCAAGCGATCTATGATCGCTCCTTCGCTATCATTCGCTCTGAGGCTGACCTAAGCCGCATTCCTGCCGATCTGGAAAAGCTTGCCGTGCGCGTTGCCCATGCCTGCGGGATGGTTGATGTGATTGAGGATCTGGCATTTTCGGATGGCGCGGCGAGAGCAGGACGAAACGCCTTGCTTGCAGGCGCACCGATCTTGTGTGATGCGCGCATGGTTGCGGAGGGCGTCACACGCGCCCGCTTGCCTCGTGATAATCAAGTCATCTGCACATTGAACGACCCCTCCGTGCCAGCACTGGCAAAGGAGATGGGTAACACACGCTCTGCTGCGGCTCTCGAACTCTGGCGTCCTCATTTGGAGGGGGCTGTCGTTGCCTTTGGCAATGCTCCAACCGCGCTTTTTCGGCTTCTCGAAATGATTGAGGAAGGCGCTCCGCGTCCCGCACTGGTGCTTGGCTTTCCAGTTGGCTTTGTCGGTGCAATGGAATCAAAAGCTGCGCTTGCCGAAAATACCCATGGCATACCTTTTGTCGTTGTTCATGGGCGTCGTGGTGGCAGCGCCATGGCTGCAGCCGCCATTAATGCGCTTGCGTCGGAGAAAGAATAATGGCGGCGCAGGGAAGGCTGTTCGGACTGGGCGTCGGTCCCGGCGATCCGGAGCTCATCACATTGAAGGCGTTACGGCTACTTCAGTCTGCGCCGGTCGTAGCCTACCATGCCGCAAAGGGCAAAAAAGGTAATGCTCTGACCATTGTTGAAAAATACCTCAGCGACAGCCAGTTGCTGGTGCCGCTGATTTATCCGGTTACAACCGAGATATTGCCAGCCCACATGAATTACGAGGCGATTGTCAGCGATTTTTACAGCGAAATCACCGGCGTTTTGCGCACTCATCTGGATGCGGGATCAGATGTGGCAGTCATCGCTGAAGGCGATCCCTTTTTCTATGGCTCATTCATGTATATCCATGATCGCCTGGCCGAAGACTATCAGACAGAGGTCGTGCCCGGTGTGTGTTCGGTCCTGGGCGGCGCGGCAGTTCTTGGCGCACCGCTTGTCTACCGCAATCAAACCCTGACGGTTCTCTCCGGAGTGCTTCCGGCGGAAGAATTGAAGACAAGACTTGCCGCCACGGAAGCCGCAGCGATTATGAAGCTTGGCAAAAACCTCGCAAAGGTGCGTGATGTTATTGCTGAGCTCGGCCTGATGGACCGCGCGCTTTACGTTGAACGGGCGACTATGGACGCCCAGAAAATCGTACCGCTCAGCGAAGTGGATCCGGCGTCATCCCCCTACTTCTCGCTGATTCTGGTTCCCGGAGAAAAGTGGCAAGGCAACGGCGAATGATGGCCTCCCCCATTATTTTGGTTCTCTCCGCCTTAGGTTTGCAAACAGCATTGCAAATTAAGTCGGCCTTGGATGGAAGCACCATCTACGGGCTTGATACGCGCGTCGAAGGGGCTGACGAAAGCTTCGAAAATTTTGGTGACACTGTCCGCAAGCTTTATCAGGCAGGCCATCCCATTATCGCACTTTGCTCGGCAGGAATTATCATTCGTTCGCTCGCATCTATCTTGGAGAACAAGGGCGCGGAGCCGCCTGTACTTGCCGTCGCGGATGATGGTAGCACAGTGGTCCCGCTGCTCGGCGGAACGACTGGCGTCAATATTCTGGCGCGCCAGATTGCTACGATTCTCAATGTTCCGGCTGCTATCACTACCTCTGGCGAGCTTCGTTTCGGGACATGCCTGCTAAATCCACCGCCCGAATTCCAGTTGAAGAATCCCGGAAATGCCAAGAAGTTCATTGCCGATATGCTTGCCGGAAAGACCGTGCGCATAGAAGGAAGTGCGCCTTGGCTTGCCGATGCACGTCTGCCGCTGAATGATGAGGGCGAATTGCTTATCCGGGTGACACCCGATGACGTGGTCGCAGGCGAAAATGAATTGGTATTTCAATCAACAGCGCAGGTCGATCAGACTCGTCCACGAGGAAAACTCAGTGTTATAGGTCTTGGCCCGGGCAATCCCGATTTTATGGTTCCCGCCGTCAAACATGCACTGCAACAGGCTCAAGACATTCTTGGCTATGAAACCTATATTCGCATGGCTGGAACCTTTCGGCCCAACCAGACCATCCATGCGACCGATAATCGCGAAGAGATGCAGCGTGCCCGCCATGCTTTTGAACTTGCTGCAACAGGCCGGTCCGTGGTCATGGTTTCTTCCGGTGACCCCGGCGTTTTCGCCATGGCTGCAGCGGTGATCGAAGCTTTGCACGACTCCGACAATCCCGCATGGCATAGTGTAGAGCTGGAAATATTGCCGGGTGTCTCTGCTGCACTTGCTGCAGCGAGCAAAAGCGGTGCGCCCCTTGGTCATGATTTTTGCATCATTTCATTGTCGGATAATCTGAAGCCTTGGGAGATTATCGAAAAACGCATTTCACTGGCCGCCGAAGCAGACTTTGCTTTTGCCTTCTACAACCCGATTTCCAAGCCGCGGCCCTGGCAATTGCCCCGGGCGATAGAGTTGCTGCGCCAGCATCGCAATCCCGATACGCCAGTTGTCCTGGGCCGTGATATTGGCCGCCCGGCGGAGACCCTGCGGACGATACGGCTGGAAGACTTAACGCCAGAACAGGTCGACATGCGCACGGTCATCATTGTCGGCTCGTCATTAACGCGCAGTTTTCCCAAAACGGATGGCGGGGAATGGACTTACACACCCCGATGGTATGGTATCAAGCCTGACTCCTGATGCAATCCATCATCTAATCGACAAAAGACAATCGCCTCGGTCAAGGATGCCGGAAAAAGGACTGAGCACTTCGTTTTTGTGTCGACGCATTTCAACGGTGCCCCCTATGATCCCGCACAATTGCCAAGATCACTGAATGACGACAGACGGAGTTCCCATGCCAGACCAGAATTATGTCCTGACGCTTACCTGTGAAGACCGGCCAGGAATTGTTGCCTCGGTAACCACAGAACTAGCAGGCATGGATGCCAATATTGCTGAAAGCAATCAGTTCTGGGATCGCCAAACCAACCGCTTCTTCATGCGCATTGCATTTACGGCTGCCGAAGGAACATCGAAAGACGATGTAGAGCGAGCGCTCAAACCTGCTGTTACTCGCTTCGATATGAAGACAAGCCTCATCGATCAATCAAAGAAGCCAAGAATCATTATCATGGTCTCGCGTTTCGACCACGCTTTGCTGCACTTGATTTATCAGATCAAGGTAGGCTGGCTCGATGCGGAAGTCGCGGCGATCGTCTCCAATCATGAAGACAGCCGACGTTTTGCCGACCACGAAGGCATCCCATATCACGTGCTTCCCGTGTCAAAGGACAACAAGAAAGAGCAAGAAGATGCGCTGCTCAAAATTGTCAAAGACACTGGTGCTGATCTTGTGATTCTTGCCCGCTACATGCAGGTCCTTTCCGACAATCTCTCGAAGCGGCTGTTTGGCAAGGTTATCAATATTCACCACTCCTTCCTGCCAAGCTTCAAAGGTGCAAAGCCTTATCACCAGGCTTTCGAGCGAGGCGTGAAGCTGATTGGTGCAACGGCTCATTACGTGACGCCCGACCTTGATGAAGGTCCCATTATCGAACAGGAAACTGAACGCGTAACCCACGCCATGAGCGCAGAAGATTTTGTAGCCACGGGCCGTGACATCGAAAGCCGAGTGTTGGCCCGCGCGGTCAAGAAGCATCTTGAATCGCGCGTTATGCTCAATGGCCACAAGACAGTCGTCTTCGGCTAAAGCTTTCTTGCCTGAACGGAAGTTGCTCGCGGCCTATTTGGCCGCGAAATAATTATCGAGATTGGAGACAACGCGGTCAGCCATGGCCTTGCGGGTTTCAACCGTGGCGCTGCCCATATGCGGCTGTAGAACTACATTATCCAATGCGAACAAGTCCGCAGGCACGTTGGGCTCGTCAACAAAAACGTCAAGACCGGCCCGGCCGAGTTCCTTTGACTTCAACAATTCGACCAGTGCAATTTCATCAACGACGGTTCCGCGAGCAACATTGATGAATGTTCCCTGGGGCCCAAGTGCCTGCAAAACTTCGCGAGAAATGATACCCTGCGTTGCCTCGCCGCCCGGCAGGATAGCAATCAATGCTGCGCAGTCGCCGGCCATCTCAACCAGATTGTCATAATGCTTAAATGAGATGTCGGGCTTCTTGTTACGCGTGTGGTAGACAACATCGCAGCCAAAAGCCAAGAGCTTGGTCGCGATTACGCTCCCAATCCGCCCCAGCCCGACAAGCCCGACTTTCTTTCCCTCAATGCCGAGCGCCAGAGGAGCGGCTTCGCCCTTCGCCCATCGGCCTTCCCGTACAAACCGGTCATTGGCGACGATGTCTCTCGTTGAGGCAAGCAAAAGTGTTATTGCCATGTTTGCTGTGTCTTCGTTGAGAACATCCGGCGTATTGGCAATTTTTATGCCCTTCTTATTGGCATAGGCCACGTCAAGAGAGTCGGTGCCGACGCCAAATGACGAAACAATTTTCACGGCGGTTAGAAGGTCAATCATGTCTGCCTTCAGCCCCGTGAAAGTGCTCGTCACAGCCGCCTCAAAGCGTGGCGCATGGGCTTGCAGAAAACCCAGCGCATCCTTCTCCTCATATAGCTTCTCGATCTCGTACTTTTTACCTAACTCTTCAATGAGATAGGGCATAAGCGGTCCGAGAATGAGAAGTGGTTGCTTTGACATGAGAATGAGTCCTATGGATCATGCGTGAAGAATATGCTGAACATAACGATGTTTCGATAACAATGACAAACCATTTACTCGTGAAGCGCTCACTCGTATATGATTATCGCGTACAAAGTGCTTGCCTCACCGAGCCACTCATATGAAAAACAGATATTTAAAGCGGGAAGAATATGGCCAAGAATCTGGAAATAGCTGACCTGAAAAGAATCGCGCAGCGTCGCGTTCCAAAAATGTTCTTTGATTATGCTGATTCAGGCGCCTGGACCGAAAGCACCTATCGCGCCAATGAGGAGGATTTCGCCAAGATTCAATTACGTCAGCGTGTTGCTGTCGACATGGCAGAGCGGACCTTGGAGTCAACAATGGTTGGCCAGCCAGTTTCAATGCCAGTCGCATTGGCACCGACCGGCCTGACCGGCATGCAGCATGCGGATGGCGAGATGCTCGCAGCTCAAGCCGCAGAAGATTTCGGTGTTCCGTTTACCCTGTCCACCATGAGCATCTGCTCTATCGAGGACGTTGCATCAGTTACGAAAAAGCCATTCTGGTTTCAGCTTTATGTCATGCGTGACCGCGACTTTATCAATAATCTGATTGATCGTGCCAAAGCGGCCAAATGCTCAGCTCTTGTCCTAACGCTGGATCTTCAAATTCTCGGCCAGCGCCATAAGGATATTCGCAATGGCCTGTCCGCCCCACCCAAAATAACACCATCCTTTCTCTGGCAGATGATGACCCGCCCACAATGGTGCATGGGCATGCTGAAAACGAAACGCCGTGGGTTCGGCAACATCATCGGTCACGTCAAGGGTGTAGAGAGTATGGCGTCGCTGGGTGTCTGGACCGCTGAACAGTTCGATCCGCGCCTCTCCTGGAGTGACGTGGCATGGATCAAGGAAAGATGGGGCGGCAAGCTCATCATCAAGGGTATTCTTGACGTTGAAGATGCCAAAATTGCTGCGGCCACGGGCGCTGACGCAATCATCGTGTCCAATCATGGAGGACGGCAGCTGGATGGCGCTCCCTCTTCCATTTCCGTGCTTGCCGAAATCGTCGACGCCGTCGGTGACAAGATTGAAGTTCTGTTTGATGGCGGTATTCGTTCTGGGCAGGACGTTCTTAAAGCACTTGCCATTGGCGCCAAAGGGACCTTCATTGGCCGGGCTTTTCTCTATGGTCTGGGCGCTGGTGGCAAGGCCGGTGTGACGGAAGCGTTGGAGATTATCCGCAAGGAGCTCGATATTACGATGGCTTTATGCGGCGAACGGGATGTGAAGCTCCTTGATCGCAACAATCTCTATAAGAGCGGTCTGGAAACCAAACCGCGCATGGCTCAGGTCAAGAAAAAGAAAACTGGCTGATAAAATGACGCGTTCGCTCTCAGGTCTGTTCAAAAGGATTGTCATCGTTGGCAATGGACCTGTAGGGCCGGGCGTGGCTCACGCCATAGATAGCGCTGACATCGTTATCCGGTTCAATGAAGCTGTTATCATTCCTGAATTGACCGGCAGCAAGACTGATATTCTCTTCCTGATGAACTCCGGCAAATCAATGCAGGCACGTTTGGAAACGCCCTCTTATTGGCAAGAGCCGTTTGTGCGAGATGCGAAGGAGATTATTCTCCCCTACCACCCGTCAATCGTCAGACAGTATCATCCGCGGCCAAACCTCCTGTCCCGTTTAAAGGGTCGCAAGGCAGATTGGACGGCAGAAACATTGAAAAAGGTCCAGGCACTGGGCAAAAAGACGACCGTCCTCTCCGCCGAATTTTACTACGAAACCTGCCGGATACTTGATATCTCTACCAGCGATTTCAGTAAGGTTTTTCCAAGCTCCGGAGTGCTGGCTATCCGCTATGTGATTGAAACTCTCGGAACGGATTCAACCCGTGTTGAGTTCTGCGGCTTCAGCTGGCAAGGCTGGAAAAGGCATTCCTGGGGAAATGAACAGCATTGGGTCGACGAACAGATACAACAGGGACGTATTTTCCCGCTGGTTTAAAGACCTGACAATAAAGATGAATTGGTACGCCCAAGGGGAATCGAACCCCTGTTTGCGCCGTGAGAGGGCGCCGTCCTAACCGCTAGACGATGGGCGCATCGCAGTCGATGTCGCGGGTATAATCAAGGCAGGCGAAAAGTGCAATGGTCATTTGCAACCACCACACTCTTTGCCTAATTACCGGTCGCTTCGGCAATACGGGCTACGACGCGCTTGGTCGCTATGTCATAAATAAGGATTTGCCGAGTGCCGTTGGCCAATCTGGTTTCCAGTGAAAGCGTGTTATCGGAAAGGTTGTGCGATAATATTCGGGTGCCGGGATCTAGAACAATCGATTCTCCCGTCAGCGCCGCACCAAGAGCCTGGCCGGGCGAAACGACGCTAGGCGCAACTGGTACATCCGCTACAGGCTGGTTAATCTTGTAGACAATCGCCGCAAGCACCGCCATAAGACCAATGACCATAATACCGATGGACACAGCTAGCAGCCGGATCATCTTGCGGCGAACCCGCTCCATTGCCGGGTCCAGAGGCTGTTCTTCGCCATCCAGGTCTGGATTTATATTTGCCATGCACGGCATCTCCGAGTTTTAACTCGCACTCGCATCTCGCTTAGGCTAGCGGACGCAGCGCGGTAGGCCTCTGTAACGAAGGGACTAGGTTTTTGAAAGCGCTAATTACCGATATCGATGCTGCAGGCAAGCGTCTCGACGCTTGGTTGTCTGCTCAACTGGCGCCTGACCTGTCGCGAAATCGTATTCAGGCGCTGATAGGCGGCGGTCAGGTAACCATTGACGGCAAAGTCATCAGCGAGACCAAATATAAGCTTCGCGACGGCATGAGCATTGAGATCATAATTCCAGAACCGGAAGATGCAGCGCCATCCGGGGAGAACATTCCTCTCGATATTCTTTATGAAGACACAGATCTTATTGTTATCAACAAGCCGGCTGGCCTTGTCGTTCATCCCGGCAATGGCAACTGGTCCGGCACGCTCGTCAATGCCTTGATACACCATTGCGGGGATACGCTATCAGGCATTGGCGGCGTAAAACGGCCCGGGATTGTTCATCGCCTCGACAAGGAAACCAGTGGTGTCATCGTGGTCGCTAAGAACGATCTTGCCCACCGGCATTTGAGTGCACAATTTGCTGATCATGGCCGCACCGGAGACCTTGAGCGTGCTTATCTGGCAATAGTCTGGGGCACGCCCGACAGGACAACTGGTACGATAGATGCCCATCTTGGCCGCTCGCACCGAGACCGGACCAAACAGGCTATTGTTCACGAAGAACGGGACGACGCCCGCCATGCTGTCACGCATTTTGAAGTGCTTGAACGTTTTGGTGCTCGCGAAGATTCCACAGCGCTTGCATCCTTGGTCGAATGCCAGCTTGAGACCGGCAGAACACACCAGATCCGCGTACATATGACTCATATCGGCCATCCGCTGGTAGGCGATATGGAGTATGGCGGTGCGTACAAAACCAAGGCAAATAAATTTGATGAGCCGTTGCAATCTATTGTCAAAGGCTTCAATCGCCAGGCATTGCACGCGCGGCTTCTGGCCTTTGAACATCCGGTGACAGGCGATCTTATGCGTTTTGAAGCCCCGCTTCCCACCGATATGGCTGAACTGCTTGAGGCATTCCGCGGATATCAATAACAAGGGAACCTTTCGGCTTCTGGCGCGTTTCGCTCGGTGAACATATATGACACGATTGTTCACATTTATGTGACGCTTTGTTTCATGACGAAATGCACCGTGTTTTTGACAAAATGATACCTATATATGCATAGCATTAATCTGCTCGCGCCAATGTTTCTGGGCGGGTGGATGCTGCGAACCTGCCGATAATGGAGGTTCATTTCAAAATGAGGAGGGGTGCTCTGTGGCCCAAAATCTTCCAAGTATTCTAGGCGGTGACGGCGGACTTACCCGTTACCTAGAAGAAATCCGCAAGTTTCCAATGCTTGAACCGCAGGAAGAGTACATGCTCGCCAAGCGGTATCTGGAGCATACTGATGCTAAAGCCGCCCATAAGCTGGTAACAAGCCATCTTCGTCTCGTTGCAAAAATTGCGATGGGTTATCGCGGATATGGCCTGCCAATCGGCGAAGTTATTTCCGAAGGCAATGTCGGCCTAATGCAGGCCGTCAAACGCTTCGAGCCTGAGCGTGGTTTCCGTCTGGCGACCTATGCCATGTGGTGGATCAAAGCTTCCATTCAAGAATATGTCCTGCGCTCCTGGAGCTTGGTCAAAATGGGAACGACCGCCAATCAAAAACGCCTGTTCTTCAACCTGCGTAAGGTAAAGAGCAAGATTCAGGCGCTGGATGATGGCGATCTGAATCCTGAACAGGTCAAGGAAATCGCAACCCGCTTGAGCGTGTCCGAGGATGAGGTCATCTCGATGAACCGCCGTCTTTCCGGCGATGCGTCACTTAATGCGCCGATCCGTTCTTCGGATGGCGAGGCAGGTGGCGATTGGCAGGATTGGCTGGTTGATGATCACGACAGTGCCGAAACCATGCTCATCGAACAGGACGAGCTGGAAAATCGCCGCGAAATGCTCTCCGGCGCCATGTCGTCCTTGAATGATCGTGAACGCCGGATTTTCGAAGCCCGTCGATTGGCGGACGATCCAATTACGCTCGAAGATCTGTCTACCGAATTTGGCATCAGCCGCGAGCGTGTCCGGCAGATCGAAGTTCGCGCTTTTGAAAAAGTTCAGGATGCTGTGAAGGCTGCAGCCATTCGCCAGCAGAAAGCGCTGGTTTCCAGTGGTGCCGACGCAAACTGACAGACATCTTTACTCAATTAAAAAAGGCCGCTTAAGCGGCCTTTTTTATACCTATTAACCACCGACCTTTGTCGCCCATGATTTGAGCACTTCATCAAAGGCCCGTTCGCCCGGCAAACCCTTTTCAAGGGTGATAAGCGCGCGGCGGCCAGTCTTGTATGCGATAGGAATATCAATCCAGGACATGCGCCGCATCAGCGAAGTGTTGGTATCGACGGCCGTTTTTGCATCGTTCATCGCAATAATGAAGAAATTATCCGCGATCTTGGCTGGAATGGCGACAAGCGGGCTGCCCGGCGCTTCTTCCCTGTCCTTGAAAGTCATGCGGGAAACATTGTCGATAGAGCCACCGGCAAAACCTTCAGGCACCGTGAAAATCATCTCGATGAGATGGCTTGCAGGCAGGGTCTTGTCACCATTGCGGCGGATAATCATGCGCAGCTTGATCGCAAGTTCCGGAATCGTCACTTCAGCGCGAATCGCAGGCTCCGGCGGCAGATCATTGCCGGGAGATTCCTGGACGACGGACCATACGACGCCACCTTCTTCGCGTCTTTGCGCATCCTGCCCGGATCGTTCCTCATAGAAGAACGCCTTCTGACCAATCGGCAAGGCCGCAGGAGGTTGGGTCTGTCCTGAAGGTTGCTGACCTGACGTTTCCGGTTGCGCTGCCGGATCGGATGTAGAGGTTGCTACAGACGTACCTTCGCCCACTGACGGCGTGTCATTGGCACGGCCGGGATCGATCTCCTGCCCATCAGGCAACAGCCTTTGCGTGAGCTTTGGCTCACCCTTCGGCTCCGTTGAGTTGGGTGTTGCCGTGGGCGTCGTTGCCGGTTGCGTGGGTTTGGCTGGCTGTTGTGGCGCAGGCTGATTGGCAGCCGTCTCAGCCGGATTTGTGGCCGTTTCGGGCTCAGAGCTGGTCATCAGGCTGGCAATATAATCTTTGGCGGCAACAGCCTGCTTCGAGATATCTTCTCGCCAAGTATACCCCGCATAAGCTACACCGGCGACGACAGCGAGCAGGGCAACGATGCTCAAGAGCGGCGCAAAGGACCGTTTCGGCTCAGCTTGTTTAAGCGGCCCGCGGGTATAGACTCCATAATCATTGCGTGAATCATCAACACTGCTGATGCCAAATTCTTTCTCGTCAATCTCATTGCGAGAAAGGTCCGAACGGGCAGGCGCGCCTGGGAAGTCCTCTTCTTCGTTATCGGCACCTGGCTTGTCCTGGCTGGAAAGAAAATCTTCAAGCGCGTCTGGTTGCGATTCGATCGGCGTAAAGACTGGCGCAGCGGCAACCGGCTCGCTCCGTGACCACGAAGGGGCAGCTTCCTGCCTTGTGTTTGCAGTGGGGGGCGGTGCAAGATCTGGAACGGGTGGTGGTGGAGCAACCGGCAGCGGCTCCGGAATGGTCACTGCCTTTTCCTCCACCGGTGCGAAACTGGCTTCCACTTCGGCAATGGCATCATCAATCGCAGCGATCTGACGCTTCGACACGGCTTCAGGCGCATTCAATGTGACAAGTTTTTGCTCGATCGTTGCACGAGCCTTTGCATATACACGTTGACGGAGCTCGGGAGTTGGGTCCGCAAGCCCGTCAATTGTCTTCCTCAATACTGCAACGAAATCTGCCATTCACCCAAACCTATGGTTTTGTTGTGAGATTAACCTCAAGCCACCCGCACGACTCTAATCATGAAACGGATCGGTAACAAGTATCGTATCGTCCCGTTCCGGGCTGGTCGACAAAAGTGCGATCGGCGCACCGATCAATTCTTCCACGTAGCGGACATATTTGATTGCCTGTGCAGGAAGCTCGCTCCAACTGCGAGCACCAGCCGTGGTATCTTTCCAGCCTTCCAATGTCACATAGATTGGCTTGACGCGAGCCTGCTGGCCTTGGCCTGCCGGAAGATAGTCAATGACCTCGCCATCCAGTTCATAACCGGTGCAAACCTTGATCTCATCAAGCCCATCAAGGACGTCGAGCTTGGTAAGAGCGATACCGCTGATGCCGTTATTTGCCACAGCCTGACGAACCAAAACCGCATCGAACCAGCCGCAGCGCCGCTTGCGACCTGTGACCACGCCAAATTCATGGCCGCGCTGGCCGAGGAACTCGCCGACCTCATTTTGCTGCTCGGTCGGGAAAGGCCCCTCACCTACGCGCGTGGTGTAAGCTTTCGTAATGCCAAGCACGTAATGCAGCGAACCGGGTCCGATGCCTGAGCCAGCCGATGCCTGACCCGCCACGGTATTTGACGAGGTAACAAACGGATAAGTACCATGGTCGATATCGAGCAATGTTCCCTGCGCGCCTTCGAAGAGAATTCGCTCACCTGCGCGCTTCTTCTGGTCAAGGACGTACCATACGCGGTCCATGAATGGCAGAATATGCGGGGCTGCATCTTTCAGTTCGGCTAGAAGCTTTGCTCCGTCAACTTCTTCAATGCCAAGGCCACGGCGCAGCGGATTATGATGTGCGAGCAGACGTTCAATCTTTGCAGGCAATGTATCGGGATCGGCCAAGTCAAGAACGTGAATAGCGCGACGTCCAACCTTGTCTTCGTAGGCAGGTCCAATGCCACGGCCTGTCGTGCCGATTTTGGTGCCCGAATTCGAAGCTTCGCGGCGGCGGTCCAGCTCACCATGGATTGATAGAATAAGCGTCGTATTTTCGGCAATCTTCAGCGTCTCTGGCGTAATTTTAACGCCCTGCGCTTCCAGTTTTGCCTTTTCCGCGATGAAGGCGTGAGGATCAAAAACGACGCCATTTCCGATAATAGAAAGCTTGCCCGTACGAACAACGCCCGAAGGTAAAAGCGAAAGCTTGTAGGTGACGCCATCAACAACGAGCGTATGGCCGGCATTATGCCCGCCTTGAAAGCGAACGATGACATCAGCCCGCTCTGAAAGCCAATCGACAATCTTGCCTTTGCCTTCGTCACCCCATTGCGAACCGATCACGACAACGTTTGCCATTCAAAACTCCTTGAGTCGAATCCTACCAACGCATTTTGCTTAAATGCGGTGCTTCTATACAGGCTGGTTTGAAAAAGCGCGACTATTCTTTACGCTTTGCGAGCGACTATTTGGCTTTCTGTGACGAATAAACCTAATGTTGCTCCAAATGGTTGTAGCAATCGTGCAAACAGAAAAGCTGATCCCATGCATCGTACCGCCTATATCTATCTTCTGATCACTGCTTTCCTCTGGGGTGGCAATGCAGTTGCTGGGAAATTTGCCGTTGGACATATTTCTCCCATGCTTTTGACCGTGCTGCGCTGGCTCTTTGCTTTTTTGATCGTCGCCATTATAAGCAACCGCCAATTGCGGCAGGATTGGCCTGTTCTGCGCAAATACATGCCTTTGCTTGCCGCACTCGGTGCTTTCGGATTTACTTTCTTTAATATGGCCCTCTACAGCGCCTTGAATTACACGTCGGCTATCAATGTCACCATTGAGCAGGCAGGTATTCCGATGGTGATCTTCATTGCCAATCTTATCCTGTTTGGGACACGTGTTCGCCTGGGGCAAGTGCTCGGCTTTAGCCTGTCGCTCATCGGCGTCGCATTGACGGCTGGCCATGGCGACCTTGCCAGCCTATCGGGCTTGAAGGTCAATCTTGGCGACGCCTTGATGCTGATCGCCATTCTTGTTTACAGCGGATATACGGTGGCACTACGTTTTCGCCCGGAGCTAAACTGGCAAAGCCTGATGGCGGCGATGACCTTTTTCGCCTTCCTGACCGCAGTTCCTTTTGCATTTTGGGAATGGCAAGTCGGGGCGGCAATGCTGCCGGACACAACCGGCTGGACTGTTGTGATCTATACAGCCGTGTTGCCTTCAATTGTAGCACAGGTGCTTTTCATCAAGGGTGTCGAATATATCGGCGCAAATCGCGCCGGGCTTTTCATCAATGCCGTGCCAATATTTGGCACTTTTCTCGCAGTCTTTCTGCTCGGTGAAGCGTTCCAGCCTTACCATGCCGTGGCTCTCATACTCGTTCTTGGCGGCATATGGATTGCGGAGCTTAGTGGCCGCAAACATGCAACAGTCAGCCCAGATATCGCACCATGAAACGCGCATCGTCAGAATAGGTCCGAAGCTTCGTTTCGAGCTCCGGTCGATCATCCGGTTTAAATCCCTGCTTTTGCCAGAATCCTGTGGAGCCATTTACCGCAATCAAGGACATTGTTGCGAATCGGGACCTTTGCGCATGATCAGCAAGAATAGACACGATTTCTCGCGCAGCGCCGGTGCCGCGGGATTGAGGCAGCAAAGCTATATCGTGCAGATAGTACGTCGTGGGTTCGCTGGGTAATTGATCAAGCAGGCTATTGAGCGCCGGCATTGTATAGAGGAGCCATGGATGGGTAAGAGCATATCCAATCAGCTTCCCATCGCCATCCTGCAGGACATGACATCCATCCGGATAAAGCTGCAGCCGTTCTTGATAAACGGCATCCGCCTCGAAGAAATCCGTATGGATAATATTTGCCATGGCGCTGACAGAGGCAAGATCGCTCACCTTCATCGGGCGCCATTGCAATATTTGTGAACCGGATACCATAAATGGCTTCTACTATCAGGAAACGTCGAACTCCAGCGGCTTGGCGGAAACGATCGCTTTATTGTCGATCAATTCCTGCAGAACTGCCTCTGGAATACGTTCGTCAAGATAAAGCAGTGCGATCGCATTGCCGCCTGGATGATCGCGGCCAAGCGAAAAGTTCGCAATATTGACTGCGTTCCTGCCGCAAATAGTTCCCAACGTGCCAATCATGCCAGGCGTATCATTGTTGGTTGTATAGAGCATGTGTTGGCCCACTTCCGCATCGAGGTTGATTCCCTTGATCTGAATGAATCGGGGCTTGCCGTCAGAAAAACAGGTTCCAGCAATTGAACGCGTGAGTGACGCGGTTTTAACTGTGAGCTTGATATAACCATCGAATACGCCCGACTTGTCGCGGCGCACTTCAGACAGCACAATCCCACGCTCTTTTACCATAACTGGCGCGGAGACCATGTTGACGTCGGCGACCTGCGGGCGGATCAAACCAGCCAGGGCCGCACTGATCAGCGCGCGTGTGTTCATCGCGGCTGTTGAACCATCGAAAAGAACTTCAACTTCCTCAATAGGCTCTTCGGTAACCTGGCCGACAAATGCGCCCAACACTTCCGCCAGTTTGACAAATGGCTTCAGTCGAGGTGCCTCTTCAGCGGTGATCGAAGGCATGTTTATCGCATTGGATACTGCGCCCTTGACCAAGTAATCCGCCATCTGTTCGGCAACCTGCAAGGCGACATTCTCCTGCGCCTCACTGGTTGAGGCACCAAGATGCGGAGTGCAAACCACGTTTGGAAGATGGAATAATTCGTTTTCAGTCGCCGGCTCAACTTCAAAAACGTCAATACCGGCTCCGGCAACCTTGCCGGATTTCAAAGCTGCGACGAGATCTTTCTCCACGATCAGACCGCCACGTGCGCAATTGATAATGCGAACACCATCTTTCATCTTGGCGATAGCATCAGCATTGATGATGCCACGGGTCTTGTCCGTCATCGGCGTATGTAGGCTGATGAAATCTGCGCGCGCCAGAAGCTCATCCAGTTCAACTTTCTCAACACCGAGTTCCTCGGCGCGTCCCTCCGAAAGGAATGGATCGAAAGCTATGACATGCATTTTGAGGCCAACACCACGCGTGGCCACGATTGAACCGATATTGCCGCAGCCAATGACACCGAGGGTCTTGCCGGTGATCTCGACACCCATGAAGCGGTTCTTTTCCCACTTGCCTGCACGTGTCGATGCATCAGCTTCCGGCAATTCGCGAGCAACGGCAAACATCAGCGCAACGGCGTGTTCTGCCGTTGTGATCGAGTTGCCGAACGGCGTATTCATCACAATGATACCGCGGCGGGATGCAGCCGGAATATCAACATTGTCGACGCCAATACCAGCGCGTCCGATGACTTTGAGGTTCTTGGCGGCAGCTATGAGCTTTTCCGTAACCTTGGTCGCAGAGCGGATAGCAAGCCCGTCATACTGATCAATGACGTCGAGCAATTTGTCTTTGTCCTTGCCAAGATCAGGAAGGTAATCGACTTCAACGCCGCGATCCTTGAATATTTGCACGGCAGTTGGAGAAAGCTTGTCGGATACGAGTACGCGTGGTGCCATGATGGCCTCCATCTTAAGATCACATGATTGAATGGGAATGGCCGCATGGTTGCGGCCACCACTGAATGAAATCAGGCTGCCTGCTTCAACGCGGCTTTCTGTGACTGGAAAGCCCAGTCAAGCCACAATGTCAGAGCCTGGAGATCCGAAGCCTCAACCGTCGCACCCGCCCATATACGCAGGCCTGAAGGCGCATCGCGATAGGCGCCAATATCGAAAGCGACACCCTCTTTTTCCAGTGCCGTCACGATGTTCTTGGCAAAGGTTGCCTGCGCGTCTGGTTCGAGAGCCGTGATTTCTGGGTCAATAATCGTCAGGCAAACTGAGGTGTTGGAGCGCGTTGATGGGACAACAGCCAAATTGCCAAGCCATGGCGAATTTTCAACGAAGGCATCAAGCACCGCAAAATTTGCGTCGGCGCGGCCAACCAGACCATCGAGCCCGCCGATAGACTTTGCCCAGTTCAACGCATCGAGGTAATCCTCGACGCAGAGCATTGAAGGCGTATTGATCGTTTCGCCGGCAAAAATGCCTTCGATCAGTTTGCCGCCAGATGTAAGGCGAAAAATCTTTGGCAGAGGCCATGCGGGCTTATAGGTCTCAAGACGCTGTACGGCACGCGGGCTCAAGATAAGCATCCCGTGCGCGCCCTCGCCGCCAAGCACTTTTTGCCATGAGAAGGTCACGACATCGAGCTTGTCAAAATCCAGACGCTGCGCAAATGCAGCCGATGTTGCGTCACAAATCGTCAAGCCTTTGCGGTCAGCCGGAATGAAGTCGCCATTCGGCACACGCACACCCGAAGTTGTGCCATTCCAGGTAAAGACCACATCGCGGTCAAAATCCACCTTGGAAAGATCCGGCAACGCGCCATAACCTGCTTCGATAAGACGGGTGTCGGCAAGTTTCAACTGCTTCACGACATCTGTAACCCAGCCAGAACCAAAGCTCTCCCAGGCAACCATGTCGACACCGCGCTCACCAAGCAGCGACCAAAGTGCCATCTCGACAGCACCGGTATCTGAGGCAGGAACAATGCCGATACGATAATCGGCAGGCACCTGCAGAATTTCACGGGTAAGATCAATTGCCTGTTTCAGCTTGGTCTTGCCGAGCTTCGCGCGATGCGAGCGACCAAGCGGTGCGTCGGCGAGCGCTTGGAGCGACCAACCGGGACGTTTGGCACAGGGACCTGATGAAAAATTGGGGTTAGCCGGGCGCTGCGCCGGCTTGGAAAGCGTCGTCATGTTTTCTCCTATCCTCTCAGATAGCTTGCCTCTCGTTGGGGAGAGGTGGCCCACTGCGGGAATTAGGAGAAATGTCGTTTGCAGTCAAGAAATATGTTTATGTGCGACACAGAAAACAAAAGCGGCGAGCCATCCGCCTCGCCGCTTTGTTGAGATTAGCCGGTTCTATCAGAATGCGTAACGCACGCCGAGCTTGAAGTCATGCGAAGTAATATCCTTGAACTTCACTGACTCACCACGATTTGATCCATTATTATTGTAGAACGTGCCCGTCTTGGCATCACCGAGATCGACGTAACTATAGCCAAGATCAATAGTCATGCGTTCAGTCGCCTTGATGCCCACACCCGCATGCAGGGCCCATGCAAGGTTCCATTCCGATTCACTAGCTGCATAACCGCCGCCATTTGTCACAACATTGACATCCCGGAACCCGGAGATTGTGTTGCGCGATGCACCGATACCAGCACCGAGGTAAGGTGTTATGCCCGCATAGGTTCCAAGATCGGCATAGGCATTGGCGAGGAACAGCCATTCGGATTTTTTCGCGCTATAATCATTGGTGCCATTATCGCCACCACCAGGAACGCCGTCTGTATCGTAGTAATCCTGCGCACTGAAATCGGTTTTCCCGCGATACTGCGCCGTGACGTCTGCACGAAGCCAATCATTGAACTGATAGCCGACACCGATCTGACCGGTCATCCCAGCGTCAAACTCGCCATCATTGTTCCACCCGAAATCCTCGGGACCAGAAAAAGCTGAGTAGCTGAGGCCCTTCAACCGCTGGTTGCTCATACCGAGATCGCCGCGCAGGTACCAACCACCGAATTGCTCTACCTCGACGATGGGTGCCTCCTGAATATCCGCAGCGAAGGCGGGGGCAGCCCCCAGGCAAAGAAGTGCTGCGCTCAGTGCAGCATATTTGTTAAAGGCGCTCATTTCTGTTCCCTCATAGGCCAAAAGTCATCGCAGCGGATGCCACCAATAGTTGTGATCCGTACTATGAGTGGAAAAAGTTAAATCACGCTTAACCGTGTTTATTCACCATATCCATTAACGTTAATAAATTCTCACCGCGACAACGGACAATAAAAAAGGCCCACAAGGGGCCCTTTCTTAACTTGGTGAAATTCACATTCTATGCAGCTGACGAAATGACCGAAATAATGTCATTTACAACTGACTCCACCAGCTTGCGATCGTCCCCTTCCGCCATGACGCGGATCAATGGTTCTGTGCCAGACGGTCGAATGACAAGGCGGCCCGATGTGCCCAGACGACCGCGTGCGTCGTCAATCGCGCTTTTCACGTGCTTGTTCTCAAGCGGCTTTGTTCCCGTCGTGCGAACGTTCTTGAGAAGTTGCGGGACAGGTTCGAATTTGCGGCAAACCTCACTGACAGGTTTTTGCAATTGTTGAACGACTGCAAGTATTTGCAAGGCTGATACGAGACCGTCACCCGTGGTCGAGAAATCTGAAAGTACGATATGCCCCGATTGCTCACCACCAATATTGAAACCATGGTTTCGCATATGTTCAACGACATAACGATCCCCCACTTGCGTGCGCGCCAGTGTCAGGCCCCGATTGTCAAGGAAGCGTTCAAATCCAAGATTTGACATGATGGTAGCGACAACACCGCCCCCGACAAGGCGGTCCGATTCCTGCCATGACTGGGCAATCACCGCCATCAGCTGATCGCCATCAATAATCGCACCGTTTTCATCAACAATAAGCACACGGTCTGCATCACCATCCAGCGCAATACCAATATCGGCGCGAACCTCATGCACCTTCTTGATTAGGCCCAAAGGATGGGTGGAACCGCAATCTTCGTTAATATTTGTGCCGTTCGGTTCATTGTTGATGGTAACAACCTCGGCGCCCAGCTCCCACAGGGCGGCCGGTGCCACCTTGTAAGCTGCGCCATTGGCACAATCGACAACAATGCGTAGCCCAGCCAGCGAGATATTCTTGGGCATGGTACGCTTGGCAAACTCGATATAGCGATAGATGTCACCATCCACACGCTTGGCACGTCCAAGCGCTTCGGAAGCAGATAGCCGATCGGCAAGATTTTCATCCATCAATCGTTCAATTTCGAGTTCGATAGCATCCGAAAGCTTGAACCCGTCCGGCCCGAACAGTTTGATGCCGTTATCCTGAAACGGATTGTGCGAAGCCGATATCATTACACCTATGTCAGCGCGCAACGACCGGCACAGCATCGCCACTGCGGGCGTCGGGATCGGGCCCAGAAGGAAAACATCCATTCCGGTTGACGTGAAGCCAGCCACCAAAGCGTTTTCGATCATATAACCGGAAAGTCTGGTATCTTTGCCGATAACGACGCGATTGCGATGCTCACCGCGTTTGAAGGCGAGTCCGACAGCCATGCCAACTTTCATGGCGATATCGGGTGTCATGGGATAGGCGTTTGCCTGTCCACGAATGCCATCGGTGCCAAAATATTTGCGAGCCATATACGGTTATCCAGTTGTTGCGACACGTAGGCGTATAACGGCTACGATTATGGTTGAGTGGTCTTGCTTATTGCAGAAGGACATCTCTTTCGCAGTTCACAAATTGTGTGAGGATTATACTAGAGCAAGTTTCGTTCACAAATCCCTCCCGCAGAACAATTCTAGTTAAGCAAGAAGGACTCTAAATACCGAGGCCTAAACAATTCGTGCAAAAGCGGCCGGTTTTCACCAGCCGCCTTTTTCATTCTTGTTGCAATCACGATTGCGGTTGAGGTTCTAGACCTTTGTCCGGCTCATCGCCCTTACGTGGTTTCTTGGCTCCGGCCTTGGGCACAGCCGATCCACGCGAAGGCGGTGTATCATCCCCAAGGTCGCGGGCAGGCTTGTTGCCAGCCATCAATGCCTTGATTTCTTCGCCGGTCAGCGTTTCATATTCCAAAAGGCCTTCCGCAATCGCAATCCATTCCTTTTTCTTCTTCGTCAAAATGGTGCGAGCAGCGCTATAGGCATCGTCAATCAGCTTACGCACTTCCGCATCAATCAACTGCGCTGTTTCTTCAGAAACATTCTGCGTGCGAGCGACTGAATGGCCGAGGAACACTTCTTCCTGGTTCTCGCCATAAGCAACCTGTCCGAGTTTGTCGGAGAAACCCCAACGCGTAACCATGGCACGGGCAAGCTTCGTTGCCTGTTCAATATCTGACGAGGCACCGGAGGTGATGTTTTCCTTGCCGAATTTGAGTTCCTCAGCAATTCGTCCACCCATCATGATTGCAAGGCGGGAAATCATCCACTTGTAACTCATGGAATAACGATCCGCTTCCGGCAACTGCATGACCATTCCAAGAGCCCGACCGCGCGGAATGATCGTCGCCTTATGCAAGGGATCTGCCAGTGCTACGTTCAGCGCCACGATGGCATGACCTGCTTCGTGATAGGCGGTCAGTTCTTTTTCTGCCTGCGTCATCGCCGTCGAGCGGCGTTCGGCCCCCATCATGATCTTGTCTTTAGCGTCTTCGAATTCCTGCATGGTGACAAGGCGTTTATTGCGCCGTGCAGCCATCAAAGCACCTTCATTGACAAGATTCATCAAATCGGCGCCCGAAAAACCCGGCGTACCACGTGCCAATACTTTAAGATCGACATTTGGTGCCAAAGGTACGTTGCGCACGTGAACCTTGAGAATTTTCTCACGACCGGCAACATCAGGATTTGGAACAACGACTTGTCGGTCAAAACGACCCGGACGCAGCAATGCTGGATCAAGAACATCCGGACGGTTGGTGGCGGCGATCAGGATAACACCCTCATTTGCCTCAAAACCATCCATCTCGACCAGCAACTGGTTCAATGTCTGTTCGCGTTCATCATTACCGCCACCAAGACCTGCACCACGATGGCGACCTACCGCATCGATTTCGTCGATGAAGATAATGCAAGGAGCATTCTTCTTGGCTTGCTCGAACATGTCGCGAACGCGGGAAGCACCCACACCGACAAACATTTCCACAAAGTCCGAACCGGAAATGGTGAAGAACGGCACATTGGCTTCGCCGGCAATGGCGCGGGCAAGCAAGGTTTTACCGGTACCGGGCGGCCCGACGAGCAGGACACCGCGTGGGATACGTCCGCCCAAGCGCTGGAATTTTTGAGCGTCACGCAGGAACTCGACGATTTCCTCAAGATCTTCCTTGGCTTCATCGACACCAGCTACATCCTGGAAAGTAACCCTGCCATGCGCTTCGGTTAGAAGCTTGGCCTTGGATTTGCCAAACCCCATAGCGCCACGCGAGCCGCCTTGCATCTGCCGCATGAAGAAAATCCACACGCCGAGAATAAGGATCATCGGCAGCCAGGAAATCAACATACCAACCAATGAGGTCGAACCGTCAGATTCAGGGCGGGCAGCGATCTGAACATTCTTGCTTTCCAGACGGCCGACCAGACCCGGATCGCCGGGTGAATAGGTCTGGAAGTTGGAGTTGTTGTCCGTATACGTGCCTGTGATGCGATCACCAGTGATGGTTACCGACTTCACGCGTCCGCTGTTCACATCAGTGATGAATTGCGAATACGGCACATCACTCGATGCTGAACGCGATGTAGGGCTTTGGAAAAGATTGAACAACGCAATCAGAAGCAGAGCTATTATCGCCCACAGCGCGAAGTTCCGGTAGTTAGGATTCATGTCAGGTCCCATCAATTGCACCCGCAAACGCGGAATTTGCATGTAACATAGGTTCGAAGCGCGCCCTTGCCAAGGCTAGCATTCGACTTCAGCTCAATTCTTGTTAATCTGGTTTACAGGATAGCGCTTGTAAGCCGGTATTTTGAGCATTGTAGCAACGCATTGCGCCAATAATTGGTCGTATCCTACGAGAATATTGTCAAACAAGCCAACATAACGCTCGATTATCAATCCTTCAGGCAATTTACCGTGATCATCGAAGACAGGACAGTGCCTGACGCCGTTAATGACAATAGCCGGGCTCGACTGGGCCGACGGACCGTGAACATTGTCCATCCGGCTTTTCAATTCAGCAAGTCCCTGCGCGCCGCAAGCATCAATGATTACAGAGCGCTTTCCGGCATTGGTCAATCTATAGCGTCCGTCCCAGATCACGGACATTCCCGGCTCAACGGTCAGCGCAGGAATTGAACGCATTTCGCGATAGAGCAAAGTATTTTCTGGTCTCGTTTCAATGATGCAACGCCCGATCGAGAGCTTGCTATGCGTGTCAGCCTCTTCGATAAATTTCAGTGCTTTTCTGCATGATGTTGCAGAGGGCAAAAAAGATTGGCCTCCCATGATAGCAAGCAGCACGCCAACAGCCAATTCTTGCACTTCCGGCTTCTGTTGATACCAATTTTCCCGGTTGATCTGCGCCTTGATGCCGCCCAATACCGTTACGCAGCTCGGCAATGCCGTCGCTACCTTCGCGTTGAGATTCAGCCGCTTTGATGCCTTGTGCTTGATTTTTGATTGAAGTTCGTCGAGATCATTTTCCTGAATGCTTTTTCGAACCCGGACACGTTCATATTTAAGACTATCGTTGGAGGGGTCGTCTTTCCACGTCACTCCAAGCATCCGCAGATAATCTCGAAGCTCTTCACGGCGCATGTTCAACAGCGGTCGCACCAGCCACACTTCGCGCTCCAGCAAGGTCGCAAGCGCCATGCCCGCCTGCCCACGCTCGCTGCTATCAGCAACGCTGCGATCAGAGCGCATCAGGAATGTTTCAACCTGATCATCAAGCGTATGGCCCGTGAGGATTATCCCTGCTCCGGCATCGCGCGCTGCATCACACAGAAGCTTGTAACGTATCTCACGCGCCTTGGCAGAAAGGCCCGTGTCTGGTTTTTGTCCGTGCCATGACAATATCCGATGGGAAATTCCTGCTTTTTGGCAAAGTTCTCCGACATAATTTGCTTCATCGCGGGATTCTGGTCGAAGCCCATGATCAATTGTTACAGCAATTATTTCGGGAAGGGACGGCCGGGATTTACGATAATCGAGAAGCAGATGGAGCAACGCCAAAGAGTCACTGCCGCCGGAAACCGCAACGACGATCGATCGCGAGCCTTCAAAATCAATTGCCGAGAAGATGCCGTTCAGATCGATCGTTTTTTCAGCACTTGTTGGCAGCACGCTCATTCTTCACGCGCTCTTTGATCGCCGCCGAAATGTTTGGATATCTGGAAGTAACTGATGCAAATGTCGCGCAAGCCACATCATGATCTTTCATTTTTGCCAGCGTCATGCCTAGTTTGAGCAGATTCTCCGGACTTTTCTTTGAATCTGGAAATTGCTTGTGATTGTCCAGAAAAACCGATGCAGCCTGTTGGTAGCGGCCCTGTCCGAAAAGCGATTCTCCAAGCCAGTAGCGGGCGTCGGCATCAGCTGGATCATTGGGAAAGCGGTCGACATGGCTACGGAATGCAAGCTCTGCGCTGCGATAATCGCCCGACAGGAAAAGTTGATAGGCCTGGCTGTACAGTGCTTTCGGATCATCGGTCTGCGGTAGAGCGGCGACAGTTGTGTTATCCGCCTGCTCAGGATTTTCGTTGCGCGTTCCACCGATTACGTTGCCATTGGCATCAAATTGAATCTGTCCGAGCGTTTGCGGCGGCACGCCAAACACCGAATTGTTGGAAGGATCAATCTGTGGGTCAATAGCAGCGGAATCGGTGGAGGCATCTGTCGATGCCTCCGTATTATGCGGCGCGCGGGGAGCTTCGGCGACCGTCCGGTCGCCCTTGCCGCCAGCGTCGGAACGCTTGCCCTTTTCAAGTTCCTGAAAGCGGAACTCATTATCGTCCTGAACTTTCCGCATTTGCTCTTGCATTTGCAAAAGCTGGAAGTTCAGTTCTTCGATTTTACCAGTCAGCTGCCTGATCTGCTCTTCCAACTGGCTGACACGAGGATCACTCGCTTGTGCCATCAGAACAGGCGCATCCATAGCGCCGACCGTCGCCTTGGGAGCTGGCGGAAAAAACCCGCCGCCTCCACTGGCCGCGTGGCTCGCGCCGGTTGCCAGTAATGGCACCAGCGTCATCGCCACTACAAAACTCTTCAATCGTTTGTTCATTCCTTTACCGCCCCTGATATGGGAATTTAACACTGCAACCTTTTGCAGCAGCCCTATCTATCATGAGCAAGGCGACTTCGGCCAAATTTTGTTTCAACATGTTATAAAATACAAAAAGCGGCCCTAAAACCGCTTTTTATCAACTTTTAACAGTAGGCTTAGCTGCCAGCGCCACCGAGAACGGTGATTGCACGACGGTTCTGCGACCAGCAGGATTCCGAATCGCAAACCGCGACAGGGCGTTCATTACCGTAGGACAGTGTCTTGATGCGCTGGGCTGGAACTCCGCGCGCCGCCAGGAAGTTGCGGGTAGCGGCTGCACGGCGCTGGCCAAGGGCCAGATTGTATTCGCGAGTGCCGCGCTCGTCGGCGTGACCTTCAACAGTGATTGCATAGTTAGGATAACGCTGCAGCCATTGCGCCTGCTTTGACAGGGTCTGCTGAGCATCAGCACGGATAACTGACGAGTCAACGTCAAAGAAAATACGGTCGCCAACGTTAACTGTGAAGTCCTGCGTCGAACCGGGCGTTGCAGCGCCGGCACCCAGGCCGAGGTCGCCGGCACTGTTGACTGGCTTCTTTGCGCAACCCGCGATAGCGAGCGACAGGAAGAGGGCGACGAAAACTGGACTGCGAGCGATCATTTCGAAGCGGCGCATGAGCCTGAACTCCTTGAGAATTGGATTTGTTTCGGTGAACAAGCAGTAACCATATTGAGGTTAAGACCAATTCAAGAAACAGGGTTAATCCACTCTTAACATCAGGATTAACGGCGAAACTTAATGGTTGTGCCGCATCCTTAATGCAAGGAATGCGGCGGAAAAACGACATTCCCGGCGATGTTGGAAAACAACGCCGGGAATCGCCTTAATTCATCAAAACAGGTGCCTTTATTCCAGCAATGGCGACCAAGCCGGGTCAGAAGCCAGATTTGGAGTCTGGATTTGCCGCAAGTTGCGTCCTGTCAGATCGACGGTCATGAGATGCGGACTGTTTGAGCCGGGAGGCATGCGGAAGAACATCAGCACGCGACCGTTTGGCGCCCATGTAGGACCTTCATCATGATAACCGCTTGTCAGAATACGCTCGCCGGAACCATCGGTTTTCATCACACCGATGGAAAATTGTCCGCCGGATTGTTTGGTGAAGGAAATAAGATCACCGCGAGGAGACCAGACCGGAGTTGAATAAGAACCGTCGCCAAATGAGATACGCTGCGGATTGGAGCCATCGGCGCCCATCTTATAAATCTGCGGGCGTCCGCCGCGATCAGACTCGAACACGACCTGCGTTCCATCTGGCGAGTAGGATGCGCCGGTATCGATTGCAGAAGTACTCGTCAGACGTGTCGTCGTGCGGCTGCGCAGATCCATCGCATAAACATTGGCACTGCCGTCTTCCTGCAGAAGACTCATCACAACCTTTTGCCCATCTGGCGAGAAGCGCGGCGCAATCGTCATGCCGGGGAAATTTCCGACAAGTTCGCGCTGGCCGGTCTCAAGCTGCAACAGGTAAATCTGCGGCTTGCCACCTTCATAGGACATATAAGTGATTTCCTGACGGCTCGGTGAGAAGCGCGGTGTCAGAACGAGGTCCTTGCCATTGGTCAGGTAGCGCACATTCGCGCCATCCTGATCCATGATTCCAAGACGCTTGATGCGTTTTTCCTTGGTGCCGGATTCATCGACGAACACGATGCGCGTATCAAAGTAGCCTTTTTCACCCGTCAGCTTTTCATAAATCGCATCGGCGATAATATGAGCAACACGGCGCCAGCTGTCAGGAGCGGTAAAAAACTGCTGACCTTCAAGCTGTTGGCCGGCAAATGTATCCCAAAGCCGGAACTCTGCCTTCAGCCTGCCATCACCTTGCTTGGTCACGCGGCCGGTCACCAGTGCTTGCGCATTGATAACCTTCCAGTCTTCAAAACGGGGTGCAGCATCTGGATTGGATATCTTCTCGATGAAGGCTCCCTTGTCGACCGGAGCAAACAATCCTGAGCGTTCAAGGTCGGCAGCGATAACGCCGGAGATTTGAGCGCCAAGCTGATCGCCGGACAGAAAATCTGTAATCGCGATGGGCATAGGCTCCACAACACCTCTGGTGATGTCGAGTTTAAGCTCAGCGCGGGCTGGCAAAGTTGCAATCATGGACGTCGCCATGACCAGCGCAACTGCGGAGAGGAATAAACGGGATAATTTCAGCATTAGTTCAGGGCCCTCTTTTGGCTGGCCTATGGTGATTTTCAGGTTGCACCCGGATAGAATGTCAATTCGACAGTCGACCAGGTATCATACTTGTCTTGCGGCAGGTTGAACGGCGCAGATCGCATAACAGCTCGCAATGCGCTGCTCTTGACTGCATTCAAAAGTCCGGCATCCGCTCCAGTGCCGCTAACTTCAGGGCTACCGTCAATCTGGCCGTCCTGAGTAAGGCGGAACCGCACAATAATCTTCATATCCGGCGATTCTTCCGCGCCAACCGGCTTGTTCCAATTGCCTTCAATGATACCACGCAATGCGTCCATCTCGCTCTGGCTGAGAGAACTGCCGCCCGTCGTTTTACTTGCACCCAGCGAAGCTTGGTCGGTTGAGCGTTTTGCGCCGCCAGCTGATGCTTTTTGCTTGTTGAGCAAATCCGCAACTTGATCCGCGATACCGTCCTTTTCCTTTGATGGGGTCGAAGCGGTCTGCGTTTTCGGTTTCTCAGGCGTTTCCTTACGATCAGGTGTCTTGGCGGTCTGCGCTGGCGGCGTTGGCTTGGCTTGCGGCATCGCAACCTTTTCCGGCAACTTGAACTCTTCTTCGGCAGGCTTTTCGGCTTGCGGAGCAGGTTCAGCCTTTGGCGTTTCAGCGGGTGCCGGTACAGGTTTCACATCATTAATTGCTTCCGCAACAGGATCAGGCTTGACCTCCTGCTTGGGCTCCGGCTCTGGCTTGACTTCTGTAGCGGGTACAGGTGTTGGCTTCGGCTCAGGCTTTACTTCCGGCTTTGGTTCAGGCTGAGGGTCCGGTTTGGCGACAGGCGTTTCCGAAGGCTTGGGCGCTTCTGCCGCCTCTACAGGCTTCGCTTTTGTCTCGGTTGCGGGTTTGGTTTCCACATCCGTCTCGCTGTCACCGACATTTTGTGCGTCAGGAATCGTTTGCGGCTTCTGTGTCGGCTTTGGTGCCGGCTTCTCGTTCTTCTCGGCTTTCTTATCGCCTTTTTGCAGCTGGCTCACATCGGACACAATATCAATGGGCATAGATTCCGAGTTAGCCATATCCATCGGGGTTGGCGCAGAAAACGACAACAGACCCCAGCCGAGCAAAGCGGCGTGGATTATTGCTGAAGATGTGATGCTGCCCCGCATAATGGATTAGTTACCTTCCGGCAGACTTACGAGACCGATGTTCTTGAAACCCGAACCCGATATCTGTGCCATAACCTTCATGATCGTACCGTAGTCAGCAGCCTTGTCGCCCTTGACGAAAATGCGTTCTTTATAGCCTGTCTTGGCGATTGCCTGCAGTTTGGGCACGATTTCTTCAAGAGGAATTTCTGTTTCCTGGAGATAGATCTGACCTTGCTGGTTGATCGTTACATAGATCGGATCCGCTTCGCTATTCAGCGTCTGTGCCGATGTTTCCGGCATATCGATCGGCACACCAACGGTCATCATCGGTGCGGTTACCATGAAGATGATCAACAGCACGAGCATGACGTCGACCAGCGGTGTCACGTTGATCTCACTCATCACGCCCTTGCTGTGCCGACCGCGACGGCGGCGGCTGCCACCAGAACCATTATTTCCTATAGACATGCCCATGGCATTAATTCTCGCAATTGCTGTATCTGTTGCGCAGGCTTATGTACGCGGCAGTTTC
Organism: Phyllobacterium sp. GQ127; assembly: GCF_059758635.1. Classification (NCBI taxonomy): domain Bacteria; kingdom Pseudomonadati; phylum Pseudomonadota; class Alphaproteobacteria; order Hyphomicrobiales; family Phyllobacteriaceae; genus Phyllobacterium; species Phyllobacterium sp. GQ127. The sequence continues at coordinate 151,982 of NZ_JCAXDZ010000003.1, forward strand.
TCATCGATTTGCCGCGATAGTATGGCGGAAAACTCATCGGCGAAGCCTTCCATGCGGGCGGTCAATTTACCGGCATCACTTGAAAGCTTATTGTAGGCAATAACCGCAGGAATAGCGGCGACGAGACCAATTGCCGTCGCCAAAAGCGCCTCAGCAATACCCGGTGCGACGACAGCCAAACTTGTCGACTTTGAACCCGCAATACCCATGAACGATGTCATGATACCGATAACAGTTCCGAACAGACCAATGAATGGACCGGCGGAACCGATGGTAGCGAGCGAAGTCAGCCGGGCAGCGAGATAATCGCTTTCGCGGGCAAGTGCCACGTCCATCGCCTTGTCGATACGCATCTGCAAAGCAATGGGTGAGCGGGCGCCCTTTTCGAACGACTTCTTCCATTCGCGCATCGCAGCGATGAAAATAGCGCCCATTCCCGTTGTGCGCTTATCGCCAAGATTGCGATAGAGTTCCTCAAGCGATTGGCCGGACCAGAAAACCTGCTCGAAGCGGTCAAATGCACGTTTGGCCCGCCCAAAGCCGAGACTCTTGTCGAGAATGATACCCCAGGTCCAGATTGATGCACCCAGCAATCCCACCATCACGAGCTTGACGATAAAACCTGCCTGCCAGAACAATCCCCAGAGGGAAACATCTGTATGAACGGCAACGGCTGTTAGATCTTCCATATTTATCCTCGAATCCGAAAACCCGGCTTGTTGACCGGGGCACAATCGTTTCAATCCAGATGAGCCACGTTTAAAAACCGGATTTATTTCCAGTAACCTTAACGCGGCTTCTTTACGTTAATTTTGGTAAAACGAAGGCGTTAACGCCAAACGCCCCGTTTCATAGCCTTATTCATGATTTGTTATGGTTAAGGATCAGTTATGATTCATGGGACTGATCAATATAAATGGCAATATCTTATGTCCGTGGATTGAAAAGCTTGACCCACTCTGCCGGAAATCTTCGCGGACGACCTGCATTATTGACCATCGCTGCCTCGACAACAGCCGAGATGAGCAAATCACCGTTGCGTTTTATAGCCTGATGCATTTCCACCCGCGCTCCCGATATGGCGGCAGTGTGAGTTTCAACCGTTAATACATCGTCGATGCGGGCGGGCGATCTGAAATCGATTTCCATCCGGCGAACGATCCAGACGAGATTTTCACCGAGTTTTCCTTCGGCAAGTTCCGTATGGTGTACCCCCAGCAAGCGCAGATAATCCGTGCGACCGCGTTCCAGAAACTCCAGATAACGCGCGTGATAGACGACACCTGAGAAGTCCGTATCGGCATAATAGACCCGGGCCTCAAGCCTGTGCCCCTCATCTGTCAGCGCGCCAGCCAACCCGCTCATCAGTCGTCATCCTGAAAAAGCGCGATCTGCTGCTGAACAATGTCGGCAGGCGCGGTCAATCCCAGATGTTTCCAGGCATTCACGGTCAATACCCGTCCGCGCGGCGTGCGTTGGAGAAAGCCCTGTTGGATCATGTAGGGCTCAATGATATCTTCAATAGCGTCACGCGGCTCTGAAAGCCCAGCGGCTATTGTTTCAATTCCCACAGGCCCGCCACCAAAATTATGGGCAATCATCGCCAGATAGCGTCGGTCCAGCTGGTCAAGGCCAAGCCTGTCAACTTCCAGCCTTAATAGCGCCGAGTCGGCAGTTTCACGGTCGATCTTGTCTTTACCATCGACAATGGCGAAGTCCCTCACCCGGCGAAGCAAGCGTCCGGCAATGCGCGGTGTCCCGCGTGAACGCCGGGCAACTTCCAGTGCGCCATCATCCGTCATGCCGATTCCCATGATACGCGCACCGCGACGCACAATGTGCTCCAGCTCCTCAACGGTATAGAAATTCAACCGGACGGGAATCCCAAACCGATCACGCAAAGGCGTTGTCAGCAAGCCAAGCCGGGTGGTCGCGGCAACAAGTGTAAATTTTGCAAGATCAATCTTCACGGATCGGGCCGCTGGCCCCTCGCCAATAATCAGATCGAGCTGATAATCTTCCATAGCAGGATAGAGGATTTCCTCGACTGCAGGATTCAACCGATGGATTTCATCAATGAAAAGAACGTCATTTTCTTCCAGATTGGTCAGGAGCGCCGCAAGATCGCCTGCCTTGGCGATCACTGGTCCGGAGGTCGAACGGAAATTGACGCCAAGTTCTTTGGCCATGATCTGCGCCAATGTTGTTTTGCCGAGACCGGGAGGGCCAACAAAGAGCACATGATCCAGCGCTTCACCGCGCGACTTGGCAGCTTCGATGAATACTTTCAAATTGGCGCGCGCCGCTGCCTGACCCACAAAGTCGGCAAGGGTTTGCGGGCGCAGCGAAGTATCAAGATCTTCCCCGCGCTTTTCCGGTGTTATCAGACGGCTTGCATCACTCATGCGCCTGTCCTCGCATAGACTGAACGTTCAGACAATGCATCACCGCGACAGCTCTTTCAGCCCCAACCGTATCAATTTTGCCGAATCCGCATCCTCGCCGGCATTTTTTAACGCGGCGGCAATGGCATTGGCAGCCTGGTCGCGTGAATAGCCAAGATTGGTCAGCGCTGAAACAGCATCTGTAACTGGCGCAGGGGCGACGCCCTCACCCAGTTCCTGTTTGAGCCCGATGGTTCCCATTGCTTCACCCGCAAAGGCGGGAGCTTTGTTCTTCAGCTCCGTCACGATTCGCTCGGCAACACGCTTGCCGACGCCGGGGGCTCTTGAAACCATCGCAATGTCACGCAGCGCTATCGCGTTGGCAAGATCAGATGGCGTCAGAGTGCCGAGTACACTCAAAGCAACCTTGGCACCAATTCCCTGAACGCTCTGCAAGAGCCGAAACCACTCGCGCTCGAGAGCGGTTCCAAAGCCGAACAAGCGGATAAGGTCTTCACGCACATAGGTCTCAATCAGGAGCACAACCGCTTCGCCAGCCGCCGGGAGATTGGACAAAGTGCGCATTGAGCAAAATACAACATAGCCAACACCGTGCACGTCGACGATCACGTGATCTTCGCCAATTTCGTCTACAGTACCCTTGAGTTTACCAATCATGCCATTGCCGCCAATTTTTGTTCGATCAAAAGACGGCCGATTGCGCTCTGTCGGTGATGTGCATGGCAAATGGCGACGGCTATAGCATCGGCCGCATCATCCGTATCGAACACTGCCTTCGGCATCAAAACCTTGACCATCATATGAATTTGCTTCTTCTCGCCATGGCCGACACCGATGACGGCTTTCTTGACAGCGTTGGGAGCGTATTCCGCAACCTTCAGTCCTGCAAGCGCGGGAACGAGAAGAGCAATCCCTCGTGCCTGCCCCAGTTTCAGCGTAGCAGTCGCGTCCTTGTTGACGAAAGTGTGCTCGACAGCCGACTCGTGCGGTTTCTGATCGTGGATGACACCGGCAAGCCCATCATGCAACTGGCAAAGCCGGGAGGCGAGATCAAGTTTCGCATCGGACAAAATCGTCCCGGAAGCAACGAAACGCAGCGAATTACCCAGCGTTTCAATGATGCCCCAGCCTGTGCGGCGGAGGCCGGGATCAATACCGATGATGCGAATCGCTTCTTTCATTGCCAAACCTTATCTGCGTGTCATTTAACATGACAGCACAAAGGTGAACAAAAGCGAAACAAACGTTAGAAAAATTATCGATGCCCGAAAGCAGTTGCCAAAAGGCTGAGCTGATCCGACACGGGATTCGTCGACATGAAGCGATCATGCTCAATGCCCGCTCCGTCATTGTAGATTTCATCATCCATCTGGCGAACGCGCGCTTGCAGCCTCAATGAACGATGAACAATATCGCAGTAGGAAAGCGGAATCTCATCCCAACCTTCCACTGTCTCAGGCGCCGAATCCGTATCAAGCCGAACCTTGGCTTTTTCTGACATGACTTGTTCAAGCGTCATCTCGCCACTGCGCGACGCCCTTTGCAGCAAAAGCCACGAAGCGACCTGCATCAAGCGTGTCGTCAAGCGCATCGATTCGGCAGCGTAAAGCGTGGCTGCGGTCCGTGAAAGCCGACGCGCGGCCTCGCGACCCTCGCCGTCAAGATAGGCCGCCGCCTCCTCAACAAGGTTCATTCCTTCATCGTAGATGTGATTGAAACTTTCGGAGCGAACCATACGATCTGCAAGCCGGATCGTGTTGTCTGCCTTGAATTCCTGTTCACCCATCATATGCCCTGTCATCTAAAATATGCGCTGCCGCAATCCGCTATTTTCGTCAAAGCAGTAGCCCCTTACTGAAGGAGGAGCCGGAACAGCACAACGGTCGGCGGGCAGTAATCCCCGCAACCTGCCCGTATGTGCACAGTGACGCAAGTTTATCCTTAATAAAGGGTTAACGGCAGGGCGATCAGCGAATGGACAGAGGATATAAACATAAAAAAAGAGCCGCAAAAACGAGGCGGCTCTCAGGAGTCTAACAGGGAGGCGTCAAACAAAGTGGCCAAACCACTTGGTAAGAATCCAGAAAACTGGATGACTTATTTATAGATTGTAATGCTTAACGAGTGGTTAACCTGAACAAGTCGAGAAAATTTGCCTAAAAAGCTGCATTCGTTCCTGCTGGTTACAGATCACCTATTTCACGTGCCCTTTTGCGCAATTCAAACTTTTGGATTTTGCCGGTTGATGTTTTGGGTATTTCCTCAAACACCACATGCCTGGGACATTTATAGCCCGCCAGCAACCCTTTACAATGAGCCATCAACTGCTCGGCAGTCGCTGTATATCCCTGTTTCATTTCGACAAAAGCCAAGGGGGTTTCGCCCCACTTTTCATCAAGTCGGGCCACTACGGCACAGGCACCCACACCCGGAAATTTATAGAGCGCGTCTTCTACTTCTATGGAGGAAATATTCTCTCCGCCCGAGATAATGATGTCCTTGGAACGATCCTTAAGTTGAATATACCCATCCGGATAGGTCACGCCCAAATCGCCGGAATGAAACCATCCGCCCGCAAAGGCTTCATCGCTTGCTTGGCGATTTTTCAAATAACCTTTCATAACGATATTGCCGCGAAACATGACCTCGCCAATAGTTTCGCCATCTGCCGGCACTGGCTCCATGGTTTCCGGATCGAGCACTGCAAGGTTCTCCAGCGCTGTATAGCGGACCCCTTGCCGTGATTTCTTGACAGCCTGTGACGATGGAGAAAGCAGGTTCCATTCATCCTGCCATTCATTCACCACCGCAGGGCCATAGGTCTCCGTAAGCCCATAAAGATGCGTCACTTCAAACCCTGCCTCTGCCATACCGGCCAGTATGGATTCAGGCGGCGAAGCTGCCGCGGTGTTAAACGAAACCGTCTGGGGGAATGTCCTTTTATCGCTCTCGGCGGCATTGATTAAGGTCGACATGACAATGGGTGCGCCACAAAGATGCGTGACGCCATGATCGGCAATCGCATCGTAAATCGGCTTTGCCCTGACCCAGCGAAGACAGACATGGGTCCCGAACTGCAACGCCAACGTCCAGGGGAAGCACCAGCCGTTGCAATGAAACATTGGCAACGTCCAGAGATAAACGGGATAACGCCCGAGCCCTGAGGCAACAATATTGCCATAACCCATCAAGGCTGCGCCGCGATGATGATATACCACACCCTTGGGATTGCCCGTGGTGCCGGATGTATAATTGAGCGTTATTGCATCCCACTCATCATCAGGCATCGACCAGAGATAGTCCGGATCGCCGCTTTGAACGAAAGCCTCATAGTCCAGTTCGCCAATCCTGGGCCCCTGTGCATGAGGCGCATCCTCGGCATATTCCGTATCCACGAAATCAATGACAATGGGCTTAACTTTCGCCAGCTTGAGCGCTTCGTTGAATACCTTTGAAAACTCGGTATCGACAATCGCGATCTTCGTTTCGGCATGGTCGAGTTGAAAAGCAATAATAGCCGGATCCAGCCGCGTGTTCAGTGAGTGCAATACGGCTTTTGTCATGGGCACGCCAAAATGTGCTTCAAGCATAGGCGGCGTGTTGGAGAGCATCACCGTAATGGTGTCACCTTTACCGATGCCCTTGTGGGCTAAGGCGGAAGCAAGTTGGCGCGCCCGTCGATAAAAAGTGCCGTAATCAGTCTTTTGCGAGCCATGGATTATGGCAGTTCTGCCAGGATAAACACGCGCCGCACGCTCCAGATAGGAAAGCGGCGTCAACGGCTGATGGTTTGCCGGGTTGCGATCCAGATCCTGCTCGAAAATATTGCCCATACAGGTCGCCTCCCACAACGATGAAGCCATCTTAACTTAGCTTTGTCGGCGGGGGCTAGAGCCTTTTCTGCTTAAATAAAAGCAGTTCTATTTCTATTTAAGCGGGAAAGGCTCTAGTGGTCACGCCCGCAAAAACAAAATTACGAGCGCGATCTGATTGGGCTTGGCTGCTTATGTCACGGCCTTCAAAGTGGTCACGGCCATGGTTTTTCCGACCAGCACAGGTTTTGCCGGACTCGGTTTTTGAACCGGACGCCCGCCCCAACCAATGCGGGGCAACCATTCCAGATAATAGGCAAGGGCAAATTGGGCCATGATACCACTGGCGACCAGCAATGTGTCATCTAGCAGTCCACCTGGGTTCATGACCTTGACGACCTGCGCAACCATGGCAAGAATCGTCCCTGCCACAAACACTGGCAGTGAATGTTTACCCAGAATCGCAAGTGGATGATCCTGCGAGGTGCGTGCAAGATTGGAAAGCGCAGGCACCGAGACGATCACATAAGCAAGCGCCAGAACATGAGCCAAGCGGGTCAAAGACAAGAATGTTTTGTCAAAGCCTGTCAGAACCATGGGCAGTCCAAGCGACGTATCCACGCCCCAAAGCGGCCAGCGCACCCAAACCAGCGCGATCAGAATATAAGCGATCGACAGACCAAACAGATATTTGTTGAAGGCAATGGCCCCGCCACGACGAACATGCATGACACCCGCAATACCGATGACGAACAGGAATTGCCACGACAGCGGATTGAGGAACCACACGCCATCCGTCGGATAGTTTGGTGGTGCGATCTGATAGATACCTGAAACCAGCCACAACACGCCCGAAACACCAATCATGGCGCTCAGACTGATGCTGCCAATTACCAAGAACAATGGCAGCATCAAAAGCAGCACGCCATACATGGAAAGAATATTATTATAGCCTAGCTGATGGCCCATCGTTGCCAGCCCGATCAGCGCCTTTGCCGGCTGATCCATCAGCGGTCCAATATTGATAAAGGACATGAATTCAGGACGCTTCAAATAAAGGCCTGCGGCACAGAAAACGGTGAGCGTCGCTATCGTGGTCAGAATGTGTGTGCTGTAGAGCGTGGCTGCGCGCCGCCAAGCCTTCAACGTCATAAGCATACGATTGCCTGGCTCGAATTTGGAGCCGTAAGCTAAACCAACGGCGATACCTGAAATCAGAACGAATGCCTCTGCGGAATCGGAGAATCCCAGATTCTTATGCGTCAAATGTTCGAAAATAGTGCCCGGAATGTGATTGACGAAAATGGTCAGCAGCGCCAAAGCCCGAAAGACGTCAATGCGGGTATCCCGCTGTTTTGTCAGGGACTGTGTCATGAAATTCACCATTTCCTATCAATACTATGCAAGCATTGCGTTCCCGGCCTCGTTGGGAACGACTCATTTGGGCAGTTGCGATTTGATAATGCCTAGGTAAGGCAAAAGTTGCGGCAGCGCCGATCAACTTTGGTTCACGAATATAACAACGAGGCAATTCCGTCGTATGTTAACTTGAGCCCCATCAGCAAAATCATCCCATACATGAAGGGGTAAAACACCTCCGGCCGCATGCGTTTGACGATCCATGCTCCCGCAAAAGTCGCCAGTGGCGCGAGCGGCATGAGAACCGCCGATGCTTCAAGATTCGTCGCATCAAATTGCCCAAGCGCGAAATATGGTATGACTTTCACCGCATTCACGACAGCGAAGAAAATCACGCTGGTACCATTATAAACTTTGGGATCCTGACGCAGAGGGAGAGCGTAAACCTGATAGGGCGGCCCCCCGGCATGAGCGACAAAACTTGTGAACCCGGCTATGGCTGACCAGAAAGTCGCTGCTATCGTATTGTGAGGCTGCGCCTTGGCTCGCCGTTCAGCGCTGGCAAAAACATATCGCGCAAAAAAGATGATCGCGACCAGGCCGACGATAAGTTTAACCATGTCGTCAGTTACGACAGAGGCCGTCAGCCAGCCGATTCCAATGCCAAGCAAGCCGCCTGGCAGCATCAGCTTGAGCGTTTTAGCATCGCTGTGGCCGCGCCATGACCAGAGGCTGGCAACATCCATGACGATCAGTATGGGCAACATGATTGCTGCGGCCTGAACCGGCGGCATGACCAAAGCCATGAGCGGCACGCCCACTTGCCCCATAGCGCCACCAAGACCGCCTTTTGACAATCCTATGAGAATAGTCGCAGGCACGGCAGCGGCATAGAACCAAGGGTTCAATAAAAGATCGGACATGGCAGGAAGACCCGTAGAGAGGAGATTTGTCTTAATCCTGATCGCAGATATTGAGAAATGCTTTCTCCGGAAAATCACCGAAAAAAATCAACTTGCCGTTTTCAGAAACCGCGCAGGGTCTGTTCAAAGCACACACCATCCTTTATGCCCGAATTCGATCATGATTTAACAGTTAAAGAAGAACGATAGTCGGGGTAACAGATGAACAGCGAACCGAATCTAAAGCGTTGCCGTATTGTTCTGGTTGCGCCCAATGCCGCCAGTGTCAGCGAGCTTGTAGCAAAACTCGGCGCGGCGCTGAGTGGCGGTGACGTGGCTTCGGTGCTGTTGCCTCCCTATGAAATGGACGAAACCACATTCCAGAATTTGGCCGAGGCTGCGGTTCCGCTGATTCAGGAATCGGGAGCGGCTGCCATTATTGTTGGCAACACCCAGATTGCGGGCCGGGTCAAAGCTGATGGGTTGCATTTTGAAGGCCCCGTTGCCGAGCTTGCCGACACTATTACGCGGCTTTCGCCCAAGATGATCGTTGGGACAGGCAACATCAAAAACCGGCACACCGCGCTTGAAATTGGCGAGGCAGCTCCGGATTATGTGCTTTTCGGTAAAATTGGTGCCGACAATAAACCGGAAGCGCATCCGCGAAATATTGATTTGGCTGATTGGTGGGCGTCGATGGTCGAAATCCCCTGCATCATCCAGGCGGGGAATACGCTGGAAAGCATCCCGGATGCAGTTTCCACGCGCGCCGAATTTATTGCTTTGGGTGCCGCGATATTCGACGGTGCGGACCCTGCCGCAGCGATTAAAGAGGCCAATCGCCTGCTTGACGAGCACGCACCCGCATTTGAAGACGGAAACTGATGAAAGCGAAGCAGGACTGATGGAATTGAAGCGCGTTGCTCTCTTAAGTTTTTTTTCGGCAGCTTTGATGGCAGTGCTGGCAGGCTCTGGTTTTGCGCAGCAAACGCCTGACACATCGCCATCCATCACCAGCCCCGCTCAAAATCCAACCGATCCTGCACCCGCACAGCTTGAATCACCCGATACAACTCCCAAGCAAGATAAGCCCAAACCTTTGGGCGCTCCCGTTACCGAACCAATTAATCCCACCCGTTTTGGTAAAGGCGCCGAAGACGAAGCTTTTGGCGCTTATCAACGCGGGCTTTACAAGACCGCCTATAATCTGGCGATGCCGCGTGCCGAAGCTGGCGATGCGACAGCGCAGGTACTCGTTGCAGATATTCTCGCCAGAGGCTTGGGTGTTCCCGCCAGTCTTGCTGAATCGGCAAAATGGTATGCCAAGGCGGCCGAGCAGGGCCAACCGGAAGCGCAATTTCGCTACGCAGGCATTCTGCTTGAAGGCAAATATGCAACTAAAGATCCCGTCAAAGCCAAGGAACTAATGAAAGCGGCAGCCAATGCGGGCAATGCCGCAGCGCAGTTCAATCTTGGACAGATTCTCATGCAGGAGCATCCGGGCGAAACCGGGCTGGACAATGCCTATCCGTGGTTCCTGCAGGCCGCAGAAAAGGGCCTCGCTGATGGCGAGTATGCCGTCAGCCAGATTTTAGCCAATGGTACAGTCAAGATTCAACGCGATGAGCCTAAAGCGCGCCAATATCTGATAAAGGCTGCCATTAAGGGTTATGATACCGCCCAGATGGACCTTGGAACATGGCTTGTGGAAGGGCGCGGCGGCAAACGCGACTATAAGTCCGGTTTCGGCTGGATGCTTCGTGCTGCGGTGGGAGGCAATGTTGCCGCACAGGCACGGCTTGCAAAACTATATCGCGATGGCTTGGGCGTGGAAGGCGACAGCATCAAGGCAGCAGCATGGTACATCGTGGCACGACGTGCCGGACTGAACGATCCTGATCTGAATTCTTTCATGGATGGGCTGGATGACGATCAGATGAAAGCAGCAATTACCGAGGCAAATAAGCTCCGTTAGTAGCTGTTTTTGCGCTTTCGCTTGCCTATTGCGCGAATTTGTGGTCTTGGAGCGCCATTATTGGACGCCGCTTTTCATGTTGGCGCCAACTCTCAACTTCAATCCGGATAGACAAATGAAAATCAACGGTAATGAAATCCGTCCTGGCAATGTGATTGAACATGATGGCGGACTTTGGGTCGCGGTCAGAACAAACCATGTCAAACCCGGCAAAGGCGGCGCCTATAATCAGGTAGAGCTGAAGAACCTGATCAATGGCACAAAGTTGAACGAGCGTTTCCGTTCCGCTGAAACAGTTGAAAAAGTTCGCCTTGAACAGAAGGACTTCTCCTTCCTTTACGAACAGGGCGAGGCGCTGGTCTTCATGGACACAGCCAGCTACGAACAACTGGAACTGCAGAAAGATTTCGTTGGCGACCGCGCCGCTTTCCTTCAGGATGGCATGATGGTTACCGTCGAGCTTTATGATGAGCGCCCGATTGGTATTTCCCTGCCAGATTATGTCACGCTTGAAATCACGGAAGCTGATCCTGTCGTCAAGGGCCAGACCGCTGCGTCCTCTTATAAGCCTGCTGTCCTCGAAAACGGAATTCGCGTTCTTGTGCCGCCATTCATTTCGTCCGGTGAACGTATCATCGTCGACACCAATGAACTGACATATGTTCGTCGGGCTGACTAAGACCGGACACAAGCGGCAGCACATTGAAAGCGTGTTGCCGCACTCATTCTATACTACGGAGAAATAAGTCGAATGGCGCGTTCAGCGATACTCAATGTGATGGTTCAGGCTGCAATGAAGGCAGGCCGGTCGCTCGCTCGTGATTTTGGCGAAGTTCAGAATTTGCAGGTATCGCTTAAAGGCCCCGGCGATTATGTTAGTCAGGCCGATAGGAAAGCCGAAGAAATCATCTATGCCGAGCTGAAGCGTGCCCGCCCCGATTATAGCTTCCTGATGGAAGAAACCGGCGCGGTCGAAGGCACTGACGGACAGCATCGCTGGTTGGTTGATCCATTGGACGGTACGACAAATTTCCTACATGGCATCCCGATGTTTGCCGTTTCAATCGCGCTTGAACGTCAGGGCCAGATCGTTGCCGGCGTAATCTTCAATCCAGCCATGGATGAGCTTTATACCGCAGAACGTGGCGGTGGAGCATTCCTCAATGATCGCCGGCTGCGCGTTTCGGGACGCACAAAACTTGTGGACTCCATCATCGGCACAGGTGTTCCTCATCTTGGCCGTGGTGACCACGGCAACTACCTGCTCCAATTGCGCAACATCATGGGTGAAGTTTCGGGCGTTCGCCGGATGGGCGCTGCTGCACTTGACCTCGCCTATGTAGCCGCCGGACGTTTTGACGGCTTCTGGGAGGACGGCTTGAACCCTTGGGATATCGGCGCAGGCATCATCATGATCCGGGAAGCTGGCGGCTATGTGACCGACCTTAATGGCGGTCAGGATGTGGTTGAGAGCAAAGCGATCGTGGCTGGCAATGAAGCAGTCCAGAAGGCACTGGTAAAAGCCCTCAAGAAGCCCGTCTGATCCGAACCACCGCCTGCGTCACTCGAATGGAATTTATTGTTCCATCGTTGCCCTATTGCGTCTTTCAATTGCAGCGCATTTTCGGTTAGGGTTCGCAGAAATCGATTTGGCACGCGCTTGAAGCGCGCAGCCAACCGAACCGCGGAGACGATATGATGGCTGATTTCAGTTCGACCCGCCAAGGGCTGGACCACGATGATTACGATCCCTACCGGCTTTCAAGCCCAAGGTTCGTTCTTTTGTCGATGGCGATTTTCCTGGTCATCGTTGCATTTCTGGGCGCCATCCTCTTTCGCCAAATATCCGGGTTTTTCACCACCAATCCCGGCTTGAATGGTCTCATCATCGGCGTGCTCGTTGTCGGCATCCTTCTAGGCTTCGGTCAGGTCATCCGTCTGTTTCCCGAGGTGCGGTGGGTCAATTCATTCCGGCGCGGCAATGTTGATCCGGATGCACGACCTGTCATGCTTGCGCCAATGCGCGCGCTGATCGGCCGGCGTCAATCCATGGCTCTTTCAACAAGCGCCATGAGTTCAATGCTTGACTCCATTGCAGCCCGGTTGGACGAAACGCGGGATATTTCGCGCTATCTCATTGGGCTTCTGGTTTTTCTCGGTCTGCTCGGTACGTTCTGGGGTTTGCTGGAAACGATCGGTTCTATTGGAACAACCATTCAGTCTCTCGACCCGCGCGCGGGCGACGCCAATAGTGTTCTGGATTCCTTGAAGGCTGGTCTTGAGTCGCCACTACGCGGCATGGGCACAGCATTTTCCTCATCCCTCTTCGGTCTTTCCGGCTCATTGATCCTTGGTTTTCTCGACTTGCAGGCCGGGCGCGCCCAGAACCGTTTCTATACCGAGCTGGAGAACTGGCTTTCCAGCGTCACTGATCTCGGTTCCGACCTGCACGCAATTGATGCGGTGAACAGCGGGACATCCGACGAATTGCGCGCCCTTTCCGAGCGCTTGCAAAACATCCAGGAAACCGGCGGTTCAAGTCAGCGAACGACGGCTGCCTTGGCCAGCCTTGCCGAAGGTATTCAGGGCCTCGTCAAAAACATGCGAGCAGAACAACAAATCATGCGCGATTGGGTTGAGAAACAAGCCGACGAGCAAAAAGCCATCCGCAAGACGCTCGATAAGCTCGGCGATTCTATCGAACGCAACAAGGCAAGCTGACGATGGGTCTTGGTCGCAAACGCCGCCCCATCCGTCATGTGGATTATTGGCCGGGCTTCGTTGACGCTTTGTCGACGCTTTTGCTCTCCATCATGTTTCTGCTGTCGGTCTTTGTTCTGGCTCAATTTCTCTTGAGTCAGGAAATTACGGGCAAGGACGCGGTACTCAACCGGCTCAATTCTCAGATCAATGAATTGACGCAGCTGCTTTCGCTTGAGCAAGGCAATAAGCAGGATCTGGAAGACACGATCGCAAATCTGCAGGCATCCTTGACCAATGCGCAAAGCGAGCAATCGCGTCTGCAATCATTATTGTCGCAAGGTGCTGGTGCCGGTGCCGCGGCAGAAGGCAAGATCAACGAACTGTCGACCGGGCTGGAGAATGAAAAACAGATCAGCGCCCGCGCACTGTCCCAGGTGGAATTGCTCAATCAGCAAATTTCGGCCCTTCGCAGACAAATCGGTGCGCTCGAAGAAGCACTGAACGCCTCTGAATCGCGTGATAAAGAGTCTAATGCGAAGATCGCTGATCTCGGCAAACGGCTCAATGTTGCCTTGGCACAGCGTGTACAGGAGTTGAATCGCTATCGTTCTGACTTCTTTGGACGGTTACGCGAAATCTTGTCGGATCGTGAGAATATTCGCATTGTTGGCGATCGTTTTGTTTTCCAGTCGGAAGTTTTGTTCCCGTCAGGTGCCGCAGTATTAAATCCCGCCGGTTCTGAAGAAATGAAGAAGCTGGCACTGGCGCTGATCGATCTGCAAAAGGAAATCCCCGAGGATATCAATTGGGTTTTGCGCGTCGACGGTCACACGGACGATATTGCGTTGTCCGGTACAGGCCAATTCAAGGACAATTGGGAGCTTTCTTCGGCTCGTGCCATCTCAGTGGTAAAATTCCTGATTGCTAATGGCGTTCCGGCAAACAGGCTGGTTGCCGCCGGCTTTGGCGAATTCCAACCGCTTGAACCGGGTGACACTCCAGAAGTGCGTGCAAAAAACCGCCGTATCGAGCTGAAGCTAACCGAGCGTTAAATCGCGTAAATTGTTGCCAATATTGCGATCAGGGCCGGAAGTGCCTGAACATATAATATCTTCCTGCCAACAGTTATTGCGCCGAAAATGCCAGCCACGAACACACAGCCGAGAAAGAATATCTTGATCGCAAAACCGCTTTCGCCGAGCCACAGACCCCAAACAAGGCCAGCAACCAGAAAGCCATTATAAAGCCCTTGATTCATCGCCAAAGCTTTGGACGCTGTGGCGAATTCCTGACTGAGCCGGAATGTCTTCAAACCCAGCGGTTTGTCCCAGGCAACCATTTCCAAATACATGAAATAGACATGGAGCAGAGCCACCAGCGCAATCAGAATATTCGCAACCATCCTCGATCCCCTCGATCCTGACGCCTATTCAGCTGCGCCTTTAAATGCATCCGCGCCCGCTTCGAATTGTAATTTCGCAAGATTGGCATAGATGCCGTTCTTTTTCACCAGTGCCTGATGCGTGCCCTCTTCGACAATGCGGCCATTTTCCATGACCAGAATACGATCAGCCTTCAGGACTGTTGCAAGTCTATGAGCGATAACCAGCGTTGTCCGCCCTTCCATCAAATGATCAAGCGCCTTCTGCACCAGCATTTCGCTTTCCGCATCAAGCGCGGACGTTGCTTCATCAAGCAGCAATATCGGTGCATTGCGCAAAATCGCCCGTGCAATTGCAACGCGTTGGCGCTGACCGCCGGAAAGCGTTACACCGCGCTCTCCGACTTGAGTGTCGTAGCCATGATCGAGTGCGCTAATAAAATCATGCGCCAGTGCTGCCTTGGCTGCGGCCTCAATGTCAGCTTCGCTTGCACCGGGGCGACCGAAACCGATATTCTCGCCAACAGTGGCAGCAAAAATAGTCGTGTCTTGCGGGACAATGGCGATACGAGCACGTAACTCTGCTGGATCAACGTCACGAATATCAACACCATCCAGCTCGATACGCCCTGATAGCGGGTCGTAATAGCGTAGCAACAGTGAAAAGACGGTGCTTTTACCCGCACCAGATGGTCCAACGATGGCAACCGTCTCACCGGGCTGGATCACAAAATCGAGCCCTTTTAATGCTGGCGCGTCAGGCCGTGCCGGATAATTGAATTGCACCTGAGCAAACGCAACGGAGCCCACTGGTGGCTCAGGCAAGGCGACTGGATTTGCCGGAGCTGCAATAGCGGGCTGCTCATTGAGAATTTCTGTCAATCGCTCCGCGGCGCCGGACGCTTGTGACAACTCTCCCCAAACCTCGGAAAGTGCACCCAGGGCACCTGCCGCAAAAACGGAATAGAGTAGAAACTGCCCCAATGTTCCGGGCGTCATCATCCCGGAGAGAACATCGCGTGATCCAAACCAGAGAACTGCAACAACGCTGGAGAAAATCATGAAAATGGCAAATGCCGTCAGCACCGCCCTCGCCTTGACCGAAGCCCGCGCCGCCAAAAATGCATCCTCAACCGCAGCGCTATAGCGCGAGGTTGCCAGCGTTTCATTGGTGAAAGCCTGCAATGTTCGCACGGAAACAATGGATTCGCTGGCATAGGCTGTGGCACCAGCTAGCGTATCCTGTGCCCGGCGCGAGCGCCTACGCACAGACCGGCCAAATGCGACGAGCGGAATGATAATAACGGGAATCGCCGCGATAACGAGACTGGAAAGTTTCAGACTTGTAATCACCATCATGAAAATAGCACCAAGGGCCAGAATCAGATTGCGCAAAGCAATGGATGCCGTTGCACCCACAGCAGATTTGATTTGCGTCGTGTCGGCGGTCAAACGAGAGACGATCTCGCCGGACTGGGTGCCATCAAAAAATGCCGGCGACAGCTTGGTCAAATGTGAAAAGACATCGCGGCGCAAATCGGAAATAATCCGCTCGCCCAATGTGATGACGAAATAATAGCGGCCAGCCGAAGCGACTGCCAGCAGAGCGGCGAGCAAAACGAGCATACCGAAATAATTGTCGATAAATGCACCATTGGCGCCGCTAAAACCGTGATCAATCATGCGCCGCACTGCAAGCGGCAAGGTTAAAGTCGTCACGGCGGCCAGTGTCAGGGAAGCCAGAGCACCTGCCAGCATGCCCTTATAGCGGGACATATAGGGGAAGATGCGGCTCAACGGCCTTAGCGAGCGGCGCTTTCTCTCTGTCTCGTCGAGGCGAGATTGAGCCGAATCTGCCATTAATCAATATCCTCACATCGCTTTCGCGACTTTGCAGCCAGACGGCCTTGTTATTGCTTGAAGGCTGATGTATAGGCTCGCCAACAGTTTTGGAAGCCCCAACCGTCTGCAGTCCCTGTGGCGTTTGGCTTCATCTTTAACAATCGGCTCCTGACCGGCACTACCACAACCAAAGTGGTTCCGGTTTTGCGCCCTCCAGTTTAGGACACTACCGATGAAAGCCAACATTCATCCTGACTACCATAACATCAAAGTCGTCATGACCGATGGTACAGAATATATGACCCGTTCCACATGGGGCAAGGAAGGCGATACGATGAACCTCGATATCGATCCTTCCACACACCCAGCCTGGACAGGCGGCAACGCACAGCTTTCCGATCGTGGCGGCCGCGTTTCCAAGTTCAAGACGCGCTTCGGCAATCTCGGCATATAATTCTTTTTGCCCTTATGGCATCTTTAAACGGCTCTGCTCTGCAGGGCCGTTTTTGTTTGCGGATTTTTTCGGGGGACACCATTCGTGAAAATTGCTCTGCTGCATACCGCCGAAAGCAATATTGCGGGCTTCGAAGAGGCTGGCATGAAAATCGGGCTTTCTGCCGGGACACTTATGCACAAAGTGCGGGCCGATCTTTTGCAGGCCGCGCGTGAGGCAGGCAAGCTGACGCCATCTATCGCACAGGAGACGGCAGCGGCATTGCAAGCCCTGACCGGGGATGCCGACGTGGTTATGCTGACTTGCTCCACACTCGGCCCTTCAGTTGAACAGCTTGGATCAACCGGCGTCCCTGTCCTGCGCGTCGATGCGGAACTGGCAAAACGCTCTGTCCGCAATGGCGGCTTGGTGGTTGCGCTTTGCGCTCTCGATACAACGATCGAGCCAACGACGCGGCTTTTTACACAAGCTGCGGAGGGTACTGATGCAACGATTGATGTGCGCTTGATTCCGGAAATCTGGGACCTTCTTCTGGCCGGTGATCACATCGCCTATTGCGCGGCAATTGCCAAGGCAGCGGATGCTGCATATGAAGCGGGAGCCGATATTGTGGCCTTGGCTCAAGCATCAATGGCGGGCGCAGCCGGCAATGTTACCAAAGGCCCAAGACCTTTCGATTCGCCAAGTTCAGGGCTGGCGGCAGCGATTGCCGCCTGTCGCCCCAGCGTTTGACAAGCTGCTGTTTCGCCAATAGCTTTTCTCATACATCTGCGTGCATAGGGAGGGACCATGCAATGACTGACGTAACTTCCGGAGCCAGCACAGTGCCTGGCGCGAAGATTGAGCCAAGCTTGCATAGGGTGATGGGACCTTGGCTTCTCCTGCTTTTCATTGTTGGCGATATTCTCGGCACAGGCATTTATGCATTGACCGGACAAGTCGCAAAACAGGTCGGCGGCGTAGTCTGGCTTCCATTTTTGATCGCTTTCGTTGTGGCCGTTGTCACGGCATTCAGCTATCTGGAACTGGTAACAAAATATCCGCGGGCTGCGGGGGCAGCTCTCTACACGCATAAAGCCTTCGGAATTCACTTCGTTACATTCCTCGTTGCCTTTACTGTCATGTGTTCCGGCATCACCTCGGCGTCGACAGCCTCGCGCGCATTTGCCGCCAATCTCTCCGGTGCATTCCAACTCAATCTTGAGTCCGGGATAGGTATCTCGCTCGTTGGCCTTGGTTTCATGGCGCTGGTTGCAATCGTCAATTTTCGCGGTGTCGGAGAAAGCGTGAAAGCCAATGTGGTTCTCACAATAGTTGAGCTTACCGGCCTTCTAATCATTATTTTCATAGGCTTATGGGCCATCAGCGCCGGTCAAGGCGACGTTTCCCGCATCACCCAATTTGCCAGCACTCCAGATTCCAGCATCTTCTGGTCAGTCATGGCAGCGACCACCCTGGCATTTTTTGCAATGGTCGGCTTCGAGGATTCCGTCAATATGGCTGAGGAATGCAAAAACCCTTCCGGGATTTTCCCGAAAGTACTCCTCACCGGGCTCTTCATTACCGGCGCCATCTATGTGTTGGTTTCGATTTCAGCCATCACACTCGTTTCGCCTGCCGATCTTGGCGAAGGCGAAACACCTTTGCTCAAAGTGGTACAGGCTGGAGCTCCCAATTTCCCGCTTTGGATTTTTGGTTTCATAACAATGTTCGCAGTAGCCAATAGCGCCTTGATCAATATGCTCATGGCAAGCCGATTGGTTTACGGTATGAGCCGCGAACATGTCCTGCCGCCCATATTCGGTAAGGTGCATCCAACGCGTCGGACGCCCTATCTTGCCATCGGCTTCACGACCCTTCTGGCCTTTGGGCTCATCCTGTTTGTCGGCGAGGTCCCTGCACTGGGCGGGACAACCGCGCTACTGCTGCTGTTCGTATTTACAATCGTCAATATAGCCGTTCTGATCTTGCGCCGGGAGAAAGTCGAGCATGAGCATTTCCGCACACCGACCTTCCTTCCTGTTATAGGTGCCATCTCCTGCGCTTTCTTCGCAGGTCCATGGACTGGCCGCGATCCGGTTCAATACAAAATCGCCGGAGTTTTGATAGCCGTTGGGGTTGTGCTGTGGATCGTCACAGTACTCGTCAATCGCGCTACCGGCGTTACGGAAAAGTCCGACCTCAGTGCTTTGGGCGGCGACGGACCAGTGAACTAAGTTAAATGCAAAAAACCCTGCCGGATTTTCATCCGGCAGGGTTTTTAGCTTGTACGGAACCTCAAATCAGGCAGCGCTTAACTTGGCGAGAACCTCGTCACTAACCTCGAAATTCGCATAAACATTCTGCACGTCATCATCATCGTCCAAGGTCGCAAGCAGACGCAGCACAGACTGTGCCTTCTCTTCATCGACCGGAGCCGTTGTTGCAGGCTTCCAGATGGCCTTGACGGATTCAGCTTCGCCTAGTGCCGCTTCCAGAGCCTTCGATACGTCGCCAATGTCTTCAAAGGCGCAGATAATGACATGGCCTTCTTCATCGCTTGTAACGTCTTCAGCGCCAGCTTCGATCGCTGCTTCCATAACCTTGTCGGCGTCGCCAACATCAACCTTGTAGGTGATTTCCCCAACTCGGTTGAACATGAAGCCAACCGATCCGGTTTCACCCAACGCGCCGCCCGCCTTCGTAAAGGCTGCACGCACATTGGACGCTGTGCGATTCCGGTTATCTGTCAGCGCTTCGACGATGACAGCAACGCCGCCCGGGCCGTAACCCTCATAGCGCACTTCATCATAATTCTCGGCGTCGCCACCGGATGCCTTCTTGATGGCCCGCTCGATATTATCTTTTGGCATTGATTGCGCGCGGGCGTTTTGTACAGCCAGACGCAGGCGTGGGTTCATCAGCGGGTCAGGCAGACCCTGCTTAGCAGCGACAGTGATTTCGCGACCCAGCTTGGAAAAGATTTTCGACCGCACGGCGTCCTGACGCCCTTTGCGGTGCATGATGTTCTTGAATTGTGAATGGCCTGCCATGGCACCCCTGCATGCTTGTCTGCGGTTTTGGAATGGGGGCCCTTATAAGTAAAAACAGCCGCGCCGTCCAGCACCGCCAAAATTCATTCAACAATGTGCAGTTTTACACTGTCATAGCCGTCTGCGGATACGGTCGTACAAAGTTTGAACCATTCGCAGCCTACACAGGCCGTGCGCGTCGTTCCACCAGCAAAGCTTTGGCGCAATCCTTCAAGCGTCGAAAGATTTATCTTGAGCCGGTCACCGACCTGCAATGTCCGCCCCAGCAGCTTGCCAACGTCGAGCAGCGCTTGCGTATCGCGCTCTGTTACACTCACATTGTGGCAGTGTGGCTCAGTAGTTTCGAGAAGGGGCTGACAAATCTCGTCCGGCCCCTCCCCGATAATTATTTCTTCGCCCCCAGCCAGCCTTTCGATGACCCTGTCGTAATTGTCGGTAAAGGCCTGACTATAGCCTTTGCCGACATAGGTCAGCATGCAAAGCAGATGGTGCGGACGAAGCTTTACCGTCAAGACAAGCGGATACCCGAACGACGCAGAGCTTCAAGCATTGCAGCAGCCAATGCAGATTTGAGAACACCGCCAAGAATGAATGGCGCAACGCCCGAAGCCCAGGCGACATCAAATCCAAAAAGACCTGCCAGCCACAATCCGCCGACAGCAAGGCAGAGCGCATTGCCCATAAGCATGACCACTGCCGAACTGAACGGGTTGCGTGTAAACCCGCGTTCAGCCAGATAACCAACCATCGCGGCAACAACTGGGAATGCAAACAAGTAACCTGCCGTGGGCCCGGCGAAGGCCAGTTGGCCGGGCATCCCTTCGGCGAGAACCGGCAGTCCGATGAAGGATTGCAGAAGCCATGCGACCACGGTAATCCCGCCCAAACGCCAGCCATACAGTGCGCCAACCATGGTGACCGCAAAGGTTTGCATCGTTATCGGCACGGGAATCATGGGTACGGATATCCATGAACTTACGGCCAGAAACATCGTGCCTATAACCACCGCCAAAGCTTGAAAACCAAGCGAACGATTGGCTAGCTTTAAAGGCACGAAGGCTTGAGCAGGATTAGTCTGTGTCATTTTCACTTTTCCCCAGTGAGGTTGAATAAAGTTCAATGCTTCTTGCGGCGGCGCGCAAACATATTGAGCGCCTCGACAAGAGCAGAGAAGCCCATCGCGGCATAGATATAGCCCTTCGGTACATGGAAGCCGAAACCATCCGCAATCAGTGTCATACCGATCATGAGCAGGAAGCCCAAGGCCAGCATGACAATGGTTGGATTATTGGCGATAAACTTCGACAAGGGCTCCGCTGCAAAAAGCATGACAGTAACAGCAGCAAGAACCGCGATAACCATAATCACGATCTCGTCGGTCATACCCACCGCCGTGATGATTGAGTCGACAGAGAAAACCAGATCGAGCAATAGAATCTGACCAATGGCGGCGCCCATGGTCAAGGTGACCTTTCTACCGATAATGTCATCCTTGGCGTCTTCATGATCGACCGTATGATGGATTTCCTTCGTAGCTTTCCACACAAGGAAGAGACCACCGGCGATCAGGATTAGATCTCGCCACGAGAACCCATGGCCGAAAGCTTCGAAGACCGGTTCTGTCAGCTGTACGATAATCGATATGGTAAACAGCAGCGCAATGCGCAGAACCAGCGCGGCGCCAATACCAAGGCGACGGGCGCGAGCCTGCTGTTCTTTCGGCAATTTGTTGGTGAGGATCGAGATAAAGATCAGATTATCGATCCCGAGCACGATCTCCATGACGACCAGCGTTACAAGCGCGATAAGTCCTGCTGGTTGATAAATGAAATCGAAATAAGAAAGGAAGGTTTCCATGGGGTCGTATGTCCCTTGTTAAATGACCGGATGGGATGCAAATATCAATTCACTCCACTGGGAGTGTACGGAACCAAACGTCAATTTATTTCCAGAATGCGGGAATTGTTTCTTCAAGTCGCGGACCGATACGCAATGGAGCGATCTTTTCGGCAAGTCCCGTCCTATCAGAAATTTCAACACCGACACCACATATTGTAGCCTTGCCGCTCGCCGCTTCAAATCGCCCCTTTGGCACCTTGGAAAGAAACCGGTTCAGCGGCTCTTCCTTGTCCATGCCCAGTGACGAGTCGTAGTCGCCGCACATGCCCGCATCAGACATATAGGCCGTACCGCCATTCAATATCTGTGCATCAGCAGTCGGCACATGAGTATGCGTACCCACAACAAAGCTGGCGCGACCATCAACGAAATGGCCGAAACATTGCTTTTCACTGGTGGCTTCCGCATGAAAGTCGAAGATCACAGCATCGGCCTGTTCACCCAGAGGGCAGGCTTTGAGAATTTCCTCGGCTATCGTAAACGGGTCATGCAGATCGGGATGCATGAAAACGCGTCCCATAATGTTGGAGACAAGAACACGCGCGCCATTCTTGGCGAGAAATACACCAGAACCCTTGCCTGCTGTGCCAAGCGGAAAATTGGCGGGGCGCAGAAAGCGTTGCTCCCTATCGGCGAATATCAGGGCTTCGCGTTGATCCCACACATGATTTCCGGTGGTGACGACATCTGCGCCGGCATTGATCGTATCGTGGAATATTTCTTCGGTGATACCGAAGCCGCCCGCGGCGTTCTCACCATTGACGATGGTAAAGTCGAGTTTCAGATCGGAAATCAAACCGGGCAGTTGTTCGTAAACTGCTGTCCGCCCGGACCGGCCCACCATGTCACCAAGAAAAAGTAATCTCACGCATACATCCTGAATTTCGTTAATTGGCTTTATCGATACTGCCAAAGCTGCGCAACCCGCTTTCCGTCAAGATTGCTTCGAGCGGCACATCATGCGGCTCGTCAGGCACAATTTCGACTTTCTGGCAGTCAAATGCGACCCCAAGCAAGGTGGGATTGGCGCCGAGTGCCAGTAATCTTGCTATTGCCCTGTCATAATAGCCCGCACCATAGCCGATACGATGACCGCGCTCGTCAAAAGCAGCCAAAGGCACCAGCATAAAGGAAGGGTCGATGACAGGTGCATCGTCCGGCGGTCCCGACGTTCCAAATCCTGTTTCAATCATCGGCGCGTCTTGGGTCAGCTCCCGAAATATGATCGTCTGCTTGTCGATAATGACTGGAAGGCAAAGCCGGGCACCCTTATCGCGCAAAGCAAACAACAGCGGACGCAGATCAACTTCCGAACGTATCGGCCAGAAACCCGATACAATTTCGCCCGGTTGCAGCGAGATGCCCGACAGGCCGTGGGTGGCAAGCTGTAATGATGCGTTGCTCCTATAATCGGCGGACAAGGCATCGCGGCGCGCCAAAGCTTTGAGACGCAGCGCTTTCTTCAGTTCTTTGATCGGGGATTGGGTTTGCAAAGCGATAATTTCATGAGGCGCCGGAAACCGGCTCGGGATGAAACAGTGGCGTCCACACAACCGATGGAGAAGTCGATCCCGGGAACCTACAAAGTAGGTGGGTGCCGTGTGAAGAAGCCCACGGGCCTCTCCAGGGACAGCTCCCTAAGGGATCATTAAGGCCCCGGGGAATATGTCTCTCCTGTCGTGAGGCGCAGAGCGCCGATCCGAATATAGGACGCCTGTAGCAATAGCGCCAGTAGATCGAACACGATTTTCTGTTCCTGACACAACATTGTCTGTAACCATGTTGTTGATAGCTGCCTGTCGCGATAGTTTGTGCGCGTTGAGGGGGAGACTCGATATATGACGATCACAATGTACCAGGCATCCGTTCCGGTTTTTCAGCGATTGCTGGATAATTGCATAGCGATTCTCAAGAAGGCCGAGGCTCACGCCATTTCAAGCGGCGGTGACACACGGCAAATGATCGAGGCGAAGCTGGCCTCCGATATGTTTCCATTGAAAGTTCAAATACAAATCTTGGCCGACGGCGCACGCGGTTGCGTGGCGCGACTTGCAGAGCAGGCTTTGCCTTCACCGGATGCCGGGCAGTTTGCGGTGTTCAACCGCGGGTATCATCAGGATTTCGTCGAGTCCCATCAGACCTTTACATCACTGATTGCCTATCTTCACGACGCAATTGATTATCTGGATGCCATTCCGCCGGCTAAGCTGGAAGGCAGCGAAACCACACCCGTTGAGGTTACATGGCGTGGCAATACCCGCTATTTTCACGGGCTGCCATTTCTTCGCGATTACGCGCTGCCGAACTTTTATTTTCATTTGACAATCAGCTACGCGATCTTGCGTATTGCCGGAGTTCCTCTGGGGAAACAGGATTTCGAAGGCACCCCCGTCTATTCCACCGGGCCAGCAGGCCCACACCAGACTTGGCAGCATTAAGGATGCATGATCATGAGCGTTCAAATACGCCCGTTGCAAAAATCGGACGAAGCAGAATGGCGCCGTCTATGGACCGGTTATCTCGATTTCTACGAAACGAAAGTATCGGAGGACGTTTACCAAACCACCTTCGCCCGTTTGAACTCCGGTGATGATCATGAATATAGCGGCCTGATCGCTGAGGTTGATGGCAAGCCGGTCGGCCTTACTCATTATCTGTTTCACCGGCATAATTGGAGCATTGAAAATGTCTGCTATTTGCAGGATCTCTATGCTGACCCTGAAATACGCGGCAAAGGCGTCGGCCGGGCATTGATCGAAGCCGTTCACGCTGAAGCAAAAAAGGCCGGTGCCCATTCGGTTTATTGGCTGACCAATCAGAACAACGACACCGCTCGCCAGCTTTATGATCGGATCGCGAAAGTAACGCCCTTTATCAAATACGTTAAATCAATCTGACTGAACTCCTCAGCTAAGAATTCCTAGCGGTAGTAATCGCCCACCTTGACGCGGGCGATACCCAAGCATATTAATCAAGTCATCAGATGACTTGAGGACTTTGGAATGCAGCCTGCCGCGCGAACAAATCTTGCCGACAATGCGGTCAGTAATATACGGGCTGAAATTACCGCCAAACGGTGGCAGGTGGGCGAGCGCATTCCCAATGAAGCGACGCTGGCGGACATGCTGGGCGTCAGCCGCGGAACCGTACGTGAAGCTGTCCGCGTTCTCGTTGCGCAGGGCTTTCTCGATACGCGGCAGGGCTCTGGCACCTATGTCCAGTCTATTACCGGATCGGAAGACCGTCTTTTGCGTATCCGCCGCACGGGCCTGCGTGATCAGGTCGAAACCCGCTGTGCTTTGGAGGTTGAAGCGGCCCGGCTGGCTGCCACGCGCTTCACGCCGGAAACAATCATCAAGCTACGCGACATACTTGCAGATCGCGGCGAGTATAATCCTGCCGCTCATGATCGTTACATCGAGCGTGATCTGAAGTTCCACAAGGCAGTGGTGGCCGCATCGGGCAACCGGGCTTTGATGGAAGTCTATGATTTCTTTTCGCTGTCCATAGGGGAAATCATCAAGGCAACCGTCACGGGCGAATTGCCCGAACCTGATATGGCGGCTCATGCCGCGATCATCGACGCCATTGAATCGGGAAATCCCGAAAAGGCCGAAGCCACCACACGCGCCTTCATGGCACCTATCCTTGCTGAACTTGATCGGCTTCTCACATCATGAACCAACATATGCCTTCCAATGACGCTCAGCCCGCAACGATCGAGCAGTTGATCGACGCCGAAATCGATTCCACGCCAACACCGCGCGCACCGGTTTTTGCAAGCAGGACGATTGAGATCATAACCGGCATGAGTCTCGTCCTGATCGCATTCAACCTGCGACCTCTATTTTCCAGCGCCTCCGCACTCCTGCCGGAAATCATTGCGCAAACCGGATTATCGTCATTCGGCGCTGGCGTTCTGACAACGCTTCCCGTTGTTTGCCTTGGTGCGTTTGCACCCATAGCGCCGAGATTGGCACAACGGATTGGCGCGGAGCGCACATTGCTTGGCGTTCTCCTTTTGCTGGCCTTGGGCACGGCCTTGCGTGGCTTCTCCTCCCTGCCCTTGCTTTTCATTGGAACTGCGCTCGCCGGTGCATGCATAGCAGTCGGCAATGTCCTGCTTCCGGGATTGGTGAAGCGTGACTTTGCCAGCCGCACCGGCATGATGACCGGCCTCTACACAATGGCACTTTGTGCAGGCGCGGCAAGTGCCGCAGGCGTCACAGCACCATTGCAGCATGTATTTAGCGGGTCCTGGTCTTTAGCACTGGGTGCTTGGGCGGTACCGGCTTTGGTGGTTGCGCTCATCTGGTTCCCGCATGCATTTTTCCGTAAAGTTCGAACCAAGCATGCGGGATTTCGCGTTGAAGGTCTTTGGCGCGACCGCCTCGCCTGGCAGGTCACCCTCTTCATGGGCCTGCAATCATCTCTTGCCTATTGCATCTTTGGCTGGCTGTCGCCGATCCTGCGTGATCGGGGAATGGACGGCGTTACGGCAGGTGTGGTGGTTTCAGTTTCCATCATGGCCCAAGTGGTCACGTGCCTTGGCGTTCCCTCCGTCGCCGTCCGGTGCAAGGATCAACGGCTTGTCAGCGTCACTCTCGTCGCATTTGCTCTGATTGGGCTACTGGGAATGCTGTTTGCACCATTGTCAGGCGTATGGCTCTGGGCAGTCATCCAAGGCATAGGCCAAGGTGGTTTGATCGCACTGGCGATGACGATCATCGTTCTGCGCTCTCCGGATTCTCACATTGCTTCTCATTTGTCAGGCATGGCGCAATGTGTTGGCTATACACTTGCTGCGATAGGACCATTGCTCGTTGGCCTCATCCACAAATTGACAGACAGTTATAGCGCCACATCGATACTATTTGTTTTGCTGGCTCTGGGTGCTGCCTTTTTCGGTTGGGGTGCCGGTCGTGCACTCCATGTCGGCGCGCGCACTGTCGAGCTTTCTGGCAAGCCATCCAATAAGTAGGCGCTTGGAACAAAAACTCCTTACCCGCATTCTTCCAAATGGCGTGTAAGGAGTTGAGCTTTGGCACCGAGAGCAAATTGGAAGGGCTATTTGAAAGTTGGCGAACTGACTTGCCCTGTCGCGCTCTATACCGCGGCTTCGACATCTGACCGCATCGCCTTTCATACCCTTAACCGCACGACCGGCAATCGCGTCCATCGCCAATTCGTTGATAGTGACAGCGGTAAGCCTGTTGAACGGGAAGATCAGGTAAAAGGCTACGAGGTTGGCGACAATGATTATATTGTGCTTGAACCCGAAGAAGTAGCGGCCGCCGTACCGGAAAGCGACAAGACCCTTTCGATTGAGGCATTTGTCGGAGTTGACGATCTCGACGACGTCTATTTTGACAAGCCATACTATCTCGCGCCAAGCGATAAAAACGGGGAAGAGGCTTTCGCTTTGATCCGGGAAGGAATGAAAGCCAAGAAAGTTGTCGCTCTTGCCCAGACAGTGATTTTCCGACGCGCTCGAACACTCCTCATTCGGGCTGAAGATCAGGGCCTGATCGCAACAACCTTGAATTTTGACTACGAAGTCCGTTCCGCCAAGGATGCTTTCAGCGATATTCCGGAAATGAAGATCAAGGGCGAGATGCTCGATCTCGCAAAGCATATTATCGAGACCAAAAAAGGCTCATTCGACCCGTCAAAATATGAAGACCGCTACGAGGCAGCCTTGGCCGAACTGGTGAAGGCAAAACTTGAGGGCAAGAAGATCGAAGCCAGAAAACCGGTCAAGTCCGACAAGGTGGTGGACCTCATGGAAGCGCTGCGCGAGAGCGCCAAAGCGCTGGGCGGCAAAAAGCAAGACACTGCCAGCAAAACCAAAGCCAAAACCAAAGCAGAACCGGCACGACGGAAGGCAAGCTGATCCATGGTTGCGCTTGAAACATACCGCAAGAAACGCGACTTCAACACAACATCGGAGCCTAAAGGACGCAAAGCTCGCAAAGCCGGAAACAGCTTTGTCATACAGAAACATGACGCCACGCGGCTGCATTATGATTTACGTCTGGAAATGGATGGCGTTTTGAAAAGTTGGGCAGTGACACGGGGCCCAAGCCTTGTACCAACGGAAAAGCGGCTGGCGGTTCATGTTGAGGACCATCCGCTCGAATATGGCGATTTCGAAGGCACAATCCCAAAAGGCGAATATGGGGGCGGTACTGTCATCGTGTGGGATCGCGGCACATGGGAGCCCATCCATGATCCCGAACGCGGTTATGCCAAAGGCCATTTGGAATTCGAGTTGCATGGCGAAAAACTGAAGGGACGCTGGCATCTTGTACGTATGCATGGAAGGCCGCGCGAAAAACGGGAGAACTGGCTGCTGATCAAGGGTGACGACGATGTGGCCCGTACTTCCAAAGATCCCGATATTTTGAAAGAACAGCCCAATTCTGTGAAGACCGGTCGTGACCTTGCCGCTGTGGCGGGGGAAGAACCCGGCTGGTCATCCAAGACGGGCAAAATTGAAAAGAAGAAACCAACAAAATCCAAAACTGCAAAACCCGCAAAAACAGAGCTTGTCCAACCCGATGTGCCAGACCCTTCAGATGTTAAAGGTGCCAAAAAGGCTCCGCTTCCCGAATTCGTCGAACCCACTCTTGCAACGCTAACCGCAAAACCGCCGGAGGGAGACCGCTGGATTCATGAGATAAAATATGACGGCTATCGCCTCCAAGCGCGCATTGAAGCCGGACGCGTTAAACTGCTCACGCGCACCGGCCTCGATTGGACAAAGAAGTTTGGCAAAGAGGTTGTCGGCGCATTTCAGGATTTGCCGATAGGTACAGCGATGATTGACGGCGAACTGGTGGTCGAAACCTCTGCTGGCGCATCAGACTTTTCCTCATTGCAAAACGATTTGAGCGAAGGTCGCACCGACCGTTTTATATTCTACGTGTTCGATCTGCTCTATCTCGATGGTTATGATCTACGCGCACTTCCGCTCATTGAGCGCAAGGCAATGCTGGAACAGCTCGCGGCCAATTCAACGGACCCCATTCGCTACAGCGGTCACTTCAACGAAAATGGCGCTACCGTTCTCAGTCATGCTTGCCGTCTTAGCCTCGAAGGCATTGTCTCAAAATTGCGAGACGGCCCTTATCGTTCCGGGCGCGGCAAAAGCTGGATGAAGGCAAAATGTTCGTCGCGGCAGGAGTTTGTCATTGCTGGTTACGTCCCTTCAACAACTTCCCGCAGAGCCATCGGTTCATTGGTCATGGGCGTCTATAATGGCAAGAAGCTCGAGCATGTGGGCCGCGTTGGCACAGGCTATAGCGCCGCCGTGGCAGAAGACCTGTTCAAACGGCTTGAGCGCATTCGCTCCCCGGAAAGCCCCTTTGCCGAGCGCTTGAGTGCTGATGCGTCAAGAAAGGTCCGATACACCAAACCACAGCTTGTTGCCGAGGTGGAGTTCCGTGCCTGGACCGGCGACGGTAACCTGCGTCATGCTGCTTTTCGCGGTTTGCGGGAAGATAAAGTGCCAACCGATGTGGTGCGGGAAATACCGAAATCCGCAGTCACTTCACAATCTCAACCTAAGAGGCGCACCGTGAGACTCACCCATCCGGATCGCATTTACTGGCCAGAGGAAGGCGTGACCAAGGAAGGTCTCGCCGATTATTACACCGATATATGGAAATATATCGAGCCATTCATCACCAAAAGGCCCTTGGCATTGCTGCGCAGTCCTGAGGGTATAAATGGACAGGCTTTCTTCCAGAAACATGCGTGGAAAGGGCTGAACCCCAATATCACGCTGGTCAAGGATCCAAAGGACAAGGATGACGAGCCCCTGATCAGCATTAATGATCTCGATGGTTTGATCGGTCTGGTCCAATCCGCAGTTCTTGAAATCCACCCGTGGGGCTCGACCGTGGCGGATTGGGAGCACCCGGATATGATCATCATGGATCTTGATCCGGGCGAAGGTGTGGATTGGGAAACAGTCATTGCCGGAGCTTATGAAACCCGCGACCGGTTACAGCAGGCTGGACTGGCCGCCTTCGTCAAGACATCTGGCGGAAAGGGCTTGCATGTCGTCTCGCCAATCAAGCCCAAAGCAAATTGGCCCGATGTAAAGGCTTTCACCAAAGCTATTGCAGACAGTATGGCAGCCGACAGTCCTGATAAATATGTTTCGACCATCACCAAGTCGAAGCGTAAAGGCAAAATACTCATTGATTATCTGCGCAACCAACGAGGCATGACTGCGGTAGCACCGTATTCCACACGCGCAAGGCCCGGCGCGGCCGTATCCATGCCGCTCGCATGGGATGAGCTTACCCCCGGGATCGGCCCTGCCTATTTCACAGTGTTGAACGCGCCGACCCGAATGGCATCGATCAAACGCGATCCTTGGGCTGACTTTCGCGCCGCCGCAGCACCAATCGAGAAGACCAAGACCACGCGAGGCAAGAAGCAGGCTTAGCTCTTTTTCTTGCCCTCGCTGGCAATGCTCTTGCGCAGCGCATCCATAATATTGATGACATTGCTCGGCTTCTCGGCCTCGACCTTGGGTTTTGGCGGACGCTTCTTACCCTTTTTCTTGGCTGCGATGATCTCAAGCAATCGATCTTGAACCGGATCATCGACCATTTTTGGGTCCCAAGGCTTGGTACGCTCATCGATGAGGGTTTTGACCAGCGCCATCATCTTGCTCTCGGGCTTGCCATTCTTGGTATCGCCAAAATATTCATCGCGACTGCGAACCTCGTCGCCATATCGCAACGTCCATAAAATGATGCCTTTGCCGCGTGGTTCCAGCATGACTGCCCGCTCGCGCCGATACATGACAAGCCTTGAAATGCCAACGCGCCCCGTTGCTTCCATGGCATCCCGGATCACTGAAAAAGCCTCCTCGCCGACGGGATCATCCGGCGTCAGATAATGAGGCTTGTCATACCATATCCAATCGATGCTATCGCGCGGGACAAACATTTCAATATCAATGGTTCGGGTGCTCTCCAGACCAACGGCGTCAATTTCGTCCTCTTCGAGCATGACATATTCATCTTCGCCGCGCTCATACCCCTTGACCTCGTCATCCTCGTCGACGGCCTTGCCGGTAACGCCATCCACATATTGGCTGACGACGCGGTTACCCGTCTTGCGGTTCAAAGTACGAAACTTGACCTTTTCATTGTCGGTCGTAGCCGGAGCCATGGCGACGGGACATGTCACCAGCGAGAGCTTCAGGTAACCTTTCCAGAATGAACGCGGTGCCATGAGCGCAAACCTTTCCCATACGTTTCACGCAACGGATTCATCCTGCATTTTGTTCCAGCAATGGTTTTTTCCAGCTGTCGGAACAGCAAGACCGGATCAGCGTTACACTCCGGCGACAAGGGGAGATAATATGCAGTTCGACCACGCTTACTACGCGAAAAAATTGGGATTGAAGCTGGTCGACCCGGAAACTTTTACACTCAAACGCGAAACGGCAAAAAACGGCGCCCGCTACATTCGCGTGGATGGCCGCCCTGCCGCAAAGAAGCATATTGAACGTATTCTCGCCCTTGCTATCCCACCGGCCTGGACCAACGTTTTATGCTGCGACGACGATTGCGGACATATTCAGGCTATCGGCTACGATGTCCTTGGGCGGCGTCAATACATCTATCATCCAAATTGGGAAGCTGTCCGCAATAGCACGAAGACCCATCGCCTGCTGGCATTCGGCAAAGCACTGCCGCGAATCCGCAAACGGATTGCGCGTGACATCCAGCGTGCCCCCACATCAGGTAAATCTCTTGCAGCCCTGGCCGTAAAGCTCATCGACAAGAAGGCTTTTCGGGCCGGGCATGAAAAATATGCCAAGGATGGGGGACGCGGCATTGCCACGCTCAAAAGCAGTGACTTGAAGATCAACGGCAATATCGCCAACTTTATTTTCGCCGGGAAATCAAAGAAAACGAACAAGATTTCCATCGCGGATCGCTCTGCCGTCAAGCGCTTGAAGGCGCTGAAACGACGTGGGCGATTGTTTCAGTACAAGGACAATAAACGATGGCGCAGCCTTCATGCTCAAGAGCTCAACGATTATTTACGCGAAGTTTCCGGCTCAAAAGTTAGCACCAAGGATTTTCGGACATTCCACGGATCTGCACGCGCACTGGCATTTCTTGCGGAAGTGGAAGCTGAAACCGATACGCAGAAAAAACGTGCGGTCGCGGCAGCCATGCGCGATGTAAGCAACTTCTTGCGCAATACCCCAGCGGTTACCCGCTCAAGCTACGTCCATCCCCTGGTCACGGAGAGTTTCTTTGCCGGCGAACTGGATCGTTCCTTGCTGCGCGCGCCCCATCGCAAGGGCCTGACAGGACCCGAAACCGGCCTTATGCGCCTCCTTGAGAAAGCTGGCACTTAACCGAAAAAACAGGCCACGCTAAATTTTCTGTTCGGCCGGAAATTTTGCATTGCGGTAAGTAGCGCACAGATAAAGCAAATTAAATGCAGTTTGCGGGACGTGAGAAAATACGCTTAGCTTGGCAGGATTGCCGAGCATCAGGGACGTGTCCCACGTACGCTTGATATGTGCTCGCGCCCAACAATGGAGGCGTATGATGGCACTATTAGATAGAGACAGGCGCATATTTGCAACCAGTGACTGGGAGGTCATGCAGCGAGCACACGACAAGGCTTCGCAAATGTTGGACCGCTGCCCGAAAACCCATTCCCGCTGCAACGAATTGGCGAGAACCGTTATGGCGCTCTTTGACAGTGGTATTCGAGATGTCGACGAATTGGCGGCAATGGCCGCCAATCGTGAACTCGGTCATCTGGCCGTAACGGGCTATTTTCAAAAGCCCTTCGCCTTCAAATCATCATCGGTGATAAGCGAGAATCGTCATTAAAAAGACTGCTGCAGACGGAACATACGATGATTGAATCTTGCCAGCAAGATTCAATCATATTTGCCTGACGTTGAAACGACCATATCAGACAATTCATCCGGACCCCGACATCCGTTGAGGCCCTCGGTCGGCTATTTCACCCTCCCCCTCGCATTTTCACCGCCTCAAGTGCCTTTTCGCCAAAGATTAGTCCGTCTTCCCCCAATATCTTCAGCCGGAAAACTGGTTTGGAACAAATTCTCTGCTACATGCAATTGAACGGCTAAATTCAATACAATCATTGGGGGTGATTACATGCCGACACTTTACTCGATAAAACCGGCTTTTCAGAATTTGCTCCGCCCCTTGGTTGGACGTCTTGTGGCAATCGGCGCCACTGCAAATCAGGTCACTGTCGCCGCTACGCTCATCTCCGTGGCCACAGGTGTTGTGATCGCGCTTTTCCCCGATAACACATTGTTGTTCTGGCTGTTGCCCTTGGTACTTTTCGTTCGCATGGCCCTTAATGCGATTGATGGAATGATGGCGCGGGAGTTTGGTCAGGCATCCAAGCTTGGTGCCTATCTGAATGAGATCGGCGACATTGTTTCGGATGTAGCTCTTATACTGCCGTTTACGTTGGTATGGCCCTTCGAACCTGTCGAGGTTGTGGCGTTCGCCATTACCGCAATCATAGCAGAATATGCAGGTGTGCTGGGGGTGATGACAGGCGGTGGCCGCGCCTATGACGGCCCATTCGGAAAAAGCGACCGCGCTCTGGCGCTGGGCATTATCGCCGCCTTGATCGGCAGCGGTCTTGATCTACCTTCGTGGTTTGGCTGGGTATTCCCGGCTATGGCGCTTCTATCCGTCTTTACCATGATAAATCGTATCCGCGCCGGTCTTCGCCGCGCCAATTCCTGAAATCACCTCTGCGGGAGCAAACCCATGTCCGTTGACTCAACTCTTGATCCCGCAACAGATGGCGTCGAGGAAACTACCTTTCGCACCCACGACGGAACCGAGCTTTTCTATCGCAAGTGGCCAGCGAAATCCAAAAAGCCGAAGGGTGCGATTGTCCTTCTGCACAGGGGGCATGAACATGGTGGCCGTGTTTCCCATCTGGTTGAGGAGCTTGGTCTGAGTGACTTCGCATTCTATGCCTGGGATGCCCGTGGTCATGGCCGTTCACCTGGCGAACGTGGTTATTCTCCATCCTTTGCGGCCTCTGTCCGCGATCTCGACAGCTTTGTAAAACATATATGCGAAACGGGTGGCTTTGCAGTCGAAGATATCGCGGTCATTGCGCAATCAGTGGGTGCCGTTCTGGCGGCGACATGGGTCCATGACTATGCGCCGCCGATCCGCGCGCTGGTGCTCGCCTCCCCGGCTTTCAGCGTGAAACTCTATGTGCCATTTGCGCGTGAAGCCATCTGGCTCTGGCAGAAACTGAAGGGGCAGTTCTTCGTAAACTCTTACGTTAAAGCCAAATTTCTCACCCACGATCCCGCGCGTATTGCCTCCTTTGACAATGACCCGCTCATCACTCGCGCTATTGCCTCCAATATATTGCTTGACTTGTACACAACTGCCGAACGCGTTGTGAACGATGCGCGCGCCATCATTGTGCCAACGCAAATGCTTATTTCCGGCAGCGACTGGGTGGTCAGACATTCTCCCCAGCATCGGTTCTACGAGAATCTGGCCCATCCTTTAAAAGAACGACATGTGCTAGAGGGCTTTTACCACGATACTCTTGGCGAGAAAGATCGCGCAATCGCCGTTGCCCATGCAAGGCGGTTCATACTTGAATGTTTTGATGTAAAGCCAGAGGCGCTTGATGTCACAAAAGCCCATCAGACAGGTTTTACCCGCGATGAACAGGACAGATTGTCATCGCCGCATGACCTGCTTTCCTTGAAAGGCCTTTACTGGGCGCTCTATCGCGCCTCCATTCGCTTTAGTGCACTTTTTTCAAAGGGCTTGAAAACAGGCGTTGATACCGGTTTCGATTCCGGTTCCACACTTGATTATGTCTACGAAAATGAACCGCGTGGCATGGGTCCCGGCGGCAAATTAATCGACAAGCAATTTCTGCAAGCCATCGGCTGGCGAGGTATCCGCCAGCGCAAAGTGCATCTGGAAGAGCTTATCGACACTGCTCTGGCAAAGTTGCAGCAAGCAGGCCGAAGCACCAATATTCTCGATATTGCTGCTGGTCATGGCCGCTACGTGCTTGATGCGATTGCTAAATCCACGCTGAAACCGACAAGCGTCCGGCTGCAGGATTATTCGCCGATTAATGTGGATGCCGGGCGGAAATCCATCGCAGAGCGTAAGCTGGAAGAGATCGCAAGTTTCCATCAGGCTGACGCTTTTGATGGCGAAAAACTTGCCGCGATCCAGCCCGCGCCGGATCTGGCGATTGTCTCCGGTCTCTACGAGCTTTTTCCGGATAATGCCCTCATCGAACGCTCGCTTGGTGGCCTTGCCAAATCCATGCAGGCTGGCAGCCTTCTGATCTACACCAACCAGCCATGGCATCCTCAACTTGAAATGATTGCACGAGCGCTCACTTCGCATCGTGGCGGCGAGGCCTGGGTCATGCGCCGCCGCACTCAAGCGGAAATGGATCAACTGGTCGCGGCGGCTGGTTTCAGGAAGATTGACCAGCGCATCGATGAGTGGGGCATCTTCACTGTTTGCGTCGCCGAACGCATATGACGGAACAAACCACACCCATCGGAGCATGGCGCTTCGACCAGACTGTCGCCAAACGGGCACTGATCTGGCTTGTTTGTCTTGCGCCCTTGTTTTACGCAAGTTACGGAACTGCCAATTGGCTGGCATCGCAGCGTGCAGATGTTCCCAACATCACCTTTGCCTGGGAACATGCCATTCCCTTTATTGCATGGACGATCTTTCCCTATTGGTCGATCAATCTGTTTTATGGCCTTTCGCTGTTTTTCAACGACACCCCACTTGAAGTTGATCGTTTGGCAAAACGCTATTTAACAGTGCAACTCATCGCCGTTGCCTGCTTCATCGCATTCCCACTGACCGCAATCTTCCAGAAGCCCGCCACCAGCGGCGCTGCCGGGTTTCTTTTTGATATGCTTGGAGGCTTCGACAAACCATTCAATCAAGCGCCATCGCTGCACATCGCCCTTTTGGCGATTATCTGGTCGCATTGGCGCATACGACTGTCAGGCATCACCCGCTGGATGTGGCATATCTGGTGTGCATTGATTGGGCTTTCGGTTCTCACCACCTACCAGCACCATTTCATCGACATCCCGACAGGACTGCTTCTAGGCCTGTTTGCGCTATGGCTCTTTCCGGCGCGGGCTCCTTCACCTCTCGCGGCGTTCCGCCTGACCAATGATACCAAAGCGCGACGCATTGGCACCTATTATGCGGCAGGAAGCCTGTTGTTTCTGCTAGCTGCCATTTTTGGAACGGCATCATCGCCCGCATTTCTGTTTTGCCTGTGGCCAGCTCTTGCACTCGCAATAGTGTCTCTTGGCTATTTGGGTGCAGGGCCCGCTGTCTTTCAAAAGAATTTTCAGGGCACGTTTTCTTTTGCCAGCAAATGGCTGCTGGCGCCCTACCGCCTCGGCGCGATCATCAATAGTCGCATCTGGACACGCAATCTTACGGCCTCTGTTGCCATTCGCAAGAACATTCATCTGGGCCGGTTGCCGCGAAGAGACGAGCAGTTGCGATTTGCAACAATCATTGATCTCACTGCTGAGCTGGCAAAGCCTTCCGGTATAAATGTTGACTGGCAATCAGTCCCACTTCTGGATCTCGTTTCACCGCCATCCGCTGAACTGCAGCGAGCAGCTGACGCTATAGAGCTCGCCCGAAACAAGGGTCCCGTTCTTGTTTGCTGCGCTCTCGGCTTCCAGCGCAGCGCTGCCGCAATTGCCATGTGGCTCATGCAGTATGACAGCGCCAAAACTGCTGCCGATGCTATCCAGATAGTCGCATCCAAAGGCAGGCGCATTCATCTAACAGAAGACATGCTTTTTTCAGCGCCAAATCCGCATGAATGAGCGAGCCGGAGCCTTTGCTTCTCGCCTCCAGCGCCAAGGCATGGGTTTTGGCATCGTCACTATTTGCCTGATGCTGATCCTTCTTTTTGGCGAAGCCCGGCGATGGGGTCATATCGCGACTGCCGCCAGCGGCTTCATCGTCTTGTTTCTCGCCGCCTATATGCTTTTTGAAGCCGCTCTTTTCAGGCTCATAGCTTCAAAGCCAAGCGAAGAAGAAGGCTGCCGTGCCGTGGATAAATTGCTGGCAAAGCTGCATTTGCGAAGATTTCCGCAGGCGACACGCATGCTGGATGCGCGAATGGCGGGCACAAACCGCCTCTTGTTAAAGCTGCATCTTGCATTTGTTGTTTTTCTTGTTCTATTCGCTGGCATTACAACCTATGGGTTGTGGGGGCACATATGAATTTAAAAGCAATGATGAGACGAAGCTGCGCAATGCTGCTGGCCGGGCTGGCACGCGGTATCACGGGTGTTCGTCCAATCTGGCAAGGATGCTCACCATCAGATCGCCAGCGTATCTATTTCGCCAACCATTGCAGTCACGGCGACTTTATCCTGCTTTCTTCCAGTCTGCCGCCGCGTGAACGCGAGCGCACACGTGCTGTTGCCGGGGCCGACTACTGGAAGCGCAATAAATTGCGGCACATTCTGGCAAAGGACTTGCTGAATACGGTGCTGGTTGATCGCAATTGGGTCGAGCGTGCGGATGATCCGATGGTCATCATGCTCGATGCACTTGCGCAAGGCAGCTCGCTGATTGTCTTTCCCGAAGGCACGCGCAACATGACGGAGGAACCGCTGCTGCGCTTTCGCTCGGGGCTTTATAATCTTGCCCTAGCGCGCCCCGATGTTGAACTCGTGCCCTGCTGGATCGAAAACATGTCACGCGTCTTGCCGAAAGGCGCATTTTTGCCAGTCCCGCTACTATGCCGCGTGGTCTTTGGCACGCCAGTGGTGCTTGAGCCGAATGAGGACCGCAAGGATTTCCTCGCGAGAGCACGCCAATCCCTGCTCGATCTTTCGCCGGAACGGCAGAAGGTGCTTAATCATGGCTGAAACGGTCTGGCTCTTTATCGGCTTGCTCGGCGTGCTCACGCTTGCTAGCGCCATTGCGACCATGCTGACCTGGAAAAGTCGGCGCACAGCGGATGTTCTGCCCTCCACGCTGGTCAACCTCAACTCGCGCATCAAGGCGTGGTGGATCATGATTGGCGGCATTTCCGTCGCCTTCCTGTTTGGCAAACAGGGCGTTATTCTCCTGTTCGCTTTCGTCTCATTCGCGGCTTTACGCGAATATGTCACCCTTACCCATACGCGCCGCGGCGATCATCATATCCTCATCGGCATGTTTCTGGTCATCATTCCCATCCAATATTACCTGCTGTGGATTGAATGGTACGGCCTCTACTCAATCTTCGTGCCGGTTTATTGCTTCCTCGCCATGCCAGCCCTGACTGCGATTTCCGGTGATACGGAACGCTTTCTTGAACGTGTCAGCGAGCAGCAATGGGGCATCATGCTGTCGGTCTATTGCATCAGTCATGTACCCGCGCTGCTGACATTGCCGATCCCAGGCTTTGAAGGCAAAGGCCTGCTTCTCATCGCCTTCCTGATCGCCACCGTCCAAGGCAGTGACGTGCTGCAATATGTATTTGGCAAGCTGTTTGGAAAGCACAAGGTTGCGCCCAAAATCTCCCCTTCCAAAACTTGGGAAGGTCTGATCGGCGGCATTATCAGCGCTTCGTTGCTGGGAGCGTCATTGGCGTGGCTGACACCATTCACCGTGATTCAAGCCGGTCTGATGGCCGGTCTTGCCTGTATCATGGGATTCTTCGGCGGCCTCGTTGCTTCAGCTATCAAGCGGGATCGCGGCGTCAAGGATTGGGGCCATATGATTGAAGGCCATGGCGGTATGCTCGACCGGGCGGACAGCCTGATTTTCGCCGCCCCGGTCTTTTTTCACATCGTTCGCTATTTCTGGGTTCCCTAGGTCAGACCCTAGAGCAAATCCGCCTTGGCGAGATCACGCAGCAAATGGCTTGTTCCGTAAGTCCAGGCTGCACACTCGGTCGAAAGCCTGACACGGTTCGACAATGTACCCAGCGTCGGCGTGGAAATTGAAACCACGTCATTCATCTTATGGGTGAAGCCCTTGCCCGGACCATCGCGGTCTTTGACCGGTGCGAACATGGTACCGAGATAGAGCACCAGACCGTCCGGATATTGATGGTGCCGGCCAATAGTCGCTTCCACCAGCGATTCTGGCGTGCGCGAAATCTTGGCCATGTTCGACGCACCATCCAGAACAAAGCCATCCGTGCCCTCGACACGCATGCTGAGCTCGGCGTTCTTCACCGTTTCGATTGTAAAATCTCCATCGAAAAGACGAATGAGCGGCCCGACTGCCCCCGACGCATTATTATCCTTGGCCTTGCCGAGAAGCAGTGCCGAACGACCTTCAACGTCGCGCAAATTCACATCATTGCCAAGCGTCGCACCAACAATCCTCCCGGCACTCGAAACCACCAGCACAATTTCCGGTTCCGGATTGTTCCAGCTTGAAATTGGATGGAGACCCACATCAGAACCGTAGCCGACTGTCGACATCGGCTGGCCCTTGGTAAAGATTTCCGCATCGGGTCCAATTCCCACTTCGAGATATTGGCTCCACGCGCCTCGGGCAATCAAGGCTTCCTTGACCTTCATGGCTGCCGGGGAACCTGGCACGATCTGTGATAAATCCGCACCAATCAGATTGAGAACATCGGAACGCAGCGAATCCGCCTTTGCCTTGTCGCCTTTTGCTTGCTCTTCAATGACACGTTCAAGCATTGATGCCACAAAGGTAACACCTGAAGCCTTCACGGCCTGCAAATCGATGGGCGATACCAGAGACGGTGCGCCGGAATTGGTGGTTTCCGACCAGCTGTTTTCGGCAATCGTGTTGATATCGCCGATTTCCACGCCTTCAGCCTGCGCCACATAAGCTGCGGGGTTTTCCAGTTCAGCTATATCGCGAACCGTTGGCGCTGATTTACTCGTTATATCGAAGACTGTCCCCCCACGCACAGTGATGACACGCGGATAGTTGCAACCCGGCAATTTGGCTCTACCGAGTAGAATACCCTTGTCAGGAACAGTTGCACTGGACATGGCTCGACTTCCTTCAGACTTGCAATAAGAATTCATGGGCGGGGATAGGCTGGTATCATTTATGCGGCACAAGACTGCGCCAATCAAGGCCGCAGCGTAAACTTTGCCAGACGCAGATCTGCTGACACCGATATGTCAGCAGGCGTGAGTTTGCTGCTGCTGCTTCATTGCATGTCCAGTCGAACCCGGCTCTAATTGTTTTGGATATACGACAGATGGAACAACCAGAATGATATCTCCATACCGGCTGGGGCTGATATTTGTAACGGCTTCTGCAATCGCCTGGAGCCTTGCCGGATTGTTCACCCAAATCATACCCCTGGACAGTTGGACCATCCTGTCGTGGCGAGGCATATTTGGTGCTATCGGCCTTGCCGTGGTGATCTTGATCACCGAGCGCGGCAAGCATTGGAAAGAAATCTTCCGTATCGGCAAGCCGGGCTGGCTCTTTGTAATTGTGTCGGGCATCTGCATGGTCTTCTTTATAAATGCACTCAAGGAAACCACCGTTGCCCATGTGGCGGTAATCTACGCGACAATTCCTTTCTGTGCGGCGACGCTAGCTTGGCTCGTTATGGGCGAGCAGCCGGAAATCCGCGCGATAGTGGCCAGCTTGGCCGCGCTCGCTGGTGTGGTCATCATGGTCGGCTTGGGCACGGAAGGTACACTCTTCGGCGATCTTCTTGCTTTTGGCATGACGTTGGGAATGGCAGTCCTCATGATTATTGTCCGCCGTCATCCAGATATCGCCGTCATGCCTGCAACTTGTCTATCTGCCCTGTTCAGTTCTGTCATATGCTGGCCGTTTGGCGATGCTCTTGCAGTATCCCATCAGAATCTGCTGCTGATCGCCCTCTTTGGGCTGATGGTGTCCGCGGTTGGCGTTGCTCTCTTCGCGCTCGGCGCCAAGCATCTTCCACCCATTGAAACAGCCCTTATCGGCTCGCTGGACGCGCCACTCGCTCCGCTCTGGATATGGATCGCATTCGGAGAAATACCGGGCAGCAGCACCTTGATTGGCGGCAGCATTGTCTTTGGCGCTGTCATGCTTCACATCATTTTCAACGCGTCGAAAAGCAAGCCAGCACCCATTCTAAGTTGAGCATCCCTGCTCTCAACGGTTGACGACTGGCCGCTCTCCGGTCATTCCTGAAGCATATCCTACTTGGTGCCAACCGGCGCCTCAGCGTACTGGCAGACAATAATGGCCGCGACCAACATTTCCTTCGCCCGCTCTACCTTGATCATGCTCACCGTGGGGGTTCTTATCCTGCTCGGTATCGTTGCCTCGACGATCTGGCTGGTTACCGAAAGCCGCCAGCGCTTCGATAATGTTGTCGCTGCGCGCAGCATTCGCAGCAACTCAGCCGATCTTCTCTCAACCATGCAGGATGCCGAAACAGGTCAGCGGGGCTATCTTCTCTCTCAAGAGGACAGTTTTCTAAACCCCTATAAAACCGCATTGGCAACCCTTACCGCACGGCAGGAGGCACTGGAGCGAAGCGTTAAAAACAGCCCGAAATTTGCCGCCCGCCTGCCGGAGTTGAACAGGCTCATCACGCTGAAGACAGAAGAAATGAACCGGACATTGGAGCTTGCCGGTAGCGGCAAGACAGCCGAAGCCATTGGCATCGTTCGTGCAGGCTCCGGGCAGAGGTCAATGGACGGCATCCGGGAATTGTTAAGTGCGCTCATGGTCGAGTCTGAGCTTGACCTCCAGCGCGGAATGGACGAGCAGTCCAGTGCGATCGCGGCATTGCAACGGGCGACAATAGTGGGCGCAGTAGCCATTGTGGCTGTACTTGGCGGCGCGATCTTTATTATTTTCCAGCATGTCCGCGACCTGTCGACGGCACGCCGCGAGGTTGAACTTCTCAATACCAGCCTTGAGGAACGCGTCAATGAGCGCACCGAAGACCTCATTCGGGCCAATCAGGAAATCCAGCGATTTGCCTATATTGTTACCCATGACCTGCGCGCGCCGCTCGTCAATATCATGGGCTTCACCAGCGAACTTGAAACCTCTCTCAAGGCGATCCAGGGCTATATTCTGAACGACGGCGAGCCATTGACTGAAGAAGACGCAAAACTTGCACGGATCGCAGCCAGCGAAGATTTGCCGGAAGCCATTTCCTTTATCAGGTCATCAACGAAGAAAATGGATGGGTTAATCAACGCGATCCTTAAAATCTCCCGCGATGGCCGCCGTGAATTGAAGCCGGAGCCAATCGATCTCAAGGCCCTGCTGGAAGTGAGCGCAGCCAGCATAAACCACCAGATCGCTGAACTGGACGGCAAGGTGGATATCTCTGGTAAAATGCCAAAGATCACAACTGACAGGCTGTCTCTTGAGCAGATTTTTGGAAACCTGTTCGACAATGCCGTTAAATATGCCAGCCCGGACCGACGACTGGAATTATCAGTCCGCGCCTATAATGACGGATACAAATTCATACGCGTAGACGTTTCCGATAATGGACGCGGCATTTCCGAAGACGACCTTGAACGTGTCTTCGAACTATTCCGGCGTTCGGGCCAGCAGGACAAGCCAGGGGAAGGTATAGGACTTGCCCATGTACGCTCTCTTATCCGAAAGCTTGGCGGCGATATCTTCGTAAAATCAACATTTGGAAAAGGCAGCACCTTTGTGCTACGGCTTCCCTCGGATTTGACTAAAGTAGTAGGAGTTTAGCGGCGTGCAAGGTACTGGCAAAGAAGTCACTATCGTTATGATCGAAGATGATGAAGGTCACGCACGCCTCATCGAAAAGAATGTTCGGCGTGCTGGCGTCAACAATCCGATTGTTCCCTTTTCCGACGGCAATTCCGCGCTCGATTTCATTTTGGGCAAGGAGCGTACCGGCGAAGGAAACAAGAATAATTATCTTCTTATCCTGCTGGATCTCAACCTGCCCGATATGTCTGGCATTGATATTCTGGAGAAAATAAAGAGCAATCCGCATACCAAGCGGTTGCCCGTGGTTATTTTGACGACAACCGATGATGAAGGCGAGATCCAACGCTGTTACGACCTCGGGGCGAATGTCTATATAACCAAACCAGTTGAATATGACAGTTTTGCCAATGCCATCCGGCAGTTGGGTCTATTCTTCTCCGTCATGCAAATTCCTTGATCGATCCGAAAATCATGCCGGGCAAAATTCTCTATGTTGATGATGATCCAGCGCTCGTTCGTCTGGTGCAAAAAGCGCTGGGTCGTTCGGGTTTCGAGATCGTTCATGCCGATAATGTTGCTACCGGGCTGGAAATACTCGGCCAGGGCGACATCGACGTAATTGTCCTTGATCATTATTTGCAAACCACGACTGGCACCGAATTTCTGAAAATACTGCGCGAGAACGGGATAACTGTTCCTGTTGTTTACGTGACAGGGTCGAGTGAAGCGAAGATCGCCGTTGATGCCCTGAAGGCGGGCGCTGCCGATTATGTCATAAAGACAGTCGGCGAAGAGTTTATGCCCTTGCTTGAAAGCGCCGTAGCGCAGGCTATTGCAACTGCGGAATTACGCCGTGACCGTGAGCGGGCCGATATGGAAATTCTACGCGGCAAGGAACGTGCCGAGGTACTGCTTGCCGAAGTCAATCATCGTGTCGGCAACAGCCTTGCTCTCGTTGCGGCCCTGATACGATTGCAAATTTCAAGCATCGACAATGAGGAAGTCAAGCACGCGCTGACCGAGGCGCAAGCACGCATCACGGCCATTGGCGGGATGCATCGCAGTCTCTACAGTTCCGATGATGTGCGCCAGGTCGAGATGG
Source organism: Phyllobacterium sp. GQ127 (assembly GCF_059758635.1). NCBI lineage: Bacteria > Pseudomonadati > Pseudomonadota > Alphaproteobacteria > Hyphomicrobiales > Phyllobacteriaceae > Phyllobacterium > Phyllobacterium sp. GQ127. Next base: position 195,598 of record NZ_JCAXDZ010000003.1, read on the forward strand.
ACAAATACCTCGCCAGCCTCACCTCGGAACTTCGCAGTTCGTTGGAACACGCTGATCGTAAACTTGTGATTTCGCTCGATGTGCAAGACATCCGGCTTTCGTCGGATCAGGCTGTATCTGTTGGCATGGTGGTAACGGAACTGGTCACAAATGCCTATAAATACGCGTATCCCGGAACCAATGACGGTGAGATCAGAATATCGTTTCTTCGCTCCGGAGACGACAAGGCAGTGCTGGCTGTCGAAGATGATGGCGTTGGCTTGAAACAAGGCGACCAGCCAAAGGGCACTGGACTTGGCACCCGCATCGTCAAGGCCATGGCTGCAAGTCTCGGTACTAAAATAGATTACACTGCACGCGATAAGGGAACGCGGGCCGAAATGGCCGTCAACGCTGCTGGCTGATCGAAACGCTCGGATTCCGTCATTGCATCGTGCAAATCCATGGGTTAACTCTGTACTCCGCAAAAGCCCCACTGATATCCGCAAAGGAACTGTGGGCGGCAATAGCGCAGCAAATTCGAGGATCTGCGTAACTGATATGGGAGGGGCCTGAATGTCACCGTTGCTGACTGTCACCGGTTGGATCGACGAACTCAGTCGTCGGATAGGTATTGTTGCGATTTATTTCGTTCTCTTTGCCTCATTGGTTTGTGCGTTTAATGCCTTCTTGCGCTACAGCATCGGAGGCCTGATCTGGCTGGAACAGAATGTGGGCGGTGCCGGGCTTTTCCGCGGAATTCTGGGCGTTTATGGACGCAATTCCAATTCGCTTTCCGAGGCGCAATGGTACCTTTTTGCCGGAATGGTCATGTTAGGCGGCGCTTGGACCTTCAAGCTGAATGAACATGTCCGCGTCGACCTCGTTTATGGTTCGGTCAGCGAAAGAACCAGAACATGGATCGATCTTCTCGGTGGGATCTTCTTTTTGCTGCCGATCTGCGCCTTGATGATCTACTTCACCTGGCCGTGGTTTGTTCTTTCATGGGTCACCAATGAAGCATCGTCAAATTCTGGCGGCCTGCCACTTTGGCCGGTCAAGCTCAGCCTGCCCGTAGGATTTGCGCTCGTGGGCCTTCAGGGCATCTCGGAAATAATCAAATGCTATCTCGCCCTCACATCCGATTACGTGCGTGAATTCGCCTACGAGAAGCCTGTTCAATGATAACATTTTTTGCTGATAATCTTGCCCCGTTGATGTTCTTCGGGCTGATCATCTTTATGGTGATCGGCTATCCTGCCGCCTTCTCTCTTGCAGCTGTTGGCCTGTTTTTCGGGTTCATCGCCATCGAGATGGGGGCTATCGGTCCGGACTTCCTTGGAAATCTAACCTATCAGATGTTTTCGGTGCTCTCCAACGAGTTGCTCCTCGCTATCCCATTCTTTACCTTCATGGGCGTGATTCTCGAACGATGCGGCCTTGCCGAAGATTTGCTCGATGGTTTCGGACAATTATTCGGCGGCGTACGCGGCGGCCTTTCCTATGCGGTCATCCTTGTCGGCGCCATCCTTGGCGCAATCACCGGCACGGTGGCTGCCTCTGTCATCGCCATGGGCCTCATATCGCTGCCTGTCATGGCTAAATATGGCTATAATATCCGGCATGCCACGGGTGTCATCGCGGCATCCGGAACAATAACACAGCTCATTCCACCGTCGCTCGTCCTGATCGTTCTTGCTGACCAGCTCGGCAAGTCGCCGGGTGACATGTATATCGGCGCCACTGGGGCCAGCATCGTTCAAGTTCTGTTGTTTGCCGGTTGGGTATTCATCCTCAGCATTATCAAGCCACATTACGTTCCCGCACTTCCTCCGGAAGCTCGCACCCTGCGCGGCTGGCCGCTATTTGTTCGTTGTGCACGCGGCATGATCCCCTCGCTCGCCCTTATCTTCATCGTTCTCGGCACCATTTTCATGGGCCTTGCTACGCCGACAGAAGCTGGCGCGATGGGCGTTGTTGGCGCCATGCTCATGGCTTGGCTGAACAGCCGCCTCACATGGAAACTCGTCTATGAAGCAATGACCATGACCATGCGGCTAACCGCCATGGTTGTTTTCATCCTACTCGGCGCGCGCGTTTTCAGCCTGGTTTTCCAGGGTGTGGGCGGCAGTCACTGGATCGAAGGTATGCTGACATCCTTGCCTGGCGGTGTTGTCGGCTTCCTCATCTTCGTCAATATCTTTATCTTCGTCATCGCGTTTTTCCTGGATTTCTTTGAAATCGCCTTCATCATTATTCCGCTTTTGGCCCCCGCCGCCAGCGCATTGGGCATCGATCTGATCTGGTTCGGCGTCATGATCTGCGCCAACATGCAGACCAGCTTCATGCACCCGCCATTCGGCTTTGCACTGTTCTACCTGCGAGGTATTGCACCCAAATCAATCAAGACCAGCGATATTTATATGGGCGCAATCCCATGGCTGGTGCTGCAATTGATTCTGGTTGGCCTCCTCATTGCCTTCCCCGGCATGGTGACCTATTTCCTTGATCCTGCTGTGGCCGTGGATATGGAGAACTTCAAGATCGAGCTGCCCAATGCGCCAGCGAATGATCTTGGCAACGCACCATCATTTGACCTCGGCCAGCCACCCTCGTTCAAATGATTGCTATAAATCGGCGAAGTATAAATTTCGCCGATTTAACCTTCCGCAAATTTTCTGCTGAGGAAACGGGAGCTCTTCGCGCCAAACCGCCAAGGCGTTTCCGCGCCCTTTGTGATGCCGATACGCGGTCCGATGCTTAGTTCAATCGGATCCGCGCGCTGTTCCAGAGAAAAGGGCGCTTCCAGAATAGGCAAACCATCGTGGGACTTGGTAACACCGAGAGCCTGCGCAACCCTGCCCGGCCCCGAGCACAATAGTCGTGGATTGTCGGTTGACCGCCTCTCACTCATCGTCTCCATACCCAGCAAAGGCTCCAATGCTCTGATCAAAACTGCGGAGCCGGGCAGGCAGACAATATTCAGGCACCAATGAATGCCGTATGATCGGTAGACATAGGCGTTTCCCGCTGGCCCGAACATTGCCTTGTTGGAAGGGCCAGGGCCTCTGAAACTATGCGATGCCGGGTCGTCTTGCGTATAGGCTTCAGTCTCGACAATCCGTCCGCCGACACCATGAAGAAAGAGCTTCGCGCCAATAAGATCTCTTGAAACTGTAACCGCGTCACGTTGAAAGAACTCCGGCGTAATCATCGCACCTCCTTTAAATTAGCCGCCACAATTTTCATCCTTCAACGCTTTGAAAAAATTTAAGAGCACTTGTAGGAGATATTACCCATGGTTCGTCCTTGAGGCACTACATCACACTCAAAAGGACGAACGAAGATGGAAAATATCGCATATGCCGGCAACATTTCCGGCAAGAGCCTGTGGGTTGGCCGTATCCTCAGCGGCATTTTTATACTGTTCATGATCTTTGATGGCGGCATCAAGCTCGTACCACTGGATATTGTTATCCAGACAAGCGCTGAAATCGGGCTTCCAACCACGGTGGCATTCGCGCGCGGCCTTGGTATCTTGGGTTTGGTCTGTACCGCTCTCTATGCCTGGCCGCGCACTTCCATACTGGGTGCGATCCTGCTCACAGGCTATCTCGGCGGCGCAATCCTCACACAATTGCGCATTGGCAATCCGCTGTTTACGCATCTGTTCTTCGGCGTTTATCTTGGCCTGATCATGTGGGGAGGTCTTTATCTGCGTGACCGTCGCCTTCGGGCTCTTATCCCATTCAATTAGGAGTGGCGCAAACTTTCGATCGCGTCAGAAATCGGACTTCCCGGCCATTATCCAGCGAGAACATTCCGCCGCGGCCGGGAACCACATCAATAATAAGCTCGGTATGCTTCCAGACATCATATTGCGACGCGCTGATATAAACCGGCGCACCGCCAATCTCACCAAGCTTCACATCATTATCGCCGATGATAAAGTCACCCTGCGCATAGCACATGGGCGATGAGCCATCGCAACAGCCTCCAGATTGGTGAAACAGGATCGGCCCATATTCCGATTGCAAGGTTGCGATCAATTCAAGCGCAGCAGGCGTGGCGCTCACCTTGTCTTCAACTCTCTCCTCCATGTTTCCCATACCTTCTATTGCCAATCCTTGGGTAAAACCTTTTGGAAACTCAACCTGGCGAGCCGAGATGCCCGCCAGGTTGAATTATGGGTTTTTAGAAGAAGCCGAGTTTCTTTGGACTATAGCTTACCAGCATATTCTTGGTTTGCTGATAGTGATCAAGCATCTTCAGGTGGTTTTCACGGCCGATGCCCGATTGCTTATATCCGCCAAACGCGGCATGAGCCGGATAGGCGTGATAACAATTGGTCCAGACGCGACCGGCCTGAATGGCGCGGCCAAAGCGGTAGCACCTGTTAGCATCACGACTCCAAATGCCTGCGCCGAGGCCGTAAAGCGTATCATTGGCGATAGACAGGGCCTCGTCATCATCTTTGAACGTCGTCACTGAAACGACAGGGCCAAAGATTTCTTCCTGGAAAATCCGCATCCGGTTATGACCCTTGAACACGGTCGGATGCACGTAATACCCCCCGGCAAGATCGCCGGACAGAACATTGCGTTCGCCGCCGATAAGAACCTCAGCGCCTTCCTGTTTGCCAATGTCCATATATGACAGGATTTTTTCCAGCTGTTCACTGGATGCCTGCGCACCAATCATGGTCGCTGGATCAAGCGGATCGCCCTGTACGATGGCTTCCACGCGCTTAAGGGCACGCTCCATGAAACGATCATAGATTGACTCGTGAATGAGCGCGCGGCTCGGGCAGGTACAGACCTCGCCCTGGTTAAGCGCAAACATGACGAAACCCTCGATGGCCTTGTCAAAGAAGTCATCATCCTCAGCCACCACATCCTTGAAGAATATATTTGGTGACTTGCCGCCCAGCTCCAGCGTAACGGGAATAAGGTTCTGGCTGGCATATTGCATGATCAGACGACCCGTCGTGGTCTCGCCGGTAAAGGCGATCTTGGCAATGCGCGGGCTCGACGCGAGCGGTTTTCCTGCTTCCAGACCAAAACCATTGACGATGTTGAGAACACCCGGCGGCAGGATATCGGCAATCAGTTCCGCAAGTACCAGAATGGAGGCCGGGGTCTGCTCGGCAGGTTTAAGCACCACGCAATTGCCCGCCGCCAATGCCGGGGCGAGTTTCCACACAGCCATCAATATTGGGAAATTCCACGGAATGATCTGTCCGACAACACCGAGCGGTTCGTGGAAGTGATAGGCCACAGTATCGTGGTCAATCTCTGAAATTCCGCCTTCCTGCGCACGGATGGCACCGGCAAAATAGCGGAAGTGATCGATTGCAAGCGGCATGTCGGCTGCCGTCGTTTCGCGGATTGGTTTGCCATTGTCCCAGGTTTCAGCCTGCGCCAACACAGCAAGATTATCTTCCATTACCTGTGCAATCTTGTTGAGCATGACGCTGCGCTCAGCGGCACTTGTCCGGCCCCAGGCATCCTTTGCAGCATGAGCGGCGTCCAACGCGGCCTCCACATCGCTGGCATCAGACCGGGCAATTTCGCACAGCACCTGCCCGTTGACCGGCGATGTATTCTCGAAGTAACGGCCTGCCTTCGGCTCGACGAATTTCCCGCCAATGAAGTTGCCGTAGCGTTTCTTGAAGTTGGGTTTGACGGTTCGGTTGAATTCTACCTTGTTCATTGAACTTCCTCCCTGAAGCAACGCGTCAGGGTAAGGACCGGACGCATTGCACGATTTCCATACCGCCTCCTCGCGGCATATTCAGAGGATCGCGCTTTACACCTTGAGTGTCATCCCTGGCAGGCAAAGCGAATGCAGGATTTGTCGCAATATTGAGACACATGAAAGTCTCAGTTCAAGCCAAGCCGTTTAAGCTTGCGATGCAGGGTAGCCCTGCTCATGCCCATCATGTTCGCGGCAATGGAAACATTGCCATCTGCTTTTCGCAGAACTCGCTGGATCACGCTGCGTTCGGCGGCTGCAAATCCTCGTTCCGCATCGGTATCCTGCCCGAGCAGATTCGCCGCCGGCAACGGACTGTTCAAGCTTTCGTCAGTCAGCCCGAGAAGTGCACGCGCCGAACGCGATGCGCCAACCACAAGATCATCCTCGTCCACTGCAATCAATGCGTTCAAAGCCCGGTCATGGCCGCGTTCGCTACCCTGTGCCATGACGATGCGCGCTTTGGGAAAGGCCAATCGGAAATTTTCCGCTTCCACCCGCCGGGCGGCATCCACCACAGCCATGGCAATGAGTTTGACAAAGCCCTCGGTCAGATCGGAACGTGCCGACGATACGTCAATCGCCGCCATCAGCCGCCCGCGATGATCGAAAATCGGTGCTACAGTACAAGAAAGCGCTGTGTTGCGACTGCGGAAATGCTGGTCGCGGTGGATCGTCAGGGCACGTTGTTCAGCCAGCGCTGTGCCAATGCCATTGGTGCCCTCGCACTCTTCGCTCCAGACTGCGCCCGTCCAAAGTCCCGCCTTGCAAAAGGTGGCATCATCGCCCTCATAGCCCCGGCGATCGACTGGAACACCATTCTTGTCCGCTAAAAGGACACAACATCCCGCACCACCCACCGCCGAATAAAGCCGGTCGAGTGCGATTTCTGCGGTTTCTATGAGAGATCCCAGCTCTTCACGCGCTTCACGCAATTCCTGATCGGTCAGCATGTTTGGCGGCGTGCCCTCATCAGGCTTCAAGCCGTAGAGACGCATTGAACGCCCCCAGGATGCAACAACCGCTGACTGCGCGGCAGCGTCACCTGTCACGGCAGATTGGATATGCTCGGCATGTAAGCCGTCATCCTGCGTTCCCATGGTCCTCCTCCGAAGTCCATGTACAGGGTGACGCCTGTTCTCGCCTACGTCAAGTCACCTATTGATGGCGGCAACCGGGGCTGCTCTACCGACGCGATTTAAAGGCGTAGGTCCAAAACGCCCCCGGTTATAATCGCAGCTATTCTCCAATCTCGTCATATGACCTTTTCAGCAAATATGTATCCATGATCCAGCCCTTTTGCGTGCGCGCAACATTTCGCAACCGCTCAATATCGTCAACGACATCGCGCAGCTTGCCGGACATGAGAATCTCGTCTTCCGTTCCTATGTAAGCACCCCAATAAATATCGACATCTTCATCAATTGCCTTGAACGCGCCCTCGCCATCGAGCATCACAATCACGCTTTCCGAATTGTTCGGAAAACCTTCGGCAAGCTTGCGCCCGGTGGTTATCGTAATGGACTCGCCGATTCGATTGAGCACAACCTTATGCTTTGCCGTGAGCGCCTGAATGCTGGTAATGCCGGGAATGACATCATAGTCCAGTTCGAAATTGCCCTTTGCGTTCAGTCTGTCGAGAATGCGGATCGTGCTGTCATAAAGCGATGGATCACCCCAGACGAGGAATGCGCCGCATTCATCATCGCCCAGTTCCTCCATCAGCAGATGCTCATAGGTTGCCTCCACCTTATCATGCCAGTCATTGACACTCGCACGATAGGTCGAGGAAGGCTTCTGGCGCAGCGGTGTTTCAAAATCCACCATGCGATAGTTTGGGTCGGTAATGAACCGCTCGCAAATTTCCCGGCGGATACGCGATAGCTGCTCTTTCTCGGCACCCTTATCCGGAATGAAAAATACATCCACCTGATTGAGCGCATTGACTGCCTGTATGGTCACGTAGTCTGGGTTGCCCGCGCCAATTCCGATGATGAGCACTTTGCGTTTCACTGGGGCACACGCGAGGCCGACGATAGTTCCGACCTTTGACTCTCTTCGATCAAAGCACAGAACAGTTCGTGGAGGCGTTTTGCCCCCACATGTTTTCCGGCATAGGCCTCAAGCTTTATAATCTCCTGGCTTGCAGCTGCAACGATATTGGTGCCGCGAGGCCGGGAGAGCAGCCAGGCAAAAAACACGTCTTCCGGCACAGTTGCCGCGTTGACCGATTGTGGGTTGCTATATTGATTTGTATTGGCGCCGAGTATCATGCTTAACCCCGATTGTTGGGGACAAGGGTCAAGCGCGAAGATTGCAGATAGTCAGCCTGCGGCAAACCATTGCAAGCGACACACCGGGACACCCCGCCCGTGGACGTTCATCATGTTTCGGCAGGTCTCCTGGCTCACAGGTCAGTATTGCTGTCTGGCCTTCCCGGGAAATCCCAGTGACCTTTTGCCTGAACGAATTCAAGCGACAGCAACTCGCTGTTTACAGTTGCGGGGGCAGCGCCGGCATTGGTGAATATCACTTCACCGGCTTCCCTCTTAGCTCCCGGCTTTGCAGCACGGGGAGAACCGGAACACTCTTATAAGAACCCAGCCCACCTATTGAGGTCAACAGGGCAGGCGTAAATTTATCGGGGGGAAACCGGTAAACGGCTGAATGCGGCGTATCACCAATAGAAAATGGCGCAGGCTGGTGCCCGCGCCATTCCAAACTATTCAAACAAGATCAAGCGGCGAGAACTTCTTCCGCATCTTCCGGCACTTCAGAAATTGTCCGCAGGATTTGCGACGCGATCTGGTAGGGGTCGCCCTGCGAATTCGGACGGCGATCTTCAAGATAACCGCGATAGCCATTGTTTACAAAGCTGTGCGGAACGCGGATTGATGCACCGCGATCAGCAATGCCGTAGCTGAACTGGTGGATCGACTGGGTTTCATGCTTGCCGGTAAGGCGCATATGATTGTCCGGTCCATATACGGCGATATGGGCAGCGCAATTCTGCTCAAATGCCGCCATGACCTTTTCGAAGTAATCCTTGCCGCCGACTTCACGCATATAGGTGGTGGAGAAGTTGGCATGCATGCCCGAACCATTCCAATCAGTATCGCCGAGCGGCTTGCAATGATATTCGATATCGATGCCGTATTTCTCAGTCAGGCGCTGCAGGAGATAGCGTGCAATCCAGACCTCATCGGCAGCCTTCTTGGAACCTTTTCCGAAAATCTGGAATTCCCACTGGCCTTTTGCCACTTCAGCATTGATGCCTTCATGGTTGATGCCGGCATTCAGGCAGATATCGAGATGTTCTTCAACGATCTTGCGGGCGATATCGCCAACATTGCTGTAGCCAACGCCTGTATAATATGGGCCCTGCGGCGCAGGAAAACCTGTCTCAGGGAAGCCGAGCGGGCGGCCGTTCTTGTAGAAGAAATATTCCTGTTCGAAGCCGAACCATGCGCCGTCATCATCAAGAACTGTTGCGCGGGTGTTGGAAGGATGCGGTGTCTTGCCATCGGGCATCATGACTTCGCACATGACGAGAACGCCATTCTTGCGTTCACTGTCCGGATAAAGAGAAACAGGCTTCAATACGCAATCCGAGCTTTTGCCCTCTGCCTGCATTGTCGAGCTTCCATCGAAGCCCCAAAGCGGCAATTGTTCCAGCGTCGGAAATACGTCGAATTCCTTGATCAGCGTCTTACCGCGAAGATTTGGCGAAGGGACATAACCGTCGAGCCAGATATATTCGAGTTTATATTTTGCCATTCCGTTTCTCTCATATTTTATTGTGCAGACCGGTTGCGAGGCCTGCATCGTGGAGCGCAGTTCGCAGATAGAATTGACAATGCAAACAGCGTGCCAATTCGCTCAGCCGGATCGCAAAAATTTGAAAAACATATTAGCCGGATATTTTTAGCGGTGCTTTTTGCAGTTTGAAGCTGCCATTGCTATGCTGACGGCTCAAAAAAACCGCTTTTACCAATCGCCACGTTGATGCATTTTTAGGCAGGTGCGGAATTTCTAGGCATGATAAGGCGCAAATTCTGTCGCGAGCTTGGAACCAATAACTCACTTCCGGATTAACGATCTGGAATGAACGAAATGGAGAGTATTATGGAAAGTGCCGGAATCGGGTGGATCGCAGCAATCATCATTGGTGGCGTTGCGGGCTGGCTTGCAGAGATGTTCATGAAGAGCAACATGGGCGTCATCATGAACATCATACTCGGGATCGTGGGCGCGATAATCGCCAACGCGATCCTTTCCATGGTCGGCGTCGTCCTTACAGGCTGGCTGGGCTATTTGATTGCAGGCTTTATCGGCGCCTGTATTCTTATCGCTGTTGCCCGCATGTTCAAACGAACAGCCTGATTTGATTAATGAGAAACGGCAGCGAGTATAGCCTCGCTGCGAATTTCCTCGGTCAATTGAAGCCGTATCCGGGCAAACTCGGGTGCGGCTTTAACCGTGTAATGGCGCGGATGTCCCAGCGGTACCGGCGTGATCGACTTGATACGGCCCGGCCGCGCTGACATCGTAACCACGCGTGACGCCAGAAAAATCGCTTCTTCAATATCGTGCGTGACAAAGATAACTGTCTTTTGTTCCCGCTCCCAAATACTGAGCAGCAGTTCCTGCATCAAGCCTCGCGTCTGGTTATCCAGCGCTCCGAAAGGCTCATCGAGAAGTAGTATTTTCGGATCATTCGCCAAGGCGCGGGCAATTGCCGTGCGCTGCTGCATGCCACCGGACAATTGCTTTGGCCAATGGTTTTCAAATCCTTTAAGTCCCACCTTGTCGATGTAAGAGGCGACAATTTCAGCTTTTTCCTTTGCGCCGACGCCGCGTTCTGTCAGGCCGAAACCGATATTCTGTTCGATCGTCAGCCATGGAAACAGCGTATAGGACTGGAACACGACACCGCGATCTGCGCCTGGACCTTTCACCTCTTTGCCATCAAGCGTGACCGTGCCCGTGGTCGGCCGGTCAAGCCCCGCAACAATACGTAACAGCGTGGATTTTCCGCAGCCGGATGGTCCGAGGATGGACACGAAATCATTGTGCGGAACAGTCAAATCCGTCGGTTGCAGCGCCTGCACAGGCTGCCCGCCGCGAACACCCGGAAAGACACGGCTCACGCCTTTAATGATGAGCGTGCTCATGCGAGCCTCCATGCAAAAAGGCGGCGATTGACCGACTTGAACAGGAAATCTGAAATCAAACCGATAATGCCGATAACAATAATGCCGAAAATAATCTGACCTGTAGCGAGCAGCGCCTGACTGTTGATGATCATATACCCGATACCGGAGGATGCGCCGATCATTTCAGCCACGATGACATAGGTCCACGCCCAGCCTAGAACCAGCCGCAATGTCTCAGCCACGTCCGGGGCATTGGCAGGAATAAGCACGCGCTTGACCACACCTCGGTCATTGGCGCCGAGTGTATAGGCCGCTTCCACCAGGTCTCGCCTTGTATTGGCAACGGCAACGGCAACCATGAGAATGATTTGAAAAACGGCACCGATGAAAATCACCAGCAGCTTTTGCAATTCGCCGATACCCGCCCACAAAATGAGAAGTGGAATAAATGCCGATGCAGGGAGATAACGCGCGAAGGATACAAATGGCTCAAGCAGGGCTTCGATCGGTTTGTAAGCTCCCATCGCAATGCCAAGCGGCACGGCGATAATGGCAGCAATGATGAAGCCGCCAACAACACGCCAGATCGTCATTCCGATATCATAGAGAAAGTTCTGCTCCGACAGCAAAATCCAGCCATCATTCACCATGGTCAGAGGGTCTGCAAGAAAGGTGCTGGATACAAAGCCGCCGAAAGTCGCAAAAGACCAGCCACCGACAAAGAGAATGAAAAACAGAATACCCAGAAGTATCCGCGCTTGCGCCCCGATGGGCTGTAAAGGTCTGAACATAAAGTCCCCTTGGCAAAAACGAAGAGCGGACAATGCCCGCTCTTCGCGCAAGCCTCATTATTGTATGAAGCTGGTATCTACAATTGTTGAAAGATCGGGCTTCTTTTTGATGATGCCAATTTCAAGCAGCAATTCTGCAGCTTCCTCAGAAAAGGTCATGAATTCCTTTTCGAAGAAGATCTTGTTTGCAGCCTGATCCTGCCACTTCAGGTATTGGGCAGATTCTGCGAACTTTGCACCGGACTGCTTTACATCTGCTCCCATGATCTCAAAGGATTTATCCTTGTCTGAAGCAATCAAGGCCAATGCATCAAAATAGCTTTTGGCCAGCGCTTTTGCAGCTTCAGGATTCTTCTCCAGAAACTCATTCGTGCAGCCGAAAGTATCCATCACAGCCGGATAATCCAATGTGGTGGCGATGATCTTGCCCTTGTCTGGCGCAGCGCGAACAGTGGACAGATATGGCTCATAGGTCATGGCCGCGTCATTCTGCCCAGCGACAAAAGCCTGTGCCGCCGGTCCAGGTTCCATATTGACTACTTTCACGTCTTTGATCGAAAGACCATTCTTCTTCAGCATCCATGCCAGCACGAAATAAGGCGAGGTGCCAGGTGCAGAGGCCGCAACAGATTTGCCCTTGAGGTCAGCAATCGCGTTGACATCGCTGCGTACCACCATTCCGTCCGCGCCAAAGGATTTGTCCATCTGGAAAATCTGCTTCGTCGCGACACCATTGGCATTCCACGAAATCCATGTTTCCACGGTGGTTGCCGCGCATTGAACATCGCCGGAAGCAAGCGCCAGATGACGGCTGGCTTGCGGAATTTTGGTCAGCGTCACATCAAGACCGTTCTTCTTAAAAATTCCGGCCTGCTTTGCCAGCGTCAGCGGCGCGAAACCTGTCCATCCGGAAAGGCCGACGGAAACTGCTGTTTCTGCAAGTGCAGCGGTGGGAAAAAGTGCAAAAGCAACAGACGCGATTGCGATGTATTTTTTTAAACTCATCGTGACAGAACCCCTTTGTTTATTTTTTTGGCAAGCAGATATCTGACTATATGATAGGCAGGCCGGGTTTCTTTTGTCTACACATATTCGAAGAATTTATGTGAACCCAACTCACCCGAGCCGCGGCGCATAACTTGCAGGATCAATATTTTCTGGCCTGCCTGCAAGATCAAGCGCGCTCACCTTTGCCGGTGTTTTCGCGATCACTTTGCCGCCCTTTATAACAGCAAGGCGGGTTGCCTTCAGGCGTATGGCTTCTATCGTATCGGCGGCTTGCAGCAGCACCATGTCGGCCTTGCAGCCGACATCAAGCCCGTAGCCTTCAAGATTCAAAATCTTGGCCGGCTCTGTCGTCACCGCAGCAAAGCACTGGCGCATGGCGTCGCGGCTGGTCATCTGCGCCACATGCAGTCCCATGCTGGCAACGTCCAGCATATCGCCCTGCCCCAGCGAATACCAAGGATCCATCACGCAATCATGGCCGAAGGCGACAGTAACGCCATGAGCCAGAAGTTCCGGAACGCGTGTCATTCCGCGGCGCTTGGGATAAGTGTCATGGCGGCCCTGAATGCCAATATTGATCAGCGGATTGGCGATTGCGGCCACACCAGCTTCTGCAATCAGCGGCAAGAGCTTGCTGACATAATAATTATCCATCGAATGCATGGATGTCAGGTGCGAGCCTGTCGAGCGACCGCCAAGTCCGAGCCTTTGCGTTTCATAGGCCAGAGTTTCGATATGGCGTGACAGCGGGTCGTCAGTCTCGTCGCAATGCAGATCGATCATCAGCCCGCGCTCGGCAGCGATTTCGCACAAGGCCCGAACGCTTGCCGCCCCATCTGCCATGGTGCGCTCGAAATGAGGAATGCCGCCGACAACGTCGACACCCAAATCCAGTGCGCGCTTAAGCAGATCGACCGCGCCGGGGTAGCGATAGTAACCGTCTTGCGGGAAAGCCACGAGTTGCAAATCAATATAGGGCGCAACGCGCTTTTTGACCTCAAGCAAGGCTTCGACGCCAAGCAGTCGATCATCGCAAATATCGACATGGGTGCGGATAGCAAGCAGCCCTTGCGTGACCGCCAGATCGCAATAGCGCATTGCGCGCTCAATCACGGCTTCATGCGTCAGGAGCGGCTTCAACTCACCCCATATCTGAATTCCGTCCAGCAGCCTGCCGCTCTCGTTCAGACGCGGCTGACCCAGCGACAGCGTTGCATCCATGTGAAAATGGCAGTCGATGAAAGGCGGCGATACCAGGAGACCCGCCGCATCGATCACCTCACCCGCTTCGCCGGTCACATTGGCTTCAACCGCTGCAATACGCCCGGATATTACGCCGATATCCATGCCTGAGCGACCATCAGGCAGGGTTGCATTGGTTACTTTCAGATCGAACATGATGAAACCTTTATCTTTGACCCTTGAACCAGGGCACGAGCAATGAGCCCGGATAGTCAGCCTTGCGGGCAACCAGAACCAGCGCCAGAATGGAAAGGAGATAGGGCATCATCAGGAAAACCTGTCCTGGAACGAATGCTCCCACTTCGGTTTGCAGCCTGATTTGAAACGCATCAAATGCGCCAAACAGCAAGGCTCCGAGCAGCGCTTTTCCCGGTTGCCATGACGCGAATACGACGAGCGCAATGCATATCCAGCCACGTCCGTTGACCATGCCGAAGAAGAAAGCATCAAAGGCTGACATTGTAAGGAATGCACCGCCAAGAGCCATAAGCGAAGATCCGGCAATTACCGCACCTATACGCAGGCCGCGCACCGAAAGGCCCTGCGCTTCCACTGAGGATGGATTGTCGCCAACAGCCCTCAATGCAAGGCCAAGCGGCGTGCGGTAAAGCAGCCACGCGACCACGCCGACCAGGACGAAAGCCAATAGGGTCAATGCTGTCTGTTGAAACAGTACCGGACCAATAAACGGGATATCGGAAAGAACCGGGATATCAAGCGGCTGAAACGGGACAATGCGCGGTGGCGTCGACACATTGGGCAGGGCCGTGCGATAGGTGAAATATCCCATGCTTGTTGCCAGCAGCGTTATGCCAATGCCGGAAACATGCTGCGACAGGCCCAGCACCACCGTCAGAATTGCATGCAGCAATCCGAAGATTGCTCCTGCCAGCGCCGCGACCAGCACGCCGGTCCATAGGCCGCAGCCCATCCAGACCGCCATCCACCCGGCCATCGCGCCAGCAGTAAAAATGCCTTCAATGCCGAGATTGAGCACGCCGGCACGCTCACAGAGCAATGCTCCGAGCACGCCAAAAATCAATGGCGTTGCGATGCGGATGGCTGCCGCCCAGAAATTTACTGTCAACAGGATTTCGAGAATTTCCATTCTACTCTCCTGCCTGCAGGGGCGAAATGCCACGTTCGAATTTCAAACGGTAGCGCAGGAAAAATCCGCCCACGAGAACACAAAGCAGCGACAGCGCGACCACGAGATCAGCAAGATAGTTGGAAACGCCCGTCGCGCGGCTCATGGAATCCGCGCCGACAAAGACTGCCGCCACAAACAGTGCCGCAAGGACGACGCCAAGGGGATGCAGACCAGCAAGCATCGCAACGACAATGCCGGAGTAACCGAAACCGGGCGACAGGTCGGCGGAAAGATAGCCCTTGACACCGGCCACCTCGCTCACCCCTGCCAGACCTGCAAGTCCACCGGAGATCAAGGCCACTTTCAGCACAGTCGCATTTACAGGCACTCCGGCAAATCGCGCCGCTGGCTTGTTTTCACCCACAGCCCTGATTTCAAAACCGAGAACAGTTTTGGAAACGGTAATCCACAAAATGAGCGCTGCGACCAAGCCGATAATCAGCCCGCCATGGACACGCATGCGCGCAAAGAGTTTGGGAAAGGCAGCTGCATCGGCCAATGGAACCGATTGTGGCCAGCCCAACGCAAGCGGGTCCTTGATCGGCCCCTCTATCAGCATCTGAACGAAGAGTATGACGATGAAATTGAGCAGCAATGTCACCACGACTTCATCGGCACCAAAGCGTAGTTTCAGCAGCGCAGGAACGATCATCAGCAGACCACCGGCAATGATACCGGCAAGGATGATGGCGGGTATCAGCAAAGGTCCCGGCAAGGATAAAAGCCCGCTGCCCACACCAACTGCCGCGAGAGCTCCGGCATAAAGCTGGCCCTCCGCACCAATGTTCCAGAGCTTGGCACGGAATGCGATGGCAGCGGCGAGGCCGGTCAAAACGAGCGGTGTTGCCCGGGTAAGCGTCTCGGAAAAGGCAAACATGGAACCGAACGAGCCCTTGAACATGAGCCAATAGGCCGTCAGCGGCGATACGCCCGCAAAACTCACCGGCACAGCCACCAAGGCAAAAGCGGCAAGCGCAGCTATAACGGAAATGATGATGCGCGCATTGAGCGAAACATCATTACGAGGCTGCAACGATATCCGCATCACGATGCCACCTGTAGGGTATGTCCCGCCATCATCATTCCTACTGATCCCCGGTCCAGTCCTTCTGCTGGTCCTGCATCCATCACTTCGCCCGTATGCACCACGAGCAGCCGGTCGGAAAGTGCAAACAACTCATCCAGATCTTCCGAGATCAGAAGCACGCCTGCACCACGATCCCGGGCAGCGAGAATACGCTGATGGACCTCCGATTGGGCGCCAATATCGAGGCCGCGCGTTGGTTGATTGGCGAGGATAAGTTTGGGAGAACGCTCCAATACACGCGCCAGAATGAGCTTTTGGATATTGCCGCCCGAAAGAAGCCGCGCCTGTGCATCTGGTCCCTGGCAGCGTATGTCATAGGCCTTGATGGCATCGCTCGCCCTTTTGCGCATGGCCTTGCGCTTGATGAATCCGGCGGTCTGAAACTCTTTGCCGTGCAGATCTTCTATAGCAATATTTTCGGCCACCGACATGGACCCGACCACACCATCATGCTGGCGATCTTCCGGCATGCGTGCAACGCCCGCCGCAACCAAAGCGCGCGGATCGCCAGTTTTCATGGGCTTGCCATAGAGCCGCACCGAACCTTTATCGACTGTCTCAAGGCCTGAAACCAAAGCCGCAATTGCCGATTGGCCATTGCCTGACACACCCGCCACGCCGACAATCTCCCCTGCCTTGATGACAAAGGAAACCTCGTTGAGCGATTGACGCACCGATCCGCGTTTCAACGACACTTGATCAAATTCCAGCACTGCCGCGCCAATCTGCGATGGCTTGCGCTGCAATGGCGGCACAGCGCGCCCGACCATCATATCAGCGATCGAACGTTTATCCGCAGAAGCCGTAGTCAATTCTCCGGCCTTCTTGCCGCCCCGCAACACCGCGATGCGGTGTGAAACCGCCAATACTTCACCCAGCTTGTGTGAGATGAAAATAACGCCCAATCCGCTTGCAGCAAGCCGGCGTAGAATAATAAAAAGCCCGTCCGCTTCCTGCGGCGTCAATACTGCGGTCGGTTCATCCAGAATCAACACCCGCACATCGCGGTAAAGCGCCTTGAGAATCTCGATACGTTGTTTTTCACCGACACTCAGTTGGGCGGTTTTCACGTCAAGATCGACCGTCAGCCCGCTTTCACGCATGATTGCGTCGATCCGTTTGCGCAAGGCGCGACGGCTGCGCCAGACCTGCCATAGCGATTCCGTGCCAAGCACAATATTGTCGAAACCCGTCAGATTTTCGGCCAATGTGAAATGCTGATGCACCATGCCGACACCAGCATCCAGAGCTGCACTCGGCGAGCCTTTGGGCAATTCATGCAGAATACCTGAATCATCCGCGACACGTATGGCTCCCTCTTCCGGCACATAATGCCCGAAAAGAACGTTCATCAATGTCGTCTTCCCGGCGCCATTTTCGCCGAGAAGCGCGAGTATCTCACCCCGTTTGAGGGAAAGGCTCAAATCATCATTGGCAACGAGAGAACCGAAGCGCTTGGTGATGTTGTCGAGAGCCAGGACGACAGAGCCATTCTCCGCCTGTCCTTTTGTCTGTATCATGTCTCTGCCTCACCAAAAGCGATCTTGTCCATTTCCCATATTATCCTTGGCATACACATCATGCGTGGTTCGCCCTTCGACAAGCTCAGGAAGCTCACCATGAGGAAGGTGGCGTTTGGCAAGAAGCAATGATTTGCACAGTCGCGATTATCCACGCAATCAACCCACCTCCCTCGTGGCGAGCTTCCTGAGCTTGTCGAAGGGCGAACCACGCAGCGCAAACTGTGCAATTAATCCACCCTCTTCAATGCGTTATAGTCTGCCTTGATTGCCCTATTTCGTCGATTTGGGTTCCGCGTCATTGATCTCGATCTTCAGCGTCCCCGCCTTGATCTCGGCTTCCTTGGCTTTTGCGATCGTGATTGATTCCGGGGTTGCAAGCTTTTCATCGACGACGATGCTGCCGCCGCCGGCACCGAGGAATGAATAGATCCCGAAATCAGCCGCTTTGAAGCTGCCCGCCTTCACCTCCGCGATCGCCTTGTCGGCCGTCGGCTCAAAATGCCAAAGCGCGCTGGCAAGAACTGTCCCGGGATAATCCTTGGATGTATCGATCACATTGCCAATGGCCAGAACGCCGCGCTCCTTGGCAGCATCGGACACGCCGAAGCGTTCGGCATACATAATGTCCGCACCGGCATCGATCATCGCGAATGCCGCTTCCTTGGCCTTGGGCGGATCATACCAGGAATTGATAAAGGTCACGAGGAACTTGACGTCAGGATTGGTTTCCTTGGCGCCTTGAATAAAGGCATTCATCAGCCGGTTAACTTCCGGAATTGCATAGCCACCGACAAGCCCGATTATATTGCTTTTGGTCTTGGCGCCAGCAATGAGCCCGGTCAGATAGGCAGGCTCCTGAATGAAATTATCAAAGGTGGCAAAGTTCGGCTCTACCGGCGGTAGCGAAGAACCCATGAGGAATTTGATATCTGGATATTCGGCGGCAACAGCGCGCGAGGGCTTTTCAACGCCAAATGCCTCGCCAACAATCAGATTTGCTCCCTGTTCGGCATATTCGCGCATAACGCGCTCATAATCCGTATTGGAGACATTTTCCGAGTAGGAATAGTCAATATCGCCACGCTCCTTGGCGGCATTTAGCGCCAGATGAATCCGGCTAACCCATTGTTGCTCAATCGGAACCGTGTAGATGCCAACCACTTTGATTTTTTCCTGAGCTGCCGCCGGTCCAAAAGCGGCCATTGTCAAGGCAGCGCCAGCGACGAGCCCGATGAAAGCCCTGCGGCCTAATTGGAAAACAGTTTTCATATCATTCCCCTTATTGTTTATTTTTTGATCACAACCCCATCACCGCTACTTAATAGGCAATGGCAGTTTTTCGCAATGTGAAAGGGAAAATGACAAGAGGATTATCGAAATTCTGCACAGCTCAACTGCGCAAGAGCACCAAAAGAAATTGGCGCCGTGTCGGGCAGGACAGGCGCCATCTCATGCCGGAAGGTCCGGTATATCATGCAGCTCTATTTCGGGCAGCACATTGAACGCTCTGCCGCACCCGGACGATAAAGCCAATTGGGTGGCATTTTCAGAACGTGAAATGCGCGTTCCTGTCTTTGCGGTGCCTGGCTCAGCCTGCCGACGCGCGCCATTAATGTGCGAACCTCATCCGACTTCACGCCATCACTCGCCATCATTTGACGGATGATCGGTTCAGCCAGCAATTCGTTCAGTGTTGGTTCAATCGCTTCCAGCATGATTCTCTCCTCAAATGATGACAGTGCTGGCAATCTGACCGCGCTCAATGTCGCTTGCATGTCGTCATTATGGCGGTTGTAAGAATTGCTTCAGGCGATCTGAAAAATCTTGCCATAAAGTGGAAAACTCCAAAAGCAATCAATGGACGCATGCGCATGCATCATTTGAATTTTGCTGCCAAGCGGCTTAGGGTCAGGGCTTGTCGCTATAACCAAAAGACGCCCGAAACGGCATATTTTCCCGCAGTTCGAATAATTCAAAGACCGTTCCATGCTCCGTAAGTTTACATTGCGTCGTCTCGGCGTCTTCTCCATTTTTCTCGCACCGAGCCGCTTGCGTGCCTTTGCACGAAGTCATGAAGCAGGCCTTGTTCTGGTTGCCGTACTCGTCGGCATTTTTTCAGGTTTCGTCGTGACCGCGATGAGCCGCATCGCCCAATATCTGCACTTGGTGATCTTCAACCTGCAACCCGGTGAACGTCTGTCATCATCAATGTCCGCAAGTCATACGGCGCTCTTTTTCGCTCCAATTGTGGGGGGTGCTATTCTTGGTGTCCTGCTCTTCCTTCTGGCGCTCTACCGTAAAAAGCCGATTGTCGATCCGATTGAGGCGAATGCCCTGCATGGTGGCCGTCTCTCACTCAATGACAGCATCATCGTCACCGTCCAGAATCTGATTTCCAATGGCTTTGGCGCTTCCGTGGGACTGGAGGCAGGTTATACCCAGCTCGCCTCCGGTTTGGCGTCAAAGTTTGGTCTGTCCTTGCGCTTGAGACGTTCGGATATGCGCATCCTCGTTGGTTGCGGCGCTGCCGGCGCTATCGCCGCCGCGTTCAACGCTCCGTTGACTGGCGCATTCTATGCCTTCGAGCTGATCATTGGTTCCTATACTATTTTAAGCCTGACACCCGTTGTTGCCGCCGCACTTGTATCCAATCTTGTCGCGCGGGCACTTGCCGGTGATAATTTCGTTATCGACATTGGCGAGTTCGGCACCGTTGTTCCCGCCGACTATGTCCCGGCGCTTCTCCTCGGCTTGCTTTGTGCCGGTGCTGGTATCGCGCTGATGAAGGGCGTCGCTTTCGTTGAAGAACTCGCCCGCAAAAGCTTCATCCCATTCTGGATGCGACCCGTCCTTGGCGGTGCGGTTGTCGGCGGACTGGCCTTGATTTCACCGCAGGTGCTGTCGGGAGGTCATGGCGCGCTGCATCTCAATCTGGATTACACAGGGCCTATTGCCGGCATTATCGGTATTATCCTGCTGAAAGCGCTTGCGTCCGCCATTTCCATCGGTTCGGGTTTTCGCGGGGGCCTGTTCTTCGGCTCACTTTTCCTAGGTGCACTCCTTGGCAAACTCTTTGCTTTTTCCGCACCCTATGTCTTTGCCCACGCAACCCTGACGCCCGTGACCTATGCGGTTGTCGGCATGAGCGCTCTGGCAGTCTCGGTGATCGGTGGCCCTTTGACGATGACCTTCCTCGCATTGGAAATCACAGGGGACTTTCCGATAACGGTTCTTGTGCTTGCCGCTGTCATTGCGGCATCCATTACAGTCCGGAACACATTCGGCTACTCCTTTGCCACATGGCGCTTTCACTTGCGGGGTGAAAGCATCCGTAGCGCCCATGATGTGGGTTGGATTCGCAATCTGACAGTGGCCAAGCTGATGCGTACAGATGTGCGCACGGCTTCCGACAAGATGAGCATCAGCGAATTCCGTCAGGAGTTTCCGCTCGGCTCAACGCAACGTGTCATCATTGTCAGCGATGAGAATAAGTATGTCGGCATCATAATCGTTGCGGAAGCGCATTCAGGCATCACGGAGACAACCGATGAAGCGCAACCTATTGGCCCATTGATCAAATATCAGGGTGAGTATCTACAACCGCAAATGAATGCGCGACAGGCCGTACGCCTGTTCGACAATGCCGAAGCCGAAGCTTTGGCCGTCGTTAATGACATTGTGGAACTGAAGGTCGTCGGGCTTTTGAGCGAAAGCCACACGCTGCGGCGATACAGTGAAGAGCTCGACCGGCAACGCCGACACGTGTCCGGCGAAATCTGATCGCTCATCATATTCGCAAATTTTAACCCCATTTTAACCACGGTTTGTTGCAATGCGTAACATTGTGTTACTGTAATTGGAATCAAACCGGGGCAATCTCTTGCAATCAGGCACCAAGTCAGTTGGGAAATCATCTCCCGTCAACGGAAACTCCGCATTGGCATCAATGTGCAGCTTCTGGGGACTGCTTAGGGCGTACTGGACCTCCGAGCGCTGGGTTGAAGCCTGGACGCTGACAATCGCCATTGCGCTTTTGACCGCCGCAGCCAGCAAGGCCAGCGTCTGGATGGCGATGGCGTCGGGCGAGTTGATCAACTCGCTGGTCGATATACACGACCCTTTTGTCGTTAATCCGCTCAATGTGATCCTCGCAAATGCCGGTATTCTCGTTGCAATTGTTGCAGTCAAGGAAATTGGCTTCATCGGTGTCCGTCATCTCCTTTCGACAACCTTGCATCGTAAATGGCGCGGCTGGCTCAATGGCCGCTTCGGTGAGGCGCTGCTTGATGAACAGCACACACATTATCATTTGCAGCAGGGAAGTTCGGCGGAGCAGACTCCCGACAATATCGACCAGCGCATTCAGGAATCCATCAAGGGAATGACCGGCGGCGCCATTGGGCTGGCCATGGGCGTGCTGGGCGTCACAATGTCCATTCTTTTCGTGGGCCAGAAACTCATTGAACTTTCAACGCCAATACCCGGCCTTGATTTTCTTGGAGATTATGGCAGTGCCACGCTGGCCTTTACGGCCATTGCGCTCTACGTGCCGGTCAGCACATGGATTGCCATGCGTATTGGTCGCGCTCTTGAAAAACTCACCCTCGCCATGCAGCAATCCGAAGGCAGTTACAGAAGTGAGCTGACCACATTGTTGCGCCGCAGCTTTCAGGTTGCCGCTGCCAATGGCGAGACTGTTCAAAAGTCGTTAAATGACAAGCTTTACAGAAGCGTCGACAATAATTGGGGGCGTTTCAATGTGTTCGATGCCTGCTATATGTCGTTCACCTCGATCTACAATTTCTTTTCCGCCCGTATTGTCGCCTATATACCCGGTCTTCTGCCCTATATGGGTAATACGATCAGCTTCAAGAACTATATTACCGGTTCCGAGCTTGTTGGTTCGATGATCAATGAATGCTCCTGGTTTATCCATGTCATGCCCGCAATTGCCAATTTGAAGGCAAATGCACGGCGCGTTACCGAATTGGCCCAAGCGGTCGAGCGTGTCAGCCAGCCCTCGGAATATTATCGGTCCACCGGTGTCAGTGAGTTCAAATTTGCAACACAGCACGAAGCCTTTGGCGTCTCGGTGCGGGGACTTGAATTGATGCACCGCGACAGCGAGGCCAAGGCTTTTCTCACGCTTGGAAATATGCGGTTGCGCAAGGGCCAATGGGCTTACATCAAGGGCGATTCCGGTAGTGGAAAAACCTGTTTGCTCAAAGCAATGAACGGGCTTTGGGGCTATGGCCGTGGTGAAATCTTTTACCCGAAAGATGCGGCAACGATGTATGCGGCGCAAGAGGTCAAACTTCCCGGCGTCTCGCTGAAACAGCTCGTATGCCTCCCAATGGATGAGAGCCGTTTTGGCGATTCCTCCGTTGCGGCCGCCCTGCACCGCGCCGGCATGGGCGACTTTATTGAAAACCTTGGTGAAGAATGCCGCGATGGCACGTCTTGGGACCAGCTCCTGTCGGGTGGTCAGAAGCAGAAACTGGTGCTTGCGCGCATATTGCTGCACAAGCCTGCGGTTTTGTTTCTTGATGAAGCAACCGGCGCGCTGGACCCGGACTCCAAGATCGCCTTCCATCAGGCCATCAAGGATCATTGTGCCGGAACCACCGTCATCAGCGTGATGCATGAGATCGAAGCGCCACGCTCGGTTACCGGCGAAAACTTCTATACGCATATTTTGGAGATCAATGGCGGCACAGCTATCCAGCGGCCACTTCTGGAGACATTGGTCGAGCCAGATCCGCTACGAGCAACAAACTTCCCGCTGATTGCCGCCGAATAGCCCTTTTCGGAACACGGCACTTTTTGTCCGGCAGAAGCAGTTCTGTTTAAATGAGACTACCGGTCATTTGCGCAAGCCGTCTCTAGCGCAAATTGGCTCATATAACGCCAATTCTGTTTCCCGGCCGAGACAGGAATTCGATAAAGAAAAACGCGATTTAATCCTATCCGAAGGAATAGCCTGCACCGCGTACGGTCCGGATCGGATCAAGCGATCTGCCAATATTGATTGCCTTGCGCAAACGGCCAACATGCACGTCAACCGTACGGTCATCGACGTAAATATCCGCGCCCCATACATTGTCCAGGAGCTGTCCGCGCGAGAACACCCGGCCTGGGGACTGCATCAGGAATTCCAGCAGGCGGAATTCTGTCGGTCCGAGCTTGAGTTCACGCTCTTTACGGAAAACCCTGTGCTGTTCGCGGTCAAGTTTCAGATCTCCAAAGCTCAACACATGCGACAAGAGACTTGGATTGACCCGGCGTAGCATGGACTTGATGCGTGCCAGCAATTCCGGTGTCGAGAACGGCTTGACCATGTAATCATCCGCACCGGTTGAAAGACCGCGAACACGCTCGCTTTCTTCACCGCGCGCGGTCAACATGATGATCGGCAGGATTTCTGTCTCGCGCCGAGCACGCAGGCGGCGGCAAAGTTCAATACCGGAAAGGCCTGGAAGCATCCAATCGAGGATCAGCAGATCCGGCACCTTTTCGCGCAAGGCGATTTCGGCTTCGTCACCACGGCTGATGGTTTCGACAATATAGCCTTCTGCCTCCAGATTATAACGCAGGAGAACACTGAGGGCATCTTCGTCTTCAACGACTGTGATTCTGGGAGCTATAGGCATGGTCTGCTTCCGGCAATTATGGCGTTACTGGCTCGTCAAGAATAACGGTATGCGACTGATCTTCCTTCGGGCGTTCCGCCGGAAGCTGTGTTCCCGTTACAATGTAATAGACCGTCTCGGCGATATTGGTGGCATGGTCACCGATGCGCTCAATATTCTTGGCGCAGAACAAAAGATGCGTGCAAGCGGATATATTGCGCGGATCTTCCATCATATAGGTCAGGAGTTCGCGGAACAGCGACGTGTAAAGCGCATCAATCTCATCATCGCGTTCACGGACGATATTGACCTGTGCCACCGAGCGTGTTGCATAAGCGTCGAGAACATCCTTAAGTTGTGTCAATGCCAGTTCTGCGATGGTCTGCAGGCCGCGATAGACAGAGAGCGTCTGGCGCGTATCGTTGACGGCTACGACACGCTTGGCAATGTTCTTGCCAAGATCGCCGATACGCTCAAGATCGGATGAAATGCGGATCGTGCCGATTACTTCGCGCAAGTCGATCGCCATTGGCTGGCGCTTGCCGATGATGGTGATCGCCTTTTCGTCAATCTCGCGCTGACCGGCGTCGAGGATAAGGTCATCAGAGATCACGCGCTGGGCAAGCGCATTGTCCGAATTGACCATGGCCGACACAGCCTGTTCGACCATGCGCTCCGCATGTCCGCCCATCTCTGCAATCTTGTGCGTCAGAAACTTCAGTTCATCGTCATAAGAGCGGACGGTGTGTTGTGCTGTGTCAGTCATTGTCTAACCCTCTTCCCGTGAGATCAACCGAAACGTCCGGTAATGTAGTCCTGCGTGCGCTTTTCGGTAGGGCTGGTAAACATCATTTCAGTGTCACCGACTTCAACAATATTTCCAAGATGGAACATTGCCGTGCGTTGCGACACGCGTGCCGCCTGCTGCATTGAGTGCGTGACGATGACGATCGTGTAGTTCTGGCGCAATTCGTCGATCAGTTCTTCAACCTTTGCCGTCGCGATAGGATCAAGCGCCGAGCAAGGCTCGTCCATCAAAATCACTTCCGGACTGACCGCAATGGCGCGCGCGATGCAAAGACGCTGCTGCTGTCCGCCGGAAAGACCGGTGCCAGATTCATGCAGACGGTCTTTCACTTCCGCAAACAGGCCTGCGCGCTGCAGGCTTTTTTCCACGATTTCGTCGAGATGACTCTTGCTTTTGACAAGACCATGAATGCGCGGGCCATAGGCAACATTTTCGAAGATCGACTTCGGAAATGGATTTGGCTTCTGGAACACCATGCCGATACGGGCGCGCAACTGAACCACGTCGATCTTGGGATCATAGATATCGCGCTCATCAAGCGTGATATTGCCCGTGACCCTGCAGATCGAAATCGTATCATTCATGCGGTTCAGGCAACGCAGGAAAGTCGACTTGCCGCAACCCGATGGTCCGATAAGCGCGGTGACTTCCTTTTCCCTGATATCGAGACTGACTTCAAAGAGCGCTTGTTTGGCTCCGTAAAATACGGAGACGTTTTCGCCCTTCATCTTTATCGCAGGCTGGTTCGAGGAGTTATGCAATTTCTTTTCCACATCAACTTCGGATAACATGTTCATGTCCTTGTACCTCATTACCAGCGACGTTCAAAACGTCGGCGCAGCATGATCGCCGCAGCATTCATCACGAATAGGAACACCAGCAACACCAGAATGGCTGCGGCAGTCTTTGCCTGGAAGGCGACTTCAGGAAGGTCGGACCACAGATAAATCTGCACCGGCAGCACCGTCGAAGCGTCGGTTATCCCACCAGGAATATCGACGATGAACGCGACCATGCCGATCATCAGCAGCGGAGCCGTTTCGCCCAGAGCATGCGCCATGCCGATAATCGTGCCGGTCATGATGCCGGGCATGGCCAGAGGCAGCACATGGTGGAAGATGGCCTGCTGATGCGATGCACCGACGCCCAGCGCCGCTTCCTTGATTGAAGGAGGTACGGAGCGAAGTGCAGCGCGCGATGCAATGATGATTGTCGGCATTACCAACAGTGCCAGCACCAGCCCGCCAACTAAAGGGGCGGAACGTGGAAGGTCAAAGAAATTCAGGAACATCGCCAGTCCGAGCAAGCCGAAGACAATTGATGGAACGGCTGCAAGATTGTTGATGTTGATTTCAATGATCTCGGTCACGCGGTTTTTCGGCGCAAACTCTTCAAGATATATGGCAGCGCCGACCCCTAGTGGCAGGCAGAGTAGCAATGTTACGGCGAGCGTCCAGAGCGTTCCGGTCAATGCACCGCGAATACCTGCAAGTTCAGGCTCACGCGAGTCACCCGAGGTGAAGAAGCGGGTCGCAAAAGCACGTTCCACCAGGCCCTCGGACTTCATCTTTGTGAGCCAGATCGCAGCCTGATCCTGCACGCGGCGGTTTGATTCCGGCGTGACAAGCGTCAGCATGGACCAGCTGCCGGGAGCAGCAGCTTCGGCGCTTGCAGGTGTTATCAGCTTGACGCCATCAATACCCGAGGGGCTGATCTGGCTCGCCTTGATCGTCCCGCCATTAACGTTGACAAGCAGGCTTGGCAGCTTCTCATCCAACTCAATAGCGACATTAGTGTCGGTGATGCGGGCATTCAGCGTCTGCGCCTCTGCTTTGATCGCATCGATCTGGCTTTGCAACGAGCTTGCTGCATTTGCATCAAGGCCAGGGATCAGCTTTTCAAGACGTGCGGATTCTGTCGTCAACTTTTCCAGACGCTCAAATAGAAAACCCTGCATTTCCTGAAAAGCCTTGGCGAAATCATCACCCGTTGAACGCAGCGAATAGGTCTCGCCGTTAAGGGTCTGGGAAAGCGTTCCCGTCCCTTCCAGCACGATTTCCGATGTCTGATAACCCTTCAGGAACTGATCTGCATCATCTGAAAGCAGAACAGGGACGGTCACTTCCTGACCGATCAGCGAAGGATTACCCGAAATCATGCGGCGGAAATCGTCGGATGCACCTGAACTGAGCAGGCCATTCAACGCGCGACGTTCCGCACGGGTTGAAACATCAGGAAACTGAGCAGCCAATGCGTCACGAATGATCTTGTCGTAATTACCAGCAAGAAGCGTCACAGGATCGCGGGTATTTTGTGGATCCAGTGCCGCCTGATCTGCGGTAACCTTCAGATCCACCCGATATTCTGAAAACGCGGGCAAGCCCTTGAACAGAACATCGAGCAGAACAACCGACAGAAACAGTGCCGTCAGAATAATTGCCGCGATCCCGTAGAACTTGAAGCGCCGCTCTGCGCGGTAGCGCTTCTTGACCAATGCATCGCGTGGGTAGTCGGTAACGGGAATGCCGTTGGATATGGTGATGTCAGTCATATTGTTCCCGATATCTCTTGACGATCTGGAGCGCGATGAAGTTGAGGACAAGCGTGAAGAAGAAGAGCACGAAGCCGAGAGCGAAAGCCGAGAGCGTTTTGGCACTGTCGAATTCCTGATCTCCAACCAGAATGGTCTTGATCTGCACGGTAAAGGTCGTAACCGCTTCGAGCGGATTGAATGTGAGGTTGGCAGCAAGTCCGGCTGCCATGACCACGATCATCGTTTCGCCGACTGCACGGGAAATTGCCAGCATGAATGCCGACACGATGCCCGGCAAAGCCGCAGGAAGGATAACCTTCTTGATGGTTTCGGACTTTGTTGCGCCCATCGCATAGGAACCATCGCGCAGGCTTTGAGGCACGGCATTGATCACATCATCCGAAAGCGACGACACGAAGGGGATAATCATCATGCCCATGACAAGCCCGGCAGCGAGTGCCGATTCCGACGAAACCGAGAGACCGAAGGTTTCGCCCCATCCGCGGATGAATGGCGCGACTGTCAAGGCAGCGAAGAAGCCGAGCACAACAGTAGGCACACCGGCCAGAATTTCGAGAATAGGCTTCACAATTGCACGCGTGCGCGGGCTGGCATATTCAGCCATGTAGATCGCTGCAAACAGGCCGAGCGGACCAGCAACTGCAATAGCGATCACAGTGATCAGCAATGTGCCGACCACCAGCGGCACGATGCCAAATGCGCCGGATGAACCGACCTGATCAGCCCGGATCGCCGTTTGCGGCGACCATTGCAGACCAAACAAAAAGTCGATCGGCGATACTTTGGTGAAGAACTGGATGGTTTCGAAAACCACGGAAAAAACAATGCCGATTGTCGTCAGGACAGCAATGGCCGAACAGGCCAGCAAGACATATTTGATCAGTCGCTCGACGCTGTTTCGCGCGCGAAACTGCGGCCCGATCAGACGAAAACCCATCATTGCGGCGGCCAATGCAAGGGCAACGCCGCCAATCAGCAATAACCAGCCAGTAAGGCTGACAGCGCTTGAATAGGCCGATGCGGCATTGGCCAGTTCGGGCGAGGCAGTGCCTGCATAAGTACCGGCAAGAATTGAATGAATGTCGCGAAACACCGCGCTGCGGCCAAGACCATCAGCAATAGTGGCCGGGTCAATACCCGCAAGTGCCTGAGCCTCGACATATCGATTGGCAAGCGGCGCTCCCAGAACATAGACCAGAAGCATGGACAGCGCGATCAAAGCCGCAAGAAACATGCCGTGATAGGACGGAAGCGAATGGAGAGACGAAGGCTCCGCTCCGGCAAGGGATGACGCCCTTTGGCGACCCACCAGAAACAGCGAGACTGTCAATAGCGCGAGTATCAGGAAATATGTTGCGGTCATAGGCCTACCGATCCAGGTCCAAGGCTTGGCTTCAATGTATTTGAATGGCAGCCGGTCAGATCACCGGCTGCCATTCTTGATATAAAGCTTATTTCAGCTTGTCGCCGTTGATGGTCTCCATGGCCAGAACAGCCTTGGCAGCTTCAGCATGGCGCTCTGCTGGCAGTGGCACGAGGCCCTTTTCGGAAAGGTAACCTTCTTCGCCGCTTGCAGTGTCCGATACGTATTCAGCAGCAAACTTGTCCAGACCCGGGATAACGCCGACATGGGCCTTTTTGATATAGACATAAAGTTCACGAGAAGGCTTGTAAGTACCGTCGGAAATTGTTTCGAAGGTCGGAACAACACCGTCGATTGGCACGCCGGCCAGTTTCGATGCATTTTCCTCAAGGAAGGAATAGCCGAATACGCCAAATGCCTTTGGATTTGCTTCAAGCTTCTGAACGATCACATTGTCGTTCTCGCCTGCTTCCACATAGGCGCCATCTTCGCGAAGTGACTTCCAGACAGCTTCAAATGCCTTGGCGTCCTTACCCTTCAATTCCTTCAGAGCAGGAATTTCAAGCGCACCGGCTTCCATGAAAAGCTCATGCATGGAATCGCGTGTGCCGGATGTTGGAGGCGGGCCAAGTACTTCGATCTTCTCGTTAGGCAATGAAGGATCGATTTCAGACCAATTCTTGTATGGGTTGGCAACGAGCTTGCCATCAGCACCCGGAACTTCCTTGGCAAGAGCGAGGAAGAAGTTCTTGCGCGAAAGCTTCAGAGGAATACCGGCCTTTGCCTGGGCAACGGTCAGACCATCAAAGCCAACAAGAATTTCAACGATGTCCTTGACGCCGTTCTTGTTGCAATCGGCAAATTCGCTCTTCTTGATTGCGCGCGATG
Organism: Phyllobacterium sp. GQ127; assembly: GCF_059758635.1. Classification (NCBI taxonomy): domain Bacteria; kingdom Pseudomonadati; phylum Pseudomonadota; class Alphaproteobacteria; order Hyphomicrobiales; family Phyllobacteriaceae; genus Phyllobacterium; species Phyllobacterium sp. GQ127. Next base: position 225,530 of record NZ_JCAXDZ010000003.1, read on the forward strand.
CATTGGTTGCATCCGGGAACTTTTCGCCAACGCCTTCACAGAAAAGCTTCATGCCACCACCTGTGCCGGTGGATTCGACAACTGGCGTCTTCATGCCGGATGTCTTGCCGAAATTTTCTGCAACAGCAGTGGTGAAAGGATAAACCGTCGAGGACCCGACGATGCGGATTTGATCGCGTGCAGATGCAGTGCCGAGCGAGGCTGCAATGCCGATGGCCGCAATTGCCACCGTTGAAAAAAGCTTGTTCATGGGTTTTACTCCTGTTTGAAAACTTTTGAAGTCACCGCTATCTACAGAAGGTTTATAACAGTCATGTGACACTAATATTACGGTTTGATCACAATGAGCGAGCCGCAAAAGCGTTACGATTAAACATTTGTATTTATTATATATTTTAGCCACGCTTATTCCCGTGGCAGCAAATGAAACTTCGGCGGCGAATTACATCCCTGTTGAATTATATCACGATATCCGGAGCCCGTCGAAAGGGGATGCAGCTCTCCATTTGATGGATGTCCGTTCTTGTCCTGCGCAATGCTGGCAAAAATTTCAGGCCCATTTTCGCCCTGCCGTTGATATGATTTACAAATTTCCTATTTAAGGATATTGATTATCCTTAAATCAAGCATTTGAGCCCTAAAACTGTCATGGGCAGGATTGAGCAATGATACTGAAAAGTCAGGTCGAATGGGTACTCCATTGCTGCGCCCTTCTGGCCGGGCTGCCGGAAAACCATTATCTTTCAACCAAGACATTGGCTGAGTTTCATGGTGTTCCCAAGGAATATCTATCGAAGGCGCTGCAAAATCTTTCGCAGGCCGCGATTGTCGAGACGACACTTGGGCCAAGCGGTGGCTACCGGCTTGCAAGACCGACCTCAGAAATTACATTTCTGGATATTGTCGAGGCCGTTGAGGGGAAAAGCCCGACCTTTGTCTGCAATAATATCAGAGAGAACAATCCTTGCCGCTCCGCAGACCATTGCGATACGAAGCCATGCTCCGTGGCTCGCATCATGTGGGATGCTGATGAGGCGTGGCGCAGCAAGTTGCGCAGTGTAACGCTGGCCAGCCTGGTCGAAACACTCGCTAAGGACGTTCCAGCTGATCTTTGGAAGAAGAGTTCCGAATGGGTTATGGCCCGCACGTAGATAACATGCGGGCCAACCCGGTTCGGCGTGATCGGCTATTATATCGACAAGAATGTTACTTGATCGGGGTGGTCAAAGGGGTTTTCTCGTTGGTATCGACGACAAATACGGCAAGCAGCCGTGCCGGGTCGGTTTTACTGTCATTCGCGCTCACACCATGGCGATCACCCGGCGTTTCAGAAAAGTTTTCCCCGGCTCGATAGACCTTCACGGGGCCGTCATTGACCTGGCTGCGAACGGCCCCTTCCAGAACAGTCGCATAGATAAAGGCGGAATTCGGGTGGGTATGTCCCGGCGAAGACCCGCCCGGCCCATATTCCACAAGAATGCCCTTGATGCTTTTACCCGGCACATTCGGCAGCTCATGCTCGTAAACAATAGTGACCTTGGCATCTGTCCCGTCGGCATGTGTGGCAGCGCTGTTCATGAGCAGCAAGCCAAGCGCCAATGCGGTGATTGAGGTTTTGATCATTTCAGTCTCCTTCGATTTTCGCTGTCTGGCGGCTCACTTGCGGCGGGGCGCCGTTGCGAACCATTCTTCAAAACCGATGGATCCAAGCCGCGGATCAAGGCCGGGCACGAGCGATTCATCGTTGAGTTCCGCGCCGAAATATCTGGCGTGAGCATCGACCACGACCGACCTTGGATCATTGGTTGCTTTCAGGTAACGGCCAACCAGATCGCTCAGCCGGACCTTTTCCGGGCCTGCGATTTCCACCGTCCCCATGACCGGCGATGCAAGCGCCACTTCAGCCATGGCGTCCGCCACATCATCAGAAGCAATAGGCTGTACATAGGCAGGGGATAAATGCACCTTGTCGCCGACCGTCCCGGATTCTGCGATGCCGCTGAGAAACTCGAAGAATTGCGTTGAGTGAACAATCGTATAGGGAATCGGCGACTTTCTGATCAGTTCTTCCTGCGCAAGCTTGCCGCGAAAATAGCCGCTTTCCTGCAAACGTTCGGTGCCGACCACGGAAAGCGCGATATGGTGCTTCACGCTTGCCGCTGCTTCGGCTGCAAGCAGGTTCTTACCGGAGGTCTGGAAGAATTCGAGAACATCCCTGTCCGCGAAGGATGGCGAATTGGCCAGATCAAGGACGATATCCGCACCGGCAAGCGCCTCGGTCAGGCCTTCTCCGGTAATCGTGTTGACCCCGGTATTCGGCGAGGCGGCGACCACCTCATGACCCTTCTTGCGCAGGCGTTCAACGGTCTTCGATCCGATCAGACCAGTTCCCCCAATAATAACGATTTTCATGGCAATTGTCCTTCGATGCCCGTTAATCCGGGTGTTAAGAGATCAATGTTCAAAGGTTTAGTTCAGGCCAGCCTTATCGAGACCAAAGGCCTTGTCCGATGATCCGGGCACAGTCCTGAAGGCCACATTGGCGCGGTTCCAGGCATTTATAGCCATGACCGTATAGGTTAGATCAGACAGCTCCTTCTCGGAGAGCTGGCCGCGAACGCGTTCGTAAACATCATCCGGAACGCCCTGCTCCGGCAGCTTTGTCAAAATCTCGGCCCAGGCCAAAGCTGCGCGCTCGCGCGAGGAGAACAGTGTCGATTCCCGCCAAATAGCAATGTGGTAAAGACGAAGCTCGGTCTCCCCATGCATCTTGGCCTGCTTGACATGCATATCGAGACAGAAGGCGCAGCCGTTCATTTGGGAGGCGCGGATATGTACGAGATCCTCGATCTTCTCTTCAATGGCACTGTCCTTGAGCGCCAGGCTGAAATCCATGAACTTTTTGAAAAACTCGGGCGACTGCTGAATGTAGTTAAGGCGTTGGCTCATATGTCTCTCCATTCGTATATTACGGATATTTGTTATCCTTAAGGATATTAAATATCCTTAATAGAAAAATGTAAAGTGGGGCGCCTGCAATAAATTGCGCCTGCGCTCGCTCAGCTGCCCACATTTCACGTAAGTATTTGATTTAACGAACTATCGGCGATCCAAAAAATTGCCATCAAGCCGGTTGTTTTAGACCTGTGCCTCCGTCAGTCGCCCTCACGCCTTCGGGATGCTCTATTTTTCACCAGCCGGTCCTGTGATGCATGGTGCCTACAGCAATCAAAGGCAGGCGACATTGAGAGGCCGCCGAAGCGCTGGACAAAGGTTGTGGCTTTGTATTGCTTGAAAGCTTTTAATGGTTGGAACCAAAATTCACCGACACCGGTTACTTTTCGAAAGGAGGTAACCGTAATATCTTTGGCTTTTTGTTGTGCTCGGCGGACCCATTATTCTCGGGATAATAATGGCCTATGGCATGCTCAGACGCCGGCGGTTGACCCCGTCCGAAAAAGAAACTCGCAACCGGAAAACCAGACAGCTTTACCAGTCGAAAAATTAGACGGATACGGCGATGCCAATTGATCCAATTCCAAGATCCAGCTTTTTGTGCCTGATGAAATCACCACTTCGAATGTCATGACATTTACGACCGCTGCGGAAGCATTCGCGGATATTCATTCGGTGTGGAAAGTTCACATCAATGATCATGGTCCCATGACACCGGACGAATTCAAAACCGAGTGTCTGCGATGGAACTGATCGCTATTACACTCGTTTCGAGACTGCCAGATAGCTGCCACTGGCAGGCAAGCATGAACGGGCTCAGGGCATTGATGTAATGGGTAAAGTCTACAATGAATTTATCGAAAGACTCCGTCTGGCCGTTCAGGAGCATGAAGAGCGCATTGTCCGGTTGGAGGAAGGTGTCGAAAAAGCCTTTCGTAAATCGCGGTCAGGCGAGAAGGAAGACATTTCCCTGCAAACTGCGGACCATTACCGCCGCCTCGCTCACCATCTGCGGGAAGTCATTTCACGGCACGACCTGAAGCTTGCGCAAAAATCTGAACCCGAAGCCCAAAAGAACGCCGCTCTACCGCGAAGGACAGAGCGGCGTTGATCGATTTTTGAAGCGGAACAACTCGTCCGCTCATCTCCACGCCCCTTGAGGGAAAAAACGGAACTTTTGGTGAATTTCAGTGGTGGTAAATTGTTACCGAAGGCCTTGTTATATCCGGCGACAGGGTTGAGCAGCAAAAAACACTGTTAAATTGGATCGTCCTGAAGCTCTCTGAATCGGAGGACATCGTTGGAACCATCGATGCTGGCGAGCAATGCCAGTTTATCCGTGTAGGCCGAGGCGGAGCGGGCGATCAAATCCGCGACACCTATCTGAAGGCTCTGCGCGACATTACCCATTTCGAACTGCTGATCGAAACATTGGACGTTTCTCAACCTTTTCAGGAGGCAACCATCCTTTCAACTGCAAGTGCTGACACCGTCCAAGTGAGTCAAGGAGACCGCTATGGGCCAGATTGAAAATCCAAAACTTCCTGAATTGCATGACCGGATGGCTTCCGGTGGATATACGATCCTATGGGAAGAACTTTCGGGCTGTTTTGTTGTTTGGGGCGACAGTGGTCAGATCAGGGATGGTTTCGCTACCAAAGAGGACGCCACTTCATCCCCAGCGCCGCGCCCAAACGAAAGGACCGTGCATCGCACGATCCCGCATCGTTCACTAAAACCCAGCCCGCAGGCTGGCTATCATTCCATACCCAAGGCATTCATATAAAGTTCAAGGATCGCTTCTTCTTCCTTGCGCTCATTGGCGTCCTTCTTGCGCAGGCGAACAATGGTGCGGATGATCTTCGTGTCGTAGCCGCGGCCTTTGGCTTCAGCCATTACTTCCTTGATATCGTCGGAAAGCGTGGTCTTTTCTTCTTCGAGGCGCTCAATGCGCTCGATGAATTGACGCAATTCTGCTGCCGCTACACCTTCGACACCGCCCTGTGCGCCCAAATCATCCATGCTCATATTTCACTCCGTAAAACGTAACTGGCGACTCGGGGTTAAGCCGCGCGGAGCGTTCCGATGCCCGACGAAGGGCTAGGGAGTCAAGGAAATAGAGTCTGCGACCGCAGCCATCCGGACCTTTCAATGCCCGGGCTTGTTTGTCTCGAAGGCTGCCTTGGCTGCGTCACTTGCTTCGCGTTGATATTTTGCCTGCCAATCGGCATAGGGCTCGCCATAGATGATCTCGCGCGATTCATCCTTGCTGATCGCGATGCCGGAAGCTTCCGCCGCTTCGCGATACCAGTTGGAAAGGCAGTTGCGGCAAAACCCTGCCAGGTTCATCAAATCAATATTCTGCACATCGCTGCGGGCGCGCAGATGCTCCACCAAACGCCGGAAAGCCGCCGCCTCCAATTCGGTTTGCTGTTCCCGGCTTAAATCAGTCATGGATGATCTCCTCAATTATTCCCGTTCTTGAACCATAATGCCGAACCTCATGCATATCGGGTACTGCATTCATGCCTTCAAGGATTGGCCCCAGACGCTCAGCCCATAAGGTCGTGCCCGCATCATCGCCAATCAGGTCCTGGCGTACCTCGATCAACGCATGGGCATAACCCGGCAGGATGCAATGCGTATACATTGTGTCGCCCTTGAGTGCCCCGTCATAGGGCTCATTATCGCCAACGACCAGCAGGGGATCTGCCCGTAAACCCGCCAATAAAGGCAGCACAGCGCGTGGATCCTTGTCCCAAAGTATGCCGGCGTGCCAGGGCCTCGGCGTCGCTTTCCAGAATGCGGTAAACGAGTGAATGGAAATAACCAGGGGCGCCTTGCCGCTCTGTTCCACCGTTTCCGCGATCGCCGCGGCAACCGCATCATGATAGGGCCTGTAATATTGGTTTATGCGCTTCTTCCGCTCGTCTTCAGGCATTGGATTGTTGCGCGGTATCACGGCACCATCAGACAGACGCATGATCAGGGTTGGATCATCATCGCCGCGATTTGGATCAATCAACAGCCGCGAAAACCCGCCAAGTACCGCTGGCACACCAAGCATGGCGGCAAGTTTGCGGGTCAACTGCTCGACGCCAATATCATATGCAATATGCCGCTCGAATTGCGCGGCATCCAACCCCAGCGAGCCATATTCTTCCGGCAGCGCGCGGCTCGCATGATCGGCAAGCAGGACAAGGCCCTTGGCATAATCGCCATCAACCAGATGATAGGGAGAAAAGGACATGAAGACAGGCTCTTGCAACGGTGAATCTGACCGCTTTTGTCTTTCATGCCCTAGGCAGCAATGCAAGGCAGATTGTTCGCCGGGCAAATCCCGAATGCTTCTACAGACAACCTATCAAAGGATTCAAAACCCACGGTCCAAGTAAAAAGGGCGGTAAACTGCCGCCCTCGTCAAAGTATTGTTAACTCATCAGATGCGTGGGCATTGACGGCTGAAAACGCAAACTTGCATCGGCAATCATCATGGTTGATCCATTCGTCATAGTTGCAGTTGCAGTCCCCGTAATTGCCGATCCGTCTGCAAATTGCTTCGCCCCAGCCGGATCAGGCAGAAGATTAATCAGCTTGATCCCAGCCTCTGACATGGTTTTCAATTCACCATCGTCCGTAATGCCGTCTTGGTTCAAATCCTGCCAGACACGAAATTCATTCCAGCGGGCATCATTCGCATCCAGAACATTGTCACGGTTGGTATCGAAGGCATAGCGCAGCCCTTCAAGGTCCGTCACTGACTCTGCATTCTCCGCAGCGATTTCATCCTCGGTTTTCCAAATCGAAAAAGCTAACTCTCTCGTCTGATCAATCTTGCCATCCGCTCCCGTAGCGCCGTCTTTTGCAAGGTCGATGGCAAGAAAGCCATCTTTCGGTCCGACCCAAGCCGTCTGATCCATATTGCCGTCGCCATTCCAGTCAAACTGCGGGCCCAAATTATTGTTAGCAGAGTACAGCCTCAGATCAGTAGCTCCATCGCCGTTCAGGTCTAATAGCACTGGAGGCCGCAGTGGGGGTCGACCTGCGGGGAATTCAATTGGATTCGAGAACGTCCCGTCACCAAAGTCAAAATGGCCGATTCCCCACCCATTAATAATATTCGGGTCTGCAATGAATTTGGGTCTAGTAGAAGGCATCGGCCCCGTAACTGGCAGAGGAATAAAACTACCTGCCGCTGGCAAGCCACCGCCTGGAAAGATTGCTGGCAATGCAGGAACTTTATAAAGACTACCCCCGCTCGTGAACCCACCAGGAGGGGGCATCGTGAATGTCCCTACAGACGGTGTAGCCGTGCTGCCAAAGGTATAGGAAACAGATGTGCCCCCCGGTCCGAGCAAGCCAGATAAAGTAGAGGAAACCTGATCCCAGAAACTGGAACCACCAGAGCCGCCAGAGCCTTGGCGTACGAAACTAAAAGATCCTTTTTCCTTATTGTAATTTCCAGGGATATACTCACCTTTGCGAGTATAATAGTCGGCCCTTTTCGGATTTCCTTTCTCGTCAAACCAGAGTTGATATCTACTGCCATCGTCCATAAAGCGATCCTCTTTCCCGAAACCTCTATAAATCTTTAGCCAATCATGTTTCTGCCCGATATCAATTTCGGTATAATCCGTAACTCTGCCGCTCCTAAATTGTTTCTCTATTAGAGTGCCATCTGGCAATTCTATTACTTCTATGTCCACTTGCCCATAATGGTATTTTATCTGGTATTTAGTGCCATCGTCCTGTACTGCTGTTTCAACATTGGGTTGCCCATCAGAAAAATACTCAATTATTGCCTCCTTAAGTTGTGTCAGATTGGCAGGATCGTAGAGATTTTTTAATATTTTGCTCGCTTCAAATGAAGTCGTCGACGTAGTCTGTCCTGCAGCATTATAATCAATCCGCGATGTCATTTTTTGAGTTTTTGGATCGTATTTTGCAAAGTATCGGGTCTTATCGTCGTTAACCCCGGCTTCCCAAATGGCATTGCCGTCCTTGTCATATTCAACGGTAGCCTCGCTCCAAGTGCCTTTATTCTCAGCGTCATGGAGCGTAGTTGTTTTTGTGCCGTCTGGTCGGTAGGACGTTGTTGATGTGAGCTGCCCAGAGGAATTGTAGTCGGCCCTAGAAGTCACCTTTCCTGAAATCTGGTCATAGTTTTGTTCATAACTGCCACCATCATCCTTGATGCCTTTCTCAGAAACAGCATTGCCATTTTTGCCATATTCAATGGTTGCTTCACGCCATGTGGCTTTGTTATTTACGTCATACAGCGTTTTGCTCTGCGTTCCGTCCTGGCGGAAGGTGATGATCGCAGTGGGCTTGCCATCAGCCGTATATTCCCGCCGCCGGATGACCTCGCCTGTATCCTTGTCGAAGACAACATCATATTTGCTGCCATCATCGTTGATACCTGTTTCCGATACCAAAGAGCCATCCTTACGATACTCTATCAAAGCTTCTTTCCAGGTCCCTGTCCCGGTCACGTCATACAATGTAATTGCTTTGGTTCCGTCGTCCCGAAATATCGCGGCAGATAGCGCCTGCGTCTTGTCATTGTAGTCAGTCCGGGCAGTCATGGCACCGCTAGCCGGATTGAACTTTACATCATAGCTGCTGCCATCATCCTTAATGCCTCTTTCGGAAACAGCATTGCCATTTTTGCCATAATCGATGGTTGCCTCGCGCCAGATGCCCTTGTTGCCAGCATCGTAAAGCGTTTTGCTCTGCGTTCCGTCCTGGCGGAAAGTGATGATCGCAGTGGGCTTGCCATCCGCCGTATATTCACGACGCCGGGTGACCTCGCCTGTATCCTTGTCAAAGACAACATCATATTTGCTGCCATCATCGTTGATACCTGTTTCCAATACCAAGGAGCCATCCGTGCGATACTCGATAGAGGCTTCTTTCCACACTCCGGTGCCGCCAGCATCGTAAAGCTTTTTGACCTTCGTCCCATCCGTTCGAAATATCGTGGCAGATAGCGTCTGACCTTTGTCGTTGTAGTCAGTCCGGACGGTCATAGCGCCACTACTTGGATCGTACTTTACGTCATAGCTGCTGCCATCGTCATTGATGACCTTATGTGAAACAGGCTTGCCATTTTTGTCATAATCAATGGTTGCTTCACGCCGGTTGGCTTTATTGGCCGCATCATACAGCGTTACGCTTTGCGTTCCGTCCGTATGTATGGTGATAGTGGATATGGGCTTGCCATCTGCTGTGTATACGCGCCGTCGCGTGATCTCTCCAGTATCCTTATCAAAGACAGCATCATATGTACTGCCATCATTATTGATACCGGTTTCGGAAATAGGGGAGCCATCCTTACGATACTCTATCAAAGCTTCTTTCCAGGTCTCTGTCCCGGTCACGTCATACAATGTAACTGCTTTGGTTCCATCAGTTCTAAATGTTGAACTTTTAGTCAGATTTCCGGCGGCATTATACTCACTTCGCGTACTGGCCTTGGTTGTACCGGGAAAGAACGTCGTTTCCCACGTGCTACCGTCATCGTTAAGTCTTCGTTCTGAAACAAGAATTCCATTAACATCATACTCGGCCTTTGCTTCACGCCAAGGCGAATTATTAGAAGCATCATAGCTGGTCGTAGTGCCAGTTCCATCAGGCTTAAATGTAGTTTCTGAAGTTTCTTTTCCTGTCGTGCGGTCGAAATACTTATCGTTTATCTGCTTACCCGAACCATCAAAAACAGATTCCCGAGTTTTAACATGTGTGAGAGGATCATATTCAGTCTCGGTCTGGCTCTTAAGTTTACCGTCCTTGTCATAGGTTTTGATGCTGGATGGCTGGTTATTCTCCGGATTAAACTCGGTTATTGTTTTCGTGCCATCGGGATTGAGGATAGTTTCGGGCTGCCGCACTGATACAGCAAGTGTCACCTCACCCGAACTCAGTCCGAGCGCTTCTGATATTTCCTTAGCAGCTTTTTCGATGGCTTTGACCGCCGCTTCACCACCAATTACGCCAGTTGCTCCTCCGAGTACAACCCCAATGAGTGCTCCATAGGGTCCGACACCAACTCCCGCTGATCCGCCCCATTGAGCACCCATCCAACCAAAAGCAAGGCGAGCACCAAGACCGTTTAAGACACTATTGGCGCCTTCCACGTCGCCATTCGCAGCAAGTTCCTTTGCTTGTGCCATGGACTGTTTTGCATCAAGCAGGGCACCCGCTGCACCCAGACCCGCTGCACCCAGACCTTTTACCAGCCCCCTCGCAGATGCGCCGAAAATACTGCCCAAAGTCTCCCGCAGTGAGACCGATGGGGAGAACCGCCCCACTTCCGTTGCCTGCCCGATAGCCGCTCCAAGACTGTCCAACGCACCTGTTTTCCCAGCCTTTTGCAGAGCTTTGGTAACCTCCTCCACAGCTTCTGATGACTTCAACACGGCAGTCCATTCAGCCTCAGGACCTACCAGTTTGCCCATCTTCGAGATGGCATCGGCATGTTTTGTTGCATAATCATCCAGCTTGCCGAGCAACTCCTGATTAAGCTTGTTTATCGCTTCCGACGTTATGCCCTTAGGCGTATTTGTGAAAAGATCACCGTTAATGAGAGCTGTCTTTAGCGTATCACGCAAAGTATTTACCCGTCCCGCAACGCGCTCGGCAGCGGCCCGGTCTCCGGCAAGCGCTTTTAAGCCATTGGGGGAATCCGCAAGGCTCTGCATATGTTTAGCAATGCCTTCTTGGTAACTGCTGAGTGGGCCACCTGTATGCGGAGAAAGCTTCAGTTTTTCTGCCAACTCCTGAGTGGCAGGTAAATTCAGAACATTTCGCGAAGCATTGAGGTCGAAGAGTCCTTGGCGAGCTAGTTCTTTAAGAAGGACATTGTTCTCTCCCACGTCTTTTGGAATTACGTGATGACCTTGAATAGGAGATTTTAGAACAGATTCGTTCACATCAAAATCCTTTAAAATATATAATAAATATCAAATATTTAAATGAAAAATATGTTGGATAAACTTCTAAAAATCAGCAGCATCATGGAACTGCAAACCACCAATTCCATCTTTTTGGTTCATTCCTGCCGCTCGGCAGGCATCACGCAGAATATGATCACAAAATACTACTCCGGAAAATGGCGTACGAAATATATGATATTCGAGCAGTGCCTTTTGTTTAAAACTTAGATGACATCGTCCCACAAAACTGTAGTACTTAACTTCTTTTCTGGTATCTAAGTCGAGCTCGTACTTAATTTGTAAAACTGACGCTTCTTCGTCCAGAGCATCGATAGTGCGAATGACATCACAAAGGTAGTATTGAGAATCCTTCGAACTATCTGCAACGGTAAAGTCGCACGCGACGAACGCAAAACCTTCTGGATCGACTTGCTCGAATATCTGCTTGAGACGTTCCGAGACGAGCCAATATCCACTCATCCCGCCTTCCAGATCCCGCGGCATATTTCCTTTTTTGGGAACGTAACTTAATCGAGGTACTTCACGAAGGGGAGGAAAACCTCCATCGACGGGCCTTATGATCCTGCGCGGTAAAGTGAGTAGTTGCTCTTCGTTCTCGAAGACAACGCCGTGCCCTTTACCGCCCGTCAATTTGACATCAAGAACAAAGTACTGCCCTTTCCTGGGCTTGTTGGTCTGTTTCGAAAATACGTCGCTTCCTGCCATTACCCTGTCCTCGTCCTGCTTCGGCGGCCAGCACGAACACCGCTTCCCTTGTCAAGGACTATGCTCGGCAAATCATGCGTTGACAATTAACCCTTAGTCCAAACACGCTCAAACAACTTCCCGGTTGTATTCGTTTACGATGGCCGTGTTAGAGCACAATAGTTTTCACCAATACAAATCGATTAGATCGAAGCCTGAGCCGGATCGTCCCAAAAACACCACAGCCGATCACAATCTTGTCGTGGCACCCCTCTACGACTTATTCACGCGTTGACAATGCGCGCGAAACTACGGAAAAGGAACCTCGTCTACCTGCCCTGAAGCCATTGGCTTAATTTTGGTGCTGGCAGGACCCTAAAAGACCGGACGGAGGCAATATTGGGTATGAGCATAAAGCTAAGATGGGGAAGCTTCCTCGCGGCATTTCTGTTCATATTCATTTCGGGAAGCGTTTTTGCGCCGACCCAGGCCCATGCCGATTTCCGCGTGTGCAATTCCACCCAAAATCTGGTCGGCGTTGCTCTGGGCTACCGCGCCAAGACTGGCTGGATCACGGAAGGCTGGTGGCATGTCAACGCCTCTTCCTGCACCACCTTGGTTGTCGGACCGCTGACATCGCGCTATTATTACCTTTACGCCGAAGATGCTCAAAGCGGCGGGCGCTGGGACGGCAAGATCAACATGTGCGTTGCCGAAAACCAGTTCAAGATAACCGGTATCAATGACTGCTTCGCACGCGGTTTCCAGCGTTCCGGATTTCAGGAATATGATACGGGCGAGCAGACGAGCTGGATGGTCCAGCTGACAGAAGAAAATCCTCCCTCATCTCCAATTGTAACGGATACCCCTCCTCAATGAGACGTCGCCGCAAGGTCAAAATTCTCGCCACGCTCGGTCCTGCTTCCTCCGACGAAGGCATGATTCGCAAACTGTTCGAAGCCGGTGCCGATGTCTTCCGCATCAATATGAGCCATGCCAGCCACGACCTGATGCGTGAACTTGTGCGCCGCTTGCGCAATGTGGAAAAAGAAGTCGGACGGCCAATCGGCATTCTCGCCGATTTGCAGGGACCCAAGCTGCGTGTGGGCAAATTTGCCGAAGGCAAGGTGGAACTCGTTGCAGGCCAGACCTTCACCCTCGACAACAATGAAGCGCTTGGCGATAACACCCGCGTTTACCTGCCGCATCCGGAAATTCTCAAAGCCGTTGAGCCGGGTCATCGCCTGTTGATCGACGATGGCAAGCTGGCGCTTGTCGCTGAGGCATCCGATGGCAAGCATATTCGCTGCCGGGTTGTTTCAGGAACGAGTATTTCCGACAAGAAAGGCGTCAGCCTGCCTGACACCACACTTGATGTCGGCGCTCTGACCGAGAAAGACCGCCGCGACCTTGATGCCGTGCTGCAGGAAGAAATCGACTGGGTTGCTCTGTCCTTTATCCAGCGGCCGGAGGATCTTGCCGAAGTCCGCAAGATCTCGCGCGGCCGCGTTGCTCTTCTCTCAAAGATTGAGAAGCCACAGGCCGTTACCCGCCTTGATGAGATCATCGAGCTTTCCGATGCGCTTATGGTTGCGCGCGGCGATCTCGGCGTTGAGATGCCGCTGGAATCAGTGCCTGGCATCCAGAAGCAGATCATTCGTGCTTGTCGCCGGGCAGGTAAGCCCGTTGTCGTCGCCACGCAGATGCTGGAATCGATGATCACTGCCGCCGTGCCAACCCGCGCCGAAGTGTCCGACGTTGCCACAGCCGTGTTCGAAGGTGCCGATGCGGTTATGCTTTCGGCAGAATCTGCAGCTGGCGATTATCCTGTAGAAGCCGTCGCAACAATGGCGCGCATTGCCGAACAGGTGGAGCGCGATCCAAACTTCCCCGGCATCATCCATGCCCAGCGCCCCGAGCCCAATGCGACCGGTGCCGATGCAATTTCGCTCGCCGCCCGCCAGATCGCCGAAACGCTCAATCTTTCAGCTATCGTCACTTATACCGCCTCGGGAACCACTGCCTTGCGTGCCGCGCGCGAACGGCCACTTTTACCCATCATCGCGCTGTCGCCTGTCGTTGAAACCGCCCGCAAGCTAGCGCTCGTCTGGGGGTTGCATTGCGTTGTAACCGACGAGGCCTATGATCTTGATGAGATGGTCGATCGTGCTTGCCACATTGCCTATCAGGAAGAGTTCGGTAATCCGGGTGATCGCATCATCATCTCGGCTGGCGTGCCCCTGCGTACCCCAGGTTCAACGAATATGCTGCGCATCGCCTATATCGGCTCCGACGGTCTAACGAGCGTCTGACGTCTAGCGCTGCAAGCGGTTGATTATAAAAATTCCGGCATGCGTAAGCATTGCCGGAATTTGCAATTTTAAGCTGAGCATATTGCTGGTTGCTACTCTAACGAAAGCTACGGCAGTTTAGAAAAGAGTGCGGACGGCATTGCAACGAGCCGCCAGCGCAACAGCTATGGAGCTTCCCGCTCATTTTCAGCATTTTAAGCAAAATACCCACAAAGCTAAATGATTTTCCCGAAAAAACGGGCAAATTTGCCGAAGAATTACAATCGATAGTGGTGATTTAGTTGTGATTAGTTGCAATCAACGAAATTACGTGCGTTGGCCGGTTAATTCATCTGCCAGTTCACCGACTTCTTTCTGAGCCTGACGCATCATCGGATAGACATTCAAAACCTGCTCGAATGCGCCCAGCGCTGCCTCTTTGCGGCCCGTTTCCTTGAGGATGGAAGCCATACCGGCCATGGCTCCAAAGTGCCGTGGTTCCAATGTCAGCGTCTTGTGAATATCAGCCATGGCGCGGCCGTAATCATTCATCACATAGTTCAATGTGGCGCGGCGGTTCCAGCCTTCCGCATAGTCCGGCTTCATGACGATGACTTGATCGAGAAAATCCAGCGCAACGGAATACTTCTTATCTTCCATGGCCTTAGAGGCCCAGCCCATCATCAGATCGATGCTTGCGCTACCGGAATTCTGCCACTGGGTTTGGATTTGCGAGGCAATCCGCGATGCTTTCATCGCGTTGGTTTCCCGCTTCAATTGACCGAAAAGCTCATCCAGCCGGGCGGCACGCTTTTCCGCCAATGTTTTGCCGGGCAATGCGGCCTGTTGCGGAGTGAGGGCCTGGCCTTCAGCAGGTTTCCCCTGCGTATCAGCCCTATCCTCAGTTCCGGTTCTTTCTTGCGCCCCAGCGCTCTCCGCCATTGAAATCATTGGCGAAAGTACCGTTGAGAGCCCGATTAAAATAGCAAAGACGTTCTGCATGACACGAATGTTAGTCCGTATCAGCAAAACGTCAAATGCAAATAACCGTGAAACGGTAAGATCAGCCCTGGCGTGCTTTGAAGCGCGGAGCAGTCTTGTTGATGATGTACATGCGGCCCTTGCGACGGACCAGCTGATTGTCACGATGACGGGCTTTGAGGGCCTTAAGGGAGTTCTTGATCTTCATTTCAGCACCGGTATCTTTCGCCCGAAACCGGGCACCAATAAAAAGCGCGCCTTTTAAGCGCGCCGGAAACACGTTGCGGGGAAATAGCCAAGGAATGCCTGCATTGTCAACTCCCATCCCACGATTCATCGCATGATTCAGCGAGAAAACTTATCTTTTCCAGCATTCAGAGGCGTTTGGTTATGCGAGTCACATGCCCCATCTTGCGCCCGGGACGCGCTTCGGCCTTGCCGTAAAGATGCACCACGGCTCCGCTTTCTTTCAATATCTCTGGCACGCGGGCAATATCATCGCCAATGAGATTTTCCATCACACAATCGGAATGCCGCCTCGTATCGCCCAGAGGCAATCCTGTAATGGCGCGTATATGCTGCTCGAACTGTGAAACGGCGCAGGCTGCTTCTGTCCAGTGGCCGGAATTATGCACGCGCGGTGCAAATTCATTGGCAAGCAAAGTTCCATTGGCAAGCGCAAAGAACTCCATGCCGAGCACGCCGACATAATTCAATCCTTCCAGCAGCTTGCGGGCCGCATCCGCTGCCAGGCCCGCCATTGTTGAAGACACGGAAACAGGAACTGTCGAGCTTGCGAGAATTCCATCCTTGTGAACGTTCTCGGCAATGTCATAAACCCGGATATTGCCGGCCTCGTCACGCGCCGCAATGACCGATATCTCGTGAGTAAAGTCCACCAGCGCCTCAAGAATGGAAGGAGCATTGCCAACGGCGGCAAATCCGGCCTTGGCCGTTTCGCCCGGCACGCCGGAAAACTTCGCCTGGCCTTTTCCATCATAACCGAAGCGCCGGGTCTTAAGGATGCCCTTGCCGCCAAAAGCAAGCAGGGCAGCTTCCAGCTCCACCTCATTTTCGACGACGCGCCATTGCGCGGTCTGAATGCCGAGCTTGTTGAGAAACCGTTTCTCGGTGACGCGATCCTGTGAGACTTTCAATGCCTCTGCTGGCGGAAATACTGACTTCGTTTCACTCAAAAGTTCCGCTGAGTCGACGGGCACATTCTCAAATTCGTAAGTAATGACGTCGCTTAGCTCAGCCAATCGCTCCAACGCGTCATGATCATCATAGGCTGCGGTAATAACTTCATTGGCAACTTGCGCTGCGGGGCAATCTGCTTGGGGCTCCAGTATCACTGTTCTGTAGCCGAGACGTGCAGCAGCTATAGCCAGCATGCGTCCAAGCTGACCACCACCGATTATACCAATCGTCGAACCTGCAGAAATCATTCTCAAACCTCGTCGGAAGGCCGCATCGCAACCTTCTCGCTTTGTGCCTGCCGGAAAGCATCAAGTCGTTTTGCCAGTTCCTTATCGTGCAGAGCCAAAACCGCTGCTGCCAGCAATGCGGCATTGACCGCGCCTGCCCGGCCAATTGCCAATGTCCCGACGGGTATGCCCGCTGGCATTTGCACTATGGAAAGCAGCGAGTCCTGGCCGGAGAGAGCCTTCGATTCAACAGGTACGCCAAAAACCGGCAAAGGCGTCATGGACGCAGCCATGCCTGGCAGATGTGCAGCACCGCCTGCACCCGCAATAATGACCTTGAAACCAGATTCTCTCGCGCTTTTGGCGAACTCGACCAATCGATCCGGCGTTCTGTGCGCCGAAACGATCCGGTCATCGTGAGAAATTCCAAGGCTGTCCAACGTTTCAGCCGCATGACGCATGGTCGACCAATCGGACTGGCTTCCCATAATGATTGCTACGTCAGCACGTGTATCAGCCATTGAGCATCCTCTAATAATGGAATGGGGGAATTAGTGTAAAAGCAAAGAGCCTGCAAGCATAAGTCACAGCACCGCAGATTGCTCTTTGATATCAGGCGATTATGTCGGGGATGATTTTGTCTTCCAGCTCGATGAGCTTATCTTTGATGATGAGTTTCTTCTTTTTCATGCGCTGGATACGCAGCTGGTCGCAACCAACTTGGATCATTGCCTGGATAGCTGCATCGAAGTCCAGATGCTCTTGCTTCAATCTTGCGACTGCCAATCGAATGTCAGCCTGATCTTGATCGGACATGCAGTGATTCCCGGTATTTTGCTGTAGAATTATCAAAAGCGGTCCGGAGTAACACTGTCACTTGCCGGTATGCCGCAATATCACATTTCATGTGACAATAAAATCCTGCGAAACATATTCGACAATTGCTTCAAGTAGTGGCAGAGTGTCACGGCTCTGTCATAAAGCCGCTACTTGGCTGACAGGGCATTACGAGCAAGGAAATTAACCAAGGGAGAAGCCGCATGGCCATTGAGTCTCATCTTGAAACGCTTGAACGTAAGCATGGAGCACTTGAGAAAGAAATCTCCGATGCAATGCTAAGTCCAGCTACGGACGATCTTAAGATTAGCGACCTCAAGCGTCGCAAGCTTGTGCTGAAAGAGCAAATCGAAAAAATTCGTACGCTCGTTACTCACCACTAAAACGACTCCGGGTCGCAAGGCAAGATAGACCCCGAATTCCGCCTGAGTATATCACGCGGCAGATCCGAAAACCCGGCACGTCTGGTCAGACAGCCGGGTTTTCATGTCTTTGGATTAGTTTTCTGCCGGTGCTATGGCGGATTATTCATTCCAGAACTGATCAAGCCACAAATTCAAATGGAAAAAGCCGCTATCGTCGACTGCATAGATGCGGCGGGTGCCTTCTGATTTCACCGAAACCAGTTGCGCATCAAGCAGTGCTTTAAGGTGCTGGGAGACCGCGGGGCGCGATATAGGAAGACCGGACGCCAACTCATTCACGGTTTTTGGACCCCGCCTCAATTCCTCAAGAAGGTATCGGCGGTTGGGATCGGAAATTGCAACAAAAGCATCTGTTTCGACCATGTTGCAGTTTCGGTTTAAACCGCCAGCAATGTCAACGGATTTGTCGCTATTCGGGCAGGGTTTCCGCACGTGGATCAAGCTTTACACCTTCGGGTGTTGCACGTTCCGAATGCACCGTCTGAAAATTATCCCGCAGTTCGATTGGCACCGGCGCGCGCATTCGCGAGCGAATGATTGCATGACACATGATTGCCGCATGAGCCAGTGCCGTGATCGCAAACAATCCTTCGGCTCCGATGGTCTCCATCGCCCAGGCGCCCAGTACCGGACCGATCATCGTGCCAAAACCATAGAGCAATAACAGGCCACTCGTCACTTTGACGAAGTTTTCGGAGTCCGAAAAGTCGTTGGCATGCGCAACAGCCACGGGATAGAGCGTATAGGCCAAGCCACCATATATCGCCGTCATGATGAGAATGATCGTGGCATGTCTTGGAGCGATGAAGAAAATCAACAGCCCGATCAATGCCGCAGCACCGCCAACGAAGGCCAATACATAACGCCGGTCGGTTCGATCAGACATACGCCCGACCGGAATCTGCATCAGCGCGCCGCCGAGCACCGAGGCGCTCATCATCAAGGCGATTTCACCGACCGAAATTCCTGTCGCAGCGCCATATACAGCGCCCAGCGTACCGAATGCGCCATTGGCAACGCCAATAAGTATGCAGCCAAGAAAGGCCACCGGCGAATTACGGTAAAGCGCACGCAAATCAAGCTGCACTTCCGTCAATGGTTTTGGACTGCTGGCTGTTGAAATAGCTGTCGGAATCAATGCGAGACAGAACAATATGCCGGACAGCATAAAGAACGTGCCATTATGCACGTCGCCAAAACCGATCATCAGCTGGCCAACCGTTATCGACCCGAAATTGACCACCATATAGAGACCGAATATTTGGCCGCGATTGGCGTTCGTGGCCCGCTCATTAAGCCAACTCTCAATCACCATATAGGAGCCTGCCATGGCAAATCCGGTGAGGGCGCGCAGGACAATCCAAGCCGTTGAATTAACGAGTATTCCGGTCATCAGCGCAACGATTGCCGCAATCGCGGCAAAGGCGCTGAATGCACGAACATGTCCGACTCTTCTCACCAGTCGCGGGGCAAGAAGGCAGGCTGTTATAAAGCCACCTGCCCATGCTGTTCCCAGCAAACCGAGCGATGTCGTTGAAAACCCTTCGGCGCCGCCGCGCAAGGGCAGTAATAATCCATGCAGGCCTGAAGCCATGACGAGAAAAGATGTGCCGCAAAGAAGCGCAAAGACCTGAATGAATGAACGAAACACGAGATATCCTTCGGACGAGCGGGGGGAAGACGGCTCTGTATTGATAGGGATGCAGCTTTCTCTCGGTTATCAATGCGGAAACTTGATGGCACCTGCACCAAATTGAAATCAATCAGCGAAAGAGCGCCTCTGCAGCAACCTTGCTATCTCCCTTTCGCGAACGCTCCTCCTCAAGACGTACAATCTCCGCACGCAACAAGCCTATACGCTCATCAAGTTCTGCAACAGATAGCAAAGACAAGTCCTGGCCGATATCATGAACAGTCTTGCGCCGGGGCTCTTCATCGAAAAGTGACATTTCTTTCCTCCACTTGTCGCCTCCGCGTAGTAAGATACATTCCAACCACTTGGAATTGCAAATTATTCCAATGAATCAATATCAGGGAAGTTCATAATGGCAGAAGAGATTCCAACAGTGATGACGGCGATTGAGATCAGTTCTCCAGGTGGCCCAAGGGTACTCAAAGCGGGCGAGAGACCCGTTCCTGCGCCCAAATCCGGGGAGCTTCTTGTGCGAGTGCGATCCGCCGGTGTTAATCGTCCCGATGTTTTGCAACGGCAAGGCCATTATCCACCGCCACAAGGCGCTTCAGACATTCCGGGGTTGGAAATTTCCGGGGATGTTGTCGCAACAGGGGAAGGTGTAACCCGTTTCCGCCTTGGTGAACGTATTACGGCACTGGTGGCCGGCGGCGGCTATGCCCAATATTGCACGGTTCATGAATCCAACGCCCTGCCGATCCCGGCAGGCTACGGCTACATAGAGGCCGCCGCAATTCCCGAAACATTCTTCACCGTCTGGCACAATGTTTTTGAAAGGGGCGCCCTGCAAAGCGGCGAGACATTTCTCGTCCATGGCGGCTCGTCCGGTATCGGCACGACAGCGATACAGCTGGCCAAGGCCTTCGGGGCGCGCGTATTTACAACGGCTGGATCAGGCGACAAGTGCGAAGCATGCGTCAAGCTTGGAGCCGATCACGCAATCAATTATCGCGAAGAGGATTTTGTCGAGGCTATTAAGCGACTTACGGACGGCAAAGGTGCCAATCTGATCCTCGACATGGTTGGCGGCGACTACATCGACCGGAACTATGACGCGGCGGCTATTGATGGCCGTATCGTGCAGATTGCTTTTCTCAACGGGGCAAAGGCAACGACCGATATGACCAAGCTGATGGTCAAGCGACTGCAACATACGGGATCAACGTTAAGGGCCCGAACAATCGAGTTCAAAGCCGGAATTGCCCGCGAGCTTGAACTGAACGTTTGGCCACTATTGGCTGAGCGTAAAGTCGCGCCGGTGATCGATATGGTCTATCCACTGCATGAAGCCTGGCGCGCGCATGAGCGTATGGAAGATGGCCAGCATATTGGCAAAATTGTTTTAGATGTAAGCTGAACCAAGACTGTAAAGGCCGCTATATGCGGCCTTTATCTTATTTCCGGTTTTATCAGTTTGTAGCCTGGACCTTACCGATGCCGAAAAACAGGGTTTCCCCCGATGAGTCATCGACACCATCATTGTCAGTAACGGCATAACCATTGCCATCAACATCAATAGCGAACCCTTCAAGCTTTTCCGAAATGTAGCCATTGGCGCTCTTGAGATCGTCAATGAAATCATGTGCCAGCACCTTTTCAACGACGGGTAGCTTTTCGCCGATCTTGGCAGGTTTCAAACCCTCTAGCGCCACACGATATAACCGTTTGTTGGCAGCCTTATCACCAATCTGGTTATCGCGTTCAACGATATAAAGCTGACCGTCATGAGCGGTAATTTCGGAAAGACCGACCCAACCTGCTCCGCTTTTATCGAGCGGATAGGAAACAGCAGTCCAGGATTTATCCTTGATGTTGTAGTTCAGCAGTTTGACGAAACCTTTTTCGTCATCCTTCCACTCGCGCTGGATCGCCATCCACAATGTGGCGTCATCACCTTCCCCAACACGCGTAATCCCTTCCAGGCCGAAACGAACCTGGTTTGGCAGAAGTTCTTCGGGAAGTGCGATTTCCTTTTTGATCTCGCCTTTCCCGTTTACGTTGAGAATTGCATGGGGCACGAGCTTGGCCTGGTCACCTTCATTGGCGAGCCAGAAACCGCCATCGCCATCCGTGGTGATGCCTTCAAGATCAAGTTTCTGTGCCGGTTGCCCACCGCGTTTGACGACCAGTGCTTTGGTGATTTTTGCCGGGCTTTGGTTCGCATCAATCGTGAAGATCGAAGGCGCCGCGGAGTAGAAGGAATCCGATACGGCATAGAGCTTGCCCGCTTCCTTTAGATCAGCAACCAATCCCGATAGAGCGCCCCAGCCAAGCGGCGTTCCATCATCCTTCATCGTCGAAACGATCTGCGGATAATTCGGCTTCTGATCCTTGAGTTCATAAATCATAACATGCGAGCGTACGCCGCCATCTTTAATCAAATCAGCCTCATTGGCTGTTACCAGCAGATTGCGTGATGGGATTGCCAATACACCTTCGGGGGCGATGCCTGATGGCAGCAATTGAACAAATTCCGGCTCAGCGCCCGTGTCCTTGTAGACACCGACAATCGAAGCACGCTCACTGGCAACAAACAGGTAGTTTGTATCGCCGAATTTGCCGACCTCAGCCCCTTCAAGCTCTACGCCCTTCTTGTTGCGCTTATCGGGATAGTGACCAGCTTCAGCAATCTTATGCTCAAGCGATGCGCCGGATTCGTAGGCAACTTTCCCGTCTTTGGTGAATATTGTAAAGCTGCGCGATCCGCCTTTGTAATCGCCTTCATTGGCAACAATCACGCGGTTATTGTCGAGCCATTTGATCGTGTCAGGCTCTCTCAGAACACCTTTTGCACTGCCATCAAACTTGAGAGCGCCATCTTTTTCCACGTCGATTTTATCCAGATCGACAGTGCCGGCAGAGAAATGATTTGTAATTTTTCCGCTCGCCGCATCGATAATTGCGATATGGTTGTTTTCCTGCAGTGTTACCGCAATCTGGTTTTCCCGGTTGATGGAGACAAACTCAGGTTCGGCATCTTCCGGTGCGATTTCGGAAAGTCCGGTAAGTTCAACGGTTTTCGCTGTTGCGCAATCCGGAGCACCATCCTTCAGCGAAATTATTTTGAGATTACCGCTTGGAAGCTGGGGTATTTCTCCATCATTCAACTCTTCATCACGTTCATTTTCGATTGCTATGGCAGCAAAAGTCTTGTCGGGAGAGATAGCGACAGAATCGGGCTGTCCACCGAGATCACATGTAGCAATCACCTTGCGGGAGGCCAGCTCGACCACATCGAGGCGGCCTGAAGGATTGGCCTTGTCCTTGGAAGTATTGACCGCGGCAAGGACGTTTGCACCGACGGCTGCTACCGATGTGGGTTCGCCATCCAGCTTAAGTTGTCCCAGCGGCTGCGGCTTGCCTGCTTCAGTGATATCAATAAAACCGATCGCACCATTTGGGCTGTCCGAATAAACCAATGTCTTGCCATCTTCTGATGCTGTGATGATCTCGGAAGAAGTCACCTGCGAGAGATCGGAATCCTTTGGCAGGTTGGAAATCACGGGAAAGCTTGCAATGCGGTTGAACACTGGTTCTGCCATTGCAGGTATTGCTGTGGATGCAGCCAGAATGGTCCAAAGACCGATGGTGAGAAAACGATGCGACATTGGAACAATCTCCGATTGAATTGAAGAGACTGATCGCGTGCGTCTGTTGCAGTGTCATGACATTTACATGACAGTTTGATGAAACACTTGCCCGAGGGAATGTGCGGTTATTTGGAACATGGCACGAATCCCCAAAGCGATTCTTGCTCATCGATTAAAATACCGCTATATAACGGCTCGAAATCCCGGAAATTGTGGTTGAACCCACGTCCCGCCCCTCCGGAGCGGACGAACAAGAGGACTATATCTATGGCCACCCAGCTTCTAATGCCAAAGGCAACGGCCGTCTGGCTTGTCGATAATACGGCCCTGTCTTTCGATCAGATCGCTGCTTTCTGCACGCTCCATCCGCTTGAAGTTAAGGCTATCGCGGACGGTGAATCGGCCCAAGGCATCAAGGGCCTTGATCCATTGATCACCGGACAGCTATCCCGCGAAGAAATTGCCAAGGGCGAAAAAGACCCGAACCATAAGCTCAAGATTTCGGACCCCAAGGTTCGCGTTCCCGAGACCAAGCGCAAGGGCCCTCGCTATACGCCGTTGTCCAAGCGTCAGGATCGTCCGAATGCTATTCTCTGGCTCGTTCGCAATCATCCAGAGCTCAAAGATGCGCAGATTTCGCGCCTGATCGGTACGACCAAATCGACAATCGAACAGATCCGCAACCGCACCCATTGGAACTCCAACAATCTGCAACCAATGGACCCGGTTACACTGGGCCTCTCGTCGCAGATTGATCTGGATATTGAGGTCGAACGTTCTTCGCGCGGGCGTCCAGTACAACCGGGCGAAGGTGGCGATACACTTCTGCCAGCTTCCGCGACTGAAAATCTCGACATTCAGCCAACGGTTCGTGAAGAAGACCAGGAGCTTGACGCAGACAAAGTTTTCGCCAAGCTTTCGTCTTTAAAAGGCCGTCAGGACGACGAAGACGAGGAATAATCGTCTCCGCACCATTCGACTGACTATGTAGCAAAAGCCTCGTCCGTGACGAGGCTTTTTACGTCAAGGAGTGAGCAATGCTTCCAGGTTTTGAAACTGAACGTTTGCTGTTGCGACCTCGGACCATGGATCATTTCGAAGATTGCATTGCCATGGATCGCGATCCCGCTGTGACAAAGTTCATCCCCGGTCCATGGACCGATGACACCAGTCACAGACAGTTTCTGACGGATCGGATAACAACCGATTTCGGTATCGGCCTTGGCTACTGGTCAATCTTCGAGAAAACCCGTTCGGATCAATTTCTTGGCTGGGTGCTGTTGATTCCCCATAATGCTATCGGGCCCGATATGGAAATCGGCTGGCGTCTCAACCGTCTGGCTTGGGGCAAAGGAATCGCAACGGAAGCAGCCAAGCCTGTTCTTGAACATGGTTTCAAGGCGACCACCGTGGATCGAATTATCGCCGCTATTGATCCTCGCAACAGCGCATCAGTCCGAGTCGCCGAAAAGCTTGGAATGGAGCTGATGGGCGAAACTGAGGAGGACGGCTATCATTTCGTAACCTACGCAATACTGCGCGCAACTTTCCAGACCGCCATTGATCAACTGCCAGTTAAAAGGCTTTATGAAGCACGGGCTTCGGTATTGGGTGTTTCGCTAAGTTCCACCCTGCGGTAGAAATCGGCAAGCGTCCTGCCGCGCTCCTGACGGAAGATGCGATCAGCCTTCTCAACCTTGGTGATGCGATCGATCCGGAAGGTCCGAAAGTCATTACGCAGCTCGCACCAGCTGATCAATGTCCAGACTTTTCCCCAAAACCACAGACCGAGTGGCCTGATATCCCGCGTACTGTCCTTGCCCTCAAGGTCGGTATAGGTGATCGAAAGCACGCGGCATTGTTCGGCAGCATTTTCTGCCAGATCAATCAAAGCGCGTGCGCTATCACTAATATTGGTGCCCGATGCGTGAATATGTGTGTTGGTGATACGCGGGCGATCCTCCTTTGGCAGGACGGCTCCGATCTTTATAATCGCCTCTTCGGCCGCGCGCGCCATGGAAGCACCGCCCCAGGCAGTTATCAGCCGCGCGCCAGCAACAAGCGCTACCACCTCATCCCGGGTGAACATCAAGGGTGGGAGGTCAAAACCTTCCCGTAAAATATAGCCAACGCCCGCTTCGCCATCAATGGGAACGCCCGTAGACTGCAAATCGGCAATGTCGCGATAGATCGTACGTTCTGACACTTCAAGCTTTTCGGCAAGTTGCCTTGCCGTTACAAGTCGCCCGCCACGCAGCTTCTGCACAATCTGGAAAAGTCGGTCTGCTCTACGCATCGCTCAAGCCTTCTCACTTCGGGAAGTAAATTCTCTTGCAATCATTTCACGCATCTCGGCGATTTGGGGCGCTTGTTCGGGAAAGAGCGCTTCGAGGAAGGCAATGGCAAAGGTTCCGGGCGCAGTTCCCGCCGCACTTACAACATGCCCATCGCGTACTGCATAGGGCACATCCTGATAATGCTCAGACCCGGCATAAGTATCCAGACGCGATTCGATCCAACCGGCTCCATTGCTGGTATGCTTGCGGCCTGAAAACAGGCCCGCACGCGCCAGTGCAAGAGTACCGGCACATATGCCACCGACAATTCCACCGCGCGCCAGAACATCCTTCAATAAGGGTGTTATGTCAGGAGCATCCGCGTCCGACCATGTGTCGGATCCAATGACGGCAACCGCATCAAGATCAAGATTGTCTGATGGATCGACACCGCGATCCGGGAGCATGCGAAAGCCGCCAATTGATTTTAGCGGACCCGGAGAAGGTGAAAGGCAGACGGCTCGGCCACCAAACCACTCATTGACCGAGCCGGAAAGCATGCCAAATTCCCAATCGGCAAAGCCTTCAACGAAAACAAATCCAACTGTTCGTTTCTTTTCCATTGAAGCCCTCCTCCATGGCAGTCAAATTCAACATCCCAGCTCTAAGGGGCTGGATTTGCGAGCTTTTAAGCTCTCATAGTGTTTTGGCCAATCCAACTGCCATGGCGTAAGCTCATCACTGGTGGCAGGCACGGCAGTGTCGTCTTCGCCTAGGGAATTGCGTTTTGCCAATCGTTCAGCATAGGCATCCGGCCAGCCAATGTCTTTCAAGAGATGCTCGGGAAGCGAGTTAAGATGCCGTTCCGTACGCAGCTCCTGCCGGTGAATTGCAAACTCGGAAAACCAATGCTTCACACTCTGTACGATATCAAAATCGAGGTAAGCCATATCCCTGTCTCCTTCTGACTACGGGAACATAATGGCATACCCCTCCTGACAACCTTCTGTCAGTAGGATGTCAACAGCCTAAAAAATCATCCATTGACCGGCACTGTATAATTCAATGGTAATCGACCACCATCGGCATAGATCGTTTGCCCCGTTATGTAGCTCGCATCATCTGAAGCCAGGAACGCCGCCACAGCAGCTATTTCGGAGGGCTCTCCCACCCGGCCCAGCGGTGTACGGGACAATATCCGCTGTTTTGCGGCCATATCCGAATTGACCGTATCCAGCATCTGGGTTTTGATCGAGCCTGGACCGATTGCGTTCACGCGAATCCCATAGGGTGCGAGCGAAAGAGCCATGACTTTGGTCAATTGACTGACGCCACCCTTCGAAACCGAATAGGCAATTTGCTCCGGCAAACCGACGACTGCATTGATTGACGACATATTGACTATGGAGCCTGCATTACCTCCGTCTTTTATCTTTTTGACCATATACCGCGCTACAGCCTGACCACAAAGAAACGATCCTTTTAGATTAACCCGCAGAACCCGATCAAAATCATCCTCGTTCAGGTCGAGAAAATCTGCCGTGTGTACAATACCAGCATTATTGACCAGTATATCCACATCACCGAATGCCTCGATTGTTCCAGCCACGAGATTGTGCACATCCAGCCTGCTGCTGACATCTGTTGAGGAAAAGCGGACTTTACCCAAAGGGGACAGCTCTTTTACCGCCGCGGCTCCCTGAGCGTCATTGATGTCAGCAAGCATAACACTGGCCCCATCTTGAAGAAAGCGCCTTGCAATGGCCAGCCCGATACCCTGAGCGCCACCCGTTACAATTGCGATTTTGCCATCCAATGCCATTGCCAGTCTCCAATTTGACAACAGAGCTTAACCTTGGATGGCAGATGGTCAACCAGTAACCAGACCAATTCCTCGTGCATTGAGCACCAACTGGATTTCCTCAAGAATCGCTGGATCGTCAATCGTTGCGGGCATATTCCACGGCTCCTGATCGGCAATCTTCTGCATGGTGCCCCGCAATATTTTACCGGAGCGCGTCTTGGGCAGACGTTTTGCCGTTATGGCCATTTTAAACGCAGCAACCGGGCCAATCTTCTCCCGCATCAAAGCAACGCAATCTTGCTCAATATCGGCTTCACTCCTTGTAACGCCGGATTTCAGCACAATGAACCCGCAAGGAACCTGACCTTTCACACTGTCGGCAATGCCGATAACAGCGCATTCGGCAACATCCGGATGGCTGGAAAGAACCTCTTCCATCGCCCCGGTCGACAGGCGATGACCGGCAACATTGATGATGTCGTCGGTGCGGCTCATAATATAGATATAGCCGTCCTCGTCCATGATGCCTGCATCTGCTGTCTTGTAATATCCCGGAAACTCGCTGATGTACGCCTCGCGAAACCTCTGGTCCGCATTCCACAATGTCGGCAGGAATGCCGGCGGCAAGGGCAGTTTGACCACGATATTGCCAAGCTCGCCGCGCTTGACTGGATGACCTGCATCGTCAAGAACCTGCACGTCATAACCGGGCATTGGGACCGTCGGCGAGCCATATTTTACCGGCAACATTCCAAGCCCCGCCGGGTTGGCTGCCATGGGCCAGCCGCTTTCGGTCTGCCACCAATGATCTATGACCGGAACGCCTAGTTTTTGTTCGGCCCATTTGATCGTATCCGTATCGGCGCGCTCTCCCGCCAGGAAAAGATACTTCAACGAAGAAATATCATATCTGCCGATAAGCTCGCCCTTGGGGTCTTCTTTCTTGATCGCCCGAAATGCGGTCGGCGCGGTAAATAGTACCTTGACCTTGTGGTCAGCGATTACGCGCCAGAATGTACCAGCATCGGGCGTTCCAACCGGCTTGCCTTCATAAAGAATGCTCGTCGCCCCAACGAAAAGTGGCGCATAAGCGATATAGGAGTGGCCGACGGCCCAGCCTATGTCCGAAGCCGCCCAGAACACATCTCCCGGGTAGGTGTCATAGATTGCGCCCATCGACCACGCCAAGGCGACCAGATGGCCGCCATTGTCGCGAACAACGCCTTTTGGCTGTCCCGTCGTACCTGATGTATAAAGAATATAAAGCGGATCAGTCGATTTAAGAGGCTCACAGGGAACCTTACGCCCCGCAGAGGCGGCAACTGCTTGGGCATAGTCAATATCCCGCCCCGAAACCAGTTCATGCGGCTGTTGCGGGCGCACAAGGATCAGACAAGTAGCCACTTTGTGCTGGGCCTGTTCGATAGCCTTGTCGAGCATCGGTTTGTAAGCAACCACCCTGCCCGGTTCCAGCCCGCAGGACGTAGCGATAATCATAACCGGCTTGGCGTCGTCTATCCTTGTTGCAAGCTCGTTAGCGGCAAATCCTCCGAAGACAACCGAATGAACTGCACCAATGCGCGCGCATGCGAGCATTGCAACAACGGCTTCAGGCACCATCGCCATATAGATAATAACGCGATCCCCCTTCCCCACCCCTTTATCGACCAGCACCGACGCCAATGCCTCGATTTCGACCTGTAAATCACTATAACTTATCTTGCGAACCGTTCCTGTTATGGCGCTATCATGGATCAGCGCGTCCTGATCGCCACGCCCTGCGAGAACATGCCTGTCTACGGCGTTGTAACAGGTGTTGCATTCAGCTCCCGCGTACCAACGGCCATAAGGGCCACTGTCTGGATCAAAAACCGTATCCCACGGCTTGATCCAATCGATGGCTACTGCTGATTTGGCCCAGAATGCCAAGGGATCGGCCTGCCAATCCTGATAGACCTGCGCATATAGTGATGTCATGAAATTCCTCCCGTAAGAAGCATCCTAAATCCGGAAGGCGGAGTCAAAGGGCGAATTGACAATTCTCCGCGCTTGGCACACTGCTCAATTCAATCAACAGGATATTGCAGACAGATCATCCATGACCAAAATCCTGTCCTTTGTTTTCATAGTCATTATGGCGCTGCATCTATTCAAGCCGCTCGGCTTGCCCGGATTGAAAAAGCGCAAGGATTTCTGGAAAATCGCCGTCGGAGCAGTGCTGGCTATTTTGGTCGTTGGCGTCTCAAGACACGTAGGATAATGCGTTTAGCCGCCAGCGGGGGAAGCGGCATCCTTCTCATCGACCTGGGGGCGATTGAGGATGTAGGGGACGAGATGTTTTGCCCAAGCATCATAGCCCAATGCCGAAGCGTGAAAGCCGTCCGTGGAAAAACCTTCGGCAGATTCCACTGGTAGGCGAAGCGCTGGAATAGCCATTCGCTCGCGGCACAATCTTTCGCCGAGCTTGTTGATTGCGACAGCGCGTCCTTCCAGAATACGCCCGAGCAATGGAGGCATAGCCGGAACATCGCGAAAATCGATCACCTGTGACCATACCACGTGGGCCTCAGGCCATTTCGCTCTCAGTGCATAAAGAAGCCCGCCAAACTCACGCTTGAAGCGTGGCAGCGAGTGAAAATTCTTTGTGTCATTCGTGCCGGTTGAAAGAACGATATGCGTCCACATTCCGCGTTCCAGATTTGGCACAACATGATCGCGCAATTGTCCCGATGTTGCTGAATTGAACCCTGCAGCACGCCAGATGACCTTACGGCCTGTCCGGCCCTGCAGATAGACCGCCAACCGTACACAAAGCCCCTGCCATGCATCAGTGACACCCACCCCTGCGGCAGACGAGTCCCCCAGAACAAGCAGCCGGATAGCCGGATCTTTGCCCGCAATTTCCCCCACGGGCAGGCCAACAGGCGGAATCATTCGCTCTGTCTTCAATCGTACATTTATCCCCTGCCATGCATAGACAGGATAAAGAAACCAACTCAGCAAAGGATGGAATGGCGCAGGTTTCATTCGTCTTTGGTTGTCCCATAAAAAAGCCCGGGCTGATTCCCCGGGCTCCATGAGATACGCTTTTGGATAAAAAATGCTTAAGAGACCCTTAAGCAGCCTTTTCCAGGTCTTTCTTCCAGCCGCCAGTGGCAGCAAGACCATTCATTTTTGCACGATGTGCAAAGGCGCGCTGACCTGCTGCAACATTTTCTGACTTCCCGTTCCAGGCGCTCAACGCTGCTGCCTGCAAGGCACGACCATAGGAGAAAGTCAGCTTCCAAGGCATGGTGAAATTAGCGTTCATCGCCGATAGATGCGCTGTTGCTTCTTCTTCCGTCTGACCGCCGGACAGGAATGCAATGCCTGGTACAGCGGATGGAACAGTCGACTTCAACAGGCGCACAGTCAGCTCAGCAACCTGCTCGACGGAAGCCTTCTGGGCCTTCTGTCCTGCAACGACCATGTTCGGCTTGAGGATCATGCCTTCCAGAACAACGCGTGCATCATAAAGCTCGTCGAATACGGTCTTCAGAACCCATTCGCTGACTTCATAGCAGCGTTCGATCGAGTGATTGCCCGGTGTGCCGTCCATAAGCACTTCCGGCTCAACGATTGGTACAATTCCAGCTTCCTGACAAAGCGCGGCATAGCGTGCCAGAGCTTGGGCATTCTGCTTCACGGCACCCCATGTTGGCAGACCGTCGGAAATCGAGATAGCGGCCCGCCACTTGGAGAAGCGTGCGCCAAGCTTGTAATATTCCGCTAGGCGCTCGCGAAGACCATCCAGACCTTCTGTGATGGTTTCGCCGGGAAACCCAGCAAGCGGCTTGGCGCCTGCGTCAACCTTGATGCCTGGAATGCAGCCTGCATCCTGCATGATCTTGACCAGTGATGTTCCGTCCTTGGCATTCTGGCGAATGGTTTCATCGTAAAGGATGACACCGGAAATGTAGTTCTTCATCGCCTCATCGGAGCGGAACAGCATTTCACGATAGTCGCGGCGGCTATCGGCGGTGGATTCCAGCCCGATACTATCGAACCGCTTTTTGATTGTTCCTGAACTTTCATCGGCGGCAAGGAGGCCCTTGCCATTGGCAACCATTGCAACCGCTATATCTTCCAGACGTTCGCTCATAGACTGATGTACTCCTTTTTCCCTTATCCGCCCCATAACAGAAGCCTATGACAAACGAAACGGTGCACCAAGTAACTGAAACGATTGAAATTTTTTCAACCGATTTAACCGGATAACATTTTCTTATAATTGGTAATCAAGCCCGATTTCCGGGCTTGATCAGGGAGCAAAACTTACTTCTTCAGCACATCGACGCCGGGCAATGGCTTGCCTTCCATCCATTCAAGGAAAGCGCCTCCGGCAGTTGAAACATAGCTGAAATCATCGGCGACTCCGGCATGATTGAGCGCCGACACGGTATCTCCGCCGCCAGCAACCGAAACCAGATGTCCGGCCTTGGTACGCTGCGCAACGTGACGGGCTGCGGCCACCGTTGCCTTGTCGAATGGCGTCAGCTCAAAGGCACCAAGCGGGCCGTTCCAGACGAGGGTGGATGCATCATCAATTGCCGCCTTTACGCGCTCAATGGATTGCGGACCCACATCAAGGATCATGCCATCATCGGGGATCGCATCGAGCCCATAGGCGTGGAATGGGGCATTGGCCTCAAAATGCCAAGCCACAATGGCATCCACCGGAAGAATGATTGTGCAGTTAGCTGCTTTCGCTTTTGCCATGATCTCGCGCGCGGTTCCGGCCAAATCGTGTTCGCACAGCGATTTGCCGACCTTGACGCCCTGCGCCGCCAGAAATGTATTTGCCATGCCGCCGCCAATGACCAGTGCATCGACTTTTTCTACCAGATTGCCGAGCAGATCCAGCTTGGACGAAACCTTTGCGCCGCCGACAATGGCCACGACAGGGCGTTTCGGTGCGCCGAGACCCTTTTCCAGCGCTTTAAGCTCTGCTTCCATCGTTCGTCCGGCATAGGCTGGCAGAACACGAGCCAGACCTTCTGTCGAAGCATGCGCACGGTGCGCAGCGGAAAAAGCGTCATTGACGTAGATGTCACCATTGACTGCCAGCGCCTTGATATATTCCGGGTCGTTCTTTTCTTCGCCTTTATGAAAACGCGTATTTTCCAAAAGCAGCACATCGCCATTTTTCAGCTTGCCGACAGCTTCAGCAGCCTTTTCACCGATACTATCGGCAGCAAAATGCACACTGTGGCCAATTATCTTTGCGGCGGCATGGGCGATCGGCTCCAGCGAAAACTGTGGGTCCGGGCCATCCTTCGGACGACCGAAATGGGCAAGCAAAATGACCTTTGCGCCCTTTTTCGATAGTTCCTGGATAGTTGGAGCTACGCGTTCTATCCGTGTCGCATCTGTCACGACGCCATCGCTCACCGGAACATTCAGGTCAACGCGTACGAGAACACGCTTTCCGGCAACATCAGCATCATCAAGCGTTTTGAAATTTGTCATGAAACTCACCTCATCTGCACACAGCCGCTTGGGAAAGCCCGTATAGCCGACTGTATAACCATCAAAAACAAAAATGGCGGGTGTGTCGACCCGCCATTTGAAATCAAATCACTTCAAAGCCGGTCAGATCAACTTGCCGAAAGCAACGGCTGTGTCGCTCATGCGGCTAGAGAAGCCCCACTCATTATCATACCAGGAAAGGACACGAACAAATGTGCCGTCCATAACCTTGGTCTGGTCAATGTGGAATATCGATGAATGCGAATCGTGATTGAAGTCAATTGACACGTTCGGGGCATCGGTAAAGCCCAGAATGCCCTTCAGCTTGCCATTGGCCGCCGACTTGATCGCATCATTGATTTCCGCAACGCTAGTGGATCTCTTGGCAACGAATTTGAAGTCGACCACAGACACATTCGGCGTTGGAACGCGAATGGAGCTGCCATCGAGCTTGCCATTGAGTTCAGGCAATACCAGACCGACAGCCTTGGCAGCACCGGTCGAAGTAGGGATCATGGACAGGGCAGCTGCGCGTCCACGATAGAGATCCTTGTGCATTGTATCCAGCGTTGGCTGATCGCCCGTATAGCTATGGATCGTGGTCATGAACCCGTGATCAATACCAACGGCTTCATTCAGTACATAAGCAACCGGCGCAAGGCAATTTGTCGTGCAGGAAGCGTTGGAAATGACCATATGGTCTTTGGTCAACTTGTGATCGTTTACGCCAAAAACGACAGTCAGATCGGCGCCATCGGAAGGAGCCGAAACAATAACGCGCTTTGCGCCAGCTTCAAGATGCGCTGCAGCCTTGTCGCGGGCCGTAAAAATGCCTGTGCATTCCAGCGCAATATCGACATTCAACTCTTTCCACGGCAATTCGGCTGGATTGCGAACAGCGGTGACTTTGATCGGGCCACGGCCCACGTCAATTGTGTCGCCAGCCACTGTTACCGTACCGGGAAAGCGTCCATGAACGCTGTCGTAACGCATAAGGTGAGCATTGGTCTCGACAGGACCCAGGTCGTTGATGGCAACAACCTCGATGTCGGTACGGCCTGATTCTACGATAGCGCGAAGAACGTTGCGGCCAATGCGGCCAAATCCGTTAATTGCAACGCGAACTGTCATGTTTTTTCTCCTGAGGGGTATGGAGCCCTTGAATGGATCATAGAGGAACGAGATGGATTATTTCAACTTTGCTTCAGCAGCAGTGACGATATGTGACGCCGTAATGCCAAAATGCTCGTAGAGTTCTTCAATCGGACCGCTCGCGCCAAAGCCGTTCATTCCGATGAAAATCCCGTCCGTGCCGATAAACCGGTCCCAGCCCATGCGGATCGCAGCTTCAACAGCCACCTTGACCGGCGCATCGCCAATCAATGTGCGCTTGTATTCTTCACTCTGAGCTTCGAAGAGCTCAAAGCAAGGAACCGAAATCACCCGCGTTGGATGTCCGTTTTTCTCAAGCTGTGCTCTTGCACTGAGAGCGATTTCGACTTCCGAACCGGTTGCGAATATGGTCACTTCGGCCTTGCCGCTTGCAGTGGCAAGTTCATAGGCGCCGTAAGCGCATTTATTCTCATCAAAATGCACGTCACGAACCGTCGGCAGATTCTGACGGGTCAGTGCGATGGTTGATGGCGTGGTGCGTGACTTGAGCGCAATTTCCCAGCACTCAGCTGTTTCAACAACGTCCGCCGGACGGAAGACATAATTGTTTGGAATTGCACGCAGGGCTGCCAGATGTTCGACCGGCTGATGCGTCGGGCCATCTTCACCAAGACCGATGGAATCGTGGGTCATGACATAGATGACGCGGATACCCATCAGGCTCGACAGACGCATGGCGCCGCGTGCGTAATCGGAGAAAGTCAAAAAGGTACCAGAATATGGAATGAGTCCACCGTGAAGTGCGATACCGTTCATCGCTGCTGCCATGCCATGTTCCCGGATACCGTAGTGAACATAGCGCTGGCCGTAATCCTCAGGAGTGATCCCCTTGGTCTGGCTGGTCTTGGTGTTGTTCGAACCTGTCAGATCGGCGGAGCCACCAATTGTTTCAGGAACCACGCCATTGATAACCTCAAGCGCCATTTCAGAAGCTTTGCGGGTCGCAACCTTTGGCTTTTCTTCAGAAAGCTTCTTCTTGTAAGCTGTAATTGTTGCTTCGAAGTTCCCCGGCAGATCACCGCGCATGCGCCGCTCAAACTCCGAACGGATTTCCGCGTCAGTCGCATTCAGACGCTCAGTCCATGCGGTATGTTCTTTGGCAGAACGCAGACCGGCAAGGCGCCATTCGTCGAGAGTTTCTGTAGGTACGACAAAAGGCTCCGAAGTCCAGCCCAACGCTTTGCGCGCACCGGCGAGTTCTTCGGCACCAAGCGGCGAACCGTGAACCTTGTTCGTCCCAGCCTTGGTCGGAGCACCAAAACCGATTGTGGTTTTGCAGGCGATCAGTGTCGGCTTGTCGGATTTCTTGGCGCGCTCGATAGCGGTGGCAATCGCATCCTGATCATGGCCATCGACGCTGATTGAATTCCACCCGGAAGCCTCGAAACGGGCTGGCTGATCGGTATTGTCGGCCAATGTAACCGGACCATCGATCGAGATGTTGTTGTGGTCCCAGAAAACGATAAGCTTGTTCAGCTTGAGATGACCAGCAAGTGAAATCGCTTCCTGGCTGATGCCTTCCATGAGGCAACCATCACCGGCAATGACATAGGTGTAGTGATCGACCAGAGCATCACCGAAATGCGCATTCATGATGCGTTCGGACAAAGCCATGCCAACAGCATTGGCAAGGCCCTGACCCAATGGACCAGTTGTTGTTTCAATACCGGCAGCATGACCATATTCAGGATGCCCAGCGGTACGGGAGCCAAGCTGGCGGAAATTTTTGATTTGGTCGATGTCAATATCTTCGTAGCCGGTCAGATAAAGCAGCGAATAAAGCAGCATCGAACCATGACCTGCGGACAGTACGAAACGGTCGCGGTCCGGCCAGTGCGGAGCCTTTGGATCGAATTTCAGGAACTTTGTATAAAGGACGGTCGCAATGTCGGCTGCGCCCATGGGAAGTCCGGGATGGCCGGAATTTGCTTTTTCCACTGCATCCGCAGATAGAAAGCGGATTGCGTTGGCCATTTGATTGGATTTTTCAGAATTGGTCATAGTCACCGTCTTTCGAAGTGGAAAAGAGATGCCGTTTCTGGATGCCGGTTAGACAATATCCAAAAGGCACGCGACAAATAGCAGGTGTCGAGAGGGAGTCAACAAAAGCTGGCCAAATTGGGACGGTATTGCAGGAAGACATTCATTGGAGCACATTATTATCGGTGCATGAGTGCCACGGCGCCGTTCGGATTGATTGACGCAGCATTAATGTAACCACTAGACTCTCTGTCATAAGTCGTTCTTCTTTTTGCGATTCGCTGAAAAGATTGAGACACAGGGGAAACGTCGAAAATGGCATCTGAAGCCACCCTCAAACAAGTACTGGAAAGATTGGCCAAATCCCTCTCCACGCTTGAGAATGCAGTTGAAATGCGTCTTGAGCATGAGGGCGATTTTGCTGAAGCGGAAGAAGAGGTCCAGCGGATGAACATGGACCGGCGTAAGCTGGCTCAGGAGCTTGATGCGTCTGAAGGGCGGGCTGAGCGTCTTGAGGCGGCAAATAAAGAAGTTTCACGCCGCCTTGTCGCTGCGATGGAATCCATCCGCACGGTCCTTGATCGATAGAACAGGAAGAAACAACCATGGCTACCGTTACCGTAACGATCGATGGCAAAGCCTACAGAATGGCCTGTGACGAGGGTCAGGAACAACATCTGACCGGTCTGGCAGAACGTTTTGATCGTTACGTGACACACCTGAAATCCTCGTTCGGCGAGATTGGCGATCTGCGCCTGACAGTTATGGCCGGCATCATGGTTACAGACGAACTCCATGAATTGCAGTTGCGTCTGACCGGTCTGGAAAATGAAGCGGAAGCCTTGCGCAAGAGCCGGGATGAGGCGTTAGCCAAGGCCGACAAGAATGATTCGGCTATTACTGGCGTTCTGTCCGAGGTGGCTGGACGCATCGAAACGCTTGCAGCGCGTCTCGCTCCGAAGGCCAATTGACGGATTTCCTGCCCTCCTCAAAGACAGCTCCATGACAGATTCTTCCCGCAGCCTCTGAAGGCTTTGTACAAAAGTGCAAAGCAAGGGAGCTTTCAGGGAGGAAATACATGAAACTTCGCACGCTTGCTTTTGCGCTGGCCTTTGGCATGGCCTCATCGGCTCAGGCCGACGCGGTAAAGAATATCGAAATCATCGCTCCGGCAGGTCCGGGAGGCGGCTATGATCAATTGGCACGCTCGACACAACAATCGCTTCAGGACCTCGAGCTCGCTGGCGACATCCAGGTTGTTAATCGACCGGGAGCCGGTGGCACTATTGGCCTGGCCGAATTTGTTTCGAAGAAATATCCCGATACGGGCCTCATTGTTACGGGGATCGGCATGGTTGGCTCGATCCTGACCAATAACGCACCCGTAACAATGGACCAGACCAAGCCCATCGCGCGGATGACAGGCGAGTATCTTACGCTGGTCGTCCCGGCAGATTCGCCATTGAAAAATATGGATGATCTGGTCAAAGCCTTCAAAGCTGATCCGGGATCAGTATCGTTGGGCGGTTTCGCCGCCGGTGGTGTCGACCATTTGCTGTATGGCATGATCGTCAAGGCAATTGGCGGCGATCTTTCCAAGATGAATTACGTCGCCATCGGTGCCGGAGGTGAGATGCTCGGACAGGTAATGGGAGGGCATATTTCCGTTGGTGCAGGCGGCTATTCCGAGTTTGCCGGACAAATTTCAGCCGGAACAGTGCGAGCACTCGGGATTTCTTCTGCAACGCGGCTCGAAGGCATTGATGTGCCAACGATGAAGGAACAAGGGGTCGATGTTGAGTTGGTCAATTGGCGCGGCTTCCTCGGACAAGCCAACCTGTCGGAAGAACAGACGAAGGATATTGATGCAGCCTTTTCTAAAATGGCGCAAAGCCCGGAATGGCAAGCAACATTGAAAAAGCATGGTTGGGTTGATCTTTACCAGCCATCCACCGAATTTGCCGCTTATATCAAAGAACAGCAGGCGACGGTCCTCGCAACATTCCGTGAGCTGAAGCTCGTAGAATAACCGCTTATTTACTGCTGTCTTTCAAATCGGAACGAGAACTGGAATCCCGGTTTTTCGTTCCGATCATTGGGCACAATTGCGAGTTTAATCTAGCCTTCAATTTCCTCACGGAGCATTTCAAGCTCGAGCCATTCGTGCTCGAGCGCTTCGTGACTTGCACGCTTCTTGCCGATCTCCTCAACCGTCTTGTTGAACAGGGCCGGATTCTTTGCAAAAAGATCTGGATCGGCCAGCTTCTTTTCCAAATTGATAATTTCGCGATGCAGCGCTTCAATTTTAGCTGGAAGCGTTTCGAGTGCAAATTTCTGCTTGTAGGAGAGTTTGCGCTTTTCATCGCGTGCAGCAGGCGCCTTTTCAGAAGCCACACCAGATGAAGCCTGCGGCTTGGCGGCTTTCAATTCCTTCCGGGTCGCAATGGCAGTTTCCTTGCGCTGCGCCAGCATATCCGTGTAGCCACCGGCATATTCCAGCCATTTTCCACTGCCTTCGGGAGCAATGACTGACGTTACGGTACGGTCAAGGAAATCGCGATCATGGCTGACGAGCAGCACTGTCCCGGCAAAGCCAGCAACCAATTCCTGCAACAGATCCAACGTTTCCATGTCGAGATCATTCGTCGGCTCATCGAGAACCAGCAGATTGGCAGGTCGCGCCAAGACCCGCGCCAGCATCAGACGTGCGCGCTCACCACCCGATAGCTCGCGGATTGGCGTGCGCAACTGCTCCGGTTGAAACAGGAAGTCTTTCATGTAGGAGGCAACGTGGCGCTGCTCGCCATTGACGATAACATTCTCTCCGCGCCCGTCGGTCAAATAGTCTGACAAGGTTTGTTCAAGATTTAGACTGTCCCGCCGCTGATCCAGCACCGCAATCTCAAGATTTGTTCCCAGTTTGACAAAGCCGCTATCCGGCTTGAGCAATCCTGTCAGCATGGAGAGGAGCGTCGTCTTACCCGCTCCATTCGGCCCGACAAATCCCACGCAATTTCCGCGTTGTATACGGGTGGAAAAATCATCCACGAGAATGCGGTCATCATAGCTCTTGGAAAGATGTTCCGCCTCGATAACAAGCTTGCCAGATTCCTTGGCATCGCTGGCCTTGAGAACCGCCTTGCCCTGCGCGCCACGATGGTTACGAAACTCGCTGCGCATGGATTGCAGGTCGCCGAGCCGACGCATGTTACGTTTGCGCCGTGCCGTAACGCCGTATCGTAACCAATGTTCCTCGCGTACAATCTGACGTCCAAGTTTGTGCAGGTCGCGCTCTTCTTCTTCCAGAACCTTGTCGCGCCACTCCTCGAACGAGCCAAACCCTTGATCGAGCCGTTTCGTAACGCCTCGATCAAGCCAGATGGTAGAACGGCTGACATTCTCCAGAAACCGCCGGTCATGCGATATTACCACGATGGCCGAGCGTATCTGGCGCAACTCACTTTCCAGCCATTCAATGGTTGTCAGGTCAAGATGGTTGGTCGGCTCGTCAAGCAGAAGGATATCCGGCTGCGGTGCAAGAACCTTTGCCAAAGCAGCACGACGTGTTTCTCCTCCCGAAAGATTTTCCGGCTTTTCCTCCCCCGTCAGTCCCAGATGCTCAAGCAGGTAACTGACACGGTAAAGATCATCTGCCGGTCCAAGTCCCGCTTCGACATAGGCCCGCACATTGGCAAATCCATCCATATCGGGTGCCTGAGCCAGATAGCGTACCGTGACAGCCGGATGTTTGAAGACTTCGCCGTCCGTTGGGACGACAAATCCGGCGGCGATTTTAAGCAGTGTCGATTTGCCCGAACCGTTGCGTCCTACAAGCGCAATGCGATCATTCTCGCTGACAGAGATGGCCGCATCGGTCAAAAGGGGCGTGCCACCGAAAGTCAGGGCAATTCTATCAAGGCGTAACAGTGGTGGAGCCATCAAACGTATCAATCCGGGAGTTCGAGCAGGTTTTGTCAGGGCTTGTCGATGAGAATATCTGTTCTGTCAAACGAAACAGGCCGGAAATTCCGGCCTGCTTGCGCTAAATCGATATTCTGTGATCAGTAATTGTCATCGCGGTATGGGTCGGAACTATACCGGCGCCGCTCAGACCGGTATCCATCATCATCCGGATATCGTCCATTTCCATAGGCACCTCCGCCATTGCCTTGGCAGGGAGCATTGTAAATCGATCCGTCAGGCCGCTGATAACGGCATAGATTCTCGTTTCCACCGCGCGGTGTCGTGGCTGTACCAACAGCCGCGCCAAGCAAAGCGCCACCCGCAGCACCGATCACCGTGCTTTTCGTATCACGCCCCAAAGCCTGTCCGGCCAGGGCACCAGCGCCAGCACCAATCAATGCACCCGTCCCGGCACGTTGATTTTGCTGGCTCGTCTCACATCCGGCGATCGTAAATGCCAGAAGTGCTGTGGCTGCTATGGCAGCAAAACGAATTTTCATAATAACCTCTCCATTTAAAAAGTGCGGGAAAATCCTGCTTCCTCAATACGGCAGAAGAAAGATCAACGGAACACGCGTCCGGTACGCACAAAAAAACAGGCCGGAAAACCGGCCTGTTTTTCGAAAACTATAACTGCTTAACGGCAAGGTGCGCGATAGCGCTCGCCGTAGCGATTTTCATATGTGCAGTAACGGCGTCCGCCGTCTGATGTTGCTGCGCCAACGACAACGCCTGATGCGCCGCCGATTGCCGCACCGGCCAAAGCACCACGACCACCACCGATAGCGCCACCTGCCAATGCACCAAGTGCTGCACCACCGACACCATATCCGGCTGTCCGCTGTTCACTCGTTGTACAACCAGCAACCGAGAATGCCAAAACTGCGGCAACTGCAACTGTAGATAAACTTTTCAACATGGAAGACCTCTCCCGTTTCTAAAACCAAACTTACCAGCTTGCGTCCCCAATGCTGTGCTGCACACATTACACTTTCCGCTTATATTGACAAGCGTCAGGCAACTGGCGGCGCTGCAATCAGGATTGCTTTGCCCGAATGGAGCGATACGTGGAGGGTTCCACATACGGCATTCGAGACAGTAAGCGATGAACCGAAAGAAAGTTCCACATTTTCAAGCGGCCAGCGTGCTCCATCGATAAAAAGTCCGTGTAATTGCGAAAATGCAACAATGCTGAACTGCGTCTTATCGACGAAATCGAAAGCATATTCACCGCCCACAAGTGGGTGGGCTTCTTCGCTTCCGCTGGTGAGGATGATCTTATGTCCCTGCGCCGCATGGGCGGTCGCCATCGTCAAATGCAGAAGCGTGTGATCGGTGCGCACTCCACCAAATGCACCGCAAAGTACAAGCTCGGTCGCCCCCAGTCGATATGCCTCGTTCAAGGCCAGTTCGCCATCGGTCATATCCTTTGCTGCCGGAAAAACCTGGCGCGGCACATGCGCATATTCTTTTTCCAGCTCGGGCGATGTCGAGTCGAAATCGCCTAGCCAAAGTTCAGGCGTGAGGCCCAGTGGTGCGGCATGGGCGATACCACCATCAGCCGCCAGAACCCTGGCTCCGGCTACCTGTTTCAAAAGGCGATCGGTGACATGGACGGAACCGCCCAAAAGAAGAACGAATTTGCTCATGACCCGCCCATAGCATGCGTCAAACGCTTCCACCAGACAGCTCTGCGTCCGATATCAAACGCTTGCAAGCGCGATAGCAATGCCCTGTCCAACGCCAATGCACATTGTCGCCAGAGCGAGTTTTCCCTCGCGCAATTGCAATTCAAGCGCTGCCGTTCCCGCAATGCGTGCTCCTGACATGCCCAGCGGATGCCCCAGGGCGATAGCGCCGCCATTCGGATTTACATGTTCCGCATCATCGGGAATTCCAAGATCGCGCAATGTTGCAAGTCCCTGCGAGGCAAAAGCTTCATTGAGTTCGATAATGTCAAAATCAGCTGGCGCCAATCCGAGGCGCGCGCAAAGCTTCTTCGTCGCA
The DNA here is from genome assembly GCF_059758635.1 of Phyllobacterium sp. GQ127. NCBI lineage: Bacteria > Pseudomonadati > Pseudomonadota > Alphaproteobacteria > Hyphomicrobiales > Phyllobacteriaceae > Phyllobacterium > Phyllobacterium sp. GQ127. The sequence continues at coordinate 267,079 of NZ_JCAXDZ010000003.1, forward strand.
GGCGCTGGGCCAATTCCCATAATACGGGGTGCCACGCCCGCCGTCGCCCCGCCCAGGATGCGCGCGATGGGATTGAGGCCGTACTTTTTTACAGCCTCTTCGGAGGCAATGATGAGGGCTGCCGCGCCATCATTAACGCCGGAAGCATTTCCTGCCGTCACAGTTCCGCCGGATCGAAATGGCGTCGGCAATTTGGCTAGAGCCTCAATTGTCGTTTGGGGGCGCGGATGCTCGTCTTTATCAACGATAATGGGCTCGCCTTTTCTTTGCGCGATGCGAACCGGGGTAATTTCGCTGGCAAGCCGACCATTCTCCTGAGCCCGACCGGTTCGCTGCTGGGAGCGCACAGCAAAAGCATCCTGATCGGCGCGGGAGACAAGAAACTCTTCGGCAACATTTTCGGCGGTATCAGGCATGGAATCCACACCATATTGCTGCTGCATAAGTGGATTGATGAAGCGCCAGCCGATTGTCGTATCGTAAATTTCTGCATTGCGGGAAAAGGCGCTGTCTGCCTTGGGCAGCACAAAGGGCGCGCGTGACATGGACTCGACACCGCCAGCAATGGCAATGTCCATTTCACCGGCGCGAATGGCGCGTGCGGCTGTGATGATGGCATCCATGCCGGAACCGCATAGCCGGTTCATCGTGGTGCCGGGCACCTCCACGGGCAATCCCGCAAGCAGTGCCGACATGCGGGCGACATTGCGATTGTCTTCGCCAGACTGATTGGCGCATCCATAAATCACTTCATCGATTGCTGCCCAATCGACCGATTTATTACGCTCCATCAATGCCTTGATTGGAATAGCCCCAAGATCGTCCGCCCTAACTCCAGCCAGTGATCCACCAAAACGGCCAATGGGCGTCCGGATATAGTCGCAGATAAATACGTCACCCATCATGCTGCCTCATATGCTTTCTTCTTGCCTGTTGATTTGAGCCGGTCTGTTGCCGCTTCATCAATAGATAATTATTCGGCGGTTGATCGTCCCTGATCATTCATTCTACAGAACCGTACGCACATATCATTCTGGATAAAAGGGAGAGCAAGGTGCAATTTGCCGATATAAATGGTGTGACGCTGCATTATCAGCTGATTGGCGGACCAGCGTCAAAACCTGTGATCGTTTTTGCCAATTCTCTGGGCACTGACTTCCGCATCTGGCGCGATGTCATTATTCGCCTAGCGGGTGATTTTGCTATCGTCACCTATGATAAGCGCGGCCACGGGCTTTCGAGTGTCGGCACGTCTCCCTATTCTCTCGACGATCATGTCGGCGATCTGGCAGGTCTGCTGGATTTCCTCAATGTTAAAAATGCAATCATTTGCGGTCTTTCTGTCGGCGGACTGATTGCGCAGGGGCTTTATGCTTCCCGTCCCGATCTGGTTCGGGCACTGGTCTTGTGTGATACCGCGCACAAGATTGGCAATGCCGATTCCTGGAACGCACGTATTGCCGCGCTTGAGGAAAATGGTATTGAAAGCATCGCCGACACGATCCTCGAACGCTGGTTTACCCCGACATTTCATCGTGAAAGCAGCCCTGCCTTAACCGGCTACCGGAACATGCTGATCCGTCAACCATTGGCCGGATATGCCGGAACCTGCGCAGCAATTCGTGATGCAGACCTGACAGAAGACGCAGGCCGAATATCGGTTCCAACAATCTGTATTGTGGGAGATCAAGATGGCTCAACACCGCCGGACGTCGTGCTTTCAATGGCTAAATTGATTCCGGGCGCGCGCTACGAAGTCATCAAGGATGCCGGGCATATTCCCTGCGTGGAACAACCCGAAATGCTCGTCGCGATTATCAGTGCCTTTATCGATGAGTTCAAACTTGAGGGCAATCCTATTTTGAGCAACTCAACCCTCAACTAGCTCAGGATGACTCGCCGCGAGTGAGGTGGATAAGCTGCATTCGATATAGTGCGTGGTTCGACAAGCTCACCATGAGGGAAGTTTTGTGGGTTGCAGCGACAACTTGCAAGAGTTGCAATAGTTGCAAGAGTTGCAAGAGTTGGCGCCCTGCAATCAACCGACCTCCCTCATCCTGAGCTTGTCGAAGGGCGCATTTGGTTTGTGCAAATCAGACTTTCCAAAAATAATCTCGACAAACTTATCCAACAGTTCCCGCTCTGAACTATTCTGCTCCTGTCCTTCCCGCGGGGAACAGCTTCCGGAGCCGTTCGAAGTTTGGGGAAGGATGGGCGCCTCCGATGGCGGGTTACGGACCCGCCATCCGGGGACGTTCTGTCCAAGGGTTCCCCTGCCGTTACTAGGAACGGCGCGTGCTGGACGAGCACTTTAAGGGGCACAAGGCTAACGCATGGCGCGCCGCAAATGGCACTCCTTGGGTAGCCGAGGCCTCCCAAGCGGAACGGACAGAATGCAAAATCGCCGGACGGGCGGTCTTCGGATCGCTTTACCCACTACAAAGACGCGCTTCGATGACCGCCCGTCTTTCCCACCATCTCAATAGCCAGACGCAAAAGCGGGCGTGGCAAGGGGAAGGCATAACAAAAACAACCAGCTAGGCGATGGGCGCTTGCGTTGGCAGGACACAGTCACTAATCTGGCTTTGCTCTAACGGGGTGCCTGCATCAACAGGCTGAGAGACTGGAACCAATCCAGTCAACCCGCGGAACCTGATCCGGTTTGTACCGGCGGAGGGATTAGATGCGGCTTCACAAGCCGGCGCACCTATCCTTTTGAAATTCAACTTTAGGAGGCGCCTATGCAGCCACTCGAATTTATGAAATTTGCCCTTGTTTCCAGCGCATTGGCATTTGGCCTTTCCAGCCCAGCAAATGCGGATGGCAAGCTGACAGTCTACACCTATGAAAGCTTTACCTCTGAATGGGGGCCAGGGCCAAAAGTCAAAGAAGCCTTTGAGAAGCAATGCACCTGTACTGTTGACTTTGTAGCAGTCGCCGATGGCGTTGCGCTGCTTAACCGTCTGAAGCTTGAAGGCGCATCGACAAAGGCGGATATTGTTCTCGGTCTGGATACGAACCTGACTTTTGAAGCTCAGCAAACCGGACTTTTTGCGCCGCATGGCGTAGATACAACTGCTATCGACATTCCTGGCGGCTTCAAGGACAGCATTTTCGTTCCCTATGATTATGGCTACTTCGCTGTCATTTATGACACAGAGAAAGTCAAAGACGCACCGGTTAGTCTGAAGGATTTGGTTGATGGCGATCCGAAGCAGAAGATCGTTATTGAAGATCCTCGCACGTCTACACCGGGCCTTGGTCTCGTATTGTGGATGAAATCAGTTTACGGGGACAAGGCCAATGAAGCCTGGGCCAAACTCAAGGATCGCGTTTTAACCGTCACGCCCGGCTGGTCAGAAGCCTATGGGCTTTTTACCAAAGGTGAAGCGCCCATGGTGCTTTCCTATACTACGTCGCCCGCTTATCATCTGATCGCGGACAAAACCGATCGGTACAAGGCAGCATCCTTCGATGAAGGACATTACCTGCAGGTCGAGGTTGCAGCGCAAACTGTAAACGGAGCCAAGAACCCGCTTGCTGCGCAGTTTTTGACATTTGTTACCGGCACGGCATTTCAGGATACCATTCCCGAAAACAATTGGATGTATCCTGCAGCTAAAACCTCAAATCCGCTCAATCCAGCCTTTGACACATTGGTAAAGCCAGCAAAGACACTGACTTTCACATCTGAAGAAGTGGCGAAAAATCGCAAAGCCTGGATCGACGAGTGGCTTGAAGCCATGAGCAAGTAGCATAGATGGCCGCCTCTTCGATGAAACCCTTGGCGGGAGGCCTCGCTCTCGCCTTTCTGGGCATATTGGCGGGCGGCTCTCTCCTCAGTCTCGCCATTGAATCTTTCCGTGGAGGCACGGAGGGCTTTGCTACTTTTGACAGCTACATTTGGCGGATTGCACGCTTCACAATCCTTCAAGCGCTCCTTTCCATGGTGCTTTCTGTCGGCTTTGCCATCCCGCTTGCCCGTGCATTGCATGCGCAGCAGAGCTTTCCGGGACGCGCAATGCTCCTGCGTCTGTTTGCCTTGCCTCTGGCGCTGCCAGCGCTCGTTGCCGTGCTCGGTGTCACCAGCATTTACGGACGAAACAGTTTGCTGGCTGCTATCCTCGGATGGCTGGGGCTTGATTTGGTTCCCGATATTTACGGGCTGACGGGCATTCTTCTCGCCCATGTATTTTTCAATTTGCCATTGACGACACGGCTCATTCTCTCAGGTCTGGATTCCATTCCCGAAGATTATTGGAAACTCTCCTCACAACTGGGGATGAGCAACTGGACACAGTTCAAATTAATCGAATGGCCGGTCATTTTACGCAGTATATCGGGTGTGGCTGGCTTGATCTTCATGCTGTGCATTACTTCATTCACCGTGGTGCTGACACTCGGCGGAGGGCCTCGCGCCACGACACTCGAAGTTGCAATATACCAGTCGCTTCACTTCGATTTTGATATAGCCAGAGCGGTGTCCTTGACGCTTCTTCAGCTTTGCCTGACAATTATCGTGCTCGGCCTTCTATCACTCGCTGGGCGTCCGACAGAAGAAGGCTTCAGCTTGCGTATCACGACCCGCCGCTTCGACATGCCTTCATTGCCGCAAAGACTATGGAACATTGCTCTGATTATATCCGGTTTTCTGTTCGTAGCCTTGCCCATGGCAGGCACTGTCGTTTCCGGCTTGTCGGCAGATATTACCCGTCTACTGTCCGAAACGACCGTCTGGCGCGCAATTGCCACCAGTCTTGTTCTTGGCGCAATCGCGGCCGCACTTTCACTGATAATTTCGCTTAGTCTGGTGATTGCGCGGGAGTTTTTGGCAACCCGGCGGCGCTACGCCAGAGCTGGAATATTTGAGCGCTCGCTTGATCTTGGTGCGAGCTTGATCATGGTAGTGCCGCCTATCATCATTGGTGCGGGATGGTTCATTCTTTCCCACCACTTTGTCGATCCATTCAGCCTCGCACCCTTCATGGTAATATGCGTCAATGCCGCTATGGCCATCCCTTTTGCGTTCCGGATTCTTCGACCGTCATGGGATACAGCGGCAAGCCGCCACAACAGACTGTGCGAGCAATTGGGCATTGCGGGTTGGAACCGGCTCCGAATTATCGATTGGCCAATTTTAAAACATCCGCTCGGCATAGCCTTTGCCTTTGCCATGGCTTTGTCCCTTGGTGATCTCGGAACAATTGCCCTGTTTGGCAACGACACCGTTCTGACCCTGCCCTATTTGCTGTTGCAACGCATGGGAAGCTATCGTACCGCCGACGCCGCCGGGTTGGCACTAATTCTTGCTGCGCTGTGCCTCATTCTCATGATCATCGCCGATAGAGGCGCAATTCGACTGGCCAAAAGGGACAGCAGTGCAAATGGCTAAGCCCGCAAAAACAAATGGCGTCTCTGTTCGTCTCAACGCCGTGCGTTTCGACTATGGGGACATGGCAATGCACTTTGATGTGTCCATTCAAGCCTCCACAATAACCGCCGTCATCGGCCCGAGCGGATCGGGAAAATCGACGCTGCTTAATCTCATCGCCGGGTTCGAGAAGCCTGTTGGTGGCTCGGTACTAATCAATGAGGTTGACGTGACCAGTCTTCCGCCATCGCTCCGTCCAGTCTCCATGGTGTTTCAAGACAATAATCTTTTTTCCCATCTGGATGTGATGTCCAATGTCGGATTGGGCCGCCGTTCGGATTTGAGGCTTGATGAAGTCGACAAAGTGGAAATTCAGGCAGCGATTCGGAAAGTCGGGCTTGCCGGAAAAGAGGGAAGGAAGCCCGAGGCTCTTTCCGGGGGAGAACGACAGCGCGTGGCAATCGCCCGCGCATTGGTGCGCAACCGTCCCGTATTGCTTCTGGATGAAGCTTTCGCTTCCCTTGGCCCTGCTTTGCGTCACGAAATGCTGGAACTTATTGAGAATCTTCAAAAAGAAACCGGAATGACAATTATCATGGTCACGCATCATCCGGACGACGCTTTGCGGCTGGCATCGACGCTGCTCTTCGTTGATAATGGGCACATTGCTGCTTCCGGCCCGGCCAAGGATCTGCTGTCAGACGATGGCCCTGCCCTGTTGCGAAATTACCTCGGTAGCAAAGAGTCTGGCCTTTGACATATTTTCGACGCCTTGCCCCGGTCAGGAAAACAATGAAATTCTTGCTCCGGGCCGCACATCGGGCTAGCAAGAACAAAGACATACGAGTCTCCTGGCGCTTAATACAAAAAGGATATGATTCTGGGTTCGCACACGTCTCCCTTGAATACAGGATGGTTTCAAGCAGCTAAGCAGGGCAGAAAGCCGGCGCAGCTCATGCTGATGCTTGCCTTTCTCTCAGGTTGCCAAGTGCTGAATATTAGCAAGGAAGATGCGGCGCTTGGCCCGTCATCGAACCCGGTCACGGTAGACAATGTTAATAAGAACGACCGGCTCGCCAAACTTAGCGCTGAGCAGCATCCCCGTATTCTCGCGACCTATGGCGGCGAGTATAAGGATGCAAAACTGGAGCGCATGGTCGCCAAAGTCGTTGGCAATCTGACAACGGTTTCGGACAACCCGACCCACACCTATCGCATAACGATTCTCAACTCGCCCAACATCAACGCCTTTGCCTTGCCGGGCGGGTATCTTTATGTCACCCGCGGCCTCCTCGCCCTCGCCAATGACAGCGCGGAACTGTCCGCCGTGATTGCTCACGAAATGGGCCACGTAATCGCCAATCACGGTATAGAGCGCCAGCAGCGCGAACAGGAAGCCGTTATTGCCGGACGCGTCGTATCGGAAGTTCTGCAGGGCGACACCGCCGGACAGGAAGCCTTGATCCGCGGCAAGCTGCGGATGGCGCAGTTTTCACGCAATCAGGAACTTCAGGCCGACGCGATCGGCATCAAGATGATTGGCGAAGCGGGTTATGATCCATTTGCTGCGCCACGTTTCCTGCAATCCATGGCTTCCTATGCTGATTTCCGTAACGTGTCTGGCGCTACCGATGCCAGCCTCGATTTCCTTGCCAGCCACCCCTCGGCACCGCAGCGAATTGAACTTGCGCGTGGGCATGCCCGCCGTATCGGTGCCCCCGGCGTTGGCACGACCGACCGCGAATCGTTCCTGCAGGGTATAGACGGCATCCTATATGGCGATACGCCGGAAGAAGGCTATGTGCGGGGCCGCAATTTCGTCCATCCACTTCTGGGCGTGAGCTTCACTGTTCCTGAAGGCTTCACCATCGACAACAGCGCCGATGCCGTTATGGCGACGGGCCCGGGAGAAGTAGCCGTCCGGTTTGATGGGACACAAATATCCGGCAATCCGTCAATGACCGACTACATGCGCAGCGGCTGGGTGACCGGGCTTGTCGACGCCAGCGTTACCGCTACGACCTTTAACGGCATGCCTGCGGCCAGCGCCAAGGCAAAGGCCGATCGCTGGGAGTTTGATATTTTCGTGATCAATGCCGGTAATCGCATTTATCGCTTCCTGACTGCGGCTCCAGCAGGAAGCTCAGCGCTAATACCCGCCTCGCAAACGGTTGTTCAGAGCTTCAAGCTCCTGACGCCTGAAGAGAAAGCCGCCATAAAGCCTTTGCGCATCCGCGTTGTGACAGTAAAGCCCGGCGATACTCTTTCATCACTTTCAAGCAAAATCCTGGGTACAGACCGCAAGCTTGACCTCTTTCGCCTGATCAACGCCATGCCGCCCGGCGGAACCGTATCCGTCGGCGACAAGGTGAAGCTTATCAGCGAATAATAAAAAGCCCGGCATCGCTGCCGGGCTGTGTTTTGGCGAGAAAGACAGCTCTTATGCTGCCTCTTCCTGCTCGTCTTCAGCAACTACATCTGCTTCAACTTCTGCCTCAGCATCATCTGCCTTAGCACCGCGCTTAGGACCCTTAGCGAGATTTACCTCGATAAGACGGACAGCTTCGGTTTCTGACATCTTGTTGACGGCGGAAATTTCCCGAGCCATGCGATCAAGTGCTGCCTCGTAAAGCTGGCGTTCTGAATAAGACTGTTCCGGCTGATTGTCGGCACGGAATAGATCACGCACAACTTCCGAAATCGAAATCAAATCGCCTGAATTGATTTTCGCATCATATTCCTGCGCGCGGCGAGACCACATGGTGCGCTTGATACGGGCCCGTCCCTGGACGACCTTCAATGCGCGCTCTACATAATCTGTTTCAGAAAGTTTCCGCATGCCGATGGCTGTTGCTTTGGCAACTGGCACTTTCAGACGCATCTTGTCTTTCTGGAAATCAATAACAAACAGTTCAAGCTTGTGGCCCGCAACTTCCTGTTCTTCAATATTGACAATTTGACCAACGCCGTGTGCCGGATATACAATAAATTCGCCCGTTTTAAATCCAATACGCTGGGCGGCTTTTTTCTGCGGAACTACTGTCATGCGCTTCATTACTCCCTGCTGCGCCCGGCAAAACGCACCGGTTAAACCAACCACTGGAAACCGGAACCCGGTTTGTCGGTCGTCAATAGTGTCGCGCAAAAGCAATCCGGACGGATCAGTTGGGCTGAATGACAAACAAGCATACCCTGAACTGTTGCGTCCGAAAAAAATCTAGCCAAGTGGTGATTTATACTTTAGCGCCACGAAATTGACGTCCAATGATCAACATATTTCAGCACCATAACATGAAAACCGCGTAGAATCAAATTTTTGCTGCAATTGCTCAAAAAATGGGGCTCAAAGCCTTGCTTATTGCACCAACTCCAGTTTAGCCAAGTCTGATTCCTGGGCTATTAATCGCCTTCGCCAGGCTCCGGAGAAAAGAATTTCTCGAATTTGCCTGCCACACCGTCCATTTCCTTGGCATCCGACGGGGCGTCGCCCTTTGTGGAGATATTGGGCCACTTCTCGGAATACTCGGCATTCAGCTGCAACCAGCTGTCCAAACCTGGCTCAGTGTCCGGCTTGATAGCTTCCGCTGGACATTCAGGTTCACAAACACCGCAGTCAATACATTCGTCCGGGTGAATGACGAGCATGTTTTCACCTTCATAAAAACAGTCGACCGGACAGACCTCAACGCAATCCATATATTTGCAGCGGATGCAATTGTCGGTCACAACATAAGTCATTTACTGGCTCCAGAAGACACCACGATCAGCGGGGTACAATCGTGAGGTAACGATTTGCTGCCAAACTGACAAGAGGTAAGAACAAGACTGCGGCACCAGAACGCGGGCGTTGGTTTACCGGCGAGCCTTTGATCGCATTGTTCGCACCTTCAACAAGCGCAAACAAGCAATTCGTTCCCGGCGAATGGTGTATTATCGGTATAGTGTACTCTACTTAGGTCAAAACCGAGCAAATTTATTTCGATTAAACGTTGGCCACATTATGAGTTGGAATCATCGTTTTTGCCCTGCATCAAACGATCAACTTGCCGGCGCTCCCTTTTTGTTGGTCGGCCGCTGCCGGCATCACGCTTTGGTAAAGCGTCCAGACGGCTAATTTCTTTCGGCATGGGCGGCGGAGACAGATCCCTGTAGAGTTTCTTCGCCTCTTCAGCTGGCCCGCGCCTTTCTCCACCCGCAACAACTTCATAAACCAGGACACGACGGTCCAAGGAAATTGTCAGCACATCGCTTACTTTGACATTCTGCGATGGCTGATCAATTTTCACTTTGTTTAGACGGACATTCCCGCTGGATACCAGCTTGGCCGCAAGGGAGCGGGATTTTACCACCCGCGCAAAGAACAGCCATTTATCAATGCGCCGTCCTTTCTTTCCTTCGTTATCGGCCTCTGCCATCATTTTATTTTTTCATTTGTTCCTTCAAAGCGAGCAGCTTGGCAAAAGGCGAGTCCATGTCGATTTTAACTGGACGTTCCTCACGCTCGGGACGCTTGGTTGGAGCCTTATGTTGTCCCTGTGGTTTTCCGCCATGTTTCGCGCCATCCTGTTTAAAGCGCTCATTGCCTGCGGGCTTGCCTTTGCCCCGGAAATGTTCCTTGCGTTCACCACGTTCATTCTGCGGCGCAGCCGGGCGGTTGGGCTGGGCAGCTCTCTGCTCAGATTGGCCGTTTCGTGCTTGCCCACCGCGCTGATGATCGCGTTTCTCGTGATTTCCACGATTATTGCGATTATCGAAACGTGCCTGACGCCACAAGAGAATTGGCTTTGGTGCTTCTTCCGACACCGCTGGCGTTGCTGTTTCAGCAGTCGGCTGGGATGGTTTGGCTATAGCTTGCACCACTGGCGCATTTGCAAACCCCGGACCAACCGGTTCTGCAGCAGGCACTGCAGTCTCTTTCGTTGGTGCAGCACTTGCGACCGCTTCTAGCTCCGCCAATTTGGCAGCAACAATCGCAGGTTCAACGGCTTCCTGACGATAGCCAAGATTTTTGAGGATTTCCTCCATATCATCGGCAGTTGCACCGAGGATCGACATCATGGCTGGGATTACCAGAAAGCGTGATCCGTCATAGGCGCCATCGGGACGAGTGCCCGTGCCGGGCTTCCAGGCCAGCGCAGGACGGATGAGATCCGCCAGACGTTCAAGGATGTCGATGCGGACAGCTCTGCGACCAAGCAATCTATATCCTGCCAGACGATAGAATGCGGGATCAAAGCTTGCATCGGTCACCACAGAGGTTCTGCCTGCGGACAATACCTGAACGACGTCGCCATACCCGGGACGGTCCTTGGCATCTTCTTTGAGCGCCCAGAGCAGCGTCAAGAGACCAGCGGGAGCCGGTTTAAGTAGAGCCGGCAAGAATACGTGATACGCCCCGAAGCGCACGCCGAGACGGCGCAGGGCTGCTCGGGAGTCCTGATCCAACCCGCGAACTTCTTCTGCAACATCGCGGCGCTGCAAAACACCGAAGTTTTCGACCAGCCGGAAGGCAAGACCTTTCGTGATTCCGACCAGCGCATCCGCATTGGCAAGATCAACAAGCGGCTTTAACACCGTGTCTATATGGTGGTTGAGAAAGCGATCAACCCGCGCGGCAACCTTGTCGCGAGCCGGGCCAGTGAGCTGCTCATCAGCCAGCAATACGGCGCGCGGCTTGAGCGCTTGCTCTCCGGATACAACGGAAGCAATAGTCGCACCGATCCAGCGCAGCGTCCCATCTGACGCCAAAGCAAAATCGCCATTGGCGGATGCCGAAAACCGCTCAGCGCGATTTTCGAACTCTGCCGCCAGCGCTTTTTGCGCTGCAGCTTTGATCGCCTTGGCGTCCGCTCCATCATCTTGAGCATCCGCAGTGAAACGGAACCCGTCTAATCGTCCAACATGGTGCCCCTCGACAACAACGTCCCCGGCAGGGCTAATTTCGGCTTCTAGCATTGTATTCTCTCTCAGGCGCCTCATAAGCACGCTTGTCCTGCGGTCTACGAAGCGTTTCGTCAACCGTTCATGCAGTGCATCGGATAATCTGTCCTCAATTTCACGCGTCTTTTCTTGCCAATGTGCCTGATCTGCCAGCCAACCGGGTCGATGAGACACAAATGTCCACGTTCTGATCTGGGCTATACGCCGCGAAAGAGCGTCGATATCGCCATCAATGGAATCAGCCCGCCGAACCTCTTCTGCCATATAATTTTCGTTCACATGACCTTTTTCAACAAGATCAGTATATACGGACGCAATGATGTCAGCGTGTTGCGCCGGTGCAATCTTGCGATAATCCGGCAAGGCGCAGGCGTCCCATAAAAGTGCTACACGTTCGGGCGTATTTGCGAGTGGAGCAATATCGGGATCACGCGAAAGAAACTCCAAAGCTTGCTGGTCAACCGCCGGAAGAGCTCTGGTCAGACCATCAATCGGTGCCGGAGTGTCAATGGAGCGCTTCAGCGCATCGAGGCTGGAATAGTCAAAACGAGCACTCCGCCACTGCAAAATCTTCACTGCATCGAAAGCATGGGATTCAACACGTTGAACAAGCGCTTCGGAGAAACCTGACACATGGCCCGTCACGCCAAATGTTCCGTCACGCAAATGGCGCCCGGCTCGCCCGGCTATCTGACCGATTTCTGCCGGTGAAAGATCGCGGAACTGATATCCATCAAATTTCCGGTCCTGTGCAAACGCAACGTGGTCCACGTCGAGATTGAGCCCCATGCCAATGGCATCGGTTGCCACCAGATAGTCCACATCCCCGGACTGATAAAGCTCCACCTGCTTGTTTCTCGTTCGTGGGCTTAGCGTTCCCATGACCACCGCAGCGCCACCATTCTGCCGCCGGATCAATTCCGCGATTGAATAGACTTCTTCCGCCGCGAAAGCCACAATCGCCGTGCGCGGTGGCAGGCGGGTAATCTTTTTCGAACCGGAATAGGCGAGATTGGACAATCTTGGCCGTGTAACCACGGATATGCCCGGCAAAAGCTTCTCTAGAATGCCACGCATCGTTGCAGCGCCCAGGAGGATTGTTTCCTGACGCCCGCGGAGATGCAGAATGCGATCCGTGAAAATGTGGCCACGCTCAAGATCGTTGGCAAGCTGAACTTCGTCAATGGCAACAAAATCCATATCCGTATGGCGCGGCATGGCCTCTACGGTGCAAACTGAATAACGGGCGCCAGGCGGACTGATTTTTTCTTCGCCGGTAATCAGCGCGACATTGGCAATGCCTGCTCGCTCCACGACACGATTATAAACCTCGCGCGCCAAAAGCCGCAGCGGCAAACCGATCATACCGGATCGGTGCGCGAGCAGGCGCTCAATCGCAAGATGAGTCTTGCCAGTGTTTGTGGGCCCCAAAACTGCCGTAACATCGCGGCCAGTCAGTGTGAGAGGCAGTTCGGTCTTGGGCATAAGGTTCATCAACTACAATCCAGTACCGCCCAAATGAGCAAACCAAAGTTTGGCGTTCATCCAAATAGCATTCTCAGCATCTACAGAACGTAAGTGGCTCAATCCAGATAAACAATCATTAATCGATTCACGGAATATACCGTTAAGAAATAGAACGCGAGCAGAACGAATCGGCTACGAATCAGCTTTAGGCTCATATTCCCGATTTGTTCACGGCGATATATAGATTTTTTCCAAGCATAATCACTACATGCTGAATCACTCAACTTGTTGGAGGCCCACATCGCGCAAAAAAATTAACTTTTGCGCATCGCCGCGAATTATCAGTTTTTACCAAGAGTCAAGCACCTCTGCCGACTGGATTCTCAGCCGGCAGCGCGCCTGCAGTAAAAACGGTCTTAGCTCAGATATTGTCCGCCATTGGCTGAGAGCGTTGAGCCGGTTATGAAACCGGATTCGTCTGAGGCCAGGAAAACGACACAGCGCGCCACCTCTTCAGGCTCGCCAAGACGACCGACCGGAATCTGCGGGATGATGCGCTCGTTTAAAACCTTTTCATCAATTGCACGCACCATTTCCGTTCCGATGTAACCGGGACAGATCGCATTGACAGTAATGCCAGCCCGCGCACCCTCTTGTGCCAGTGCCTTTGTAAATCCTATATCGCCCGCCTTGGCAGCCGAATAATTGACCTGTCCAGCCTGACCCTTTTGCCCGTTGATCGACGATATGTTGATGATGCGTCCAAATTTGCGGTCTCTCATCCCCGTCCATAGCGGATGAGTCATATTAAACAGGCCATTCAGATTGGTATTGATGACATCCGTCCACTGCCCTGGTGTGAGCTTGTGAAACATAGCGTCGCGCGTGATACCGGCGTTATTTACGAGCACCGAAATGGGTCCCAGATCGGCCTCCACCTTGGCAATACCGGCTGTACATTCTTCGTAACTCGACACATCCCATTTATAGGTCGCTATACCGGTTTCATCACTGAATTTTTTTGCCGCTTCATCATTGCCTGCATAGCTTGCTGCGACTTTGTAGCCTGCATCTTTCAAAGCGATGCTGATTGCAGCACCAATACCGCGCGTACCACCAGTTACGATAGCTGTTTTTGTCATGTTTCCCCTCCCTGAAATAATCTCTCGTAAATGCAGTCAATAAATCACAAGTGTGAAGTGCACGACGCACCGCAGAAACGCCGGCCCCGCTAAGCGCAGAGCCGGCAAAATTTGGTTTAATCCTTGATGCGTTCGATGCAGAGAGCGACGCCCATACCGCCGCCAATGCAAAGTGTGGCAAGACCCTTGGTCCCGTTGCGCCGCTTCAATTCAAAAAGCAATGTATTCAACACGCGCGCGCCGGAGGCACCAATTGGATGGCCTATAGCGATCGCCCCACCGTTGACGTTGACGATATCCGGGTTGAAACCCAGATCCTTATTGACCGCGCAGGCTTGGGCCGCAAAGGCTTCGTTTGCTTCTACAAGATCAAGGTCTTCTGCCTTCCAGCCAGCCTTTTCCAGTGCTTTGCGTGAGGCCGGAATTGGCCCTGTTCCCATAATGGCCGGATCAACACCTGCCGTTGCCCAAGAAACAATGCGCGCCAATGGCGTGATGCCACGGCGCTTTGCCTCGTCCTCGCTCATGAGGACAACAGCCGCGGCGCCATCATTCAGCCCCGATGCATTACCGGCGGTGACTGTTCCCTCTTTATCGAAGGCCGGGCGCAGCTTCGACAGCGACTCGAGCGTTGCGCCGTGACGAATATACTCATCATCGGCAACGACCACATCGCCCTTGCGGGTCTTGATGGTGAAGGGCACGATTTCATCCTTGAATCGTCCGGCTTTTTGCGCAGCCTCAGCCTTCTGTTGGGAGGCCAAGGCGAAATTATCCTGCTCCTCCCGCGTCAACTGCCATTTCCGGGCGATGTTTTCCGCAGTAATGCCCATGTGATAGCCATGAAACGCGTCAGTCAAACCGTCCTTGATCATGGTGTCGATCATCTTGAAGTCGCCCATTTTGACGCCTCCGCGCAAATGGGCGCAATGGGGCGCCATCGACATGGATTCCTGTCCGCCAGCGACAATGATGTTGGCATCGCCGGTGGCGATTTGCTGCATGCCCAAGGCGACAGCCCGCAAACCGGAGCCACAAAGCTGGTTCAACCCCCAAGCTGTAGCCTCCTGCGGGATTCCTGCTTCCATCGCAGCCTGCCGCGCCGGATTTTGCCCTTCGCCCGCGCCAAGAACCTGACCCATGATCACTTCATCCACGTCTGCACCATCAACCCCAGCGCGGCTGAGCACCTCTTTGATAACCGCTGCCCCCAGCTCATGCGCGGGCACATTGGCAAATGCACCATTGAAAGAGCCTACCGGGGTGCGCGCTGCACTGGCGATAACGATGGATTGGGTCATAAACGTTTCCTCATTTTTTAATGCTCAATTCAAAATACTTCTGCCGAACAGAATTCCCTCCCTTCGTACATTTGACAAGGCCCAATCCAGCTAGAAGTAGATTTATCCTTCCCGCAGTGCAGCATAAGTTTGGGTGTAACCGGTTGTATGCAGTGCACAAAACACTTTGAAATGATGCGCTTTGCCCCTATCCTTTATTTCTACCGTCAAGCTGGCGCGTGAGTTCGGCAATGGGATATGCTTGGGGAGTTAAGTAATGGCAGCGAAGACCGGCGAAATCATCATCAAGAAATACGCTAATCGACGTCTCTACAACACCGGCACAAGCACTTACGTGACGCTTGAGGACCTGGCTGGCATGGTTAAGCGTAATGAGGATTTCACGGTTCAAGACGCCAAGACAGGTGAGGACATTACTCATTCTGTCCTGACCCAGATCATTTTTGAATTGGAAAACAAGGATGGGCAGAACATGCTTCCCATCCCTTTTCTTCGCCAGCTGATTGCATACTATGGCGACCAGATGCAGGTCGTACTTCCAACTTTCCTCGAACAATCCATGTCTGCCTTTGCCAAGGAACAGGAGCGCATGCGGGAACAGCTGACAACCGCTTTTGGCAAGTCGCCGATTGATATGATGAATGTCAGCACGCCGATTAAACTGGTCGAGGAGCAGGTGCGCCGGAACACTGAGATGCTGCAGCACGCGATGAAGATGTTCACCCCGTTTCCGCTTAACAAGTCCACGAATGCGGCTGAGGCGGACGAAAGTTCCGCCACTGAGAAACCGGCCGATACATCCGGGTTGAATGAACTAAAAGAGCAGATCGCAGCGATGCAGCGCAAACTGGATTCTCTCGACAAATAATTTTCAAAGCACGTGCGGGAGGAAGAATGACCGGGTCAGCCAAAGCAACCGTTTTCATCGATAATGAAAAAGTCATTGTAACCGAATATCGGTTTGACATTGGGGATAATACCGGCTGGCATCGTCATGGCCATGACTACGTTGTCGTGCCATTGATGGACGGAAAAGTGAAACTCCTCACCAAAGACGGAGAATCAATAGCCGAGATGAAGAAGGGCGTTCCCTATTTTCGATCCGAGGGCGTGGAACACGATGTTGTAAACGCCAATGAAGGCGAATACGCCTTCATTGAAATAGAGCTGAAGTAGCCGCTTCTAGCGAAAATTCACGTCGCGGCCCGCTGACCGAAGAGATACGGTGAAGCCCGCAAGAATATCAAAAAACGCCATCGCCATGAGAATGAAGAAGAGTGAGTGCGAAGCGCTTGGCACGAGCAAAAACTCTACGAGAAAAGCTACAAACACAAATGTAGAGAGCAGATGATCGACAACTGAGGCATTGCTCGTGCGCGTTGACTTCATGATCTCAAAGAACAGAAGCGCGAGCGACAAAACGATCATCAGGTCTCCGAGCGTCATGACCCAATTGCCACCTGACAGCATCTGCATTGAATAAAGCTGGGTAGCCCAAGGATCAGCGCCACCAATGCCAGCCAATCCGGCAATAACCAGATTGAAGACAATGAGCGGCACGATCATCAACGGTATATTTGAAATCACGAAGCAATCTCCCACAAAAGCCGCTGGCCCCAAAATAAAAGGACCGGCACATGGCCGGTCCTTTTAGCATGCTTTCGAAGGAAAGATCAGCCTTCTTTAGGCGTCAAAACCTGACGGCCACGATACATGCCGGTCTTTAGATCGACGTGATGCGGGCGACGCAGTTCGCCTGAATTCTTGTCTTCGACGTAAGTCGGTGCCTTCAACGCGTCAGCGGAACGGCGCATGCCGCGCTTCGACGGAGAAGTTTTTCGTTTAGGTACAGCCATTGTTCCAGCTCCAGTAATCAGTCAAAATCCGGCACTGGCCCAACTGAGCCTGTCACAATGGACAAAAATCCGGAAAGTTCGGCTGGGCTATACACCGCCAAAGAGCTTTTGACCAGCATGAGTCTCATATTTTTTGTCATGAAGCTGTTAAACGAGGCATTTGACCGCTATTGGCGCCTAACCGATGCATCCGACATAGGCTCCTGCGGCCCGCGCGCGCCGCTCATTCACCCTTGCAAGCATTTGCAAGCCACGGCCAGGTTTAGCCGGGTTTCGCATAATAGGATTAGGAAGCGTGACCGCGAGATAGGCGGCCTGACGTGCAGATAGTTTTGCGGCGCTGGTATTGAAATGGTGCTGTGCCGCAGCCTCTATTCCGTAAATCCCGGGCCCCCACTCTGCAATATTGAGGTAAATCTCCATCAAGCGCCGTTTAGGCAGTATCAGATCTGTCATGACTGCCAGCGGAACTTCCAGCCCTTTGCGAATAAATGAGCGGCTGTTCCACAAGAACAGGTTTTTCGCAGTTTGCATTGGAATGGTAGAAGCGCCTCGCGTTTGCTCCCCATCGATTGTATCGGACACGACCGAATTTAATGCGTCCCAATCAACACCGGCATGCGAGCAGAACTTGGCATCCTCGGACATCATGACTGAATTGACGAGGGTTGGCGATATATCGTCAATGGAAACCCACTGACGGTCATAACCGGAGAACGTCACGAGGTCTTTGACCATCAAGGTGGAAATCGGATGGACAAAGGGCAATCTGTACAAACACAGCAGAATTAAAGGCAGCATCACCAATACAATGCCGATCAGAATCACATAGCGCATGATGCGCCCTAAAGGCGAGCGTCCCGGATCGACAAGATATCCCCTGCCCCGCTTGTTTCTGACCAAAACCCTTGCCACGTAGACCTTCCGCTTGAATTGCCACCACGGACATAGAGCATCGGGAAGAAGAAGGGAATTCTTTCTGCAAGAATCTGCATAGCATTTGCCAATTGAGCAGAAAATTTATCTCATGCTTGACCAAAAGACCATTTATTGGTCATTGGGCAACCATGCACGATAATGATTTCTCACTTTTTCAGCTAAGTTTGCAGCAACGGGCAGCATCTGTGGAGATGTTGCTGTCAGAGCTCTTATCCGACCGTCCGCAGAGCGGTGAGATTACGCGCCCACCAAGATTGCTCGCGGCAATGAGACATGGGGTTCTCAACGGCGGAAAACGGCTTCGGCCTTTTCTGGTCATGGAAAGCGCAGCATTGTTTGGCGCCGACAATTCGGCGGCTTTGCGGGTTGCAGCAGCGCTGGAATGCATCCACAGCTATTCGCTCGTTCACGACGATCTGCCTGCTATGGACAATGATGATTTGCGCCGGGGACAGCCCACTGTTCATCGCAAATTTGATGAAGCCGCAGCGATACTTGCCGGTGACAGCCTTCTGACTTATGCCTTTGAACTCGTCGCAAGCGAGGCAACCGAAATCAGCGCTCAGGCGCGCCTCTCGCTCATAACAGAGCTGGCGCGTTCCGCAGGAATTGGCGGCATGACAGGCGGTCAGACGCTTGATCTGGAAGCTGAAAAAGTGAAGCCTGATGAGCAGGGTATCATTCGGCTTCAAGCAATGAAAACCGGAGCCCTTATCAGGTTTGCGTGTGAAGCTGGTGCCATTATTGGCAATGCTGACCAGCGCGAGCGCGAACGCCTTGCCGAATATGGCTCTGCTATCGGTCTGGCATTCCAACTTGCCGACGACCTGCTGGACGTGACTTCTGATGCTGGCAATATGGGTAAGGCGACAGGGAAGGATGTGGCAGCCGGCAAAGCCACACTTGTTTCCATTCATGGGATCGAATGGACGAAGCGCCAGCTATCAGGTCTTGTCGAGCAAGCGCAGCTTTTGCTTGAACCTTTCGGCGAGAAGGCCGGGCTTTTAAAGGAAGCGGCGCGCTTTATTGCCGAGCGGAAGAACTAGCAGCCTTGCTATTCGGCGGCCTGGCTGCCCTGTCCAAATCGATTTTCGATATAATCTGCAACCATTTTCTGGAATTCTTGAGCGATGCCTGCACCACGTAGTGTCGCAACTTTCTTGCCATCGACAAACACTGGTGCGGATGGTGTTTCACCGGTTCCGGGCAACGATATTCCAATATCAGCCATTTTGGATTCGCCAGGACCATTGACGATGCAGCCCATGACGGCCACGTTCAAAGATTCAACGCCGGGATATTTCTCGCGCCAGATCGGCATGTTTGTCCGGATATCGCTTTGAATAGACTGCGCCAGCTCCTGAAATACTGTTGACGTTGTGCGGCCGCAGCCGGGACAGGCAGCAACAATGGGAATAAACTGACGAAAACCCATGGTTTGCAGCAGTTCCTGCGCCACCTGGACTTCCCGCGTACGGTCTCCGCCAGGCTCGGGTGTCAATGAAATGCGTATCGTATCGCCAATACCCTGCTGCAAGAGAATGCCCATGGCGGCTGATGAAGCCACTATCCCCTTTGTTCCCATGCCAGCTTCAGTTAGCCCCAAATGCAATGCATGGTCGCATCGGCGTGCCAGCTCAGCGTAGACAGCAATCAAATCCTGGACCTGGCTCACCTTCGCCGAAAGAATGATCTTTGAGCGCGGCAAACCAATTTCTTCCGCCAATTGCGATGAGATCAAGGCAGACTGGACAATCGCCTCGCGCACAACGGCTTCGGCTGTCAGCGGCGAACCTGCCTCACTGTTTTTATCCATCAGGACTGTGAGCAGTTCCTGATCGAGCGATCCCCAATTAACGCCAATACGCACAGGCTTGTCATAGCGGACTGCCATTTCGATAATGGCACCGAATTGCGCATCTTTCTTATCTTTAAAGCCCACATTTCCGGGATTGATCCGGTATTTTGCCAATGCTTCGGCGCACGCCGGATGATCGGCCAGTAATTTATGCCCGATATAATGAAAATCCCCGACAAGTGGCACATTCAAGCCAAGCCGATCGAGTCTCTCCCGAATACGTGGAACAGCCGCAGCGGATTCATCGCGATCTACCGTAATGCGCACAATCTGCGAACCCGCACGTGATAGCGCGGCAACCTGTGCAACAGTTCCATCCACATCCGCTGTATCGGTGTTTGTCATGGACTGAACGACAACCGGGGCACCACCACCAACCATAACGCCGCCCACATCGACACCAATCGACGAGCGCCGGGCAAAAGGTTGCGAAATATAGTCGGACATCATCAAGCTCCAAAGATGCTGTTCAGGTGGCGCAGACACGGCCATTTGTCAACACCAAGCAACATTAGCCTATTGCCCCAATGGCTGGCAAAAAAACCGCATGACAAAGTGTTCATGATCGCAATCTAGTAATTTTGCTGCAATGCAATATATTCCTCGCACGGGTCGCAGAAACCTATTGCAGTTCAGGAAGCTTAAATCATGGCCAAAAAGACAGCTATTATTACCGGTTCGAATTCAGGCATTGGCCTTGGGGCAGCACATGCGCTTGCGGCGGCGGGTTATAATGTCGTGATAAATTCGTTTACCGACCGGCCAGAAGACCATGCACTCGCCCAAGAACTTGCTGAAAGATACTCAACTGGTGTTGTTTATATCAAGGCCGACATGTCCAATGGAGCCGACTGCGGCGCGCTGGTCGAAAAATCAGCCGAGAAATTTGGCACTGTCGATGTGCTGGTAAATAATGCTGGTATTCAGTTTGTTGCCCCGGTCGATGAATTCCCCGTTGAAAAATGGGATGCAATCATTGCGATCAATCTGACATCTGCCTTCCACACCACTGCCGCCGCCTTACCCCATATGAAGAAGGCTGGCTGGGGCCGGATCATCAATATCGCATCCGCTCACGGGCTGCGTGCCTCGCCTTTCAAATCCGCCTATGTTGCTGCCAAACATGGTGTCATCGGCTTTACCAAGACTGTCGCGCTCGAAGTTGCTGAACAGCATATCACCAGCAATGCGATTTGCCCCGGTTATGTACTTACTCCTTTAGTCGAAGCGCAGATTCCCGATCAAATGAAAGCGCATAACATGGATCGTGAAACCGTTATTCGCGACGTTATGCTTGAGAAACAGGCAACCAAGGAGTTTGCGACAGTAGACCAGATCGGTGCTACAGTCGTGTTTCTGGCCAGTGATGCCGCCGCACAGATTACAGGAACATCTATATCTGTCGATGGCGGTTGGACTGCTGCATAATGGCCAAGCCCAAAACCATCAATGTTGCCTTACAGGGTGGCGGTTCTCACGGGGCCTTCACCTGGGGCGTTCTTGATCGCATTCTTGAAGACGGCCGGCTGACTATCGAAGGCATCTCCGGCACCAGCGCCGGTGCCATGAATGCCGTAGCACTTGCCGACGGATGGTCACAAAATGGTCCCGAAGGCGCGCGGGCCAAGCTTCACGAGTTCTGGCGGGCGGTTGGTCGTAGCGGGCGCTTCAGCCCTGTGCAACGCACGCCATGGGATGTCTTCTTCGGCAATTGGTCTGTCGAAAACGGCATTGGTTACAATATTTTCGAGAATATCACCCGGATGTTCTCGCCTTATGAATACAATCCGCTCAATCTGAACCCGCTTCGCGATCTGGTGGAGAAAGAAATAGACTTCGAACGGGTGAAAGCCTGTTCGGCGCTTAAGCTTTTCATTTCTGCGACGAATGTCGAAAGCGGACGATTGCGGGTTTTCTCACAGAGTGAGCTCAATGCCGATGTCATCATGGCATCCGCATGTCTTCCCTATATTTTCCAGGCTGTGGAAATTGACGGCCAACCCTACTGGGATGGTGGTTATGGTGGCAACCCGGCCTTGTTTCCGTTTTTCTATTCCGGCGCCAGTGAAGATGTACTCCTGATCCAGATCAATCCTATCGAGCGCAGAGGAACACCGCAGACGGCCCGCGATATTACCGATCGCATTGACGAGATTACCTTCAATGCCGCGCTTTTACGGGAATTCCGCTCAATTGCCTTTGTCAACTCGCTGATCAAAGCGGGCAGAATCGAGCATGGGGAATACCGCAACATTCGCATGCACAGGATTGATGCGGACGAAGCATTGGCAGGCCTTTCGGCCTCATCCAAAATCAATGCGGAATGGGCATTTCTCGAATATCTTCGTGATCTTGGCCGGGCAGCGGCCGAAGACTGGCTTGAAGAACATTTCGACGCAATCGGCGAACACGAAACACTCGACCTTTCAGATGAGCTTGCGCCGGAAATGAATATTGGCTTGAAGAAGAAGAAGCCTGGCAGACGGGTTACTGACTTCCTCATTCAGCGCAAAAAGCCAGCCGCCTAGAGCAGTTTTTGGCGAGGTTTCATAAACAAACTTGCTCTAATTCTTTGCCCGATCGGCGGTAGCGGCAAGGTTAGCCATCAGAAAAACGACGATGAGCAGCGCGGCAAGCACCATATAGATAGGGCCGAAACCTGTGCGTCCACCGACGAATCCGATCGCTGAAGGCGCAACCAATATTCCCGAATAGCCCATCAGCGTTACCATGCTAAGCGCTATGCCGGATGATGTGCCCGGTTGATTGCCTGCGGCGGAAAAGGCGATCGGTACCATATTTGCAATGCCGAGGCCCGAAAATGCAAAGGCGAGAATTGCTATCCATGGCGTCGGTGCAATGCTCGCGACCAAAAGTCCGGAAGCGCCAATGAGAGCGGAGATGCGCAAGGTTCTCACAGCGCCAAAACGGTTACGCACGCCATCGCCAAGGAACCTCATAATTGACATTGTGCCCGAGAATGCAGCGAATGCGAGTCCGGCGGTTGCTATATCCGCCCCTTTTTCCTGCTGCAGATAGAGGGCGGCCCAGTCGAGAACCGATCCCTCAGGGACCATGGAGAACAAGGCCATCAGTCCAATAAGATAAATCAGCGGATTGGTGGGGAAGGAGAGCTTCTGCTTTTCATGAACGACCGGTTTATCTTCAGTGATCATATGCCGGAACGCCACCAGTCCCAGAACAATTGCAATCGCCGTCACCACAATTGCGTGGATCAAATGTCCCTGCGCTTCGATGAGGAAGCCGCCGAGAGCACCTCCCGCAAAACCGCCAAGACTCCAAAAACCATGCGAGGATGACATGACGGCACGCGATAGTTGTTTTTCGACCTCAACTGCATTGGCATTCATTGCAACATCCATGGCGCCAATGACGGCACCAAAAAGGAAGAGCGCCGGTGCTGCGGTGATGAGATTCGGCGCCAGGGCAACCAGAAGAAGCGAAAACGAACAAAAGAAGGCAAAGCCTTTAACGACGGCACGCGAACCAAACCTGCCTATCAGATAGCCGCACCAAGGCATGGCAACGAGCGCGCCAACTCCGAAAATCAATATCATCAGACCGAGCGTAAATTCGCTAATATTCAAACGCGTCATGAATACTGGTATTTGTGGTGCCCAACTGCCGACGAGGAAACCATTGAAGAAAAACGCGCAGGCAACAGCCCAACGGCCATATACGGCACGTTTGCGATAAACAGAAGCATCCATTGATTTCACTGCCATACGAAAATTGCGGTCGCCCGAACTTTTAAATCGATTTAATTTCCTGTCAAATCACTCTTTTTGATCATATATGAACAAAATTGAGATGAATTCTGCGCAATCGACTCATTCATAGACGATCATTAGGTCCTTTGCGTCGATTTGATCGCCTGAACGAACAAGCACTTCTGCGACCACCCCGTCACGCTCCGCACGCAGTGCAGTTTCCATCTTCATCGCTTCAATCGATAGAAGAACGTCACCCGCATTAACTTTCTGGCCTGCCGAGACGCCAACAGTCGATACAATGCCCGGCATCGGCGCGCCAACATGCTTCTCATTGGTAAGCTCTGCCTTACGTCTTACGCCGGCACCACTAGCCCCGTGGGTTCTGTCAGGAACTTTGACGCGCCGCGGTTGACCATTCATCTCAAAGAAGACCGTGCGCATGCCCTTTTCATCCGTCTCGCCCACGGCTTGATTGCGCACAACCAGGGTCTTCCCGCGTTCAATGGTAAGAAAGACTTCCTCTTCCTGTCCCAGACCATAAAAATAGACAGGCGTTGGCAAGACGCTGGTTGGACCATATGTATTGTGCGTCACAGCAAAATCAGTGAACACTTTGGGATACATCAGATAGGACGCAAATTCCTGATCGCTGATTTTGCGCTCCAGCTTCTCTTCGATTTCCTTGCGTTCCGCAGCAAGATCCGCAGCCGCCAGCAACGCGCCGGGACGCTCGGTAAAGGGCTTCTCGTCCTTCAATATCTTTTTCTGGATTTCCTTTGGCCAGCCTTGTGGCGGTTGGCCCAGATCACCGCGCATCATCGAAACAACGGAGTCGGGAAAAGAAATATCCTTCTCCGGATTCTTCACGTCTTCGACCGAAAGATCCTGGCTCACCATCATCAGAGCCATATCACCAACAACCTTCGATGACGGCGTTACTTTGACGATATCGCCAAACATCTGGTTGACGTCCGCATAGGCTTGCGCCACTTCGTGCCAGCGCGTTTCCAAGCCAAGCGAGCGGGCCTGTTCTTTGAGATTGGTAAACTGGCCACCCGGCATTTCGTGCAGATAGACTTCCGAGGCAGGCCCCTTCAAGTCACTCTCAAATGCGGCATACTGCGTGCGCACAGCTTCCCAATAGAACGAAATCCGGCGAATCCATTCTGGATCAAGACCCGGATCACGTTCCGTTCCTTTCAGCGCTTCCACAATGGAGCCAAGGCAAGGCTGTGAAGTATTCCCTGAAAGCGCATCCATAGCGGCATCGACCACATCGACGCCAGCATCCACCGCCGCCAGAACAGTGGCTGCGGCAATGCCGGACGTGTCATGGGTATGGAAGTGTAATGGCAAGTCCGTAGCTTCTCGCAAAGCCTTGAAAAGCACCTTGGCGGCGCCTGGCTTCAATAGACCAGCCATGTCCTTGACCGCTATGATATGCGCTCCGGCCTTCTCCACCTGCTGTGCCAGATCAACATAATATTTGAGATCATATTTCGGTCGGGCGGAGTTTAGAATATCGCCCGTGTAGCAGATCGCGGCCTCACAAAGCTTGTTCTCCTCCAGCACCGCATCCATGCTCACACGCATGTTTTCGACCCAGTTCAAACTGTCGAAGACGCGGAATACATCAATTCCACCGCGTGCGGCCTGTTGGACAAAATACTTTACAACATTATCCGGGTAACTTTTATAGCCAACACCATTGGCTCCCCGCAGCAACATCTGGAGCAGGATGTTTGGCGCCTGCTCACGGATTTCCGCCAGCCGCTCCCAAGGATCTTCCGTCAAAAACCGCATTGACACATCAAACGTCGCGCCGCCCCAACATTCCAGTGAGAAAAGTTGTGGCAGAGCGCGCGCATAAGTGCCTGCAACACGCGCAATATCATAGGTGCGCATACGTGTAGCAAGCAACGACTGATGGCCGTCGCGCATGGTGGTATCGGTGAACAAGACGCGTTTTTCGTTGCGCATCCATTCCGCGAATTTTTTCGGCCCTAACTGATCAAGAAGCTGTTTTGTCCCATCCGGAATAGGCGTTTCGATAAATGGAACGCGCGGCAATGCTGCCTCGGCAGGCGGGACTGCCCGTCCCTTGGTTTCCGGATGGCCGTTCACAGTCACATCAGCAAGGTAGGTCAGAAGCTTGGTCGCACGGTCCTGACGTTTAACTTGCTCAAACAGTTCTGGCGTCGTGTCGATAAACTTCGTTGTGTAAGTATTATCCGTGAACTTGGGGTGGGTAATGATTGCTTCTAGAAATGTCAGGTTCGTTGCAACACCGCGAATGCGGAACTCCCGCAAGGCACGATGCATGCGGTGGATGGTTTCCTCAGCGGTTGGAGACCAGGCGGTTATCTTCTCGAGCAGCGGGTCATAAAAGCGTGTGATGACCGCGCCGGAATAGGCAGTTCCACCATCAAGACGTATGCCGAAGCCCGTTGCCCCGCGATAGGCAGTGATACGGCCATAGTCGGGAATGAAATTCTGCTCCGGATCTTCCGTTGTGATGCGGCATTGCAAGGCATGACCATTTAGCCGGATATCTTTTTGGGCAGGAACCCCGGATTCCGGCGTACCAATCGTTGCGCCCTCAAGAATACGGATCTGCGCTTTGACAATATCAATACCGGTTACTTCTTCAGTAACCGTGTGTTCGACCTGAATACGCGGATTCACTTCGATGAAATAGAATTCATTGGTATCTGCATCCATCAGAAATTCGATGGTTCCAGCACCGATATAGGCCGTCTCCTTGGCGATCTTCAGGCCGTAATCGGCGATCTCCTTGCGCTGTTCCTCACTGAGATAAGGCGCTGGGGCACGTTCAACCACTTTCTGGTTACGTCTCTGAATCGAGCAGTCGCGTTCGAACAGATGAACCGCATTTCCATGCGTGTCGCCCAATATCTGTACTTCAACGTGTCTGGCGCGCTGGACCAGTTTTTCCAGATAAACTTCGTCTTTGCCAAAGGCTGCTTTGGCCTCGCGTTTGCCTTCGGTGACTTCACGGGCAATATCCTCCGGCTTGAAGATGGCCCGCATGCCGCGACCGCCGCCGCCCCAAGAAGCTTTGAGCATCACCGGATAGCCGATCTTCTCCGCCATCTCCTTGATGGTATCCATGTCATCCGGCAAAGGTTCCGTTGCAGGCACAACCGGGACACCAATTTCAATTGCCAGATTGCGGGCAGCAACCTTATTGCCAAGGCGGCGCATGGTTTCAGGCTTTGGGCCGATAAATGTTATGCCGGCTTCTGCGCACGCATCAGCAAATTCCGGGCTTTCTGACAAAAGTCCGTAGCCAGGGTGGATTGCATCAGCACCCGACAGCCGCGCTACGCGAATTATTTCTTCAATCGACAGATAACTCTCGATTGGTCCCATATCCTTTGCCAGATGCGGACCACGACCAACCTGATAGGATTCATCAGCCTTGAATCGATGCAAGGCAAGTTTGTCCTCTTCCGCCCATATCGCCACGGTTTTCATGCCAAGCTCATTGGCCGCACGGAATACGCGGATGGCAATTTCTGATCGATTGGCGACGAGGATTTTCTTGATGGGCAAAATGAAAACTCCGGGCGAGAAGCAAATCAAAATTGATTTGAGGTTTTTAAGACGGCTGAAAGATTGCTGCAGTGCAAACAATACATATTGATCACAGGAACAGGAAATTTCCAATAGCAAAATGCCCGGTACAAGACCGGGCATTCGCTAATGTCAAAGGCAGGAAAATTACTGCTGTGTATAGGTATACTTGCCGTCTTCGCCCTTCTTCCATTCGTACATGACGTAGCCTGGAAGCTTTGGATCGCCCTTTTCGTCGAAAGCAATGTCACCGAGCACAGTCTTGAATGGTCCTTTTTCCTTCATCGTCTTGGCGACGGTTTCAGGATCATTGGACTTGGCAAGTGTTGCTGCTGCGGCAATAACCTGCGTCGCTGCGTAGGAATACAGCGTGTAAGCTTCTGGTTCGAAGCCCTGTGCGCGGAATTTCTCAACGAGTTCCTTGTTTGCAGGATCCTTGCTTGGATCTGGACCGAACGTATTCAACGTGCCTGCAACTGCATCACCAGCAATTGAAGCCAATTCGTTCGATACGATGCCGTCACCGGAAATGAATGTAACTTTCAGGCCCTGATCGGCGAGCTGGCGAATGATCAGACCAGCTTCCGTGTGCAGACCGCCCCAATAAAGAACAGTTACACCAGCTTGTTTCGCCTTGGCGATAAGCGCGGAGAAATCCTTGTCGCCAACATTGACACCTTCATAAAGGGCTTCGGTTACACCCTTTGCATTCAGTGTCTTCTTGGTTTCGTCAGCAAGACCCTGGCCATATGGTGTCTTGTCATGAACGACAGCGATTTTGGCATCCTTGAACTTTTCGGCAATGTAACCGCCGGCAACGACGCCCTGCTGGTCATCACGGCCGCATGTACGGAATGTGTTCCACAGACCGCGTTCAGTGAATACCGGGTTGGTCGCAGCTGGTGTGATTTCCAGAATGCCGTTTTCCGCGTAAACTTCAGAAGCCGGGATTGAAACGCCGGAGTTGAAGTGACCGACAACAAACTTCACGCCGTCTGCAACAAATTTATTGGCAACCGAAATACCCTGCTTTGGATCGGAAACGTCATCGCCGAGCGAAAGCTTGATCTGCTCGCCATTTACGCCGCCAGCGGCATTGATTGCCGCAACGGCTGCCTCTGCGCCCTTCTGTAGCTGCGCACCAAATGCAGCATTCGGGCCGGTCATTGGGCCACCAACACCGATTAGAAGGTCAGCATAGGCGTTGCTGCTCAGAGCGAGCATCGCAGCGAATGCAACGCCTGAAAACAGTGACTTCTTCATTTGAAAACTCCCATTTTTCTAGGTACTTACCAAACCCCTCGCGACGATTTTTGGCATCGCTTAAGACTACATTTGCCGATTTTCCGGCGGTTGTCACGCTGATTCATTTCGCATCAGCGGGATAGATCAGGCTCCTGTTCTTTCCTTCCAATTGAAAGGAGAAACTTTTTCGTAGAGCCAGTGATATTGCCTCACCATCTGGTTTGTTCTTGTGTACTTATACCCCAGTGTTCCGATGATGATGAGAACGATAGTGTCGATGATGTAATAGTGCAGCGTGACCATTGTGCCGCCGAAAAGGGCAAAATGGATGAAGCGTACACCAACGCCCAGCAGCAGCATGTAGAAGACAAGGATAGCGATTGGCCGCCACGTCTTGGCGCAAGCCCGTCCAGCCATCCATGCGGCCCAGCCACCCATGACGCAGGTGACCAGAATGAACAGCCAGATGGAAGGTTCTTCGTATAATATGCCCTGCATGGCGAAGTTCTCCTTGCGGCCCTTTTGAGCCGTCTTGTCTTGTCAGTGACGCCCGCCTTCGAGATAGGCCGCCCGCACTTCCGGATTGGCCAGAAGGTCCTTGCTCGCGCCGCTCATCGTCACAATGCCGTTGACCATCACATAACCGCGGTCGGCAAGCTTCAACGCACCAAAGGCATTCTGCTCGACCAGAAACACGGTCAGGCCGGTTGTCTTGTTGAGTTCCTTGATCGCCTCGAAAATATGCTTGATGATCAGGGGAGCCAGGCCAAGCGAAGGTTCATCCAACAGCAGCAGCCGGGGCCGGGCCATCAGCGCGCGGCCAATGGCGAGCATCTGCTGCTCACCACCCGAAAGCGTTCCGCCACGTTGATTGATACGTTCCTTGAGACGCGGAAACAGGTCGAAGACCTTGCGCACGTCCTCATCGAAATATTCCAGCTTGTCGAGACTGGCACCCATCTGCAGATTTTCCTGCACGGTCATGCGCGGGAAAATCCGTCTGCCTTCAGGAGATTGTGCAATGCGCAGCCTTGCGATCTCATGCGTCGGCAACTGCGTGATATCCTTGCCATCGAACATGATGCGGCCCGAGCGCGCGCGGGGCATGCCGAAAATCGTCATCATCAGCGTTGATTTGCCTGCGCCATTGGCGCCGATCAGCGTGACGATCTCACCCGCATCCGCATGAACGGTCACACCGCTCAGCGCACGGATATTGCCATAATAGGTCTCGACATTCTCGATGCTGAGAAGAGCTTTATTCTCCGCCATTATTCAGCTCCTCCGCTCTTCTTGGGTGCCGGTTTCTTTTGGCTTGCCTTGGCCATGGCCTTGGCTTGGCCAATCCAGTCTTCGCGAGCAATGCGCCCGTCAAATGCCAGATAGGCCTCGGCCGCAATAACATCCGCTTTCTTCCAGGAAGCAATCTGATCGAAGTGAAATATGCCGTGCTCGTTGAGCTTGCGCTCATTAACCGGCCCAATGCCCTTGATATCGATCAATCTGTCGGCTTTCCCGCCACGTGGTGCCGCCAGCGCATTGGCTGTCGCGCCTGCCTTGATCTGTGAGGCCGAAGCCGCAGCTTTGGCTGGCGCCTTTGGTGCAGGCTTTTTTGCAGCCGCTGGTGCTGCTGCAGCGGGGGCGGCTTTCTTGGGTGCAGCGGGCCTTGTAGCGACGGGTTTTGCTGGTTCAGCTTTGGCTGGTGCAGCTTTCACTGGCGTTTTCTTCGCTGCTGGCTTGGCTTCTGAAGTTCCCGTCGCCGTGGACGCCGTTGTCCGTGCCGGCTTGGCTACAGACTGTTTTTTCGCTGCTGCGGGTTTTGCCGGGCGAGCCGGTCCCGTGGTAACGAGGCTGACAGCCGCCGCATCCGGATGGGTTTCTTCCAATTCATGAATAGCTTCGCTCGACATGAGATCGACGGCAGCAGTCAGGTCGTCAACACCAGCAGCTTCTGCCTGCTCAAGCATCTCGACGATTTCTTCGTCTTCAACGCCGAGATAGGCCGCAATAACCTTTGGATCGTTCTTCACGCTATCCGGCGTGCCGTCAGAAATCTTGGTGCCATATTCGAGCACGACGACATGATCGGAAATTTCCATCACAACCGACATATCGTGCTCGATCAAAAGGATGGATGTGCCTGTCTCGTCGCGAATGTCGAGCAGAAGCTTGTTAAGCTCAGCCGATTCACGTGCATTGAGGCCAGCAGCTGGTTCATCAAGGCAAAGCAATTCCGGTTCGGTGCACATGGCACGCGCAATTTCCAGACGGCGCTGCGCACCATAGGGAAGATCGCCAGCAGGATCATCGGCTCGATCCACAAGATTGATCTTTTCCAGCCAGAACCTGGCTTTCTCAATCGCGTCAGCCGCGGCCTTTTTGTAGGTCGGAAAGCCGAGCAACCCGAGTATCGTATAGCCCGATGACAGCATCAAAGGATTGTGCTGGGCAACGAGCAGATTCTCCAGAACAGTCAGGCCGGAAAACAGCCGGATATTCTGGAAAGTACGCGCCACTTTCGCCTTCTTGGTAATGACAAAATCCGCCATGCGTTCAAGCAGATATTCCTCACCATTCTGGCGGGTCATGGTCAACATGCCTTCAGTCGGCTTGTAGAAGCCGGTGATGCAGTTGAAGACCGTTGTCTTGCCTGCTCCGTTGGGGCCGATCAGTGCGGTGATGGCACCGCGCTTGGCCTCGAAGTTCAGATCGTTGATGGCGATCAGGCCACCAAACTTCATTGACAGGCGCTCTACACGCAAAATTGCGTTGTTATTTTTTTGCACTTCCGAAACCATCAGCCGTGCCCTTCTTTGGTGAATTCGCTCGATACCAGTTTTCGTTTGTGCAGGAATGCACTTGGTTCACGGTTCCCCACAAAACCTCGCGGCTTCCACACCATGACCACAATCATGGCCAAACCGAACAACAGCATGCGGTAGAGCTCCGGCGTAAAATCATTGCCGAAAATGTGCTTGAGGAATTCAAGCTCGCGCAATAGTTCCGTACCGCCGATCATGACAGCAGCAGCAATCGCAATACCGACGAGCGAACCCATGCCGCCCAGAACCACAATCGCAAGAATAATTGCAGATTCGAGGAAGACGAAACTTTCCGGGCTGACAAAGCCCTGACGCGCGGCGAAGAACGATCCGGCAAAACCGCCGAACATCGCGCCTGTGGCAAAGGCCGTCAGCTTGGTGGTTGTGGTATTGATACCGAGCGAGCGGCAGGCGATTTCATCCTCGCGCAAAGCTTCCCATGCGCGACCGATCGGCATGCGGCGCAGGCGTATGGTCACCCAGGCCGTCAAAAGTGCCAGAAGCAGGATCAGGTAATAGAGGAATATTTTGTAATAGACGCCGGAATTGGGCAGGCCGAGCAAATTGGCGAAGCCGCCGGGTCCGGGCGTGAACGGAATGCCGAACAATGTTGCCTTGGCGATACCGGAAATACCGAATGTACCCTTGGTAACGACGGTCCAGTTGATCAGCACAAGGCGAATGATTTCACCGAAGGCCAGGGTTACGATGGCAAGATAGTCGCCGCGCAGGCGCAGGACCGGAAAGCCCAGCACGATACCCCACAATGCAGCGAAGATACCTGCCATGGGCAAGAGAAGCCAGAATGACAGACCAAAATGCGACGACAGCAACGCGTAGGAATACGCCCCGACCGCATAGAAGGCGACATAGCCAAGATCCAGCAGCCCGGCCAGTCCGATAACAATGTTCAGACCCCATGCCAGCATGACATAGATGAGAATCTGGATACCGAAATTGTCGACATATTTGAGCGAGCCCTGCAGTCCGCCCATCATCGAGCCATTATAGAGCGCAAGCGTTCCGATCACTAAAAATGGATAGACAAACAGCAGCGCAAGACCGATTTTGGGAAAGCTCTTGCGAAAGGCAGACTGTTCTTTTGCCTCTTTTGCCGCAACGGTTCGCTTGCTCAGCGCGCGTGCTGCATTCCAGGGCGTGACATATGCCGTCAGCAGAAACCGGCCGACACCAGCAACCAGAACAAATATCGCAAGCAGGCCCCAACGCTGGTTTAGCACAAGCTCATTGCGAATATTCTGATCCGTGCGAAAGCCGACAATGAGAAGGAACAATCCCAAGGCAAGGGCGGCAGCGACCAGTCCTTCTTTCACCGCTTTGGCGAAATTAGATTCCGGGTTAGACGTTTGTACATCGGCCATATGCTTAAACCTTTTCGACTTCGGGCCGGCCGAGAATACCCGACGGCAGGAAGATCAGAACGATCGCCAGGATCGAGAATGCCGCAACATCCTTGTAGTCGATAGAAAAATAGGCCGACCAGAGAGCTTCAATCAGGCCAATCAGCAGTCCGCCGATCACCGCGCCCGGCAAAGAGCCGATACCGCCAAGAACAGCCGCCGTAAAAGCCTTTACACCGGGCGTAAAGCCATCCGTGAAGGAAATAACGCCATAGAACATCAGGTATAGCGTACCAGCGACAGCTGCGAGCATCGCGCCCATCACGAATGTCATGGAAATTGTTTTATCAACGTCAATGCCAAGCAAGGCGGCCATCTTGCGGTCCTGCTCACAGGAGCGCTGGGCTCTGCCTAGCGTCGTCTTGTTAACGAGGTACCAGAAGGCAACCAAAAGGATTGCGGTAACAATGATGATCACCATCTGCTTGTAAGCAATGCTGATATCGGTACCAGGAATTATAATGCCGCCATTGACCAGCGGTGGAATTGGCTTGTTGCGAGGGCCCTGTGTAACCTGCACAAAATTGGACAGCGCAATCGACATGCCGATAGCGGTGATCAATGGTGCCAGCCGGAAGGAACCGCGCAAGGGCCGATAAGCTAATCGCTCGATTGTCCAGCTCCAAAGGCCGGTCAACAGCATGGCGACAAGCATCATCAATAACAGCGCCAGCACAACCGGAACGCCACCGATAAATGTTGTTAATGCAAGAAAAACAATCATCGCCATAAAGGCGCCAAGCATGAATACATCGCCATGGGCGAAATTAATCATACCGATGATCCCATAGACCATCGTGTAACCAATGGCGATCAGGCCGTAAATTGAACCAAGCGTCAACCCATTGATCGATTGCTGGATGAAATACTCCATTGCAACGATACCCCTCGTTTTATTGGGAAGTTTCTTGTCCGGTTTTTTTATCCGGTTACTGTTGCCCCAACATTATTACACCTAGCGCGTGCAATACAGAAAGCAAATGCTTTTTTGCGACCCGCCACACACTTTATATTTGCTGGCACAGATTCTCCAGAATTTTGCACCAAATTTGTCCCAATCCTTGGCGTTTTTTACAGCGTATTCGTCCATTTTAGCAGAAATCACCACATGAGCGATAATTTTGCAATGCAGCGAAAAGCGTTACTTCACCACAAAACCGTGGGCAAACGGGTCCCGGTCATCTATAAAAATTGTATTGTAGCCGGTCATGCGCGCCCATCCCGCCACGGATGGAACAATCGCTGGCTTTTCTCCCACTGTCACCGCCTCTTCAACCCGCCCATGAAACAATGAGCCTATGATAGATTCGTGCACAAAATCATCGCCCGGCTTGAGTTTTCCCTTGGCCGCAAGCTGCGCCATGCGCGCTGATGTGCCCGTGCCGCAGGGTGAGCGATCAATCGCTTTGTCGCCGTAAAAAACAGCATTCCGCGCATGAGCCTCCGGATGAATCGGGGCTCCGGTCCACAGGATGTGGCTGAGTGTATTGATCCCGGGATTCTGCGGATGAACGAATGTGTAACGCTCATTCAAGCGCTCCCGCAACACAGGACTCCACCCGATCAGATCCAGCGCCCTGTAATCAGCCATATCCCTATAATTGGCCTGAGGTTCTACGATGGCGTAAAAGTTTCCTCCATAAGCCACATCGACAAGGAGCGTCCCCAGATCCGGACACTCGACTTCCAAACCCTCCTCATAAAGGAAGGCAGGTACGTTGGTGATTCGCACGCTCGTTACATATTGCCCCTCTTGTGTATATTCGGCGACGACAAGCCCGGCTGGCGTGTCCAGCCGCAAAATACCCGGCACTTTTGGAGTAACCAGTCCATGCTCGATCGCCATGGTCACGGTCCCGATCGTTCCGTGACCGCACATGGGAAGGCATCCGGATGTTTCGATAAACAGTATAGCGATATCGCAATCATCCCGTGTTGGAGGATAGAGTATCGAGCCCGACATCATGTCGTGTCCGCGAGGCTCAAACATCAAACCGGTTCTGATCCAGTCAAATTCGCTGAGAAAATGCGCGCGCTTTTCCATCATGGATGCGCCCGTCAGGTTTGGGCCACCGCCAGCCACCAGCCGAACTGGATTTCCGCAAGTATGGCCATCTATACAGAAGAATGAATGACGTGCCATCTGAGCTAACTCCTGAAGCGTTTGGGACTGTAAGGGTCAATCGATATAGAGGAAGCATGACCACCAATCAGATCGCTGATCAGCCGGGCTGTTACCCCAGATTGGGTAAGTCCGAGATGGCCATGCCCAAAAGCGTAGAGAACATCATCCGTCAATCGGGAAGTACCTATAACAGGAAGTGAATCTGGCGTCGAAGGCCGGTATCCCATCCATTGACGCCCACCCTTTGATTGCAATCCCGGCATGAATTGCTCAGCTTTACTCAACATGATTTCAGCGCGCTTGTAATTGGGTGGCAATTTCAAGCCGCCCAGCTCCACAGCACCGCCAACACGCACACCTGTTTCCAGCGGAGTAACCACAAACCCATGCCCGGAAAAGATCAATTGCCGTTTCAGATCGAAGGCGCCAACGGGCAGCGTCGTATTGTACCCACGCTCCGTTTCCAGCGGAATCCGATCACCAAGATTTTGGGCCAGATGATGTGACCAGGCTCCTGCAGCAACCACGATCTTGGCAGCATTGATTGTGCGCCCATCGGCAAAATGCGCAATTGCGCCCTGCTCTCCTGCACTTATTGAGGCAACTTCCCCTTGGTAAAAAATCGCACCATTCCGCTGCGCATAATTCCACAAACCTTCACCGACATGTTTTGGGTCGCTGACGGTCTTCCACCCAGGCACAAACGTTCCGGCGATGAACCGGGGGGAAAGGCCCGGCTGACACTCTCGCAACTGACTGCCCCGCAAATGCTCAAAGGCAATCCCGGCAGCGCGTCTCGCATTCCATCCGGATAACGACGCATTCAGTTCATCTTCACTCTCGTAAAGCTCCAATGAACCATCTTCACGGACCATCCGGCCGAGACCGGCGCGCTGCATCAGCCCGAGCATTTCAGGCTCAGCGAGACGCATCATCGCCCCTTGCGCCCGTACTGTATGCTCAAGCATGTCGGCGCTGCTGGCCCGCCAGAATCGATACAACCAGGGCAAAAGTTTTGGGAGGTATGACGGGCGGATAGTAAATGGACCAAGCGGGTCCATAAGCCAGCCAGGGACTTTTGCAAGCACGCCCTTCGAGGCCATCGGCAATATATCCGAAAAAGCCAAAGCTCCGGCATTGCCGGAGCTTGTTCCTTCGCAGATACCCTGACGGTCGACGACGAGTACTTTGCGGCCACTCTCTGCAAGAATAGCTGCTGTCGCTACACCGACAATACCGGCGCCGATAATCAGAATATCGATATTGTCTCTTGGCATGATCAATAAAGTGACACGAAACTCAAAGCGACGGCAACGCTGGACGTGAAGCTATTGCATCTCTCACTGTCTTTTCAACGGATGCTCGGCGGTCTCCGCGCAGAGGTTGACGCGGCAAACGTACACGATCATTCGTTCCGATCTCCAGCACTTCTGCCAGCTTGATATTCTGCACAAGATAGGTTGAAACATCGAGATCCAGAAGCGGGCGGAACCAACGGTAGATTTCCAGCGCCTCAGCGTAACGCCCCGCGAGCACAAGCTTGTAGATGGCTACTGTTTCTTTCGGGAAAGCTGTTACGAGACCTGCAACCCAGCCAACAGCACCGGCAGTCAATGCCTCAAAAGCAAGATTATCCACACCCGTGAACAGATCGAAACGCGTGCCGAACTCATTGATAATGTCCGTCGTGCGGCGAATGTCATCTGATGACTCTTTGATCGCAACAAAATGATCATCCGAAGCAAGCTCGGACAAGATCGCGCTGGTAACGTCGACGCGGTAGGCGATACGATTTGAATAAATCATCACTGGAAGATCGCCCGCAGCCGCAACGGCTTTCAATGTGGTGACCGTCTCTTCCGGGTCGGTATGATAGATGGGGCTTGGAACAAGCATCAGCCCGTCTGCACCTGCCTTGGCAGCGCGTTTTGCAAGAGCTGCACCGTCGCGGGTCGCGGCCTCATTGATTGTGAGCAGAACCGGCTTACCCTTGGCTACACCTTGCGCTATTTTCAGAACTTCAAGTTTTTCATCATGGCTAAGCATAGGGCCTTCGCCAAGCGAACCGGCAACAATCAGACCATCGCAGCCAGCCTCCATCAACAGGGAGAAGCAACGTTCCATTTCGCCGTGATCAAGCCTATCATCATCGGTGAATTTGCTGGTAACTGCGGGAAGAACACCTGACCACATGATCATACTCCTTGTTGATATATCAGAAATATATCTGTAGGATGCATTACTGTCAATCGTTTCATTGAAAGATCCTTGAACATGTTTCAAACCACTGCACATACACCCGTCCAATCAGGTGAAAGCCTCGCAGAACTGGCGTACCGGCAGATTGAAGAAATGATCGTCACGCTCAGCCTTGAGCCCGGCGCTATCGTCAATGAACGTGCGCTAACCGATATAACGGGAATGGGGCGCACACCTGTTCGGGAAGCGGTGCAGAAGCTTGCATGGGAAGGGTTGATGGAAATCAGACCCCGCTCAGGGATAGCGATTGCCGAACTGAATCCGCAGGATTTTTCCAAAGTTCTCGATGCCCGTGAAGGGATAGAACGCGTGTTGGCACGCGGTGCAGCGCAATTTGGTGCGCAGTTGCATCACCGCAGGTTAAGAGAAGCCTCCGATGCGATGAGCAAAGCGGTGAGTTCGGAGGATGTTGCCGGGTTTTTGACAGCCGATAAGACGTTCGACACTGTATTGGGTCAGGCCGCTGGAAATCCATTTGCAGCCCGCCTTGCCTCGCCCTTGCAAACCCATAGCCGGCGTTTCTGGTTTCGCCTGCAACGACCCGGCGGACTGCAACAGTCAGTCGCAGCGCATAAAGCGCTGATTGAAGCGATCATCAACCGCAATCCGGAACGTGCCGAAGATGCGGCAAGCAAGCTGATCGAACATCTCAGGGTACTTGCACCATAAAAAAGCCGCCGGCAAAATTGCAGGCGGCTTGATACTATTCCAGCAGAACAGCTTAATTCATTGTTGGAATAACAAATTCCGCACCATCCTTGACGCCCGAAGGCCAACGAGATGTGACCGTCTTTGTCTTGGTATAGAACCGGAATGCGTCCGGACCATGCTGGTTCAAATCACCAAAGCCTGAACCTTTCCAGCCACCGAATGTATAATAGGCGATTGGAACCGGGATCGGCACATTAATACCGACCATGCCGACTTGCACACGTGATGCAAAATCACGCGCCGCATCGCCATCGCGGGTGAAGATAGCGACGCCATTGCCATATTCATGCTCGTTAGGCAGACGAAGTGCATCTTCATAAGTGTCGGCGCGGACAATACCGAGCACCGGCCCAAAGATTTCCTCCTTGTAGATGCGCATGTCAGGCGTCACATTGTCGAAGAGGCAGCCACCCATATAGTAGCCATTTTCATAACCCTGCATCTTGAAGCCGCGCCCATCAACGACGAGGTTCGCGCCTTCTTTCACGCCAAGATCAACATAGCCCTGGATACGCTCAAGCGCCTGTTTCGTTACAACTGGACCGTAATCTGCCGTCAGGTCAGTAGACGGCCCGACCTTCAGAGCCTCAACGCGTGGAATAAGCTTTGCAACGAGACGGTCTGCTGTTTCCTTGCCCACTGGAACCGCAACCGAAATCGCCATGCAGCGCTCGCCAGCCGAGCCATAACCTGCACCGATCAGCGCATCCACTGTCTGATCCATATCAGCATCGGGCATGATGATCATATGGTTCTTGGCGCCGCCGAAGCACTGTGCACGCTTACCATTTGCCGTGGCACGGCTGTAAATATATTGAGCAATCGGCGTGGATCCGACAAAGCCAACTGCTTTGATGTCCGGGTCGTCGAGCAGCGTGTCCACGGCTTCCTTGTCGCCATTGACAACGTTGAAAATGCCTGCGGGCAATCCAGCTTCGATAAAGAGTTCGGCAAGGCGCATCGGCACGCCGGGATCACGCTCTGAAGGCTTCAGGACGAATGCGTTACCCGAGACAATGGCGGGGCCAGCTTTCCACAGCGGGATCATCGCCGGGAAGTTGAAGGGTGTTATGCCTGCAACGACGCCAAGCGGTTGACGCATCGAATATACATCAATGCCAGTGCCTGCACTGTCGGAAAATTCGCCCTTGAGCATGTGAGCCGCACCCAGGCAAACTTCAACAACTTCCAGACCGCGCTGGATATCGCCTTTGGCATCAGGGATGGTCTTGCCATGTTCGCGGGCAAGGAGTTCAGCCAATGAGTCGTATTCCGCTTCAACAAGTTCAAGAAACTTGCGCATGACACGAACGCGGCGCTGCGGATTGGTTGCTGCCCATGCAGGCTGAGCTGCTTTGGCGTTTTCCACGGCTGCGCGTACTTCGGCCGGAGTGGCCAGTGCAACCGTTCCCTGAATTGTACCATCCATGGGCTGAAAAATTTCGGTCGTGCGACCGCTTGTG
This sequence comes from Phyllobacterium sp. GQ127, assembly GCF_059758635.1. Lineage (NCBI taxonomy): Bacteria > Pseudomonadati > Pseudomonadota > Alphaproteobacteria > Hyphomicrobiales > Phyllobacteriaceae > Phyllobacterium > Phyllobacterium sp. GQ127. Next base: position 306,330 of record NZ_JCAXDZ010000003.1, read on the forward strand.
CCAGCGACATGCTTGCCACCGATAAAATGTCCAACTTCGCGCATTGCGAGCAACCTCCCTTTGATGATCTTCGTATGCGGCATCATAGGCGCTTCAAAATGTTAAATGCAAGACGTGCAAAAGCGCATCCGTTGTGCAAAAAACAATGTAAGATACATTAGGAGGTGGTTGATGAACTGGGATGATGTCCGCATTTTCCTGAGCGTAGCACGTTCAGGCCAGATACTCGGCGCGGCGAAAAGGCTGGGCGTCAACCACGCGACGGTAGCAAGGCGACTAACGGCTCTGGAGACAGCGCTCAACACCAAGCTGCTGACCAGACGCACAAATGGTTGCGAACTGACGCGCGCGGGAGAAGAGTTTCTTCTTTCAGGCGAGCGTATGGAAGCGGAAATGCTGGCTGCGCGCTCTTCCCTCGGTGATGCTGACGTGGCCATATCCGGTTCAGTTCGCATCGGCGCGCCGGACGGATTTGGCGTAACTTTCCTGGCACCGCGGCTTGCCCGGCTAACGGCGAATTATCCGGATCTCAAGATTCAGCTTGTTCCGGTTCCACGTTCTTTCTCACTGTCACGGCGGGAAGCCGATATTGCAATTACCGTGGACCGTCCCGACCAGGGTCGTCTGGTCGCAAGAAAACTCGTCGATTACAGTCTGTGCCTCTATGCCAGCCGCGCTTATCTAGCCGCCCATCCCGCACCCCAATCAATCGAAGAACTACCCCAGCACCGACTGGTCGGCTATGTCGATGATCTGGTGATCAGCCAGTCACTGAATTATGCGCCGGAAATTACCCGCGAATGGCACCCTGGTTTTGAGATATCGAGTGCTTTGGGTCAGGTCGAAGCGGTCAAGGCTGGCGCTGGGATCGGCATTCTTCATACTTTTATCGCGCGCGAGCATGAGGAACTGGTAGCCATTATGCCAGAACGAAAAATCCGCCGCTCCTATTGGCTTTCCTATCACGAGTCAGTGCGTACGCTTCGCCGCATAACCGCAGTATCAGGTTTTATTTCCGATCTGGTTCACAGTGAAGCGAGCCGCTTTTCCTGATCTATTCTGAACTCAAGGCAACCGCCGGCTGTAGCTTGGAGGCGTTTCTGGCCGGCAGATAACCAAAGACCAGACCCGTGAGAAACGAACAGGCAAAGGCCAGCGCAACTGGCCCAACGGTGAAGCTGATGGGCGCGCCCATCAGCTTTGCCAGAACTCCTGTGCCAAGGCCCGCTACAACGCCAATGGCTCCGCCTACCGCCGAAACGACCAGCGCCTCTATGATGAACTGCAGCAGAATATCGCGCTGTCGCGCGCCCGTAGCCATACGCACCCCAATCTCGCGCGTCCGCTCACTGACGCTGACGAGCATGATGTTCATCACGCCAATTCCGCCTACCAGAAGCGAAATGGCCGCCACGGCGCCAAGAAACAATTTCAGCGTATTCGAAGTCTCTGTCACAGCCTCACGAATTGAAGCCATATTGGTAATTTGCGTGTCCTGCTTTTTGTGCCGCTCATCCAGCAATTGCTGGATAGTCGTTTGCGTGGCATCTATAAGCGACCCATCTTTAACCTGCACAGTGATAGAGCGCACATTCCGTTGGCCGAATAGCCGCGTGCTACCCGTCGTCAGCGGCACGATAATCGTATCATCCTGATCATTTCCGCCCGGCCCTGCTCCCATTTCACTCATGACACCAATGATCTGGAAAGGGATTTTGCTGACGAGGACATATTTTCCAAGCGGGCTTTCACCGTCCGGAAAGAGCGTCTTGGCGACCGTTTGGCCAAGTACGGCCACCGGCGCATAATTGGTCATATCCTGTTGATTGATGAACTCCCCCGCTCCGACTTTCCATGATTTGGCATCGGTAAATTGCGGAACTGTCCCATTGGCTGACGTCTGATAATCAACATTCCCATAACGAACAGTCACTGTACTGGTCATTTCAGGAACGGCGAATGACACATTTGGAACGTCCAGAATTGCATCGGCATCGGCCGGAACCAGCGTTACAATGCTGCCGCCCTGCCCCCCGCGAAAATTCGCCATGTTCGGTCGCACAACCAGCAGGTTTGAACCCATTGATGAAATGCGGTCCAGAACCGAGTTTTGGGCCCCCGTGCCAATCGCCAGCATTGCCACCACTGAGCCGACTCCGATCACAATGCCCAGCAGGGTGAGAATTGTGCGAAACAGATTTGCGCGCAAAGCGCGAACCGCCATCTTGATTGCTTCGGATACGTCTGCGATCGCGGCAACCCCATCAACCGCCTTCTGCTTCAAACCAAAAGCCGCTTCAGGATTGCTGCGTCCTTTTTTGGTACGATCAGAGACGACGTGTCCGTCACGCAGTTCGATTAAACGATCCGCCTGCTCGGCCACTTCTCGCGAATGGGTAATAACAATAATCGTGTGGCCGCTCTCGTTCATTTTTCGCAACAGCGCCATGACTTCTTCACCACTTTGGCTATCCAAAGCGCCGGTTGGCTCATCTGCCAGAATGATCCTCCCGCCATTCATCAAAGCCCGTGCAATCGAAACGCGCTGCTGCTGTCCACCGGACAGTTGGTTCGGCCTGTGATCCAACCGATCACCCAGGTTGAGTGTGTTCAGCAGCGCTTCCGCCCTATCGTGCCGGTCTTGTGCCGAAGCACCGGCATAGACTGCGGGCACCTCAACGTTTTCTTGCGCACTGGCAGTGGGAATCAAATTATAGCTTTGGAAAACGAAGCCAAAGGTTCGTCGCCGCAATCCGGCCAGTTCATCTGGCTCAAACCCTGAAACACTCTCTCCATCCAGCTGATAACTGCCACTGGTCGGCTGATCCAAACAGCCCAGAATATTCATCAGCGTTGATTTGCCCGACCCGGACTGCCCGATAATGGCAACGAACTCACCCGCCTCTATATCGAGTGAGATGCCATGCAGAACCTCGACTGAAAGGTCGCCATTATAGTAGGTTTTGCTGATATCCTTGAGCGATATGAGCGCTGTCATATCTAGAACATCCGTGGCATGCGTTGGCCGCGCTGCGAGCGATTGCCGGAACCGTTTGCGGCATTGGTGGAATCGCTTGCCTGACCGACAACAACAAGATCGCCTTCCTTCAGGCCGCTCTTGATCTCCACATTCACGCGATTGCGAATGCCAACTTCAACATCGCGTGTGGATGTTTTTCCGGAGGCATCAACGACGCTGACCTCGAACTGGCGTTTGTCATCCGCAGCCGCGCTGGAACCTTTTTTCGCGCGAATTGCCGAGCTCGGAACCACCAGCACATCTTTCGCCGCTGATTGCAGGAAGAAGACCTGTGCGCTCATTGAAATCATAAGGTCGCCATCAATATTGGGCACGTCGAATAGCGCATAGTAAAGCACGACGTTGTTTTCAATGTCAGGCGTAGGCTGTATCTGGCGAAGCTTGCCGGTATATCGTTTGCCCGGTTGCCCGAGCAGTGTGAAATACGCGTCCATTCCCAGCTTGAGTTTGCTGACATCAGCTTCTGAGACCTGTGCCTTGACCGTCATCGTAGAAAGATCGGCGATTGTCACAATAGTCGGCGCTGTCTGGCTGGCGTTCAGCGTCTGCCCCTCCTTGACCGGCACGGCTGCGATGGTTCCAGCCATTGGCGCATAAATCTTCGTATAGCCGAGATCGACCTGATCGCCGTCCAGGGTCGCCTGTTGCTTTCGGATTTGCGCTTCAAGCGCATTCACATCAGCCTCCGCCGTCGCCAGATCGGCAACAGCCTGATCGAGCGTCGATTGCGAGACTGAGCGGGTTGCCACCAAGTTACGCTGCCGTTCGATATTTGCCTGTTTCAGCACAAGCTGAGCCTTTTTTGACACGAGTTGCGCTTGTAGGTTGGCAAGCTCCGCCTGATCGATCTCAATCCGGTTTTGAATGGTTGCCGGATCGATCTCACCAATCAGTTCATTCTGGGTTACCTTGTCACCGATTTCGACATGCAGAGCTTTCAACTGACCAGAAACCTGCGCACCAGCATCGACTGACTTAATCGAATCCAGCGTGCCAACAGCAGTGACTGCGTTCTCGATGTCGGCTCTCACAACGGGTTGGGTGATCACAGCGGTTGTTGATGTGGAAGCACTGTAAGACGTCCATGCATAGTAACCGGCGCCTGTTGCAAGGATAGCGACAGGCAACCACAGCCAAAGACGCGAGCGCTTTTTCTTGCGTCCTGGAGGAACCGCGCCTGGGATAAACGTTACGTTCGAGTCTTCCAGCGTTGGCTTCTCATGACCGGTCACCTTGGCAATTTTAGTCATCGACCCATTCCACCTTCTTCGCAGATGAAGCACTCCACCTCGATTGATACTATCAAGAAATGGACAGGAGTGGTTCGTTCGAAAAGCTTTGAGATCATTATATTTTTGTAATGATCAAGAGCACCTATTATGAAGTGCTCAGATGAATGATGGCTGAATTACTTATTTGTAATGTTTTTACTCGAAATCTCGCGTCTAAACGCGGTGATACGGGTGACCTGAAAGTATTGTTGTGGCCCGATAAAGTTGTTCGGCGACAAGAATACGGACGATTTGGTGCGGCCAAGTCATGGCACCAAGCGCGAGAACGAGGTCCGCACGCTCCCTCAACGCAGCATCATGACCATCCGGCCCGCCAATCGCCAGCAGCAGCTGCCGTTTCCCCTCATCGCGAAATTTCGCGATGCTGAACGCAAATACCTCAGACGCCATGGTTTTTCCGCGTTCGTCGAGAAGCACCAACACACCACCAGCATCAAGAGCTTTCAATAACTGAGCAGACTCTTCCTGTTTTCGCAGGTCTGCCTGCTGCGCACGGCTTTCCACTATTTCCGTCACAGACGAAAATTCGAGGCCCAATGAAGCGCCTGTCTTTTTGAACCGGTCGAGATAGCGGTCCGCCAGCTCACGTTCCGGACCGGACTTCATGCGGCCCACGGCAAACACACTGATACGCATGATACTCCAGTCCGGCAGACCTAAAACTGCTCAACCGGACCTTTCGCCGGCTAAAAAAACACCAGAGCTATTCGGCGCTAGTGTACGGTTTCACCGTCAAGTTCCGGAGCCTGCCACATCTTTTCGATGTTGTAGAACTCCCGCACTTCGGGGCGGAAAATATGGATGATGATATCGCCCGTGTCGATCAGCACCCAATCACCGCTGGTAAGACCTTCAACCTTGGCATTATTGCCATATCCGTTCTCTTTCAGAGTCCGAAGGAGCTGATCCGCAACCGCCGTGACATGGCGATGCGATCGTCCGGACGCGATGACCATATGGTCAGCGATGACAGATTTGCCGCGAAGGTCGATGGGGACAATTTGTTCAGCCTTGGAGTCATCGAGACTATCAAGCACTGATTTGAGGGCACGAGCGACGGTATTGATACCGCTGATCTCTGCCGTTGAAGGAGCCAAAGCTTCCTTCTTTTGAATTGCTGTTCTCAGTGTAATTCCTTTCCCTTTAAGAACAACGCGCCGCAGCTACTAAACTCACTGCACACGTATAAGATAGGCAGAGTCGCATGGCAGTTTCAAGACGTCATCTTGATCTAACCCGCAACAGGTTCTTTTAGCCGCCTGTTTTCATATTCCCGTTGCGTATTTCAGTGGATGAAAGCAATGACCTTGGCCCATGAATGAACGTCCACGCCGGCGCTTGAGCTCGCGCGAGAATGGGCGCATCATCCTCGTCGATACGGGCGTAATCAAATGTCTTGGCCATGCGCGACGACAGAAATGCGAGCGTTGATCCGGGGCGATCAATAACGGCAATCGGAAATGTCGTGGCAATTTGCTGCCATCGCTGCCAATGATGAAAGTCCGCCAGACTATCCGCACCCATTATCCATACGAAATGCACGCCGGGATTCCGCAGTTTTATCAAAGCCAGCGTATCCGCCGTGTAACGAATGTGGTGAGCCGCTTCAAATGCCGTGACCTTCACCCGGGGATCATGAATCAACGCTTCACATTTTTCCAGGCGATCGGAGAGCGGCGCTAGTTCCCGCTTGTCCTTCAGGGGATTTCCCGGCGTGACAATCCACCAGAGCTGATCGAGTTTGAGCCTGCGCATCGCGATTTCTGCGACAAGCGCGTGACCCGCATGCGGGGGATTGAACGATCCACCGAACAAGCCGACAGCCATACCCTTTTCAACAAATGGCATACGCAGATGCGCATCGCTAATGCCGGGGATACTCGCCGGTGTAAATATCACGGACGTATCTGACCCGTGCCGCGGACGAGATATTTGAATGAAGTCAGTTGTTCAACTCCAACAGGACCCCGCGCATGCATCTTGCCGGTGGCGATACCGATTTCTGCACCCATGCCGAACTCACCGCCATCGGCAAATTGCGTCGATGCATTGTGCAACAGAATCGCTGAGTCGATTTCATTGAAGAACCGCTCCACGACACTTTCATCTTCGGCGATGACCGCCTCCGTGTGATGCGATGAATAGCGATTTATATGATCCAGCGCGCCCTCAATACCATCGACCAGTTTCACGGAAATGATCGCATCCAGATATTCAGTTGACCAATCCGCTTCCGTCGCAACTTTCGCTTTGCCGTAAAGCTTGGTCACCTGCTCGTCTCCGCGAATTTCGCAGCCCGCTTCAACAAGATCATTCAATAGCGGCGTGAGATAAGTCGGTGCAATAAGCCGGTCGACCAGAAGCGTCTCCGCGGATCCGCAAACGCCTGTCCGGCGCATTTTAGCATTCACAACAATCTTGCGCGCCAGATTAAGGTCGGCCGATCCATCAATATAGACGTGGCAGAGCCCCTCCAGATGCGCAAAAACCGGAACACGTGCCTCTGCCTGCACTCTTGCAACAAGGCTCTTTCCGCCACGTGGGATGATTACGTCGAGATTGCCATCAAGCCCTTTGAGCATCTCTCCAACGGCGCTACGATCGGTTGTCGATACGAGTTGGATTGCGTCGCGCGGCAAACCCGCCAACTCCAACCCCTCTGAAAGGGCCGCATGGATCGCCCGTGAGGAATGCACTGAATCCGAGCCGCCACGCAAAATTACGGCATTGCCGGACTTTAGACACAGCGCTCCAGCATCCGCTGTAACATTCGGTCTGCTTTCATAGATGACGCCGATAACGCCGAGCGGAGTACGGACACGCTCAATATGCAAACCATTCGGGCGGTCCCACTCTGCAATAACCTGACCGACAGGATCAGCCAAGTCGGCAATGACACGGATACTGTCGGCGATACCACTGATCCGTTTGTCATCAAGCTTGAGCCGGTCAAGCAGCGCAGGCGTCATTCCCGCAGCTGCGCCATTGGTCATATCCTGCTCGTTGGCTTGAAGAATTTCCGCTTTGCGGCGTTCGATGCAATCCGCCATTGCCAAGAGCGCAGCCGTTTTGACTTCCGGCGATGCTATAGCCAATGGACGCGCGGCCGCTCGTGCCTTGCGGCCTGTCTCTGCCATCAATTCAACTATGGCTTCAGCCTCTGGAGTGTTTGCACCTGTACGTGTCAACATGTTCTACTCCTTCGCAACAGCAAGCTGTTTTGCTGCGCGCACCACCAGATCATCGCGGTGTATCATCGCTGAGCGGGCATCATAACCCAATATTTCCGCAATCTCGCTCGTCTTGCGGCCAGCAATTTTTACGGCATCTGCCGCATCATAGGCAATCAGCCCCCGTGCCGCCTCTTTGCCATCGGGCCCCACGACGGCAACAGTATCACCGCGCATGAATTGTCCGTAAACCTCGCGAACCCCTGCCGACAACAGCGATTTGCCTGATTTCAATGCCACCAGAGCCCCATCGTCGATCACCAGTCGGCCTGATGGTTCCAGATTGCCGGAAATCCATGTTTTCCAGGCATTTACCGGTGATGTGCTTGCCCGGAATAAAGTCGAGCGTTCGCCACCGTCAATGGCCGCAAGCGGGTTCAACCGCGTGCCCGAAGCGATGATCATCGCCGTGCCCGCAGCATTTGCAATCTTGCCCGCATCAAGCTTGGTTTTCATGCCGCCACGCGAATATTCAGAAGCTGCGGCTCCCGCCATGGCTTCGATATCGGGCGTAATCGCCTCAACCATTGGTATGAATTGCGCGTCAGGGTTCTGATGCGGCGGAGCCGTATAGAGCCCATCAATATCCGAAAGCAGGATCAGCAAATCTGCGCTCATCATCGTTGCAACACGCGCCGCAAGCCGGTCATTGTCGCCATAACGGATTTCCGTTGTGGCAACCGTGTCATTCTCATTGATCACAGGCACGGCCTTCAATCGTAACAATGTGCTGAGAGTCGCACGTGCATTAAGATAGCGGCGCCGCTCTTCCGTATCAGCTAGCGTAAGAAGGATTTGCCCTGCCCGTAAACTGTGACCACTCAGGACCTCGGCATAGGCCTTGGCAAGTTCGATCTGTCCGGCTGCTGCGGCGGCTTGACTTTCTTCCAGCCGCAACGCGCCTTTTGGCAAACCCAGCACATTCCGCCCAAGAGCGATGGCACCCGATGAGACGATCATCACTTCCACGCCTGAAGCGGCAAGCGCGGCAACATCCGCGCCCAGGCTTTCCAGCCACTGCCTCTTCAATCCGCTGGTCCGGTCGACAAGCAATGCCGAACCGATTTTCACAACAATACGCCGATAGTTCCGCAGCGTTGGCGAAGCGCCCGCTGCGCCATGCTCATTATCACTGCGGTGTTGTGTGGATTTCACAGACATTGCGATACTCAATATTTGTAGCGGTTATCGACCTCTACAGGCGCTTCTGATTTTCGCGATTCAAGAATAATCGCTGACAATGCCCGCAAGACTTGCTCGACGCCCTCGCGGCTGACTGAAGACAAGAGCATCGGCTCAACACCGGATGCTTTCTTCAGCGCGGCAATCTTCTTTTTGCGTGCTGCGGCGTCCAATGTATCGATTTGGCTCAAGGCAACAATTTCCAGCTTTTCCGCCAGTCCTCCGCCATAGGCTTTCAATTCATTGCGCACAGTCTTGTAGGCCTCGGCAACATTTTCTTCCTGAGCTGAGACCAGGTGCAAAAGGACACGTGTCCTCTCCACGTGACCAAGGAACCTGTCGCCGATCCCTACGCCTTCATGAGCGCCTTCGATCAAACCGGGAATATCGGCAATAACAAACTCGCGAGCGTCAACACGCGCGACCCCCAAATTGGGATGAAGCGTCGTAAATGGATAGTCAGCGATCTTGGGCTTGGCAGCCGTGACACTGGCAAGAAATGTCGACTTACCGGCATTGGGCTTTCCAAGAAGTCCGGCATCCGCAATCAATTTCAGACGAAGCCAAAGATTACGCTCCTCACCCTCTAGACCGGGATTGGCACGTCGTGGAGCCTGATTGGTCGAGGTTTTGAAATGCGCATTGCCAAAGCCGCCATTACCGCCCTTGGCCAGACGATAGCGCTGCCCCACCACCGTGAAATCGACGATCAGCGTTTCATTATCATTTTCGAAAATTTGCGTGCCGACCGGCACTTTCAAAACGACATCCGCGCCCTTGCCGCCGGTCATGTCCCGGCCCATGCCGTGCATGCCTGTCTTGGCCTTGAAATGCTGCTGATAGCGATAGTCGATCAATGTATTCAAGCCATCGACGGCTTCGGCCCATACATCGCCACCGCGACCGCCATCCCCGCCATCAGGGCCACCAAATTCCAGGAATTTTTCACGGCGAAAAGATACCGAACCGGCACCACCGTCGCCGGAGCGGATATAGACTTTCGCCTGATCGAGAAACTTCATGGAAATTCAGTCCTTTTGTGTCGCTTGCAGGCAATACAGCAATTCCAGCGAGAATAAAACTGGCCAGTTCCCGTCAGTTTGAGCATTCGGGAACCAGCGCGTTGAGTTTTTATTGTCAGCGCTGGAGGTCGAAAATACCTCCAGCACCATCTTACTTCATCCAGGGCGTTAGGAAGTCCAACTCCGAAGACCAATCCAGGTACGTCTGTCGAGCATATAGCGCTCCACTGGAACATTGCCCGCATTGATGGAATCCATCATACCCGTATTCGTATACTGGAATCCGCTCTTATAGAGCACCCGGCGCGATGCAATGTTCGACACACGGCACGAAGCGTAAAGCTTTTCGACCTGCGTTGCGCGGAACACCAGATCCACCAGCGCATGAGCAGCTTCGGTCGCATACCCCTTGCCCCAATGCGGCTCACCAAGCCAGTAGCCTATTTCCAGTTCATCCTTGCCGGCGCCACGTCGATAATTGATTCCGCAACAACCAACGAAGGTTCCATTTTGAGCAAGGGTAATGGCATAGACGCATTTGCCAATCTCGCCCGCATTGGCGCGGCGCACGAAATCAACCGCATGGGCTTTCGTGTAGGGGTGCGGCATGCGTGACAGCATTTCTGCCACGCGCAGATTATCGGCAAGATTGGCAATTGCGTCCACGTCCTCAATATGAGGCGCCCGCAAGATAAGGCGGTCCGTAACGAGAACCGGACAGTCTATCAGATCCAGCCGTTCATCTTCTTCTTCAAGTATATCAGCAACCATTTTTCATTCCTCCAGATACGAAAAGGGAGACGGGTAGTGCCCCATCTCCCTTTGATCTTTTGGCGGTTGCCATTTTTTCACCGGGTCCGATGGGACGCCGGTGCTTCAAGCATGACCGGCTATTCTGCTGCTTCGGCGATCGGGGTGACGATCGACACGAAGCTACGGCCGTTGGCTTTGGTACGGAAAGAAACTGTGCCTGCTTCAAGCGCAAACAGAGTGTGGTCCTTACCAAGACCAACATTGACACCGGGGTGCCATTTGGTGCCGCGTTGACGAACGAGAATGTTGCCAGCAAGCACGCGCTCGCCGCCGAACTTCTTTACGCCAAGGCGCTTTGATTCTGAATCACGACCGTTGCGTGACGAACCACCAGCTTTTTTGTGTGCCATGGGATTGCTCCTTTAAACCTGTTCTTATTCGCCCGAAGCGGGCTTCTCAGCCTTGGCAGCAGCCTTCTTGGGCGCAGCTTTGGCCTTTGGGGCGGCTTTGGTCTCTGTCGCGTCAGCAGCAGCAACTTCAGCCTTTGCAGGCTTCTTGTTGGCCGGCTTTTCAGCGGCAGTCTTCGAAGGCTTGGCACCACCGGTAAGAATCTCAGCGATACGGATCGTTGTCAATTCCTGACGATGACCGCGTGTACGCTTCGAATTCTGGCGACGGCGCTTCTTGAAGGCAATAACCTTGCGTGCGCGGCCCTGTTCAACGACTTCGGCTGTGACCAGCGCGCCGCTGACTACAGGAGCGCCGATTGTTGCGTCAGCACCGACGCCAACCATCAGAACTTCTGCGAACTGTACGATATCGCCGGCATTGCCGGAAACTTTTTCGACCTTGAGTAGGTCATTGGCGGCAACGCGATACTGCTTACCACCGGTCTTGATGACTGCGAACATTTTGTGCCCTTTCGGCGTTCGGTTCGGTTTTCTGCCAGTTTCCCGGCAATAACCGTCTTTTTGTCAGTCGTGACAGATTGATCGAAAGGCACTTTTATCCATAAGAACGAAGGCACCCGAATTCAAAAACAAACGGCGCGGAGAATCCCCCACGCCAGTCGTTGCGCGCTTATAAGATCAGGAGCGAGGCGGAGTCAAGAAATTTAACGCAAAATTGCTCTTGTATCTGCGCGCTTTGCCCGCTATCTAGCGCGTCGCACGCTCAAGCCAAGCCCTTTGGGGCATCGCAGCACTAAAAATACGGGTCTTTACGTGGATCCTATATGCGGAGAGGTGGCTGAGTGGTTGAAAGCACCGCACTCGAAATGCGGCATGGGGGCAACTCCATCGGGGGTTCAAATCCCTCCCTCTCCGCCATTTACATTGCGCTAGCCGGCGCGTTCAGAGAACTCGCTTATCACTTGCTTGAGACGTAATCGGATCGGTCAATCCCGTGACGCTGCAGCTTGTCGTAGAAAGTTTTGCGCGGGATACCGAGCGTCTGGATCGTGGAGCGCACATCCCCGCCATTGGCTGCCAATGCTTGCTGGATAAGCCGCGCCTCATATCGTTCCATGGCTTGCGGCAAACTCGAACCGTCGCTTTCAATATCTGATTTTGTTGTTTCAATGCCATCAAGACCAAGTGCAGCACGTTCGGCAAAATGCACCAGCTCGCGCACATTTCCGGGCCAGTCATGCTGCATGAGATAGGAGCGCTGCGCGGCTGTGATCTCTGGCACATCTGTTTTGAATCTTGCCGAAGCGCGATGCAGAAAATGGGTAAACAGAAGCATGATATCATCGCGCCGCTCACGCAGCGGAGGAATTGAAACAGTCACGACATTGAGCCTGTAGAACAAATCCTCGCGAAAATTGACGCGCTGGTCGGCGCTCCCAAGGTCAACCTTGGCCGCGGCCACCACGCGCAAATCGACGGGCCGGTGTTCGTTGGTGCCAAGCGGTGTAATTTCCCGGCTTTCCAAAACGCGTAGAAGTTTTACCTGCGTTGAAAGAGGCATGCTCTCAATCTCATCGAGAAACAAGGTTCCGCCACTAGAGTGCTCGATGCGGCCAACACGCTTCTTTTGAGCCCCTGTGAAAGCTCCGGCTTCGTGGCCAAACAATTCGCTTTCTATGACTGTTTCCGGCAAAGCCCCGCAGTTCAGCGCAACGAAGTTCCCCTGTTTGCGCCTGCTCCATTCATGCAAAAGTCCGGCAACAACCTCTTTCCCCGTCCCTGTTTCACCGGCGATCAATACGTCGACATCGGCACCTGCCACATGGCGCAGGGTCTTTCGAAGGTTTTGCATAACGGGCGTTTGACCGATCAGCGGCAGTGATTCATTGGTGTTTTCCACCGCCAAACGCAATTCGCGGTTCTCCATGACGAGCCGGCGCTTCTCCAATGCTCGCATTATGCTTTGCACAAGGCGATCGGCTGGATAGGGCTTGGCGATAAAATCATAGGCGCCCTTATGGATGGCCTCGACGGCCATATCGATATCACCATGTCCGGTTATAAGGATGACGGGCAGATCAGAATCCATTTCACGCAAACGGCGAAACAGCTCAAGCCCGTCAATGTGAGGCATCCTCACATCGGTCACGACGACACCCGGAAAGTCCGGCGTCAGGAATCGCAAAGCGAGCATTGCATTGGGAAAGGGCTGCACGTTGAAGCCTGCCAGTTCAAGCGTCTGGCAATTTGCAGCACGCAGGTCGTCATCATCTTCGACAAAGGCAATATGATTTGAATCCATGGTCAGACCACCTTTTTCAGATGCACGGTGAACTCGGTCCCGGCAGAGCTGCTTTCAACCTCGATGCGCCCCCCATACTCCGCGACAATGTCATGGCAGATCACCAGCCCAAGCCCCAGGCCCCGATCCTTGGACGTGTTGAAGGGTGTAAACAGCATCTGCATGATTGAATCGGGTATTCCAGGACCATTATCAGCAACAATCAATCGCAGTTCATCTTGGTCAACGGAACAGCGCACGCTGATCTTGCTGGCGGGTCCACCTTCCGTCGCTTCAAGCGCATTTTGCATGAGATTGATCAGAACTTGTTCGAGGCGGATGCGGTTGCCATAGACCTTCACTTCGGGAGGGGGCATTTCAGTCAGGATTTGTCCGGCACGCTGGCGAAATCTGCTTCCGAGAAGCAGCATTGCACCTTCGATGATATCACTGACACTGACAGGCCCAGAATCTCCCGTGCCTTTGCGGGAAAAGGTCCTGAGTTCGTCGGTGATGCTTCCGATGCGTTCCGTCAGCCCGGCAATAGTCTTCAAATTGTCTTTGGCGGAATCGACCTGATTGCGCCCCAAAAACGTTGCCGCATTATCAGCATAGGATCGAATGGCCGCCACAGGCTGGTTAATCTCATGCGCCACCCCTGCAGTCACCTGACCGAGAATTGCCAGGCGGTTCGCCTGCACAAGCTCCAATTGGACGGACTGGAGTTTTGTTTCCGTCTTTTGACGTTCTTCCGCCTGCATGACCAGCTCGGCATGCGCCGCACTCAAATCCGCAGTGCGGGCAGCAACACGGCGCTCAAGTTCAACCCTCGCCACTTCCTGTTCGTGCGCCCGGCGCAATGCCAGTCCGCGCCGGCGAAGAATAAAAGCAGTGAGACCCAGCAAGGGAGCAAGAAAGAGCAGTGTAATCAACTGAGCGGTACGGACAGACTCGGTCACCGTTGGTGCGGCAGGCGTCAATGATTGCAATTTCCAACTCGTGGTCGGAACCGAGGTTTGAACCCGTACGAATTCTCTTCGGGACGGGGCGCCCGGCAACCTGGCTTGAACAATATCCGGCTGCACCGTTGGCATGGGCGGAGAAATATCCAGCGGCTCCAATGGCGCGCCGCCAAATTGCAGGCTCTCGCGAAGCGGCCCCATTCGCTCGGCGGGGATGACACTTTCTGTCATAAAACGCCAGTCGGGAAAGCTTGTAACCAGCACGATACCGCGTTGATCAACCACCAAGGTCGGATCGCTGTTGCGGCGCCAGTCCGCTTCGATTTCATCAAACTCCAGTTTGACAACAATGACGCCTAGTGGTCCAGCCGGGCTATCAATTCGCTTTGAAATATAAAGTCCCGGCCGCTTGCTGACAGTGCCAAGGGCGTAATGTTCTGCGCTGCCATTTCTGATGGCGCGTGTGTAATAGGGCCGAAAACTGTAATTGGTTCCGACGAAACTGATCGGCTCGTTCCAGTTGCTCGCAGCGATTGCCAGTCCATTTGCATCAAGCAGGTAAATTACAGCAGATCCGGTGCCACCGATAAGGCTTTCAAATTTATGATTGAGACGTTGGAGCTGGCTCTCGCTGCGAGTGGAAAGCGCACTCATAACATCCCTGTCTTGGGACAGGACAAAAGGAACCGCTCTTTGCTTTTCGAGCACGGTGCGCAGGAGAACTGCATTTAATTCAGCTGTGCTTTTCGCACGGTCCATCACGATCTGATACCCGCGTTCGCGGCCAATATTGCCCGCCACGAAAAGCGCCGCAAAAATTATGATTACAGCAAAGGTGGCTAGAACAGCCTTGCTGGCCCAACCAGATCGCGCTGTCGGGGTGAGGATTTCAGAGGCCTTTTGTGGATGATCATCCATGAACATAGGTGTGCATATATCCGCACAAAATACAATGAATCTGTGCGGCATACCACACAATTTGAGGCGGAGTCGAAGCTTATGAATAAAAAAATGCATTAATTTCAAAGAGTTATAGAATTACAAATAATTGGCACGCCATTTGCATTCCATGGCTGCAGACGGCCGGTCCGTCTGTAATTGAGCCTGGGAGGCTAGCAGGTTGGTCCTGTCAGACGAGGCTCGCATCATGGAGGAAGTCATGAGTCCGGTGACACTAACCACGGCCAATGCTGGCCTGCAGCCATCAAAAAAGGCTCCGATCTATAGCCATTTATATTTTCAGGTACTTGTCGCAATCGCCATCGGCATCGCGCTTGGGCATTATTATCCTGACCTTGGAACCAGTATGAAACCGCTTGGCGATGCTTTCATCAAGCTGGTAAAAATGATCATCGCCCCTGTCATTTTTCTGACCGTATCCACCGGCATTGCCGGTATGAGCGATCTTAAGAAAGTCGGCCGCGTTGCTGGCAAGGCCATGATCTACTTTCTGACGTTTTCGACGCTTGCCTTGATCGTCGGACTGGTCGTTGCCAATGTTGTTCAACCCGGTGCAGGCATGAACATTGATCCTGCCTCGCTTGATCCAAAAGCGGTTGCAACCTACACGCAGCAGGCGCATGAGCAGAGCATCATTGGATTCCTGAACAATATCATTCCGACCACGATCGTCGGCGCTTTCGCATCCGGCGATATTCTGCAGGTGCTTTTCTTCTCGGTGCTGTTTGGTCTTTCGCTCGCCATGGTCGGTGAGAAAGCCGAGCCGGTCACCAACTTTCTTTTGACGCTTTCGGCACCGATCTTCAAACTCGTTGCCATCTTGATGAAGGCAGCCCCCATTGGCGCATTCGGAGCAATGGCGTTCACCATCGGGAAATATGGCATCGGGTCTGTCGCCAATTTGATCATGTTGATCGGCACATTCTATTTGACATCACTCCTGTTCGTGCTTGTCATTCTCGGCGCGGTTGCCTGGTATAATGGTTTTTCCATTTTGGCTCTGATCCGCTACATCAAGGAAGAGCTCTTGCTGGTGCTTGGTACCAGCTCTTCGGAAGCAGCGCTGCCAACCCTTATGGCCAAGATGGAAAAGGCGGGTTGCAAGAAGTCTGTGGTCGGCCTCGTTATCCCGACCGGTTATTCTTTCAATCTGGACGGCACAAACATTTATATGACCCTGGCCGCCCTGTTCATTGCTCAAGCAACAAACATCCATTTGAGCATGTCGGATCAAATTCTGCTTTTGCTCGTCGCCATGCTGAGTTCCAAAGGCGCTGCCGGTATCACCGGTGCCGGCTTTATTACCCTTGCGGCGACGCTTTCTGTTGTGCCGGCGGTTCCCGTTGCGGGCATGGCGCTAATCCTGGGTATTGATCGCTTCATGTCAGAATGCCGTGCCTTGACCAACCTTGTTGGCAATGCTGTTGCAACGATTGTCGTAGCGCGTTGGGAAGGCGAGCTCGACAAAGACAAACTGGCCCAGGCGCTTAACGGCGAACTGGCCGAAGAAGAAGCACTGGTCTTGGCAAACTGATTATTCAGTTTGATCTCTTGTCCATGTAATAAAAGTCCTGCGGTGTGCCATTTCCTTTGGTGTCGCCGCAGGCGCTGGGAGGCATCATGAAAACACTTCTTTATGCACTTACATTGGTTGCAAGTGTTCATAGCGGCGTTGCAATCGCTGCAGAACAACCACCGAGGGACGAATTCTTCTGGTTGGGCATGATCAACAAGGCGACGATCATTATCAATTCCGACGAAGGATTGCTCGACAAAGACCTCACGCCAAAGATCGCCGCCGGGCTGAAGAAGGTCCTTGCAGATGGGGCTCAACCTGGAGCAAAGCGGCCCTCAACCGTAATATCATTTGAGCCTTTGCTCATTGAAGCAGCAGGCCCGGAGGTCACGTTAATCCATGCCGGGCGTTCGAGCCAGGATATGCATTCGACCTACAGGGCCGCCATCATGCGGGATGATCTACTAAGACTTGCACATCAGCTGGATAAAACAACAAGCGCCCTCGTTGATCTTGCAGAGCGCCACGTCGATACGATCGTACCCAACTATACCAACGGCGTCGCGGCGCAACCCAATAGTTTCGGACACTACCTGCTTGGCCATGCAGCAGGTCTGGATCGAGATGCTCAGCGTATCAGGGAAGCCTATGCCCGTGTTGACAGAAGCCCGATGGGAACCACCGTACTGAACGGCACAAGCTGGCCACTCAATCGAACTCGAATGGCGGATTATCTCGGCTTCAGTGGCGTCGTTGACAATGCATATGACGCCTCACAAATATCCCCGGTAGATGAACCGGTCGAAGTTGGAGCGATCGTTACAAGTATCGCACTCCATACCGGACAGTTCATTGAAGATATCATGACGCAATATGCGCAGCCCCGCCCGTGGATATTGCTGCAAACAGGGGGAGGCAACACATATGTGTCCAGCGCGATGCCCCAGAAGCGCAATCCTGGAATTCTCAATTCCACAAGGCAAGCTGCTTCCACCGCAGTGACATTGGCTATGGGACCCATTATCCAAGCGCACAACATTACGCCCGGCATGCCGGATGCAAAAGACGAGGATGCCAACACAGAAATTGTCGAAAGCGCGATCAAAGCGCTGGAAGGCTGGGAAAAAATACTCGGCGCGCTCGTGATCGACCCGAACCGTTCCCTTGAAGAGCTGAACAGCGACTGGACTGCTTCGCAAGAACTCGCGGATGTTTTGATGCGCAAATATAAACTGCCTTTCCGCGTCGGGCATCACTTTGCGTCCGAGATCGTGGATTTTGCCAAATCACAAAATATCAAGCCACTCGACTTCCCCTATGCCGATGCGCAGCGAATCTACAAGGAAGCTGTCAAGGGATCGAGCTTTTCAGACCAGCTCCCTATGAACGAGGAAGAGTTTCGAGCAACGCTCGACCCAGTCGCAATCGTTAGGAATCGAGCCACTAGCGGCGGGCCGCAGCCCAAGGAAATGGCGCGGATGATCAAAACGGCCAAAGAAAAAATCGCCTCGCAAGAAGCTTGGGTCGCAGACAGACGGCGCGTCGTAACCACAGCGCTTAAACGGCTGGATGAGGATTTCGACAAGCTTTCCACAAGCCCAAATTAACAGCATTGGCTGACAGATAGAGCCCGGCGAGTTTGGAATGCTCGCCCGGCTGCAAACGGGCTATTCATCATCATTGATACTAAGATTTTCCAGATCTTTCTGGCCAGCAGCGAGAGCTTGGTCTTCGGTATCGTGCGGCCCCATCAAGGCACCTGTCTCACCATCGATAACGACGACATAATACCATTTGCCGTCGCTTTTCTTGTCGGTGTGCACATAGCATCTCTGTTCGCTTGTCATGCAGCATTTTCATGTATTGCAAGGCCAAAAGCAAATTGTATAGCGCCTTGGGACGGGCGCACCTTGTCAATAAACGGAGCGGTCTCCATAAATGCCGCTTGGATCGTACATCTGGAACATTTCCAGCTCCACCGCGCTGAAAAACGCCCCAACTTCTTCATCCTGCTCGTCTTCGGAAAGGCCGATCCGAGCCAGATGTTCGAACAGGCCATCAGCGACCTTGTTTCGATAGGCTTCAGCTTGGCGACCGTTTTTTTCCTTCAGCGTGGCCGCAACTTCGCGAACCGTAGCTAGTCTCTTCGTCATCGGAAAAGGGATTATCTGGCAATTCGTAGCAGGGTTAACTTTTTGCATGCTCGCTTATTCCCGGACGGCATTTGCCGCGTTTGCATTGATTCGTGAGCAAGAATACGAGCAAGGTTCCTAACAATTTGTTCAGCATAAATTTTCAGCAAAAAATTCAATGTTTTCAAACGTTACGTAACATTTAACCACACTTTATTGGGCAACAGATTTGTGCGTAACACCTCCTGAATCTTGCCCGTTACGGCATGCAGGCCTATCACAGGTGGGGTAAGTGATTCGTTTGTTAACGGCGTAGACATTCATACATGGCACTGAGCAACGCAGAACGACAGAGACGGCACCGCGAACGGCAGAAGCAAAAACTGGCCGCCGTAGCTCCCGATATCGCCATGCAGTATGAAAATGTGGGAGCCGATCTGCGAGAAAAACTTTATGCTCTGATCGATAAAGAGAATGCTGCACGGCAGCGCGCAGCCGCAGGAAAACCGATCGAGCTTACAGATTTCCGGCGCGTTATACTCGACATCGCCCTCAATGAAAATCAGTCGTCGATAGTCGACGAAGCGCGAATGATCCTTTTGAAAGCACTTTCAATGGGAGAGAGTTCGGAAAGAGAAATCATTGAGGCCCGGCGTCTGAAGTCTGCAAAGGCAGTTATCAAGCCTGAGACGCGGGTGTCGCCAGAAAGCCGCCTGCCCAAGGAACCAATAACCCCGCTTCCTCATTATCTGCGTGTGCCCAATTTCGGCTGATGGCCTCGTAAGTTCAACGCCTTGAAAAGCTCCTTCATTTCGCAACGCATTTGAGGACGACTGTCATGAACCATCCCGCTTTATCCCCGTCCAGTGTTGCCGTAATTACTGGAGGGGCCTCGGGTATCGGTCTGGCGGCGGCAAAGCGTTTTGCCGGTTTAGGAATGAAGGTTGCCATTGCCGATCTGGGCGGAGAGAGGTTGGAGCAGGCGTGTCGGGAAGTTGCAGGTTTGCAGCCAGCTCCTCCGGATGCCGTCATCGCAGTTGCTACAGACGTGACACGGCCCGACGATCTGCGGAATTTGAAACAGATTGTCGATGAGAAATTCGGCCAGACCGACATTTTAATGAACAATGCCGGCATCCAACCTGGAAGCAGCGTCTTCGACGGCAGCAATTGGGATCGCATCATTGCAACCAATTTGATGGCCGTGGTTCACGGCTGTCAGATATTCGGCCCGTCAATGATCAAGCGTCAGACACCGGGTTTGATTATCAACACGGGATCGAAACAAGGCATAACCACTCCACCGGGTGACCCCGCCTATAACGTTTCCAAATCAGGGGTAAAGACCTTTACGGAGGCGTTGCAACACGAGTTACGTAACACGAAAGACTGTCACGTAACCGCCCATCTGTTCATTCCGGGCTTTGTTTATACGGCCCTTACAAAGGGCGACCGTGTTGAGAAACCCGCTGGCGCGTGGACACCGGAACAGACAGTTGATTTCATGCTGGAGAGCGTGGCGGCTGGCGACTTTTACATTCTGTGCCCTGATAATGACGTTACTCGCGCTTTGGATGAGAAGCGAATTCTCTGGGCAGCAAATGATATTATCCAAAACCGTCCGCCGCTTTCGCGGTGGCATCCGGATTTTGAATCCCGGTTTGCCAATTTTCTCAAACAAAATGCCTGAGAAATCAGTCCGGCGTGTGGGCTGAATAAATCCACACTACCGACTTGAAGAGGGCGGTAAACCCGCTTTATGTTGACGCAAACTTTTTAACCGCATGGGTATATTATGAATTCATCTCAAAAGATCCCTTCCATCGACCCAGTCAAACTCGATCGGCTGGGCGAGGTTGCCGTGAAAATCGGTTTGCAATTGCAGCCGGGACAGGACCTTTTGATCACAGCACCGCTTGCCGCTCTTCCTCTTGTTCGCCGCATCACTGAGCATGCCTATAAGGCAGGCGCGGGATTGGTCACGACCTTTTACAATGACGAAGAAACAACGCTGATGCGTTATCGCAACGCGCCAGAGGATAGTTTCGACCATTCTGCGGGCTGGCTTTACGAAGGGATGGCAAAAGCGTTTTCTGCCAATACGGCGCGCCTCGCCATTTCTGGCGATAATCCCATGTTGTTATCGGCAGAAGATCCCGAGAAAGTCGCGCGGGCGAACAGGGCGCAATCGAAAGCCTATCAACCAGCGCTGGAAAAAATCACTGGCTTCGACGTTAACTGGAACATCGTCTCCTATCCAAACCCCTCTTGGGCTAAGCAGGTTTTTCCCGATCAGGACCCCGATGCAGCTGTCATAATGCTTGCCGATGCCATTTTCTCTGCTTCCCGTGTGGATATTGATGATCCGGTCAGCGCCTGGCGCGACCACAATGCCGCATTGCTCAAGCGCAGGGAGTGGCTGAACGGCCTGAACTTTGCTTCCCTGAACTTCAAAGGCCCCGGCACAGATCTGACCGTAGGGCTGGCCGATGAACATGAATGGCAAGGTGGCGCTTCAAGGGCCAAGAATGGCATCACCTGCAATCCGAATATTCCGACCGAAGAAGTATTCACCACCCCGCATGCTCTTCGGGTTGACGGTCACGTATCCAGCACCAAACCATTGTCATATCAGGGTACTTTGATCGAAAATATTCAGGTTCGCTTTGAAGCTGGAAAGATCGTCGAAGCCAAGGCGACACGCGGCGAGGAAGTATTCAATAAAATTCTCGGTACGGATGAAGGTGCCCGCCGCCTCGGTGAAGTGGCGCTTGTCCCGCATTCTTCGCCGATTTCTGCTTCAGGGCTGCTGTTCTTCAACACGCTGTTCGATGAAAATGCTGCAAGCCATATAGCACTCGGTCAATGCTACTCGAAATGCTTCATCAATGGCGGAACGTTGAGTCCGGAGGAGATAGCATCAAAGGGCGGAAATAAGAGCCTTATTCATATCGACTGGATGATTGGATCTGGAGAAATCGATGTGGATGGCATCCATAAGGATGGCTCGACTGTTCCCGTTATGCGCAATGGCGAGTGGGCATAGTTAAACCACGCAATTCAATCGCCACCGCGAAGGCGGTGGCGATCTATTTGATCTCAAATACTATTAGGCAACGAGACGCCCGGCAGTCTCGGTCTGGGCATAGGCCTTGCCGAAACGGTTAGCCAGAAATGCATCAAGTGCGATGTCTTCCTGTTTGATGAAGCCCTGCTGTGGCAGGTCACCCTTCGCAAGCATGTCCACAACAGCGCAAATGGCCGATGCTGTGGTGATCTGGATACCGCTATAAAGCTGCGATCCGATATGGCCGCTATAGACCTTGTTTGCATAGGTTTCCTGCAACAGACGACCCTTCTTGCGGCCGCTGACCGTTACGAAGATCACAACCACGTCCTGCGTGGTTGATGGCAAGGCGTTTTCAAGAATGTCCTTGAAAACATCCCGGCGATCGCGCAGTCCGAGATCGTTCAGCAACGCCTTCATGATGGCGGCATGGCCGGGATAGCGGATCGTACGATAATTGAGCGTACGCACCTTGCCCAAGAGACTCTCGCACAATGTGCCAAGTCCGCCCGATGTGTTGAATGCCTCGTAGGTTACGCCATCGAGCGAAAATTCTTCGCGCTCTTCAAGCGGTGGAACTTCGGTCAGTTCACCGTCGACAATCGCTTCACATGGCTCGCAATATTCATTGATCACGCCATCCGTCGACCAGGTAAGATTATAGTTGAGCGCGTTGGATGGATATTGCGGCAGCGCGCCAACGCGCATGCGAACGCTTTCTAGCGTATCGAAGCGCTTGGCCAGATCATTGGCAACGATGGAGATAAACCCGGGCGCGAGACCACATTGCGGAATGAACGCAGTCTTTGCTGTTGTCGCCAATTGCTTGACAATGCGCGTGCTGGCAACGTCTTCCGTCAGATCGAGATAGTGGACGCCGGATTTGGCAGCGGCTTCAGCGATGCGTGTGGTCAGATGGAACGGTGCCGCGCTCAGAACAGCGAACTTGCCGTCCAGCACTTTTTCAAGCACGCCCGCTTCAGCAATTTCAATACAGCTGGTAGCCACATGCGCTGAAACTTCAAGTGCATCCAATTGTGTCTGCGCGCGATCAACGACAGTTACGTGATATTCCCCTGTCTCGCTCAGCAAATTGGCAATCGTTCCTCCGATTTTGCCTGCCCCTACAACGACGATCTCTTTCATGTGATTCCCCTGAATATGCATAAACCTTTCGGAATTTTCTCATATTGCTCGGCGAAATGCAGTGTATATACTGACGATATAACTCTTAAGTTTAACTAATATGCCGAGTGGATTTGTCATTATGCTGACCCAAGCTGATCATGCCCTGCTTTCCCTGCTCCGGGAAAACGCCCGGGCCTCCACAGCCGACCTTGCGCGTAAGCTCGGGCTGTCACGCACCACAGTGCAAAGCCGCATCGAACGGCTCGAAAATCGGGGAATGATCCGCGGATACAGCGTCCAGCTATCGCCGGAATATCAGCAGAATTTGGTCAAGGCGCATGTGCTGGTCACTGCCTTGCCCAAATTTGCTGTACGGGTCGAAGCTTCGTTGCGCAAAATACCATGGGTCAGAACCCTGCATTCGGTTAGCGGGCAGTTCGATATGATTGTTATTGTTGAGGCCCCATCAATCCAGGAACTGGACAGGTTGCTCGACGAAATCGGCGCATTGGAAGGCGTCGAAAGAACGATGTCGTCAATCATCCTTTCCACACGCATAGAACGCTGATCAGACCTATTTCTCAGACTTTGCCAGTGCAACCCTGTCGACCGCGGCAATCATGCACACTTCGAGATCACCCAAACCATCCTTGATCTCGGCTTCGGTGATACCCGCAGCCTCGGCATCGGCAGCACAACGTTCCGCGAGACGCTGAGGGCGACGATCGTGATGCTCCATATCAACTGGCTTATTGGTATCGATATTAGCTTCAATCCAGTTATTAACGAAATCAATAGCTCGCTGACTCATTTTGTGCTCCTGGAATTATTGCCCGTCGATCCAGTAAAACAATTAGATAGCGATAAGGTTGCGCATTAAAGCATCGGACCGAAAAGTGGGATCCCGGTTTTCGGATAATCCGATGCTAAAATAAAAGGATAGATCGCCATGTTGAGTCCATGAGGACGTCCGGCGATCTAGCGGGCTTCCTTCGCCCATACCTTGAACTTCGTCAGCAAATTCGGGCCAAAAATATTGGTCAAAGGCACATCTGCCGCGTCTCGGCCATGCGCTACCTTTATCCGGCCGATACGAGGCTTATTGTTGCGCGGATCAAATGCGTGCCAGGCACCGCCAAGATAAACTTCCATCCAGGCACAAAAATCCATCTCGGCATGCGGCGGCGGCACGCCGATATCGGTGATATAGCCGGTGCAGTAGCGGGTTGGAATGTTCAGGCACCGGCAAAATGCAACGGCCAAATGGGTAAAATCACGGCAAACACCACGCCCTTCATAATAGCCAGACGAGGCTGTGCGGGTCGGATTGGAAAACTCATAGCCAAAGGTGATATGGTTGTGCACAAAGTCGCAGACAGCCTGCACCCTCTGCCATCCCTCCGGCGTATTGCCAAACAAGCGCCAGGCCTCGTCACTCAGCAGATCGGTTTCGCAGTATCGGCTACCCATGAGATATACGAGCGTTTCATCCGGCAGGTCCTGTACGCGATGTTGGACAGCATCCAGCACAACAGGGTCCGGCAACCCGCTATCCCGCACAAGAGCATTCGTAGAACAGATAAAGGTGCCTGGCATGGCGACAATGCGGTTGCACCAATTACCGAATTGATCGTGATAGCCTGTGATCGTTGAATCAAAGTTTGTCTGAAAAGTTTCGATACCTTCCAGATCGTCAAAACGTGAATGATGGACATTCAATATCGCTACAAGGGGTGTTTCCTGCGTGAACTCAAATGTTAGCTCGCACCCTACATGTAATATCATCCACGGTTCCCTTGATTATATTTGTGTTGAAACAGCATCGGCAGAGTCTGGCGCAAAAAGCAACCGGCCCAAAAGCGGACCGGTTAAACTTTTCACATTCTTGGACTATCAAGCCTTGTCGACGACCTTCTTAACGGCGTCTTTTGCCTTACCCTTGGCTGATTGCACATCGCCTTTCAGCTCCTGCGCCTTTCCCTCAGCCTCCATCTTCTTGGAACCAGTGGCCTTGCCGGCTGCCTGTTTTACATTACCGGCCATCTTGTTGGCCGCGCCGGAAATCTTGTCGCTAGTGCTACCCATTGGATACTCCCTGAAAGCTTTTTCAACTACATCACTAAACGGGCTTCACGCAGGATTGTTCCCAGAGAAAATCAATTAAGCTATTGATATAAATAGATAAAATATTCGAATAACGAACGACCCGGCACCCACGGGGGAACAGGCACCGGGTCTTATGTTACCGATCAAAGGCTCGATCAGCTTGTGAGAAACGCTGCAGCTATATCTTGGTTCCGCTGAAATCCGTCCCGAAAAAGAAATACATAAAACGACGGCTCAGGAACATAGTTCGCCGATCGCATCCTCGATCGAAGAGGCAAAAATGCAGTTGCGTGTG
Source organism: Phyllobacterium sp. GQ127 (assembly GCF_059758635.1). Lineage (NCBI taxonomy): Bacteria > Pseudomonadati > Pseudomonadota > Alphaproteobacteria > Hyphomicrobiales > Phyllobacteriaceae > Phyllobacterium > Phyllobacterium sp. GQ127. The sequence goes on from NZ_JCAXDZ010000003.1 coordinate 331,706, forward strand.
GAGCCGACAATCTTTGCAGCGTCCACATTTTCGGCATCCTCACCCCAAAAACCGATTATGATTTTTATTCGTGCGTTCCGCCGCCTGATCCGCCGTATCAAATATCGTGCATGGGCAATGGATGAGGTGTTAAGGTAGCTGATGCAGATAGCGCTCACACCGGCAAGTTCGAGCTTGGCGATATTCGCAGCCTCGAGCTCGTCATGGGTGATGTCGTCAACCTCACAATCATTGCGCTCAAGGATATCACCCATAATAACAGCGGCAGCGTCGTCCAGATTGCCGCGTCCGCCAGCCGATATGATGGTCTTTGGTTTGGTCGGCTCTACCTTTTTAGTCTTTGCCTTGGCGGTTTTGGCTTGCTCATCTACCTTGATCTCTTCTTCGAGAATTTCGTGATAGTCAGACAGGTTTTCAACGAGAAACACCATGCTTTGCGCAACGCGATTGCGTCTGGGAGCATCCAGCACCCCGCGCCCGCGATCATGTTCGGCTAACAGAAGTGCAGGAACGGCCACAGAGGAATAATAATCAACGATGGAGTTTGACTGGAGGTATTCCTCCGCTTTCTCTGTTGCCTCATCGGGGTCCCCCGACAGCAATCGTTGATACAATTGCTGTGGTGGCAGAAGCACAGGCTCGTTGCCAAGCAGCACATCTAGAAACTCAAACTTCGGCACATGCCTGCCGAGGACCACAAGACACACGGTCAACGGTGTCGAAAGAATAAGACCGATAGGTCCCCAAATCCATGTCCACACGATTGCCGCCATGAGAATGGCAACGGGCGAAAGGCCCGTCTTCGACCCATAGAGCAATGGCTCCATAATATTATTGCTGATCAGCTCAAGCACGATGAAAAGGGCTGCGGTCCAGACCAGCAGCATCCATCCCGGATCGACGGCAAGCGATAGCATCAAGGGGAAAAACGCCGCCATAATGGGACCGATATAGGGCACAAACCGCAAGACAATTGCCAGCATGCCCCACAACATCGGATTGGGAATACCTATCAGCCATAGCCCGATCCCAATCGGCACGCCAAAACTGATATTGATGATAAGCTGCATCAGCAAATATTGCCCCACACGTTTGCCGGCATCGTGCAGTGCTGTCGTCGTTCGGTGAATATCACTTGCTCCGACCAACTTTATGAAGCGATCCCGCAAATCTTCGCGGCGCATGAGCATGAAGATAACCACGACAATGACGATACCGATGGTTGCCAATGGCTGAATCAACGGTCCGGCAAATGTCTGCAAAAGGCTCAGCGGATCAGGCGGAGGATAACGGATTTCGACGGGCACAGGCTTGTTCGGATCTTGTGCTTTCAGTGGAGTGCCGATTTCCTGATTTTGTACTTCGACATTTTCCGGTGGTTTGCGTGCCTGGTCCCGACTGTCAGGGCCATTGTCGACGGGAAAACGCTCCACTTCATCCGATCGCCCGATCTCTTCACTGAATTTTTTGAACATGCGGGCGCCGCGGTCGAAGATGCTGTTACCAGATTGAGCATCCTTGATCGTCCGGATCTTTGTTTCGATATTATACTGATAGCTTGGCAGGTTCTGCGCCAAAACCGTTAGCTGGCTCACGACAATTCCGACAAATATGGCAATCACCATAAAGGCCGTGACAACCACGCTGATGACAGCCGCGGCTTTTGGTATGCCGTTACGATGCAACCGCGTTACCAGCGGCGAAAGAGCAAATGTCAGAAGCAATGCCAATGCCAATGGCACAAAGACATCACTGGCCAGATAAAGCGCTGCAACAATAGCTATGGCGACGATAACTGGTGGAAACTGCGCTCGGGTATCCACTCCAACAATGGCTGGTGAAGAGGCAGACTTTCTCGTTACGCGCTCGACGGCACGCGGCGACCGCCCGCTGAAATCTTCAGAAGGCATGAAATACCCCTAATCCAAAATGCATAGAACGCACCTCTCCATTAAATCCCGCCACTCCAACGCCGCCTGAGCAAATTGGTTGCATCGGCATCGGCGTTTCATCTTTAACTGCAAAGGTTTGGAACGAAATTCGCTGTCGCGGTGTTTATTATCCGAAGAATAAATCGGAGGGTTTGAACATGTCGCTAACAACAATTCTTGTCGTCATCCTCATCCTTGCATTGATTGGCGTGTTTCCCACTTGGCCCCATGCACGCAATTGGGGTTATGGCCCTTCCGGTCTTCTTGGCATCGTTCTGGTAATATTACTGGTTCTGCTGCTGATGGGCCGTATCTGATATAAACGAAAAGGAGATTAAACCCATGATGCGTGGCGCTTTACTTTGGCTTATCGGCCTGCCGCTTCCAATAATCATTATTCTTTGGCTGATGGGCTATCTTTCATAAAACCATTCAAATTCAGTCATTTACAAAAACACCAGCTCCCCATGGGCTGGTGTTTTCCCTTCCGGTGCAAAGGAACATGAATGTTAAAACGACTTATCTCCAGTTCTGCCATAGTGGTGGCTCTCACTATCACGGCAGCAGCACAGGATGGCTCCGACATATTTGGCCAACCAATCGTGGCAGCACCCGCACAGGATCGATATCTTGTAGCGGCCCCAGGGCAGGTATTGACCGCCGGTCTTATCGGTCAGACGGTCTATAATAGTTCGAATGACGATGCGGCTTCCATTGGCGAGATCAAAGATGTTGTGCTCAATCCTGAAGGGCGCGCTGAAAGTGCCGTCATTGCTGTGGGCGGATTTCTCGGCGTCGGCCAGAAAGAAGTGGCGGTAAGTCTCGATCAGCTTTCATGGGCGGAAAAGCCGGATAATAAACGGTGGTTGGTAATCGCCGCGAGCAAAGAAGAGCTGGAAAAAGCTCCTGCCTATGACCGCTCCGTATTGCTGACAGATGGCGCCTCGGATCCCGCCAAGGCGCCTGAACCAGCCATCAACGCGACGGAACAAGACATAAAAAAGTCACCCGCTAAACTTCGCAGCGCCCTGAAAGCGGTGCCTTCAAGTGCAATGAGCGCCGATAAGCTAATCGGCTCGGCGGTTTATGGACCGGAAGACGAAACACTTGGAAGTGTTGGTGACGCGCTGATGACACCGGACGGTCAAATCGAGGCCTTTGTAGTGGATGTGGGAGGATTTCTGGGCCTGGGCAAAAAACCTATCGCCGTCTCCATTGAAAATCTCGATTTGCTTGCCGATGACAGCGGCAAAATCTCGGTTTTCACGCCCTTCACAAAAAAGGAACTGGAGGCGCAGCCCGCTTACACCCCAGAAGCCTATAAGGCCGACAGCGAGAAAATTCTGTTACGGGGCACTGCCGAATAATAAAAGCAGTTGCTTTGCGATAACGGTCCGGTCATCGCCGCTTGCGGTGGCCGGTTTCGCATGGAACAAATAGTTTCGAGCAACGTTTCGAAATCATATGCATCTATTTTCCAAGGAGTTATCGTATGGCCACAGTTTCCTCGAAAATTAAAAAAGCAGTCGATGATGCCACCGAAACCAACCCTGATTTGCAGGCGCAGGTCGCGGCGCTGAAGGAAGATATTGCAAATATTGCTGCAACGCTTGCAAAAATCGGTAAAAATTCGACCAAGGATGCGCGCGCCAATGCTGCAAATTCCTTTGAAACAGCCAGGGTGCGCGGCGAGGAAGTGTTCGAAGAACTGAAATCGCAAGCTTTGGACATTGAAGATCAGTTGGCCGAAACTATCCGCGACAAACCGCTGACATCTATAGCAGTGGCAGCTGGAGTCGGCTTTCTTCTCGCTTTGATGTCACGTCGCTGATCATGCTGAAACTGCTAACTCCTTTTTTGACCAGTCTCGCCGCCGGTGAGATTGGCCTGACCGTCAGTCGCGTCAAGCGAAGCGCAATCTTCCTGAGCATTATCGGAATATTCGGCGCCATCGGTGCCATCTTTTTGCTGGTCGCAGCCTATATTGCCTTGTCGGATCGTTTCGGTGAATTGCGGGCTGCCCTTTATATTGGCGGGGGCGCAGTCGCCGTGGCGATCATCTTGTATATCATCATGAAAATATCCGACGCCGTCATTCGAAAACGCCAGCGTGACCGGGCAAAAACCGACACAACAGCCCTATTGACTGTCGCTGCCATCGCTGCTGCACCAATGCTCCTGCGTTCACGTGGCTTGCTGATGCTGGCGCTACCCGTGCTTGCTTTTGGCGGTCTGTCGATGCTCGGGAAAAAACCCAAAACACGGCAACGGCGCCGCCGCGATGTATCAGAGGAACTCAGGGACTGAATTATCCTTGATGGGCATGGAGATAATCGCCTCCATGCCGCTTTCCGAGTAACTTAACCTGACGCTGCTCGATATCACCTTATCAAGGCTCCGCTCAATGAGACGCTCGCCCAGTCCACGTGTCGCAGGTGTGGCTACGGGCGGCCCGCCCGCTTCTATCCAGTGAATAATCACGCGTGATCCGTCCAGTCCCTGCTCAATCTCCCAAGAGATGCGCACCTGGCCCCCGGCCACTGAGAACGCACCATGCTTGGCCGCGTTCGTCGCAAGCTCATGCAGGGCAATACCCAGACCCAAGGCGTGATCAGGCGGCAGGATGACATCTTCGCCAACCAGCACCATTTGACCGGCATCGTAGATCGCATAGGGTTCAACCTGTCTCGTGATCAAATCGACGAGGTTGATTCCACTCCATTCGCGGTCGGACAAAAGCGTGTGCGCTTCAGAAATGGCGCGCAGCCGACCTGAGAAGGCTTCCATGAATTCGGCTGGGTCAGCTGTCCGATTTAAGGTCTGGCGTGCCAGTGATTGCAGCATGGCCAAAGTATTCTTGACGCGATGATTGAGCTCACGAAGCAAGAGCCGTGTTTTCTCGGCAGCATTTTTTGTCGCGGTTATGTTGATGTTTACACCGACAGCAACAGTAGGGCGGCCTGATTCATCGCGTTCAAAGATCCGTCCTCGACCCAGTAGCCATTGGCCTGAAGAGGCGGCGCGGAATTCTCCCGCATAATCCTGGTCATGTGCCAGAGCGCGGGTGATTGACGACTTCATCATTGGAAAATCATCCGGATGCATTGCCCGGAAAACGTCCTCGCCTGTAACGGGGCTGTCTTCGCTCAAGCCCAGCATGGAATAAGCCATCTTATTGCCGGTAAAGATTCCGGTTTTCAAATCCCAAACCCAACTGCCGACGTTTCCCACCTCCAGCGCCATGGCATTGCGATCTTCTTCGAGGTGCAGTTTTTTGACAGCGGTTTCATCAAGGCGGGAGTTGCGCTTCAACTCCATAAGCGATCCCGCCAGACGGGCCAGTTGTATCAATTTTTGTTGCTGCTCATGGGTAAATTCGGAATGCGGCTTGAGCGACAGAATGCTTAGAGTGCCGACACGCTCATTTGCTACATGAATTGGCGCAATAGCCAGAAACCTTATGCGCGGTGCCTGTACGACCGCGCTGGTTTCAGCAAACCGCACATCCCCGGAAGCATCCGGAACAACGAAACATGGTTCCGATGCAGCAATTGAATGCGCCTCGAGCGTCCATATATCGATATTACCCAAGAGCCCGCAAAAAGACAAAACGTGGCTTTGATCGCTGTCCACCAGAGACAAGCGCGCCCCATCAACATTGAAAATCGATAATGCCAGCTCCGTTAGATTGTCCAGATCGCTATCATCTTTGCCTATAGGCCGGAGCGTAGAAAGAACCTCACGACGCGACGATTCCGCCAGGAACAGAAAATTACTCTCGGAAGTGTCGGTCAACTTCATATCCCACGTGACAGCCCGTCTGAAAGGCGCCCCTACTTCACTAAGTTATATATCCAACGACTTCAACGCCGCCACGTTGGCATTGTTCCTCACAGGGAACATTTAATCACCCCATTCGTTTTTAATCTGCCATTACAAGGAGGACAAAATGCTCAACGCAAACGACATTCTATCGGACGCGGGCCTTAGCAAAGTCCAAAAAATTGCAAAGTTGGAAGAACTTCTGTCGGAAGCCCGCGGACTGCAGAGAGCGGCCACTGAGGGCGGGATGGACCCCGATGATGGAGTCACCAGGGATCTGCGTGATATTGAACTTGCTCTGGATCAATTAAACGCGGAGAAGCCTGAAACCGGTGCCGCCACCCTCTGAAATGGAGGTGCCCTTAGATATAAGGCCGGGGTGCAGGCGGTAGCCCCTGCCATTTGGCAATATCCAGAAGAATTTGATGATCAATGACTTCACAACCCCGATCAAGCCAACGCAAAGCGCCTTTGGCTGCGAGTTTCTTCAAGGTCTTATTCGTGTGAACAATTGATAGACCCAAAGTATCGGCAACATGCTGCTGGCGAAGCGGCACCATCAGCGTGTTGTTTTTCACCATTCCGACCGATTTGGCGCGCTGATATATGAATGCGAAAAGATAGGCTGCCCGCTCGAGCGCCGACCGGCGGCCAACGCTTAGCAATATCTCATCAAGCATCTGCTCCTCGCGTGAGGCTAACCAGGTAATGTCGTAGGCGATTGTTGGATAACTTTGAAACAGGGCTGGCAGTTTGTCTCGCTGAAACATGCACATCACCAAGGGCGATAACGCCTCGACCGAATGTTGCATTTCTTTCATCAATGAGCCTTGCAGGCCAATCAGGTCGCCCGGCAACACATAATTCAGAATTTGCCGGCGGCCATCTTCGAGAGTTTTATACCGGAACGCCCAACCGGAAAGGACGGTGAAGAGATGCGCGCTGCTTCTGCCCTCGCCAAGTACGGTCGTGCCGACATCGGCAACCAGCTCGCCCATCTTGAACCCGGACAGAAACTCGACTTCATCTTTTTCATGCTGCTGGAAATGCGGATAATTTTGTAAAGGGCACCTTTCGCAAGGATACTGTCTTACCGTCGATGCTCCATTATTTTTCATTGTTTGTCCGGTTTTTGTTGGGCGCAAGCTAGGGTCCGGACCCTAGCATGCCTTCAAAAATTCATATGAGCTTTCTTCGCAATTGATATGTCTTTGTTAAATGACAGAACTGTCAAGCCAGCCCCATAACCAACTCCAAATTGGAGTATTGGAATATGGAATTGGCTGGCAAACGCCTTTTGGTGCTCGAAGACGAATATTTGATAGGATTGGAACTTGAACGAATCGCAGAAGAGTGCGGCGCCAAATCCGTTCATGTTGTTTCTACGATCGACCAATTGATGAGCTGGATAAATAGCGGTCAAATATGCGATCTCGCAATACTTGAAGTAGAAGCCCGTGGTGTGTCCTCCCTTAAAGCCGCCTCATTGCTTCGGACGCGCGACGTACCTCTCCTGTTCACCAGCGCCTATGATGCCGATCTGAGTGGTATTGCCGAATTCGCAGGTACCCCTGTTGTGGGAAAACCTTACGGCAGAAGCCAGATTATACGGGCAGTCGCTTCGCTCAGTGGCTCTGCAAACGATCAATCGTCGAGCAAAGGCAATTCATCAGGCGAACTTGTTTGAAGTAACCTGTGTAGCGATCGCGTCCGGGCCGTAGTCGACCTCCCCCTCAATTTCCAGAAGTTCCTGCAGCCGGGTTCGGGCACGGCTGACGCGGCTTTTGATCGTTCCGACGGCACATCCGCAGATTTCAGCGGCTTCCTCATAGGAAAACCCAGAGGCTCCAACCAGAATGATTGCTTCGCGTTGATCATCGGGAAGCTTTTCCAAAGCCTTTCGGAAATCCTGCAGATCCAAGGAACCGTATTGCGCAGGGTGAACCGATAATTGTTCCGTGAAAATCCCGTCTGAATCCTGCACTTCTCGACCGCGTTTGCGCATCTGACTATAGAACTCATTACGCAGGATTGTGAAAAGCCACGCCTTGATGTTGGTGCCAAGCTCAAACGAATCCTGCTTGGCCCACGCCTTCATAATCGTGTCCTGAACGAGATCGTCTGCTCTGTCAGGGTTGCCGATCAACGAAACCGCGAAGGCTCGCAATTTAGGCAACGAGGCAATCAGATTTCTTTTGAAGTCCTTCGATTCATGTACCATTCAAGGGCCCGCTTACTTCGAGGATCGCGAATGCAGGCGTTCAGCCTCGTCGAGCTTTTCAAGAAGATCGAGAAACCGCGCCGGTATCTCTTCTTCTTGTACTGACGCATATAGCGCCCTGAGCTTTAAACCAATTTCCGTTTCAGCATTTTTTGCATCGCGGCGAAGAACACGCGCCTTGGCGGGCGCAGGGGACGTTTTCATTTTTGCGTTCATTGCTAAATCTTTGCTGATATGTCGACGCGATGTCTATAGGCACATTAATGCCGATAATGTCTGAATGCAGAAAAAGTTCCGAGCGGGGGAACTTTTTTTTTGGATAAGTGTTGTAGGACGGAACTCTCTTTCTATTCTGATCAATATCGCCTGAACAGGAACGCTCACGAATGTCATTATCCACCCGGATAGCCCCCCACCTGCCTTATCTCCGCCGCTTCGCCCGTGCCATCACTGGCTCGCAGTCTTCAGGCGATGCTTACGTAGCAGCGACGCTCGAAATTTTGATAACCGACGTTTCCCTGTTCCCCGACGCGGGATCGGATCGGGTTGGTCTGTACAAATTGCTGGTCAAGCACTTCAACTCGGTCAATGTCCGGCCTTTGGAGATGCAGTCGGAATATGGCTGGGAAAAACACGCCGCTGCAAATCTGACCTCGATTGCCCCGAAGGCGCGTCAGGCATTTTTGCTTATAAGCCTTGAAGGGTTCAGCCAATCCGAAACGATGGAAATTCTCGACGTTTCCGATGATGAACTCTACGCACTTCTTGATGAGGCGTCCGTCGGCATTTCCAGGCAGATCGCAACAGATATTCTTATCATCGAAGATGAACCTTTGATCGCTATGGATATTGAACACATGGTGGAAAGCCTGGGCCATAAGGTCGTAGGCATTGCCCGCACCAAAGATGAAGCGTTGAAGCTATATGCCGAGACGCAACCGAGCATGATATTGGCGGATATTCAGTTGGCAGATGGCAGCTCGGGCATCGATGCTGTCAACGACATCCTCAGCCAGGACGCTGTCCCCGTAATCTTCATCACTGCGTTTCCAGAACGCCTGCTCACGGGCGAGCGTCCCGAACCAACCTTTCTTGTTACCAAGCCATTTAATCCGGACATGGTAAAGGCGCTTATCACTCAAGCTTTGTTCTTCAAAGAAAGCAGTAAGGCAAAAGCATAGGAAAGCAAACAATCTCCCTGAATATTGCGGGAACCAAACGAACTCTGTTTCGTTTCTGATTCAACAATAAAGGGAGATGACAATGCTTTATTATGCAGTAATTTTTCTGATCATCGCGCTTGTCGCGGGTGCTTTGGGTTTCGGCGGAATTGCAGGCGCTTCTGCGGGTATTGCGCAGATTATATTCTATGTGTTCTTGGCTCTGCTTGTTGTGTCGCTGATAGCAAGTATCATACGACGGGCCTGAATCGAGTAAAGCCGCCAGTAAAACTGGCGGCTTTTTGGTAACCACCTACACTTAAATTCAACTTGATCGCGAGGCGGGATTGCACCTGTCCATCTATCGTAGTAGTCCACCCCAATAAGCAAGCGGTGGGGTTTGGGAGTGACTTGGCGGAAATTCAACTTGGCCTCACTTGACGGGCCGGAAATAAATTGGGCGTGGTTTGCGCGCCGCGCGCCTCGCACAATCGCAGTTTACATTATCCTTCTTCTGGCCGTGCGCCTGTTACTATCCCGCTTCATGGAAATTGATGAAGCCCAGTTTGTCGGCGCTGTCGATTTTTCATGGATATATGGCAATTCACACCCTCCGCTATACAATTGGCTGGTTCGGCTGGCGCTTGAGCTGACAGGTTGGAATTGGGTGCTGTCGCTTGCGCTTGTGCGCCTATCATTGCTCGGTCTTTATCATTGGCTGGTATTTGATTCAGCAAGACGTCTGGCGGGGGACCGGGCGGGCGTATTGGCACTTATAGCTTCGGCGTTTCTGCCGCAAATCGTATGGATGTCGATACAAACGACGGCGCACACCGTTCTTGTTCTCGTTGCCGCGATTGGAATAATTCATTCTCTGGCGCTGCTGAGATCCGGTGCAGGCAATGTTGCCTATATGTGGTTCGGGCTTTGGGCTGCCATAGGTGCACTGGCCAAGTATAATTTCTTTATATTTCTGATTAGCTTCCTGGTCGCCGCGGTCCTGACATCATCTATCCGCCGCCAGCTTTTTAACCGGCGAATCTGGATATCAATCCTGATCTTCATGGCGGCGTTCGCTCCGGTTGCTATCGCCTCACTATATGCCCCGCTCACTGCAACGGCAGGGCGTATGGTAAAGTTGAATCAACCCGTAGATTATCTCAATGTGATCGACCTGCCCCATATAGGTCTGGATGGGTTTCTTAGCCTCATTGTTTCCGCTGCGCTTTGGTCCGGATGGGCTTTTGCCGTATATGTCATCGGCAGAACCCGGGATCATCCGCGACCGGCAGCCGACGGCGATGAAGACGTGCGGAAACTGCTCTTGCGCACGATATTGATTGGCCTGGGCGCTTTCGCACTGCTGGTATTGCTGGCCGATTATCACTCGGTAGCCCAGCGTTACATGGCACCCATTCTGGCGCCAACGGCGATCTTGCTTGCATTGCGTTTCCCGCAAGTTCTTGGAGCACGCAACCTTTTGATTCTGGCGGCCTGCATGTTCGTGCTCGCCCCGCTAGGCTTTGCCGGCGTAGCGCTTTTCGGGACGCCGCGATTCACATTTCCTTTTGATGCGATCAGCAGCGCCATTCGCGGTCAAAATCCGGCTCCGGCGACAGTCATCTCAAATCGTCAGGATGATGCAGCCAATATCTCTGTTCTCCTGCATTGGCCGCCCGAGCGGGGTACAGCCAGCGATGTCGTGCTTGTCTGGCAAGGTAATGATGCCCCGGCCGAAAATCTTCTCGCTCAATTACCCGCCAATGCTTTACCCGCGAGCCCGGTTACCCGTGTTACCGCACCAGTCAGAAACTTCAGCGGAGAGTTGCGAACTTTCAGCTTTCAGCGCTTTTCATCTCCGTCACCTGTACCGGATCAGAATAACGGCGGATAAGCCAGAACACGCCAACCGTATCGAGAAAAGCAACAGCGGCCCGATCAAAGAAACCATATTTCGAAACGCCAGCCAGCCTTGGCCGATCTTCTATATCGACCTCGACAACAGGCATCCCGGCGCGTCGTGACAGCGCCGGGATAAATCGATGCATATTATCAAAATAAGGAAAATGCCGCGCAGCGGTAGCCGGCAGGATTTTGAAACCGCATCCCGCATCCCGGCAATCATCCTTCAGAAGACGCTTGCGAACGAAATTGGCAAAGCGAGAAGTGAGAAGTTTGATCAAACCATCGTTCCGACGCTTGCGCACACCTGCAAAAAGCACAGGGGGTGACGCTTCTATACGGCTCCACAGTTTCTTTATATCGGCAGGATCGTTCTGGCCGTCACCATCCAGCGTGGCAATCCACCGACCATTCGCGGCTTGAAAACCGCTGAGCAACGCGCGCGATTTGCCAGCACGCTTTTCGTGCCGCAGCACGCGAACCTTGCCGTCCGCGCGCAAGGCTTCGCTCGCTGATTCATCCGTCGAACCGTCGTCAACGATAATGATTTCATGGGCGGGACCATCGGCCATGACGGCGCTGATCTCTTTGACAAGCAAACCAATATTGCCAGCCTCATTATATACAGGAACAATGATTGTGAGTTCGATCATATCGGGAAACCATTAAACAATACCGGCAGAGTGCTGGCGGCAGAACCAGTTCACACTCGATACGATAATTTGCTATGTATAGATACGTCGAAACGATTTCCATCCCTTCTAATTGGACAAAATCAGGCCTTTCGCCGTGCAACTATATGGCTCGTTATTTAACGCCGCAATTCCGCCATCCCGATTGCTAGTAGATAAAGGGCTATCGATACGAACCCATCATGGTTAATGCTTCATTAGGCGGAGCTTTCTAGAGTGGTTCAAACAACATCTTGATTCCGGACAGGTAATGAAAGTTGAGCTAACCAGAGCGTTTATCGGTTCGGGGAAAAACATTTCCGGAGCGGTTATTCTTGCCTGCGCCATGGCTTTCAGTCCAGCTACCCGTGCCCAGACGGCGATCACTCCAGCCGAGCAATCTTCAATCGAGGCAAAACGTGCGGAAACCGCAAAAGAGCTTCAGGATCTGACCAGTCAAATATCGCTCTCGGCCGACAAGGTCGCTTCGCTCGATAAAGAAATATCGGGTTTGAAAAAAGACCAGACGACAATTACGGCCGCTCTTATTCAGGCGGCGAAAACGGAAAAAAAACTTAGCGAAGATATAACCAGCTTTACGGACCGGCTCACCGGTCTGCGTGAGCGCGAGGACGGCGTAAGGCTGGTCTTGCGGCAGCGCCGGGGCGCCTTGGCCGAAGTTCTCGCCGCCTTGCAAAGAATGGGCCTAAGCCCGCCTCCAGCCCTGCTGGTACGCCCTGATGATGCTCTGGCATCTGTGCGCAGTGCTGTGCTTTTGGGCGCGGTTGTACCAGAAATGCGCCAACAGACGGAAGTCTTGATCGCTGATCTGAAAGAATTGACCAGGATCAAGACGTCGATCTCAGAAGAGCAGGCCCGGTTGACCGCGGCGCTGTCCAGTCAGGCAGAGGAAAAGAAACGGCTCGACCTGCTGCTGGCTGAAAAGCAAAAGCTGCAAACAACCTCCGAGGCAACTCTTGCCGCTGAAAAACAGCGGGCAGAGAATTTGGCCAAGCGCGCCACTTCGCTGCAAGGTCTTATCGCCTCTATGGAAAAAGATATGGCGGAGGTGCAAAAAGCCGCCACCGAAGCCAGCAGCGAAGAGCAGCAGAGGCTGGAAGCCAGCCGCAAACGGGCCGAAGAATTTGCAGCAAATCAGAACCGCCTGGTTGCGCAGGAAAATTTTGCTTCCTTGCGAGGCCGGCTTGCCATGCCGGCGGCGGGCAAACTCGTTAAGCACTTTGGCGATAATGACGGTCTTGGCGGCGCTCTTCAGGGAGACACGCTGGAAACCAGCTCCGGAGCGACAATAACAGCTCCGGCGGATGCCGTTGTCCTTTATGCGGGCGCATTCCGATCTTATGGTCAACTCTTGATACTTGACGCCGGCAATGGCTATCATGTCGTTTTGGCGGGAATGTCCAGAATCAATGTCTCGCAGAACCAGTTTGTTCTGGCAGGAGAGCCGGTCGGTGTAATGAACGAACAACTTATTGCGAGCAGTGCACCTGTACCGATGGGAAATGGAGCTCCAATGCTTTACATTGAGTTCCGGAAAGATACAAAACCTGTTAATCCCGCTCCATGGTGGGCGGATCGACTTGCTGGAAGGACCGCAAATGATACGTAGACTATCGCTTCTCATGGCTGGAGCACTGATGGGCGCTACGGCAATGGTTGTTGTGCAGGGTGCCCTGCCCACTACCGCTGCAGAGGCTGCGGGCAACGACACCTATAAACAGCTATCAATTTTTGGTGATATATTCGAGCGTGTCCGCGCCCAGTACGTCACGCCGCCGGATGACAAGAAGCTAGTCGAGAATGCCATTAATGGCATGCTGACCTCGCTTGATCCGCACTCATCCTACATGAATGCTGAACAAGCGCAGGATATGCGCGTTCAGACCAAGGGTGAATTTGGCGGTCTTGGCATCGAAGTCACCATGGAAAACGAACTGGTCAAGGTCATCGCACCGATTGATGACACGCCAGCCGCAAAAGCAGGCGTTCTTGCCGGCGATTACATTTCAAAGATCGATGGCGTTGAAGTTCGTGGACTGACGCTCACCGACGCTGTCGACAAGATGCGCGGCGAGATTAAAACCCCGATTGAACTTACGCTTATCCGTCAGGGTGCCGACAAGCCGATCGTGCTGACGATCATTCGCGACGTGGTTAAGGTCCAGGCTGTCAAATCTCGCGTTGAGAATGATGTTGGCTATGTTCGGGTGATTTCATTCACCGAGCAGACATTTGACGATCTGCAAAAGGCCATCAAAGATATCCAGAGCAAGATCCCCAAGGACAAGCTCAAAGGCTTTGTTCTTGATCTTCGCCTGAATCCAGGCGGTCTTCTCGATCAGGCGGTCGCCGTTTCGGATGCTTTCCTCGATAAGGGTGAGGTTGTCTCGACTCGTGGCCGTGATCCCCAGGACATCACCCGGTTTGATGCCCGTGCAGGGGATTTGACTGAGGGCAAGCCGCTGATCGTGCTTATCAATGGCGGCTCCGCCAGTGCATCCGAGATCGTTGCCGGTGCCTTGCAGGATCATCGCCGTGGTACGATTCTTGGCACGCGCTCGTTCGGCAAGGGCTCGGTCCAGACGATTATCCCGCTTGGCGAGAATGGCGCGCTGCGTCTTACAACAGCGCTCTATTACACGCCTGCCGGCAAGTCCATTCAGGGCAAGGGCATCATACCGGACATTACCGTTGAGCAGCCATTGCCGGAAGAGCTGAAAGGCAAAGTTGAGCCAATGAGCGAATCAAGCCTGAAGGGCCATATCAAGGGCGCTCAGGAAGATGCAGAAGGTTCCGGTTCCATTCCCTATGTTCCACCGGAAGCAAAGGACGACCTGCAGCTCATACAGGCAATGAAGTTGTTACGCGGCGAACAGGCCAATGCAGCCTTTCCTGCTGACCCCAAAAAGGGTGTACCCAACTAATATGATAAAAGCGGCCGGGCTTCCTTGATTAGCCCAGCCGCTTTCCTCCCTTATCGCAGTATTTGCTGCCAGCACTTCCTCCCTTTTTCCGGCCAATAAGCGTGAATTCAGAATTGAACAGGCCGCTGGGGCAAACCGGCAAAGGGCCGAACGTCAGAGCGGGCAATAAAACGGCAGGGTCATGGATACTGCCCTCGACTGTTTTTACGCTCGTGCTGGTTGCGTCATCCGTAATTTCCTATACCAGCCATCAAGGGTTCCGGCGGCCTGAAGCAAAACCAGCTATCCCCATTGCCACGCAAGCTCCTGCTCCAAAGCCGGTTTCACCTGCCCTGCCGAAAACAACAAGTTCCAACCAGTTGCCAGGCAATATAGCCAATGAGGTTGCGGGCGGACCCAAGGTCATTGTCGTTGGCGATCCTGCAAGACGGGGCCAAGACCCTCGAACTGCGCATCTGCCAGAACCGGATTTGCTCGAGCAGTCCCCGCAAGGGCCGCTCCCGATCATTGCGCCGGATGGGCGTCGTCCGCTTGATGCCTATGCAAGACCATGGTCCGGGGCGCGGGGCGCGCGGGTGGCGATTATTATTGGCGGTTTGGGCCTGTCTCAGACCGGCTCTCAGAACGCTATCCGTGTCTTGCCGCCGGAAATAACTTTGGCCTTCTCGCCTGAAGGCAATAGCCTGGGCCGTTGGATGCAGGCGGGCCGTCAGGAAGGCCACGAAATATTGTTGCAATTGCCTCTGGAGCCTTTCGACTATCCGCGGGTGAATCCCGGCCGCAATACACTGACCGTGGATGCACAACCCACCGCCACGATTGAGAACCTGCACAAGACAATGGGACGCATTACCAACTACACGGGCGTCATGAACTATATGGGCGCGCGTTTCACGTCGGAGGCTGCTGCAATGACACCTGTCATGCAGGAGATTACCCGCCGTGGCTTGCTTTATCTGGATGACGGCACCTCGGCCCGCAGCCAAGCAGATGCAATTGCCACACAGCAAGGCACGCCCTACGCTGCCGCAGACTTGTTAATTGATGCAACGCAGGAGCGCGGCGGCATCCTGAAGAAACTGGATGAACTGGAACGCATTGCACGCGCCAAAGGCACCGCGATTGCGACTGGCTCGGCGTTCGATGTAACTGTTGAAGCAGTCGCCGCATGGGCGAATGAAGCCAAGGCGCGTGGCATAGAAATCGTCCCCATATCGGCGCTTGTCCGCGATCCGCAAAAGGGCTAGCACTCCTCGAACGCGCGCACTGGAGCATCCGCATGAGCAAGAACAAAAAGCCTGTCGATCCACAATCCCTGCCCTATCGCCCCTGTGTCGGCATCATGGTGCTCAACAAGGAAGGACTTGTCTGGGCCGGTCATCGTATCGTCATACCCAATGACGAGATGGATGGGCAGACCCAGCTTTGGCAAATGCCGCAAGGCGGCATTGATCCAGGTGAAGCTTCGCAACCGGCAGCGCTGCGCGAGCTCTACGAAGAAACCGGCATGAAGTCCGTATCTTTGCTCGCCGAAGCGCCAAACTGGATCAATTATGATCTGCCACCGCATCTGATGGGTGTTGCTCTTAAGGGCAAATATCGCGGCCAGACACAAAAGTGGTTTGCCTATCGCTTTGAAGGCGACGAAAGCGAGATCGCCATCAACCCGCCGCCCGGCGGACATACCCCCGAATTTGACGAATGGGCATGGAAGCCAATGGCGCAATTGCCTGATTTGATCGTTCCATTTAAGCGCGCCGTCTATGAAGAGGTTGTCGCCGCGTTCAAGCATTTGGCGGCAAACCCAGGCTAAAGACTTTTCCGGTCTAAATAGGAAACCGTTCTTTCTCTCGGATGGCGCGGCAATTCACGCGCAAGGTGGCGAAGTCGATGTTTATTCATCGTCAGATGCCGCCTGACAAAGTGATTGGCTGCGAGCCTGACCCCGCACAGTACCTATCGCACAACCCAAGGCGAACAGCAGATGCTTCAAGAAACGCAATACGGCACTGTGGATTCGCGACATCGTGGCTCGCGAAAAAGCATAATAAAAAAAGCGGGCCAATGCCCGCTTCATCATTATAGCTCATGCTGAAATACTCAAGCTGCCTTGATGGCTTCCTGCAATGTTGTCAACTGACCGAGCAGATCTTCCGCACGCGACTTCTCTTCGCGTGTAGTCGCATCTTCGAAGTCTTCCTTGGCATCCTTGATGCGGTTTTGCAGTTCATCAGCCTTTATATCGGTGACGTGTACCGCCGATTCCGCGAGAAGAATGCAGCCATCTGGCGTCACATCAACGAAGCCGCCGAAAACAACATAGCTGTCGGGCTTTCCATCAGGTGTCTTTACTGTGACGACGCCTGGCTTGATCGTTGCCATCAATGGAGCATGGTGAGCCAGGACGGTCATATAGCCTTCCGTGCCCGGAACAACGACTTCAATGACCTGCTCCGAAAGAAGCAGGCGTTCTGGCGAGACGAGTTCAAACTGGAAGGCTTCAGCCATGATATCCACTCAATTCCTGTGATTTAGAGCGCTTGACGTCTTGATGGATCAAAACTGCACTCTAAGCCTTTGTTCCTACGCAACTCCGGACGCAAAACCGTTTCACATTTTTGCTGGTATTGCTTTAGACCCGATCAGTTCAAGCAATTGCAAAACGCGGGAACAGGTTTCCCAATAGAAATTGCCAAATTAGACAGAAAAGGGCGGGCCGTAGCCCGCCATCATTTCCGAATTAGGCTGCTTCTGCTGCCAGACGCTGTGCCTTTTCGATTGCCTCGTCGATCGAGCCAACCATGTAGAATGCTGCTTCCGGCAGGTGATCATAATCGCCATTGCAAAGACCTTTGAAGCCCTTGATGGTGTCGGCCAGATCAACCAGCTTGCCCGGCGAACCGGTGAAGATTTCCGCAACGAAGAACGGCTGCGACAGGAAGCGTTCGATCTTGCGGGCGCGTGCCACTGCAATCTTGTCTTCTTCCGAAAGCTCGTCCATGCCGAGAATGGCGATGATGTCCTGAAGCGACTTGTAGCGCTGCAGAATTGACTGCACCTGACGGGCAATCTGGTAGTGTTCTTCACCAACGATCAACGGATCGAGCATGCGTGACGTTGAATCGAGCGGATCCACAGCCGGGTAAATACCCTTCTCGGAAATCGCACGGTTCAAGTTCGTCGTCGCATCAAGATGCGCGAAGGATGTCGCAGGCGCCGGATCGGTCAAATCGTCGGCGGGCACGTAAATGGCCTGAACCGAAGTGATCGAACCCTTATGCGTCGTGGTGATGCGTTCCTGCATCTGACCCATGTCGGTTGCCAGCGTTGGCTGATAACCCACAGCAGAAGGAATGCGTCCGAGCAAAGCCGACAATTCCGAACCAGCCTGCGTGAAGCGGAAAATATTATCCACGAAGAACAGAACGTCCTGGCCTTCATCGCGGAAATGCTCCGCAACTGTCAGACCGGAGAGAGCAACACGAGCACGTGCCCCTGGTGGCTCATTCATCTGACCGTAAACAAGTGCGGCCTTGGAACCTTCGCCGCCGCCAGCCTTGTTCACGCCGGACTCAATCATTTCGTGATAGAGATCGTTACCTTCGCGGGTACGTTCACCCACACCGGCAAATACCGAGTAACCACCATGCGCCTTGGCGACGTTGTTGATCAATTCCATGATCAAAACGGTCTTGCCCACGCCGGCACCGCCGAACAGACCAATCTTACCACCACGAGCATAAGGCGCGAGAAGATCGATAACCTTGATGCCTGTGACCAGAATCTGAGCTTCTGTTGACTGATCAACATATTCAGGCGCTGGCTGGTGAATAGCGCGGGTCAAAGTTGTCTTGATCGGGCCAGCTTCGTCAACCGGCTCACCGATAACGTTCATGATACGACCAAGCGTTTCAGGTCCAACCGGAACCATGATCGCAGAACCCGTATCATATACGACCTGACCGCGAACCAGACCTTCTGTCGAGTCCATGGCGATCGTGCGAACTGTGTTCTCACCGAGGTGCTGAGCAACTTCCAGAACCAGGCGATTGCCGAGATTGTCGGTTTCCAGCGCGTTGAGGATCTTTGGCAGAACGCCGCCATCAAAGGCAACGTCAACCACAGCGCCGATGACCTGGCTGACACGACCGACAACGCCGGTTGCCTTCAGGGCAGTCTTCGGTGCCGAAGGCGCCTTGGCAGACTTTGCTGCAGGAGCTTTCGTTGCTGCTGCCTTGGCGGCAGGTGCAGCCTTGGCTTCAGCCTTTGGAGCTGCCTTCGCCGCTGCTGGCTTAGCGGCTGCCTTGGGTGCAGCTGCTTTTGCGGCTGCGGGTGTTTTCGGGGTCGCTGCTTTTGCCATCGATCCTTACCTTCGCGATTAGAGCGCTTCCGCGCCCGAAATGATTTCAATCAGTTCTTTGGTGATCTGGGCCTGACGCTGGCGGTTATACGACATTGTCAGCTTGTTGATCATGTCACCGGCGTTGCGGGTTGCGTTGTCCATGGCGGACATACGCGCACCCTGTTCCGATGCCGCGTTTTCAAGGAGAGCGCGGAAAACCTGGACAGAAATATTGCGTGGGATCAGGTCGCCGAGAATGGCAGCCGGATCCGGTTCATATTCATAGACTGCATCGCCCGCGGTTTCCGGTTCGGCATCGCCAATGGCGCTGGCCGGAATCAGCTGCTGTGCAGTTGGAATCTGCGAAATCACAGACTTGAACTCGGAATAGAACAATGTAGCGACATCAAAAGCGCCTTCATTGTAAAGTCCGATGATCTTGTGACCGATCTCGTCAGCATTGGTGAAACCAACCTGCTTCACTTCACGCAGATTAACGTGATCGATGATAAGCTTGCCAAGATCACGGCGCAGAATGTCCGCGCCCTTCTTGCCAACGGTGATGATCTTCACTGTCTTGCCATCTGCAAGCAGGCGGCGGGTGTGGTCACGAGCCAAACGCGCAATCTGCGAGTTGAAACCGCCGCAAAGCCCGCGTTCCGATGTGCAGACAATCAAAAGATGCACATCATCTTTTCCGGTTCCGCTCATCAGTACAGGCGCGTCATCACCATCCACATTGGAAGCAATATTCGCCAAAACCGCAGCCATACGTTGCGAGTAAGGGCGCGCGGCTTCCGCAGCTTCCTGCGCACGACGCAGCTTCGCCGCGGCGACCATCTGCATCGCCTTGGTGATTTTCTGCGTCGCCTTGACCGAGGCGATCCGGTTTCTCAGATCCTTTAACGAAGGCATCCGTTCATCCCGTCAGTGGTTAAGCGAAGGACTTGGCAAAGGCATCAACTGCTGCCTTAAGCTTGCCCTTGGTGTCTTCGCTGATCTGCTTTTCTGATGCGATTGTGCTCAGAACATCCTTATGTTCCGTGCGCAGCCATGTCAGGAGGCCCTGTTCAAACTTGCTGACCTGATTGACAGCAAGCTTGTCGAGATAGCCGTTAACACCGGCGAAAATCACAGCAACCTGTTCTTCCGTCTTGAGCGGCGAGAATTGTGGCTGCTTCAAAAGCTCGGTCAGACGCGCGCCGCGATTAAGCAAGCGCTGTGTCGATGCATCGAGATCGGAACCGAACTGCGCGAAAGCAGCCATTTCACGATACTGCGAAAGCTCGCCCTTGATCGAACCCGCTACCTGCTTCATCGCCTTGATCTGCGCAGCAGAACCAACGCGGGAAACCGACAGACCAACGTTAACAGCTGGACGGATACCCTGATAGAACAGGTTGGTTTCGAGGAAGATCTGACCGTCGGTGATCGAAATCACGTTGGTCGGAATATAGGCCGACACGTCATTAGCCTGCGTTTCGATGACTGGAAGGGCGGTCAGGGAACCTGCGCCATTTTCGTCGTTGAGCTTGGCAGAACGCTCCAGCAAACGGGAATGCAGATAGAAAACGTCGCCTGGATAGGCTTCACGGCCCGGAGGACGACGCAGCAAAAGCGACATCTGGCGGTAAGCAACAGCCTGCTTGGAAAGATCGTCATAAGCGATCAAAGCGTGCATGCCGTTATCACGGAAATATTCACCCATGGCGCAACCGGCAAACGGTGCCAGATACTGCATTGGTGCAGGATCAGAAGCAGTTGCGGCAACGATGATCGAATATTCAAGCGCGCCGCGCTCTTCAAGGATCTTCACGAACTGGGCAACAGTTGAACGCTTCTGGCCGATAGCGACATAAACGCAATACAGCTTCTGGTTCTCGTCGCCCGCATCATGCGCTGGCTTCTGGTTAAGGAATGTGTCGAGAATGATTGCAGTCTTGCCGGTCTGGCGATCGCCGATGACCAATTCGCGCTGTCCACGGCCAACCGGGATCAGAGCATCGATAGCCTTGAGGCCGGTCGACATTGGCTCATGCACCGACTTGCGTGGGATGATACCAGGAGCCTTGACGTCAACGCGTGAACGCTGAGTGGCTTTGATTGGGCCCTTGCCGTCGATTGGATTACCCAGAGCGTCAACAACGCGACCGAGCAATTCCTTGCCGACAGGAACGTCAACGATCGCGCCTGTGCGCTTGACCGTATCACCTTCCTTGATGTCACGGTCGGAACCGAAAATAACGACACCAACATTGTCGCTTTCAAGGTTCAGGGCCATGCCGCGAGTTCCGTCAGGAAACTCCACCATTTCACCGGCCTGAACATTGTCCAGACCGTAAACGCGGGCAATACCGTCACCGACGGACAGAACCTGACCAACTTCGGAGACTTCTGCCTCCTGGCCGAAATTCTTGATTTGATCTTTAAGGATTGCGGAAATTTCCGCGGCGCGGATGTCCATCAGCCGACCTCTTTCAGTGCAAGCTTAAGCGAAGAAAGTTTTGTGCGAAGCGAAGTGTCGATCTGGCGGGACCCCAACTTGACGATGAGACCTCCAAGGATCGACGGATCAATGGTGACATTGATTGTCACGTCCTTGCCGGCGACGCTTTTCAGCGTGGCCTTCAATTCTGTCTGCTGCGCCGCCGTCAAGGCATGCGCGGAAGTAACGTCCGCCGCAACTTCACCGCGATGGGCGGTTGCGATCTGGCGGAATGACTGGATCATGGCAGGCACCGAGAAAAGGCGCCGGTTCTGCGCGACAAGACGCAGGAAATTATTGACGAGACCGCTAATCTTGGCCTTGGTCAGAATGGCGGAGATCGCCTTGACCTGATCGCCTGACGAGAAAACCGGGCTGACGATCAAACGCTTCAGTTCAGGACTGCCATCGATAAGAGCCTCGAACCTGCCGAGATCTTTCTCTACCTGCGCAACGGAGTTTGCCTCCAGTGCGAGATCAAACAATGAACCCGCATAGCGCTGGGCAACACCGGAAATGAGCGACGAAGTTTCTGCCACGAACGACAAGCTCTCTGCGTTTTGGCCAAAAATCGGGCGACCTGAAGGGATTTCGGGTCAAATCTTTGGCATTATTGATTTTTTTAACCTCAGAACATGACCCGAAGGCCATCCCTGACGAGATTTGATTGCCGTCTAGCATAGGAATACCGGACTCGCAACACGGGAATCCGGTAAAATGGCGATCAGAATTGCCTGAACTCTGGATAATCTTGAGTCAACTATTCCACTCTGGCCTTTCTGACTATGCGATAAAGCCGAAAGCAAAGAGCAATGGACCTGCGGCAAGGGCCAGTTCAATAATGACCATTACCCAGTTGTAAATCGTATTGCCACGATCTGACATCATCGAGATCAGGCGACCGAAAAGCGTAATTCCCCAGGATACGCCCAAAGCGATCCACAAAAAAGGCTGCGAGAAAATCAGCGCGGAGAGGCCAAGGCCGAGATAAAAACCGGCAAGCGGGCCACGAACCGCCGAAAGAGCTTCCGGATGCGCGGGAACAGTTTGGAGGCGCAAAACTTTCAAGGCTATGCGCGGCGCAAAAAACAGGATGATACCGAACGCCACAGTGATGGCCGCAGATAACCAGGCCATCCACTCCCCCTGACTTGCCGGCCAGTAAAATTCCATTTCTTGCACCCTTTTCTAAACAAACAACTCGACCGCTTATAGATCACCGGACGTCCTCACGGACGCAAGATGGCGATCTATAGTTTTGTATAGCATCGGATTATCCGAAAACCGGAATTCCACTTTCGGTCCGATGCTCTAACAGCCCCTCTTATAGCGCCGCGCTTAAACTTGTCATGGGGCGGCGAAAATGGTGATTTTCGAACCACGGAACTGAATATACTTTTGGGTACATGAGCACCGGAGCGCAGAAAAGCGCCATTTGCAGCCCTCCATGACGGGTTTTATAGGAAACTCTGCGGATCAATATCAACCTGCACCCGCACCGACCCTCTTTCTTTTGGACCGGCACCCAGCATCGCGCGGATGAAGCCTTGAATGTCCGCTTTGCGTGTGCCGTGGATAAGCAACCGGAAGCGATGGCGGCCCCGCACCAGCGCCAGCGGCGCTTCTGCCGGACCAAGAACGTTGATCTGTTGCGATGTGGGCGCAACGCGGCGCAAGGCGCGGGCATGTCCTTCTGCTTCAGGCCGGGTCGCAGCGGAGATTATTAATGCCCCCAGCCTGCCAAACGGAGGGAGACCGGAACGCTCACGCTCTTCTATTTCCCGGTCATAAAATGCCTGGGCATCGCCTGAGACAATGGCCCGCATCACCGGATGGTCCGGCTGATAGGTTTGCAACAGGCCGGTACTTTTCTTGCCGGTTCGCCCGGCGCGGCCCGTTACCTGATTAAGCAATTGGAAGGTGCGCTCCGCAGCACGCGGATCGCCATTGGCCAAGCCAAGGTCGGCATCGACCACGCCAACCAGCGTCATATTGGGGAAATTATGCCCCTTGGCGACAAGCTGCGTGCCGATCACAATATCGGCCTCGCCGCGCGCAATGGCATCAAGCTCCAGCCGCAGGCGCTTCACGCCCATCAAATCTGATGACAGCACGATAATCCGTGCATCCGGAAACGTCTTTTCGGCTTCTTCCGCGATACGCTCGACCCCTGGCCCGCAGGCGACAAGATGATCGAACGTCCCACAGGACGGGCAGGCATCAGGCTTGGGTTCATGATGTCCGCATTGATGGCAGACTAGTTGCCCGCGAAACCTGTGTTCGACAAGCCAGCTGGAACAACAGGGGCATTGGAAACGATGGCCGCAAACCCTGCAAAGGGTTAGAGGTGCGTAACCGCGCCTATTGAGAAAGAGCAGCGACTGCTCTTTGCGCTGTAATGTTTGATTGACCGCCTCGACCAGTGCGGGCGACAGAAACCCGCCCGGACGCGGCGGCGATTTTCGCATGTCGATGGCGCGTAGATTAGGCATCGCCGCCTCGGCATAACGCCCGGTCAGGCGTATGCGGGTATATTTGCCCTGCATCGCATTGACCTGACTTTCAATTGACGGTGTTGCCGAGGCAAGAATCACGGGAAAATTGTCGATATGCCCACGCACCACAGCCATGTCCCTGGCATTATAAAACACCCTGTCTTCCTGCTTATAGGCAGAGTCATGCTCTTCATCGACAATGATCAGCCCGAGATCATTGAATGGCAGAAATAGCGCTGACCGCGCCCCGGCAACGACGCGGACCTGTCCTTCCATCACCTGCCGCCAGACACGCTCGCGTGTTTTTGGCGCAAGGTCCGAATGCCACTCCGCAGGCTTGGTCCCGAAACGGTCGTGGAAACGATCGAGGAATTGCTGCGTCAGCGCGATTTCCGGCAAAAGGATCAGCACCTGTTTGCCCTGCTCGATCGCCTTGGCAAGCGCTTCGAAATAGACTTCGGTCTTGCCCGAGCCGGTGACGCCATCAAGCAGAGTGACCGAAAAGTCCTTGCTCGATACTGCTTCCACGAGCCTGTCGGCAGCTTCGGCCTGATCGCTGGAAAGAACCGCTTTGGCATAATTGATATCCGGCGCAGCCACGATGGGACGCGGCGGGATCATCACCTGCTCAAACACGCCAGCCGTATGAAGACCATCGATCACGGTAGCGGAAACACCGGCGGCATGGGCAAGGCCGGTGCGGGTCCACGCCATGCCGTCTTCGGCAAGCTCAAGAACGCGGGCGCGTGCCCCCGTCATCCGCTCCGGCTCCCTGCCCGAAAAGCGCAAGCCCGGCACATGTGGCTCGGGGTCGAATGCAGCGGGAACTCGCAAGACCATGCGCGCCACCATTCCCGGCGGCGAAATCGTATAATCGGCGGCCCAACGCATAAAGCGCATCATGCCATCATCAACAGGAGGGCAATCGAAAAGCTCCGAAATTGGCCGCAATTTCTTGGCGGAAATATCATCGGTCACATCACTTGTGACAATGCCAGCGACCTCGCGCGGGCCCAGCGGCACACGTACGATTGATCCCGGCTTTACATCCATTCCCTCCGGCACAGCATAGCTATAGGGCCGCTCTGCCGGCATAGGCACGAGCACCGGAACGATTTTTTGCGGGAGGCGCGAATCTTCACTCATATGTGCGTGACCTTGACGCGGCTTTGGTCTAAAGAAAAGCCACTTTCCGGAGATATATCCCATCTCCTCTCCAGACCAGCTGTCATATTAGGAAGGAATGCCCCAATGAAGTTTTTTGTCGATACTGCCGATGTAAAGGATATCCGCGAGCTTAACGACCTAGGACTGGTCGATGGCGTTACGACGAACCCTTCGCTCATTCTCAAATCCGGCCGCAGCATTCTCGAAGTCACCAAGGAAATCTGCAGCATCGTCAAGGGACCTGTCTCTGCAGAAGTTGCTGCCGTGGAATATGAGCAGATGATGAAGGAAGCTGCTGTTCTTGCCAAGATTGCCGACAATATCTGCATCAAGGTTCCGCTGACGCTCGACGGTCTTCGCGCTTGCAAGGCGCTTCGCTCCGACGGTCATCTCGTCAACGTCACCCTGTGCTTCTCCGCCAATCAGGCGCTTCTTGCTGCCAAGGCCGGTGCAAGCTTCATCTCCCCCTTCATTGGCCGTATTGACGATATTGGCATTGACGGCATGGAGCTGATCTCCGAAATCCGCACCATCTATGACAATTACGACTATCCGACTGAAATTCTTGCTGCATCTGTGCGCACCGTCAACCACGTCAAGAGCGCGGCATTGATCGGCGCTGATGTCGTCACAGCACCGCCTGCCACTTTGAAGGCGTTGGTCAAGCACCCGCTGACAGATAAGGGCCTCGAAACATTCCTGGCCGATTGGGCAAAGACAGGCCAATCCATCGCTTAGTTTGATCTGATCTATAAATACAAAAACGCCCGTCTTGTTCAATCAAAGCGGGCGTTTTGTTAGGCAAGAGATTTTCAAATCAAAATTTGGAAAGGTCCTGCGCGACACTCAGGTTCAGTGCCTCGGCCAGTTCACGTGCGGCACGATTATTTGCGTCGCGCGCTGCACGGGTGGCCGCAAAACGCTGCCGTGGCGAATCATAATTCGACGTCACAATTCTCGTTCCCTGACCAACAACCTGCCCGTCTGACGTCCGCTTCAAAACGTAAGTGCCGGTCATGCGGATCAAGCCCGCCGTCGGCTGGCCTGATTTATCATTGGTCGCGTTCTGGATGAGGGCCAGAGAAAGGTCCTTCGAACTCACACCGAGCTGCAGCGAATATGCGGGACTTGCTGGCTGACCAGCACCACCTGCAAACAGGAAGATCAAATGGTTCCGCACCTCCTGCGTAACGCGATCGCCAGGCTGGTTGATGGAAACACTCGCAAGCTTGGAGCGCATGCTGCCATCGACACCGATGCTGCTGCCGACAGCAGGACCGGCATCAGAATAAAGCGGGCGCACCTGACAGCCACTGGCAACCAGCGCCAATCCTACAACGCATAGGGACAACAAACGCTTGGAGCTAAAGCCCTGCATCCAACGATCAGACAACGACATTGATGATCCTCTGCGGTACAATAATGACTTTCTTCGGCGAATTGCCATTCAACGCTGTCTGCACGAAATCAAGTGCAAGCACGGCCTTTTCGACCGTCAATTGATCCGCATCGCGGGCAATTGTCAAATCCCCGCGCTTCTTTCCGTTGATCTGCACGGGCATGGTGACATCGTTCTCGACAATCAATGCCGGATCGAACTGAGGCCACGGACGGTGCGCAATCAAATCCTGCCCGTCCAACGCTTTCCAGCATTCTTCGGCCAAGTGCGGCATCATCGGCGCAATCATCGAAAGCAGCATTTCCGTGGCCTGACGGCAAGCGCCGGTCAACGCAGCATCTGCTTCGCCTGCGGCAATTTTTTGCAAGGGACCAGCCAAAAGATTCACCAGCTCATAGAGACGGGCCACGGCTTTGTTGAAGCCCAGTTTCTCCAGGTCTTCGCCAACCAGCTTGACTGTCCGGTGGGCCACCTTGGAAATCTGCAAGGCGTCACCGTCAGTCGCTGCCACTGGCGCCACACCGTTCAGGCTCTCTGCTGCCTCCGATACCAGCCGCCAAACGCGCTGCACAAAACGGTGCGCGCCTTCTGCTCCCGCTTCTGTCCAGATGACATCGCGTTCGGGCGGTGAATCGGACAGCATGAACCATCGGGCTGTATCAGCACCGTAGGAAGCAATAATATCATCTGGATCGACGACGTTTTTCTTCGACTTCGACATTTTCTCGATCGAGCCGATTTCGACTTCCTCGCCCGTGGCAAGCAAGACCGCGCGGCGCTTGCCATCGATTTCTTCCAGTCTGATTTCAGCCGGGGTAACCCAGCCTTCCTTGCCCTTATAGGTCTCGTGCACGACCATGCCTTGGGTGAACAGACCCTTGAAAGGCTCGCTAATGTCCAGATGACCGGCAACTTTCATCGCCCGCGTAAAGAAGCGCGAATAAAGCAAGTGCAAAATGGCGTGCTCGATGCCGCCAATATATTGATCGACCGGCAGCCAATGATTGGCAATTTTCGGATTGGTCGGTTCATTTTCCCATGGCGCCGTAAAGCGTGCGAAATACCACGATGAGTCGACGAATGTATCCATCGTGTCGGTTTCGCGGCGCGCAGCCTTGCCGCATTTCGGGCAATTGACATGACGCCATGTTGGATGACGATCCAGCGGATTGCCGGGACGGTCAAATTCCACATCGTCGGGGAGCTTCACCGGCAAGTCAGCTTTTGGCACAGGCACCACACCGCAATCATCGCAATGGATCATGGGGATCGGGCATCCCCAGTAACGCTGGCGGGAAATACCCCAGTCGCGCAGACGGAAATTGACCTTGCGTTCGCCTTGCGGGCGATTGCCGATTGTCTGATTCTCCAGCTTTTTTGCAACCTCGTCAAAGGCCTCAGCAGGGGTCAACCCATCCAGAAAACGTGAATTGATCATCACGCCATCATCCACATAGGCCGTCTCTGTTACCTGGAAGGTCGCAGCATCCGCATCCTTCGGCATGACAACCGGCACCACCGGCAAACCATATTTATTGGCAAAATCCAGATCGCGCTGATCGCCGGAAGGACAGCCGAAAATCGCGCCCGTGCCATAGTCCATCAGGACGAAATTGGCGACGTAGACCGGCAATGTCCAGCTCGCATCCAGCGGATGGACAACGCGCAGGCCCGTATCGAAGCCCTTCTTCTCAGCCGTTTCCAAGGCAGCAACGGAGGTTCCCGCACGGCGGCATTCCTCGTTGAATTCCGCCAGCGCAGCATTGTGCTCAGCCGCCTTTTTTGCCAGCGGATGATCGGCAGCAATCGCAATGAATGACGCACCGAAGAGCGTATCGGGGCGGGTTGTATAGACTTCGATCTCGCTTGCTTCGGACGTGGCTGACGTCTCATCCAGCGCCCAGCGGATCAGCATGCCTTCGGATTTGCCGATCCAGTTGCGCTGCATCAGGCGCACCTTGTCCGGCCATTGGTCCAGCCCGTCCAGCGCGCTCAGCAATTCTTCGTTGAAGTCGGTGATCTTGAAAAACCACTGCGTCAACTCACGTTGCTCAACCAGAGCTCCGGAGCGCCAGCCGCGTCCGTCAATGACCTGCTCATTGGCAAGCACCGTCATATCCTCCGGATCCCAATTGACCTTGGAGGATTTGCGCGTCACGAGCCCCTTCTCAACGAAATCGAGGAAAAGCATCTGCTGGCGGTGATAATATTCAACATCGCATGTTGCGAACTCACGCGACCAGTCGAGTGACAGGCCCATGGACTTCAACTGTTTGCGCATCGAATCGATATTCTGATAGGTCCAGGTTTTCGGGTGAACCTTGTTCTGCATCGCTGCATTTTCGGCAGGCATGCCAAAAGCATCCCAGCCCATCGGGTGCAGGACATTGAAGCCTTTGGCACGTTTGTAGCGCGCTACAACATCGCCCATGGCATAATTGCGCACGTGACCCATGTGGATACGGCCCGATGGATAGGGAAACATTTCCAGCACGTAATAAGGATCACGCGGATCATCATTGCTGGTTTCAAAGAGCTTGGCGTCGTCCCAAACTTTCTGCCAGTGCTTTTCTGCCACACGCGGGTTGTAACGTTCGGTTGCCATGAACGGGATTCTCTTGCAAAGGATACTGGATTAGGGTGCGTCGAAGTTCAGGTCAGGGTGAGCCGAAAATGGTAGTTTTCGAGAACCGGAACGGAGTGAACTTTTGGTTCATGAGTACCGGAAGCACAGAAAAGTGCCATTTGCAGGCCACCATGGCGTGAATCTCGCACACCCTAGTTGGGCGGACCTTCACCACGTATTAAGTGAACCGTCAACCACTTGAGACTTTCGGGCGGGCGAAAACCGGCTCGAACCATATAAATAGGAACAGAACCTGCCATGTCGACTGCTGTTGATCAACTTTTTGCCGTTCGTGCCGCAATAGGAAAAGCTTCCATTGAAGCCGGGCGCAAGATGGATTCGGTACAGCTGGTAGCGGTATCCAAGACTTTCGGTGCGGACGAAATACGTCCCGTGCTTGATGCAGGTCAGCGCGTCTTCGGAGAAAACCGCGTTCAGGAGGCGCAAGGCAAATGGCCAGCCGTTCGCTCTGAGTTTTCTGGTCTCGAACTCCATCTCATTGGGCCGCTGCAATCCAACAAGTGCGAGGATGCTGTCGCGCTGTTCGATGTCATCGAAACTGTCGACCGTGAGAAGATCGCAGCAGCACTGGCGACTGAAATGAAGAAACAAAACCGCTTTCCCAAACTATATGTTCAGGTCAATACCGGCTCTGAGCCGCAAAAGGCTGGTATCGAGCCCAAGGAAGCGGTGGCTTTTGTGCAGCGGTGCCGCGACGTGCATGGCCTCGCGATTGAGGGACTGATGTGCATCCCTCCCGCCGAAGAAAATCCGGGACCTCATTTTGCCCTGCTGCGTAAAATCGCAGGAGAGGCAAAGGTGGAAAAACTATCCATGGGAATGTCGGGAGATTATGAGGTTGCCATTGGTTTCGGCGCGACTTCCGTGCGCGTTGGCTCGGCAATCTTTGGGGGCCGTTCTTTGCCCGCAAAATAACTGTGCTCACACAAATAATGGCCCGTTGTCGCACATCTGCGACGGAACGCCTTCGTTAGATATCATTTGCTGTATTTACGCAGCAATTTGCATGGTGATAATGAAATCAAATGCCTTCCCCCGGGAAGGTTTCCGGGTGGAGGCCCGTCAGATCAGTTTGGAGGAAATGAATGTCCGAGAAGGTATATCCCGTGCTGGCCAGCGCGAAGAAGAACGCGCTTATCGACAATGATACCTATCTCAGCTGGTACAAGCAGAGCATCAAGGATCCGGAGAAATTCTGGGGCAAGCATGGCAAGCGTATCGACTGGTTCAAGCCTTACACGAAAGTCAAGAATACTTCATTTTCCGGAAAAGTCTCGATCAAATGGTTTGAGGATGGCGTCACCAACGTTGCCTATAATTGTATTGACCGGCACCTGAAAAAGCGCGGCGATCAGGTTGCGATCATCTGGGAAGGCGATAATCCCTATCTCGACAAGAAAATCACATATAACGAACTTTACGATCAGGTTTGCCGGCTCGCCAATGTTATGAAAAAGCACGGCGTCAAGAAGGGCGACCGGGTTACCATCTACATGCCGATGATCCCCGAGGCCTCCTATGCGATGCTGGCCTGCGCGCGTATCGGCGCTGTTCATTCCGTGGTCTTTGGCGGCTTCTCACCTGACGCTCTGGCCGGGCGTATCATCGACTGCGAATCGACATTTGTCATCACCGCCGATGAGGGTATGCGGGGCGGCAAGCCAATCCCGCTCAAAGACAATACGGATAAGGCGATCGACATTGCTGCCAAGCATCACGTTATGGTCAAGAACGTATTGGTGGTCCGCCGTACCGGCGGCAAGACGACTTGGGCGACCAGCCGTGACCTTTGGTATCACGAGGAAATCGCCTCGGTGAAAGGCGAGTGCAAACCGGAAAAGATGAAGGCGGAAGATCCACTTTTCATTCTTTATACGTCAGGCTCGACGGGCAAGCCGAAAGGGGTTCTGCATACCACAGGCGGCTATCTCGTCTACGCGTCCATGACGCATGAATATGTCTTCGATTATCATGAGGGCGATATTTACTGGTGCACCGCCGATGTTGGCTGGGTTACGGGCCATTCCTATATCGTCTATGGCCCGCTTGCCAATGGCGCGACCACCCTCATGTTTGAAGGCGTTCCCAACTATCCTTCCGTATCGCGTTTCTGGGAAGTTATCGACAAGCACAAGGTCAATATTTTCTACACGGCCCCAACCGCCTTGCGCGCCTTGATGGGCGCAGGTGATGAGCCTGTCAAGAAGACGTCGCGCAAATCCCTGCGCGTTCTGGGTTCCGTCGGCGAGCCGATCAATCCGGAAGCATGGGAATGGTATTATCAGGTAGTGGGCGAGAAGCGTTCGCCTATTGTCGATACCTGGTGGCAGACCGAAACCGGCGGCATCTTGATTACTCCGCTTCCCGGTGCAACGGCCCTCAAGCCCGGTTCTGCAACGCGTCCGTTCTTCGGCGTCCAGCCACAATTGGTCGATAATGAAGGCGATGTTGTTGAGGGCGCAGCCGATGGCAATCTGTGCATTACCGATTCATGGCCGGGTCAAATGCGCACCCTTTATGGAGATCACAAACGTTTCATCGAAGCCTATTTCTCCACCTATAAGGGCAAGTACTTTACCGGAGACGGCTGTCGCCGCGACAAGGATGGTTATTACTGGATCACAGGCCGTGTTGATGATGTTCTCAACGTGTCCGGCCACCGCATGGGTACGGCAGAAGTTGAGTCGGCACTGGTCTCGCATGATACGGTGTCGGAAGCGGCAGTTGTTGGCTATCCGCACGATCTGAAGGGCCAAGGCATCTATTGCTATGTGACCTTGATGGCTGGCCTTGAAGGGTCGGATGAATTGCGCAAGGAACTCGTCACCCATGTGCGCAAAGAAATCGGCCCTATCGCTTCGCCGGACAAAATCCAGTTTGCGCCGGGCCTGCCGAAAACACGTTCCGGCAAGATCATGCGCCGTATTTTGCGCAAGATCGCCGAGGATGATTTCGGCTCACTTGGCGATACGTCGACACTCGCCGATCCGGCAGTTGTCGATGATCTGATTGCCAATCGCCAGAACAAGAAGGGCTAGGCTGCAGGAATTATCGTGCGTGGTTCGCCCTTCGACAAGCTCAGGAGGGCAAACCACGCATTGTGCGTTTTGCAGCAATTCGCATACAAATTCCTTGAACCAATCAGCAGCCGATCTGCCGCCTGATCTCGTCAACTTGTTCTTTCGAATGACAGATATTCTCACAGGGAATGCCGTCATCATCAGCATCGGCACGGGCATATCCATCGCACCATATCTGCACGGCCTCCTCGCAGGAGTTGACCTGTTTGCAAGTTGTTCTGGCAGACAGCACCAACCAGGGGGATTGCTGTGGTTTTGCAGTCGTTTGTAAAATCGGGGCTGGGAGCGCGCCGGTCGTAGTTACGACTGAACAAGCGACTCCGATGAACACACAGGCAAAACTCGGCAGGCGCATGAATACCCCAAAAAATGGTTCTCATGCCACGATACAACCAGAAGTAGATTTGTCTATCCTACCTTCTATTTATATAAATCAGCCCGCGTTTGCGGCACGGCTGATATCCCGCGCTTGCGTCTGGATGCCAATGTCTGGTTGATCTGTACGGTCCCGCGTTCGAATGCCAGTGCGCAGCCGGTTAGGTAAAGCAGCCAGAGTCGGGCTTTGGGTGCACCTACTTCGGCAATTGCTTCATCAAAGCGCGCATGCAGCCGGTCAGCCCATATGCGACAGGTTTTGCCATAATGTTCGCGCAGATTTTCCGCATCATGCACTTCGAAACCATGACCTTCAAGGTTCTCGACAGTCATGCCAAGATGATCGAGTTCGCCGCCCGGGAAAATATACTTCACCAGCGCCAGATGCTCTGCACTCTTGCGACCGAAGGCTTTTTTATTGCGCTTCATGCGACGGGTGATCGCGTGGTGCAAATAAAGCCCGCCCGGCTTCAAAAGCCTGTGCACGCTCGAATAATAAGTATCGTAATGCGCGATACCAACCGCTTCGAACATGCCGATAGACGAGATTTTGTCAAAGCGCATTTGCGGGTCCTTTGCCAATTCCTCATAGGATTTGACATGGATCGTAATCTTGTCCTCAAGACCTTCCGCCTTGATCCGTTCCCGCGCCAGCGCCGTCTGCGCCTCTGAGAGGGAAACACCTGTGCCGGTAATACCATAATGTTTGGCCGCATAGATCAGCATGGCACCCCAGCCGCAACCAATATCCAAAAGCCGCTCTCCGGGCTTCAGGCGCAGCTTGCGGCAGATCAGTTCGAGCTTATCCGCTTGCGCCTGATCGATAGTGTTGTTCCAGTCCGTGAAATAGGCACAGGTATAGACCATGCGATCATCGAGGAAGAGCTGATAGAATGCGTTCGAGACATCATAGTGATGTGTGATCGCCTCTTTATTCGAGCCACTGACATAGGGATTTTTGCCACCGAGGCCGGATGATCCGCTCTTGCCGCCGCTCAAAAGCAGCGCAGGAATGTCCTTTAACAATTGCCATTTCGGCAATGCCTTGATCTTCTCTTTCAGCTTGCCCTTTGGCCCGCGCTCGACAAGATCGAACAATGTGCCATTCTTTACATCGATCTGACCGGAAACCCACAATTCGACAATGGAACCAATGTTCGGCTTGAGTGCCAGCTGGCGCACGGTCATCGGGTCATTGATCACCAGCACAGGCCCGTCAGCACTATCGCCAATACGGGTGCCATCCCACAGTTCGACCGAAAATTGCGGTTCGATCAGATCAATCACGGTGCGGATAATTCGCGCTGCCCGGTGCTCAGCTGCCATTTCTTGCCTCCAGGCACTGAAACAGTGCTTGCATAAATACGAAACCTGATTTGCTCTAAGCAGGTTTCTGAAAACTGTCCAACGGTTTTGCGGTAAAATCCTCGACAAAGAAGCTTGCAGAAAGCCCATTTGCAATCGAACCGGCGCACACGGATGATTTTTCTCTTGAAATCCGCCAAAAGCCACCCCATTCTCTTCGTGTGTTCAACGAACGTAAAGGAGGTGATCCGATGTCTAGTGATTTCGATATGTGCCACAAGGCGTCTGATGCTACTCTGCGGAGATCATCTCTCCGTTGAAAACAGCAGCCCGGTCGCGACCGGGTATAGGCCCTTAGGCCAGACGGAATTACGGGGCCATCCTTCAAGGGTGGCCCTTTCCTTTTGGGGTTGTTGCGGGCGTTCCTTATAGCGCAGATTTGTTGACATGGGCGGTGAGCCCGACATTGAGCGCCTTCAAAACTGCAAGTGTTGTTTCAAGGGTAGGATTGCCATTTTCGCTCAAGGAACGATAAAGCTGCTCGCGCGCAAGTCCCGTCTCCCTGGATATTCCAGTCATCCCTTTTGCTCGCGCGACGACGCCGAGAGCATGCGCGATATAGGCAGCATCATTTGTGTCCAATGCCTCCGTCATAAAAACAGCAACCGCTTGATCGGAAGTAATATCTTCTGCAGGATCATAGTCGTAAAGTTTTTCGGCCATTTATTCGCTCCACTCTTCTGCAAGACGCTTCGCCATTTTGATGTCTCGTGCCTGAGTACTTTTATCGCCACCACACAACAGAATGACAATCACGTCGCCTCTACGCTGGAAATAAATCCGATATCCCGGCACTTCATGGATGCGCAGTTCACTAACACCTTGGCCTACCGGTGCTACATCACCAAAATGGCCAAAAGAAAGACGGTCGAGTCGAGAGGATATCAATGAGCGTACTCTTGGATTTTTAAGACCCAATCGCCATTTTCTGAAGGTATTTGTCTGCTTCAACTTCATGGTATTGAATTTTTTAAATTACATATTGTCAATATAAGATCACTGTAATCGGATACCTGTTTAAACGACACCAACTCGCGATTGCAGAGGAAGTGCTTTGCTTCCGATTTTAATAATGATACCACCTGATTTGCCTGAAAATGGTGCATCTCGCCTTTTAAAAAGGCATTCCCTTTTGAAAGACTGAACAATGTCGGTGGTTACAACTCAAGAAGCCGTGCCGCAGCATGCATGGCGTGATGAAATTGTGGCGATGCTCACCTTGAGTTGGCCCATCATCCTGACCAATGTCGCGCAGGTCGCGATGACCGCCACCGACGTGATGATGCTAGGCTGGCTGGGTCCGCATGCGCTGGCTGCAGGTGCTCTTGGTACAAATCTCTATTACGTGCCGATGATTTTCGGTCTGGGCCTCATGACGGCAACAACGCCAATGATCGCACGCGAGCTTGGGCGTAACCGGTTTACGGTGCGGGAAATCCGTCGCACCGTACGGCAGGGTTTGTGGATCGGCGTCACCATTTCCATACCGATCTGGCTTGTTCTGTGGAACGCAACACCCATTCTTCTGGCAATGGGACAGGATGCCGATTTGGCTCAGGAAGCCGGCACTTATGTTCGGGCGCTGCAATGGGCCGTGCTGCCATTCTATTTCTATATCGTCTTGCGCTCATTCATGGCCGCATTGGAGCGTCCCGGCTGGGCGTTGGTCATCGCCTTCCTGGCCGTTGGTTTTAACGCGGTGGCAAACTATGCCCTAATTTTCGGCCATTTCGGATTTCCCAAGATGGGCATTATCGGTTCAGGAATAGCGACTGCTCTCTCCTCGGTCCTGATGTTTTCCGGCCTTGTGGCCGTTATTTCGCTTGATCGGCGGTTCCGGCGCTATCGGCTTTTTGGTCGCTTTTGGCGCGCCGACTGGCCGCGTTATGCGCAATTGATGCGATTGGGCCTGCCGATTGCTGCGATCCTGAGCTTTGAAGTTACAATCTTCAATGCTGCCGCTTTCCTCATGGGCATTATCGGGCCAAGCTCCCTTGCTGCGCATGCCATCGCCATTCAGATCGCATCCATAAGTTTCATGGTCCCGCTTGGCTTTGGGCAAGCGGCCACCGTGCGGGTCGGCCGTGCCTATGGCGCGCAGGATTCCGACGGAATTAAAAGAGCCGGCTGGGTCGCCTTCACTGCCGGTACAGGTTTCATGGCGCTTACCGCCCTGTTGATGATACTGGCACCTTTACAACTCATCCGCGCCTTCATCGATATTCATAATCCGGCAAATGCCGAAGTGATTGGTTTGGCCATATCATTTCTGGCTCTGGCCGCCCTGTTCCAGATTTTCGATGGCGCGCAGGCGGTTGCCAGCGGCATGTTGCGCGGTCTGCATGATACGACTATTCCGATGGTCTATGCCGCGATTGCCTATTGGGGGATTGGCCTGCCCCTATCCGTAGCCTTTGCCTTCTGGCTAGGCATGCAGGGCGTTGGAATCTGGCTAGGCCTTTTGAGCGGCTTGGCTGCCGCTTCTGTGCTGCTGCTGGGTCGCTGGCTAAGACGAGAGAAGCTCGGGATCGAGATTATCCGCTAGCATCGGACCGAAAACTGGAATCCCGGTTTTCGAGTAATCCGATGCTAAAACAAAAGGATAGATCGCCATCTTGCGCCCGTGAGGGCGCCCGGCGATCTAAAAATCGATTGTCCGGCCTTTGATCTCCCAATCGCCAAATCGGGCGGGGTCCTTACCACCTCGTCCGCCGATTTCGCGGGGCTGATCAGATGCAGCTTTTTCCGCCGCATGCCGCGCTTCAGCTTCCTTTAATGCCCGTTGCGCTGCCGGTGGCAATTGGTCAAAACTTGGACGCGGGCGCTGGTCGTCATTATCGGCCTGCGGCGGCGTGGATGACTGTTCACCAAAATTGGACGGGGTCATGTTATACTCATTCCGAATATACTGATCATTGAAGCTTGCGATGCGAAACCCCATCATATAGGCGGAATAAACGCAATAAAAGGAATAACCTTGACTATCCTGCTGTTACTGGAAGAGAGACTTCTATCATGAACGTAATGCGCACAGGCATGCTCCTCGCCTTCATGACAGCGCTCTTCATGGGCGTAGGGTTTCTCATCGGAGGAACCGGCGGCATGATGATCGCCTTTGTTGTAGCTGCGGTCATGAACCTTTTCAGCTATTGGAATTCCGACAAGATGGTGTTGCGGATGCACCATGCTGTCGAGGTCGATGAGGCGAATGCGCCCGAATATTACGGGATCGTGCGCGATCTTGCAGCCAACGCCAATCTGCCCATGCCAAAGGTTTACCTGATCCAGAATGCGCAGCCCAACGCATTCGCGACCGGGCGCAATCCTGAAAATGCCGCTGTTGCCGCCAGTACCGGTCTTCTGCAAGCCCTGTCCCCGCAGGAAGTCGCAGCGGTCATGGCACATGAACTGGCCCATGTGGAACATCGCGACACACTGATAATGACCATCACGGCTACGCTGGCTGGTGCCATTTCCATGCTTGGCAATTTCGCCATGTTCTTTGGCGGCAACCGCCAGAACAATAATCCTGTCGGGTTTATCGGTATTATTATCGCCATGATTGTTGCGCCCTTTGCTGCAATGATTGTTCAGATGGCCATAAGCCGGACCCGCGAATACGCGGCCGACCGGCGCGGAGCGCAGATTTGCGGCAATCCTCTGTGGCTTGCTTCTGCGCTGAACAAGATCGCGCGTGGCGCAAAACAAATCGTCAATGAGGATGCTGAGCGCAATCCTGCCTCCGCCCCATTGTTCATCATCAATCCCTTGAGTGGTCGCGGCGCGGATAGTCTGTTTTCAACCCATCCGGCCACGGAAAATCGTATTGCAGCGCTGGAAGCCATGGTGCAGGAATTTCGCCAGGCTCAACCGGCGCCGCAGCAGGGACGTCCCGTTCAAGCTCCCGCAGAAGACGAAGTGGAGGACGACCGCCCTTCGCCCTGGGGCCGCAATGGCGGTGGGCGTAAAGGCCCATGGGCATGAGTGTGGAGCACGGTACGAAACGGCCATTCGGTAAAAAGCCAAAAGATTATATCGACGCTGAAGACCGTCCGGGTCTTGCTGCCCGGCAATGCGCGACGCGGCTTCTAGGGGCTGTGATTGAAAAACATACGTCGCTGGACGGGCTGACCGATAATCATAATGGCCATCCGCAATATATGGAGCTTGAAGACCGGGACCGTTCGCTTGTGCGGGCGATTCTCGGTGCTGCCTTGCGTAACCGCGGCACGATCGAGACAGCGATCGGTCAGATGATCGACCGGCCATTACCTGAAAATGCCGTGGCCTTGAAACAGCTGCTCCACGTTGCAGCAGCCCAGATTCTTTATCTGGATATTCCCGATCGCGCTGCCGTCGATCTTGCGGTGACCGCTGCGAATAATGATCCGCGCAATCGCCGTTTTGCCTCAATGGTCAATGCCGTTTTGCGCCGCCTGTCCCGTGAGAAAGATACATTCAAAGCGGGCGCCAGCAATGTGCCAGAATGGT
The DNA here is from genome assembly GCF_059758635.1 of Phyllobacterium sp. GQ127. Lineage (NCBI taxonomy): Bacteria > Pseudomonadati > Pseudomonadota > Alphaproteobacteria > Hyphomicrobiales > Phyllobacteriaceae > Phyllobacterium > Phyllobacterium sp. GQ127. Next base: position 370,204 of record NZ_JCAXDZ010000003.1, read on the forward strand.
TCGAAGAGACACTTATTTCCGCCTATGGCAAGGATAAGGCGAAAGCCATTCTCGACATCCAGGCGAAGGAGCCTCCCATCGATCTGACGGTCAAGGGTGACCCCGCGGAGTGGGCGGAAAAGCTAGGTGGCATTGCTCTGCCCACAGGCTCAGTGCGGCTTGGTACCGTTGAGGGCTCGCTGACCGAACTTCCCGGTTTTACGGATGGCGATTGGTGGGTGCAGGACACCGCAGCCAGCCTTCCCGCCAAGCTCTTTGGCGATATTAAAGGCCAACGCGTTGCTGACCTTTGTGCAGCGCCCGGCGGCAAGACAGCACAATTGGCCCATGCAGGCGCTAATGTTACCGCACTGGACCTTTCTGCCAATCGACTGAAGCGTCTGCGCGGCAATCTTGAGCGTTTGGGCCTCGCGGCTGAAACTGTTGAGGCCAATCTTTCTGCTTATAATCCCGCAGAACCATTCGACGCCATTCTTCTTGATGCCCCGTGCTCTTCGACAGGCACAGTTCGCAGGCATCCGGATGTGCCTTGGACGAAAACGCCGGAGGATGTGCGCAAGCTTGCCAATCTTCAGGCGAGACTGCTTGACCATGCGGTGACCATTGTTCGTCCGGGCGGGATTGTGGTGTTTTCCAATTGCTCGCTCGACCCGCTTGAGGGTGAAACTGTTTCCCGTGATCTTCTTGCAAAGAACCCCGCCATTGAACTCGTGCCCGTAACGAAAGATGAGGTCGGCGGCCTTGCGGAATTGATCACGGCGGAGGGATTCGTCCGCTCGACGCCAGCGGACCTGCCCAACGAAAATCCCGCCCTTTCCGGCATGGACGGCTTCTTTGCAGCACGTTTTCGCCGAAAATACTAAAATTTTAACTCTTCTGGCAGCATAATTGCTGACTGTCGGCAAATTCGAAGCAATAACAATATGGTCGCGTTGAGCGAAACACCGCAACTATGGGGACTTGCAACAGCGCAGCTTTGGCGCCGTTTCCGCAGACGTGTGCGTATGGGCCCGCTTTACCGCTGGCGTTTTACCGGCTTTACGCCCGAGCGTGTGCTCATAGCACCGCAAGATTTACGCCCTGCCGATCCGCAGCTCGCCGAAGAGTTTTACCATGGCCGTTTCGCGCTTGCTGGCCGCGTGGTCGAAACCGGCGGACGCTCGCCCTTCCTTGTCGAGCCACCCAATGCCGCCTGGCAAGCTGCGCTGCATAATTTCGGCTGGCTCCGCAATCTGCGTGCAGCAGGTACAGAACTTGCAACCGCAAATGCCCGCGCGCTTCTCGGTGACTGGATCACCACCCATGGCCGCTCAATCAGCGGACCTGCCTGGGCACCCGAGGTCACGGCCCAGCGCATCATAGCCTGGCTGCAGCACTCCAACCTTATTCTGGCCGGTGCAGAACTTCGCACCTATCGCCAATTTATGCGCTCACTTGCCATGCAGGTGCGTTATCTGCGCACCATGGCCGCCGTTATGGATGATGGCGAAGAAAAGCTGCGTGCGCGCATCGCCTTGGCTCTTGCCGCTCTGGCCCTGCCCGTCTCTTCAAGCACCAGCCGCTCGGCTCGCCGCAATCTGGAATTGGAACTTGTTCGGCAGATATTACCCGATGGCGGCCATATCTCGCGCAATCCGCTGGCGATTCTGGAATTGCTGGCCGATCTGCTGCCCCTGCGCCAAACCTATGCCAGCGGGCAGGAAGCGCCGCCTAAAGCGCTCATCGAAGCAATCGAGCGCATGCTGCCTGCATTGCGCTTCTTCCGTCATCATGATGGTAGCCTGGCGCTCTTCAATGGCGTTGGCGCGACCATGCCGGAACGGGTAATCGCCGTGTTACGGCACGACGACATTGGCGGCCTCCCGCTTATACATGCCGCTCATTCCGGTTACGAACGTCTTTCCATGGATTCGACAACCATCATTGCCGATACTGGCCTTGCACCGCCCGTTACGGCATCACGTGACGCACATGCGGGTTGCCTTTCCTTTGAAATGTCCTCCGGGCGCAGCCGCTATATCGTAAATGCCGGTGTAGACCGTTACGGACCGGCGGAGTTCCGGCCCTTGGCACGCTCCACCGCAGCGCATTCGACAGCAACGATCAACGACACATCGTCCTGCCGCTTCAGCAACACATCCGGCCTTTCGACGATGATCGGCACGCCCATCATTGCGGGCCCGAGCAAGGTCAATATTGAGCGGATTGAAAAACCGGGCGTGATTGGCTTTGTTGCAAATCACAATGGCTATGTTCGACCCTTTGGCATTTACCACGAGCGCCAGATTGTTCTGTCGCACAATGGCAGCGTGATCGAAGGTATCGACAGTTTCTTTGCTGCCGGACGCAATCCCTTGCGCCATACCGGAGCAGAAGAAATCGTCATCCGTTTTCATCTGCATCCATCCGTGAATGTCAGCGTGGATGATCACGGCCTGATTGTGCTGCAAGCCGATAATGACGACATCTGGATGTTCTCATCGACAATCCAGCCCTTCGTCGAAGATTCGCTGTTCTTTGCCGGTTTTCGCGGGCCCGTGAAAACCCGGCAGATCACGCTTTCAGTCAACGCTGCCAATCGCCCGGAAGTTGAATGGCAATTTACCCGCACGACCCTCGGTGTTTACGGCTGATCCGAATTCACCGAATCTTGTATGAGCAAGAGGCGACAAATGCCCGCTGATCGGCTATACGGAACTTAACGCCATCGCCGCATTTTCCGGCACAATCCCATTCTCAGATATATTATCAGGAGCCGATCATGGAGTATCGTCAGCTTGGCCGTTCCGGTCTTAAAGTATCCTCGCTCAGCCTCGGAACCATGACTTTTGGCGGCAAAGGCAATTTTGCCAAAACCGGCGACACGGATATTGAGCGTGCAAGGCGACAGGTCGATATGGCCCTTGATGCAGGCATCAATCTGTTCGATACCGCTGATATCTATTCGAACGGTGCATCCGAGGAAATCCTTGGCCAAGCTTTAAAGGGCAAGCGCGATAGGGTTCTTGTTGCGACCAAGGCGCGTTTCCGCATGGGCGAGGAAATCAACGATGCGGGCCTGTCGCGCTATCATCTTATCCGTGCTGCCGAAGTGAGCCTGAAGCGTCTCGGCACAGATCACATTGATCTTTACCAACTCCACCAGTGGGACGGTATGACACCGCTCGACGAGACCCTCGAAGCACTGGACACACTCGTTCGTTCGGGCAAGGTTCGTTATGTTGGTGTCTCAAACTTCTCTGCGTGGCATCTGATGAAGGCGATGGGCGTTGCCGCACTGGAAAAATTCATCGCGCCGGTTAGTCAGCAAATTCACTACAGTCTCGAATCGCGAGACGCAGAATATGAACTGATCCCAGCCACACTCGATCAGCAGCTTGGTGTACTCGTTTGGAGCCCGCTCGCCGGAGGATTGCTTTCGGGCAAGTATCGCCGCGGCACTCCTACGCCGGAAGGTACGCGTCAGCTTGCCAATTGGGGGGAACCACCTATCCGCGACGAGGAACGCCTTTATGATATTATTGAAGTGCTGATTGGCATTGCTGAAGCCCATAAGGTTTCGGCGGCGCAGGTAGCACTCGCATGGCTTCTTGGTCGCAAGGGGGTGACATCTCTCATTATCGGCGCAAGAACGGACGCGCAGCTCGCAGATAATCTTAAAGCTGCCGACCTGGTGTTGACAGCCGATGAGCGCGCAAACCTCGACAGAGTAAGCCAGCCACCATTGATCTATCCTTATTGGCATCAGGCACGCACTGCATCTGATCGCCTTTCTGCGGCAGATCTATCCCTCATCGAACCTTACCTCAGCAAGTAAAAAGGTCCGGCGGAGGGAGGCCACCGGCAGAGAGAACATAATGGCCTATTCAAACAAGCCCGCCGATCAATCTGATAAATCGGAAGTGGCAGCGGCAGAGCCCAACGACTTGTCGCCTGCTCTGACCTTCCTGTTTGCCTTCGCCTGCGGGGCGATGGTTGGAAACATCTACTATGCTCAAGCACTGATCGGACTGATCAGCGACGATCTCAATCTGCACGGAGGGATGGCGGGCTTCATCGTTACGGTAACCCAGCTCGGTTATGGCGCGGGGCTTCTGCTGCTCGTCTCGCTCGCGGATCTGTTCGAAAACCGGCGTCTCGTGCTGCTCACTCTCGGTGGCACGGCGCTGGGTCTTGCAGGCGCTGCAGTGTCCGGCTCTGCAACCACCTTTCTTATTTCATCCTTCGCCATCGGCTTTTTCGCCTGTGGTGCGCAGGTGCTTGTGCCCTTTGCCTCCCATCTTGTTCCTGCTGCCTCGCGCGGCAGGACTATCGGCAACGTGATGGCGGGCCTTTTGACCGGCATCATGTTGGCGCGGCCACTGGCCAATCTGGTAGCGTCGGAATTTGGCTGGCGCGCCATCTTCTGGATATCGGCAGCCGCAATGCTGGCAGTACTTGTGCTCCTGCGTATTGCCCTGCCGCAACGCCAGCCGCAGGGTAGAATGCGCTATGGTGCGATCATCAAATCCATGTGGCACCTTTTGATCACGACACCAGCCTTGCAGCGGCGCGCCTTTTACCAAGGGATCATTTTCGCCAGCTTCAACTTGTTCTGGACTGGCATTCCGCTGCTTCTGAGCGAACAGTTCGGGTATAGTCAGCGCCAGATTGCTTTGTTTGCATTGGCAGGCGCAGCCGGTGCTCTTGCCGCGCCCATTGCTGGCAGGCTGGCAGATCGTGGCTATACCCGCCAAGGTACAGCTATCGCGATGGTAACGCTGACCCTGTGGTTTTTGATTGCCGGCTGGGCAGGCACTGCCATCTCAATTGCCGCATTGGTACTTTGCGCGATTTTCATCGACAGTGCAGTTCAGACCAACCAGATTCTTAGTCAGCGCATTATCTTTTCATTGAATGACGCGGCACGCGGACGGCTCAATGCGGTCTATATGACCATCGTCTTTCTGCTTGGCTCGAGCGGATCAGCGATTGCCGCCGCCAGCTATTTTTATGGCGGCTGGTGGGCAACCTGCCTGACCGGTGCAATCATGGGGCTTATCGTTCTCGGGGCCTTCGCTACAGAAAAAGCCTCCAAATCACCCGTGTGAACTTGTGCAAAAAGGTAGGATTCCGGCTCGGCCTGTGCTAACGGCCAAGCCAATCCATTGACCCCTACGAAATTTAAGGACGAATCCATGGCCGTCGCCGCGAAATCTTTTCCCGCTCCCAATCTCCATCCGGTCAAGCGGGCGCTTATTTCCGTTTCCGACAAGACAGGCCTGACTGCGCTGGCTCATGCGCTGCATCGTCATGGCGTCGAGATCCTCTCGACTGGCGGCACATCCAAGGCGATTGCCGCCGAAGGCATTCCGGTACGTGATGTTTCCGATATTACTGATTTTCCCGAAATCATGGATGGCCGCGTCAAGACATTGCATCCCAAGGTGCATGGCGGCCTGCTTGCGGTGCGCGATGATCCCGAGCATGTCGAGGCGATGAAGGCCCACGGCATTGGCGAAATCGATCTCGTGATTATCAATCTTTACCCATTCGAAGAAGTCCGCCACTCCGGTGCCGACTATGCCAATATCGTGGAAAATATCGACATTGGCGGCCCTGCGATGATCCGCGCCGCCGCCAAGAACCATGCCTATGTCGGCGTTGTTACCGAAACCGGCGATTATGACATGGTCATTGCAATGCTGGACAAGCATGACGGTTCGCTGCCCTATTCTTTCCGCCAGAGCCTTGCTGCCAAGGCCTATGCGCGCACAGCCACCTATGATGCAGCCATTTCCGGCTGGTTTGCCGAAGCGCTGATGACGGAAACACCATCACGCCGCGCGATCGGCGGGCATCTCCATTCGGTCATGCGTTACGGCGAAAACCCACATCAATCGGCTGGTTTTTATCTCACCGGCGAAAAGCGCCCGGGCGTCGCCACGGCCACCCAGCTACAGGGCAAGCAGCTCTCCTATAACAATATCAATGATACCGACGCGGCCTTTGAACTGGTTGCCGAGTTTGATCCCGCCCGTACATCCGCCGTTGCCATCATCAAACATGCAAATCCATGCGGCGTGGCTGAAGGCGCGACCTTGAAGGAGGCCTATCTGAAGGCCCTCGCCTGCGATCCGGTTTCCGCATTTGGCGGCATTGTCGCGCTCAACAAGACGCTGGATGCGGATGCCGCTGAAGAGATCGTCAAGACATTCACCGAGGTCATTATCGCCCCTGATGCGACGCCCGAAGCGCAGGGCATTGTTGCGGCCAAGAAAAACCTGCGGCTGCTTGTGACAGGCGGCCTGCCTGATCCGCGCGCTGGCGGTATCAGTGCAAAGACGGTCGCAGGCGGCCTTCTGGTTCAGTCCCGCGACAGTGGCGTTGTTGACGATTTGGATTTAAAAGTCGTCACCAAGCGCGCGCCGACCGAGGCTGAAATGTCCGATCTCAAGCTCGCCTTCCGTATCGCCAAACATGTAAAGTCCAACGCAATTGTTTATGTCAAGGATGGTGCAGCGGTCGGTATCGGCGCCGGTCAGATGAGCCGCGTGGACAGCGCCCGCATCGCTGCCCGCAAGGCGGAAGATGCTGCCGAGGCTGCAGGCCATACAACGCCACTTACAAAAGGCTCAGTCGTTGCGTCAGACGCTTTCTTCCCCTTTGCCGATGGTTTGCTTTCCGCTGTCGCGGCTGGTGCAACGGCTGTCATTCAGCCCGGCGGTTCAATGCGCGATGATGAGGTGATCGCCGCTGCAGATGAACATGGCATCGCCATGGTCTTTACCGGCATGCGCCATTTCAGACACTGATCTTTGCGGCTGGATATGGCGTTCTTGCAAGGATCGCCAGACCGATGAGCAAAAAGATCATGATCATCGCCATGCCAAGGCGTGGCGATCCGCTGAGAACCGTTACGGTCGCTACTATGAAGGGCGCTAGAAAGCTTGTCGCCCTTCCTGACAATGCATAAAGGCCGAAATACCGTCCCGCTTCGTCAGCGGAAATACTGCGCGCCATATAGGAGCGCGATGAAGCCTGCACCGGCCCGAATGCGATGCCTATCAGCAACCCAAAACCGATATAGGCTTTTTCCGCTGGCGTACCGAACAGGCCACCAGTGTCAACACCAGGCAATTGCAGCAAGCCAAAAAGCGTATAGCCGGGTCCGGTCGAAACAATCCCAAGCGTCGCGATGGTAAGCGAGATTAGCGATGCGATGACCACGGTTTTTGACCCGAACACTGTGTCAAACTTGCTGGCGACAAGGCAGCCGAAAATAGCCACGACATTCAGGATAATCCCGAAAATCCCGATCTCCGCTGTTACCCAGCCAAACATCGTTGCAGCGAAGGCCCCGCCAAGGGCAATCAGCGCATTAACGCCGTCCTGATAGATCATGCGCCCGACGAGAAAGCGCACGATACCCGGCCTCTGCCTTGCTTCCTTCAAGGTGGATTTCAGTTCGCTCAGGCCAGCGCGCACGGCCCTGCCCGCTGGCAAGCCCTTCAGGGAATCCGGCGTAAAGAAAAACATGGGCAGGATAAAAATCAGATACCAGAGCGCCGCCAAGGGGCCGGTGGCCCGATCCCCTTCGGAAAGACTTGGATCAAGCCCGAAAATAGGGCTCGCCCCGAGAAGGGTCTTTCCCGTTTCCGGGGAGGCAGCCATGAAAGCCACGACAAAGATCAGCACAATCATCCCGCCAAGATAGCCAAGACCCCAGGCAATATTGGAAATACGGCCAATGTCTTTTTGCGTCACCAGGCGCGGCATCATGGAATCGTTGAACACGATGGAAAATTCGGCGGCAATGGAGGCCAGAGAAAAGAAAAACAGCGGTGCTATCAGTCCCGAACCCGGCTCTGCAAACCATAGCATGCATAGTGACAGGATTTTAACGGCAGCGAAAAAGCCGATCCAGGGTTTGCGCCGTCCGGTCTGATCCGCAATTGAACCGAGGACCGGCGATAATATGGCGATGAACAGGCCGGAAATAGCGATGCCATAACCCCATGCTGCCTGCCCCATTGCAGGATCGACAGCCATGCGCGAAACGAAATAAGGCCCGAAGATAAAGGTCGTTACAACTGTGAAAAAAGGCTGCGCCGCCCAGTCGAAAAACATCCAACCCCAGATACCGCGTTTTGGTGCTTGTTCCATGCAGACTCCAGTGATCGGAAGATCAACTTCGCAAATCTATGGCACTGGTTATCTCTCCCCTTGCGGGAGAGATAGGATTTTCCTGGATTTAGCCTCTTTGTTAAATCCTTGGAAAATCCAAGTGAGGGGATAGTTCGATGGACACAATCCCCTCACTTGTAATTTCTAGCACTTAGCAAGAGCTAAGATGCGGAAATCACATTCTCCCCCACAAAGGGGGAGATAGCCACCTCCAAATCACGACAAATCAGACAGCAGCCCCGCTGCGACAGCCAGACGTGACACGGTAAGATCACCGGTTTCGACGATATTTGCCATGCGCTGGCGCACTTCATCCAAACGTGAACCCCGGCTTGCCAGCCATTCCTTGGCTGGGTCGGCCTTCTTGCCATGCTGGGTCAGTGCTGACACCGCAATGCCCCGCCGCGCCTGACTGATCAGATCTGTGGCCCGGGCAAGCGCCAGACCATCATAATAATCAGCAACAGATACGCTGCGTGCAGCATCCTCGATGCGGCCAATACGGAACGCTTCCGAAATATCGAAATAGGCTTTGGCCGCGGCGGCAATATCGACATTGGCCGCCTGCGCCACCGCTGCGATATCCGGGATGATCGGCGCAATTTCCAGACGCGCCATCTGTTCCGCAAGCGCCTGCGGCGCACCAAGCGCAACATTATTGGCCGTATCTTCGCGAATGAGTGCCATCATCGTTACTGGCAGAAGCTTGTCGAGCCGCGGCAGCAGCGCATTGCGACCAGCCTTGATCTCGGCAATAGCGCCTCCAAGGTCGGCACTCTTGCGATTGCGCAAAACCCAGGCTGTCGTCCAGTTCAACATCTGCGCAACCTTGGCGTAAAGCCCGTTCTGCACATCGCCCGGCATGAGATTATCCAGGCGATCAATCGCGTCGAACAGGCCGTCCACTTCAAAACCATCGCGAACGATGACATAGGCACGAACGATTTCCGGCCCCGATTGGCCGGTCAGGTCCGAAAGCCGGCTGACAAAGGTCGGTCCGCCCCGATTGATCACATCATTGGCGAGCTGCGTTGCAATGATTTCCCGGCGCAGGCGATGCGTACGTATTTCGTCGGCAAAACCTTCCTTCATCTGGATGGGGAAATACTCCATCAGCTCGCGCTCAAAATAGGGATCATCCGGAAGATCGCTGGCCAGAAGCTGGTCCGAAAGCACGATCTTGGCATAAGCCAACAGCACGCCAAGCTCGGCGCGGGTTAGCGGAATGCCTTCGATCTGGCGTTCCTGCAATGCCTTGTCTTCCGGCAAGGTTTCCACCTTGCGGTTGAGCAGCTTTTGCGCTTCCAGATCGGTGATAAAACGGGCCTGATAGGCAAGATCCACAATACCACGCCGCTGTGCCAGCGAAAGCGCGAGTGTTTGCAGGTAATTATTACGCAGCACCAGAGAACCGACCTCATTGGTCATGGATTCCAGCACCTTATCGCGCTTGTCACGCTTCAGCTTGCCGCTGCGCATGGCCTGCGCCAATGCAATCTTGATATTGACCTCAACGTCCGACGTATTGACGCCGGCAGAATTATCGATGGCGTCTGAATTGCAGCGGCCGCCCAAAAGGCCAAACTCGATACGTGCTTTCTGGGTAACGCCGAGATTGGCACCTTCGCCGATAACCTTGGCCCGAACATCGCTGCCGGTAATGCGGATGGCATCATTGGAACGATCGCCAGCTTCCGCATCGGTTTCGAGCGAGGAGCGGACATAGGTGCCGATACCGCCAAACCAGAGCAAATCAACCGGCGCTTTAAGGATAGCCGTCATGATTTCAAATGGTGTCGCTGTGGTCTTGCCAAGTCCAATGGCTTTCGCCGCTTCCTTGGAAAGCGTAATGGACTTTTGCGAACGCGAGAATACACCGCCGCCAGCGGAAATCTTCGACTTGTCGAAATCCTGCCAGCTGGAACGCGGCAGATTAAACAGGCGCTGCCGCTCCTTCAGCGTTGCTTTTACATTCGGTTCCGGATCGATGAAGATATCGCGGTGATCGAAGGCGGCAATCAGCTTTGTCTGTGGCGACAGCAGCATGCCATTGCCAAACACATCGCCCGACATATCGCCGACACCCACAACCGTGAATGGCGTGGTCTGGATATCAGTGCCGATTTCACGGAAATGGCGCTTGACCGCTTCCCAGGCACCGCGCGCGGTAATACCCATTTTCTTATGATCGTAGCCGACAGAGCCGCCAGAGGCGAAAGCATCGTCCAGCCAGAAATCATGGGCTTGACTGATTGCATTTGCCGTATCGGAGAAAGTTGCCGTGCCCTTATCGGCAGCAACGACGAAATAGGGATCATCGCCATCAAGCCGGATGACATTTTCCGGCGGTACGACAGTTTCGCCCTGCAGATTATCGGTCACGGAAAGCAATGTCGAAATGAAGGTAATATAGGCCGCGCGCCCTGCTTCGAAGATCGCATTGCGGTCGCTTCCTGTCGGCAGACGCTTCGGATAAAAACCGCCCTTGGCACCAACCGGCACGATGACGGCATTCTTGACCTGCTGCGCCTTGACCAGTCCGAGAACCTCGGTGCGATAATCCTGAGCGCGATCCGACCAGCGCAGACCGCCACGAGCAACCGGGCCAAAGCGCAGGTGCACACCCTCGACCTCGGGGCCGTAAACGAAAATCTCGCGATAAGGCCGCGGCGCAGGCAATTCATCCAGAGCCCGTGGATCAAGCTTGAAGGCCAGGGTGACGCGTTCGCTGCCATTTTCTTCCGGCGCAAAGGCATTGGTGCGCAATGTCGATTCAATCAGGTTGAGGAATCGCCGCAAAATGCGATCATCGTCAAGGCTCGGCACACCCTGCAAGCCTTCTTCGATAGCAGCACGAAGCTTTTGCTGCGCCGATTGGGATTTTGTTGCTCCGGCCTTGTTTTTCGCAGGATTGAAGCGTTGGTCGAACAAACCAAAAATCTGCTTGGCAATAGCCGGATAACGGTTCAGCGTTGCTGCAATGAAATCTTGGGAATAGGGAATGCCGGCCTGCTGCAAATAGCGGCCATAGGCACGCAGGATGATGATCTGGCGCGATGAAAGCTGTCCCGTGAGTGCCAGCGCGTTATAGCCGTCATTGTCCGAGGCACCATCCCAGATACTGCGGAAAACCTCCTCAAACAGATCCCCATCATCAGCAAGATCGATTGGGATTTCAGATGTGCTGGTCAGTTCCATATCATGGACAAAGAGCGGGCTGCCATCGGCTGCGGGCAGAGCGAAAGTCTGCTCGCTGATGACGCGAAAGCCCATATTCTCAAGAAGAGGCACGCGCTGCGAAAGCGCAACCGCCGAACCATAATGATAGATCTTCAAGGAAGCGGCGCCCGGACCATCGGTGCGATGGCGATAAAAATCCACGAACAGCGGATTGTTGCGTGTCAGCCCGGCAATACGCCCGGCATCGACAAGCGCTTCTTCCGGTGAAAAGTTTTCACGGTAGCTGTCAGGGAAGGCCGCAGCCAGAGTGGTAAATTCCGCCGCGCCAGTGCGGTCGCCAACCTCGGCAACAGCATCCTCCCAGGTGCGGACGATAGCGCGGACATTTTCTTCCAGCACCTCGCGTTTGACCTTGGGGAAGTCATTTTCCGCATGACCTATGATAAAGTGGACGCGGGCCAGATTGCCTTCCGGAAAAGCCGGATAATAAGCCGACACATGCCCATCATAGACCGCGGCAAAATAGGACCCCATCTTTTCGCGGACAACAGAATCGTAGCGTTCACGGGGGACATAGACAATGATCGAGGCGAATCGGCCAAACGGATCAATGCGTGGCAGAACACGCACGCGCGGCCGCTCTCCCAGAGCAAGAATGATCTCGGCATTTCGGGTCAGTGTCTTGACGTCGATCTGGAAAAGATCGTCGCGTGGATAGCCCTCAAGAACCTTGATCAGCTGCTTGCCGGAATGATCTTCCCGGTTGAAACCAAGGCGGCTGATAACGCTTTCGGTCTTCGAGCGCAGATAGGGGATTTTCAGCACGGAGCGGGTGTAAGCACCAGAGGTAAACAGGCCGACAAAGCGCAACTCGCCGCTGACCTTGCCTTCCGCATCATAGGTTTTGACGCCAATATAATCCATATAACCACGGCGATGCACCAGCGACTTCGTATTTGCCTTGGTGACAATCAGCGGCTCAGGGCCGGTGAGAAAGGCAATGATCTGCGGCGTGGTGGTTACGCCCTGATTGCCACGCTTGAGCACGCGAACATCCGGATCGCGTAAAATGCCAAGGCCAGGCTTGCCCGAACGTTCCAGCTCGCCCTGGCTGCCATCGCCCTGATAATCATATTCGCGGACACCCAGAAAGGTGAAATTATTGTCGCGTAACCATTCGAGAAATTCGACCGCCTCATCGCAGGCGGCTTTCTTCATCGGCGTTTTGCCCGTCTTGTAAGCCTCGATTGCATCGTCAAGACGAGCCGCCATCGCGCCGCGATCATTGACCGCTTCCCGGACCTGCTTGAGCACAAGATTAAGCGCAGCCAGCATGATCTCACGCGCTGGAGCGTCCAGCGCAGGCACATGGATCTGCATCACCGAGACGCGAGCTTCGTCCTTGCCGGGCTTATCGGGACCAGCGGCACCGATAACGGCACCGCTCTTCTTGTCCACATCCATCACCGGATGCAGCACCAGATAAACAGAGCTGACCCTCTCGCTGATCTCGCCAAGGACAGAGTCGAGCAGGAAGGGCATATTGTCATTGATCAGTGTGATGACGGTGATCGGGCGGCCATCACGGGAAACAGCACTTCCATCGGAAATATCTATGAGGGGTTTGCCCGACTTGAAGCGCCTCAGCGCATCTTCTGCCAGCTTTGCAGAAGCTGTCAGAGCACCCGCATCATAGACCGCCAGATCCTCTTCCGGAGCGCGCACAAACAGCAGTTCCTCGAAGAGCCGGACCTTGTTTTTGGCGTTTGCAGACTTTGCAGTTTTCGACGTCGGTGCGGATTTCTTCGCGGAATTTTCGCTGGAAACCATAAAATACCCCCCTGAATTCTCAAAACTGGCTAATCATAGCTATTAAATAAGGCTTTTCGACCTCAAATTGCATGCAAACGTGAAAATAGCGTGACACGCAAGAATATTACAATTCGACGAGATGATCATCGAGTTCATTGACATCTTCATGACCAATCGGGAAATGTTCCTCCAGCAGCAAACCGGCTCTCTCAATCGCCTGAAGAAATCCTGATGCAACTTCGCCTTTTTTTGCGTGATCCGTAAGCAGGCTGACAATCCCGTTCCACTCTTCCTGTCCAACCTTGGCATTGATTCCGGCATCGGCAATCACTTCCGCATAGCGCTCGGCCTGTGAAACAAACAGCAATATGCCGGTTCGCTCCGTTGTCAGGTGAACATTGCGCGCAAGAAACTGCTGAACGGCATTTTGATGCGCGCGGCGATATCGGACCTGCCGCGGCACGAGCAGCATCGTTATGCCGGGCACAAGCCAAAGCACCAGCACTGCGGTCAGGAATGCGGCAAGAATGGCAAGGCCAAATGTCGGTAGCGGTATGATGAACCAGTACCAATGTGCGGCAAGCGCGACGATCACGGCGGCGAGTAAAATACCGCATGCGGCAGTAAAACCGGCAACGAAGAAGTAGCTGTCGCTCCGCCGTGCAACCACGGCATAGATCTCGCCGCTCGTGCGACTTTCAGCAGACCGGATCGCCTCGGCAATACGTTTGTGATCAATGTCTGTGATTAAGGCCAATCTACCAGCTCCCCGATGCGCCGCCGCCGCCGGAAGAACCGCCGCCGCCCGAAAATCCACCACCACCGCCACCGGACGACCAGCCACCACCACCGGAAGACCAACCCCCGCTGCCGCCACCGCCATTGCGCCTTGATGGCCTTGTATCGATATTCATTCCGAGCCAGCGATATTGGCCGGGTCCGATCTTTTGCCCGAAAACCGGGGCCAATACCGCCATGCCGAAACCGCCGAAGAAAATGATGACCCATACCGTGATGAAGATCACCATGAACCAGTCGATATCGGTATTGGGCTCTTTGATATTGCGCTTGGCGCGAGCCTCAAGCTCGGCTGAATCACCGGAAAGAACCTGGACTATATCATTGACACCGCGCGCTATTCCCCCGGAATAATCACCGGACCGAAAACCGGGAATAATGCTGTTCTCAATTATGAGCTTTGACAGCAGGTCGGTCAGCGTGCCTTCAAGACCATAGCCGACCTCTATCCTGACCTTGCGGTCATTCGGGGCAACGACGAGCAAGACGCCGTTATTTTCCTGCTTCTGTCCGAGTGCCCAATGGCGATAAAGCCGGTTGGAGTAGGATTCAATATCTTGACCATCGAGATCAGGCACTGTCACGACGACGACCTGATCTGAGGATTTCGTTTCAAACGCTTCCAGCTGGCGTGTTATCGCTTCGCGAGTTTCAGGCTCGATGACATTTGCACCGTCAACAACACGGCCGGTCAGCGCTGGCAGCTCCGCTGCAAAGGCATGAACGGAAAAGACAGCCAGCAGAACAAGAGCCAGCCAAAGGCGGCTGGCACCGGCAGCTATCGGACGCATTGCTCTCACATCAAATGCCTAGAATTTCACCTGAGGCGTCTGCTTCGCCGAATCTTCGATGTTGAAAGTCTGATAAGGCTCATTGCCGGTAAACCATATCCACGCCCAGATCATTGTCGGCATGGTTTTCAGCGCCGTATTATAGACTCGCACCGCTTCGATATAATCGCGCCGCGCAACGGCAATGCGGTTTTCCGTACCCTCAAGCTGCGATTGCAGGGCCAGGAAGTTCTGGTTGGATTTCAGGTCAGGATAGTTCTCGACCACCGCCAGTAGGCGCGACAGCGCGCCGGTCAGCTGAGCCTGATTCTCCTGGAATACTTTCATCGCATTGGGATCGGTCAATGTCTCCGGGGACACCTGGACCGAAGTCGCTTTGGCACGCGCCTCCACCACGGAGGTCAGCACGTCCTTTTCCTGAGCGGCATAACCTTTGACGGTTTCCACGAGATTGGGGATCAGATCGGCTCGGCGTTGATATTGGTTCAGGACATCGCTCCATGCTGCCTTGGCGCGTTCTTCATTGGTCGGGATCGTGTTGAATCCGCAGGCCGATAGCAGCGGGACAAGCAAGGCCAGTGCCAAGACGGAAAGAACCCGTCCCATTTTGCGACGGGGTGCCAGCGATGAGCTCATATACAGCATAGTCCACTCTCCAATTTCTACTCGTCCCCAAGCGGCCATGACCGCATATGTGCGAGCCTAGCCATTTTTTATTCCAAAAGGAACTGGCAAAGCGCTATGCTGAGTGTGAAGCAACGGGGCCACCATGACAGGCAGCAAAAAAGACAATCAGCAGGGCAAGGAAGCGCAGCGTATACTGCAACGTGTAGGAGATGAAACCGTTTCAAGCGGCCTTTCATTTACTGATCGCACCAAAGGCCATTTTTCGGCCAAGGACGCCGATGCTTCCGACCCTATCGAGGTTCTCGGCACACGCATTGGCAGGGCTTTGGGATTGCTTGTCGTCATTGCCATGTTTATCTGGTTTTTGATCTCGTTCTTCGGCTAGTAAAATGGACCGCCTAGGCCGCCTTTTCCCAACTCGCGCATGAGTACCCAATGAATAATCCCGCTATATCTTCCAATGCCGTCATCGTCATTTCCAGTCATGTGGTGCGCGGCTCGGTGGGCAATCGCGCTGCTGTTTTTGCGCTGGAGACACTGGGGCATCCCGTTTGGGCCGTCCCGACCGTCATCCTGCCATGGCATCCGGGACATGGCCCGGCCAAGCGGATTGTGCCGCCTGCCGAACAGTTCGACGACCTGATTGCAGATCTTGAACGCGCGCCTTGGCTCGGCGAAATAACCGGCATCATGAGTGGTTATCTTGGCAATGCTGCGCAGGCCTCTTCCGTGGCCCGTCTTGTCAAAACCATCAAGGAAAAAAACAAGAAAGTACTTTATCTTTGTGATCCCGTGATCGGTGATGAAAAAGGCCTCTATGTTCCCGAGGCGACAGCAATCGCTATTAGAGACGAACTTATGCCGCTGGCCGATATCTCGACGCCCAATCGGTTTGAGCTTGCGTGGCTGGCCGGAGCCGATCTGCCTGATAACAAGGCTGTCATGCAGGCAGCGCTTCACGCGGGTCCCGCCACAATGCTTGTCACGTCAGCCCATCCCATGCTGGCAGGCGGAACAGGTAATCTTCTGATCAATCACACGCTCGCGCTTCTTGCCGAGCATCGCCTCGTCACCGGGCCGACCAATGGCCTGGGTGATCTGACTTCTGCCTTGTTCCTTGCCCGCATGCTTTCAGGAATCGAATTGGAACAGGTGCTGCAACGAACCACCGCCTCTGTTTTTGAGATCATGGCGCGATCTGCCAAGCGCGGCGCGGACGAACTCATGCTCGAAGCCGATGCCTCGAGCCTCTCTACACCAATGGCAATGGTGCAAATGCGCCGTTTGACTCATCCTACCAAGGGCATCAGGGCCTGAAGTCATGACAATCGTGCTGAAGAAATTCACAGCAGCACATGCTGATGATGTGGAGGCAATTGACGGGTCATTTCATATTAAGTCCCGCCTATTGCTTTCATCGAGCCAAAACATCGTTGACTTTACGGTTGTTCCTGCAGAGCCGCGCGTAAAACGCTACGAGCATGACAACCCTGACGATCTCGCCAGCTATATTGGAGCCGAAACCAAGGTTGCCATCATTGCCTATAACAATCAGCGGCCGGCGGGCCTGCTTCTCGTCAGCGAGAATTGGAACGGCTATGCGATTATTGACAGTATCAAGGTGGATATAAGCCACCGCAAGGCTGGTATCGGGCGAATGCTGCTTGACGCGGCAATGGAATGGGCAAGGTCACGCAACCTTTCCGGAATTATGCTCGAAACCCAGGATAACAATGTTGATGCCTGCCTTTTCTACCAGCGTTACGGCTTTATCCTGCGTGGTTTCGACACAGGCATTTACTCCGCTATTCCTGCTACCCACGATGAAACAGCATTATTCTGGTATCTGTTGTTCTAGCACCCAGCCGCTGGTGCCAGCCCAATTGAATTTTTGAGCAATCAGGATTAGAGCATGCCCATGACCCTGCTTCCCGAGAGACTCCTCACCGGTTATCGCAACTTCATGGCTCATCGCTTCTCCAACGAGACGATGCGCTACAAGCAATTGGCAGAACAAGGCCAGACGCCCGAAACCCTGGTCATCGCCTGTTGCGATTCGAGATCAGCCCCGGAAATCATCTTTGATACGGCACCAGGCGAAATCTTCGTTGTTCGCAATGTGGCAAATCTCGTGCCGCCCTATTCGCCCGACGGCGAATATCACTCCACCTCGGCCGCACT
The DNA here is from genome assembly GCF_059758635.1 of Phyllobacterium sp. GQ127. Taxonomy (NCBI): domain Bacteria; kingdom Pseudomonadati; phylum Pseudomonadota; class Alphaproteobacteria; order Hyphomicrobiales; family Phyllobacteriaceae; genus Phyllobacterium; species Phyllobacterium sp. GQ127. The sequence goes on from NZ_JCAXDZ010000003.1 coordinate 387,759, forward strand.
CGAATTTGCGGTGCAGAGCCTGAAGGTCAAGCATATTGTCGTCATGGGCCATGGCCGTTGCGGGGGTATCAAAGCTGCGCTCAATCCGGATAGCCAGCCATTGTCGCCGGGCGATTTTATCGGCAAATGGATGAGCCTTGTGGCTCCTGCTGCAGAAGCTGTTGCTGCCAATGAGCTGATGACGCCTTTCGAACGCCAGACCGCACTGGAACGCATCTCTATCCGCTACTCCCTGAAAAACCTTCGCAGTTTTCCCTGCGTGGATATTCTGGAGAAAAAGGGCCGGCTCACGCTCCATGGTGCCTGGTTCGATATTTCCACCGGTGAACTGTGGATCATGAATCCTGAAACAGGCGATTTTCTAAGACCGGACCCGGAAGAGAATGGTGTCGCCGAGATTTCAGAGCAGAGTTAAAAAAAGCGGCCTTCGAGGCCGCTCTTTAGTAACAATCTTTAGTTTTTATCCAGCTATCAATAGGCGCGGATAATGAAGGCCGCGCGCGGATACCACCAGCCATCATGACCGCGGCGATAGCCATGGCGCTTTTCGCGGTAACCACGGTGACCATTCCAGCGGCGCTCGCGCCTGTTGTCATAATGTGAGCGACGCTCGTAGCGATCATATCGATCACGGCGATCATGGCGTCTCTCGGCGCGGTGCTTGCGCTTTTCGCGATACTGCGCCTTTTCGACGAGAGAGGTGACCTGAACCTGTGATGGCGCAACAGGCGCTGCGTAAGATGACACCACCGAAGTAAAACCGATAATGACGGCTACAACACCGGCACCAATCGCTGAGATTATTCTTTTCATGAATGCTCCTTGAATTCCACAACCTATGAGTGCGCCTTCACTCATGAACAGAGTGTGAACGATCGGTTATTATTCAAGGATGCGGCTTAGCGTTTCTTTTTACGCTTGGAGGTTTCGGCCTTGGTTTCGAAAAGATCCGTGCCGTTTTCACTCTTGTTTGCTTCAATAGCCGTGATTTCAGCGTTTTCCGCTGGCTTTGCCTTTGGCGTCGCCTTGCTTTCCGGCGGAGTTTTCGTGTCGCTTGTCTTTTGTGCGAATTTTATCGCCATTTGCCTGATCTCCTTGCCGGTATGTGAGGACATAACGTGACATCCGTCGCATGCCTATCACGCAACAGCCGGATGATCGCGTTAATTCGCAATCTTTCAGCGTCTTTGTTGAGGAATATCGTTGCCAGGCCGGGCATTCTATTGGGTAATTATGCTGCACCTGCTCAGAAATGCACCTTCAATGATTATAATTTCACCGCAATGCATAGCAGCTATGCATTTATAGTGATTGTTGCGCTGCAAAAAGAGGCTTATGTAGCAATCAGTCATCGCGGTACTCCTCCCATTTTGCCGCGATGGCTGTTCCCCTCTGGAGGTTTTTAACCTTCACAATTCAGGCCGGGCTTTTTAGTCCGGCTCTTTTTTGCCCGTAATTCAAGATCGCATACAAAATTTATACAATAATCATTCACCTTGTTTCGGAAAGGTTTTTTCATGGCTAAAGCCTATGCTTGCCCATGAATGCTGAAAGGTGGAAATGCGTTTTTATAATCTCTGGTCGACACGATTTGCAGGTCTGTCGCCGGTAATGCAAGTTTTGATCATGGTAGTGATTGGCACTGTGCTGGCAGATGCCATGGCTGCAGCGTTCTTTTTGCTTGGCGGTTACAACCGACTCGATAAGACAATTTATCTCACAACCCTCATTGTCCTCACTGTCGGCGGGCCTCTTTGCGCGTTTCTCGTCAGTTGGAATCACCGGTTGAAACAAATGACCGGTGAGTTGGATACAGCCTTTCGCAAGGACGGGATGACAGGGCTCTTCACCCGGCATGAGTTTTACCTGCGCGTGGACCATTTCATTCAGTCCGGCAATCCCGTTTTGAGTGCAGGCGCTATTCTCTACGTCGATGTCGATCACTTTAAACAGGTCAATGACCGATACGGACATGCGCTGGGAGACGACATCCTTTTGGATATCGGCATATTAATTCGTGGAATGATGGGACGCCGCGACGTTGGCGCACGCTTTGGCGGCGAGGAGTTTGCCGTTTTTCTCGCCGATGCGGATTATGGCCAGGCGGCCTGGGTTGCCAACAGGATACTTGCCGGCTGCCGGGCTGTTACGCGGCGCGCAGGCGAGCGCGATGTATCGGTCACCGTCAGTATTGGCGTCGCATTTCACACGTCCGGCCAAACTCTCGAGCAGCTTGTTGATAGTGCTGACCAATGTCTTTTTCAGGCAAAGGAACAGGGGCGCGACCGTATTGTCTATGGCTCTTCCAGTTGAGAGCCGCCTTGAGTGACTTGAATTAACCGCAGACTCCCATCATCTTGCAGGGCAGCTATCTCCTTCCGAAAAATCTCCCGAGGTACGATCATGAGCCATTTGTTCCAGCCATTGCGTTTGGGTACGCTAGACCTTTCAAACCGCATTATCATTGCTCCCATGTGCCAATATTCATCCGAAGGCGGCAACGCAGCGGATTGGCATATGATGCATCTGGGCAATCTCGCTTTGTCAGGCGCGGGCTTGTTGATCACCGAAGCAACCGCCGTGACCCCGGAAGGGCGCATATCCTACAAGGACCTTGGACTTTATAACGACAACAACGAAGCTGCTCTCGCCCGAGTATTGCTGGCGATAAGGGAACATTCGCCCATGCCAGTCGCGATACAACTGGCCCATGCGGGACGCAAGGCATCGGTTGATCTGCCCTGGAAGGGCGGCAAACAAATAGCACCCGATCATGCGGATGGCTGGAAAACCGAAGCACCATCAGCAATTCCTTATCTGGATGAATATGATGCACCCGTCGCATTGGACAAGGCTGGGCTTGCGCGCATTCGTGATGCCTTCGCAACTGCTGCCGAGCGTTCCGCCCGGCTGGGAATAGATGGCATTGAGGTGCACGGCGCCCATGGCTATCTACTGCACGAATTCCTTTCACCGCTTTCTAACAAGCGTGAGGATGAGTATGGCGGCAGCCTGGAAAATCGCATGCGCTTTCCGCTTGAAGTATTTGAAGCGGTTCGTTCGGCCTTCCCTGCCGATAGGCCCGTATGGATCCGTGTTTCAGCAACCGATTGGGTTGAAGGAGGATGGGATGCCGATATGACCGTAACTTTTGCCAAGGCGCTGGAGAAACTTGGTTGTGCGGCGATCCATGTGTCGAGTGGTGGTCTCTCACCCTTGCAGCAAATGATGCTGAGCCCCGGCTATCAGGTCAATCTTGCTCGAAAGATCAAGGCGGAAACCGGGATGACAACTATTGCTGTGGGTCTGATCAACGAAGCGGAACATGCCGAGGCGATTGTCGCCAATGGAGATGCGGATGCGATCGGACTTGCCCGCGCAATTCTCTATAACCCGCGCTGGCCATGGCACGCAGCAGCCAAACTCGGTGCCCAGACGTTTGCACCACCGCAATATCTGCGCTGCCAGCCCCGTGCTTACCCGAAACTGTTCGCCCACACAGATTAAAGCCTTTCTTGTTCAAATAGAATCGTTCCGCGGGGATCGGCTTGGAAGGCTGTCCCCGGCTTTCGTATAGTGCTGGTGCTTGTCCTCATACATCAGCAGATCAGCCCTTTTGGCAACGGCTTCCAGCTTTTCTCCCATTGCGCTCGTCGCCCATCCAATTGAGACCTTCAACACAATGTTCGAATAATACTGGTTGTTAATCTCGATCAGGCTGCGTATTTCATCGACCATGCTGGCTACACCGAGCTCATCGATTGATGGCAGGAGCACCGCAAATTCGTCACCGCCTATGCGTGCCGCATAGGAAGGAGACTTTACTGCTTCGCCGAGCACCTCGCCCATGCGCCGCAACAGGCCATCGCCAACCCCATGGCCCCACTGATCATTAACGGCTTTCAGACCGTTGAGGTCCAGGATGATGATGGAAACCGGGAAAAATTCGCGTCGCTCAAGCCGGTTCAACTCGTCGACATAGAATGCACGATTGTGCAACTTCGTCAGCACGTCATGCTTGCCCAGATATTCCAGATAGGCTTCCGCTTTCTTGCGCGCGGTAATATCCGTCAGTGAAATCTGAACCAGCGACCAATCCTGTTCATGTCCCGGCAGGACTGAAAATTGCAGAAGAACATGGCGCTCCGTACCATCGAGCGCGTAGTTCACTGTCTCGCGAGTGTGAAACAGATTGCCGTTCCATAATTCTATGAGTTGCTCGCGAAAATGGGTGTTCATGACGTCGCGAAAAACGTCCGGCAGACGGCGCAGCAATGTCATTTTGTCCGGAGCCAGAAAAAGCTTCAGCGTTTCGCGATTAACATCAATGACGCGGATTTCACTGGCACACTGCCCGACAAACTCCGGATGAACGTCTGTAAATATCCGAAAATCCGTTATGCCCCGGTCGCGCACTTCATCCAGCAGCTTCTTTATGCGGCTGAAATCCTCGACCCATAATGAAACGGGCGAATGTTCGAACAGCCCTTCTGCATATTGTTTGCTGGCAACCTGCTGACGGCGCGCATCTTCCCGGTCCGTAACATCCTCGATGGAAAGCAGAACACGTTCCCAGGTCTGTTCGTAGCCAGGCAGTATCGCACCTCGCAACTGAATATCCAGCCGCCCTCCCGACAAAGTATAGTTGACCGTATTACTGGAGAACTCTGTCTCTCCATTCCACAGCGCCGCCAGTTCCTGAACATGGGACTGAAGCATGTCATCGCGGAAGATGGAGCCAAGATTGGCTGTCAGGCTTTCGAAACTTTCTGCCTGAAAAAGCGAAAGCGTCTTCCTGTTGACCTTGAGAACACGGATCCGACGCGAACATTCGCGAATACGCGCAACATCTTCCAGCAGGTAGGCTTTGACGTCCGTAATACCGGCCTTGCGCCACGTTTCGAAAAGAGTCCGGACATCGCTGAAATCTTCCAGCCACAATGAAATAGGCGCGAGATCGAATGTATCGCTCTCGGTACTTTGATCAATATGGTCGTTCATTGCAGTTTGGACTCTTGGGCTTTGAGGAGCGTTCTGCTTGGGTAGACCCGGCGCTTTGCACCGGGTCTACAGGGTCGACGATGGTTATTGGCCGTCGATCTGTGCACCCATGATGGCGATTGCCTGCTGATAGACGCTCGCGGCATTCCATCCTTGAATAGCCGAATAATTAGGCTGTCCGGGCTGATATCCAGCACCCTTTTGCCATCCATGACCGCGCAGGAAATTTGCCGTGGAAGCCAGTGCATCGGCCTTGGAACGCACCATGTCGATGCGGCCATTGCCGTCACCATCGGCTCCATACTTCAACACGTTGAGCGGCAGGAACTGGGTCTGGCCGATTTCGCCATGCATTGCGCCCTTTGCATCGGGAGAAAGGGTACCATTGTCGACGAGTTGCAGCGCTGCATTCAGATGCGGGCGGAAATAGTCAGGACGGCGGCAGTCATAGGCAAGTGTAGCGACTGCGGAAAGCGTATTCTGGCTGCCAAGATAAGCGCCGAAGCCTGTTTCCATGCCCCATATGGCCAAAAGAGGACCTGCAGGCACGCCATAGCGCTGTTCAATTCGATCAAACAATGCCGCGTTCTGGGCTTTCTGCTTCTTGCCACGGGAGACAATTGTCTGCGCGCCACGAACCTGCATGAATTTGTCGAGCGAATATTTGAAGCTCTTCATATTCCGGTCGGCATTGATCGTCTTGCTGGCATAAGTAACATTGTCCAGCGCCCGGATGCCACGGCTGCCAATACCCTGCGCCTGTGCTTCCTGCTTGTACTGCTGAATCCATTCGGGGAAACCAGACGAATTGTTGCCACATTGAGCGGCCGCATGCGCTGTACCGGCCAAGCCGAGAAGAGCGGTCGCTACGCCCGCAAAAAATCTGCTTTTGGCAACAAATGCCATGGATATCTCCTTAAAAGTTGAATCGTCTCATGCCTATCTGCCACTTTTCACGTGTCCTGTCATCTGGGTGAATTGCACCATAGCCCCGGAAATGACGCTTGTTTCGGCGGTTTTCAGGCGGTTTTGGCTAAAAGCACACACTTTTGGTCCAAGCACAGACTGTTTCTTGGGCCGCACAAAGTACAATCCTTGGTTGTGCTTGCGGGTGTTTCATCTCTGAACCTTGGACTAATTGATAAGAGCCTGACTGCTTTTCAGTGTGATAATCTATTCTGATAACCGCGAGTTCATTGTATTTTTGTATATACAATAATTATTGACCAAAGCGATTTTTATGAGTAGGCTGGAATGGGACGAAGAAAAGAACCGAAGCAACCAGCGAAAGCATGGTGTGGCCTTCGCCAAAGCTTACGACTTTGAGTTTAGCACGTGCCTGGAGCATGTAGATGACAGGGAGTTTTATGGTGAAGAGCGCATTGTCGCGCTGGGATTTATTGGCGGTACACTTTTTACCCTGACCTACACGGAGCGTGGGGAGAAAATTAGGGTTATTTCGCTTCGAAAATCAACAAAAACGGAAATGGTGAAATATGCACAAAACTATGACTGAGGAAGAGCGCAAGGTTCACCGTGCCCGTATACAACGCGCTATGGATAGCATTACGCGTGAAGAAGATGCCGCTCTGACAAAGGCTGCTCTTGATGATCCTGATACCGTATTGATCACGTCTTTGACCAAACGCCGCCCCGGCCGTCCCATTGCCGATGCGCCCAAGATGCCGGTTTCCATCCGCCTCAGCCCCGACGTGCTCGACTATTACCGCTCAACCGGTCCCGGCTGGCAAAGCCGTATTGATGAAACCTTGCGTAAAGCAGCCGGGTTGAAAAAGAACGCTTGAGCGCCAGTTGGAGCCAAACATCTTGACTCCGCTTCCTATTTCCTGTTTAAGCCGCGCATCAATCCGCGACGAGCAATAAACTCCGAGCAGCCAACCGGGACCCCGCAAGGGTTCAAACGATCCCGGAGGTCAACACCCGACAGCGCGTTGCGCCCTCGGGTGTCATTTTGCTTGTGGCTCTTTGCCATGGCGCGGTTGGTACTTATCTTTCGGGGAACGGTCTTCGAAGGGATAAAGGAAAGTTTGAATGTTCGAGAGCTTACAGGAACGCTTAGGTTCTATTTTGAACGGCCTTACAGGCCGTGGCGCGCTATCGGATGCCGATGTTTCGGCAGCCCTGCGCGAAGTGCGCCGTGCGCTGCTCGAAGCTGACGTTGCGCTCGATGTCGTCCGCTCTTTTACTGACAAGGTTCGTGCCAAGGCTGTCGGCGCAGATATTCTGAAAAGCATCAAGCCCGGCCAGATGGTCGTCAAGATCGTCCATGACGAACTGGTGGACATGCTGGGCGCCGAAGGCGTCACCATTGATCTGAACGCCCCGGCTCCGGTTGTCATCATGATGGTCGGTCTGCAAGGTTCCGGTAAAACCACAACAACCGGCAAGATCGGCAAGCGCCTTACAGAACGTTCCAAGAAGAAAGTTCTGCTTGCTTCGCTCGATACGCGTCGTCCTGCCGCCCAGGAACAGCTGCGTCAGCTTGGTGTTCAGACTGGCGTCGATACGTTGCCGATCATCGCTGGTCAGACACCCGTAGAGATCGCCGCGCGCGCCGTACAGGCTGCCAAGCTCGGCGGCCATGATGTCGTCATTCTCGATACTGCTGGCCGAACCCATATTGACGAGCCGCTTATGCTCGAAATGGCCGACATCAAAAAGAAGGCCAATCCGCACGAAATCCTGCTGGTGGCCGATGCGCTGACCGGTCAGGATGCTGTTAATCTTGCCCGCTCCTTCGATGAGCGCGTTGGTATTACCGGTCTTGTTCTTACCCGTATGGATGGCGATGGACGCGGCGGTGCTGCTCTTTCCATGCGTGCTGTCACCGGCAAGCCCATCAAGCTGATCGCCACCGGCGAAAAGATGGATGCGCTGGAGGAGTTTTATCCCCGCCGTATCGCTGATCGTATTCTCGGCATGGGCGACATTGTTTCGCTGGTCGAAAAAGCTGCTGAAAACATCGATGCGGAAAAAGCCGCTGCGATGGCCAAGAAGATGCAGTCCGGCAAATTCGATCTGAATGATCTGGCGGACCAGATTGGCCAGATGCAGAAGATGGGCGGCATGGGCGGCATCATGGGAATGATGCCCGGCATGGGCAAGATGAAGGATCAGATGGCCGCTGCCGGTCTTGACGACTCCATCTTCAAACGCCAGCTCGCAATCATTTCCTCCATGACCAAGGCCGAACGCAGCAATCCCGACATGCTCAAGCATTCGCGCAAGCAGCGTATTGCCAAAGGTTCCGGCACCAATGCCGCCGATATCAATAAGCTTCTGAAAATGCATCGCCAGATGGCGGACATGATGAAGTCGATGGGCAAGGGCAAAGGCGGCATGATGAAGCAGATGATGGGCGGCCTCGGCGCCAAGATGGGCCTTGGCGGGCTCGGCGGCATGGGAGGCATGCCTGATCTGTCGAAGATGGATCCCAAGCAGCTTGAGGCTTTGCAGAAACAGGCTGAAGCAGCAGGTTTCGGTAAGGGCGGTGGCCTGCCGGGCGGACTTGGTGGACTTCCAGGTGGCCTTGGCGGTCCAGGCGGATTACCCCGGCTTCCAGGACTTGGTGGCGGCGGTCTGCCCGGCTTTCCAAAGAAGAAAGGCTGATCATGAGCTCATCATCCCTGCCAAAAGAATTGCTCGAACTGCGCGCATCCATCGACAATATCGATGCCGCGTTGATCCACATGCTCGCAGAGCGCTTTCGCTGCACCAAGGCGGTTGGCGTTCTCAAGGCGAAGAACGGTCTGGCTCCGGCTGACCCGAACCGCGAAAAACAACAGGTCGAACGACTGCGCACTCTGGCGCTGTCTGCCGACCTCGACCCCGATTTTGCCGAGAAGTTCCTGAACTTCATCGTCAAGGAAGTGATCAGGCATCACGAAACAACAGCTGCCAAAGAAAACGGCAGCTAAGCAATCCCAGGAAAAGCGAATTTCGGTTTTCCATCAGGAATTGCGGCAACAGAAAAGAAAGCTAGGAGACTAACAATGCCATTGAAAATCCGTCTGGCCCGTGCAGGGTCGAAGAAGCGCCCTTACTACCACGTCGTCGTTGCTGACGTCCGTTCGCCACGCGACGGCCGTTTCATCGAAAACGTCGGCTCATGGAACCCGATGCTCCCCAAGGATGGCGATCGCGTCAAGCTTGATGCAGAGCGTATCAACTACTGGATCGGTCACGGCGCACAGCCAACAGACCGCGTTCTTCGCTTCCTTGATCAGGCTGGTATCGCCAAGCGCGACACCCGCAGCAATCCTGAAAAGGCACTGCCAGGCAAGAAGGCGCAGGAACGCGTTGCTATGGCCAAGCAGGCTGAAGAAGATGCGAAGGCAAAGGCTGCCGCTGAAGCAGAAGCCGCTGAAGCTGCCAAGGCCGCTGCCGCCGAAGCTGCTGCTGCTCCTGCAGAAGCACCTGCCGAAGAAGAAGCTGCCAGCTAATCGGCAGTTTCACTTATTGAATGCAAACGGGTGGCCTTGTGCCGCCCGTTTTGCTTTCGGCGCATGAATTGTCTTCATTCAAATTGCGATGCGTCGGCTGGCGGCAAATGTAAGCCCTTTCCAATGACCCGGCGTCATGCCGAAGGTCTTCTTGAAGTGCCGTGTAAAATGGGCTTGGTCGGCAAATCCGGAACTCACTGCCACATCGGCAAGATCGGCACCTTTCGATAGCCACGCCTTGGCTTTGTCCAGACGACGCATCAGGAGATAACGATGCGGGCTTGTGCCAAGAAGACAGCGAAAATGTCTGGCCAGCGTATATCGATCAAGACCACAGATTGCTTCCAGTTCTCCAGATGAAACAACGCGGTCGCAATTGTCCTGGAGAAATTCACGGCATAGCAGAACCGCTTTTACCGCAATTCGGTTCGATGTGCGCGATTGTTGGCCGGAATGACGATCAAGTCCTTCAGCGAACCGCCCGATAAGATCGTCAAGCTGAAGGTCATCCAACCTTGTTTCAATCTGACAAAGAGCCTCGGCGAGACAGCGTTGGAATGTTACATCCGAAATCACAGGATCGGCAACGAATGGCAAGGAACGCAATGTATCCGCCGCTTCGATAAGGCGTTCCGGCGGGAGATACAGCATCCGGTAGCTCAGGCCACTATCGGTTCCGGCCGCACCATCATGCACTTCATCGGGATGGAGAATGATAATATTGCCTGGCAGACTGAAGCGCGAAGCGCCGCGATATCGGAAGGTCTGAACGCCTGAAAGGGTTAGTCCAAGCGCATAGGTGTCATGCCGGTGTGGTTCGAAACCCTGGCCAGAGAAACGGGCTTCAATCCTTTCAATACCTCGTGAGGGCGGCGCATGGACGATTCCATCCCTCCCCGTGTTGCACAAACGTACAAGACCCTCAGTTCCCCCGACTGCTATGGCCGACGTTTCAGCATATCCACGAATGGAGTTTGATTTCATGTCTGATACCAAGATTGTTATCGTTCTGCGCGATGACCTTGCCACTTGGCAAAAGCTCAATGTAGCAGCCTTTCTGACAAGCGGCATTACGGCCCAGTATCCGGTCATCATTGGCGAACCATATAGGGATGGCGCGGGAAATGTCTATAATGCGATGGCAATCCAGCCCATGGTGGTGCTGGCCGCAGATCAAGAGACGCTGCGGAAAATTCACAGACGTTCACTTGAACGCAACATAACCACCTCAGCCTATGTCGAGGAGATGTTTGCAACCGGCAATGACGTTGCCAACCGCGAAATGTTCGGCCGTTTCGAACCAGACAATGCCAAGCTGGTGGGAATCGCATTGCGGGCTGAAAAAAGAGCTGTCGACAAAATCACCAAGGGAGCAATCATGCACCCTTAATGCCGGTCACTCCGAGACCAGACCTTCCCACGCCGCCATGGCAGCTTGGGCGGTCTTGGTCAATTGCTCCAATGTGGCTCCATCCCGCGCCGTAATCGACATGCCATGCTGCACGGTCGCATAGAATTCGGCCACTTGCTGAAGATCGACGGAAGGCGCAATTTCACCCTCACGCACGCCGCGCTCCAGCCTTCCGCGCAATAACGTTACATTGTCGAGCCTGCGCTCGCGCAATAGCGAGCACGGCGTGCCCACCGCCTCGTCACCATGCAGCGCGCCGAGTACCACCATGCATCCATGCGGCTGGTCGGGGTCCGTATGCGATATTGCGGTTTGCATGAGGAAGTCGGCAACGCCTTCCTTTGCGGTGGCTGCATTGGGGAGGGAGTTCTTTATGCGCTGTCCAATCTTGTTGGTATAAAGCTCCACGGCCTCCTTGAAGAGATCAGCTTTGCTGCCAAATGCCGCGTAAAGGCTGGGCGCATTGATTTCCATTGCCGCCGTCAGGTCAGCCATCGAGGCGCTCTCATAGCCCCGTTTCCAGAAAACCTGCATCGCGCGTTCAAGCGCAGCATCGCGGTCAAATGCGCGCGGACGGCCTTTCGCTGACATGATGGAATCCTTTCTATAATGATCGATACATAAATCACTTGACCTCTGGATGCAACCATGACAAGCATTATGTATCGATCATTACATAAAAGGAAATGCCATGTCCCGCCTCGACAATAAAGTAGCCTTCATCACTGGCGGAAGCCGCGGAATGGGCGCAGCCATTGCGCTTAAACTGGCACAGGATGGGGCAGATATTGCTATCACCTATACCAGCGCCGCAGCAAAAGCCGATGAAACTGTCAAGGCTATCGAGAAGCTAGGCCGCCGCGCCCTCGCCATCAAAGCGGATAACCTTGATGTTAAGGCCCTCGAAAACGCTGTTAACGAAGCCCACGCCAAGCTTGGCCGTCTCGATATCCTCGTCAATAATGCGGGCGTCTACACCATGGACACCGTAGACCAGCTGGAACTGGCTGAATTTGACCGGGTTATGTCCATTCACGTCCGCGCCAGCTTCGTCGCCTCAAAGGCGGCAGCAGTGCATATGGGCGCTGGCGGCCGCATCATTTCCATCGGCAGCAATCTTGCCGAGATCGTTCCCTCGGCCGGGCTGATCGCGTATTCCACCAGCAAGGCGGCACTCATTGGCCTTACCAAAGCGCTTGCGCGGGATCTTGGCCCGCGGGAAATCACAGCCAATATCGTCCACCCGGGTTCTACCGATACGGATATGAATCCCGCAAATGGCGATCATGCGGAAGTCCAACGCGCCCGAATGGCGATCCCGAAATTTGGCGAAGCGAAGGATATTGCCAGACTGGTAGCCTTTCTCGCAGGTGAAGAGGGCCGCTTCATCACGGGGTCAAGCTTCGTCATTGATGGCGGCGCAAATATCTGATTTGCCGCCGCTCTAATATGCCGCTATCTCTCCGCGCTAAAAAGAGATAGCGGCGTCACCATCCTAGAACATACTGCTTTGCGCAGTAATCGGGTGAAACACCGGGCTTCCGGAAATACCCGCAACTACGCGGTGTTCCAGATCCAGCAAATAGCGTTTGCGATGTTTGCCCCCGCCATATCCGGTCAGGGCTCCATCGGCACCAATCACGCGGTGGCAGGGAATAATAATCGCCAGACGGTTTTGTCCATTGGCCGCCCCGACTGCCCGGCTCGCATTCGGCCTTCCGAGATCGCCAGCGATACGGCCATAGGTGCGGGTTTCTCCGTAGGGAATATCTTGCAGCGCCGTCCAGACCTGTTTTTGGAAAGGCATGGCTGGCAACACCAAAGGTGTTTCAAACCTTGTCAATTCCCCATCGAAATAGGCGTCCAATTCTGCTTGTGTCTGTTCAAGCACGGCATTGCTTCCCGAGGCAATCGAATAGCCGTAGCGTTGCTGCAACTCTTTCAACTCATAAGGCAGGATCGGCCGGTCGTGAAATTCCAGCAGAACCAGGGTTTCGCCGGTAGCCATGGCAATCATTGGACCGATCTTGGTATGGATGGATTTGCTAAGCAGCAGTTTGGACATAGGCGCGCTCCGACTCAGCTTAAGAATAGCTGCGAATGTTTCAGAGCCAATCCGTTTCTTGCTCGATAGCTATTGGCGCGCGGCTATGGTCAAAATCGCCCCGGCATCAGCCAGAGCCTGGGCTATATCCGCGGGCGGCTCCCGATCCGTCACCAACTCGTCAAACCCATCGAAACCGCACACTTTGACCAATCCGCGCCGCCCGAATTTTGTGGCATCGGAAATTGCCAGTTTGCGGGCGCCCCGCGAAAGCACGGTACGCGCAAATTCTGCCTCCTCCAGATCATAGTCCATAATGCCGCCTGAGGCATCGATTGCGCCTATGGAAATGACGGCGTGATTGACACTGAACCGGCTGACAAATTCCATTGCGGACACTCCGAACGCCGCACCACTATCGCTGCGCAATTCTCCGCCAGCCATGAAAACCCTGTTTCCGTTAACCGTTGCCAGAGTGCGGGCAATATCGGACGAATTGGTAATCACCGTCAGATTGCGATGCTGCAGAAGTTGACGGGCGAGAAAGCTCGTCGTTGTTCCAGTATCCAGCATGACGGATTCGCCATTCTGGATGGTGCGCGCCACATAATGCGCGATCATACGCTTTGCATCGGCATTCTCCCGCATACGCAGCTCAAATGGCGCCTCTCCAAGGTGGAGCGGCAGGCCTATTGCTCCATGGACGCGGGTAATTGCGCCTTCATCATATAAGGGCTTTACGTCACGCCGGATTGTTTCAAGAGAAACACCCAGCTTCAAGGCAAGATCGGCAATCGAAATTGTCCCCTCATCTTGCAAAAGGCGTTTAATTTCACCGCGCCGTTTCGAACTCATGACCGAACCTTTGACGAAAACGTAAGAATACAGGCATAAATATCACAGAATTTCATATTACCAGTCACAAAAACCACAAAATCCCACATAATTCTGTTGACAGACGTCGTGGGATGCAGGAACCTGCCTGGACAAATAAGAAGCGTGGTTAGACAGGCTCATCGTGAGGGGAAGCATCCTCAAATAATAAAAAGCAGTTAGTGGGATGCTACGCAGTACATCTTGAATAGCCGTTCTGTTCATGGAGAGCTCACAATCCCATGAAACAAGTTCGTTGCTCATGGTGAGTCTGCCTGACTGCACTTTGCGCTCCGTTAGCGAGCAATGAGGAGCGGATGCATAGCATGAAATCTGTGACAAGCCTTGCCGATAACAGGCTAGCGGAATCGCGGATTGCCGCCTTGCCCTTGTGGAAAGGCGATATAAGCATTGCCCTGCTTAAGGGCGGCATCAGCAATGAAAGCTATGTGGTCGAGGACGATACGGGCAAGTATGTGGTTCGTTTCGGCACGGATTATCCTTTTCATCATGTATTTCGCGCCCGCGAGGCAATGACGGCGCAGGCGGCACATCGCGCTGGCTTCGCGCCTGAGCTGTTCCACGCGGAAGATGGCATTATGGTCACCGCCTTCCTTGGTGCGAAAACATGGAATGCCGATGATGTGCGGGCAAACATCCCACGTATTGCCCAGCTCATCCGGCAGTTTCACACCAGCATGCCGGAATATATTCAAGGGCCCGGCTTCATGTTCTGGGCATTTCATGTAATTCGCGATTATGCCCGTACGCTCGAGGTCGGTAAAAGCCGGTTTGTTTCTGAACTTCCCTCCTATCTCGAAATAGCCGAGGAAATGGAAGCAGTACAAAAACCGCTGCCTATTATCTTCAGCCATAATGACCTGTTGCCCGCCAATATTCTCGATGATGGCGAGCGGCTGTGGCTGATTGATTTTGAATATGCAGGGTTCTCTACAGCGATGTTTGATCTTGCAGGCCTCGCATCAAATGCCGGACTTGACGGCGAAGAATCCAATGCCTTGCTCGAGGCCTATTTCAGTGGTCCGCCGGACCCTGAAATCCAGCGTTCTCACGCAGCGATGCAATGCGCTTCTCTGCTGCGCGAAGCCATGTGGAGCATGGTTTCAGAACTTCATCTCAGCGCACCGGGCGTTGATTACGCCGCCTATACGGCTGAAAACCTGCTTCGGCTCGACCAGGCAATGGAGAGGTATCGGACAAGTTATGGATAAATTCCAAACTGCAATCCTAGTTGTGCGTGGTTCGACGCGGCTCACCATGATGGTTTGCTTGCAGGGCATGAAGTGCACAACACTGGCGGCTCTCGTTGCAGCACTGTGACCTTCCTCATGGTGAGCCCTCCTGAGCTTGTCGAAGGGCGAACCACGCAATATCGATATGCAATAAACAGCAGAGTGCTCACATCATGACCCTTCCTTCCCACGCTCAAATTGTCATCATTGGCGGCGGCATTATTGGCTGCTCCACAGCCTACCATCTTGCCAAGGATCACAAGGCTGATGTTATTCTGCTCGAAATGGGTCAACTGACATCCGGGTCCACATGGCATGCCGCTGGCCTGGTCGGTCAACTGCGCTCCTCGGCATCCATAACGCGCGTTCTCAAATACTCCGTTGATCTGTACAAGCGGCTTGCTGCGGAAACGGGACTTGAGACCGGGTGGAAAATGACCGGGTGCCTTCGGCTTGCCACCAATCAGGACCGCTGGACCGAATACAAGCGGCTTAAAACCACGGCTGGCAGCTTCGGTATGGATATGGAGCTTTTATCGCCGAAAGAAGTCAAGGCAATGTGGCCACTTTTGAATGTCGATGATCTCGTCGGCGCGAGCTGGTTGCCAACGGATGGGCAGGCCAGTCCTTCGGATATCACGCAGTCGCTGGCCAAGGGCGCGCGGATGAATGGCGCCAGGATTATCGAGAACATAAGGGTTACCGGCTTCGAAATGGACGGCGACAGGATCATGAAGGTCAAGACGGACCAGGGTGATATTGTTTGCGAAAAAGTCATTAATTGCGCCGGGCAATGGGCTCGGCAGGTCGGGGATATGGCAGGTATCAACGTGCCTTTGCAGCCGGTAAAACACCAATATATTATCACTGAAAAGATCGAAGGGCTTGCTGCCGACGCGCCGACATTGCGTGATCCGGATCGGCGCACTTACTTCAAGGAAGAGGTCGGCGGACTGGTTATGGGCGGCTATGAGCCCAATCCGCAAAGCTGGATGACAGGCGACGTGCCCAATGACTGGCAATTCCGCTTGTTTGACGATGATTTCGATCATTTTGAGCAACATATGCTTCAAGCCATTGAACGCATTCCGGCGCTGGAAACGGCAGGCGTCAAGCAAATGATCAACGGACCGGAAAGCTTCACCCCGGATGGCAATTTCATCCTCGGTGTCGCACCGGAATGCTCGAATATGTTTGTTGGCGCTGGCTTCAATGCTTTCGGCATTGCCTCCGGCGGTGGTGCAGGCTGGGTTCTGGCGCAATGGGCGATCGATGGGGAAGCACCGCTCGATCTGTGGGCCGTCGATATTCGCCGCTTCTCCAATCTTCATCGCAATCGGGTTTGGGTACGGGACAGGACGCTGGAAGCCTATGGCAAGCATTACACAATCGGCTTCCCGCATGAGGAATATGTCTCTGGCCGTCCCGCTATTGTTTCGCCGCTTTATGAACGTTTGAAAAAGTATCGCGCCGTCTTTGGTTCAAAACTTGGCTGGGAGCGCCCCAACTGGTTTGCGCCGGAAGGCGCGCCTTCCGAAGACGTCTATTCTATGGGTCGCCAGAACTGGTTTGACGCCGTGGGCGAAGAACACCGGCTGGTCCGGGAGAAAGTGGGCATTTTCGACCAATCATCCTTTGCCAAGTTTGAACTTTCAGGCAAGGACGCCGCCAAGGCTTTGGATTACATTTGCGCCAATGATGTTTCCAGGCCCGCAGGCCGCGTCACCTATACCCAGCTCCTCAATACCAGAGGCGGCATTGAGTGCGATCTGACTGTCGCGCGGCTTGCCGAAGACAAGTTCTACATCGTCACCGGAACGGGTTTCCGCACCCACGATTTTGCCTGGATCAGGGATCACATCGGCCAAGGTCTTGACGCCGAACTTACCGACATAACTGAAAATTACGGGACGCTTTCCCTTATGGGCCCAATGGCCCGGAAGGTGTTGGCAAAGGTTACCAGTGCCGATGTCGGCAACAGTGCTTTTCCGTTCGGTCATGTTCGCGAAATTGAAATAGCCGGAACGATTATTCGCGCATTGCGCATCACCTATGTCGGCGAGCTCGGCTGGGAACTGCATGTACCGCTTGCTGCAACCGGAGCGGTATTCGACGCACTCATGTCAGCGGGCGAAGAGTTCGGTATCCGGCCCGTCGGATACCGCGCCATTGAATCGCTCCGCCTCGAAAAAGGGTACCGAGCCTGGGGCTCGGATATTACGCCCAATGATTCCCCTTTCGAGGCCGGACTTGGCTGGGCGGTCAAGCTTCGCAAGAATACCGATTTTATCGGCCGCGCTCCGAGCGAAGCCATCAATGCCAAACCACTGAAGAAATGCCTTGCGGCTTTTACTGTCGCAGACAGCAATGTTGTCCTTCTTGGCCGTGAAACAATATTGCGCAACGGAGTCTTTGCCGGATACCTCACCAGCGGCGGCTTCGGATATACGATCGGAAAACCGGTCGCATATGGGTATGTGCGAAATGATGAAGGCGTTACCGGCGACTTCCTTCGGGAGGGCAAATATGAACTCATCATTGCCAATGAACGTTTCGCGGCAGAGTTGCACATCGAACCGCTTTACGACCCGCAGAACGTGAAAGTGAAAGCCTGAACGGAAATTTCACCTCGTTCTTTCCGAGCCCGCAATAAAATTCGGATCAGTTCAACGCTCTTCCGGCGTTTTACGGGGAGAATTTCCTCAAATGGCAGACCATGGCTGGAGTTTCGCCGATTTTTCCCGAAGAATCGTCGATTCTTACCCAATTTTTGCTATTTGTTGGTGTGTTTTGGTTGTGCTCGGTAGCAATGTTCATGCGGGGTTGACTTTCCCTTGCCGCGGAGCCAAATGACGCCGTGCAGGGTCCGCATTCCGCGCCTGCTTGTTTTAACCAGGAATCTACTTCCATGCCCAACGACGACAGTAGTCGATTGTTTGCGCCGTCAGCGGTGATCCTGGCCTGATTTGAAATCAACTCGCCTTGATCCCCCTTGACGGCGGATCGACGGAAAGGCGAGTAAAATGAACAACATCCTCGTACATCAGGATGCGGTAAACGCAGACCTGAACATCACGCAGCGCCTCGCATCCATGCATGCAGCCGATGCGATCGAGCTTCTCAATGAACTAGAACTTACTGATATCATTGATATTTTCAATGATATGCCGCTTGAACATGCCGTGCTTATTCTTGATCAACCCGAGCTGCATTCAGCACCGGCAATCATCAAGAGTCTGCCTGCCGCCAAAGCCCGGGACATTCTTGATGAGATGTCAATTGACCGGGTTACCGACATTTTTCAGGAATTCGGACCAGAAGACCGGGCGCGTCTTGCTGCTGGTCTCGGGCCTGAAACCACCGCTGCGCTTCGCAAACTCCTGCGGTACCCACCCCATACGGCGGGTAGCCTGATGACGACGGAGTTTGTCAGCGTGCCATCCAGCTGGACCGTTGCGCAAACCCTGCAGCATATCCGCGAGGTAGAGCGTTCCCGCGAAACAATATATGCGATCTATGTTATTGATCCTGCAACGAAAGTTTTGCTTCGCACCGTAGCATTGCGTCGGCTGATCAGCAGTGAGCCCGAGGCTTCCATATTGAGCGTTGGGCGCGACGTTGCTCCTGTCGTGGTTACCCCGCTGACCGATCAGGAAGATGTTGCACGTCTATTCCGCAAGCACGATCTTTTGGCCGTGCCAGTTGTGACCGACAACAATCAAGTCATTGGAATCGTTACTGTTGATGACGTCATTGATACCATGACGCAGGAGATGACGGAGGATACTCTGAAGTTTGGCGGCATGGAGGCTTTGAACAAGCCTTACATGCAAATCGGCTTCTTTCAGATGATCCATAAGCGGGCCGGTTGGCTCGGGATTTTGCTCCTGGGCGAAATGTTAACGGCCAGCGCCATGCAGCATTTCGAGGGTGAACTGGAAAAGGCTGTTGTTTTAACACTGTTTATTCCTCTGATCATGAGTTCCGGCGGTAATTCCGGTTCTCAGGCTACGTCCCTGCTTATCCGTGCCTTGGCCTTGCAGGACCTGCGGCTGAAGGATTGGTGGAGGGTCGCCCTGCGCGAAATACCAACCGGACTGGTGCTCGGATCATTCTTGGGCTTGATCGGCGTTGCACGTATCGCCGCTTGGCAAATGCTTGGTCTTTATGATTACGGCCAGCATTGGCAATTGGTTGCCGCCACTGTCGGCGCTGCGCTGGTCGGTATCGTGACCTTCGGCTCGCTCGTCGGTTCGATGCTGCCTTTTGCTATGCAAAGGCTTGGTTTTGACCCGGCAAGTGCTTCTGCACCTTTTGTCGCAACGCTCGTCGATGTCACGGGTTTGGTGATTTATTTCAGCATTGCGCTGGTTATCCTGTCCGGAACCTTGCTCTAAAAAGACAGGCGGAATGCGATCTGGGCGGCATATTCCTGTGCCGCCCCCTTTCGCAATTGCGAAAAAACATGTATGGAGCGCGCAAATGTAAAGCGTCGCATGCAATTTTGCGTCCACAATCCTCCAAAGAGAACCTCATGAAACTGCGCAACATCGCGATCATCGCACACGTTGACCATGGCAAAACCACGCTTGTTGACGAACTATTGAAACAGTCCGGCAACTTCCGCGATAATCAGCGCGTTGCCGAAAGAATGATGGACTCCAACGACATCGAAAAGGAACGCGGGATCACCATTCTCGCGAAGGCCACTTCCGTAGTCTGGAAAGATTCCCGCATCAACATCGTTGATACACCTGGCCACGCCGATTTCGGTGGTGAAGTCGAACGTATTCTTTCGATGGTCGATGGCGCCATCGTTCTCGTCGATGCGGCTGAAGGTCCGATGCCACAAACAAAGTTTGTTGTCGGTAAGGCTTTGAAAGTTGGGCTTCGTCCAATCGTAGCGATCAACAAGATCGACCGTCCCGACGCACGTCACGAAGAAGTCGTAAACGAAGTTTTCGATCTTTTTGCTGCACTGGACGCTACTGACGAACAGCTTGATTTCCCGATCCTTTATGGTTCAGGCCGCAATGGCTGGATGGCAAAAAATCCAGAAGGCCCGCAGGATCAGGGCCTATCCGCCTTGTTTGACATGGTTCTTGATCATGTGCCCGCGCCAACCGTTGGCGAAGGCCCTTTCAAGATGATCGGAACAATCCTTGAAGCCGATCCGTTCCTGGGTCGCATTATCACAGGCCGCATCCATTCCGGTACAGTCAAGTCCAATCAGCCCGTCAAGGTTTTGCACGGCGATGGCACACAGATCGAAACCGGCCGTATCTCAAAGATTTTGACCTTCCGTGGTCTTGAGCGCCAATCGATTGACGAAGCCCATGCGGGCGACATCGTTGCAATCGCCGGTCTGCAAAAAGGGACTGTTGCTGATACTTTCTGCGCTCTTGAAGTGACCGAACCGCTTCATGCGCAGCCTATCGATCCGCCAACGGTTACCATGTCCTTCATCGTCAACGACAGCCCGCTCGCCGGTACTGAAGGCGACAAGGTTACCAGCCGCGTCATTCGTGATCGCCTGATGAAGGAAGCTGAAGGCAATGTTGCGCTCAAGGTCGAGGAATCGGGCGAAAAGGACTCATTCTTCGTATCCGGTCGCGGTGAATTGCAGCTCGCCGTTCTCATCGAAAACATGCGCCGTGAAGGCTTTGAGCTTGGTGTTTCCCGCCCGCGCGTTGTGATGCAAAAGGACGATGCAGGCAATCTGCTCGAGCCTATCGAAGAAGTTCTGATCGACGTTGATGAAGAATATTCCGGTACGGTTGTTCAGAAGATGTCAGAGCGCAAAGCCGAAATGGTTGAGCTGCGTCCCTCTGGCGGCAATCGTGTCCGGATGGTTTTCTACGCACCGACACGCGGCCTCATTGGCTATCAGTCAGAGCTTTTGACAGATACACGCGGCACCGCGATCATGAACCGGCTGTTCCGCGCCTATGAGCCTTTCCGGGGCGAAATCGCAGGTCGCAACAATGGCGTTCTGATCTCCAACGATCAGGGTGAATCCGTGGCATTCGCCATGTGGAACCTCGAAGACCGTGGTCAGATGATTATCGAAGCAGGCGTTAAGGTCTATGCCGGTATGATCATTGGCATCCATTCGCGCGACAATGATCTTGAAGTGAATATCCTCAAGGGCAAGAAGCTGACCAATATCCGCGCTGCCGGCAAGGACGAAGCCGTCAAGCTCACCCCGCCAATCCGCATGACGCTCGAACGCGCTCTGTCTTGGATTCAGGATGACGAACTTATGGAAGTTACGCCGAAGTCCATTCGTTTGCGCAAGCTTTACCTTGATCCGAATGAACGCAAGCGTTTCGAAAAGAGCAATAAGGCTGCCGGCGCAGCTTAATCGCCATAACTTATAGACTTTGGAAAAGCGACGTTTATCGCCGCTTTTCTTTTTGATGCTCCCAAAAAATCGTTCGTAATGCCGTTGCGAAATCGCGTGTCGCAGGTTTATGCTCTTTGCCATGAGCACGCACGTAACCGAGATAAGAAAAGCCGGTTTGGCTGATGCGGTGGCAATTTCTGCCATTCATCTGGCTGCTTGGCGCGGTGCCTACACCGGCATCATTCCTCATCGCGCTCTTAACACCATGCTGGAGCGCAGAGGAGCAGATTGGTGGGCACGAGCCATCAAGCGCTCTACGCAAATTCTGGTGGCCGATATTGGGGGCGTCGTCGCGGGTTACGCAACGCTCGGGCCTAACCGCGCCCGCCAATTGCCGGAGAAGGGCGAGGTTTACGAACTCTACATCCGTCCGGAATATCAAGGCTGCGGTCTCGGCTCACGATTGCTCGGCGCAGCAAGGCGCAGCTTGGGCGACCAAGGTCTTAAGGGTATGGTCATCTGGGTGCTTGAGGACAATGATCTTGCCGTTTCGTTCTATCACGGTGCGGGGGGCCGTGACGTAGCTGAGGGTGTCGAATGTTGCGACGGCAAGATGCTCAAGAAGCGCGCTTTCGTCTGGAGTTGAAATCATCTCTCTGCATCAATCATACTACGATATATCCTGATTTTGCGCCCAATCGTCGCAAGAATAGGTTGGATGACGACCTAAAAGGCGGCGCCTTGTTGCGCAAAGGGCCAAAAATCAGTACAGCACTCCCAAACCAACAAGGACTCCTAGAATATGCGCATCGATGCCATTCCTGTCGGCAACAATCCTCCTGAAGACGTTAACGTGATCATCGAAGTCCCCGTCGGCGGTCAACCTATCAAATATGAACTGGATAAGGATTCCGGCGCGCTCTTCGTCGATCGCTTTCTGCACACGCCCATGACCTATCCAGGCAATTATGGTTTCGTACCCCATACATTATCGGATGATGGGGATCCCATCGACGTTCTTATCTGCAATACCCGCGCATTGATGCCTACAAGCGTGATCAATGTCCGTCCGATTGGCGTTCTTGTCATGGAAGACAATAAGGGCCAGGACGAAAAGATCATTGCTGTTCCCTCGCCGCATCTGACGCTGCGTTACGAGAAGGTCCACAATTACACAGACCTGCCGGAAATCACGCTAAAGCAGATCCAACATTTCTTTGAACATTATAAGGATCTCGAGCCCGGCAAATGGGTGAAGATCGGCGATTGGGGCGATGAAGATGCCGCACGCCAGTTGATCAGAGAAGCGATTGAGCGCCATAACGCTAAAGTTGGCACTGCGTAATCTATTTAGAGTTTTATTGAACCGGACAGCTTGGCAATCAGGCTGTCCGGATCGCCTTCAAATCTGATTTGTTTAAGCCGCGACGTTGCCCCTGCAACAATCGTGATATTCCGCGGTGTCACATCCAGCCATTTTGCCAATAGCTTTATAAGTGCTGCATTGGCCTTTCCATCTTCGGGAACTGCCCGCACCCGCGCCTTGAGATGCGCACGGCCATCATCCGTTGTTTCCACACCCTCCACTGCGTCTTTTGCAGATTTTGGAGTCAACCGTACAAAAACCGTGAGACCGTCAACTTCCTTGCGAAAGTACTGGCTCGTCACTGTTTAAAGCAGGATTGGCGCAATAGTGGTCCATAGCAGCTGACGGATGAAGAAGATCAGCAACAGCAGGACTATGGGAGAAATATCGATCCCACCGAGATCGGGGAGAAACCGCCGTATCGGGCGCAAGGCGGGTTCGGTCACGCGATAGAGAAAATCGCCAATGGAAGCGACGAACCTGTTGCTCGAATTGATGACATTGAAAGCGTAAAGCCATGAAAAAATCGCGCTGGCAATAAGAATCCAGGTATAGATATCGAGGGCAAGATCTATGGTTCGGATGATAGCGAGCATCTGTTTCTCCTGAAAGTCACAGGTTATGTAGCGATTGACTGGCCTACGAGCAAGAGGCCAATGGCCAGGCGTATTTTCCCAGTTGCTCGTTCAAAGGTCGCTCATAGTATTTCCATGTCGTGTACTGTCTTAGAAAGACTAGAGCCGGTCCATTTACCAAGGTAACCCACTAGATATTGTTGAACCAAAAAAACAGGAATAAATATAGAGCGTGTGATTCGGGCCAATCCGGCCCTTTTTCATCTAGGGGGTTTACCATGCTAAATAGACTATCAGCGGAATTCTTCGGTACATTCTGGCTAGTTCTTGGTGGTTGTGGCAGTGCTGTTCTGGCAGCCGGGCTACCTGACGTTGGTATCGGCTATCTAGGCGTTGCATTGGCCTTTGGTCTTACCGTTCTCACCATGGCCTATGCGGTCGGCGGTATCTCAGGGGGGCATTTCAATCCGGCAGTATCGCTTGGACTGGCTATAGCCGGTCGCTTCGATGTTAAACAGCTGATCCCATACTGGATAGCACAGGTAATTGGAGCAATCGCTGCGGCAGCCGTGCTCTATCTTGTTGCATCCGGGAAGGCCGGATTTGCCGCTGGGGGCTTTGCATCAAATGGATATGATACGCTCTCACCGGGCGGCTATGGACTAACAGCAGTGCTTGTGGCCGAAGTCGTGCTGACGGCATTCTTTCTGATCATTATCCTGGGGGCAACTTCTGCTTCCGTTCCAGCAGGCTTCGCGCCAATTCCTATTGGCCTTGGTCTGACGTTGATCCATCTGGTTTCCATCCCTGTCAGCAACACTTCAGTCAATCCGGCCCGCTCCACGGGCGTGGCCCTGTTTGCCGAAACTGCGGCCCTCGGCCAGCTTTGGCTCTTCTGGGTAGCCCCGCTCATTGGCGCTGCCATTGGTGCAGTTATTTGGAAATCTTTGCTCGGCAAAGACTAACAACCTGCCGGAGCGAGCCGCGTAAAACCTGCTCGCTCCCACTTACTTTCACTCTGCAATATAAAGTGCCGCTTTTTTCTCTACTTCCGCAGTAAATTGTTCTAGAAGAAATTTCCATCTCCCGGAGTTTTCCTCACCGAAATGACCATTCCTGCAACGGATGCGGTTCACGATCGTTACGCCGCCTTTCGCCACTCCTCCTTCACACTTTACTGGCTTTCACGATTTTTTGGCTCATTTGCCATTCAGATCATCAGTGTGTCGGTTG
The DNA here is from genome assembly GCF_059758635.1 of Phyllobacterium sp. GQ127. Taxonomy (NCBI): domain Bacteria; kingdom Pseudomonadati; phylum Pseudomonadota; class Alphaproteobacteria; order Hyphomicrobiales; family Phyllobacteriaceae; genus Phyllobacterium; species Phyllobacterium sp. GQ127. The sequence continues at coordinate 412,324 of NZ_JCAXDZ010000003.1, forward strand.
GCTGGCAGATATATGATCTGACACGGGATCCCTTTCATCTTGGCATGGTGGGGCTCGTGCAGTTCGCACCAGCGCTCTTGCTGGTTCTGGTTACCGGCGCTGCATCGGACCGTTTCGGGCGCCGCCTCATCATGGGATTGTCGATCGGCGTCGAGTTGATCTGCGCTGCGCTGTTGCTTTTGCTTACCGTGACACACAGCTTCAGCCCTGTGCATGTTTTCCTCGTGCTGGCTGGTTTTGGCGTCGGGCGGGCATTTCTCGGCCCTGCCTCTTCGTCACTTGTCGTCAATCTCGTGCCTGCCGAGATATTCTCGAACGCCGTTTCATGGAACTCCTCGGCTTGGCAAATCGCTACGCTGGTTGGTCCCGTCGCCGGAGGATTGCTCTACGGTATATCGCCTGTGGCAGCATATGGCGTCGCCTGCATCATGTTGCTCATTTCCGTCCTTGCCATATTCTCCATTCCTAAACCCACGCAACATACATTGAATGAGAAAAAATCTCTTCAAACCCTGCTGGCAGGCTTCCACTATATCTGGAAAGAGAAAGTCGTCCTTGGTGCCATTTCACTGGATCTTTTTGCAGTTTTGCTCGGTGGTGCTGTAGCGCTATTGCCCGTCTATGCGCGCGATATTCTGGAGCTCGGACCATGGGGGCTGGGCATGCTGCGTGCGGCACCCGGTATCGGCGCAATCCTGACCGCTGTCTGGTTGACAGGCCATCCCATCCGCGATCATGCCGGACTTATCATGTTTGTCTTCGTAGCCCTGTTTGGCTTGCTCACCATCATGTTTGGCGTGTCAAACCTTGCCTGGCTTTCCATAGTGGTTCTCGCATTGATGGGCGCGGCAGATATGGTCAGCGTTTACATTCGCGAAACGCTGCTTCAACTCTGGACACCGGATAATGTGCGTGGCCGCGTTAATGCCGTGAATATGGTGTTTGTCGGCGCCTCAAATGAATTGGGAGAATTCCGCGCAGGGATCATGGCCTCTATGATTGGAACAATTCCAGCCGTGGTGTTTGGTGGAATTGGAACTGTTGCCGTTGCCGGATTGTGGGCTTGGTGGTTTCCGCAGCTTCGCAAGGCTCGTAACTTGCAAGGCAGGACCTGAAGCTTTTAGGCAGCAACCGGAGCGCCGAAAACAATACCTAAAAAGCGTTGTAGCCAAGCTTTTAGAACAGCGTCATGGATCATCCGGCCTTCCAGATGATCCCGGCCCTGCTGGGCGCCGCAAAGCGAAAACCGTTCCGACCCGCGAACCACCCAGCGCTGCATCATGGCGCGCGTCAACTCCGCATGGAACTGCACGCCCCAGGCATTCTTGCCGTAGCGGAAAGCCTGATTGGCATAGGTGTTGCCCGTAGCCAGCAAAGTGGCTGATTTTGGCAGTTCAAAGCCTTCACGATGAAAGTGATAGACCATGGATGGCCAGTCCATAAGGGTCCTGCCAGCCTCTGTCGGCTCCAAAGGGTACCAGCCTATTTCGACCAGCCCGTCGGGATGAGGGGAAACTTTTCCACCGAGGTGATTGGACAGCATTTGGGCCCCAAGGCAGATACCAAGAAATGGCTTTTCCTCAGCCAACGGTACCGACAGCCAATCCGTTTCCCGCCTTATATATTCTTCTGGATCGTTGGCGCTCATTGGCCCGCCAAAAATAACAGCGCCGGCGTGATTTTCCAAAGTATCCGGCAATGGATCGCCAAGCGGCGGGCGCCGGATATCCAACACAAACCCGGCTTCCAGCAGCAGCTGTCCGACGCGTCCAGTGCTAGATCTTTCCTGATGCAGAACTGCGAGGATTTTTGGGCGCTGTGTATGACCCGCCGCTTCCATCCATTCTGTCTGGAACATCCGCTTTTGTCCTATTCTTTGGGCACATCCCGTTCGGCTCGAACTGCAGCACGTTGCTTCATGGTAACCCGGTCTCGGGTGGATACGCCGATCAGTTCGGCAACCCGCCAGACAACATTGTCCTCAAGTTCATGGGCAACCCCATCTGCAAAAACAACTTCCCACATCAACTCAATGAATTTGATCCGGGCATCCTCGTCAAGATTGCGCTTTATGATGCTGGTAAAGCTGTAAAGATCAACTGCCTCTTGATCGGCCTGCTCACCCTCATTCAAAAGGCGCTTCAGTGCCTCGCCCTTCAGCCCATAAGCATTGGATATGAGTTGTGAGACACGCTTGCGTTCTTCTTTGCTGCTTGAACCGTCTGCATCCATGACATGAAAAAGGAGGGCAGCGGCCGCAAGACGGGGATCAGATTTTGAAAAATGCTCGGCGCCACTTTCACCGGACGGTAAGGTTTTAAAAAAAGTAACAAGGCGATCAAGCATTTATGGGAGTCTTTCCGCTTTGGTATCACTTTTCAATTGATAGCCCGAGTCGTCCTATCCCGCTACTGTGCATCTTGCCGCAAACAAGACCCGATGGCTTTTACCACCATCAGAACAACTTGAATTTCTTGTTCGATTGCGATGATTTATACTCCGGTTTCACACCTGGATCATCCGGTACCGGTCCAACAAATGGCTCGCTAGTAGATTCCTCTGGCTTCTCCGGCAGCCGTGGCAGAACCGATGCAATTCTCTGGGGCGAATCCGAATTCGCCGAAGATTTGTCCAACGAAGCCTTTGCAGTTTGTGGTGTTGGCGACTCAAACGGCACAATTTCCGCATCCACCACGTCCTGATCCTCAGAAAGCTCCACCGGCTGCGATTTTGTGTCCTGTTTGCGTGGGGGTAAAATCGGTTTTGCCTCTATTGTAGGCTGCTCCGGTCTTGACGGCTCCGTCGCCAACGCTTTGTCAAAATCATCGCCCGCATCGATCACAGGACCAATTTGTTCTACCGGGACTTTCCACACAAACGCGTCCAGCTTTCCCGTTACCGGGGAGGCTGGCGCCCAGCGATCGGAGACGTAGCCATCGGCGGTCCATGCGGGATCGCGTGGCGCTTTTACCGCGCGGGACAGCCATTGCCGGACACGGCCTTGATCGCCGGTCTGCGCTTCCTCAATATCCGCAAGCAGCAAATAGGCACTTTCACGAGGCGTACTGCGCAGAACTGCTTCGGCGGCTTCACGCGCTTCCTTGAGTTCGCCAGCGGCAAGAGCAGCGTGAGCAATTGCCAAATTGGATTCTGCATGATGCGGATAGAGCCCGGCTAAGTGGCGCGCGCGCTTTAAGCGATCAATAGGTGAATCCCCAACCCTGGCATGAACATAGGTATCTGCAACGCCGGGATGCGGCTCCCGCTTCCAGGTATACTCAAGAATTTTCGAACCCTTGCGCAAATCGCCTTGAGCAAACAGCGCCTTGGCCGCAACGATTGCCGCCGGAACAAGATCCGGAGCCAGCTTGTTTGCTTCTATGGCCAGTGGCTTCGCATTCGTCGGATCACTCTCATATGTCTCGATTGCTTTTGCGGCAAGGATGACGGCGCGCTCACGCTTGGCCTTTTCCTTGTCGATCTGCTTGGTCGCTTTCTGCTTGTCGAGCAGCAACAGAGCACCATCCCAATCGCCATGGGTGGTTTTTTGACCAAGTGCTGCGGTAGCCGCCCACTCGACATTGGGAGCCAGCAAGGCAGCCTCTTCGGCATAATGGCGGGACGCATCACGTGCACCCAATCTTTGTGCTTCCAGATAAAGCCCTCGCAAACCGAGCAACTTCGTCTCAGGATCATCCAACATGGCTTCAAACTTGGCTCGCGCATCATCAGTGCGGCCTTCAAGCATTGCAGCTTGCGCATCCAGCAGTTTGATCAATGGCTCCTGATCGACATTGAGAAGCTTTTCAGCCTGCTTGATCATCAAACGTGCTGTTTGCCCATCGCCTGCACCAGCGGCAATGAGGCCTGTGGAAAGTGATTGATAACCACGGTCGCGTTTGCGCGCACGGAAATGCCGCCGCAAGGCGTAGGGCGAGGTGACGATGCTTTTCACCAGCCACCAGCTCAGCATGACGCCGGCAACAATGGCAACAATGCTCGTTGCTGCCACCATAAGACTGACTTTATATTGCATGCCAGCGAAGGTCAGAACCAGATCGCCGGGTCGATCTGCCAGCCAGGCAAAGCCGACACCCAGCAACAACACGACAATGAAGAAGAACAGAATGCGCATCATGATCTTCTTACTCCTGACCGGTCGAGGTCTTGATGCCGCTCAGGGCATCGGACAGGGCTTTTGACACCACTGCGCTTGCATTCTGCCGTGCCTTCATAGCACTGCCAAAATCTGCAGTCGCCGTTTTAGCTGCATCTGGGAGTTTTTCCCACTCAGCAATCGCAGCGCTCAGATCACCGGCATTTAAATGAGCTTCTATACGCGCCGATATCGCGTCGGCGCCCTCGCCTTCAACCATACCGACTGGTCGCGCCTCGACCAAACCAGATGCACTCGCCCAGAGACGATCCAGAATTCCGGCATTGGGGTCGACAGTGCGGGTGCTTGATATGATCCTGGCGGCGACATCGCCAAATTCGCTTGCCAGCGCATTGACGGTGGGTATGCCTTTAGTTTCGGCTGGCCGTAACGATTCAACCTCTCCTGCCGCCGGAGCAACAGCCAGATAGGTATCAAGCTCGGCTTTGTAAGGCTCGCCTCGATCAACGGCAGCCTTTAATCCCGTTGCGGCCATTGCGAGCGCCATATTGGCTTGTCCAGACGTGTCATTGACCTTCGCTTCGAGCGCGTCAAGCCTTGTTGTTGCGCCCGCAGCCGCACCATCAGCCTGAACAGCCTGCTGCTTGTTGTCACTGATTTCCTTTTCCAAAGTCGCGATGCGTGCATCGATAGCGCTGGTGTCGACAGCAGCACCTGTAGGCGAAGCACCGTTTTGGATCTCAGTAAGGCTCTGTTTTACCGAACTCAACTCTGCCGCTAGCCCAGCAACCTGATCAGTCGCCTGCTTGGCGCTCGCCAAAGCCTCATTCAGCGCCGTTTGACTGGCTTCATCAAGAGGTTTTGCCGGCGCATCCCGCAACTGCGCGATCTGCTGTTCTAAAGCGGAAACGTCTGTCTTGGGTGAGGGAAATATACCAGCCCATTGCAGCGCAGCAGCACCGGCAAGAACAACAACACCGCCAATGAGACCTGAAACGAGTCGCCCCAATGAGTCGGTCGACTTTTGGGGAGGGGCGGCGCTGACAGAACTCATCCTTGGCGGATTTTTGTCCGGCGCTGGGTCAGCGCGACCGAAATTTGGCACTGAGGATGGCGGCTCTGCACTTACCTTTCGTTCGACCGTTTCAACTGCCGCTGCTGCAGTTGCTTTAGCCGCTGGATCAAAGCCTACGGGTTCCGGCTCCGGTACATTTTTTGGGGGTACGGCGGACTTTTGTATCGAAGAGGGCTCCAGTTCGATCGTCATCGATTTGCGGGTCGTTTTGGAATGACGCGGAACAGTAGATTTGGCCATGGAAACTCTCTTCAGGAACAGATGCTTCGATTGAACTCTAAAGCTAGCAAGGAAGTTCCTCATATGAAACCACCCGTCGTACAAGCTTGGCTGCTAACAGGCGGGATCAAGCATGCAGCAATTCAAATAATCCTGCTTCATCTTGCACTCTGGCAACGTGGACATGGCGGAAACCCTGGTCTAAAACGATGTGCGCTATATTGTCAGACAGACATAAAAACTGTGCATTTTCAAATAGATGATGAGCATTCGCTTTGCCAATCACGGCGAGAAGCGCCAAAGCACCCCTTTTCGAATAGAGTAGACAAATATCGACGGGCGATGACTCGAAAAACTGGGCCAAATAATCGGCCTCATAATGGTTCAAAATCGTGTCATAGACAGGAATTGCTATCACCCTTCGACCGGACTGCCCCAGAATATCTTCAAACTGAGGCGCCCTGACTCGCCCGGTAAGGTAAAGTATCCGTGCGTTTTCAGACGTTGAATTATTGATCTGTGCAGCCAGTGATAGCCCATCCCCGTTTCCCAAAAGAACCTGTTTGAAACCTTTTGCACGAGCTATTTGCGCGGTGGAGCTACCAACCGCAAAACAGGGAAGGTCATAAAGCGTAGCAAGAAATTCTTCTGGCACATGCCGCAACGCGTTCGCACTGGTAAATGCAACGGCATCATAGTGCCTGGGTACTTGTGATATTGGCAGGGGTTTGATTGCACTAAGCGGCAAAACCAGAGGCTGGAAGCCCAAATCGGCCAGTCGTTGGGTTGTTCTGGTTGCTCCGGGTTCGGGCCGTGTAACCAAAACAGATTTCATATCAGAGCCAATCCGTAAAGAAATGAGCACCCGCCATTTCCCGAACACGCAGCGCCGCATCGCGTCCGATCTGTGCGGCATCGGCAACAAATCCCTCACCGGTAACCTCATGAACCTCGCTACCGTCAGGCAGCAAGATCATTCCATGGAAATGCAATACCTCACCCGAGATTGTCGCAAGCCCGGCGAGCGGGGTCCGGCAGGAACCATCCAAAGTGCCAAGGAACGCACGCTCGCAAGCCAGGGCAGTCGAAGTTGGCAGATGATTGATCGGAGCGAGCAGGTTGTCGATCCGGTCATCGCCAATACGGCTTTCGACCGTGATTGCACCTTGTCCTGGTGCTGGAGGAAAAGCCCTGGAATCCATCAACTCCGTTACGACATGGCCAAGATCAAGGCGCTTTAAGCCTGCATAGGCCAGAAATGTTGCGTCAACTTCTCCATCGGCAAGCTTGCGCAGGCGCGTTTGCACATTGCCGCGAAAATTGACAAGTTTCAGATCAGGCCGAAGGCGCTTGATCAATGCCTGACGCCGAAGTGATGCAGAGCCCACAATTGCGCCCAAGGGCAAGTCAGCCAGCGATTTAACGTCCCGTCCGATGAAAGCATCCCGGGGATCTTCACGCTCAAGAAACACCGACAGATGCAGCCCTTCGGGCAGGAATGTCGGCATGTCCTTCGATGAATGAACAGCAAAATCAATACGCCCATCGGCAAGCTGTTCTTCAATCTCCAATGTGAAAAGACCTTTGCCGCCAACTTCCGACAGGGGCCTGTCCTGAATCCGGTCGCCACTTGTCGAGATAACGACGATCTCTATATCGGACTCGTTCAAACCATGAGCTTTGACCAACCGGTCGCGTGTCTCATGGGCTTGCACAAGCGCAAGAGCACTCCCACGTGTACCGATCTTGAGCGTTTTTGTTTGCATTGGCCGCAGTCCGTGTTACGCGAGTTCCATGTTCATGGCCTCTACTAACGGGCTTTTATTCGACGGGCAATGCGACGAAGGATATCGATGCGGGTTCTGGGTATTGAAACAAGCTGCGATGAGACGGCGGCAGCCATTGTCGAGCGTGATGAGCTTGGCCATGGCACTATTCTTTCAAACGTCGTCTTAAGCCAAATCGAAGAGCACGCGCCCTTTGGCGGTGTCGTGCCGGAAATTGCCGCACGCGCTCACGTTGAAGTGCTCGACCGGCTTATCGGACAAGCACTGCACGAAGCGCATTTGACGCTCAACGATGTTGACGCCATAGCCGCAACTGCGGGGCCGGGCCTTGTTGGCGGACTGATTGTCGGACTGATGACCGGCAAGGCAATAGCCTTGGCAAGCCAAAAACCATTTTACGCAATCAATCATCTTGAAGGTCATGCACTGACACCTCGCCTGACCGATAACATTGAATTTCCCTATCTCTTGCTCCTCGTTTCCGGCGGCCATACGCAAATGGTTCTGGTCAAGGGACTGGGAGACTATGAGCGACTTGGCACGACCATTGACGATGCGCTTGGTGAAGCATTCGACAAAACCGCCAAAATGCTCGGGCTCGCCTATCCGGGCGGACCTGAGGTTGAAAAGGCGGCAATGCTCGGCGATTCGACGCGTTTCTCCCTCCCGCGCCCGTTGAAGGGTGAAGAACGCCTGGATTTTTCTTTCTCTGGCCTCAAAACTGCCGTGCGACAACTGGCCACCAGTCTGGAACCGATATCTCAAACGGATGTCAATGATATTTGCGCAGCTTTCCAGACCGCCGTGGCCGATACGCTGGACGACCGCGTTGCACGCTCTCTTATGCGGTTTCGCGAAACATTTCCTGCTGTAGATCATCCTGTTTTGGTCGTTGCCGGAGGTGTTGCCGCCAATAAGGTTCTGCGTAGCGTGCTTCAGCAGCTTTGCGACAAGAATGGCTTTCGTTTCATTGCTCCTCCGATGGCTCTATGTACAGATAACGCGGCCATGATCGCATGGGCGGGTGCCGAACGGGCAAACCAGACACCTCCCGATTCCCTCAATATTGCGCCCCGCTCACGCTGGCCATTGGATATGTATTCCGCACCCCTGATCGGCGCCGGCCGTCGTGGAGCAAAGGCATGAATGAGCGGCCACCAATCGCCGTATTGGGCGGGGGCGCCTATGGTACGGCGCTTGGAACAATGGCTGCATCCAATGGCAGCTCAGTGGTGCTTTACGCCCGTGATTCCACCACAGTCGCAGCGATAAATAACACGCATCGCAATGATGCCCATTTGCCGAACATCTCCCTCCACCCATTACTGACAGCCAGCAACAATGCCCGGACCGCTCTAACACATGGACAATATATTCTGTGCGCTGTTCCGGCGCAGGCACTTTCGACGGCTTTAAACGAGCTTAAAGATCACATTCCCGCGGCGACACCGCTGATCATCTGCGCCAAGGGAATTGACCGATCCACCGGACTTCTCATGTCGCAGGTGGCAGATCAAATACTTCCCGGTCATCCGCTTGGCATACTTTCGGGGCCAAGCTTTGCAAGTGACGTTGCAAAGGGGTTGCCTACCGCAGTAACCGTCGCGTCCCGTAATCAAGCGCTGGCTGACAGCATTGCCGTCGCTCTCTCGGGCACAACGTTCCGTTGTTACTCGACAGATGATGTAACCGGCGTTGAGATCGGCGGAGCACTGAAGAACGTGCTCGCTATCGCCGCCGGTGCCGCTATAGGCAGGGGATATGGTGCCAGCGCACAGGCGGCGCTTGTGACGCGCGGTTTCGTTGAACTGCGCCGGATTGGGCATGCCTTGGGGGCAAGATCCGAGACTATCATGGGCCTCTCCGGGCTTGGCGATCTCATGCTGACTTGTTCGACACCGCAATCGCGCAATTACTCTTACGGTCTTGCATTGGGCAAAGGCGAAGACTTGACGGGGCGTCCGCTGGCAGAAGGCGTCGCAACAGCCTCCATTGCAGTTGAACTCGCCGCGCGCCATGCTATCGATGTCCCGATCATTTCAGCCGTGGCAAGAATATTGGCTGCGGACATTACTGTAGATGAGGCTATGGAAGCGCTGCTTTCAAGACCGCTCAAAAATGAGGACTAGGAGAATAGGATGCTTTTTGCGTTTTTATGCAACGACAAGCCCGATAGCCTGCAATTGCGCCTTGATACGCGGACCGCGCATCTTGATTATCTGAATGGCCTTGGTGATCAGCTAAAATTCGCCGGCCCTTTTCTGGGCGATGACACAAAGCCAAATGGCAGTCTGGTCGTCGTAGATTCTGTCGATCTGGAGGCAGCAAAGCAGATAGCTGCCAATGACCCCTATGCAAAGGCAGGACTTTTCGCCTCTGTCGATATCCGCCCTTGGAATTGGGCAATCAAGAATCCGGACAACAAATAGGTTTCAACATGGCATATTGGCTGTACAAATCAGAACCCGACGCATGGTCGTGGGAAAAGCAGAAAGCTGCAGGTGCTAAGGGCACAGAATGGACCGGCGTGCGCAACTATCTCGCCCGCAATAATATGCGCGCCATGAAGATTGGCGATAAAGGCTTCTTCTATCACTCCAATGAGGGTCTCGAAGTCGTCGGTATCGTCGAAGTTTGCGCACTCAGCCATCCGGATTCGACAACTGATGATCCGCGCTGGGATTGCGTTGATATCCGCGCGGTTCAAGATATGCCAAAGCCGGTGACTCTTAAGGACGTCAAAGCCAATCCAAAGCTTGAGAAAATGGCACTTGTCACTTCGATGCGGCTTTCCGTGCAACCGGTTACCGAGGACGAGTGGGAAGAAGTTTGCCGGATGGGTGGTCTCGTTCCAGCCCCCAAATGATCACTGAGACTGCGCTAGATCCAACCAGTGAACGCTACCGCCAATTCATACTGGCAAATACGTCAATACAATCACCGCCCCACGTTCCGGAGATAAAGCTTCATCTCGCCGATGAAGCTCATGATCTATGGCAACGCACGGAAGACGAACTCGCAACGATCGGGCTTCCGCCACCATTTTGGGCCTTTGCATGGGCGGGCGGGCAAGGTGTCGCCCGCTATGTAATTGATAACCCGCAAATGGTCAGTGGCCGCTCGGTTATTGATTTCGCTTCAGGCTCAGGTTTGGTTGGTATCGCCGCTGCAATGGCCAATGCGAAACATGTTCTTTGCTGCGATATCGATCCTTTTACTCAACCCGCAATCTCCCTCAACGCCGCTGCCAATGATGTGGTGATGGACGTGCAAATAGCTGATCTCATCGGCACAGATGCGGGTTGGGATGTCGTGCTGGCAGGCGATGTTTTCTATGATAAGCCTTTGGCAGACCTGCTTCTTCCCTGGTTTGCCAAACTTGCTTCACGCGGCGCCGAGGTAATCGTCGGCGATCCGGGGCGATCTTATTTTCCCAAGGGTTCTCTTCAGCCATTGGCTGTTTATTCGGTTCCGGTGACGCGCGTTCTTGAGGACGCTGATATCAAGAAAACCACGGTCTGGCGTTTTCCAACCTAACGCAGCACACGAATGATTGTTTTATCCGATAGAAGCGGCAAAAGTCGGTTCATATCTGCGCGACTCAAAGCAATACAGCCCTCAGTTGGTGTATAGCCCGGCCGCGCCAGATGGAAGAATATCGCACTGCCCCCGGCCCTTCTGCGTGGCCGGATATTCCAGTCAAGAACAATACAGACATCGTACAGATCGTCCTTGCGCCACATGGTTTCGTGGCTCGCATTATAGGGTACCTGAACTTGCCTATTATAGTTGCGGTCACTGCTGACCTCGCACCACCCATCGTTTATTTTCAATGGGTTAAGCCGCAATAGCGCCGTAGCCCTCACCTGTTTATCCGGTCTTTTAAACCCATAAAGAAGCCGCATGGATGCCAAGGGAGTTCCACCATCGCCCTCACGTTTCCTCGATGTAATACCGCCCTTGCCAAGTGCGCAACGCAAGACGATCGGGCCAGCAATCAGCTGGCCTTGGCTTTTGTGGCCGGGGCGCGGGCGGACATCGATATACTTCAAAGTGGTTAGTGGCATGCTTGCCTCATAAAAAGCATTTTTATGTCAGACTGATGCGCCGCATAAGCAATATCAAGTCGATGCTCTTTCTTTCCTGTAGAATTCGACTTAAATTCCAACGACTTCTTTCCATCCGCGGGAGATCCCATGACAGCACGTACCATTCTAATCGTCGACGATGATGCAGACCTGCGGGCCATTCTGGTTGAGCAACTGAGCCTTTATGAAGAGTTTCAGATTGTTCAGGAAGACAATGCGACTAAAGGCATACAGGCCGCCCGCAATGGCGTTGTTGACCTGTTGATCATGGATGTCGGCTTGCCGGATATGGATGGGCGTGAAGCCATCAAGCTCTTGCGCAAGGGCGGTTTCAAGGCGCCGGTTATCATGTTGACCGGCCATGATACTGATTCTGATACGATTCTTGGCCTGGAGTCCGGTGCCAATGATTACGTCACCAAACCATTCCGCTTTGCTGTGCTGTTAGCACGCATCCGCGCGCAATTGCGCCAGCATGAGCAGAGCGAAGACGCTACCTTCGTTGTTGGCCCCTATACGTTCAAGCCCGGCCAGAAAATGCTGATCGATGCAAAGGGCGGCAAAATCCGGCTGACTGAAAAAGAAGTCGCAATTATCAAATATTTGTATCGCGCCGGTGGCAAGGTCATCACGCGCGATATTCTTCTGGAGGAAGTATGGGGGTACAATTCCGGGGTAACCACACATACGCTGGAAACCCATGTTTACAGACTTCGACAGAAAATTGAGCAGGATCCATCGAATTCAACCATACTCGTCACGGAAAGCGGGGGATACAAGCTCATTCCTTGATGCCGATCGGGTCAATCTAGGTATATGTCTGTAATTGCATGGCAATTGAAGATGATATTCGCATTCTGGAGACAGTGGGGCTGTTCGGCACGTTTACGCGCGACCAGTTGCGTCTGCTCGCCTTCGGAACAGAGCGGCTTGTCCTGCGGGAAGGCCGCGAGCTTTACCGCGAGGGTCAGTCGGCTGATTGCGCCTATGTCATTGATCGCGGTACGATTTCCTTGTTCCGCGAAGGTCCTTCTGGTCGCGTCGCTCTGAAAACCGTGGGGCCAGGAGCGGTTCTTGGCGAAATGGCAATCATCGCCCAGACCAAGCGCCTCACCAGCGCAATGGCAGACACTGAGACCGAGGTCATCCGTCTCAACCGCTCATTGTTCCGGCGTATCCTTGAAGAATATCCGGAAATTGCCGCTGCGCTGCACGACCAGATTTCCTCAGATCTGACCGAAATGATCGCGGAAATTTCCAAGTATGAAAATCTGTTTGGCGAGAGCTAACTCGCCTCTACACAACTGATTTTCTCGCTACGATTGAAAATCTTCAGCAAGAATCGACCTTTTCTCGGCAAAAATCGCCGCATCTTGTGGAATTTAATGTCAGGTCGCGGAAATCCTGCTCAAAATCGGATTAATCCAGATCAAACCGCGCGATAACCGGAACGTGGTCGGAGGGTCGTTCCCACCCACGTGCTTCGCGCAGGATTGTGATGTCTCTCAGATCGGCCTCAAGGTCGGGCGATCCCCAAATATGATCCAGTCTCCGGCCACGATCCGCAGCCGCCCAATCGGCGGCCCTATAGCTCCACCATGTATAAATTTTCTCGGAGGGTGGAATATGATGGCGCATCAGATCGCTCCAGCCGCCATTTTTGCGCAAGGCTTCCAGACCTTCCGTTTCGATGGGCGTGTGGCTTACAACCTTCAACAACTGTTTATGCGACCAGACATCGGTTTCAAGCGGCGCAATATTGAGGTCACCCACCAGCAGGGAGGCATGGCCATCCCCATAAACCGCATTCATGGCTTTCATTTCATCAAGGAAGCCGAGCTTGTGCTTGAACTTGGGATTGATCTCCGGATCGGGTTCATCTCCGCCTGCCGGAACATAGAAATTGTGGATACGCATCCGCTTTGAGCCGGCAGTTACAACTGTGCTCAAATGACGGCAATCGGGGATATTGCAAAAACCAACACGTGCCGGTTCTGTCAAAGGACGGCGGGAGAGCGTTGCTACCCCGTGATACCCTTTCTGGCCGCTGATTTCGATATGTTCATAACCGGCCATGTGGAAAGCTTCCCGCGGAAACAAATCGTCGGGGCATTTGGTTTCCTGCAGGCACAGAACGTCAGGCTGATAATCGCGCAGAAATTGCAGAACGAGCGGCAAGCGCAAGCGCACCGAATTGATGTTCCAGGTAGCAACGGAAAAAGGCATGGAAAATTAGTCTCGCGGGTGATGAATGAGCAGCAAGACTAAAACAAGTTACGGATGATTGGAACCGGATATCGCCAGCTTGAACGACTGTTCAAGCCTTATTTGTTCTTCATCGCAATGCGGGTGTAGTCAATTGTAAACATATCCTTGGCGAAGCGAACACCGGTACGGACATTGGTGATCATCACTGTCGTATCGAGACCCTGCGCATCGGTGATAGTCCATTGACGCAGTTCGAAAGTCTTCGGATCAAACATCATCGTTATGGTCGAATTACCGAAGATTGATTTGTCGCCAAGAACGATCGTTGTCATATCGGGCTCTTCTTTGACCGATTTGACCGTATTGCCGGTCAAATTAATCTGATCGCTCAGAAGCAGCTTTAATGGCGTCTTCGACAGCGGGACCAAATCCCATGTGTCGAGCTTGCGATTATTGATCACAACGGATTCGCCATCCGAAATGACACGAATCGGCGATGGCTTGTTGTAGTTGAAACGTATCTTGCCCGGACGCTCGATATAGAATGTTCCTTCCGTCTGCTCGCCGCGCGGCCCGAACTGCACAAAGTCACCTGTTAGAGTCTTTACGCTGGAGAATTGATTGGCAATCTGCTGGGCTGCGCCCGGCACCGCATTCTGAGCAAGAGCCGGTGCAGCAAGGAGTCCCACGCCAAGTATCGAAGCAGCTACAACGCGCCGTGCGAGCGGGCCTGCAACGCGAAACAATGCTGTGATGGTTTTCATGGGTTTAGGGTCTCCTGTCATCTTGCCTTAAGCAATACTCGATCAGTTTGGCTTGAGTATGGCTAAGAAACGGCGGGTTGCGGCACCCGGTTCCATATTTCCGTCACGTAACACCGGACTGCCACAGGAACTGGAAGGACTCAGTTCCATAACGCATGATGTGCCGTTACGTTATGTTTGAATTTTTAAGCAGTCTCAGCAGTTTAATGCCTTTTTGCCTGTTAAAAATCATCATCCTGTGTTGGTACGAGAATCTCACGCTTGCCCGCATGATTGGCCGGGCCGACAAGCCCCTCCTCTTCCATGCGTTCAATAATCGAAGCAGCACGATTATAGCCGATGCCAAGACGGCGCTGGATATAGCTCGTCGAAGCTTTTTTATCGCGCAGCACGACCGCGACGGCCTGATCATAGGGGTCATCGGAATCCTCAAGATTGGACGTTCCTGCAGGTCCTGCCCCGCCATCTTCCTCATCATCTTCCTCGGTGATCGAATCGAGATATTCCGGCACGCCCTGTAATTTGAGGTGCTGAACGATTTTCTCAACTTCATCGTCACCAACAAATGGTCCATGCACGCGCTGAATGCGTCCCCCACCAGCCATGTAGAGCATGTCGCCCATGCCAAGCAGCTGCTCGCCGCCCTGCTCGCCAAGGATGGTGCGCGAATCGATCTTGGAGGTAACCTGGAAGGAGATACGCGTCGGGAAGTTGGCCTTGATCGTACCCGTGATAACATCGACTGACGGACGCTGCGTCGCCATGATCACATGAATACCGGCGGCACGCGCCATCTGCGCCAGACGCTGCACGGCACCTTCAATATCCTTGCCGGCAACCATCATGAGGTCGGCCATTTCGTCGATGATGACCACAATATAGGGCATCGCGGTCAGATCGAGTTCTTCGGTCTCATAGACTGCCTCGCCGGTGGCGCGGTCAAACCCGGTCTGCACCGTGCGCGCAATGCGCTCGCCCTTCTGCCGGGCTTGCTCAACGCGCTGGTTAAAGCCGTCAATATTGCGGACACCGACTTTCGACATTTTGCGATAGCGGTCTTCCATCTCCTTGACCGTCCATTTGAGCGCCACAACGGCTTTCTTGGGGTCGGTAACAACCGGAGTGAGCAGATGCGGAATGCCGTCATAGATGGAAAGTTCGAGCATTTTCGGATCAATCATGATCAGGCGGCATTGTTCAGGCGTCATCCGGTAGACCAAGGAGAGGATCATGGTATTGATGGCGACAGATTTACCCGAGCCTGTTGTACCAGCCACGAGCAAATGCGGCATCTTGGCAAGGTCTGCAATGACCGGCTCGCCATTGATGGTCTTGCCCAATGCCAGGGCAAGTTTGGTTTTGGTCTGCTCAAAATCGCGGCTGGCCAGCAGTTCGCGCAGATAAACCATTTCACGTGTCTGGTTGGGCAGCTCAATGCCGATAGCATTGCGGCCCGGAACAACGGCAACGCGAGCAGCGATCGCGCTCATGGAGCGGGCAATATCATCGGCAAGCGTGATGACGCGCGAGGATTTGATTCCAGGTGCTGGTTCCAGCTCATAAAGCGTGACAACCGGGCCAGGCCGGACGTGGATTATTTCGCCGCGTACACCGAAATCCTCCAGGACACCTTCAAGAAGACGCGCATTCTGTTCCAATGCCTCTTTGGAAAGGCTGGGGTTGCGCACGACATTCTTTGGTTCGCTGAGGAAATGCAGCGGTGGCATTTCAAAACCATCAGATTTGATAAGCGAGGCTTGCGCCTCGCGCTGAATGCGCGCTCCAGCCTTTGGAGCTGGCGCCGGGGTTGCGACGCGGGTCGCGGGCTTCGCTGACGGGCGAGCGGGGGCTGCCTGCGGGGCCCAGTCATCCACGGCCTCATCTTCGTCGCTGAAGGCCAAGGGATCAAAGCGGTCAGCTTGGCTGTCAAAATCATCATTGTCGATTTCAATCGACGGCGCTTCAATTTGCGGCGATGCGCTGTAAAAGCCTGGCTCGCGGCGTTCGCCATTATTGCTGACTTTTTGACGCGACACCGGAATGTCATCAAACCCATCATCATGGCGAGCGCCAATATTACGCGCGCTATTATAGATTCCGGCGCCCCTGCCGGAGAGACGGCGGAACAAGGCACGCGTACTGTAAAAGAAATGCGTGACAGCACCCAGAGCAAGCAAGCCTCCGCCTTCGCGCTCATCATCCTCATCCTCGTCATCGTCGAAGTCATCGGCTTCGGCCACGTGACGCGTTGTCTTTTTGGCAATGGCAGGCTCGCTGCCGCGATAGGTAAGACCGCTGGCAAAGGCAAATATCCATAAAGTAGGAACGGCAAGGACACCGACCAGGATCATGGCAAGGCCACCGCGCGGGAAAGTGCCCGTGAAAATAGCAGGAATCTTGAGAACCATATCTCCGAGAACGCCGCCAAGACCAATGGGCATTGGCCAGCTTTCGGGTATGGCGAAACAACCGGCCATGGCTGCAGCAAGCAGCGACGCGCAGAACCAAGCAACAGCGCGCCGCGCCATGCGGTCAACACCGCGACCGGTCATGAACAACCCGCCCCAGAACACGGCAGGCATCAGAGCAACAACGGTCGACAGGCCAAAAAACTGCATTCCAAGATCGGAGAACACTGCTCCGGCATAACCAAGGGCGTTTTGCGTGGGATTGGACGTGGCATGACTGAAGCTTGGATCAAGCACATTCCAAGTTGCCAGACTACCGACAGCCAAAGCGACAAGACAAAGGATCGCCAAGCCGATCAGAATATTTATCTGCCTGCGGAAAAGGCTGTAGAAGCCAGTCCTATCGTCATCGATGGCATAAGAGGCTGAATAACCTTGACGCATGAAATCCGGTCCCACGTGAGTCTATCCCTGTGGCTGTGCAATCCACGGAGCTGATTCCAAACTTACGGGGTGGATGGTTAAGGGGCTATTAACCATGGGCGAATGTCATGGAAATTGTCAGGTTAGCAGAGGATGCTGACGGAGACTTCGCCTCGCCCTGATCTTGGCATGCCCCTTTCTGTCATCCTCGGGCTTGACCCGAGGACCGATCTTGAATGCCCGTTTTCGATTTTGGATATTGAGAAGGTGTTTCGCTGATCTCTGCAAATCGTCCCAATTTGGATTGATTCCTTCAATCAATTCTATCTTCCATTGCCGGTACCAGCGTTTCAAGGATTTCCCGCTGAATTGCATCGACAATCCGGTCATGCTCTTCGTGCCAGACCAGACGCTTGCAGCCATATTTCCATGCAAATCCGGGAGTTCTGCCTTCACGATGATCGTAAACACGCGTGACGAGATCGGACGTCACACCGATGTACAGCGTTCCATATTGCTGGTTGGCAAGGATGTAGACATAGCCCGGCATGCAAGTCCTCCGCGCGTAAGACTGCACATCAAGTTCAGGCGGGTAAATTCAACGAAGGTCTAACCTCAAAACAAAAGGCCCGGAAAACCGGGCCTTTCGAAATCCATGGGTGCAGCTATCAATTATGATAGGCAGCTTCACCATGTGAGGTGAGGTCGAGACCGATAGACTCGTTTTCGGCCGTTGGACGCAGGCCAACCAGCACGTCGACGATCTTGTAGAGGATGAACGAACCCACACCGCTCCATACGATGGTCACGGCAACTGCCTTGATCTGTACAAAGACCTGGCTGCCCATTGTTACGCCATCGGCGAAACCTGTGCCGCCAAGGGCCGCGCTGGTGAAGATACCAGTGCCGATAGCGCCGACGATACCGCCAATGCCATGCACGCCGAACACATCGAGGCTGTCATCATAACCGAGCTTCGGCTTGACCACTGCGACCATGTAGTAGCAGATCGCGCTGGCAATCGCGCCAAGGGCGATTGCGCCCACCGGTCCGATAGTACCCGCTGCTGGCGTGACTGCGACCAGACCGGCAACAATACCTGATGCTGCACCGAGCATGGATGCTGTCTTGCGAGCAAAGGCTTCAATGGCAACCCAAGCTACGATAGCACCCGCTGTTGCGGTGAAGGTATTGATCATGGCAAGCGCCGCTGTGCCATTGGCTTCGAGCGCCGAACCGGCATTGAAACCGAACCAGCCAACCCACAGAATTGCAGCACCGATCATGGTAAGCGGCATGGAGTGCGGAGCCATCATATCGCGGCCAAGACCTGCGCGCTTGCCGATGACAATAGCGCCGACCAGACCTGCAACACCCGCGTTGATGTGAACAACCGTACCGCCCGCGAAATCAAGAGCGCCCCAGCCGAAGATCAGGCCGTTTGCATCCCAGACCATATGTGCAATCGGGAAGTAAACGAAGGTAACCCAAAGCGCGACGAACAGGATGGTCGCCGAGAACTTGATACGCTCAGCAAAGGCACCGACGATAAGCGCCGGAGTGATACAAGCGAATGTCATCTGGAAGCAGATGAAAACCAATTCCGGAATCTGGACGCCATCGGTGAAGGTGGCAGCGGCAGAATCAGGGGTAACGCCGGCAAGGAAAATTTTGCCCAATCCGCCCCAATAAGGGCTGGTGCTGCCGCCAAACGCAAAAGAATAACCATAGACAACCCAGATGATCATCACGACAGCCGTGATACCTGTGCACTGCATGAGCACTGACAAAACGTTTTTGGCGCGGACAAGACCGCCATAGAACAGGGCAAGACCCGGGAGGATCATGAACAGGACGAGGATTGTGGCAACCATCATCCAGGCGGTGTCGCCCTTGTTGATTGTCGCCACGGCTGCAGCTGCAGCTTCAGGAGCGGCGGGCGCTGCTTCCTGCGCAAAAGCGGCCAGCGAGCCGAATGCGGTCAAAGCCAGCGATCCCAGAAGGGAGCTGCCTGCCGCTTTGGTTAAACTGTTTGGAATTTTCATTATGCTCTCCTTGAACCCCAATAATTTACAGCGCTTCGGTGTCGGTCTCGCCCGTGCGGATACGGACGGCCTGCTCGATGCTGAGAACGAAAATCTTGCCGTCACCGATCTGGCCGGTCTTGGCGGCGGCAGTGATGGCTTCGACGGCGGTATCGACGAGATCGGATGCGACAGCGACTTCCACCTTCAGTTTGGGAAGAAAGCTGACGGCATATTCCGCGCCACGATAAATTTCGGTGTGCCCCTTTTGGCGGCCGTAACCCTTCACCTCAGTGACGGTCAGGCCCTGAATGCCGACAGCGGTGAGTGCTTCGCGCACCTCGTCCAACTTGAACGGCTTGATGATGGCCATCACAATTTTCATTGACTATACCCCTGCGCTTTGCGCGGTGCCCCTCAGATGGAATTATCTGAACTCTCAGCAACCGCGTTGAACCCATCGCCTCTGGCCATAGGCCATTGGTGACTGCTCAGGAGTATTCAAGTTCCGTGCCAGATTCGAAAAATACTTCTAATATACTGAAATCAAAAAGATATTTTTTAAGTTCGGCTTACAATATCAGTGCAATGCAGCAATGTGCCTAAAATTTAGGCGATTAGCAGGTAGCGATCAGAGTTCACCCCGTACTATGCACACGAATTAGGCCTTCCTGCGCGGTAGAGGCGATTAAAGTGCCGTCACGGCTATAAAGTGCGCCACGATTAAAGCCCCTGGCGCCCGATGTACTGGGACTATCTGCGGTATAGAGCATCCAATCATCGAAACTGAAGGGCCTGTGAAACCACATGGCGTGGTCGAGGCTGGCAACCTGCAGATCCCGATCAAAAATATTACGGCCATGCGCGTAAAGCGACGTATCGAGCAGCGTCATGTCTGAAAGATAGGCAAGAACTGCTGCCTGGATCGCACGATCCTCCGGCACGGGACCGGTGGCCTTTATCCACACGCTCTGCTCGGGCGGGAGCTTATCGCGGGTCAGATAATGCCGAAGCGAAAGCGGCTTGATCTCGATGGGCCGGTCCTGCTCCCAATATTGCCGGATAATCTTGGGAGCATTCTGGAGATATTGCTCCTTCATATCTTTGTCAGAGATGAGATTTTCCGGTTCGGGAACATCCAACGGTTTCGGCTTTTGGTGCTCGAGTCCTTCCTCCTCAATCTGGAATGAGGCTTCCAGAGAGAAGATGGCATGGCCGTGCTGGATTGCCACAACGCGCCGTGTGGTAAAGCTCGAACCATCGCGGATGCGGTCGACCTCGTAGATGATCGGCACTTTGGGATCGCCCGCCCGCATGAAATAACCATGCAGGGAATGTACGTGTCGGAGCGGGTCTACTGTCCGCTGCGCCGCAACCAGCGCCTGTCCGATGACCTGGCCGCCAAAAACGCGCTGCCAGCCCACCTGGGGGCTGCGACCTCGAAACAGGTTGTGTTCAAGCGTCTCAAGGTCGAGTATGGACAGAAGCTCGGTCATAGCTGTTGACTTGGGTGCTTCGGACATGATCGGACATCTCCAGTTCGTCTGTTTCATCGCTTGCAACAGGAACAGCCCGACAAGTCAAGTATTCACCATCCGGAGGCAATCATGGACGCAACCCGCACAGACATTATTATCGCCGGAGCAGGTTATGTCGGCATGGCCACTGCTGTCGCGCTGAAGTCTTCTGCACCGCATCTCGGGGTGACCGTTATCGATGCAGCCCCCGCTGGCGTCTGGCGTAATGATACACGGGCTTCCGCCATTGCAGCGGCGGCGAGCCGCATGCTGGACAAGCTTGGATGCTGGCAGAGTATCTTGCCGGAGGCTCAACCGATCAATGAGATGGTCGTGACGGACTCACGCACCGCCGATCCAGTTCGGCCCGTATTCCTGACCTTTGATGGCGAGATTGAACCGGGAGAGCCATTTGCGCATATGGTAGAAAACCGGCTTCTGAATGCTTCGCTGCGAGAAAAGGCAGATGAACTCGGCATTGTCTTTATTGAAGGCGCGCCGGTGCATGGCTTTGAGCAAGGTGATAACGGTCTGACGGTCCGCTATGGCGACGAAAAATCGTTGCAGGCGCGGCTGCTGATTGCGGCGGATGGCGTGAAATCACGCCTGCGCGATATGGCAGGCATCAAGACGGTCAATTGGGAATACGGCCAGTCCGGAATCGTGTGCACAGTCGCCCATGAGCGTCCGCACAATGGCCGCGCGGAAGAGCACTTCCTGCCCGCAGGCCCTTTCGCGGTGCTGCCGCTGAAAGGCAATCGCTCGTCGCTGGTCTGGACTGAAAGGACTGCGGATGCTGACCGGCTCGTCAAGGAAGATGAATTCGTGTTTGATGCCGAACTCGAACAACGCTTCGGGTTGAAGCTTGGCGAATTGCGCGTGGAAGGTCCGCGCAAAGCTTTCCCGCTGAGCCTGACGCTGGCTCGGGATTTCATCAAGCCCCGTTTCGCGCTTGTCGGTGATGCGGCCCATGGTATCCATCCCATCGCCGGTCAGGGCCTTAATCTCGGCTTCAAGGATGCAGCAGCGCTGGCGGAAACGATCGTCGATGCGGACCGGCTCGGCCTCGATATTGGCTCTATTGCAGTGCTGGAGCGCTACCAGACATGGCGCCGTTTCGATACGGTGCAGATGGGAGTAACCACGGACGTTCTCAACCGGCTTTTCTCTAATGACAACGTGCCCATACGCGCATTGCGTGATTTTGGCCTTGGCCTTGTCGAACGTATGCCGCGGCTGAAGGGGTTCTTCATCCGCCAAGCCGCAGGATTGTCACCGACCGCCCCCAAATTGTTGCAGGGGCAGTCGATTTAACATTTGCACTACAGTCGCCGCCTAAAGCGGGCGCGGATATTTCCGGTAGATCGTTTCGATTTCAGCCAGAACTTCCGGCGAAAGCTTGAGATCGGCCGCAGCTATGTCGGTCTTCAGATGATCCATTGAAGTTGCTCCAATGATCACGGAAGTCATGAATGGCCGGGTGAGCGCGAAAGCAATGGCCATTTGTGCCACGTCAAGGCCGTGTTTCCGCGCCAGTTCCACATAGGCGCGCACCGCTGGCTCGGAATGCTCATTATTGCGCCAGAGCCCGCCGGTCTGGATCGCACCGCGTGTACCCGCCGGAATTTTTCCATCCAGATATTTGCCGGTGAGCACACCTGAAGCGAGCGATGAATAGGCCAATAGGCCCACATCCTCATGGTGACTGAGTTCGGCAAGGTCGAGATCGAACACGCGCTGGATCAGACTGTATTCATTCTGCACGGAGACAACACGCGGCAAGTCGCTGCGCTCCGCAAGTTTCAGCCATTGACCGATACCCCAAGCGGTTTCATTCGAAAGGCCGATCTGCCTGATCTTGCCTTCCTTGACCATATCTCCAAGGCCAAGCAGCGCATCTTCAATCTGGTCAAGAACCTCAGTCTGGTTTTGGGTATGCGGCGCGTACTTCCATGCTGTACCGAAATGATAATGGCCGCGCGCGGCGTAATGCACCTGATAAAGATCGATATAATCGGTCTGCAGCCGTTTCAGGCTGCCTTCCACCGCTTCGCGCACACTGGCACGGCTTGGCTTGTTGCCTTCACGAATCCAGCTATTGCCGCCACCCGAAATCTTTGTCGCCAGAACAAAGCGATCACGCTTACCGGTCTTCTTGAACCAGCTGCCAATATAGGACTCGGTTTTACCATAGGTTTCGGGACTGGATGGAATTGCATAGACTTCCGCCGTATCCATGAAATTGACGCCCGCATCCAGAGCATAATCGATCTGGTTGTGCGCATCGGCTTCAGTGTTCTGTACACCCCAGGTCATGGTGCCGAGGCAGATTTCCGTGACGTCAATATCCGTCCGGCCAAGTTTCTTCAGTTTCAAGGGAAGTTTCCTATCTCGATTGATCAGTCGACCTCAAGGCCAAGCTTTTGTTTGAGCTTCTTGACACGCTGGCCGTAAGTGGGAGGAACGGTGACAGCAGCCGCAGCTTTGCCTACCATATCAATCAATTCAAGCTTTTCCATATCGTTTAACCTCTGCCGCAAAAGTGGCGAGGTCTTTTCGATGACGGTGACCGCATCATCGATCTGGCTTGAAGCCCATTTTGCATAGATCACGGCCTCATCCGCCTTGGCAGGATCGCAAATATCGATAATCGCATTCCGTACGGCTTCGTAGTGTTTTTCTGTGATCGGAGTATCTTCACAAACAATGGCGAAGATGAGCGTTGCCGCAGCAAGAACCGGATCCTCAATCGCCGTCAAAGGCGAGTGTTCATGCTGAATGCGTATCTTTCTGCGACGCAGATAGCCACGCGCCTTTCCGGCAGTATCAATGACATCACTTGCTGCGTCACCCAAGGTGCGCATACGATACCACCAGAAAAGACCGCCCCCGACCATTCCAAGCAAAGCCAGAAGAATATGCATTTACAAGATCCCGTTTGATTTTTTCGTTCTACAGGGAGGATATCCGTTTGTATATTATGCCAAGGTAGGGCCGCCATGGATTTGATACGGAACACTGATAGATATTACACGTTAACGGACGTACACCGATACATATCTCAACGAGGGAGAGACACTCATGGACAGACAAGCAACGGCAATTTGGCAGGGCGCGCTGAAAGACGGTAAAGGCACGCTGGACACGCAAAGTGGTGCCCTGAAAGCTCTTCCCTATAATTTCAAGGCGCGCTTCGAAGATGAAAGCGGCAAATCAGGCACCAATCCGGAAGAACTGCTTGCTGCTGCCCATGCCGGCTGCTTTGCCATGCAGCTTTCGCATTTTCTGGCTGAGAACGGCACACCGGCCGCCAACCTCGATGCCAAGGCAGTCGTTTCCATCAGCCCTGCAGCGGGCGGTGGCTTTGAGATCACCAAAAGCGCCTTGACGCTTGTCGGCGATGTTCCCGGCATTGACGCCGATACATTTGCAAAGCTTGCCGGTCAGGCCAAGGCAACGTGCCCGCTTTCAAAGGCACTCGGCGCGATTGAAGTAACGCTGGACGCCAAGCTGGCTTGATCTGATAAATCAAAAATTGCATAAAATTAAGAACGGGCGCTCTTGCGCCCGTTGCTATGTTAAACCCGGCGCTCCACCATCATCTTCTTGATTTCGGCAATTGCCTTGGCAGGGTTCAGACCCTTGGGGCAAGTTTGCGCGCAGTTCATAATCGTGTGGCAACGGTAAAGCCGGAAAGGATCTTCCAGATTGTCCAGGCGTTCGCCTGTTGCCTCGTCACGGCTGTCAATCAGCCAGCGATAGGCCTGCAAGAGAACAGCAGGGCCGAGATAGCGGTCGCCATTCCACCAATAGCTTGGGCAGGATGTCGAGCAGCATGCGCACAGGATGCATTCGTAAAGGCCGTCCAGCTTGGCGCGGTCTTCATGACTTTGCAGCCATTCCTTTGCAGGCTCCGGCGATACGGTTTTCAACCAGGGCTCAATCGAGCGGTGCTGCGCATAGAAATTCGACAGGTCCGGCACCAGATCCTTGACCACCGGCAAGTGCGGCAAAGGATAAATCTTCACTGCGCCTTTGATCTCATCCATACCCTTGGTGCAGGCGAGTGTGTTTGTACCATCAATATTCATGGCACATGAGCCGCAAATGCCTTCACGGCAGGAGCGGCGCAAAGTTAGCGTCGGATCGATCTTGTTCTTGATCCATAACAGCCCATCAAGAACCATCGGGCCGCAATCATCCAGATCGACATAATATGTATCGATGCGCGGGTTTTCACCATCATCCGGCGACCAGCGGTAAATCCGGTATTCGCGCAAATTATTGGCACCGGCCGGACGCTCCCAGGTCTTGCCGGGCTGCATCTTCGAATTTTTGGGAAGTGCAAGTTCAACCATAATGCTCTTATTCCCTTAGTACACGCGCGCTTTTGGCGCGATCTTGGCGAGGCTGATGCCGCCATCCTCTTCCTTGACCAGCGGATCAAGGTGGACAGGACGATAGCCGAGCGTAACTTTGCCCTCAGGCGTCAGCCATGCAAGACTGTGCTTGCGCCAGTTGACATCATCGCGGTTCGGAAAATCCTCATGCGCATGCGCGCCGCGGCTTTCCTTGCGGGCTTCCGCAGCAACAACTGTGGTCAGAGCATTGGCCATGAGGTTTTCCAGCTCCAGCGTTTCCACCAGATCGGAATTCCAGATCATCGACCTATCGGTCACCTTCACGTCAGGCAACTCGCTCCAGATTTTCTCCATGCGGATGACGCCGGACTTCAGCGAGTCCGATGTGCGGAACACAGCAGCATCTTCCTGCATTGTCCTTTGCATCTTCTCGCGCAGCACAGCCGTTGGCGTTCCGCCATTGGCATGACGCAGCCGGTCAAAGCGATCCATGATCTTCGTGACCGAGGCCTCGTTAATTTCCGGGATTTTTGAATTGCGGTCGATCACCTGACCGGCGCGAATGGCAGCGGCACGACCGAACACAACCAGATCGATCAGCGAATTGGAGCCGAGCCGATTGGCACCATGAACCGAAGCGCAACCGGCCTCGCCCACAGCCATCAGACCGGGCTGGATGCGATCCGGATTTTCCGGCGTCGGATTGAGCGCTTCTCCCCAATAATTGGTGGGAATCCCGCCCATGTTGTAGTGAACTGTCGGCAGAACCGGAATGGGTTCGCGGGTCAGGTCGACACCGGCGAAAATCTTTGCCGATTCGGAAATGCCGGGCAGACGCTCATGCAGAACCGCAGGGTCAAGATGATCCAGATGCAGGAAAATATGATCTTTGTCCTTGCCGACACCGCGACCTTCGCGAATTTCCAACGTCATGCAGCGGGAAACCACGTCGCGGGAAGCAAGATCCTTTGCGGAAGGGGCATAACGCTCCATGAAGCGCTCACCTTCGGAATTGACCAGATAGCCACCCTCGCCGCGCGCACCTTCAGTAATCAGGCAGCCGGCGCCATAAATACCGGTCGGGTGAAACTGGACAAATTCCATGTCCTGCAAAGGCAAGCCAGCGCGGGCAACCATGCCGCCACCATCACCAGTGCAAGTATGCGCCGAGGTTGCGGAGAAATAAGAGCGGCCATAACCGCCTGTTGCCATGACCACCATCTTGGCGGCAAAGCGGTGAATTGTGCCGTCATCAAGGTTCCAAGCAACAACGCCAGTAATCGTGCCGTCTTCATCCTGAATGAGATCAAGCGCGAAATATTCGATGAAGAACTGCGCATTGTGGCGCAATGACTGGCCATAAAGCGTGTGCAGGATAGCATGACCGGTGCGGTCTGCCGCAGCGCAAGTACGCTGCACGGGCGGACCGTCGCCATAATTCATCATATGGCCGCCAAATGGACGCTGGTAAATCTTGCCTTCTTCAGTACGGGAGAAAGGCACACCATAATGCTCAAGCTCATAAACCGCCGCTGGTGCCTCGCGGGCCAGATATTCCATGGCATCGGTATCGCCGAGCCAGTCGGAACCCTTGACGGTATCGAACATATGCCACTGCCAGGAGTCTGCACCCATATTGCTGAGCGAGGCGGCAATACCGCCCTGCGCCGCAACCGTATGGGAACGGGTCGGGAAAACCTTGGTAATACAGGCTGTTTTCAAGCCCTGTTCGGCCATGCCAAGCGTGGCGCGAAGACCGGCGCCGCCAGCACCGACGACAACCACATCGAACTTGTGGTCAACGAATGTGTAGGGCTTTGCGGCTTTGTTTTCTGTAGTTGCCATAATAGAGCTTAAACTCCGAAACTCAGCTTGAGGATCGCAAAGAGCGAAACAACACCGACTGCGATGGTGAAGAAGGTATTGAGCATGATGCAGGCGAGCTTTGCGCCTTCTGCATGCACATAGTCCTCAATAACGACCTGCATTCCAAGGCGCATATGGTAAAGGCCGGACAAAAGTACCAGAATGAGAACCAGCGCTGTCAGCGGATGTGAGAGTGCCGCGCGGGTTTCCTCAAAGCTTGCCCCATGCAGCGAAACAATCAGGCCGATGAAAAACAGCATCAGCGGAATGTTTGCGACTGCTGTCAGCCTTTGACGCCAGAAATGTTCGGTGCCTTCTTTCGCAGAACCCAATCCGCGAACTTTGGCAAGCGGCGTGCGCATATCAGCCATTGCTAAAGCTCCTCAACGCAGTGTGAATACGGCGACCCAGACAAGGGCCGTCAGCAGAACGGATGCAATGAGCGACGCCCATGCCATTTTCGTCGTGGTGTCTTTTTCCAGCCCACGCCCTGTATCCCAGATCAGATGGCGGATGCCGCCAATCATGTGATGAATGAGCGCCCAGGTGTAGCCAAGAAGCACCAGAAGGCCGATCCAGGAACCATAGACCATGGAAACAATATCGAACTGCTGTTCGCTCGTCGCAGTTGCGATCAACCACCATGCAACCAGCAATGTACCGAAATAGAGGGCACAGCCCGTAATGCGGTGGACAATGGACATGACCATGGTCGGGATTGGTTTGTAGATTTGCAAGTGAGGCGACAAAGGCCGGTTTGCATGCAAATTTGTTTTGCTCATAGCGTCCCCAATGAGAAAAGCCACGCCGCAGGGATGACAGAAAGGCGGGCAGGGCCGAAAGGCTGTTAAAGCCAATTTAGAAGGGTTTTAATGCGGTTTTTGCACTGCGTCAAAGCCCCATTCAAAACCCTCATGCGGCGAATTGGCCCGAATAGCAAGTCAATAAGGTTTTTCTATAAAATTCAATCGTTTAAACGCGGAAAATTGACGATCCGAAGGTCAGATTTACCAATCAAAATGCCGTTAAAAATAGTTGAGTGAGTCTATCCAGATTTACCCTAGCGCGGTTGAATTCAGCGCAATATGGGCAAGTTCATCTGCGACGATAAGAGTCGCTCACAGGTTGGAGCGACTCCATCCTCTATTTGCCGACTATTGATTGCCGAAGCGGATGACGAAGCTCGTCCAGTCCGCAGGCGCTGCAACCTGCTCGTATAGCTTGCGGCCATCCTCCGGCACACGCGGCGCATTGAGGGACAGCTTGGTCCAGCCGCGCTCTTCCGCCTTATCGGCAAGCACGTCGATCAACGCCTTGGCGATACCTTTGCCGCGATGATCATGATGTACATAAATATGGTCCACCTGCCCTGCCCGCATGCCTGAAACCGGTTCAGGAAGATCATAAAAAATAACGAACCCGACCAGCTTGCCATCCAGCCGCGCACCAGCAATCTCCGCGGCACGGTCGCGCAAGAGGTTTTCAGCATAGTAATCGTCCGGGCGGCGCGGTGCGCCACGCTTCAACGCTTGCGCGTAGCTGGCAAGCAGTGGTGAAAATTCATGCGCATCGTTCAAATGCAGCAGGGATATATCAATGGCGTGTTCGTCTGGAGCTTTCTTGGTCATTGTCGCTTCCGTCCCTTTATTACTGCCTACCGTTGCCGGGGTGCTTCAGGATTGGTTGATTGTGCCGTTCGCGTCAACCTTAACCCGGAATGAAAATCGATTTGAATCCATTCAGGCAGATGACAATCGTTAACAAATGGTTAAAGCTGATGTAACCACCACCTGTCTTGAGGTCTGCTTCATGCTGCGCACATCACTTCTGGTCTTGTCCGTCCTGTCGGGTCTACCGGGTATCGCGCTTGCTGACGGCAACACCTATGGCGATGAATATGGCAATGTCATCATGCAGGAAGCGGGCGGTCCGAAGATCATCTTCGTCGGGTCAAGAGCGGCAAAGTCCGACGTGATCGGACGGGATGTGCGGCGCACAACACCTGTCTATAAACGCGCCAGCGGACCTTCTGTTATTTACCCTGCTGCCGATCACCTGGTCGTGGGTGTCATACCCGCCCCCAATACGAGCTGTGATGCACCAATCGTCATCAAGGGCTTGAGCTATCGCTATGGTCTGGATCGTAACGAGATCGCAATCCTTGAACATCCCGGCTGCCTCGACTGATCTAAGGACAGATTTAATTTGCCTCAAATGCGCAGCGCCTGTATGGCACCCGCACATTTGAAAGGTATTGAATATGACTCAGCGCTCCGGGGGCGCCCTCGTTCTATTTTCCGGCGGACAGGATTCCGCCACCTGTCTGGCTTGGGCACTATCGCAGTTTGACCGCGTTGAAACTGTCGGCTTCGACTATGGCCAACGCCACAAAATTGAACTTGAGGTCCGCAAGGAATTCCGTGCGGCGCTGACCAAACAATTTCCCGAATGGGCGTTGCAACTCGGCGAGGACCATATGCTCGACGCCGGCATTATCGGCCAGCTGGGCGGCTCGGCCATGACTGAGAGCATTGCCATTGAAATGGCAGAAAATGGCCTGCCCAATACATTCGTTCCGGGACGCAATCTGCTTTTCTTTACACTGGCGGCGGCATTGGCCTATCGCCGCGGATTGCGGGTGATCGTCGGAGGCATGTGCGAAACCGATTATTCCGGCTACCCTGATTGCCGCGACGACACGCTGAAAGCCCAGCAAGTGGCTCTTTCGCTGGGGCTGGATCGCCGTATCACCATCGAAACACCCCTCATGTGGCTGGACAAGGCGCAGACATTTGCACTGGCCCAAGAACTTGGCGGTCAATCACTGCTCGGCCTGATCGTTGAAAACAGCCATACCTGCTATCTCGGCGATAGAAGCAAGCGTCATGACTGGGGCTATGGTTGCGGCACATGTCCCGCCTGCGAGCTGCGATCAAGCGGCTGGCAAAAGTTCAAGGCGGAGGCCGCGTGACCTACGCTGTCAAGGAAATCTACCTGACTTTGCAAGGCGAAGGCAATCATACGGGCCGCGCAGCGGTATTCATGCGCTTTGCCGGATGCAATCTATGGTCTGGTCTCGAGCGGGATCGCAAAAAGGCGATCTGCCAGTTTTGCGATACGGATTTTATCGGCATTGATGGACCGGGCGGCGGCAAATTCAAAACTGCCGACGCGCTTGCCGATGCTGTTGCCGCCCAGTGGCCGCAAGGTGGCGGTGGCAAACCCTATGTGATTTGCACAGGCGGCGAACCGCTGCTGCAACTTGATAGCTCCCTCATCGACGCATTTCATGCACGGGGCTTTGAGGTCGGGATCGAGACCAATGGCACGCTGGAAGCCCCGGGCAGCATTGACTGGATTTGCGTCTCGCCAAAAGCGGCAGCGCCGCTCGTCCAAACCAGCGGCAACGAGCTGAAACTGGTCTTCCCGCAAAAGGAAAGCGAGACGCATCCTTCACGTTTCGAGCAGCTTTCCTTTGAGCATTTCTACCTTCAACCTCTTGACGTCATCGGTGATCCGGCGCAAACCGCCGCGCATGTGGCATCTGCAGCGGCCTATTGCCTCGCTCATCCGCTTTGGCGGCTGAGCACGCAGACACATAAGATGAACGGTCTTCCATAGGGCAAACCCTTTCGGTGCCGTGTTTGACTTTGCGGGCGCCTGTATTGCGCCAAGGCTAATGGAGCACTTATGAGAATCTTCAACGAATTTACGTTTGAGGCGGCACATCATTTGCCGCATGTTTTTCCTGACGGGCACGTCAATACGCGCCTGCACGGACATAGTTTCCGCGTGCGTGTGACGCTCGAGGGAAAGCCTGACAAAAGGACCGGTCTTATCGCCGACCTTGGACAGGTCGAGACCGCTTTCGGCACTGCCCGGGAAAAGCTGGACCATCGCTATCTGAACGAGATCGAAGGGCTCGAAACCCCAACTCTGGAAAACATCGCCATGTGGCTGTGGCGGCATTTCTATCCTGAGTTGCCGAGCCTTGCGCAGATCGGTGTCTATCGCGATACTTGCGGCGAAGGCTGCGAATATCAGGGCGAGTATGAAACGCGGAGGGTCGCAGCATGAGCCATTATGCAGAAAGCTCAACCATGTTGGGCAAGAATGTGAAGCTGCCGCAGCATCCCGATGAGGCAATTCTGGAAGCAGTTCCCAACCCGCAGGCCGGAACATTGTTCCTCACACGTTTCGCCTGCCCCGAATTCACCTCGCTTTGCCCCGTGACGGGCCAGCCGGATTTCGGTCATCTCGTCATCGATTATGCGCCGGGCGAGACATTGCTTGAGTCCAAATCGCTCAAGTTGTTTTTGGGCAGTTTCCGCAATCATGGGGCGTTTCACGAAGATTGCACTGTGAGTATTGGCAAGCGCATTGTTGAAACCGTCAAGCCCTTATGGCTGCGCATTGGCGGCTACTGGTACCCGCGCGGCGGCATTCCCATTGATGTCTTTTGGCAAACAGGGCCGATGCCGGAAGGGTTGTGGTTGCCGGATCAGGGCGTGCCGAGCTATCGGGGACGGTAATTCGTTTCATAGCCCCCGCCTCTCCGTCATCCTCGGGCTTGACCCGAGGAACTAGTTGAGGAGGGGCTTGCCCCCTAATACTCGCACAGAAGGTAAGAGTGGGTCCTCGGGTCAAGCCCGAGGATGACGGAGAGGGAAGCGATTGGATTCCAATCCTGTGCAGTAACAACCCTGCTCCCTATGGAGAGAAAGCTACGGTAGGCTTACTTCCACTCACGAATATCGACAAAATGTCCGGCAATTGCAGCGGCGGCGGCCATGGCTGGCGACACGAGGTGTGTGCGGCCCTTGAAGCCCTGACGGCCCTCAAAATTGCGGTTTGATGTCGATGCGCAACGCTCACCTGGCTTCAGGCGATCATCATTCATGGCAAGGCACATGGAGCAGCCCGGCTCGCGCCAGTCAAAGCCTGCTTCCTTGAAAATCTTGTCGAGACCTTCAGCTTCCGCCATTTCCTTGACCAGACCGGAACCTGGCACAATCATCGCATCCACAGTCGGGCTGACCTTGCGGCCTTCAACAACTTTGGCGACAGCGCGAAGGTCTTCGATACGACCATTGGTGCATGAGCCGATGAAGACGCGATCAAGCTTGATATCAGTGATCGGAGTACCTGGCTTCAGGCCCATATAGTCCAGAGCGCGCCATTTTGAGGAGCGCTTGGTTTCATCCGCAATATCGTCTGGATTTGGAACAGCACCCATGACGGAGATGACGTCTTCCGGTGATGAGCCCCAGGAAACGATGGGCGGCAAATCAGCAGCATTCAGAACAACAACCTTGTCGAAATGCGCGCCCTCATCGCTCTGCAAAGTCTTCCAATATTCCACAGCACGATCAAACTGCTCGCCTTTGGGGGCGCGCGGCTTGTCTTTCACATAGGCGAATGTCGTCTCATCAGGCGCAATCAGGCCAGCGCGTGCGCCACCCTCAATCGACATGTTGCAGATGGTCATGCGACCTTCCATCGACAATGCGCGAATGGCTTCGCCCGCATATTCGATGACATAGCCGGTGCCGCCAGCGGTGCCGATTTCGCCGATGATGGCGAGAATGATATCCTTGGCTGTCACACCCTCTGGAAGGACACCATCGACACGCACCAGCATGTTCTTGGCTTTCGACTGAATGAGCGTCTGTGTGGCAAGCACGTGCTCGACTTCCGACGTGCCGATACCATGGGCCAATGCGCCAAACGCGCCATGGGTCGAAGTGTGGCTATCGCCACAGACAATGGTCATGCCAGGCAAGGTGAAACCCTGTTCCGGCCCGATAATATGAACGATGCCCTGACGAATGTCTTTTTCCGAATAATATTCGACGCCGAAATCCGCAGCATTTTTCGCCAATGCTTCAACCTGAATACGGCTTTCTTCGTTCTTGATACCGTTGATACGATCCGGCGAAGTGGGAACATTATGATCAACCACCGCAAGCGTCTTTTCCGGATGGCGAACCTTGCGACCGGTCAAGCGCAAACCTTCAAAGGCCTGCGGGCTGGTGACTTCATGCACAAGGTGGCGATCAATATAGAGAAGGCAGGTGCCGTCATCCTGACTGTCAACCAAATGGTCATCCCAGATCTTGTCATAAAGTGTGCGTGGCGCAATCATCGCGATATCCTGGCAGTGGGGTCTTTTCGATTATTTCGTGGACATATGCACTTGAGGCCTCTCAACGTCAAGAAACAAGCATGAAAAGTGACAATGCGCCGCTACCTGTCAGGTGAAATCACCGGTTGCGTTGCGCAAGACGCCGTTCAACCCATCGCAACAGCAAAGAAAGGCTGATGGTCAAGATAAGATATATATAGGCGACCACAGAATAGGTTTCAAAAAAGCGGAATGACCCTGAGGCATAGACCTTGCCCATCTGAGTAATATCGACAACCCCGAGGACCGACACCAGCGATGAATCCTTCACCATGGCGATGAAATCATTGCCGTAAGGCGGCAAAATAGTGCGGATCGCCTGCGGCATCACAATCAGCCGGAAACGCGGAAAGCGCCGAAGCCCGAGCGCCTTGGCTGCTTCGATCTGGCCTGCATCGACAGCTTGAATGCCAGCGCGGAAAATCTCTGCAAGAAAGGCTGAATAGGCAAGAACGAGCGCAATGATCGCACGCCAGAGCAGGGAGAAATCCCGCACCAGCAGCGGCTCAGTGTAGCCAGCATTTTGCAATGGTTGCGTTATGAAATTCCATGCATAGACCAGGGCCGGGGCGCCGACAAAAGCGATATAGAACAACAGCACCAGCAGTGGAACACCGCGCATGATCTCAACATAAAACCGCGCAATCTGCCGGACGGCGATATATTCCGACCGGCTCATAATGGCCAAAACGAGCCCCAACACCGATGCAAGAAAGAACGCAACGATAGACACCCAGACGGTTATCCAGATGCCTTGCGCAACAGTTGAAAAAACCTGCCCGTAAAGCGGATTGATGAGAATAGCGAGACCCAAGGCGATAGCGATCCCCGCGGCGACAATGAGCCACCACGGAAAATCAGCCTTTTCCGCCAGGCGTGATGCGGCTTCGGGCTTCAAGAACGCATACTCACCTATTGACCAAGCTTGTAGTCGAGAAACCACTTCTTGTTCAGCGCGTCGAATGTGCCGTCAGCCTTCAATGCAGCAATGGCCGCATTAACCGGAGCGACTAGATCGGAGCCTTTTGGAAAGATAAAGCCGAAATCTTCCGCACCGAGCGGCCCGCCAATCAGCTTCAATGCACCGCCGGATGCATCCACATAGCCCTTGCCCGCGGTGCTGTCAGTCAGGACCAGATCAACATCGCCGGTTTTCAGCGCCTGAATGGTTGCGCCGAATGTTTCAAACAACTTGATACGCGGATTCTGCTCATTGCCATCGAGGACATTGTAGACGGCAACATAGAAATTACTCGTTCCCGGCTGCGCGCCAACCAGCGTATCCTTCGACTCCGAAAAGCTCTTGGCGTCGGTAAAGCGCTTCTCGTCGCTGCGGACGAGCATGAATTGTTCCGACCGCATATAGGGCTCGGAAAAATCCACCTTCTGCTTGCGCTCGTCATTGATGGTTATGCCGGTCATACCGATCTGGTATTGATTATCGGAGACAGCCTGGATCATCGCATCCCAGCTTGTATTGAGATACTCGATCTTGAAGTTGAGGCGCTTGGCGATTTCGTTCATCGCATCATATTCCCAGCCCACCGGCTTACCGGTCTTGGGATCGACGAATTGTAACGGCGGATAGGCATTCTCCGTAACCACAGTCACCTCTTTGCCGCCCAGATCAGGCAGATCAGCGGAGAAAGCGGAAATGGGAAGCATGGCCAGCGTTATCGCTGCCAGAAAAACGGCCGAAAAAATGGAACGCAAGTTCATCGGAGTCCCCTTGTCGTGAAATAGTTGGCAAACTGATTTCACCTTGTCACCGGCGCGTCAATCCCCGCAAGCATGTCTGTTTCTTCTAACGGCAGTCACGAGGAAAAAACGCTCAAAAACAAAAAGGCGGCCCAAGGACCGCCTTTTTCAAAATTCATGCATAGCGCTTATTCAGCAGCAGGTGCCTTTGCAACAGTTGCTTCAGTCACTGTTTCGGCAGTGCCTGTTGCAGGAACTGAAGTCTTGTTCTTGCGGTTGTCTTTTTTCTCGACGATACGAGCAGCCTTACCTGTAAGACCACGCAGATAGTAAAGCTTCGCACGACGTACCTTACCGCGACGAACAATATCAACACCTTCGACCAGCGGTGAAATGATCGGGAATACGCGTTCTACGCCTTCGCCATAGGAAATCTTGCGAACTGTGAAGTTCTCATTGATGCCGGCGCCATTACGGGCAATGCAAACGCCTTCATAGGCCTGCACGCGGGTACGTGTACCTTCGGTAACACGAACATTGACACGAACTGTGTCGCCTGGCTTGAAATCTGGAAGCACGCGCTTGGCTTCGATTTTTGCTCTCTGTTCGAGATCGAGCTGACGAATAATATCGACGGCCATTGTCTTATCCTTTTATTGTTCAAACAGTCAGAGCGTCCACACTGGAAAGCAGCAACTTTGGCCGCATTTCTATGTCTCGCAAGAGACAGGGGCGAATTCACCATTCATTGATTAACAGACTTCGGATTTTCCGAGTTGGCGGGCAATTACACCATAAAAGCCGCTTTGTCACCTGTTTTGCGGATTCTTTTTATCCCACAGATCCGGACGCCTCTCACGCGTCAGTCTTTCAGCTTCGGCCCGCCGCCATTTATCGATAGCGCCGTGATTGCCGGAAAGAAGCACATCCGGAATACGGCGCCCCTCCCATTCCTGCGGTTTGGTGTAGTGTGGATGCTCAAGCAGTCCCGTCTCAAAGCTCTCGGTTTCACCTGAAAGCACATTGCCCATGACACCTGGCAGAAGCCGCACAATCGCATCAAGCACGACGATGGCCGCTGTTTCGCCGCCAGACAGAATATAATCGCCGATGGAGACTTCTTCAAAGCCGCGTCCTTCGATCAGGCGCTCATCCACGCCCTCGAAACGTCCGCAAAGCAAGATTGCCCCTGGGCCTGCCGCAAGTTCGCGTACACGCGCCTGTGTCAAAGGTTTGCCCCGCGGACTCATGAACAGTTTCGGACGCTCGTCCGCCACCTGATCAACCGCACGCCCCAGTACATCGGGTTTCATCACCATGCCCGCACCACCGCCCGCAGGCGTATCATCGACCATGCGATGCTTGTCTGTCGCATAATCGCGTATTTGTACGGTCTCGAGCGACCATGCCCCCTCGGCCAAGGCTTTGCCTGCCAGCGAAATGCCAAGTGGTCCCGGGAACATTTCAGGGTAAAGCGTCAGGACAGTTGCGCGAAAGCCGGTCATCAGGACTTGTCTTTGCCTTCACCGCCAAGCTGACGGCGGCGCTCCTCATCCTCATTCTCATCAGGAAGAAGACCAGCGGCGGCGGGATCGACAACGATATGTCCGGCCTTGAGGTCAACCTGCGGCACAGCAGCCAATGTGAAAGGGATCAGCATGGGACGTTTGCCCGGTATGGAAAGCTCCAGCAGATCGCCACCACCAAAATCAAACATGGCCGACACCTTGCCATGCCTGTTGCCATCTGCGTCGATTGCTTCCAGCCCGATCAGATCCGAGTGGTAATATTCGTCTTCGTCCAGATCCTGCGGCAGTTGCGAACGCTCAATAAACAGCGTTGTTCCATTCAGTGCCTCGGCCATATTACGGTCATTGACGCCGCGAAAACGCACGACAACGACAGTCTTGGACGGACGGATATCCAGCACTTCGAAAGCCCTGCCGGTCACATCATAAAGCGGCCCATAATCGGCAAGCGCCATGGGGTCGCCGGTAAATGTTTTTACCCTGAGTTCGCCGCGCGTTCCATGTGCCGCACCGATCACCGCCAACTGAACCGGATCATTCAACTTTGCCATTGGTCTATCCATTTAAAATCTGTTCTGCCCGAATTAGAGCAAACGCCGGATAAAACCAAGGCGAAACGTTCTCGTAAGGGTTCCTATGCCATTGTCCGCATAACAAAGCCGAGGAGCGATGCCGTGGGTGTCCAACCGAAAACCGAACAGTTTCTTATTTCCGCGCGCCCCGATCTGATCGATGCGCGCGAAAACTGGCTGAAGTCGCTCAAGAACACGCGCCGCCTCGCCACTAATACGCTTGAAGCCTATGAGCGTGACACGCGGCAGTTCTTTCAGTTCCTCACCGGCCATCTGGGTGAACCTCCGGCGCTGAAAGACGTGGCGACATTACGGATTGCCGATCTTCGCTCATTTCTGGCGCGGCGACGCAATGATGGTGCGGGCGCACGCACGCTCGGACGCGGGCTTGCCGGTATCCGCTCCTTCCTGCGCTATCTGGAAAAGCAGGGGATGGCCAATGCGGCGGCCTCCATCGCCATGCGTGCGCCAAAACAGCCCAAATCACTGCCAAAGCCGCTAACAACAATCGACGCACGGCGCGTTGTCGAGATTGGCGGGCAGCTCAATGAAGAGCCATGGATCGCAGCCCGCAATGCCGCCGTGCTGACACTGCTCTATGGCTGTGGCCTGCGCATTTCCGAAGCGCTCGGATTGGATGGTGGAGCATTGACCGATCCCGATGCCCGCTCAATTCCCATTACCGGAAAGGGCGGCAAGACACGCATGGTTCCCCTGCTTCCGATTGTACACCGGGCGATTGCGGAATATCGCAAGCTTTGCCCCTATGATTTGGAGGAAGGCAAGCCGCTGTTTCGCGGTGCGCGCGGCGGCGATCTGCATTCGGCCATAATCCAGCGCGATATGCAGAAAATGCGTGGAGCGCTGGGCCTGCCTGATACTGCAACGCCACATGCGCTACGCCATTCCTTTGCGACGCATTTGCTGGGTCGTGGCGGTGATCTGCGGACCATTCAGGAACTGCTCGGTCATGCCAGCCTTTCAACGACACAGGTCTATACGGGCGTCGATACGGATCGCCTGATGGAAATTTACGACAAAGCGCATCCCCGCGCGTGATTGAAGCAGTTGAGACTATTGATGGACAATAATATTTCGTCTCCATTTGACCGTTATGCCGATGCCTTGTTGCGGCTTTGCGCGGGATTGAGCTGGCTTCTGCTGGCATCATTTTTCGCCGTGGTTTTTAGCGCTGGCTATGCCCGCGCGGACGAAACGTGCGCGGGCAGTAATCTGATAGAGGAAATGGCCAAATCGGACCCTGCAAAACTTGAAACATTGCGCAAAGAGGCCGCCGCCACACCCAATGGCCATGGGCTCCTCTGGAAAATCGAAAAGCCCGGCATCAAACCTTCCTGGCTTTACGGCACAATGCATCTGACTGATCCGCGTGTTCTGAAGCTCTCCGATGCGGCTCAAGCGGCTTATAGTGCCGCCGATCCGATTGTGATCGAAACAGATGAAATTCTGGATCCCAAAGGCATAATGAAGGTAATGGCCGAGTCGCCGGAACTGATGATGTTCACAGATGGAACGACCTTGGAAAAGGTCATCCCCGCAGACAAGCTGGATGGTGTCAAAGCCGCCCTTTCAGAACGGGGAATTCCGTTGAGCTCTGTAAACAAGATGCAACCCTGGATGCTCACAAGCATGCTTGCCCTACCCGCCTGTGAAATGGCCCGGAAAAAGCAGGGTGCCGCGTTTCTTGATATCAAGCTGGCACAGGAAGCCAAGGAAAAAGGCAAGCAGATTGCCGGACTGGAAACGATCCGCGACCAGTTGGGGGCCATGGCCTCGCTGCCTGCAAAATTTCATATTGATGGCGTAGTCGAAATGCTGGCGCTCGGTCCCAAGATGAAAGACATATTCGAGACAATGACCGTTCTTTATGTGCAGGGTGATATTGGCATGATATTTCCGCTCATGCGATCAGTGTCGCCCGACGGCACAGCCAGCGGCCAAAATTATGCGGAATTTGAAGAAAAAATGGTCAGCGCACGCAATCGAACCATGGCGGAGCGTGCAGAGCCAATAATTGCCAAAGGAAACGCATTTATAGCTGTCGGTGCTTTGCATCTTCCCGGCGAACACGGCTTGGTATCTCTTCTCAAAAAGCAAAACTATACAGTGACAGCGCAGTAGAGCGCCGAACAGGCACAAAGGATTCTGGAACTTTACAGCATGCCATCCGTTATCCATTCATCGGCATCGCTTGAATGCCATGGAGGATAGAACATGACCTACGATCCAAATGTGCAACGACCGGCAAATGATCCGTTGGACCCGGCCAAAACAGATCGGCCTTCTACAGTTATCAACAATAAGTCCGGTAGTGGCGGAACCTATCTGGTTGCTGCCATCATTATCGCTGCAATCGTTATCGGCGGTTATTACTTCCTGAACGGGAATACCGAAATGAACGCTCCGGCGCCGACAGCGCCAGCCACCGATACCACAACGCCGCCAGCACCGGCGCCGGCTGAACCTCCGGCATCAACTGCACCCGCTCCTGCCGAACCTGCTCCTGCGCCAGCTCCCGCCGAGCCCGCACCAGCCCCGGCGCCTGCACCAGCCCCTGCTAATTAATGCGGTGAACCATAATAAAAAGGCCCGAATGTTCGGGCCTTTTTTTGTGCAGTTTTTTGCCAAAGTTACATATGGATAGGCTTGGCGAATGTGGCCAATGCGGCTTCGCGCACGGCTTCCGACATTGTCGGATGCGCATGCGTTGTACGCGCCAGATCCTCAGATGAGCCGCCAAATTCCATGAGAACCGTTGCCTCGTGAATCATCTCTCCGGCACCATAGCCAAGAATATGAACGCCCAGAACGCGATCTGTGGCCTTGTCAGCAAGAATTTTAACGAAACCGTCCGTATGCAGCATGGCACGGGCGCGGCCATTGGCAGTGAACGGAAATTTACCCGACTTATATTCGATACCAGCCGCCTTCAGTTCTTCTTCCGTTTTACCAACGGAAGCAACTTCCGGCTGCGTATAAACAACGCTTGGAATGGCATCAAAATTGACATGACCAGCCTGTCCGGCGAGGATTTCGGCAACCGCGATACCTTCGTCTTCCGCCTTGTGCGCCAGCATGGGACCCTTGACCACATCTCCAATGGCATAAATGCCGGAGACATTGGTCTGCCAATGATCGTTGATGGCAACGCGGCCGCGATCATCCACCTCGACACCTGCCTCTTTAAGACCGAGACCGTCTGTGTAGGGTCTGCGACCTGTGGATACGAGAACAACATTGGCCTCGATTGTCTGGGCATCGCCGCCTTTGACCGGCTCGAACGTAATCTTTGCGCCCTTGCCGGATTTCTCGACAGCGGTCACCTTGGCGGAGAGTTTGAATTCAATGCCCTGCTTTTCGAGCATGCGCTGGAACTGCTTCGAGACTTCGCCATCCATTGGTCCGAGAATCTTGTCAAGGAATTCGACCACTGTCACCTTGGCGCCAAGGCGCGCCCAAACCGAGCCAAGTTCCAGACCGATAACACCACCTCCAACGACAACAAGATGGTCCGGAACAGCCTCAAGCTCCAAAGCACCCGTTGAAGAAATGATGACCTTCTCATCAAAGGCCACATCAACGCCCGGAATGCCTGCAACATCGGAGCCAGTGGCAATCACGATATTCTTTGCTTCGATTTCCTGAACCTTGCCATCTTCACCGGTTACTGACACTTTGTCCGCGGCAACGACCTTGCCGGTACCGATGAACGTGTCGATCTTGTTTTTCTTGAACAGAAACGCAACGCCATTCACATTGGCATCCACGGTCGCTTGCTTATGGGCAAGCATGGCCGGTAGATTGAGCTTTGGCGTACCTAAATCAACGCCAAGCGTCGCGTGGGAATGCCCAGCCTCGTGGAAAACCTCAGAAGCGTGGAGCAAGGCCTTTGAGGGAATGCAGCCAATGTTCAGGCAAGTGCCGCCAAAGGTTGCGCGCTTTTCAATAACGGCGGTTTTTAGCCCGAGTTGTGCTGCCTTGATTGCGCACACATAGCCACCGGGGCCTGATCCGATGACGACGACATCATATGCCATGATTGATTCCTTTGCTTTAACTCACATAATTATTGTTGGGGAACGCATTCCTTGAAGCGGAACACTTCCCACGGAAACGTTTCGATCGGCTTTTCCAGCTTGAAGTTGAAATTGCTCATTGCGCCGGAGAGATTGGGCATCAGCAAAGCTTGCGCTGCCGGCTCTTTGGCTTGTGGAAGATAGTCGGCTTGTGCGCCGTCTTTCAGCGCATAAGGCACGCCCTCCCACACTGTACAAGCCGCCAGTTCATCACCTGTCGCATCGCCGCTTGGGCAATTATACATAATCAGCGCATTGGGCCTTGCGGCTTCGTCACGCATGACAACACCTTGAAGCTTCAAATCCGCGTCATTGCGCTGCAGGACAAACTCGTTTGATGTTGCAACAGGCTGATCTTCGGGAAAGTGCTTGAATGTCAGCGTGTAATCATCGTCGCGGTCGGTATAGACAGCCCGGTCCTGCGTACAAGCGGCATAGGCCGAAGAGGCAAACAGAACTCCGAGCGCCGATATGGCAGCAAGACCTTGTTTTCTGGCGTTGGGGAAAAAAACAGTCATAGCGCTCTAGCTTGCCTGGCTGGTCGCGAGCTTGATACCGAGCCCGATGAAAACCATGCCGGTTACGCGATTGAACCACTTGCCCCAGGATACAAAGCGATCCCGCACTGACTGGATCGTAAAGAAGGTGGAAACCGCAACGAACCATGCAATCAGCGCAAGCGCCATGAACACGCCATAGCTAGCCTGAATTAAAACCGGTGTTTCATGACTGACCAGCGCCGAAAACAATGACAGGAAGAACAGGACGGCTTTCGGATTCAGCGCGTTTGTCACGAAACCCATGAGGAAAGAACGCCCATCGGAAATCTTCTTCTGCGGAACATTCTCGACGACATCCGCCGGTGCTTCCATGGCAGGTGCACGCAGGGCCTTGATCCCGAGATAAACGAGATAGGCCGCACCCGCCCACTTCAGCAAGCCAAACAGAAGCAGCGATTTTGATACAAGCAGACCAAGCCCGAGCACAGTGTAGCTAATGTGGAAAAGCAGTGAAGAGCCAATGCCGAGGCTCGTCATGATAGCGCTGCGGCGGCCATGCACGATGCTCTGCCGGACAACAATGGCAAAGTCAGCTCCGGGCGAGACGATCATGATCGAAAAGACCGCCATCAGACCAAGGAATTCGTACATGTAGTGCGACATGCTTATTCTCCAGAGACGACATACTGGTGCCGGTCTGCTCCCGACCCGAGAGCAACCGGCACAGTTTTATTGCTTAGAGCGTTTTGCGTTTTGAGATTCAAAACGACGCTCTAAAACTTTATTTTTACGCAATTCCGGACGGAAAACCGCTACACACTTTTCCTGGAATTGCTCTAGAGATCGAGAACGAGACGCTCCGGATCTTCAAGGCTTTCCTTGACGCGAACGAGGAAGGTAACTGCTTCCTTGCCGTCAACAATACGGTGGTCATAGCTCAAAGCCAGATACATCATCGGGCGGATGACAATCTGGCCGCCAACCACAACCGGACGATCCTGAATCTTGTGCATTCCAAGAATACCGGACTGCGGTGCGTTAAGGATCGGCGAAGACATGAGCGAGCCATAGACGCCACCATTGGAAATGGTGAATGTGCCGCCCTGCATGTCCGCCATCGACAGCGCGCCATCGCGTGCAGCTTTACCCAGACGGCCAATATCCTTCTCGATTTCCGCAATGGACATCTGGTCGGCATTACGCACGACCGGAACGACAAGGCCCTTATCCGTGCCGACGGCAACGCCGACATGGGCAAAATTCTTGTAGATGATGTCGGTGCCGTCAATCTCGGCATTAACCGCAGGAATTTCCTTCAAGGCATGGGTGACAGCCTTGGTGAAGAAACCCATGAAGCCGAGTTTGACACCATGCTTCTTCTCGAAAATTTCCTTGTAGCGGTTACGAAGGTCCATGACCGCAGACATATCCACCTCGTTATAGGTGGTAAGCATGGCAGCCGTGCTCTGCGCATCCTTGAGTCGGCGCGCAATGGTCTGGCGCAACCGTGTCATCTTCACGCGCTCTTCGCGCGAAGCATCATCTGGCGCGGAAGCCGGACGGGCAACGGCCTTCGGTGCTTCGGCAGCAGCCGGTTGCGACGTAAAGCCCTTGGCAACGGCATCAAGAACATCACCCTTGAGAACCTGGCCTCGCTTGCCGGAACCTTCGACCTGCGAAACAGATACACCTTTTTCGCTCAACAGCTTGGAAGCAGCCGGGGAAGCTGGCATTTCACTGGGCTTGCGCTCGGAAATAGGCGTATTGCCTGCAACCTGAGCAGCCTTGTTTTCTGCCTCACCT
Organism: Phyllobacterium sp. GQ127; assembly: GCF_059758635.1. Classification (NCBI taxonomy): domain Bacteria; kingdom Pseudomonadati; phylum Pseudomonadota; class Alphaproteobacteria; order Hyphomicrobiales; family Phyllobacteriaceae; genus Phyllobacterium; species Phyllobacterium sp. GQ127. The sequence continues at coordinate 455,564 of NZ_JCAXDZ010000003.1, forward strand.
GTGGTTGCCGCTGAACCTGGGCCGGATGCCTGTGCTACCGCGTCAGGCTTGGCTTCTTCTTTCTTGGCAGGTGCAGCGGCCGCGCCCTCGCCGGAGCCGATCATGCCAAGCAAGGCGCCAACTTCAACCGTATCGCCTTCCTTGGCGGTGATTTCGGCCAGCGAACCAGCAGCCGCAGCGGGCACTTCAATGGTCACTTTGTCGGTCTCAAGCTCGACCAGCGGTTCGTCGACAGCAATAGCTTCGCCGACCTTCTTGAACCATTTGCCGATTGTTGCTTCGGAAACGGATTCGCCCAGTGTTGGGACGCGGATTTCGGTTGCCATATTCTCAGCTCTCGTTGATCTATTTTAACTGCTCAAAGCGACGTCACGCCGCTCTATCTATCTTTGTTTACTTATGAACCCAGAGCATCTTCAAGGAATGCTTCAAGTTGTGCAAGGTGCTTGGACATCAGGCCGGTCGCCGTTGAGGCTGCGGCAGGACGTCCGGTGTAACGGACCCGCTGATGCTTGGCATCAATATGCGCCAACACCCATTCCAGATAAGGATCGATAAAAGCCCAGGCACCCATGTTCTTGGGCTCTTCCTGACACCAGACCATCTCCGCATTGCGGAAACGCGAGAGTTCAGTGATCAGCGCCTTGGCCGGGAACGGGTAAAGCTGTTCGACGCGCAACAGATAGACATCGTCAATGCCGCGCTTTTCCCGCTCTTCGTAAAGATCGTAATAGACCTTGCCGGAGCAGAGAACCACACGGCGGATTTTCGAATCCTTCTGCAGCTTGATCGGCTGATCCTTCAGCAGCTGCGCATCATCCCACAACAGACGGTGGAAGGAGGAATCGCCGGTGAAATCGCTGATCGACGATACCGCACGCTTATGACGCAGCAGAGATTTCGGCGTCATCAGGATCAGCGGCTTGCGGAAGTCGCGTTTCATCTGGCGGCGCAGAATATGGAAGTAATTTGCAGGTGTTGTGCAATTTGCAACCTGCATATTGTCTTCCGCACAAAGCTGCAAATAGCGCTCAAGACGAGCTGAAGAGTGCTCCGGACCCTGACCTTCATAGCCGTGTGGCAGCAGGCAAACCAGGCCCGACATACGCAGCCATTTACGTTCACCCGATGAGATGAATTGGTCGAATATGACCTGCGCGCCATTGGCAAAGTCACCAAACTGAGCTTCCCAAAGGGTAAGCGCGCGCGGATCGGACAGCGAATAGCCATACTCAAATCCAAGGACAGCCTCTTCCGAAAGCATCGAATTGATGACTTCGTAAATAGCCTGACCTTTTTGAAGATTGTTCAGCGGAATGTAGCGTTGTTCCGTGTCCTGATCATAGAGCACCGAATGCCGCTGGCTGAATGTACCGCGCTCGACGTCCTGACCTGACAGGCGAACGGGATGCCCCTCAATTGCCAGTGAGCCGAATGCCAGTGCTTCTGCCGTCGCCCAATCGAAACCTTCGCCGGTCTCGACCATCTTGGCGCGATTATCCTGAAAGCGCTGAATGGTGCGGTGAACATTGAAGCCCGCTGGCACTTCTGCCAGCTTCTTGCCGATTTCCTTGATGGTCTTCAGCGGAAGCCCCGTTTTGCCACGGCGCTGCTCATCAGCATTGTCTGCTGTGCGCAAGCCGCTCCAGGCGCCATCCAGCCAATCGGCCTTGTTGGGCTTGTAGTGTTGACCGGCCTCAAATTCCTGCTCGAGGTTTTCGCGCCATGTGGCACGCAGCTTTTCAAGATCGGCTTCAGTAATCAGGCCTTCTTCGATCAGCTTGGAGGAATAGAGCTGTACAGTCGTTTTCTGGCCGCGAATGGTCTTGTACATCAGCGGCTGCGTGAATGCAGGCTCATCGCCCTCATTATGGCCGAAGCGGCGATAGCAGAACATATCAATGACGACCGGCTTGTGGAAGGTCATGCGATATTCGGTGGCAATCTTCGCCACATAAACAACGGCTTCCGGATCGTCACCATTGACGTGGAAAATTGGCGCCTCAATCATCTTCGCCACATCGGATGGATAGGGCGAGGAACGCGAGAAACGCGGATTGGTGGTAAAGCCGATCTGGTTATTGATGATGAAATGCACCGTACCGCCGACGCGATGACCGCGCAGACCGGAAAGGCCAAGACACTCGGCAACAACGCCCTGACCAGCAAATGCCGCATCGCCATGCAGCAGCAGCGGCATGATCTTGGCACGCTCGGAAAGCGGCACAACTTCATCACGGTCGCGGCCAGCGAGCAGATCCTGCTTGGCACGAGCCTTACCCATGACAACCGGATTTACGATTTCCAGATGCGAGGGATTGGCTGTCAGCGACAGATGCACCTTGTTGCCGTCAAATTCGCGATCCGACGAAGCACCAAGATGATATTTTACGTCGCCCGAACCTTCCACGTCATCCGGCGCGTAAGAACCGCCCTTGAACTCGTGGAAAATGGCGCGATGCGGCTTGCGCATGAACTGGCTAAGCACATTGAGGCGTCCACGGTGAGCCATGCCAAGGACGATTTCCTTGAGGCCCATCGAGCCGCCACGCTTGACAATCTGTTCCAGCGCCGGAATCAGCGATTCCGCACCATCAAGACCGAAGCGCTTGGTGCCTTTATATTTGACATCAATGAACTGTTCAAAGCCTTCAGCCTCGACCAGCTTGGAAAGGATCGCCTTCTTGCCTTCTGCGGTAAAGGCAACGCCTTTATCCGGGCCTTCTATGCGTTCCTGAATCCATGACTTTTCCACCGGATCGGAAATGTGCATGAACTCCACACCGATCGTCGAGCAATAGGTGCGCTGCAGGATATCGAGCATCTGCGGAATGGTCGCATATTCAAGACCCAGCACATTATCGATGAAGATCTTGCGATCATAATCGGCTGGTGAGAAACCGTAGCTCTCTGGCGACAGCTCGTTATAGTCTTCCTTGACCTCGGCCAATCCCAGCGGATCAAGCTTGGCATGTAGATGACCACGCATGCGGTAAGCCCGGATCATCATGATGGCGCGAACAGAATCGCGCGCCGCATGAATGATGTCGGAGTCAGATGCCTTCGCTCCGGCAGCGCCGTTTGTTGCCGCTGCGCCGTTGGTGCCTTTCGACTTCAGCTTGTCCGTAATGTGCTTTTCGACTTCGCCCCAATTGCCATCAAGAGCAGAAACCAGCTCGCCATTACCCGCGATTGGCCAATTTGGCTTTTCCCAGGACGCACCCTTGGCGTTTTTCTGGATATCGTCTTTATTATCGCCGAGATTGGCAAAGAATTCCTGCCATTCAGCATCCACCGATGCCGGGTCTTTCTCGTATTGTGCGTGAAGTTCCTCGATATAATGGGCATTGCCACCATAGAGAAATGAAGTGAGGGCAAAAAGATCGTTGGCCTGTTCTTGACGTGCCATATTCGTGACCGGAGCTGTGCCCCGTCTCCCTTGATAAGAGCGCACCGGCCTTCCGGTGCCACCCTGGGTGAGGCTCGCTCAAGCTATGAGCGTCCCCGCGGATTGATCAGGGCAGCAACTGCCCCGATCCTTCTTAGCTCTGATAAAGGCGAAAGTTCGCCTCCTTTAAGGTCTTATCCCTTAAGGACTTCGACCAATGTCTTTCCAAGCTGCGCAGGCGAGGGCGAAACGCGGATACCCGCTGCTTCCATTGCTGCGATCTTGTCTTCAGCGCCGCCCTTGCCGCCGGAAATAACTGCGCCGGCATGACCCATGGTACGTCCGGGAGGAGCTGTACGTCCGGCGATGAAACCGGCCATTGGCTTCTTGCGGCCGCGCTTTGCTTCATCAGCAATAAACTGCGCTGCGTCTTCTTCCGCCGAGCCGCCGATTTCACCGATCATGATGATCGACTTGGTTTCTTCGTCAGCTAGGAACATTTCCAAAACGTCGATGAACTCGGTGCCCTTCACAGGATCACCGCCGATACCGACAGCTGTTGTCTGGCCAAGGCCTTCATTGGTCGTCTGGAACACTGCTTCATAAGTAAGCGTGCCGGAGCGCGATACAACACCCACCGAACCCTTCTTGAAGATATTGCCCGGCATGATGCCGATCTTGCATTCTTCAGGGGTGAGAACACCCGGGCAGTTCGGTCCGATCAGGCGTGACGACGAACGGTCAAGGCGAGCCTTGACGCGAACCATATCCATGACCGGAATGCCTTCGGTGATGCAGATGATCAAAGGAATCTCTGCTTCAATGGCTTCCAGAATGGCTTCCGCAGCGCCTGCAGGCGGAACGTAGATCACTGAAGCATTTGCGCCGGTCCGGTCCTTGCCTTCGGCAACCGAAGCAAAAATCGGCAACTGCGCGCTCGAACCGGTAGGCAGATTGCCTTCCCAGGTCTCGCCACCCTTCTTCGGGTGAATGCCGCCAACCATCTGTGTACCGTAATAGGCAAGAGCCTGTTCGGTGTGGAATGTGCCGGTCTTACCGGTCAGGCCCTGAACGAGAACCTTGGTGTCTTTGTTAACAAGAATAGACATGCCTTAGTTTCCCTTCACAGCCTTGACGATTTTCTGCGCCGCATCATCCAGATCATCGGCGGAGACGACATTCAGACCACTTTCATTGATGATCTTCTTGCCGAGTTCAGCATTGGTGCCTTCGAGGCGAACAACCAGCGGCACCTTGAGGCCAACTTCCTTGACCGCAGCGATAACACCTTCTGCGATGATGTCGCATTTCATGATGCCGCCGAAGATATTGATCAGAATACCTTTTACAGCTGGATCAGCAGTGATGATCTTGAACGCAGCCGTTACCTTCTCCTTGCTGGCACCACCGCCAACATCGAGGAAGTTTGCTGGCTCCGCGCCATAGAGCTTGATGATATCCATCGTTGCCATGGCAAGACCTGCACCATTGACCATGCAGCCAATATTGCCATCAAGAGCGACATAGGCGAGGTCATATTTGGATGCCTCGATTTCCTTCTCGTCTTCTTCGGTGGTGTCGCGCAGCTCGACCACATCCGGATGACGGAAGAGAGCATTGCCATCAAATGAAACCTTGGCATCCAGAACACGCAGACGACCGTCTTTCATGACGATCAGCGGGTTCACTTCGAGCAGGCTCATGTCCTTCTCGGTGAAAGCCTTGTAGAGAATCGGGAAAAGCTTTTCGCCATCGGCGCGTGCTTCGCCGCTCAAACCATAAGCATCGCTAATCGTCGCGATATCTTCTGCCGTAACGCCTTTTTCAGGGTCGATTGCAACAGTGATGATCTTTTCAGGCGTATCGTGAGCAACAGCTTCAATATCCATGCCGCCTTCCGTGGAAACCACGAATGCGGGACGGCCAACAGCACGGTCGACCAGGATCGACAGATAAAGTTCGCGATCAATATCAGCGCCATCTTCGATGTAGAGGCGGTTGACCTGCTTACCAGCAGGACCGGTCTGCTTGGTAACCAATGTGTTGCCGAGCATTTCCTTGGCATTTGCAACAACTTCCTCGACGGACTTGGAGAGGCGCACACCGCCCTTTGCATCCGGACCGAGTTCCTTGAACTTGCCTTTACCGCGCCCACCGGCATGAATCTGGCTCTTCACCACATAAAGCGGACCGGGCAGTGTCTTTGCCCATTCTTCCGCCTGCTCGACCGAGTAAACGGCAACACCATTGGCGATTGGCGCACCAAATGTGTGCAGCAGACGCTTGGCCTGATATTCATGAATATTCATATGATATTTCCTCTACGAATAATCCTGAGCCGTAGCTCAGGATCGTTTCAGAATTGTTTCGTGAACCAAATTACTTGAGGTTCGGTGCGATATTGATGCAAGCTTCACAAAGCCCGGCAACCGAAGCCACCGAAGCTTCAAACTGCTTTTCTTCTGCCTTGTTCAAGTCGATTTCGATAACGCGCTCGACACCGCCTGCGCCGATAATGACCGGCACGCCCACATACATATCCTTAACGCCATACTGGCCGGAAAGATGCGCAGCGACAGGAAGAACACGCTTTTTGTCCTTGAGGAAGGCCTCAGCCATCTGAACGGCCGAGGAAGCAGGCGCGTAGAAGGCAGAGCCGGTCTTGAGCAGGCCAACGATTTCGGCACCGCCGTCGCGGGTACGCTGGATGATCTGATCGAGCTTTTCCTGGCTGGTCCAGCCCATCTTCACCAGGTCCGGCAGCGGGATACCGGCAACAGTCGAATAGCGCGCAAGCGGAACCATGGAGTCGCCATGGCCACCGAGAACGAAAGCGGTGACATCTTCAACCGAAACCTTGAATTCATCGGCAAGGAAATAGCGGAAGCGTGCGCTGTCCAGAATGCCGGCCATGCCGACAACCATGTTTTTTGGCAGACCGGAAAATTTCTGCAGCGCCCAGACCATTGCGTCGAGCGGGTTGGTGATGCAGATCACGAAAGCGCCGGGGGCGTATTTCTTGATGCCCGCGCCGACCTGCTCCATGACCTTTAGATTGATGCCGAGAAGATCGTCGCGGCTCATGCCCGGCTTGCGGGGCACACCGGCGGTGACGATGACAACATCTGCGCCTTCAATGGCTGCATAGTCGTTGGCGCCGGTAAGCTTGGCGTCGAAATCATCAACCGGGGAGGACTGAGCAATGTCGAGACCTTTGCCCTGAGGCGTCCCTTCTGCGATGTCGAAAAGAACGATGTCGCCGAGCTCTTTGAGCCCGATCAGATGTGCAAGCGTTCCACCGATCATACCTGAGCCGATGAGGGCGATTTTGTTACGTGCCATGCTGGATACTTCCCTGATCTGAAGTTTTGCCTGAACTTAATGCCTTAACCGACGTCAAAGACCAAAATAACGATTATCAGAAATGCTAGTCGGCAATCTGTCGCCATATGCCTCTGCGTTGGGTGGTTCGAATATTCCTCTTTCAAAAATAACTCAACTTAAAATTTTCCCCTCAATGAATTCAATCGTTTAGATTTGATGGGACTTACGTAAACGTCAATCAGATTTAGCATTTTGAGCTATTTCGAGAGTCTCTTTACACGCCAAAAGTATCAGTCTCATGAAGCTGCGGCCGTTGGGCGGGCGGCACCTTCAAGATACTCTTCGCTTTGCATTTCGAACAGCCGCGACGCCGTACGGTCAAATTCAAAAGCTTCGGTTCCGCGGTTGGCGACATAAAGTTTGTCCGGAGAAGCGGCGGCCGAAATCACGATGTGCACGTGATTGTCATAGAGAATATCGATAAGGATGATGAAACGCTTGGCCTCATTCCTGCGCGCGTGATCGAGCACAGGCACCGCATCAATGAAAATCGTCTTGTATCGTTGGATGATGGCTGTGTAGTCCGCCGCCCCGAGCGGTTTGGAGCAGAGATCAGCGAAGGTAAATCGTGCTGCGTTGCTGCCGGCCTTCGGTATAACCACCGAGCGGCCCTTTACCGTCACGCTGTCGGACGCGACTGTCGCGCCTTCAGTGGCTGCGTGCCATGCCTCATCCATCAAACGATTCGATTCATCGTTCAGAGGGGAAAGATAAACCGGCATGCGATTAAGCTTCTCCAGCCGGTAATCGGTGCGCGCATCCAGATTCATGACGTCCACATGGGTTTTCAGCAAATCAATGAACGGCAGGAATAGCTGGCGATTGAGCCCGTCGCGATAAAGGTTATCGGGCAAAACGTTAGAGGTGGCAACAAGGACAACGCCGCGTTCGAACAAGGCTCGAAACAGGCGCGACAGGATCATGGCATCGGCAATATCCGTAACCGTGAACTCATCGAAACAGAGCACCCATGATTGTTCAGCCAGAGCGTCGGCAACAGGCGGTATCGGATCCTCCTGTTTTGTTTCGCCGTTCTTGAGAGCCTTGCGATGCGCATTGATACGCTCATGAACATCGGCCATAAAATCGAGAAAATGGGCACGGCGCTTGCGTTTTACCGGGACAAGTTGATGAAACATGTCCATGAGCATGGTTTTGCCCCGTCCAACTTCACCGTAAATATAAAGGCCCTTGACGATCTCGTTGCGCGGGGATTTTCGACTGAAAAGCCAACCCAGGGCACTGGATTTCGTCGCAAGACGCTTCGTTGCGACATCGCGGATAAGCCGGTCGAAACGCAAGGCCAGCTGCTGTTGCGCGGGGTCCATATCAAGCTCCCCCGACTGAACGAGCGCCTGGTAGCGCTCGTTCACCGAGGGAAACACTTTCAGATTATCATGCGACATGCGGGAAGCAGTCTCTCAAGGCCGCGCCTTGTTTTTAGCGCGAGAGCGTCAGGTTCTGTCCACCGGATGTCTGACCGTCAAACTTTGACCCACCTGACGAATAAAGCCGCGCCACAGTACCGCCTGCTGCATCATACAGGGTAAGCTGCTTGCCACTGACTGCCCACGAGGACAGCGTTGCTAGCTCCCCGGGGCAACGAAGCGGACCGGCGCGATAACCCTGGCCAAATTTTGTCTGCGGGGTCGCAATCTTGCAGCTCTGACCGCCCATACTCGCATTCCATACACCGGCCACGCTGCCAGCGGTAAGGTCAGGCGCGTTTTCAGGCGGCAACGATGCCACTTGCGTATTGGGTTGAGCGCTTGGAGCCGCGCCAGCAGTGGTTGGCGCCGTCGGAAACTGATTGCCGCCGGGCGGTGGAAGCTGGCTCTGCCTGACAGAGCCGGAAGGAGCCGCTTGCAACGGTGCTGGTCCCGAATCCATCGGTTCCATCCGCGAACTCTGGCATCCGGCCAACACCATGCCAACAGCGGCAACGGTCAGCAAATTGACCTTCAAAGTTCCCATAACCTCAGTTCTCCATCTGCATAATCTGATTCGGGAATACCAACCCATTCCCCTGTGATTAACCATGATACAATGGCCATCTGGCCGAAATTCTCAACCCAAATACCAAAAAAACCACCGTTCAACGGCATTTCCATTGGCAAATGCACCCAAAAGCTGGCCGGAATGACAATATCGCCACACATGACCGCGCCAGCCTTTCGGTCAGTTGAGTCGCATTAACCAGTTTAAGCATTTCAAGGTGAATAAAGTCTTATTATGTCGTGCGAAGCTGCGACCAAAATTTAAAGCCCAAACCCATTGAACTTCCACAAGTGCCGACGTATTTCTTGACAATGACAGTCATAAATAAAACACCCCAGAGAATTCGTCACGAAACCCGCCTTCGCGTGCTTGAGGTTCAAGCTGTGAGGCATTTGACGCCGCTCATGTTGCGCGTCACCCTTGCTGGAGATCAACTCGAAGGTTTTACCAGCCCCGGATATGGCGATCACATCAAGATTTTCTTTTCGCCGCTTGGTGAAGAGCCTGTATTGCCGACACTTGGCCCCGATGGCGTTACCTTCCCGGAAGGCAAGCCACGACCGCAAATGCGCGATTATACACCGCGCAATTATCACGCCGCCACCAACACGCTTGATGTCGATTTCGTCCTGCATGGTGATGGGCCAGCCTCAAGCTGGGCTGCCCAGGCTGCTATTGGACAGAAGCTCGTGATCGGCGGGCCCCGAGGCTCGATGATTGTTTCCGATGCCTTCGACTGGTATTTTCTGGCGGGAGACGAGACTGCGCTCCCTGCAATCAGCCGCCGGTTGGAAGAACTCCCTGCTTCATCCCGTGCCATCGCAGTCATAGAAGTGGCCGGTAAGGAAGAAGAGCAATCGATCAACACCGACGCAAATGCCGAGATCATCTGGGTTCATCGCAATGGCGCTGAAGCCGGGAATAATGATCTACTGCTACGGAAAATTGAGACGCTCGATCTGCCAAGCGGCGATTGCTATGCTTTCATAGCCAGCGAAAGCAGCGCTTCAAAAGCAATACGCCAATATCTGGTTGAGCATCGTGGACTGAACGGCGAATGGGTAAAAGCAGCGGGCTATTGGCTGCGCGGCGTTGCAGACGCGCAGGAGCCGCATTGATCTCTTGACGTTGCGACGTTGAAACGGGTCAGTTAGGTTCGTCTGCAACTCTATGGGAGCAGTCATGTCACAGCCAACGAATACCCGTATCGTTCTCGCCTCTCGCCCTGAGGGGCGGGTCAAACCTGGGAACTTCCGGATAGAAGAAGCCGCGATCCCAACGCCCCGTGATGGCGAAGTGCTACTCAAAATCCTCTATCTGTCGCTCGATCCTTATATGCGCGGCCGGATGGATGATGCAAAATCCTATGCAGCTCCTGTCGCGATAGATGCTGTGATGGAGGGCGGCACCGTAGCGGAGGTTATTGAAAGCAGGCATCCCGGCTATAAAAATGGAGATTTTGTCCTCTCACATTCTGGCTGGCAAAGCTATGCGATTTCCGACGGCAGCGGTTTGCGTAAGCTCGACCCTGAAGTCGCCCCACTTTCAACCGCCGTTGGCATCCTCGGCATGCCGGGCTTTACGGCTTATACGGGCTTACTCACGATTGGCCAGCCGAAACCCGGCGAAACCGTTGTCGTTGCGGCTGCCAGTGGTCCGGTCGGCTCCACTGTCGGCCAGATTGCAAGGCTAAAAGGAGCGCGTGCCATAGGCATTGCAGGTGGCCCAGAAAAATGCGCCTTCATCAGGGATGAACTTGGATTCGATGCAGCAATAGACCACCACTCGCCTGACTTTTCCGAACAGTTAAAGCTGGCATGCCCGGATGGAATTGACGTCTATTTCGAGAATGTCGGCGGCGCTGTCTGGGACGCTGTCTTTCCGCTGCTGAATACGTTTGCTCGCATACCGGTTTGCGGCCTCATCGCCCAATATGATGGCCTTGATACGTCCGGTAAGGACCGTCTCCCCCATCTCATGCGCGATGTCCTGAAGAAGAGCCTCCTGATACGCGGTTTCATACAGCGGGAGTTCGTGGACCAGCGCCCAGCCTTCACTGAAGCTATGGGAAAGTGGCTGCAGAGCGGTGAGGTGAAGTATCGCGAGGATATTGTCGAGGGCCTCGCCAATGCGCCAGAAGCCTTTATGGGACTGCTTCAAGGGCACAATTTCGGAAAACTGGTTATCCATGTGGCAGATTGAGCAAATGATGCGCGCCGCCAATGCTTGCAGGGACTGGCATTTCTTCACCTTTTCCGCCATATAGACCCGATTGACACGAAAACTGATGGCAGGACCAGACGGCATGACCACGCGCGCACCCTTCGCGAAGATGAACGGGCTTGGCAATGAAATTATCGTTGCCGACATGCGTGGACGTGCGGACAGAATTACACCGCAAGCGGCGATAGCGCTTGATCGCGATCCTGCAACCAAGTTCGATCAAATCATGGCGATCCATTCTCCCCACAGCGATGGCACGGATGCTTATGTCGAGATCATCAATTCTGATGGTACTCATGCACAAACCTGCGGAAATGGTATGCGCTGCGTCGTGCAGGCGCTCAGCGCCCAGACGGGCAAGCGCGAATTCTCCTTCGAGACAATCGCCGGAATTCTGACTGCAAGCGAGCACCCGGACGGCCAGATTTCCGTCGATATGGGAAAGCCGCACTTTGAATGGCAAGAAATCCCTCTCTCCGAACCCTTCCACGACACGCGTAAGATCGAATTGCAGATCGGGCCTATCGATGTGCCGGTCTTGCATTCGCCTTCCGTTGTCAGCATGGGCAATCCACATGCCATTTTCTGGGTAGATCAGGATGTCTGGAGTTATGATCTAGAACGCTTTGGTCCAATGCTCGAAAACCACCCCATGTTTCCGGAACGGGCCAATATTTCGATCGCTCACGTAACGAGCCGTAACGCAATAACGCTGCGCACATGGGAGCGTGGTGCGGGCATTACACGCGCCTGCGGTTCTGCCGCATGTGCCGCCGGTGTATCGGCGGCACGCACCGACCGGACAGACCGTGCCGTAACTGTAACTGTGCCAGGCGGCCCGTTGGTTATTGAGTGGCTGGAAAACGATCATGTCCTGATGACAGGGCCAGCCGAGTGGGAATTTTCAGGCTCTCTCGATCCTCAAAATGGCAACTGGGCACGCAGCGAAGACGCACAGGGAGCGGCCTGATGGCTGTGGACGTCGTTACCTTCGGCTGTCGTCTTAACACCTATGAATCCGAGGTGATGAAGCGGGAAGCCGATGCTGCCGGTCTTGGTACGCTTGAAAATGGCGCGATTATTTTCAACACCTGTGCCGTAACCAGCGAAGCGGTGCGGCAGGCGCGGCAGGCAATCCGCAAGGCACGGCGCGACAACCCGGCTGCCCGGATCATCGTGACGGGTTGCGCGGCGCAAACCGGGGCCGATGATTTCGCCGCCATGGACGAAGTTGATCTGGTCCTCGGCAATGAGGAAAAGCTCAAATCCAATTCCTACCGCATGCTGCCGGATTTTGGCGTAAACCAGTTTGAAAAAGTGCGCGTCAACGACATTATGGAAGTGCGCGAAACCGCGTCACATATGGTTGATGCCATTGAAGGGCGCGCACGGGCCTTTGTACAGGTGCAAAATGGCTGTGACCATCGCTGCACCTTCTGCATTATTCCCTATGGCCGGGGCAATTCTCGTTCAGTGCCGATGGGCGGTGTGATCGAACAGGTCAAGCGGCTTGTCGGCAATGGCTATCATGAAGTGGTCCTGACCGGCGTCGACATGACCAGCTATGGGCCGGATCTTCCCGGTAATCTGCGCCTTGGCAAGCTGGTAAAGACCGTCCTGAAAGAAGTGCCGGATTTGCAGCGCCTGCGCCTTTCTTCCATTGATTCCATCGAGGCCGATGAGGATTTGATGGAAGCATTGGCCACAGAAAGCCGTCTGATGCCGCATCTGCATCTCTCGCTTCAATCCGGTGATAATATGATCCTGAAGCGGATGAAGCGTCGGCATTCGCGCGAAAATTCCATCACGTTCTGCGAAACTGTGCGCAGTATCAGGCCGGATATCGTGTTTGGCGCCGATATCATCGCAGGTTTCCCGACGGAAACAGAAGAAATGTTTGAAAATTCGATCCGCATTGTCGAGGAATGCGGGCTGACAAATCTTCACGTTTTTCCGTTCAGCCCACGCGAAGGCACACCTGCCGCGCGCATGCCACAAATGAATCGCAAGATAATCAAGGATCGTGCCGCGCGGCTGAGGGCTGCAGGTGATGCGGCCTATAATAAGCATCTGGGCAGCCTTGTTGGAACGCGTCAGAAAATTCTCGTTGAACGCGAAGGCATTGGCCGCACGGAAGGCTTTACACTTGTCGGTGTTGATGCCGATGCGGCAGGAACCATCATCGAGCGGACTATAACAGGGCATGATGGTGACAAACTGTTGGCCAACGCCAGTGACAATGGCAGCAATCGCCACGCGGCATAAAAAGTAAAGCAGCATTCATGGCTCTGGGTTTTATCAAGAAAATATTTTCGTTCGGCAAGAAGGAGGTTGAGGAAACCCCTGCCGATGTACCTCTTATCGAGTCGGACAAGATCGAAACGGTTGAGCAGATCTATGAAGATACTGCTGCGCAGGAAACACTGCCTGTTGGAGAAGAGACTTCTGTCATCGAGGTCGAAGAGTCTGATGCGCCCGTAAAGTCTGCGGCGCACGTTGAAGAATCCCTGCCCGAACCTGAAATTCTGTCGGAACCTGAGCCGGAGATCATCCCGCAAGCAGATATCGAGTCAACGGAACCTCTCGAACAGGCGATCATCGAAACCGTTGCTCCGGTTGAGATCAAAGTACTGCAGGAAGAGCAGATTAAACCGGTTATTGAACCAGAACCGGAGCTTCAGCCTGAACCCGAGTTTGCTCCCGAAACAGCGCCGGAGATTATTTCTGAGCCGGAACCGGTAATTGAAACGCCCGTTGTCGTGGCACCCGAAGACATGCCCGCGACACCCAAGCCGCTGGTCAAGAAAGTTACGGTGTCAAAGACTGTTCAGGAAAAGCAGGACGAAGAACCACAACCGGTAGAACCGGAAAAACGCATCAGCTGGTTTGAACGCCTTCGCAAAGGGCTATCGCGTTCCTCGCAACAACTTGGCGATTCTATCGGTGGTATCTTCACAAGGCGCAAGCTCGATGAAGATACGTTGCAAGACCTTGAAGACGTCCTGATCCAGGCCGATCTCGGGATGGAAACGGCGATCAGGATTACAGGTGCTTTGAGCGCCACACGCTACGGCAAGGATATCAGCACTGATGAAGTGCGTAGTATCATGGCAACGGAAATCGAGAGGGTGCTTGGACCGGTGGCAAAGCCGCTGGAACTGGACCTTTCCCATAAGCCGCATGTCATTCTCGTTGTGGGGGTTAATGGCACCGGCAAGACCACGACAATCGGCAAACTTGCTGCAAAGCTGACAGCCGGTGGTCTGACTGTCATGCTGGCTGCAGGCGACACGTTCCGAGCGGCAGCAATCGAACAATTGCATATTTGGGGCAAGCGCACTGGCGCGCCGGTCGTCTCCAGCAAGCTTGGTGCCGACGCTGCCGGACTTGCCTTTGACGCGTGGAAGCAGGCCAAGGAAGCGGGAAGTGATGTTCTGATCATCGACACCGCCGGTCGTTTGCAAAACCGCGTAGAACTGATGGAAGAACTGGCCAAGATTGTACGTGTTCTCGGTAAGCATGATCCCGAAGCGCCACATACTGTCCTACAGACGCTGGACGCGACGACGGGCCAGAATGCGCTTAACCAGGTTGAAATTTTCCGTAACATCGCGGGTGTCAATGGTTTGGTGATGACCAAGCTCGATGGCACGGCGCGCGGCGGCATTCTTGTCGCCATCTCGGCAAAGCATAAATTGCCGGTTTATTTTATTGGCGTAGGCGAGCAGGTCGATGACCTTGAGCCATTTGCGGCAAGCGATTTTGCCAAAGCCATTGCTGGAGTTGCATGATGAACGAACCGATTTTCGAGCGCGATCCATCCGATCCCGCACATAAACAGGTCAATCCATTGCTGAAATTGGCGCTGGAAATGGGTCCGTTGATGATCTTCTTCTTTGCCAATGCAAAGGGTGAATGGCTGTTGGAGCGGTTTCCGGTATTGTCAAATATTGGCGAACCGATCTTCGTCGCCACTGCCCTATTCATGGCGGCAACCTTTATTGCCCTCGGAGTATCCTGGGTCCTGACCCGAAGCCTGCCGATCATGCCACTCATTTCCGGCATCGTCGTATTGATATTTGGCGCGCTGACGCTCTGGTTGCACAATGAGACTTTCATCAAAATGAAGCCGACAATCGTCAATGCTCTGTTTGGCATCATTCTGCTTGGCGGATTATATTTTGGTAAAGCGCTTTTGGGCTATGTTTTTGACAGTGCCTTCAAACTCAATGCTGAAGGCTGGCGTAAACTGACTCTACGCTGGGGTATCTTCTTTCTCTTTCTTGCAGTGCTGAACGAAGTGGTTTGGCGCAGCTTTTCGACAGATTTCTGGGTGGCGTTCAAGGTATGGGGCACAATGCCGATCACCCTGCTTTTCACATTCGCGCAAATGCCGCTGATCATGAAATATTCGACCGAATCGCTAACCAATGAAAAGGCGGCCAACAAGAAAACATGACGCCACAAACGGTCACAATTTCCGCCTGATCGCGACGAAATCCCGCCGCTATCAAAGCTCAAGAATCACCAATCATCAATGATTCTTGAGAAAGACAACCTCCATGAAAACCGCCCTCATCGTCATGACTCTGATGGGTTGCGACTGCGATGCCAAGGTCTGCGAATATATCAAGACCGCAGATACGGGCTGGAGCAACATGGAGACTTGCCGCGCTGATCTGGAGGCACAGATCCGAAAGGCGGGCAAGGTTGATTACCCGTTGATTACGGCGACCTGTGCTGCTTCAGCGCAGCAAAGCCCGATGATCGCGGGCCATTCGTTCAAAGTGCCAGCGCCGATCCTTGACCGCCCTGTTGAAATCATTGCCATGGGAACATCAGTCGAAGAGCCCGTCCTTATTGAAAAGCGCTCTTTAAGCTACCGACTGATCAGAGTACCTTTGATTGAGGCGGTCGAAGGCACTGCTACGGCGGCAGGGCGTGCGGTGGATTGGGCAAGGCACTACGCCTCGCTTTAATTCGACTTTAGCGCGGCCTCTATAGCAGGCATCAAATCTGTACGGATCGTCTCTTCAGAAAATGGTCCGACATGCTTGTAGGCAATGATCCCGTCGCGTCCGATCAGGAATGTCTCCGGCACACCGTACACGCCCCACTCAATTGCCGCGCGGCCATTGAGATCGGCACCAATTGCCCCATAGGGATTACCGAGATCCTCAAGAAATCCGACTGCGTTTTCCGGCTTGTCTTTATAATTGAGGCCAGTCAGCACAATCCGCTTGTCCTGTGCCAGCTTCATCAACAGCGGGTGCTCCTGACGGCAGGGCAGACACCACGAGCCGAATATATTGACCAGCGTGACCTGACCTTTGAACTTGGACGGATCAAGGCCTGGAACAGCTTGGCCATCCTTCATGAGTCCCGCAACCGCTGGCAGCGAAACATTCGGTGCTGGCTTGCCTAACAATGCGGAAGGGATGACAGATTCATCGCGGCCCGAAGCAAGCTGCAAAGCAAAGATAGCCGCAAGAATGATAAACAGGATCAAGGGCAGAAAAACGAAGATTGGGTTGCGCTTGCGAGGCATCGATTGCCTTTGAACGTCCTCGCTCATGATGCACCATCTTTGCCGAAACCTGAACGGCGGCGGACACCACGCGCTTCGAGGTCGCGCAGGGCTTTGAGTTGGTTGCGCTGGTCGAGGAGAATCCAAGCGATCAAACCTGACAGGGCTATGCCTGCGGAAAGATAGGAAGCGAGTACGAAAGCCATATGATTGCTCATTATGTGGCCTTTCGTTCTGCGCTGCGCGCCGCGATACGCCGCATGGCAGTGACCCGGCGACGCCATATCTCATTGCGCATGACCATGATGTGCAATGTGAAGAACAGTAGCGTAAAACCGATTGCCATAACCAATAATGGCCAGAGCAAGGAAGGGTCTATTGTCGAGCCGCCCATGCGAATAACCGACGCTGGCTGATGAAGTGTATTCCACCAATCGACGGAAAACTTGATGATCGGGATATTGACAAAGCCCACAAGCGTGAGGATGGCAGTGACCCTTGCGGATCTCGCCGGATCATCCATGGCGCGCGTCAGCGCAATCACACCAAGATACATGAGAAACAACACAAACACCGAAGTCAGGCGCGCATCCCAAACCCACCATGTTCCCCACATGGGCTTGCCCCAGAGCGAACCTGTCATGAGGGCGAGAGCTGTAAAAACAGCGCCGATGGGGGCCGCTGCCTTTGCCGCAACATCGGCCAGAGGATGACGCCAGACAAGCGTGCCAAGCGCTGCAATCGACATGATCGTGTAGCACATCATGGAAAGCCAGGCGAAAGGCACATGGATGAACATGATCTTGACGGTTATGCCCTGCTGATAATCATCCGGCGCCATCATCGACATCCAGAAACCGATCGCAAGCGTGATCAGCGTTGCCCCGGCAAGCCAAGGCAAGACGCTACTCGCAAGGTTCAAAAACCTTGTCGGGTTCGCCAGATCGGTCCACCGCCCAGATTTGGATGCCACATTGCTCATAAATATCTCTTAGCTTTTCATATTTCGTTGCGCAATTCGCCAGTCTGTCAGTCGGCGGATGATTTAAGTGCAGCTGCCGCCGCCCACGGACCGATAACCGCAAAGAACAATGTAATCGCACCTAGAATAAGCAAAGGTGCCAGAAATGGGGCCGGATCTTCAATTGCGCCATAGGACGCAGATACACCGAAGATGAGCACCGGAATGGTAAGAGGCAGAACAATCACCGAAACAAGCAGTCCACCACGCGGCAGCGAGACTGCAACAGCCGCACCGACAGCCCCTATAAGCGTGATGGCCGGCGTTCCTATCAGAAGGGTCAATGTGACTGCACCAATTGCCAGCGGCTCCATGTTCATGAACAGGCCCAGCAAGGGCGCGGCAATAACCAACGGCAAAACGCTCACTGTCCAATGGGCGAGGCATTTCACCAGCACCGTGATCGCCAGCATGCGGCGTTCGGAGTTCATGATGAGAAGATCAAGCGAGCCATCATCACGATCTGCCTGAAACAGCCGGTCGAGGCCAAGGAGCGTTGCAAGCAGCGCGCCGATCCACAGCATGGCCGCGCCAATGCGTGCGAGGAGCTTGAGATCGGGCCCGACGCCGAAAGGCACGACAGCAATCACAGCCAGAAAAAACAATATCCCGACCAGTGCGCCGCCGCCCGCCCGTAAACCGAGACGGGCATCTCGCACGAACAAAGCGCCCATCAGTGAACAGCCTCGAGTGTCAGTTCTTGCGAATGCGGCAATCCGAGAGGCAGATGCGTGGCCGCCACGATGATACCGCCATTGCCAAGATGAGCCTGCATCAACGCCGAAAACTGTGTTTCGGATGACTTATCCAGTCCAGCGGTCGGCTCATCCAAAAGCCATACGGGCCTGTCACTGGAAAGAAGCCGCGCTATGCTGGCGCGGCGTTTTTGGCCGGTGGAAAGATAGCCAAAGGGCAAATGGCCGATATCGGCCAGTCCCACCATTTCAAGCGCTTCGGACACATGCCGCGCTCCGCCGCCATAAAAGGATTGCCAAAACCGCAAATTTTCGTCCAGCGTCAGCGCGGGTTTCATCGCATTCATATGCCCGAGAAAATGACATGCCGCGCCCAGCGTTTCGAATTGCTCGCGATTATCCTGCAGCACTATTTCTCCCTCGGCTGGCCGCAACAATCCTGCCGCGATTCGCAACAAGGTCGATTTGCCGACGCCATTTGGCCCGGTGATGAGTAGGGCTTCGCCAGCCTGAATGGTAAAGTTGAGGTCAGAAAACAAGATTTCCCCGCCCCGCTCTCCGCCCAACCGTTTGGCCACTAACTGCATGAAAAACCCGCTTTTTCTGTTTTGAGCGCAACCAAATGACCATTTCGCCGCAGCCCGTATTTTTGCGCCTTACGGTCTGGCACAAATCGCGGAAAAACTCTATATACCAGTCAACCATGCCAGCGGTCGGCATGGAAACAATTTTGGCCGATCTCAAGCGAATACTTCCCGGTATTTGCTGGGACGGACAGCGGAAATGACTGCACCCGCACCTTAGCGCGTCCTTGAAACGCGGCAAAGGCGTTCGTCCCGGGTTAGGCCGCAGCATAAGGACGAACGCAAAATGTCTCAGATCGATAGTTTTAAATGCCGTAAAACCCTCACCGTAGGGGATAAGGAATATGTTTATTTCAGTTTGACCGAAGCCGAAAAGAACGGCTTGGAAGGCATTTCCGCCCTCCCATTCTCCATGAAAGTCCTGCTTGAAAACCTGCTTCGCTTTGAAGACAACCGCTCGGTTTTCAAGAAAGATATTGAGAATGTCGCCAAGTGGCTTGTTGATCGCGGTTCTGCCGGGGCAGAAATTGCTTACCGCCCTGCCCGCGTTCTCATGCAGGATTTCACCGGCGTTCCAGCAGTCGTCGATCTTGCCGCCATGCGTGATGCAATGGTCAATCTTGGTGGTGACCCTGAAAAGATCAATCCGCTCGTCCCGGTCGATCTTGTTATCGACCATTCCGTCATCGTCGATGAATTCGGCAATCCACAAGCCTTCAAGCGCAATGTGGATCTGGAATATGAGCGCAATGGCGAGCGTTACCGCTTCCTGAAATGGGGCCAACAGGCATTCAAGAACTTCCGCGTTGTTCCGCCCGGCACGGGCATTTGCCATCAGGTCAACCTCGAATATCTGGCACAAGGCGTCTGGACCAAGGAAGAAGACGGCGTGACTGTCGCTTATCCTGATACCTGCGTTGGTACGGACTCGCACACCACCATGGTCAATGGTCTTGGCGTTCTTGGCTGGGGCGTTGGCGGCATCGAAGCCGAGGCTTCCATGCTCGGTCAGCCAGTTTCCATGCTTCTTCCGGAAGTCATCGGCTTCCGCCTGACCGGCAAGGTCAAGGAAGGCGTTACGGCAACCGATCTGGTTCTTACCGTTGTTCAGATGCTGCGCAAGAAGGGTGTTGTCGGCAAGTTCGTCGAGTTCTTCGGCCCCGGTCTTGATTCGATGACATTGGCTGACCGCGCCACCATCGGCAATATGGGTCCGGAATATGGCGCAACATGCGGCTTCTTCCCGATCGACAATGAAACCATCAACTATATGCATATGTCTGGCCGTGACGAAGATCGTCTGGCGTTGGTTGAAGCCTATTCAAAGGCTCAGGGCATGTGGCGTGAAGCGGGCTCTGCTGATCCGGTCTTCACCGATACGCTGGAACTGGATCTCGGCACGGTTGTGCCTTCCATGGCTGGCCCCAAGCGTCCTGAAGGCCGTATCGCGCTGGAAGGAATTGCTTCCGGCTTCCGCGAATCATTGCAGAAGGAATACAAGAAGACTGAACAACTCGATGCGCGTTATCAGGTCGAGGGCGAGAATTATGATCTGGGCCATGGCGACGTTGCCATTGCCGCCATCACGTCCTGCACCAATACGTCAAATCCAAGTGTTCTGATTGCCGCTGGCCTCCTCGCCCGCAACGCAGTTGCCAAGGGTTTGAAATCCAAGCCTTGGGTCAAGACTTCGCTCGCCCCCGGCTCGCAGGTCGTTGCCGCCTATCTG
Organism: Phyllobacterium sp. GQ127; assembly: GCF_059758635.1. NCBI lineage: Bacteria > Pseudomonadati > Pseudomonadota > Alphaproteobacteria > Hyphomicrobiales > Phyllobacteriaceae > Phyllobacterium > Phyllobacterium sp. GQ127. The sequence goes on from NZ_JCAXDZ010000003.1 coordinate 476,113, forward strand.
GAAAGCGCAGGTCTGCAGGTTGAACTCGACAAGCTTGGCTTCAATCTTGTCGGCTTCGGTTGCACCACATGCATCGGCAACTCCGGTCCATTGCCTGCGCCGATCTCCAAGACCATCAATGATAAGGGTCTGATTGCTGCTGCTGTTCTTTCCGGCAACCGCAACTTCGAAGGCCGCGTATCGCCGGACGTGCAGGCTAACTATCTTGCATCGCCGCCGCTGGTTGTCGCTTACGCTTTGGCCGGAACGGTTACCAAGGATCTGACAACCGAGCCGCTCGGCGAAGATCAGAATGGCAATCCTGTCTTCCTCAAGGATATCTGGCCTTCCAGCCATGAAATCCAGGAATTCATCACCAAGAACGTTACCCGCAAGCTCTTTTCGGCAAAATATGCGGATGTGTTTAAGGGCGATGAAAATTGGCAGAACGTTAAAGTGCCAGCCGGTCAGACCTATGCATGGGATGACAATTCCACCTATGTGCAGAACCCGCCTTACTTTGTCGGCATGGGTAAAACCCCGGGCATTGTCAACGACATCAAGGGTGCGCGCATTCTTGGCCTGTTCGGCGACAAGATCACGACCGATCATATTTCTCCGGCCGGTTCCATCAAGGCCGCCTCACCTGCCGGGCAGTATCTGACCGATCATGGCGTGGCTCCGCTGGACTTCAACCAGTACGGCACGCGTCGTGGCAACCATGAAGTGATGATGCGCGGTACTTTTGCCAATATCCGCATCCGCAATCACATGCTGGGTGAGAATGGCCGCGAAGGTGGTTACACCATCCATTATCCAACCAAGGAAGAAATGCCGATCTATGATGCGGCAATGGAATATCGCCGCGAGAATGTGCCGCTGGTGATTTTCGCTGGCGTGGAGTATGGCAATGGCTCATCACGTGACTGGGCGGCAAAGGGAACAAATCTGCTCGGTGTTCGCGCGGTTATTTCTCAGTCTTTCGAGCGTATCCACCGTTCGAACCTTGTCGGCATGGGCATTGTCCCATTCGTTCTTGAAGAAGGTACAAGCTGGCAGTCACTGGGTCTGAAGGGTGATGAAATTGTCTCCATCGAGGGGCTTGCCACGATCCAGCCCCGCCAGAAAACATTTGCGACAGTGACATTCGCTGATGGTCAAGTGAAGCAGGTTCCTCTGATCTGCCGCATCGATACTATCGATGAACTGGAGTATCTGAAGAATGGCGGCATCCTGCAATATGTTCTGCGCGATCTGGCTGCCTGATTCGACATCATATAATTGATTTTGAAGGGCCGCCGGGCGATCGGCGGCCCTTCATCGTTGAATGGTACAGCATTCGTGATCGAATTCACCTCAAAGTGACTTCCCCTTGAATGAACGGACTCCTATCAATCTTCTGGCAACCAATCTGACAGATAAGATTTATAAATTTCACGAAGAAAGCCCCGCAATCTTGCTTACGCGCACCACTTCAAAACTCTTGGCGATCGGCCTGCCCGTTTTGGCAGCGATTGCTTATGTGGTTCCGGTCTGCGCAGAAGATGCGGGAACCAAGCCGGAAGGCGTCGTCGAGCTTTATACGTCGCAAGGTTGCGGTTCATGTCCCCCTGCCGATGCTATTCTCAAAGAACTGGCGGGGGAAGGAAAGGTTGTGGCGCTGGCTTTCCATGTCGACTACTGGGACTATCGGGGCTGGACCGACAATCTTGCTTTGCCCGAAAACACCGAACGCCAGAACGAATATCGCAAAGCCTTGAGTCTCAATGGCGTTTATACGCCGCAGGTCATCGTCAATGGACGCGAGCATATGAATGGGCAGGACGAAACGAAGATTCGCCGCCGCATTGCCGATATGCGCAATACACCCATGGGGCTGACAGTGTCCGTTTCCATTGAGAAAGCTGCAAAAAACCGGCTTCTTATTGATATAGGCTCAGGATCGGTTACGGCTAATCCTGTCCGTGTCGTCCTTGCATATTTCAATCGCGAGAGCATCGTCTCTATCCCCGGCGGCGAAAATACCGGACGTATGGTGAGTTATGCCAATAGCGTTCGTGCCATGGAAACCGTGGGCATGTGGGATGGCAATGCTCAAAAGATCGAGATCCCAATGAGTGAGCTTGCCAGCAAGAAGGCCTCAGGTTGCGCGGTGCTGTTGCAAGAGATGCTTGGCGACGGCAAGCCCGGGCCAATCATCGGTGCGTCAATCATGGCGTCCAAATAGCTGAAAGAAAAACAGGCCGGATAAATCCGGCCTGAGCTATTGGGGCATGTTGCCAAATATACTGAGATTATTGATCTGATCTGAACAATCCGCTTGGGCGGGGGGCTTGGGTAATCGAACTGCCCTGATCAAACCATCTCTGGCAACACAGCTGGATGTTCGGTTTGAATTTCGGCGGCAATGCGTAAGGAAGATGGCGAGAATGTGTCGCATCATCACCATTGGCTTCACCCCGTATTGGTTCGTGAGGTGCGGAAACGAAGGCACTGTTTTCACAAAATTTGCGCAGTAAGAAAATTGCAAGCTTGTAAAATTGTCCAGATGGGGTCACCTTATTGTCATCCAGGTGTCACACGACAAATTCAAAGGCGGTTGATTGATGGAAAGCAATGCAGGTGGCGACGATTCGCAGCGCCAGGCGAAACTCATCCCCCTCGTTCGAAACAATGATTTGCCGATTACCTTCGACCGGCGCGAACTCAATCAAATTTTGCGTGTTTATGGGTTTATGGTGTCCGCTGGCGAATGGCGGGATTATGCCATTGACCATCTTTCCGACAGGGCAATCTTTTCGGTTTTCCGGCGCACCAGCGAAGTCCCGATGTTCCGCATTGAAAAGAACCCGAAACTGTCACGCAAACAGGGTGCCTATAGCGTTATCGCCGCAGGCGGCCTTATTCTTAAACGCGGGCACGAACTCGACAGGGTCTTGCGCATTTTTGACAAGACGCTGAGCATCGTACGCAGCTAGAGCAGGCCCGCTCGATAGTGCATGCCAAATCTGCCAAGCGCGATCTTTGAAACATTGCTCACGCATGGCTTTATCTTTCTGAAGCGCATCAGCCCGATATTATCTGGAAAGCTTGCTGATTTTTAGAAATGGCCAGCCGGGCGGTGTTAAGCTCCGCAATAAAGCGCCACCATAACAGAATGCTTGTACTGCCAAAGCCAAGGCACAACCCGAACCAGATGCCATAGCTGCCCCATCCGAACCCGTATGCGCACAACACCATCGCGGGAATGCCGATAAGCCAGTAGCCCACAAGTGTATTGAACAGGGCCACTTTCGTTTTTCCAAGCCCACGTAGCAAGCCGACACAGATATTCTGTGAGCCTTTGAAGAATTGGTGCGCAATGGCGAACCATAATAATGTGGCTGCCGCCCCGAACAGGGATGGATCGGCCCGGCCACCGAGAAATGGAAGCAAAACTATTTCAGGCAGGAACACGTAGACGAGGCCGATAATTGCCATTGCACTGAAGCTGATCGCGAATGTTCGTCGTGCAATAGCGCTGACCTGATCTGCCTGCCCCTTGCTGACCGTCCTGCTCACAAGAATTGATGAACCTTGCGAAAGGCCAATATTGAGCTGGTAAACAATATAGGCAAGTTGATTGACGATATTGGAAGCCGCCAATGCTAATGGCCCGAAGGTTCCCATGAAAACCGTTGCTATCGAAGTGATGGCTGCTTCCGAACCATATGTCAGCGTGATCGGCAGGCCCATCCGGGTAATCATCGCCAATGTTGCCGGGCGTGCCCGCCATCCATCGAGCGCAAGCAGAGGCCTGAGCGCATCATCACGCCGGACGGTTCTCAGATAGACCAGAAATGTCCATGCCTGAACCAGGGTGGTGGCAAGGCCAATTCCAGCCAATCCAAGCGGAGGTATCCCGAGCCAACCATAGATGAAGATCAGGTTCAGGCCAGCATTGACGGCTATGGATATTATCGTAACGGTCAATAAGGAACCGGCGCGGCGCATGCCGACCGCGAACTGCCGCAACACGTTTAGCCACAGCATTGGCAGCAAGCCCGGGGCCAAGGTCAGCATGATCGGCTTGGCCAAAGTTGCCACCGCAGTCGCTTGGCCAAGGAAAGTCAGGATTTGGCTGAAAATCACCAATATGACGCCGGCAATCGTCGCCGCAATTGTTGCAATCAACATTGAGGCACACAGCAGGTCGCGTATTTCGTCAGTCGCGACGTCGTCAATTGCAGATGTTCCGGTACGTTTCTCGCTGCGTCCGACCGAAGCAGCAATGAGATTGCCAACCCCCGTCACCATACCAACGCACATGGTACGCAACTGGTTATAAAGCAGCAGCGAAAGGCCCCCGGCTGCAACGGCCTGAACACTGATGAAACCCATCATCAGCAGATCGGTGCTTGTCAGGGCAACCTGGGCAAACTGGATACCTGCAATGGGCGCAGCCAAATCCAGAATTTCTTTATACTGTCTGAAATTTATCGGCATCGCTTTAGGCCCACAACGTCGTCGGAGGCACTGATGCCAACCTTATCGATTCAATATAGGCGTCAAAAAGCTGGTCAAGGCGACGATGCGCCGGTTTGTCCAGAAGCTGCCGCTCGTTAAGCCAATCATCATTGAAAACGCTGTCGAGATATTTTTCTCCGGCATCACAAACCAGGACGACCATAATGCTCTTTGGCTCCACGAGCGCCAAACGTTTGAGAGCAACGTGGATGGCAGCGCCTGCAGTGCCGCCAACGAGAAGGCCGGTTCTGCGCGCCACCACACGTGCCGCCGTGAACGCATCAATATCGTTTACTGTAAGGCCCTCATCGATCAGTTCGTGCTCGACATTGGGTCCAACCGTAAAACCGGCCGGCGCTCCGGCCCCGGTCTGCCAGTATTTGCCCGGGGCTCCGCCGAAAATAATCGATCCGGCAGGCTCCACGCCAATGCTTGTCACATGAGAACCGAGACGATGCAGTTCTTTGACCGTTCCACACAGTGTTCCCCCTGTTCCCACCGCGCCAACCAGATAGTCGATATCTGTTCCAACATCCCGAAGCAGTTCCATGGCTAGCCCGGTATAGCCCTCATTATTGCTCGGATTGTAGTGCTGATCCGGCCAGAAAGCGCCGGTAGCCTTTACAATCTCGCCAGCTACACGGCGTCTGGCAACCGTGCTCGGACCCTCGGTATTGCTTTCCACGAATACAAGCTCGGCGCCCATCGCTTGCATGACCCGCAGTTTGTCGCGCGAGGCATGATTATCCACAACGGCCGTAAATTTATAACCACGCTCAAGAGCGATCAATGCAAGCCCGGTTCCTGTATTGCCCGAGGTTGGTTCAACAATATGTCCTCCTGGTTTGAGCTTGCCATCGCGCTCGGCCGCAAGAATCATCTCCCGGGCCATCCGCACTTTACATGAGCCGGTTGGATTAAACTGTTCCAATTTCAGCAGCAGCCGGCTGCCCGAACCGGTGCGCGACAGCTCCAATAATGGTGTGTCGCCAATCAGCTCGGAAGATTTGGTTTTAATACGTTCAAAGGAAGGATTGCTATACACATTCATCGGTCAATCCTCCACGTAAAACGCTCATTGTCCTCGGTCACGACGATCTTGGGGGGCAAGGCAAGCTGGTGAAACTCGCTTTCATTTTTATCCATCTGATAGCCGGCAGTATTGGGGTAGATGATGTGGTCGCCATAACGAGGTGGCGCAGGGAAATTGATTTTCCGCCACGTCAGGACGTCATATTCCATACAGCTCGATCCACCGATCGCCGCGCTGACGGGGTTCTGTGGCCGAGCCTCTCCGTGTTGAACAAGAAATGGTGCAGGCAGAAACTCACTGTTCTTCCATTGCTCGGACAAGCTCATGCTGATCCCTGCAACCGTAACGATCCCGTGTTTGTCGTTCTGTTTATATCCCTGCACAGGAAAGACGGTCATCCCCGCCCCATCCAGCAGAGCTCTTCCAGGTTCCAGATAGAGCTGAATTTGCGCATCAGTGAGGCGCGAAGCCAAAGTGCCAGTCGTGGCGGGTGATTGGAGTACGGCATCCAGCATCGCGGCGCCGGTTGGCGACTGGTAGTATGGATAAAAGTGGTTAAAGGTCTTCCCGGCGTGAAACTGTGACGGGTCCATTGCTTCAAGAAAGGAATGCCAGTCCTGCTCATCGATATAATGACAGGCAAAGCCGCCGCCAATTGAGATAGCGGCACTGGGAAACCCTTGCTTGCGCGCTTCAAGGCAGCGATCAATGAGCGCCAATGCCAATTCAGCACGCGGAGCGACCGCATAGCCATCAAGGTGGAAAGAATAGCCATTCATGATGACGTATTCACGGGATTCGGCGCAACGCTTCAGCGCAGTATCCAGGTCTGCCTGGTTCAGCCCAAAACGACTATTGGGCGCACGGGGAGGCAGCACCCGCAGCAAAATCTGCAATGGAACAGAATACTTGGCAATGCTGATTGCCCGTTCCAGTTCGTCCAAGGCGTCAATAGCGACAGTTGCTTTATGGCGGCAAGACAGCCAGAGAAGATCATCACTCTTTGCTGCTCCCGTAACACCGATATTACTGCCGCAAATACCGTTTGCCAGAGCGTGAACAAATTCCGGGACACTGGCAACATCAACTGAGCCGCCCAGTTTTGCCACTTCGCGCAACCACGCTCCCGCTTTATTGGCCTTCTTGCCGAAATAGACATGCCCGCTCACATTGCGCTGTTTGAGAATAGTCTGGAATGACTCGAGATTGGCGGCAAAACTATCCGGGTGGATGAGATGAAACGGGCCCTCGATTGCATTGCTGATCTGGCGCAGAAGGGTGGAATCCTGCCTTACAGCCTGCGCCCAGGGGCGCTCCAAGGCGCGTACGGAGTTGAGGCCTATTTCCATAGCTCAATCCTGTTTCCGCGTCCGGCGGCGATGGCTCTTGTTGCAAGTGCATGGGCAACAGGAATGTCTGTGATGATCATGCCGCTGCTGAAAGCAAATACGCGGTCCTGCTGTGAACGGCGTCCGCTTTTGCGGCCGACAATGATATCAGGCAGTTCTGCATCAATTCTGGCAATGCCATCGGGTCCGGCAAGACGTTTTCCCGTGACGCCCAGCTGACCTTCATTTGTCGCAATGGCATAGTCGGCATCACCCAGCGCTCCGCCTGCGACGCCCTTGCTTGCGACCGAAATTAGCAATCCACCCTGTTTCAGCCATTTGGTCTCAACTTTGGGATGGGCGGCACGACCCGAGGCGGCGATCACAATGTCAGATTCGGCAACTGCTGCGGGAACATCCGTTACCAGCTCGATGCTACGACCCGGAAAATAGCGTGCAAACATTTCCAAGCTGGCAGCTATGCCGTCCGGGTGCGTCCCGAAAAGCCGCAGCGTTTCGATATCTGGAAGAGCGGTCAAAAGAAAAGGAAGCGTATTTATGCCCTGTGCTCCGGTTCCAATCATCAATGCAGAATTGGCATTCTCTTTTGCGCAACTCCTGGCAATAAGTGCCGTTGTTGCAGGCGTGCGCAGGCCGCCTACGCGATGGCAGTCCATCAACGCAAATGGCAAACCGGTTGTGTCATCGTAAAGGCTGATAGTGGTGTAATATTTTTCCGCGCTCTCGGCGCCTTGACGGTACGAGGTTTTGAACCCGGCCTGTTGGAGTGCGCCATCATAACCAAGCATTGAATAGGCAACGGCATCGCGCTGCTCGAGTGGTAGCGGCATCATAAGCTTTGTCGGACAACGGGATTGTCCATTTGCATAGAATGCGTAAGCATCTTCCACGAGCCGGATAATATCAGCTGGCGGCAGCTCAATGTCGGCAAGATCGGAACGGGTAAGGATGTGAATTGCAGGTGTGTGCATATAGGATTTGGTCAAAATTAATCTCTTTCCAAATGATCTTGTCGCGATGAACAGCAATAATTTCTTGTGTAATCCATAGTCGGCGCATTGATTGTGCCGATGTAAAATAATCAGGTCAGGTGAAGACGTTGCTTAAAAGGGTGGTGCCAACAAAATTGAGGGAGGCCGGACTCCCAAGTACCTCCATGAAGGTTGATCTGAAAACGGGATCAATATGAACGGAACGTCTGGTTACTCGCTTTGCAATATGGAATTCATTGAACTGTAAATCGGACGAGCATTTCAAATACAACGATCATTATTCGCAACATTATTACATCCCTATTACGTATCGAATACATTTTGGTGACTGGCGGTATTTTCGGGACTTCCTCTTAGAGGTTGCGCACTTCATCTGCCACCGCACCAACCAACTCGTGGTCATGGCTGATCAGCAAAGCACCGCCCCCATTTGCAACAAACCTGCGGACCGCATTGACAACCGTAGCGGTCGTGGCGGGATCAAGCATCGCACTCATCTCGTCGAGAATAATGTAGTTCGGCTTTGCCGCGACGGTTCTGGCCATGGCAGCGCGTTGAAGCTGGCCGTCGGAAACCTGCGCGGGGTATCGCTCTAAGAGGTCGCGTGTCAATCCGACAGAAGCAATGAGTTCGTCAACATCAACATCCGGTTTGGCGACCTGCCGGATGGTTTTCCCCAAGGTCAGTTTTGGATTGCATGAACGGCGGGGAGACTGGAACATCATGCCTATTCTGCCCTGCACCGTTCGGCCGGAGCGGCCACGGACATTTCCGACGCTAAAACCATCACAAGTGACCAGTCCGTATGATGGTTGGATAAGGCCCGCCATCACCCGCCCGAGGGTTGTTTTTCCTGTCCCGGATGGCCCGGTCAAACCCAATATCGACCCGGCATGAACAGTGAGGCAAACCTTGTCGAGAATCCGGACGGGACCAGACTGGGAACGCCCGAATTCAACAATTACATTCTCTGCTTTCAAGCAAGCCATCACAGCGCTCCGGCGGCTGAAAGCCGTGCCGCGTAATTATAGGTTTCGGGCAAATCAGTAAGCACGGGTGGCACGCCCGGCATCATGTGCAATCCATTGCGGGGTAATGCGGCAAGCAGGTCGCGGGTGTAACGCTCCTTTGCTCCGCCAGCCAATATATCGCGTGCCTGCCCGCTCTCTACCATTCGGGAAGCATACATGACGCTGACAGTATCAGCAGCACCGCTATCGATGAGCTCCGCTATATCATGCGTGATGAGGATCACGGCAGCGCCCGCATCTGCTGTCCCGCGTAAAAGGCGCAAGAGGCCCACCGTAAGATCGGGATCCAGAGAAGCCGTCGGCTCGTCAGCAATGATTACTTGCGGATTTCCCGCCAACGCGAAGGCAACCGCGGCGCGCTGGGCCATTCCGCCGGACAGTTCATGCGGATAGAGGCTGAGCGCGGTGGGGCTGAGATCAACATGGCTCATCAGCTCGCTAGGCGTAAGCGGGCCGCCAAGGACAGTGACAGTCTCAGTGAGCTGCGATCCCACGGTGCGCACCGGCGTCAGGAAGGTGGCTGCCGATTGTGGTATAAGCGCAATATTGCGGCCCGCCAGTTCACGTTCCCGCCCAAAAATGCTCTGCCCATCATAAGTAATATTGCCTGTGACCTTGGCCGAGCGTGGCAGCATCCCTGTAAGAGCTTGCGCAATCATTGATTTTCCGCAACCGGATTCGCCCACCACCGCATGAATGCGGCCCCGCTCCAGCGTAAGACTGACCCGTGTAACCGCATGTACGACACCGCCGTTCAAAAGTGGCAGCCGGATGGTGAGATCGTCTATAATTATAGTCATCAAATAGAACCCCGCACGCCATTCATGCGGCCCGTGAGGTTCGTACCCACAATCCCGATAGACAAGGTAACCGCGATTAAAAACAGGCTTGGAAATACAAGCAGCCACCATTGCCCAAGCAGCAAAGCCCCTTGCGCATCAGCAAGGAGCGTGCCGAGCGATGCTTTGTGCACGGGGAGTCCAATCCCAAGGAACGACAAGGTCGATTCATGCCAGATTGCATGCGGTATGAGGAGTACGAGTCCGATCATGCTTTGACCAAGTGATGCAGGCACAAGATGGTACCAAATGATCTGCCAGCGACTCATCCCTGAAAGCCATGCCGCCTCGACATATTCGGCATGTCGAAGCCCCAATATCTGCGCTCTCACGATGCGCGCAATCTGAATCCAATGCGTTAGAACAAGAGAGGCAACAATTGCCAGCAGTGAGCCTCGGAATAGGGACACGATGATCACCCCGAGCAAAACATGTGGCAACGCGTTCATTCCATCCATAAGGCGCGTAATGGTTCGGTCGACCCAGCCGCCCGTCATACCCGCAAGAATTCCAAGCAGCATGCCAAACAGGCTTGATCCGACGGCCGTCGTCAGCGCTATCGTCAACGATATTCGCAGCCCGGCCGCCACTCTGATAAATAGATCATGGCCAGCAGAGTCTGTGCCGAAAAGACCACCTGCACCAGGCGCAAGCCCGCTGCGCGCAAAGTCAGCCGATAGGGGATCAACATTGGTTACCCAAGGCACAATAAACGCATAGCCGCCGATCAACATAAGTACAGCCCAGGCTATTGATACGGCTGGAGAGGGCAAAAATCGCCGATTCCAGGAGACCTCAAGCATCGGCGTCCACGCGCGGATCGAGAACGACATAGATCACATCCGCCAGAAGATTTCCGATCAGCACCAGCATTGTTATAGCAAGCGTGAGAAAGGTCAGCAGAGGAAAGTCCAGAGATTGCGCGCTTCTGACGAGCGCGCTTCCCAAGCCCGGCCAGGCGAAAATTGTTTCAACGAGAACAGAACCGACAACAAGCTCCGGTAACCGCGCGCCCACCAGCGCTATGAAAGGTGGCAATGCAGTTGGCAGGACGTGTCGGCGCAAAATCATCGGGTACGGGATGCCGCGAACACGCGCGCCCCGCACCGCATCAGAGGTCAACACTTCGGCAATAGAATCCTTCAGGCTTAAAACCAGCCATGGTATCTGAGTTACGCCCAAAACCAGGCCTGGAAGCAGAAGGTGGCTCACTGTCGATGCAAAGCCTATTGGCTGCCCCGGATATGTCAGCCCTCCAGTCGGCGCCCAATGCAGTGACAAAGCAAAAAGACCAAGTGCGGAAAGCGCAAGGACAAATGGAGGGGTTGCCTGCAATATGATCGTCAGAGCACCGATCGAGCGACTGATCAGGCTTTGCGGTCGAAAGCCGGCAATGGCGCCCAACAGGAGCGATACAACCACACTGATCATCAATCCTGTTACGCCCAATAGAAGGGTCCATGGCAATCGGTCCCGAAGAACCTGCGCAACCGGCTGATAGTACGATCGGGATATGCCGAGTTCTCCGCGACACAGGCTGCTTATCCACTCCCACCATGTCAGATACCAGGGAGTATCCAGACGCAATTCTGTGACGAGTTTTGCCTGTTGCGCAATGCTGAGCTCTCCGGCACGACCGCCCATATAGGCATCAAGAGGATCATAAGGACTCACCGCCGCAAGCGCAAAGACACCAATGGTGACGAGGACGAGAAGTGGGATCAAAAATCCGAAGCGTCTGGCAACCATGACAAGAATATCGTGGCGCCGACGGCGCCACCTTTCATGCAACATACCCACACTATTGCCTCTGCCAATTTTCGATCGCATACCATGGGCCAAACCCCACTCCATGCGTATGAGGCTCCAGAATCGCAGCATCCCTTGTGAAACCTTGCTGCCGCTTCACATAAACATGATTGAGATAGGCCAGTTGCAGCATGGCAGGCTTCAATCGATATTGCTGCTGTATCTGCCGGTATAGATCGACCCGCTTACCGGAATCCTGTTGAACGCGCGCTTCATCCAGCAAGCGATCGACAGTCGGATTGATGTAATCAGAACCATTATCCCATTTCGCTCCCACTCCGGACTTGGCATATTTTGAGTGCAGAATATGATAAATCTGGCCATCAATCGAGTAAGGTATGCCGCCGCCGCCCAGCATGACTGGCGTGCGGGCGTAGACTTCCGCAGTTACTGACTTGGAGTCCTGCGCTACCAGATTGAGCTCAATGCCAATTTTCTTAAGATCACTGGCGGCAGCAAGACTTAGATCCTTGCGCGCACGATCACGATTGGGGAAATAGATAACGTCGAAGGCTGCACGCAGACCGTTCCGAGCGCGCACGCCATCCGGCCCCACGACCCACCCCGCATTGTCGAGAATTTTCTTTGCCTGCTCGGGATCATATGGAAACTCTTGGGCCGGGTCATAGCTGTCACCATAAAACGAAGCCAAAAAGGTGGAATTCGCAACGCCATGCCCTTTCAGCACATGCTTGACCATGCTCTCACGATCCACTGCGAGATTAACAGCAAGGCGCACCGCATCGTCACCGGCAACCGGATCGCCAGCCGGGAGCGTAAGGCCTCGCCAATCAGCAGTAGGAACGGAAATTACTTCAAACTCAGGAGCCTGAAATGTTTGCGCCAGCTCGGCAGCCAGCATACTGCCATCGCCCTCACCGGCGCGCAGTTGCTGAGCGCGGGCATTTTCATCAGCCGTGTGGCGGATGATGATCTTGTCGACCTGTGGCTTGCTGTCCCAATAATCGGCACGCGCACTCATGATAGCCTGGTCAGGCCGAAGTTCGGTCAGCACATATGGACCCGTGCCAATAGGCTCGTCATTAAGCGAAGAGTTTTCCGCTTTACCAAGATTGGCGAAATCGAACGCTTCGGAAGGGGCGATTGAATTGAGCAAGCGGCGACCAAACTCCGCCAAGGGTTCCTTGAGCGTAAACTTAACTGCGCTACCCTCCGCCTCGACCTTTTCCACTTCGTCCCACGCAGAGATTTCCGACGATGCGGAACGAGGATCAAGCAGGGCCTTGAAGGTGGCCACGACATCCTCGGGACCAAACGTCGTGCCGTCGGAAAAACGCACACCGGAGCGAAGTGGTACCGTCCAGACGCGATTATTGTCGCTTGCGACACTGGGACCGGAAGCAAGGATTGGCGTAAGGGCAGGTTGCTTGTTGAAAACGCCTGTCTCAATCCGATAAAGACCTTGATAGATATGCGAGTCGCCGTTGCGGCCGTGACCAGTGATTGGATTGTACCGGCCCAGCATATCTCCATCGATGATGATAACGGTGTTGACCGAAGGGGACGATGTTTCCGCCAAGGCAGGCGGAATAACCAAAAAGATGCTTGTAATTGCAGTAGCGAGCAAGCACCTGACGTTCATTAAAGAGGTCATTAAAAAATCAATCCTTTTAATACAAACTGCAAAATTAATCGGCGCGGCGTGGAGAAAAATTTCCAAACTCAGTTCACGCAAATCGATACTTAATAACATAACGTATCTTCTCACAAGCTGTTTTTTTATGGCGTGAAATTTTCCGGTTTTTAGGCCTCGGTAGATGCGATCGGCGCGCTGTTATTGACAGCACCGCATACGGATGATAGCCGTATGATAATATGATTGTTTTAGTCAATTTATATGTTAGATGATATATTATTACACATAATCAAGAAGGTCTTATTATGCTTGGCAATGGGCTTAAGTCACTTTGTACAATTGGTTTGATTGGTATTTTGACAGTGGGGTCCGCTACGGCTGACAGCACAAAGACGCAATCCATCGTTGATGAGCGGGGAACGACGGTCCAAGTGCCGGTTGAACCCAAACGCATAGCCGCCATTTCTTATTTCGCTACGGATGTTGCGTTCGCGCTTGGCATCAAACCAGTGGCCACCACCTACATGGCGGCCGGTCGCGACCCCGATTTTCTTCTGGGCATGACAAAGCAGATCAAACAAATCGGCCAGCGGGCCAAACCAAATCTGGAATTGCTGTCGGAAGCCAAACCCGACATTATCGTTGCCATGCGCCGCTACACTATCGGCAATGCCGAACAGTTGCAGAAGATCGCGCCTTATGTGGCGTACAATATGGAGCTTTTGAGCGAAAGCGATCGCGAGATCTCCCAACTTGCAAAGATACTCGGCAAGCCTGAGCGTGGCGATGAACTGAATGCAGCATTCTCCCAGCACCTTGCCGAATACAGTGCCAAAGCGCCGAAAAATGTGCATCCGCGTTTTCAGATCATGTGGGCTGGAGATACCCCGTGGTCTTTCCATACCGAGAATACGACGGCCTCGATTGTGGCGGCTCTTGGCGGTGACAATATCGCAGGTTCAATGCGTCCCGGCGGACCGTTCGGAGTAGAACTCAGTCTTGAGGCTATGCTGGAAAAAGACCCCGAGGTCATTTTTGTCTACGATTCCGGCCCCGACCGCCCCCACGAGAATAACCCGATCTGGCAGCAGCTTTCTGCAGTCAAGAATGGCCGCGTTTTTTATGTGGCCGATCATTGGGTAGAAACCAACGGTCCAATCGCCCGCGAAATCGTTTTGCGTGAAGCAGCGCACTATCTTTATCCGGACACCTTCCCGAAGGTCGATGTCAGAGCGGAAGCCGCTAAGCTGATACCTTCAGACATTCAGTAGTTATACTTCTTGGCGCAGCAGCAAAAAACGGGGATGGGGCGATCAGCAACTATGACCGCCCTTATTGTGGCAACAGCCCTGCTGGTTGTGGTTGCCGGCCTGCTCGTCGGCTCCAAACCGCTAGGATTGTCCAAGGTTCTATCGGTTCTCGTATCGCCCGATGGCAAGATTGAATCAATCCTTGTTTGGACACTGCGCTTGCCCCGGAGCCTTTCGGCCCTTGTGGCAGGCGCGGGGTTGGCGGTGTCGGGCTATCTGTTGCAGGCGCTAACGCGCAACCCTCTGGCTGGTCCGGATATTACCGGCGTCGCATCGGGCGCCGTAGCACCCATCGTATTCTGCTTTGTATTTCTACCGTGGATTTCGTCGGTCTATCATCCATTTGTCGGGTTGGCTGGCGGTCTGACTGCTGCCTCGGTGACACTTTGGATATCGCGTGGCGGAAGGGGCCGTCCGCTGCATCTTGCTCTTGGCGGCATCAGCGTTTCACTTTTTCTGGGAGCAATAACCACCTATGTTCTGCTGCTCAGCGGACCGCAAACACCTTCCCTCCTTTTCTGGTTATCCGGCGGTTTTCAGGGAAGATCATGGCCGCAGCTTCTGTACATGACACCTTGGGTTGCTGTTGCCGTGGTCGGCGCTTTTGCCTGCCAGCGTGTCATCGGCATGCTGGCACTCAGCGAGCATGCATCCATCGGCATGGGCTTGAATATGAATTTGTGGAAACCGATACTCCTTGTGCTTGCTGTTATGCCCGTAGCCGGTGTCGCGCCGGTCGCGGGGCCAGTTGCTTTCGTTGGTCTTGTCTCGCCCCATATTGCTCGACTGCTCAAGCCGCAGAGCACCCTATGGTCAATTGCCTTGACAACCGCCATTGGTGCTTTGATGGTTGTAACTGCCGATGTGATTGCCCGCAGCATTGCCCTGCCGCGCGAACTTCCGGTGGGAATTATCACCGCATTGCTGGGTGGCCCATTCTTTGTCTATCTCGTCCAAACGCAAAGTTTTTCGCTGAAAGGCGGTCATTGACATGACAATGTCCGCCCCGGTCCAACGCCCATCTCTCATTGCACCATTATTCGCTTTGCTCGCATTAATGGTGCTGGTATTTTTGGCCGCGGTGTTCTTGGGCGTTGCGGATCTTCCGGCGACCGATGTAGCAGCGGTCATGGCGGGCCATGGTTCTGACCAAGCCAAATCAATCATTCTCGATATCCGGCTACCGCGTATTGTTACTGGAATACTTGCAGGTATTCATTTCGCCGTCGCTGGACTCTTGTTGCAAACCATCACCCGAAATCCACTCGCCGATCCCTCGATCATGGGAATTTCGCAGGGTGCAACGCTGGCCGTCACAATTTTCCTTTTGTTTGCCGTCTATATTTACGATCCCGGCTCCAATACGCTCGCGGTACTGCCGGTCGCATGGCTACCAGCTATTGGCACTGTCGGCGGCATCATGGCGGGTGGCATCATTTATCTCCTCGCCTTCAGACTCGATCTGGGACCACTCAGGATTACCTTGTGCGGCATCGCAATCGGCGCCGTCCTGCACGCCGCCGCTATCGGATTGATTGCCGGATGGGGTTCAGCGCGCATTGAAATCCTCCTGGAATGGTTATCCGGCAGTCTTTACGCACGCAGCTGGAATCATGTGCTTTTCCTCTTGCCCTTTACAGTTTCAGGGCTCGCTATGTTGCCGATCCTGCGGCGCTCCATAGACCTTTTGCGGTTCGATCCCCCGGTTGCACGATCCTTCGGTCTCTCCTATCGCAAACAATTGTCGGTTGTTCTGCTATTGTCTTGCGCGCTTGCGGCAAGTGCCGTCGGTGCTGTTGGCCCCATCATTTTTGTGGGACTTGTCGTTCCGCATCTTGCCCGTTTTTTGGCAGGAAAACGTTTCGCGCTTGTACTGCCTTTTACCGTTGCTCTCGGCGCATTCATTGTTACCTTGGGCGATCTTCTTGGCCGTCTCCTCGGACAGGCCGAAGAAATCCCCATCGGGGTGGTCACGGCGGTCTTTGGGGTGCCGGTATTGATCGCCCTGCTTCGCAAGATACCTTGAGGATCATAATGCCCCTCTCCTGCTCGCAATTGTCGGTTTTCTATGGATCGCGCAAAGCGTTGAACAGCTTCAACATTGACCTGAAGGCCGGAGAGGTTCGGGCGCTCATCGGGCCCAACGGCTCGGGTAAGAGCACTGCATTGCAGGCACTCTCAGGTTTGATCGTGCCGCGGGAAGGTCGCGTTGAAATCAACGGCAAACCCGCCAAACTAATGTCGCGACGAACCATTGCCAAGCAGATGGCTTTCCTGCCGCAACAACCTTCGGCTCCCGACGAGATGACTGTTGAACAGCTCGTCAGGCAGGGCCGCTATCCGCATGTAGGCTTGTTTCGCAGCTACAACAGCCATGATGAACTGGCCATCGAATGGGCGTTGGAAAGCACAGGGCTGACCGCTCTTGCTGACCGAAGCCTGCTCGAGCTTTCGGGAGGCGAGCGGCAGCGCGCCTGGATATCAGCGGCTCTGGCACAAGAGGCCCAGATCCTGCTGCTGGATGAACCGACATCGTTTCTCGATATCGGTTTTCAGGTGGAAGTCCTCAATCTGGTTCATCGTCTTAGCCGCGAAAGGGGCGTGACAATTATCATGGCCATTCATGACATCAATCAGGCCATCTCCGTCAGCGACCGAATTTCGCTGCTGGAAAAAGGTCAGTTGCTGTTCGATGGCGAGCCCAATGCCCTTGCCGAAAGTGGCCTGATCGAAAAAGTATTCCGGGTTAAAGGCAACTTTGTCCGCATCACGCCGGAGAGCCGTCCGCACTTTGATATTGAGCTTGCCCGAATGCCAGGCGCCAAGATTTAGAGCTCTTCTGTAGCGAGCAGAACGATTCTATCCAAGCAGAACCTTAAGCCTTTAGCGGTGGCTGATCTGGAAGCGTTGCTGCCCCGCCATTCATATCAAGCTGCATCAAAACCGTATCCAGCCAGCGACCATGCTTGAAGCCAGAGGCTTCTATCTTGCCGCAATGCCGGAAGCCTGCCTTGGTATGAAGCTTTACGGATGCAGAGCCTTCGTGACCGTCGCCGATAACCGCGATAAACTGACGGAACCCCAAGGCAGTGCAGTCATCAATCAGTCTCTGGATGAGGATTTTCCCCAAGCCCTTTCCTTTGGCTTCCGGCGCGATGTAGATCGAGTCTTCTACTGTCCACCAATAGGCAGGGCGTGACCTGAAATAGCTGGCATAGGCATAACCAATAACCTTACCGCCCTGCTCGGCCACCACATAGGGAAAGCCATCTGAAACAAGCGAATGAAACCTTTTCGTCATTTCCTGAAGATCGGGCGCGTCGATCTCGTAAGTAGCCGTGCCGTGAAGGACGGCATCGCGGTAGATTTCAGTGATGGTTTCGAGATCGGCAGGCTGCGCGGGGCGGATATGAATGTCAGACATGGCTTCGCTTGATGAATAATTACTGACAGCTTTCATGCACCTATTTGGTGCAAACTTAAAGGTGCTGACACCGCAAACGGGATCAAAAACCTATATTCAAGGCATAAAAAAGGGCAGCTTGCGGCTGCCCTTTTCAGTATCACTGCCTGCGCAAAACTATTCGCGGTTGCCTAGGAACTGCAGCAGGAACATGAACATATTGACGAAGTCGAGATAGAGACGAAGTGCACCCATGATTGCCTTGCGGCCATAGGAGTCCGAATCGTCGCCTTCATAGTACATTTCCTTGATCTGCTGTGTGTCGTAGGCGGTAAGACCTGCAAACACTAGCACGCCAATCGCTGAAATAGCGAACTGCAATGCGCTTGACTGAAGGAAGATATTGACCACCGAAGCGAGCAGGATGCCGATTACGCCCATGAACAGGAACGAGCCGAAACCGGAAAGATCACGCTTGGTTGTGTAGCCATAGAGCGAAAGCGCGCCAAACGACGCCGCTGTGATAAAGAACGTCTGCACAATGCTTCCCGAAGTATAGACCAGGAAGATTGACGAGAGCGACGCGCCAACGAGCGCGGCATAGACCCAGAAGGTCGTCTGGGCTGCGGCAACGCTCATCGAGTTAATGCGGAAGCTCAGGAAGAACACTGCAGCCAGCGGCGCGAGCATGACGACCCACTTCAGCGGCGATACGTAGAACGTAACACCGAAGCTGGTCAGCATCTTGCCATTTGGCAAAGTAGCAGCCGCAAGCGACGGATCATTTGTCGTCGTCATATAAACGATTGCGAGGGCGGCAAGACCGGTCACTGCGAGACCGATCGCCATAAGATTATAGACCTTCAGCATGTAGCTGCGCAGACCTTGATCGATCCCCGCGTCCACACGCACTCCGGCCGTATTCTGGGCCTGGATGTTGCGATAGTCAGCCATGGTTTTCCTCATTGCTTCGTCCCGCCCTTGTGTCGGGGACTATCCCCAGGCTCCGCTGGCGGGACCCCAGCATGCCTTGACAAGAATTATGGTGATTAACCCGCCCCATAACAAGTCCTGTTTTACTCAAGATTGCGTGCGCAATCGCAAAATAGGGCTCAAATAGTCAAATATTACATGATTTTAATCATTTCAGAGGTTTCTGAGCACCGGCGCAGCCTTTTGTCCCAATATGCGCCATGTTCCTGCGAGGCCGAATCCCACTGTTAGAATCAGGGCTACTGCAACAGTCATGACCGCAACTTCCGGCTGGAATGAAGCTGGCAGGGACATGACCCTGACGATCACGTACCAAGCTGCCAAACCTCCGGCCAGCAGGGCGAACACCGCCGTCGACAGCCCAAGCAGCACATATTCCAGCGTAAAGGCCTTGATGAGCGTACGCCGCGTTGCCCCAAGTGTTTTCAGCACCACAGCATCGTGAATACGTGCCCGGTTCCCTGCCGCCAATGCGCCGCCCAAGACCAGTATCGACGCGATCAAGGCAACGGACGCGGCGGCTCGAATGGCCACTGCCAATTGCCCCACCAGTTCATTGGCAATGGTGATGGCATCCTTGACGCGAACTGACGTGACGGCAGGATAAACGCTGGTTACCTCCCGCATCACATTGGCTTCCTGTGCCGTGGTCGCGGCGGGATCTGACAGCGTTGCCAGCCATGCATGTGGGGCGCCTACAAAGGTGTTAGGCGAGAAAACCATGACGAAGTTGATTGCAAGTGATTCCCATTGCACTTCGCGGAAGTTGGCAATTCGCGCCGTCATGTTGCGGCCGAGCACGTTAACGGTGACTGTATCACCAAGCTTTAGGCCGAGATTGCGGCCCTCTTCTGCTGAAAAGGACACCAATGGTTCGCCCGTATAGTCGGCTGGCCACCAGCTGCCTTCAGTCAAGGTTGAATTTTCCGGCACGTTCTTCGCGTAAGTAATGCCTCTGTCACCACGCAGCACCCATGCACCCTCTGGTGAAATAGTCATCTTGGTAATGTCCGTGCTGTTGAAAGCAACGATACGGCCGCGCAGCATAGGCGCGCTTACAATCTTTCCATTGGGCGCTGATTTTTGCAGCAGATCCTTGAACTGATCTATTTCCCTGCTTTGAATATCCACGAAGAAGAAATTCGGAGCCTTTTCCGGCAGATTGCCCGCCAATTGCTGCCTGAGGCTACCATCAATCAAGGCTAGGGAAACAAGCAGGGTCAGACCGAGGCCGAGCGACAAAACCACGGAGGGTGTCAAGGCGCCAGGCCGATGAATATTGCCGATAGCAAGACGGAGTGCTGTCGAGGAGACACGGGGCGCACGACGCGCAAGCCATTGAACCAGGCTGGAAACGGCACGCAGGATAATGAATGAAACGGCAACGGCGCCCACGAATACAATAGCAATGCGCCGGTCATAAGCGAAATAGATCGCCAGGAGGCAAAGCGCTCCCATCAGCGCGACGGCAATGCCGATGTAAGTGGGTTTTGGCCAGCCGCGCTGATCAAAACCCTGCTCGCGGAATAAGGCAGTCGCCGGAACGTCGCGCGCCCGCCCTAAAGGCAGGATTGCAAAGGCTAGCGTCGTTAAAAGACCGAACAGGGCAGCCCAGAGCAATGCACCGGGATAAAAACCGCCTGCCCCCGCAATGGGGAGGACGTTTTGAAGTGCGTAGGCTGCAAGATAGGGAACTGCCGCAGCTGCAATCAAACCTACAAGAATGCCGACAATGGCCAGAATGACGATTTGGAAGAGATAGACCGCAATAACAAACCAACCCGGCGCGCCGAGTGATTTGAAGGTAGCGATAACGCCGCGCTTGCCGTCAAGATAGGAACGGACGGCATTGGCGACACCAACGCCGCCAACGACAAGCGCCGTCAATCCGACCAACGTCAGGAACTGTGAGAAGCGTTCAATATTGGCGCTAAGTGATGGCGCAGCATTGGTGCGGCTGCGAATTGTCCAACCAGCTTGCGGAAACTTTTCCTGCGCTTCGTCGCGTATGCGTGTGATGGTCTCCTCGCTGGAGGCTGCCGGAAGAGAAATTTTATAATTGTGATCGACGAGACTGCCGGGCTGAACAAGTCCGGCGGCACCGAGTCCTTCAAGCGACACCATGAAGCGTGGTGCAAAACCAAAGCCGTCCGAAAGTGCATCCGGCTCATTCACAATAACCGAGCGAACCTCAAAACTTGCCGAGCCGAGGAGAATGCGGTCGCCAAGCTTCAAGTGCAGACGCTCCAGAAATATCTCAGCTACCGCGGCACCATAGGCGCCTTCTTTTTCATCAAAGAGCGCCCCGTGATCAAGCTTTGGCGTTGTTTCGAGTTTTCCATTCAAAGGATAAGAACCATCGACAGCCTTGACCTCCACCAATGATTGATCGCTGCCATCGGGAAGCCGTGCCATGGAGCGCATATTGGCACTCACGGCCAACTTGCCCTTGCTTTCAAGGAAGGCGCGCTCTTCTGCCGTGACTTCGCGCTGGTTAAGCTGGAAGCGGATATCGCCGCCAAGAATGCTTTGCCCCTGGGTGGAAATTCCCGAAGTTACCGAATTGGCCACCGAGTTGACGCCGCCGATCGCGGCGACACCGAGCGCAATGCAGGCGAGAAATATATAGAATCCCGAAAGACCGCCGCGCATTTCACGCAGCGCAAATCGCAGAGCCAGTTTCAATGTTGGACCCGAACCAAACGACAAATTGCTCATGCGGTTTTTGCCAAGGCCGGCGCGCCTTCATCCAACTCGATCAGGCCCGAGCGCACACGAATTTCCCGGTCGCAGCGACCGGCCAAGCTGGTGTCATGTGTGACAAGGACCAAGGTGATTCCCAGTTCGCGCTGTTTTTCAAAAAGGAGATCGGCGATTTGTCGCCCTGTCGCCGTATCAAGGTTTCCGGTTGGCTCATCGGCAATCAGTATCTTGGGCGACGGTGCAAGGGCTCTGGCAATAGCCACGCGCTGTTGTTCACCGCCTGAAAGTTCGCCCGGGTAATGGGTGACGCGATCTGCCAGACCCACGGCCGCAAGCATGCGTTCTGCAATGGCAAAAGCATCGGAATTTCCGGCCAACTCCAAGGGAACGGCCACATTTTCCAATGCTGTCATGTTCGGAATGAGATGAAATGACTGAAACACAATGCCGATATTCTGGCCGCGAAAAGCTGCCGTGGCATCCTCGCTTAACGTTTCAAGCCTCGTGCCTGATATTTGAACCGAGCCGGAATCCACATGTTCAAGTCCTGCCAAAACCATCAAAAGCGTGGATTTTCCGGAACCTGAGGGACCGACAATCCCAACGGATTGACCCGTATCAATATCGAGGGAAATACCCTTGAGGACATGCACGGCCGAAGCGCCTGTGCCAAGTGTCAACTCAATGTGATCGAGCTTGATAACGGATTTCGTCACGAAAAGACTTCCTTTGCGATATGGTCCACACAACATGCAACGCAGCTGATCTGATATGGGTGTCCTGAAATGATATTCAAACCGTTGATAAGAATTGTTGTTTTTCTAAGTCTTGTTGCCTTGCCTGTTTCGGCTTTGGCCAATCAAAATACCGTGTCCGGACAACCGCTGTCGGTTGTGGGCTTCGGTGACAGCCTGATGTCGGGATTTGAATTACCCGTTCAGGACTCGTTTCCAGCCCAGCTGGAAAAGGCGTTGAAGGACAAGGGGATAAACGTCACAGTCGCAAATGCAGGCGTGGCGGGTGAGACAACAACTGACGCGGTGAGCAGGTTGGACTGGTCTGTACCGGAAGGCACGGGCCTGGTTATTCTTGAATTTGGCGCCAATGACGCACTGCGTGGCATTTCACCGGAGATAAGTGAAAAAAACCTCGCGGAAATCATCGAAAAGCTGCAACAGCGCAAAGTTCAGGTCATTTTGGCCGGAATGCTTGCGCCACCGAATATGGGCGGTGATTACGAGGACAAATTCAACGCAATCTTCCCCAGATTGGCGCGGAAATACGACGTCCCGCTCTATCCCTTCTTCATGGAAGGCGTGGCCGCGCAGAAATCATTGCAACTTGAAGACGGTATGCATCCAAATACGCAAGGCGTCGCTAAGATGGTGGAAGGGTTTTTGCCGGTCATCGAAAAAACCATCGCCGACGATACATCGTCGTCTAACAAAGCCACAAATTCCAACATATCGCAGTAGAACACATACCGTGACCAATTTGTCGCGCAGGGCAAGAATATGAACTTATGGCTTGCCCCCGGACGGGTTCAATGATTCTCTAGGTGCACAACTCGATTCGGGGAGGATGCCTTATGCCGCGTCTCTTTACTGCCCTCGAAATTCCGCGCGACGCCGCACTCTCGCTGTCGTTGTTGCGCGGCGGGCTTCCGGGAGCCCGATGGATCGATGTCGAAAACTATCACATCACATTGCGTTTCATCGGGGATGTCGAAGGTCACGTTGCCGACGAAGTGGCAAACGCTCTTGATCGCATTCGACGTCCTGAATTTACTCTCCGTCTTTCGGGCGTTAACGCCTTTGGTTCCAAGAAGCCGCACAGCGTGGTTGCTTCTGTAGCGCCCTCGCCCGATATTCAGGCACTGCAAGCTGAGATAGAGCGTATCTGCCAAAGACTTATGCTTGCTCCCGATCCTCGGAAGTTTACGCCACATGTTTCGCTGGCCCGGCTACGCAATGTCCGCAACGAGGAAATAGCCCATTATCTCTCTTCGCGGGGCAATTTCTCCACGGCACCCTTTCCTGTCGGGCGTTTTGTGCTGATGTCATCACGCGATTCAGTCGGTGGCGGGCCTTATATCGTCGAGGAGGCCTGGCCTCTGGAGTCGCGCCGGTCGTCCTATCAGAACCTTGCGGAAAGGCCTTTTGAGGCCGCAAGGATCATCCGGTAAATCGCTTCGAAATCAGAATCTGTGCCGTAATAAGGGTCGGGAATTTGCTTGGCATCGCCGAGGGCAACCCCATAAAATAGTCCTGTTTGCGCGGATGCACCGGCAGGACGGCGCTTTTCAATGGCAGCCATGTTCATTCTGTCCATGCCGACAATCAGGTCAAAGCGATGAAAATCATCGGCCACCAGCTGCCTGCATTGTTGGTTGGAAATATCGATACCATAACGACGCGCTATTTTGATCGATCTCGCATCCGGCGCTTCGCCGGTGTGATAGCCATTGGTTCCGGCAGAATCGATCAACGCTCCTCCGGCTTTGCCTTCTGCTTCCAACACGGCTCGGAATACGCCTTCTGCCAAGGGCGACCGGCAAATATTGCCAAGGCAAACAAAAAGAACGGAACGAAGCGGCAAAGTTTTCATTTCGGCACCATAATAGGCAAGATAGCGTTGACGATCCCACTTACCAAAGAATTCACATCATTGTGAGCAAAACTCTTGCACCGCCCCCTACTCCTTCCCATGTTCTTAACGAACAAATCGAAGGAAAAGGAATGGACGAGATCAAGATCGGCGAAATTCTGGAGCCGGGCAGCGCGCATAAGCAGCGCTCGCGCGAGGAACGTGTTCGCGCTTCTTTCTGGAAAACCGTGCGTAAGGCGGCAAAGAATATTCCGTTTCTTGATGAAGTGGTTGCGGGCTACTTTTGCGCGCTCGATCCTGCCACGCCGACCAAGGTGCGCGGTATATTACTGGCGTCGCTGGCTTATTTTGTCCTGCCGCTGGATATCATTCCAGACTTCCTCCTTGGTCTCGGTTTTACTGACGACGTGGCTGTGATGATGGCGGCGCTGAGCGCTATCCGAAACAATATCACCCCTGCACACAGGGCTGCCGCGCGACAGGCGATCGCCGATCTGGACACGGACGAGAAAGATTGACCGGCATCACAAGAGTGTGAAGTGCCCAATTGCCAAAGTCTCGCCGCTTTTATTTGGCTGGTGTTACGGCATTGGACTTGAACGAGGCTGTGACCTTTCTAGCTCTAAAAATTGCTTTTTTGACCTGTCTTCACCGTTTGGTAACCCAGATTAAGCCAAATTAAGACAAGCGAACTGGACAATGCGGCACCCGGATTATCTTCCGGACCATTGCCGGTTCATGAGTTATGAAGTGAACAAATAAAACTGGTAGGTAAAATGTTTGGAAAATCGATCGTAGCAACCTCTGTGCTCATGCTTGGGCTGGTGGGGACAGCTTTTGCCCAGACCCCGAGTCAGATCAGCCAGTTTAACGCGTGGGGTGCCTATAGCTATCAGCAGGGCAAGGGCAAGGTCTGTTACGTTCTGTCGGTTCCAGTCGACAAACAGCCTGCGAAAATCGATCATGGTGACAATTTCTTCATGGTAAGCCAGAAGCCCGGCCAGAATGTCAGCTTTGAGCCACAGTTCAAGGCCGGATATGATTTGCAGGAGAATTCAAAGGTCCTGGTCAAGATTGATGAGCGTACCTTCTCCATGTTCACCAGCGGCAGCCATGGCTGGATGGAAAATGCCGCGGAAGAGCCGCAGCTTGTTGCCGCTCTCCGGGGCGGTAAGAACATGACCATTAATGCTGTTTCCAAACGTGGAACAAAGACCAGCTACGCCTATTCGCTGAAGGGCGTTTCAGCTGCTCTTAAAGCGATCTCCACTTGTAAATAATCAACGAAATACCAATCTCCCGCAATGGCCCGGCTCGAATTGCCGGGCCTTTTTGCTTGTGGAGGTGACGTGGCCGCCGGAACGTGGTATGAGCCGCGCTTCCGTTAAGAACGTTAGAAAAACCCATGTCCGTATCGCTTGACCTGACACATCCTGTTGCCCGGGATAAATCCCGTGATGCCGTTCGCGCCCCAGCGGCTGAAAAGCCCTCGCTGATCGGCCTGACACGCCCGGAAATTGCGGAGGCACTGATGGCCGTCGGCGTGCCCGAACGGCAAGTTAAAATGCGCGTAGCCCAAGTTTGGCATTGGCTATATGTGCGCGGCGTTTCTAACTTTGACGATATGCAGAACATTTCGCGTGATATGCGCGAATTGCTGGATAAGAACTTCGATATTGCCCGGCCTGAAATTGTAGAAGAGCAGATTTCCAATGATGGCACGCGCAAATGGCTGTTCCGGTTTCCACCGCGTGGTGCCGGCCGTCCTGTAGAAATCGAGACAGTCTATATTCCCGAAGAAGGGCGAGGTACTCTTTGTATCTCCAGCCAGGTCGGCTGCACGCTGACCTGCTCCTTCTGCCACACAGGCACGCAGAAGCTTGTGCGCAATCTGACCGCCGAAGAAATCCTGTCCCAATTGCTGGTTGCACGCGATCGCCTTGGTGACTTTCCCGATCGCAACACGCCGGATGGCACCATGGTTCCGGCAGAGGGCCGCAAAGTGTCCAACATCGTCATGATGGGCATGGGTGAACCGCTCTATAATTTCGAGAACGTCAAAAAGGCCCTGCTGATTGCAGCGGACGATGCCGGTCTTTCACTTTCACGCCGCCGCATCACCCTTTCAACCTCGGGTGTGGTACCGGAAATTTATCGCGCTGGCGAAGAAATCGGCGTGATGCTGGCAATTTCCCTGCATGCGGTGACTGATGATCTGCGTGACATGCTGGTGCCAATCAACAAGAAATATCCTCTCAAGGAATTGCTTGCCGCGTGCCGCGCCTATCCAAGCCTGTCCAATTCGAAACGCATTACATTTGAATATGTCATGCTCAAGGGCGTCAATGACTCGCTTGCTGATGCCAAGGAACTGGTAAGAATGCTCAAGGGCATTCCGGCAAAGATCAATCTGATCCCGTTCAACCCGTGGCCAGGTGTCAACTATCAGTGTTCTGATTGGGAGCAGATCGAGAAATTTGCTGACTATGTAAACGCCGCTGGCTATGCATCGCCTATCCGCACACCGCGCGGCCGCGATATTCTCGCCGCATGCGGACAGCTAAAATCGGAGTCGGAACGCATGAAGAAAACAGAGCGTCTGGCATTTGAAGCGGCAATGATTGCCGGTCACGGCGAAGACTGAACCGACGTGTTGTATCTCATACGCTTTGCGCTGATCACTATCGGGTTTGTCTGCGCCACCTTCGCGGCATCGCTGTTTCTGAACATGCTTCTTATCGGCAGCACGGAATGGCTGGGAGGCGAAGGTCCGTTTTTGTATTTGACCATACCTGTCTTCGCTTCCGCGATAGGCCATAGCGTGCTCGTTCCGGCGGCGCTGATTATCATCTACGCTGAACTGACCGCATGGCGTGACTGGCTTTTCTATGCGCTCGGCGGCGCTGCCACAGCAGTTGTCATCATTGTCTGGAAGTGGCGCCCGCAAACCGAGGATATCAGCACCTTCGCTGCAATCCTCGCCACGGGCGTTGTGGGCGGCTTTGTCTACTGGATGATTTCCGGACGCAGCGCCGGCATCATCCCGCCGAGCCCCAATAATCAGATCTGAATCACTTCGCTTGCGCCAACAAAATCTTGGCAGCAAATGCCGAGAACACCCCGGCAAACAACCAGTCCGTAATGCGTGTCACTGTCGGATTTTTCCTCAGCAGCATCGAAAATCTATCGGCAGCAAGGATCATTGGCGCGACCACTGGCAATGACAGGGGTATGAAAAGTACGCCAAGGAAAAACAATTTACCCGGAGCGTGCGGATCGCCCGCAGAAACGAACTGCGGCAGGAATGTCATGAAAAACAGAATGATCTTTGGGTTGAGAAGATTGATACCCAGGCCCGTCAGCCAGTTCTGAAACAATGTATGGGCTTGGCCGGTCTTTTTTTCCGGCGAGAACGCCGAACCATAGCGGATTGCCTGATAGGCAAGCCACATCAGATAGCCGGCCCCCACAACCTTGAGCGCAAGAAACGCGGACGGCGAAGCAACGATTAGTGCCGAGAGGCCAATTGCCACCATGGTCGTGTGTATGACGATCCCGGTGCAGGCACCCGCCAGACAGGCAAAACCTGCAGCCTTGCCCTCGGACAATGCGCGTCCGACAAACAATGTCATATCCGGCCCCGGGGTAATCGAGAGGACAAAAGTGGCAACGATGAATTGCAGTATAATTGGCCAATCAGGAATGAAGGTCATCACAGGGCTCCGGAAAAAACTGCCGGAAGCTAACGCGAAAAACAGCTTCACGCCATACGTATTTGCGCCTGATCTCGTTTTTGCTGTGCTTGCCAATAGCGGCGCAAATGCTACAAGACCCCAACTGAAATTTCAGGATCGCGACGGCGATCGACAGACAGGACATATGCAATGAATAAATGGAAAGACGTCAAGAAAGTCGTGCTGGCCTATTCGGGCGGGTTGGATACATCGATCATCCTGAAATGGCTGCAGACAGAACTTGGCGCTGAAGTCGTCACGTTCACTGCCGATCTTGGACAAGGCGAGGAACTCGAGCCCGCACGCAAGAAGGCCGAAATGCTCGGCATCAAGGAAATCTACATTGAAGATGTCCGCGAAGAATTCGTTCGCGACTTTGTCTTCCCGATGTTCCGCGCCAATGCGGTCTATGAAGGCGTTTACCTGCTCGGCACATCGATAGCCCGCCCGCTCATTTCCAAGCACCTCGTCGAAATCGCTGCCCGTACCGGCGCTGACGCAATTGCGCATGGTGCAACGGGCAAAGGTAACGACCAGGTTCGTTTCGAGCTTTCCGCCTACGCACTCAATCCTGACATCAAGGTCATTGCGCCTTGGCGCGATTGGACCTTTAAATCCCGCACAGATCTTTTGGAATTTGCACGCGAACACCAGATCCCAATCGCCAAAGACAAACTTGGCGAAGCACCTTTCTCCGTCGATGCCAATCTCCTTCACTCCTCCTCGGAAGGCAAAGTGTTGGAAGATCCTTGGCAGGAAGCACCCGAATATGTGCACCAGCGCACGATCTCTCCGATGGATGCGCCCGATAAGGTCACAGAAATCGAGATCGCTTTCGAGAAGGGCGATGCAATCGCTATTGATGGCAAGCCGCTTTCACCCGCGACACTGCTGAAGACGCTCAATGATCTTGGCCGAGACAATGGCATCGGACGCCTTGATCTGGTTGAGAACCGTTTCGTTGGTATGAAATCGCGCGGCGTTTACGAAACTCCGGGTGGCACAATTCTGCTTGCAGCACACCGGGCCATGGAATCGATCACACTTGATCGCGGCGCAGCTCACCTCAAGGATGAGTTCATGCCGCGCTATGCCGAACTGATCTACAATGGCTTCTGGTATTCGCCAGAGCGTGAAATGCTGCAGGCCATGATCGACAAGAGCCAGGAGGACGTGGAAGGCACTGTTCGCCTGAAACTCTATAAGGGCAATGTCATGGTTTCAGGCCGTAAGTCGAAAAAATCGCTTTATTCCGACGCACTCGTAACATTTGAAGATGATCGTGGCGCATATGATCAGAAGGATGCGGCAGGCTTTATCCGCCTGAATGCCTTGCGGTTACGCACCTTGGCTGCCCGCAAACGGAACAGCTAAAGACAATAAACGGTGGGCTGGTCCCGCCGTTTTCATTTTCGCCGCTTGTGACCCTTGCATCGGTATCTTAGATATTAACGACCCAATTCATACGATGGAGTTCCCATGTCGTCTGCCAAACCGGCCATCAACACTGCATTGACGAACTGGACAGGGCCTCTTGGTCTGCCGGACTTTACGGCTTTTAGTGATCAGGATTTTCCCGCGGCATTTGATATGGCCCTGGCGGATGATCTTGCCGACATTGATGCGATTATCGGCCATCCTGAAGCGCCCACCATCGAAAATACCCTCAAAGCGCTGCAGCTTTCCGGCGAGTCGCTGGATCGGGTGTCTTCCATTTTCTGGACGCTGGCCGGGGCAAATACCAACGACGCGATACAGGCATTAGAACGGTCCATTGCGCCAAAACTGTCGCGCCATTCATCGTCCATCATGATGAATCCCCACCTGTTTGCCCGCATAGACTCACTTTACGAACAGCGTGATCTTCTCGGCCTTGATGCCGAAACAGACCGCGTTCTGGAAAAGATCTGGAAAAGCTTTGTGCGCAGCGGCGCGCGACTGGATGAAAAGGGCAAGGCACGTCTTGCAGATATCAATGAGACGCTCGCCAGTCTCGGTGCGCAGTTTGATCAAAATGTTCTCAAGGATGAGTCGGACTGGGCTTTGTTCATCACAGACGAGGCAGATCTTGCAGGATTGCCGAATTTTGTGCGCGATGCGATGCAAGGAGCTGCCGAGGAGCGTAATCGCACAGGCACCTGGGCCGTTACATTGTCGCGTGAAATCATCGAACCCTTTCTCTCATTTGCCGAGAACCGGGATTTGCGGGAAAAAGCCTTCCAGGCTTGGGCGGCACGGGGCGAAAATGGCGGCGATACGGACAATGTTGCCATCGTTGCCCAGACGGTAGCTCTCAGATCTGAAAAGGCAAAGCTACTCGGGTATAAAAGCTTTGCCGCGTACAAGCTCGACAACACCATGGCAAAAACGCCAAAGGCAGTTATGGATCTGCTGGAGCCCGTTTGGCAAAAGGCAAAGATACGTGCCAGCGAAGAAGAAAGTGATCTACAACAATTGATCTCCAATGAGGGCCTTAACCACAAGGTAGCGCCCTGGGACTGGCGGTTTTACACGGAAAAGCTGCGCAGCGAACGCTTTGCGTTCGATGAAGCCGAGTTGAAGCCATATTTGCAGCTCGAGAAAATTATTGAAGCCTGTTTCGACGTGGCAACGCGTCTGTTCGGTATTACGTTCAAGGAAAAAACCGGCATAGCTGCCTGGCATCCGGATGTGCGGGTCTGGGAAGTCTTCAATCCGGATGGAACAGAATGCGGGGTATTTCTTGGCGATTACTTCAACCGCCAGTCAAAGCATTCCGGCGCATGGATGAGTGCATTGCAGTCACAACACAAACTTGGCAGCGTGCAAAAGCCGATCATCTATAATGTGATGAACTTCGCCAAGCCGCCAAAAGGGGAGCCGGCCCTGCTTTCGCTTGATGGCGCACGTACCCTATTCCACGAATTTGGCCATGCTTTGCACGGGTTGCTGTCAGACGTTACCTGGCCTGTAGTTTCAGGCACATCAGTGTCACGGGACTTTGTGGAGCTACCCTCCCAGCTTTATGAGCACTGGCTGACTGTGCCAGCAATCCTTGAAAAATACGCAATCCATTACCGTACTGGCGAGCCTATGCCGAAAGCTCTGCTCGACAAGGTATTGGCCGCGGATACTTTTAATGCTGGTTTCAAAACGGTCGAATTCACGTCGTCTGCCTTGATTGATATGGCATTCCATGCCGATGGCACCCCTCCGGAGGACCCCATACAGTTTGAAGCGGCAACGCTTCGGCAGTTGGACATGCCAGAGGCGATTATCATGCGCCACCGGACACCGCATTTTAAGCACGTGTTCTCCGGCGATGGGTATTCCGCAGGATATTACTCATATTTGTGGTCAGAAGTATTGGATGCCGATGCATTCAAGGCTTTTGAGGAAACCGGCGATACATTCAACGGTGCCCTCGCCGCGAAGCTGAAAAAATACATCTATTCAGCTGGTGGCAGCAAAGATCCCGAAGAGCTTTACAAGGCTTTCCGGGGCAAGATGCCCACGCCCGATGCGATGATCGAAAAGCGTGGGCTTTAAGCGGTTGTAATCAGGACTTGGCAAAAGCCAGAAGATCCGCGTTCAGCTTGTCCTTGTGCGTCGTAGCCAAACCATGCGGCGCACCGGCATAGACGTTCAAAGTGCCGTTCTTTACAAGCTTCACGGCTTTGCGGGCCGTGTCATCAATGGGCACGATCTGGTCATCATCGCCGTGGATAAACAATGTCGGCACATCAATCTTCTTCAGATCTTCTGTGAAATCCGTTTCTGAAAACGCCTT
The DNA here is from genome assembly GCF_059758635.1 of Phyllobacterium sp. GQ127. Taxonomy (NCBI): domain Bacteria; kingdom Pseudomonadati; phylum Pseudomonadota; class Alphaproteobacteria; order Hyphomicrobiales; family Phyllobacteriaceae; genus Phyllobacterium; species Phyllobacterium sp. GQ127. The sequence continues at coordinate 507,767 of NZ_JCAXDZ010000003.1, forward strand.
GATGCAGAAATACGAGGCTGGCATTCCGGCCATCATACCCTGCAGCCAGAAAGCGTTTCTAATGCCTTCAGACTCTTTGGCGCCAGTCCGATTGTAGCCATAAAAGGGCAGCGACAGATCCTTGAAGAACTGTGAGCGATCGGCAATCACGCCATCACGAATGCCGTTGAAAACATCGATAGGCAGACCCTCAGGATTTGCAGCGGTTTTCAGCATCAGAGGTGGCACTGCCCCCACAAGAACGGCCTTGGCGACACGCTTCGTACCGTGACGGCCGATATAGCGGGCGACTTCGCCGCCACCAGTTGAATGCCCAACCATGATCGCGTCTTTCAAGTCGAGCTTCTCGAATAGTTCGGCCAGATCATCGGCATAGGTGTCCATGTCATTGCCATTCCAAGGTTGGCTGGAACGGCCATGGCCCCGGCGGTCATGAGCAATCACACGGTAGCCATTGGACGCAAGAAAGAACATCTGATCTTCCCAGGCATCCGAAGTGAGCGGCCAGCCATGGCTGAAAACTACCGGCTGCCCTGTTCCCCAATCCTTGTAGTAAATCTCTGTGCCGTCCTTCGTGGTGATCGTGGTCATTGTCCTTTGTCCCTTTACTGGCTGATTGGATTTAAGTTGCTTGGATTTATCGGTGGCCATCGCGGGAATGGAAGGGAGGCTGACAGCAGCCGCCACTCCAATACCCGCCGTCAAAACAGAACGGCGCGAGGTCAATTTCTTCAGGCTGTTGATCATGACGCTGGAGCAAATTTTGCGTCAGTTAATCGAAATGCGTACGTCGAGATTGCTGCGCGTTGCTTCCGAATAAGGGCAAACAATATGTGCTGCATCCACAAGCTCGCGTGCCTGCCCAGCCTCGATACCGGGTAATGTGACAGCCAGAGCAACGTCCAGCCCGAAACCCTTGCCATCTTCGCGAGGACCGATGCCGACGGTTGCTGTTACGGCGGTCTCTTCCGAAAGCTTGATCTTCTTCTGGGAAGCAACGAATTTCAACGCGCCAAGAAAACAAGCCGAATACCCTGCTCCAAACAGTTGCTCAGGATTGGTGCCCTGCGCACCATTACCGCCCAGTTCCTTGGGGGTTGAGAGCGTTACTTCCAAACGGCCATCTTCGCTCTTCGCGCTGCCGTCGCGTCCACCTGTTGCCGTCGCCTTGGTTGTATAAAGAATGCTCATCTGGTTTTCCTCTCGAAGTTGATTTTCTCAATGCCTATTAAATTGCACACAATTGAATTGTGTGCAATACTTATTTTATAGATGATGAAAAATTAAATGATGCACAATTGAATACGCATGGCTATTATAGTCCAGGCCTTTGAGAAGGAAGACAAATGAACGCTGGAACGCAAAAACCGGAATCGCAGTTGAAGCTGGAGAATTTCCTTTGCTTCGCCATTTATTCCACCGCCAACGCCGTGACACGTGCCTATCAGCCTCGGCTGTCGGCGTTAAAGCTGACTTATCCGCAATATCTTGTGATGGTGGTATTGTGGGAAGAAGAGAACCAGACTGTCAGGGCAATCGGAGACAAGCTCAGTCTGGATTCCGGCACATTGACGCCGCTCTTGAAACGCTTGGAAACAGCCGGTCTCATATCACGCCAACGTGACAAGACCGACGAGCGTCAAGTGCTGATAAATTTGACAGAAGAGGGTCGCGACCTGCGGGCCCGCGCGGAGTCAGTGCCCCTTGCCATGGGACAGGCATTTGGCTGCACGCTGGACGAAGCACGTGGCATGCGGGCTGAACTCATCAGCTTGCGCGACAATCTCGTGGCAAGTATCGACAACGCATAAAAAAGGCGCTGTCACCAGCGCCCTTTCAGGTTTTTCATCCGCCTTTAGATTATGCGGCAATCTTTTTGGGCTGAATAAGCCCACGTGCAACTAGAAGTTCTGCGATCTGAACGGTGTTCAGGGCCGCGCCTTTGCGAAGATTGTCAGAAACGATCCAGAGCGACAGGCCATTTTCGACCGTTATGTCTTCGCGGATACGTGAAATGTAGGTGGCGTCTTCACCAGCCGCTTCATAAGGTGTGATGTAACCGCCGTCTTCATGACGATCGATAACAAGACAGCCAGGCGCATCGCTCAGAATGTCCCGCGCTTCTTCCGCGCTCATTGGGCTTTCAAACTCAATGTTCACTGCTTCGGAATGGCCGATGAAAACAGGCACCCGCACGCAGGTTGCTGTGAGCTTGATCTTTGGATCAAGCATCTTCTTGGTTTCAGCAACCATCTTCCATTCTTCCTTCGTGTATCCATCTTCCATGAATACATCGATATGTGGAATAACGTTGAAGGCAATTCGCTTGGTAAACTTCTTGGCTTCCACCGGATCTGCAACGAAAACTGCGCGTGACTGCTGGAAAAGTTCATCCATGCCATCCTTGCCTGCCCCAGATACGGACTGGTAGGTGGAAATCACGAGGCGCTTGATGCGCGCCTTGTCATGCAACGGCTTCAAGGCAACGACAAGTTGCGCCGTGGAGCAATTGGGATTGGCAATGATGTTCTTCTTGCTAAAACCGACAATCGCATCAGGATTTACTTCAGGCACAATCAAAGGCACGTTGGAATCATAGCGCCAAGCGGACGAATTATCGATAACGACACATCCCTGTGCGCCAATCTTCGGCGACCATTCCTTCGAAATATTGCCACCTGCAGACATCAGGCAGATATCGGTATCGGAAAAGTCATAGGTATCAAGCGCTTTAACCTTCAGCGTCCTGTCCCCGTAGGAAACTTCAGTCCCCTGCGATCGGCGTGAAGCCAGAGCAACAACTTCGCTCACGGGAAAGCCGCGCTCTTCCAGTATTGTCAACATTTCGCGGCCCACATTGCCTGTGGCACCAACAATCGCAACCTTGAAACTCATTATGTATTCTCCTGTCCCTCTCCGCTGCTTCGAACCCGCTGGCCACCGCGGGTCTTATCCCCCGAGCCGGGCTCGGGAGGGGGCGAGCAGGCCAAGGGAAATCAGACCGTTTTAGTGGTCGTTTTCGAGAGTTTTTTGGCCGAAATTTTGGTCTGGAAAGCAGGCACACCGACACATCCGGCGATAATGCCGGAACTGTTCAGCAAAAATAGCGACGTTGATTCGCTGCGCACCGAAGGCTCTCCTGTTCCGCCTGTGCTTGTACGCGGTTTCCAAAAAGAGTCAATTACATCTTTAAAGGGCAAGAATATGTCGTGTTACGCACAATTTTAGACATTTGGTATAAGTTACGGGCTTTGCTTTCTTCAATATTTAGTCAACAATTGAATAGTGCATTGGGTTGTATGACCTTGGGGGGAAAGAAATTCACAAGGACATTGGCTGGCGCGCGATGTGCATTAGCAACAAGCTAAGCAAAAATGACGCGCGAAATTATCGATAGTGGGGACATGACAAAAGGTTTGGGCTGAGCATGTCTCTTTGACTTTGGGCTTAATTGCTATTTACTGGGAGGAATAGAAATGGCATCCACTACCGTGTCCGGCACTACCAGCCGGGGGATGACGCGGGAAGAAAAGAAGGTGATCTTCGCTTCTTCTCTCGGCACCGTTTTTGAATGGTACGACTTTTACCTTTACGGTTCATTGGCTGTCTTTATTGGCGCCGCCTTCTTCAGTGAATATCCGGAAGCAACGCGCAACATCTTTGCTTTGCTTGCATTTGCCGCGGGCTTTCTCGTTCGTCCGTTCGGCGCACTGGTGTTCGGACGCATCGGCGATCTCGTCGGCCGCAAATATACTTTCCTTGTCACAATCCTGATCATGGGTCTGTCGACATTTCTGGTCGGTATTCTGCCAGGTTCCGCGAGCTGGGGTATCGCAGCGCCGATCATTCTGATCGCTTTGCGCATGCTTCAAGGTCTTGCGCTCGGCGGCGAATATGGTGGTGCGGCAACTTACGTTGCTGAACACGCGCCAAGCAACCGGCGCGGTTTCTATACATCATGGATTCAGACGACAGCAACGCTCGGACTTTTCCTGTCACTTATCGTTATCCTCATCATCCAGAATTCGATGACGAAAGAAGCGTTCTCCGCATGGGGATGGCGCATTCCTTTCATTCTGTCATTCGTTCTTTTGGGCGTTTCGGTCTGGATCCGCTTGTCGCTTAGCGAATCGCCAGCCTTCAAAAAGATGAAAGAAGAAGGCAAGGGATCAAAGGCACCGCTGTCTGAAGCATTTGGACAATGGAAGAATGCAAAGATTGCATTGCTGGCGCTTTTTGGTCTTACAGCCGGTCAGGCGGTCGTCTGGTATTCAGGTCAGTTCTACGCCCTGTTCTTCCTGCAGAACGTCCTGAAAGTTGACGGGCAGTCCGTCAATATCATGATTGCTATTGCGCTCTTGCTCGGCACTGGCTTTTTCGTTTTCTTCGGCTGGTTGTCGGATAAGATCGGACGTAAGCCAATCATCATGGCTGGTCTGGCACTTGCCATTCTTACCTACTTCCCTCTGTTCAAGGCCTTGACCTGGGCCGCCAATCCAGCGCTGGCCTCATCTCAGCAGAATGTGCGTGCAACTGTAACTGCGGCACCTGGAGATTGTAACTTCCAGTTCAATCCGGTTGGTACAAGAAAGCCGCTCACATCCTGCGATATCGCAACTGACTTCCTGGCTAAAAACTCCATTCCTTATGACATCGCAGCAACGGCTCCGGCCGGATCTGCCGCAACAGTCAAAATTGGCCAGGAAACGGTTGAATCCTACGATGCAACCGCTGCGGGTGCTGAAGCTGCCGCGAAGGATGGTGCATTCAAAAAAGGGGTAAACCTTGCACTTCAGGATGCTGGTTACCCGCTGGTTCGCGATCCAGCAAAGGTTGCAGACAGCAAGCTTGATGCCTTGGTTGCAAGCAATCCGAAACTGGCATTGGATGCAGCTGCAATCCGTGCTGGCGAAAAGACGGTTGTGCCTGTGGCTCAAGCTATCAAAGACAAGCTGATCACAGCAGAAGAGGCGGCAGGTGCCACCGAAGTTACCGTTTATAGTGTGCCAAAAGCTGGCGCATTCAAGATGGTAGCCGACCCGGCAGCGGTCAACTGGACAATGATTATCGGTATTCTGTTTATCCTCGTCCTTTATGTGACGATGGTTTATGGGCCGATTGCAGCAATATTGGTTGAAATGTTCCCAACCCGTATCCGCTATACCGGCATGTCCCTGCCCTATCATATCGGCAATGGATGGTTTGGCGGTCTGCTACCGGCGACGGTCTTCGCGATGAGCGCCGCCAAGGGCGATATCTATTACGGTCTGTGGTATCCGATTGTGATTGCCGCGATGACGCTGATCATCGGCCTGCTCTTCGTTCGCGATACAAAAGATACCGATCTGGATGAAGTAAAATAGCATCCTCACAAATAAAAAGCCCGGCGCGATCACTCGCGCCGGGCTTTTTATTTCAGCCGCTATATATCAGACGGCCAGAGCTTTGAACTTCGCAAGAATGGCATCGCCCATCTCGACGGTCCCGACCTTGGTCATCCCATTGGACATAATGTCGGCGGTGCGAATTCCGTCATCAAGGACACCTGCAATAGCCGCTTCCAGCCGATCCGCTTCAGCCACCATATTGAACGAATAACGCAGGCACATGGCGAACGAGGCGATCATCGCAATTGGATTGGCCGCACCAGTACCAGCAATATCCGGCGCAGAGCCGTGTACGGGCTCATACAGAGCCTTACGGCTTCCTGTCTTGCCGTCGGGCGCACCAAGCGAGGCTGAGGGCAGCATGCCCAGAGAACCCGTCAGCATTGCAGCAATATCCGAAAGCATGTCGCCGAACAGATTGTCTGTTACGATAACGTCAAACTGTTTCGGCCAACGTACGAGCTGCATGCCGCCTGCATCGGCCAGCATATGATCGAGTTTCACGTCTGAATATTTTGCCTTGTGGGTTGCAGTAACAACCTCATTCCACAAGACGCCCGACTTCATGACGTTGCGCTTTTCCATTGAGGTGACTTTGTTGCCACGCGTCCGGGCGAGCTCGAAGGCAACTCCGGAAATCCGCTCGATCTCATATGTATCGTAAACCTGAGTATCAATGCCGCGCTTCTGACCATTGCCAAGATCGCGAATTTCCTTCGGTTCCCCGAAATACACGCCGCCAGTCAGTTCGCGCACAATGAGAATATCCAGACCTTCGACGATTTCCTTTTTCAGGGAAGATGAATCGGCAAGTGCAGGATAGCAAATGGCCGGGCGCAGATTTGCAAACAGCTCCATATCCTTGCGCAGGCGCAGCAAACCGGCTTCCGGACGAACATCGTAGGGAACGCTATCCCACTTTGGACCACCAACGGCACCGAACAGCACGGCATCCGATGCCAATGCCTTTTCCATATCTGTCTCGGAAATGGCCTTTCCATGGGCATCATAAGCGCAACCACCGACCAGACCCTCGTCCAGCTCAAAGTCGCTTTTCAACTCGGCATTCATATAGGCAATGATCTTGCGGACCTCGGCCATTGCCTCAGGACCGATACCATCGCCAGGAAGAAGGAAAAGCTTTTTCGATGCCATGCTGGAAACCTCGTTATGTGATTGGCTCGTGGGAATGGCGCGTACTTAGCGCAACTTGAGCAAAGAAGAAAAGCGTTTTGGGAAATTATCTTAAATCCCCTCACCGATATGCGCGCCTGTCAGGCACGAAAAAGCCCGGCAAAAACCGGGCTTTGGTAATACTGACCTAAAATTGGTCAGGCCCAAGGGCGGGCTTGCGCATTGGACGCTTCGAAACTGTCGATCTTCGATGCTTTTTCCATCGTCAAACCAATGTCATCCAAACCGTTCAGCATGCAGTAGCGGCGGAATTCGTCGATCTCAAAGCTGATTGTTCCACCGTCCGGCCCCTTGATAGTCAAGGCCTCAAGATCGATTGATACCGTGGCGTTGGAACCGCGCTGCGCATCGTCCATTAGCTTATCAAGATTTTCCTGGCTGACCCGGATCGGCAAGATACCATTCTTGAAGCAGTTGTTGTAGAAAATATCAGCAAAGCTCGTTGAGATGACACAACGAATACCAAAATCCAGCAAGGCCCACGGTGCATGTTCGCGGCTTGAGCCGCAACCGAAATTGTCACCAGCGACGAGAATCTGTGCCTTGCGATAAGCTGGCTTGTTGAGAACGAAATCAGGATTCTCGCTGCCATCTTCGTTGTAACGCATTTCAGCGAACAACCCCGTACCCAAGCCAGTGCGCTTGATCGTTTTAAGGTAGTCCTTGGGAATGATCATGTCTGTATCGACATTGATGATGGGCAGTGGGGCGGCAACGCCCGTGAGCTGGGTGAATTTATCCATAATAGCTGCCTGTACGGTCCATGCGTAGGTGAGATTTATCCTTGGCTTTACACCAGCTCGGCCATGAATCAAAGCTTTTCGCCTGTGGCACTTTATGCTTGGCAAATCTCAGCCCTTGCCTTGCTTCCGTCTTCGGGGCAAAAAGTTGTCATGAGCAAGCTTTTCCGTCCGCGTCGATCTGTACTTTATGTTCCGGCCTCCAATCCGAAAGCCTTGGCTAAAGTGGCGTCGCTGAATGCCGATGCGATTATTTTCGATCTCGAGGATGCTGTCGCTCCGGAAGCCAAGGAAGATGCCCGCGAAGCTCTGCGCGCTTATTTTGCAGCCAATCCTGCAGGCAAGGCTGAGCGCATCATCCGTATCAATCATCTCACCAGCGAATGGGGCGGCGAAGATCTTCTGGCCGCACGCGCCTGCAAGCCCAATGCGATCCTTCTACCAAAGGTAGAGAATCTGCAGGATGTGACCGGAGTGGCGGAAGTCTTGGAAGAAACCGACGCATCAGAAAACGTGCGTTTATGGGCGATGATCGAAACGGCACGCGGCATCATCAATGCCGACGAGATTGCCGAGCTTGGCCTGCGATCAACCTCAAGACTGGATTGTTTTGTCGTAGGCACGAATGACATTGCCAAAGAAACCGGAACTGTTCTGGAAAAAGGCCGGCATTTTTTCACACCGTGGCTCATGCAGATTCTGCTATGCGCCAAAGCCGGTCATCTTGATATTATTGATGGCGTCTACAACGACTTTAACGATATGTCCGGCTTTGAAAGTGAATGCGGCGAGTCTTTCAAAATGGGGTTTGATGGGAAAAGCCTTATCCATCCATCGCAAATTGAACCGGCAAACAAAGCGTTTACCCCCGGTTCCGAGGCAGTGACTGATGCCCGCTCTATTGTCCAAGCCTTCGACCTTGCCGAAAATGCAGGCAAGGGCGCAATTTCGTTGAATGGCCGGATGGTGGAGCGGATGCATCTTGAAACCGCCCAAAAATTGCTGGCAAGGATTGAAACAATCAATCATTCAAATTAGTGCAAATCTGACAAGCACGAGAATGGGAATTCACTATGAAGCTCTACAGATTTTTGACTGGTCCCGATGATGCGAGCTTTTGCCATAAAGTAACAGCCGCTCTTAACAAGGGCTGGCATATTTATGGCTCACCGACATATGCGTTCAATTCTGTAACCGGCATCATGCAATGCGGGCAGGCTGTGGTCAAAGATGTCGATGGCGTCGACTATATACCCGGCACAACAAAGCTCAGCGATCACTAGACACCCAACCGACGCTTGAGCGCCTGATATTGCGGTTCTGACGTATCAGCCATGGCTTCATCGCGCGTGGCTGGTCTGTCCTCAAACGGAATGGGCCGGTCAAACTGGCTAATGGTCATATCCCAGCGAACGCCATCGATCAGATTGTAAAAGTGAGTGCCGCCATAGGTCTTCGTCTTGAGGATCGAGCCGCCAAATATGTCCTGCACAATAAGCGATGTTACGCTGCACTGGCCTTTTGCGGGGTTTTCAGCCGACCAGGAGGCTGAGCTTTCCCTGCTCCATGCGGATTTGAGGCTCTCATATAGCCCGTATGGCGTTGAGTAATCGGCGGTCAAGGCAATCCCCTGTGATAGCTATTCGACGCTAGCCTCTATACGTTCCATCTCCTCATCGGACAATCCGAAATGATGCCCGATTTCGTGGATAAGGACATGCGTGACAATATCGCCAAGCGCCTCTTCATATTCCGCCCAATAATCAAGAATGGCCCGTCGATAAAGCGTTATGCGATTGACCTGGTCGCCTGTCTGCAATGAAAAACGTTCACCGATACCATTGCCCTCAAAAAGGCCCATGAGATCGAAAGGCGATTCCAGCCCCATATCTTCAATAATCTGATCATCGGGAAAGTCAGAAACCTGCATGGTGATTTCACCGCACAGACTGCGGAAATTTTCCGGCAGATGGGCATAGGCATCAATTGCCAGTGATTCAATTTCAGCGATTGAAGGCGAAAGGCGGTTCGCCCAGTCAGCCGTTTGGTTACTTCTGGCCATCACAATTCCTGATAAGGTGTTTATGGCCCTATATAGTGCGTCAGCAGCATGGATGCGAGGGCATCAATCCTCAAGCGCACGCGCCTCGGAGGGAAGCATGATGGGAATACCGTCTCGCACAGGATAGGCTAACCGCGCTTTTTTGGAAATCAATTCAGATTTTTTCTTGTCATAGGTGAGTGGTCCTTTTGTCAAAGGACAAACCAGAAGCTCCAGCAACTTGCGATCAAGGGGTGTTTCACGATCAGCTTCTGTCATAGCGGCGTCCTATTGGAGGCTTGATTCATAATCGTCCTGATCCTTCGCAAGAGCTATCTCGGTAATCGCGATCAAGGTTTCGGCTCTTGTTTTCAGATCTGTCGCTTCCAGCAAAGCCTGTTTTTCCGCTGCGCCGAAGGGAGACATCATGGCAAGTGCATTGACCAGTGTTTCATTGCCAGCCCGAGAAATACCTTCCCAATCAGCCTCCAGGCTATTCGCGTCCAGATAGGCGCGGAAAACACGCAGCAATGCAGCCCTGTCCACCTCCCTGTCGTCCGCCTCGTCGAGATCCGCACGCAAGGGCGCAATCTTGCACTGACGGAAGGGCGTGCGTGTTGAGAGCTCTTTCACAACTCGGAACCGGCAAATACCTTGGAGCGTAACCAAGATCCGGCCATCACCGGTTTCTGCAAACGAAGTTATTCTTCCAAGACATCCCACTTCGCTCAGCTCAAGACCTTCCTCATCTTCTTGGTCAAGGCGAGGTTGAATCATGCCGATGATACGCTTGGAGGCGAGCGCGGCATCTATCATCGCAAGGTAGCGTAGCTCGAAAATATTGAGCGGCAATTGCCCACCTGGCAGCAGCAACGCTCCCGAAAGAGGAAAAATCGGAACGCTTTCAGGAATATCGTCCAAAGTACGATAGCGTACATTTCCAGCTTGCATAACTAGCTCCGGGCCAAGCCCTTTAATCTGCTTTTCTGTATACTATACTTGTCAGGAAAACAGCAGGGAGGAAAGTTTGCGACGTGCACTCATGGAAGCAGGATCGCCCGCTCCCCACGCATCAAAAAACTGCAAGAGTTGCTTTCGCGCGCCGTCCTCGTTCCAATTACGATCTGCCTTCATGATGGCGAGAAGATGGTCAGCCGCCTCATCACGTTGATCCTTGGCGTTGAGTATCATGGCCAGATCATATCGTGCCTGATGGTCAGCCGGATTGGCCTCAAGGCGAGCTTCCAAGGCCGTTGGATCTCCGAGTTCAGCCACTTGCAGGGCCAGTGCAATTTTGGCTTGAGCGGCCCTGACTCCCGCATCCTCTTTCCCGGCTGGCGGCACCATGTCCAGCGTCGCCTGTGCCGTCGGGATATCCCCAAGCTCGATCAAGCAATTTGCAAGACCTGCAAGTGCCGCCAGATGATCGGGAACCTCGGCAAGCACAGCAGAATAAATCTGGCCGGCCTGTTCAAAATCAGCAGCCTCGACCATTTGAGCCGCAGCAGCAAGCGCATCCTTTATCGCTTCGTCACGTCCACCATTTGGTGAGGAAATCTTATCGATGAATTCCTTCACCTTGGATTCGGGCAAGGCGCCCATAAATCCATCTACGGGTTTGCCATCAGAAAACGCGATCACCGCAGGTATTGATTGAATACCCAGCTGCCCGGCAATCGCCGGATGATCGTCAATGTTCATTTTGACAAGTTTGACGCGACCGCCAGCCGCCTGAACCGCCTTTTCCAGAATTGGAGTGAGCTGCTTGCAGGGCCCGCACCACGGAGCCCAGAAATCAACAAGGACGGGCTGTTTCTTTGATTCAGCAATAACATCGGCCGAAAATGCAGCGGTTGTCGTATCCTTTATGACATCGCCTGCCGGTGCAGAGGCTTCATTGGAACCGAAAGTCAGCGTCGTTGCTGCTGACTCGCTGCCATATCCACCGCTGAACGGATTATCTATATTGCTCATAAAATTCTCCGTCACCTTTGGATGAATTAACTGCCGACATGCCGGCATGTCTAGAACACTCAGTTCGGGTTTTATGCTTCAATTTTCAAGATCAAAGGCGAGTGCCCGGTCTCTTTGAGAAATCTTAAAAGATCGTCCGGGCGTATCGACGTCGTCGCTTCATTGGTCAACGGGTGCGCATTGATCATTTCATGGTGGAACAGGCTTTCGTCAAGGATGACCTTCACATTGCGTTCCACATCATTGATGACACCGAGCACGCTGACAGAGCCTGGAACCAGACCCAGATACTCCAACAGTTTTTCTGGCTTGCCAAAAGACACTCGGCTCGCTGCGCCAATCTTGGTGTGAATGGTTTTCAAATCCACCTCTGCCTCTTCATCGACTGTCAGCAGAAAGAAATTGTCCTTCTTGTCTTTAAGGAAGAGGTTCTTCGTATGGGCACCCGTAATTTTTCCGCGCAGCGCCTGGGCTTCCGCCACGGTAAAAACCGGGGCGTGGCGAACTGTAGATACCTCAATGCCAAGGTCACTGATAAATTGCATCAGTTCTTCATACGACTTCGGCATCTGCATCCTCCTCAAATTCATCATGCATTTGTAAAACTGTCTAATGGCTCGAGAGCCTTGCCTCAAGCAAAACCCTGAGACTTCATGAGACAATCGGTAAATTTTACGGATATCGAAAGAAAGTCCAATTTTCCCTGTTGCAATTGGTCTGCGCTTGGGTCATATAGCACCCGCTTCGCAAGACTAACTGGCACATGCGGGAGTAGCTCAGGGGTAGAGCACAACCTTGCCAAGGTTGGGGTCGAGGGTTCGAATCCCTTCTCCCGCTCCAGTTGTCCGAAGATCAAAAGGCTCAGGTTTACCTGGGCCTTTTTGCTTTCCGGAATATCTGACACCAAATATTGCTAATCGCTATGCAATGTCCCGGATCGAATCAAATTCATCCGTGGAATGTCGCGCTTCATCCCATCGCGAAGCTATTTGCCATTTCCTTCTGACGGGCCATAGCATTGGAATGATGTTTGCAATGTCCGGCTAAATAGCTAAACCATTGCTCCATGGCACAGAAGAAAGCTCATGAAGTAGATTCGTTTTTAAAGCGTTTGGATCGCAGTTATCCGATCGTGCTTCTTTACGGGCCCGACAAGGGATTGGTTAGCGAAAGAGCCGACCTCTTCATCACGATGACTGGTTTGGCGAAAGATGACCCTTTCGCGGTTATCCGGCTGGATGCTGATATTGTTCAGGCGGAGCCTGGGCGGCTATCTGACGAAGCCAACACAATATCCATGTTTGGCGGAGAGAGGTTGATCTGGGTGCGAAACGCTTCCGGCCAGAAGGGGCTGGCTGATGCTGTTTCTCATTTGGCGAAAAATCCGCCGATTGCGACCTTCATCCTCATTGAAGCTGGCGATCTCAAGAAAGGCGCAGGTTTGCGGGGCATTGTCGAGCAAAGTGCCAGCGCCATGGCGCTACCCTGCTATAGCGACGACGCGCGCGGCATTGACAGCACGATTGATGACATGTTGACAAAAAACAACCTGCAGATCGCATTGGATGCCCGCAACTTGCTCAAAGAAAGTCTGGGCGGCGACAGACTGGCGACTCGTGCCGAGCTGGAAAAAATCTGTCTTTATGCTCATGGCAAGGAACGGGTAACCGTAGAAGATGTTCGTGACATCATAGGCGATGTCAGCGCCACCTCTTACGAAACCATCGTTGATGCAATGATAACGGGTAATCTGAATGATTTTACTTCGGCGTTTGACCGAGTCGTAAACACGGGTAGTCCCAGCTTTTTGATCCTCAGTTCAGCCATACGGCAGTTTCAAGCGTTACAAACGCTGCGTTACGGCATGGAAACCGAAAATAAAAATGCGGCCTCCGCCGTTGCCGCGGCGCGCCCGCCCGTTTTCTTTGCACGAAAAAAGCTCATGGAAACAGCCCTTCAGCGCTGGTCCACGGCATCTTGTGCCAGAGCGATCGAGAGGCTGCAAAAGACAGTCCTCGACAGCAGGCGCAATGCTGCTCTCTCGGTTCCAATCATTCGTCAAACAATGATCGCACTTGTGGCAGAAGCTGCCCGGGCTGGGCGCTCAAACGGGCGCTAAGGCTGAAGTCAAATCTCAGGCCAAGCCGCCCCATTTTGTGCGGTTCTGCAAACGCTGGCAAATCTCATCCAACTGCTCAAGCGTGGTGTAGTGAATACGCACGTCGCCACCCTTGTTGAGATGATTGACTGTAACGCGCATACCCATCACATCGGAAAGGAGCTTTTCAAGCGCTTGCGTGTCAGCATCCTTTTCATCAACCGTTTTGGCCTTGGGTGAGGGCTGTTTTCCGCCTTCGCCCTGCGCCAAAGCTTCCGCTTGGCGGACCGACAGGCCGTCGCGGACGATCTTATCGGCCAAAGCAGCAGGATTGTCTGCAGTGATCAATGTGCGCGCATGCCCTGCAGAAAGCGAACCATTGGTGATCATATCGCGCACCGGCTCTGGCAATTTCAACAGCCGAAGCGTATTGGCAACATGACTCCGGCTCTTGCCAATAACCTGCGCCAAGTCAGCTTGCGTGTAGTCGTGATCATCGATAAGTTGTTGATATCCCATACCTTCTTCCAGTGGGTTAAGGTCGGCGCGCTGCACATTCTCAATAATGGCAAGCTCGAGGGCAACGCGATCATCGACCTCACGGATGATGACAGGAACTGTGGTAAGACCCGCACGCTGCGCAGCGCGCCACCGGCGCTCACCGGCTATCAGCTCATATCGATCAGCCGAATCCTTGGCCAAACGGACGACCACAGGCTGCACTATTCCGTGTTCGCGGATCGAATTCGTCAGGTCTTCCAAATCGCTTTCCGTAAACAGTCTACGAGGATTGCGTGGATTGCGTGCAATGAATTCAATAGGGATTTGCCGATCCAGCGTTGCGACAGGCGCAGCTGCCTCATCCGGCACACGATCCATTTCTCCGATCAATGCGGCCAGACCACGACCCAAGCGTTTCTTTGAAAGATCTTCATTCATTGTCATAGGCTCTTCAAAAATGTTTCGTTCACGAATCGATTAGGCAGCGCGCAAATGACGCTCTCTCTGTATGACTTCCGACGCCAGCTGCAAATAGGCCTGGCTGCCGGCACACTTCAAGTCATACAAAATAGCAGGAATTCCGTAAGAGGGCGCTTCAGAAACACGGACATTCCTCGGAATTACCGTACGATAGACCTTATCGCCCATAAAGGATCGGACATCGTCGACCACTTGGGTCGCCAAATTGTTTCGCCCATCATACATTGTCAGAACAATGCCTTGAATCATTAGTGCGGGATTAAGCGACGTACGCACTTGGCTAACGGTCTCGAGCAATTGGCTCAAGCCCTCGAGAGCGAAAAACTCGCATTGCAATGGCACAAGCACCGAATCCGCGGTCGCCATGGCATTCATCGTCAACAGATTGAGCGATGGCGGACAGTCTATAAGGATATAGGTGAAAGCTGATGTTGACGAATTGCCTCTAAAAGCCTTCCGTAGCCGGGTCGCACGATCAGGCGCGTTAGCGATTTCCATTTCAACACCAAGAAGATCCAAAGTTGAGGGTATCAAGGAAAGGCTTGGCACAGCCGTAGGCACGGCAGCTTCTTCCACCGTGGCCGTTTGCATCAAGACATCGTAAGATGATATCGCCCGGCTCTTTCGATCAACGCCTAGACCGGTACTCGCATTTCCCTGCGGATCAAGATCAACAATGAGCACATTTTCGCCGATTGCCGCCAACGCGGTCGCGAGGTTAATCGCGGTCGTCGTCTTACCCACGCCGCCCTTCTGATTTGCTATTGTTATAATGCGGGTCTGGTTATTCATTGGCTTTTCCTGAACACTAAACTGTTCGTTGCCGATAAAATGGAGCATTAGGTGGCGCGGTTTTTAAAGTCTGCAGAGATTGCTTATCTGCAAAACCACAGAATCTTTATCGACAACGCTTCTATGTTCTACCAGATCAAAGGTCCAGTCGTCACGAGTTTCGTCGATTTCCCGGCGGTAATCCCTACCTTTTTGAAAAAGTGCTGTTGCTCCTCCGATTAGCCAAGGTTCAGCGAGCACGAATAACTCTTTCAAAGAGGCGAGGGCGCGGGCCGTTATTATCTCAGGAGGAGCAATCTTCTGCCATACCGCGTCAATTCTGGCCGCGTGAACCGTGCCTGGAGCAGAAGCTTGACCAATAGCTGTACGCAGGAACGCGGCCTTCTTTGAATTGCTTTCGACAAGATCAATCCTGCTACCAACTGATTGCTTCAGAAGAATAGCAAGGACAACACCCGGAAATCCGCCGCCGGAGCCAAGATCAAGCCAGACCTTAGCATCTGGGGCCAGGCGATAGAGCTGTGCACTATCAAGGATATGCCTTTCCCAAAGTTGAACAAGGGTGGAAGGCGACGCCAAGTTTATCGCTTTGGACCACTTTCTGAAAAGTGTCTCAAAAGCAAATAAATCCTCCAATGTTTCACGTGAAACATGTGGAAGGATTTCTTGCAGGCTTTTTTCGCGATTTTTGGTCACGCCACATTCCGTGTGGACGTGCGTCTTATTTGCGTAATGATCAGGGCTAGAGCCGCGGGTGTCATGCCGTCAATTCGTTGTGCCTCAGCTATCGACTTCGGTTGCCGTTGCCTAAGCTTTTGTTTTAGTTCATTCGATAATCCGGCGGTGGCTTCGAAATCTATTCCCGCAGGAATCGTCAGCATTTCATCCCGCTGCATGGCGGCGACATCGCTTTTCTGGCGTTCGAGATAAACAGCATATTGCGCCTCAATTTCCAGCGCTTCGCCGATACGTGGCTCGATAGCAGCCAACTCAGGCCAAATATCTTTCACACGCTGCAAATCAATATCGGGAAAAGCCATCAGATCGTAAGCCGAGCGTCGAACGCCATCCTGGTTCAGGCGCAATCCCATATTCGCAGCCGCGGAGGGCGTAATCATCAAATTTTTGGCCAAATCACGCGCAAGGTCGAGCGCCTCAGTACGCTGCTTGAAGCGTTGCTCACGCTCTTTCCCCAAAATCCCGAGACGAGAAGCCAGAGGAGTTAGACGCTCATCAGCATTATCAGCGCGCAAAGACAATCTGAACTCGGCGCGCGACGTAAACATGCGATATGGTTCGCTCACGCCGCGAGAAGTAAGATCATCAACCATTACGCCAATATAGGCGTCGGTGCGTTGCATAATAATCGGCTCGGTTCCACTCGCCAGGCGGGCAGCATTGAGACCAGCCAGGAGCCCCTGCGCTGCCGCTTCTTCATATCCGGTCGTTCCATTGATCTGGCCTGCCAGGAAGAATCCCTTGACCCGACGTGTTTGCAGGGTCCGGTCCAACTCACGCGGATCAATAAAGTCGTATTCGATTGCGTAACCCGGCTGCAGCATTGTCGCATGGTTGAGGCCAGGAATCGTCTTGAGTATATCGAGCTGAACGCTTTCCGGCAGGGAAGTGGAAATTCCGTTAGGATAAACCGTATCGTCGTCTAATCCTTCCGGCTCCAGAAATATCTGATGACCATCCCGATCGCCGAATTTTACGATCTTATCTTCGATCGACGGGCAATAACGTGGGCCTATCCCTTCGATAGAGCCGGAATACATCGCGGATCGATGAATATTCGTCCGGATCACCTCATGCGTGGCCGCGGTTGTTCGGGTTATGCCGCAGTCTATCTGTGGATTGTTAATCCTATCCGTCATCAAGGAAAATGGCAGAGGATTCTCATCGGCCGACTGGGTTTCAAGACTCTTCCAGTCTATCGACTTTCCATCAAGCCGGGGCGGTGTTCCCGTCTTCAATCGTCCTAGTGCGAAACCTTGTTGAAGCAGCGTCTCGGACAATCCAAGGGCAGGGGCTTCGCCCATGCGTCCTGCAGGAATTTTCTTCTCGCCAATATGAATCAACCCTCGAAGGAAAGTCCCGGTAGTTAAAACAACCGCTGCACAATCGAGAACACGTCCATCCATCAACTGGACGCCCTTCACACGACCATCGCTTATAAGGAGGTCGTTTGCTCCGCCTTCAATAACGGTAAGGTTTTCTTGCTCTTGGATCGCACGTTGCATTGCCAGTCGATACAGCTTGCGATCTGCTTGTGTGCGAGGGCCGCGTACAGCTGGCCCCTTGCGGCGATTGAGCAACCTGAACTGGATACCGGCAGCGTCAGCCACGCGCCCCATCAGCCCATCCATAGCATCAATTTCCCTGACGAGGTGGCCTTTACCCAGGCCGCCAATCGCGGGATTGCATGACATAACGCCGATAGTGTCTGCGCGGTGAGTGACCAGTGCCGTATTCGCGCCAAAGCGTGCAGCAGCAGCGGCAGCCTCACAGCCCGCATGCCCACCACCGATAATGATGACGTCAAATGATCTCTGCACGATGCAAAACTTTCTGGATTCGATTTGAGCTCTTGATGATCAAAACAGCGCCCTGAGTCAAGTATAACCGGATGAATGGTGTTTCACGTGAAACAATTTGTCTAGTTCTGGATAGATTATCGTATGGCATCGCCGGATGTTTCTCGTCGTCGGCAGCCTGTCCGGAACGGGGGCTAAAGTTACTGCCAAATGTTTCACGTGAATCATTTCCCTATGCAGAATTGCGAAAACACAACGTCCAATATGTCTTCCACATCGACATCCCCGGTTATGCGTCCCAGAGAGTATGAAGCCCGTCTTAAATATTCGGCGCGAACTTCCAGGGGCGCTGCTATATCCTCAATAGCAGCGCGAAGCTCAATACTCGCCTCGTTGAGCAACTCCATATGTCTGCGCCGAGTGGGGAGTGGGTCAGAAATGTCCCCCGCTGCTGCTTCGGCCTTTTGCGATAGAAGCGTCAAAAGGGCGTCAACGCCTGCATTAGTGCGTGTGGAAATTACCAGATCATACTCACCGATTTCGGATTCGGTCACCAGATCCGCCTTCGCGCCAACTCTTAGTACGTTCTTTGTCAAAGGCACATCGTCCAACGGGATAGGATCGGACAAATCTGTGACGCTCAAGATCAAGTCAGCGGAGTGAGCTCGGTCGAGCGCTCGCTCTATACCCATCATTTCCACCGCTCCAGTGGTATTGCGAATTCCGGCTGTATCCGTGATCAGGACAGTGATCCCGGAAAGATCGAGCTTAATCTCAATCAGATCACGGGTTGTGCCTGGCTCGTCAGACACAATGGCAACGTCGCTACCGGCCAAAATATTGAGCAGGGAAGATTTACCAGCATTGGGAGCCCCAATAATAACGACTCTGTAGCCATCTCTCACAATTGCCCCGCGCCTTCCGTCGCCCACATGTTTAGTAATACGCCCGGCGAGATCTGCCATTTGTTCCCAAACCAAGTCGGAAACTGAACCGGGGACATCTGACTCGTCGGCGAAGTCCAGTTCAGCCTCTATGAGGGCGCGGGCGCGGATGAGTTCCGAGCGCCAGCCCGAATATAGCTGTGCCTGAGCGCCGGATGATATTTGTAGAGCCAATCGTCTTTGGCTGTCTGTTTCAGCGGCGATGAGGTCTGCTAGTCCTTCTGCTGCTGTCAGATCAAATTTGCCATTTGCATAAGCTCGCCGGGAAAACTCCCCAGCTTCTGCCATTCTGCACCCGTCAAATCCGTACAGAGCGGTAATCATAGCATCCACTACGGCCTTGCCGCCGTGAAGGTGAAACTCGGCGCAATCTTCTCCTGTAAAACTGTGCGGAGCGGGGAAGAACACTGCCAGACCACGATCAATCAAATCGCCATCGCTGTTCTTGAAGGAGGATAGCTTAGTCAGGCGTGGTTCCGTTAGGCTACCACAGATCGTTTCGACTACGAATCGAGTTCGTGAGCCTGATATTCGAATGACGGCTATGCCCGAGGGCAGGCGCCCACTTGATAGGGCAAAGATGGTATCTTCAAAAATATACATTTAATCAGTTCCTACTACACAGGCCTTGATAACCCTCTTAGTGTAGTTGGGAAAGGGTGAGGTGATCCATGTCCGAGGCAGCTAATCTGCTGGGTAATCAATCCAGCCCCTATCTGCGGCAACATGCCGATAATCCCGTCCACTGGCGGCCTTGGGGCAGGGCAGCGCTGGACGAAGCTATCCTGACGAATAAACCAATTCTCCTCTCCGTAGGTTATGCTGCGTGTCATTGGTGCCATGTCATGGCCCATGAATGTTTTGAGGACAATGAAGTCGCGGCGCTAATGAACGAGCTTTACATCAACATCAAGGTTGATCGCGAGGAACGGCCCGACATTGATCAGATTTATATGGCGGCTCTCGGCGCCATGGGCGAACAGGGTGGCTGGCCGCTCACAATGTTTTTAACACCTGAGGGAAAGCCATTTTGGGGAGGTACCTATTTTCCGAAGCATTCCCATTATGGCAGGCCCGGATTTCTTGATGTTTTACGTTCCATTGACGGCGCCTGGCGCAATGACCGCCAACGCGTGGAACAGAACGTTATTGCCCTGACCCAGCACATTGGTGCGCGGCTCAATGCCCAGGCAGAAGAAACAAAGCTTGATCCGGCTTTGATCAACCAGTTCGCGTCTAACATTTTCGGGGCAATGGATACTGTCAAAGGCGGTCTGACCGGATCTCCCAAGTTTCCGAGCGCCCCTTTCATGGACACAATCTGGCTTTCGTGGCTCCGCACTGGCGATTCAACGCACCGGGATATCTTTTTGAAAAGCCTCCAGACCATGCTTCAAGGAGGAATCTACGATCATCTCGGTGGCGGCCTATCCCGATATTCTGTCGATGATGCATGGCTTGTGCCGCATTTTGAAAAAATGCTTTACGACAATGCGCAGCTTATAAGACATGCCACCTATGCCTTTTGCCAGACAGGAAATTATTTGTTTCGTCAGCGAATCGACGAGACGGTTGCTTGGCTCCAGCGCGAGATGATTGTCGATTGCCGATTTGCTTCCAGTCTTGATGCGGACAGTGAAGGCGAAGAGGGACGCTTTTATGTTTGGCAAGACGCCGAAATTCCGACAACAGATGAATTCCAACACTTTCGTGAAGTGTATGATGTTACTGAAGAGGGCAATTGGGAAGGCAAGAACATTCTTAATCGCTTGCAGTCCATCAACCTCCTGGATGCTGCGTCGGAGGAAAGTCTGGCAAAAGCCCGTGACAGACTCTTCAAAGCACGCGAAGCGCGCATTCGTCCTGGCCGTGATGACAAAGCCTTAACCGATTGGAACGGGCTAATGATACGGGCTCTTGCAGAGGCCGGGCGTACATTTGAGAGAAGTGATTGGATTAATATTGCGACAGACGCATACCGTTCCATATCCGAATCGATGGTGGACGGGCGACTGCCGCACTCGGTACTTGGAAATTCGCGTTTGTTTCCTGCGCTGTCATCTGACTACGCCGCCATGATAAATGCGGCAATATCACTCCACCAGGCAACACAGAACGCTGATTTCATCAATCATGCAAAGCATTGGAAGGATATGCTGGACCGTTGGCATCAAGATGAATATGGGCTTTATTCCCTTAGTGCTAACGATAGTACGGACACTATCATCCGGGTTCGAGGCGATCAGGATGAGGCCGTGCCAAGCGCCACAAGCCAGACCATCGAAGCTTTGGCGCGGCTGGCATTGGTAACAAGCGATGACGAGCTGCGGGTGCGCACCATTTCGATCACAGAAAAAGCCCTCGGGCGCATCCTGCAACAACGTTACGGACAAGCGGGAATCCTCAATAGTGCCGGGCTGGTGCTCGACCAGATAAAGCTTGTAATCGTAACACCAGACAAAGATCATCCTGTCATGAGGATGGCCGATCGCGTTGCCGATCCACGCCGGATTGATCTATGGATCGAACATAGAGAAAACCGGAAGATTGAGTTGGTTGCCGGTGGTGGTGAGGTTACAATAAATAAACCCGCAGCATTTTTGTGCCGCGGGTTTGTTTGTCTTCCACCGGTCGAGACAGAAGCAGAGCTCGAAGAGCTGTTGCGATCCAGCTTTTAGGTATTCATATTGTCGAAGAAGTCGCTGTTGGTCTTGGTCTGCTTCAACTTGTCGATAAGGAATTCGATCGCGTCTGTTGTGCCCATTGGAGCAAGGATACGACGCAAGACGAAAATCTTCTGCAGATCCTGACGTGGAACCAGCAGGTCTTCCTTACGCGTACCGGACTTGAGAATATCCATTGACGGGAAGATGCGCTTGTCGGCAACCTTACGGTCAAGCACGATTTCCGAGTTGCCCGTGCCCTTGAATTCTTCAAAGATGACTTCATCCATACGGCTACCGGTATCGATAAGCGCCGTCGCGATAATGGTTAGCGAACCACCTTCTTCAATATTACGGGCAGCACCAAAGAAACGCTTGGGGCGCTGCAATGCATTAGCGTCAACACCACCGGTCAAAACCTTACCGGATGATGGCACGACAGTGTTGTATGCGCGGCCGAGACGCGTGATCGAATCGAGCAGGATGACAACGTCGCGCCCGTGTTCGACAAGACGCTTGGCCTTTTCTATGACCATTTCCGCAACTTGCACGTGACGGGATGCCGGCTCGTCGAAAGTGGAAGAGACAACTTCGCCCTTCACGGAACGCTGCATGTCTGTCACTTCTTCCGGCCGTTCATCGATCAGCAGGACAATCAGATAACATTCAGGATGATTGGCAGTAATTGAGTGGGCAATATTCTGCAAAAGAACAGTTTTACCAGTACGCGGCGGTGCAACGATAAGCCCGCGCTGACCTTTACCAAGTGGTGCCACAAGATCAATGACACGAGCCGAAAGATCCTTGGTAGTCGGATTTTCCAACTCCATCTTGAATCGTTCATTTGGATAAAGCGGTGTCAGATTATCGAAATGGATCTTGTGACGGATCTTTTCAGGGTCTTCAAAATTGACTGTATTTACTTTCAGAAGCGCGAAATATCGTTCGCCTTCCTTTGGCCCGCGGATCGGACCTTCAACTGTATCGCCCGTCTTCAGGGAAAAGCGGCGAATCTGCGAGGGTGAGATATAGATATCATCGGGGCCCGGGAGATAGTTTGCATTGGCGGAGCGCATAAAGCCGAACCCGTCCTGCAAAATCTCAACCACGCCTTCGCCGATAATCTCAACTTCCTGAGCAGCGAGCTTTTTGAGGATAGCAAACATCAATTCCTGTTTGCGCATGACACTGGCGTTTTCCACTTCCAGCGTCTCCGCGAAAGCCAAAAGGTCTACCGCGGTTTTGTTCTTAAGTTCTTGTAGTTTCATTTCCTGCATGTGTGCGGAACTCTAATTCTTGTTGTTTGAAATGGGGAAGGGAAATGACGATGCCTGAATGCAGTGCCATGATGACATGGCCGGTGATGCTATGGCGGTATTTCCGTAGGAAGAGCCCCTATCTAGCTAATAGACCAGCCAAGGGCAAGAGGTTTCATGAGTCCTATTGATATAAGACTGTTGTTTTTATGATGAATCAAAATGGCCTAATAATGACCATGATCACAATAACAATCATGAGCAATGTAGGTACTTCATTCATCAACCGCCAGAAACGCGCAGATTTTTCATTCCGATCTTCTGCAAATAACCGGACCGCCTTTGTGAAAAAGCCATGTACGCCGGATAGAAGAATGACTGCCAGAAATTTCACGTGAAACCAGCCGTCCAGATATGCCTGACTTTGCCAGGCCAACCAGAGGCCTGCAATCCATGTCAGTCCCATGGCTGGATTTATAATCGCTTTGAGAAGTCGATTCTCCATCAGTTTGAATGTCTCAGACTGAACGGAGCCAGTTTCAGCAGCGCAGTGATAAACGAAAAGACGTGGAAGATAGAGCATGCCCGCCATCCACGATATGACCGCAATGACATGGATTGCCTTGACCCAAAGATATGCTCTGTCCGGATAGATTAAAACCAGGCCAACTGCTGCAATAGCCACTGCCGCCATGATCAGGCGCGGTAAAACAGGGACATTTTGGCTTGTGTCTGATGAACTGGTCAAAACTCTCTCCCTATCTATGCGTCAGGCGTACACGATTAATCATTTGTTCGACGTGGGAAACAGGTGCATCGGGTGTAATGCCATGGCCAAGATTGAAGATAAGCGGTCCATGACCCAGCGACTCCAATATGGCATCCACACCGGCATCGATTGCTTTTCCGCCTGCAACAACGCGCAATGGATCAAGATTTCCCTGGACTGCACCATCGCCTTGCAATGATGAAGCCATTGAAAGCGGTACGGTCCAATCCAGTCCAAGCGCGGTCACACCAGTACGCTGCCTATAATTGGTGTAGAGCGCCCCGGCTCCCTTTGGAAAGCCTATAATCGGAACATTCGGATGTACAGCGCGTACCTTTCTGACAATCTTTTCGACTGGCGCTATGCAAAATTCCTCAAAGCAGGCTTCGTCAAGCACACCTGACCAGCTGTCAAAGATTTGAACCGCATCCGCACCTGCATTGATCTGACGTATCAGATATTCTGCCGAAACATCCGAAAGCTCATCAAGCAGCTTCCTGAAGGCTTCAGGTTCCCGATAGGCGAACAACCGAGCCGGTGCCTGATCCGGCGTGCCGTGACCCGCGATCATATAGGTCGCTACGGTCCAGGGAGCCCCACAGAAGCCGAGGAGTGTTGTTTCAGCAGGCAATTGCTGTCTCAGCAGACGAACCGTCTCGTAGACCGGCTCCAGCCTGTCTGCAGCACCGGCAGATTCCAGCCAGAATATTCCATCCTTATCGATCGGCGTCATCAAAGGGCCACGCCCTTCTTCAAAACGAAGGTCCCGGCCAAGAGCATGAGGCACAACAAGAATATCTGAAAACAGGATGGCCGCATCAAAACCAAAACGGCGAATTGGCTGCAACGTTACTTCAACTGCCAGATCGGGAGAATAGCACAGATCGAGAAACGTCCCGGCGTTCTTTCTGACTTCCCTATATTCGGGAAGATAACGACCTGCTTGTCGCATCATCCAGATCGGAGGTGGAAAAACAGTTTCACCTCTCAAGACTTTCATCACTTTGCGATCGGTCATTAGGTGATCCCTCTCCCTGGCCTTTCTTAAAAAAGAAATTCAGATCTATTTTGGATTTTCTGATTCTTAGAGTCTGTTAGTAGCGGGAATTAACACATTGTCAGAATTTTCCCACAGCAAACAATCAGCGCTGTTCCAAGAGGAAACAATTACACCCTAATGGCAGGATAGCAGGGAAAAAACAAAATTATAAACAATTTCAAATTGTTACAATGATATTGGTTCTGAATACATTGTGGATAATGGACCAATAATAGACGAAAAGTCGCAACAATCCACAGTATCCGGATGCCAACGGCGATGTTGCGCACAGGTGAGCTCATTGTGGATGACTTGCCAACAATCCACATGGCTGCCATCTCTTGGGTAAGT
Source organism: Phyllobacterium sp. GQ127 (assembly GCF_059758635.1). Taxonomy (NCBI): domain Bacteria; kingdom Pseudomonadati; phylum Pseudomonadota; class Alphaproteobacteria; order Hyphomicrobiales; family Phyllobacteriaceae; genus Phyllobacterium; species Phyllobacterium sp. GQ127. The sequence continues at coordinate 532,533 of NZ_JCAXDZ010000003.1, forward strand.
TCCGCCAATTTGTCCCCATTCATCAACAGGACATGGAAATTTCTGTGACGAAACCGGTTAACTACTTTCATCTTCACATGATTTCTGATGCGACCGGAGAGACTCTCATCGCAGCGGGGCGGGCCGCATCAGCGCAATATGCCCATGCACGGGCCATTGAGCATGTTTATCCCCTCATTCGGACGGAAAAACAGATACGCAAAGTGCTTGAGGGTATCGATGCGGAACCCGGAATTGTTCTTTACACGATTGTCGACCAAAGGCTTGCGGCGATGATTGATGACAGTTGCGCGGAACTGGGCGTGCCTTGCGTTTCCGTACTCGAACCCGTGCTCACGCTGTTTCAATCTTACCTCGGCGCTCCCGCTGGACGCAGGGTAGGCGCACAGCATGTGCTCAATGCTGAATATTTTCAGCGAATTGATGCACTCAACTTCACGATGGAACATGATGACGGGCAGTTGCCGCCAGATATTGAAGAAGCAGATGTCATTCTGATCGGTATTTCGCGCACATCAAAAACGCCCACAAGCATCTATCTTGCCAATCGGGGCATAAAAACGGTCAATGTGCCAATCGTTGTCGGCGTACCGGTGCCTGATGCTCTCGTGAACTCACAAAAACCTCTGATTGTGGGGCTGGTCGCATCGGCTGAGCGTATTTCCCAGGTTCGCCAACACCGTGTGCTTGGGGCCACTCAAGGCTTTGATGCCGATCATTATCTCGACAGGGCAAATATTATCGAGGAATTGACCTATGCTCGCCAAATCTGTCACAGGCACAATTGGCCAATGATCGACGTATCGAGGCGTTCAATTGAAGAAACAGCTGCCGCCGTGCTCGCTCTACGGGCGCAAGGTCGGTAGCTGAACATGACACAAGAGAAAAACATGGACATTATACTCGCCTCAAAAAGCCCTTTCCGTGCAATGTTGCTGAAAAATGCCGGGGTGAAGTTCACGGCGCAATCAGCAAACATTGACGAACGCGCAGTCGAAGCTCCTCTCTATAATAGCGGCGCAACACCGGAAGATGTTGCTTTGGTACTGGCAGAGGCAAAGGCACTTGATGTCAGTGAACGCAATTCATCGGCGCTGGTTATTGGTTCGGATCAAACATTGTCGCTTGGCGACGAAGTCTTGCATAAGCCGGAAGATATGGAGGCAGCCCGCCGCCAATTGTTGAAGCTTTCCGGCCAGACCCATCATCTCAATAGCGCTGTGGTGCTTTGCAAAGATGGTCAGACCCTTTGGAGGCATGTGTCAGTGGCTCGGATGACATTGCGCAATCTAACACCAGAGTTCATTGGCCGGCATTTGTCTCGTGTAGGGTCCGTGGCATTACAAAGCGTTGGCGCTTATCAGTTCGAGGGCGAGGGGGTGCAATTGTTCGAGAGAGTCGATGGCGACTACTTTACTATTGTAGGATTGCCGCTTCTGCCGCTGCTTGCGGAACTGCGCAAGCAAGGAGCAATTGATGCGTAAAGCTTTCGTAACCGGATTTCCGATCAAACACTCCCGGTCGCCCTTGATTCACGGCCATTGGCTGAAAAAATACGATCTTCCAGGTTCATATGAAGCCATTGAAGTAGCCCCAGACAGCTTCCCTGCGTTTCTCAACAGTTTAAAAGACAATGATTATGTCGGCGGCAATGTCACCATTCCGCATAAGGAAATGGCGTTTGCTTTATGTCAGAGACGCGAACCCGCAGCCGAAGAGATCGGTGCAGTCAATACATTATGGTTTGAAGGCGGACAACTTTGCGGCGGTAATACCGATGCTTACGGGTTTCTCGCAAATCTCGATGCCAGCAGCCCCGGATGGGATAAACACAAAACCGCGTTGGTACTTGGGGCCGGAGGAGCGAGCCGGGCAATTATTTATGCTCTTAAACAACGTGGACTGACAGATATCCGAATCGTCAACCGGACTCTAACAAGGGCTGAAGAATTGGCCGATCGATTTGGCTCAGGGATCAGCGCGCATGAATGGATTGCCGTGCCGGAACTGCTGCAGGATGTCTCCCTCATCGTGAATACAACATCGTTGGGAATGGAAGGCAAGGAGAGCCTGTCAATCGATCTTTCTGATGTAAGGCGCGATGCGCTGGTAACGGACATTGTTTATGTCCCGCTTGAAACACCATTGCTAAAGGCTGCCCACATGGCTGGATTAAAGACCGTTGATGGTCTCGGCATGCTTTTGCATCAGGCAGTGCCAGGATTTGAACATTGGTTTGGTGTTCGACCAGAGGTGACTGCGGAGTTGCGTAACGTTATCCTCGCCGACATGAATGGCGGCCAGAAACCATGATCGTCCTTGGTCTAACCGGATCAATCGGCATGGGAAAATCCACGACTGCCCAGATGTTTCTGGATGCAGGAGTTCCTGTCTATTCGGCCGATGAAACTGTGCACCGGCTTTACAGTGGAAAGGCCGCTCCTCTGATCGAACAGGACTTTCCTGGCACGACAAGCGATGGCGAGGTTGACCGCGCAAAATTATCGGCAGCCGTTATGGGTAAGCCGGAGGCATTGCAACGGCTGGAGGAGATCGTTCATCCGCTTGTTCGCACCGAAGAGAACAGATTTCGGCAGGACTCAGAAAATAGCGGAGCCAAACTTGTCCTTCTGGATATTCCTTTGCTTTTTGAGACTGGAGCTGAAAAGCGGGTGGATAAGGTTTTGGTTGTTACCGCGCCCAAAGAAGTACAGCGGGAAAGAGTGCTTGCCCGCGAAGGCATGACGGAGGATAAACTCGAGGCCATACTCGCCAGGCAAGTACCGGACGCTGAAAAGCGCAACCGCGCCGACTTTATCATTGATACAAGTCAGGGGCTTGTAGCAGCGCGTGAGCATGTTCAACAAATCATACACTCATTGGTGGATATGTCTGCGGACTAACCACCCTGTGACACCACAGCCTTGCAAGAGTTGAGAAAGTCGTGGAATTTAGGCCAAAGGTGATTCCATGCGCGAAATTATATTTGATACGGAAACGACAGGTCTCGACCGGCTGGATGATCGCATCATCGAAATCGGCGGCGTAGAGCTTGTTAACCGATTTCCGACAGGGCGCACATTTCACGTTTATATCAATCCTGAAGGAAGACCGGTTAATCCAGAAGCGCTGGCGGTTCATGGAATCAGCAATGAACAATTGCTCGACAAACCCTTGTTCGCCGGAATTCTTCAGGATTTTCTCGATTTCATCGATGGCGCAAAGTTGATCGCGCACAACGCGACCTTCGATATGGGATTCATCAACGCCGAGCTGAACCGGTTGGGACATCCACCAATCCACAATGATCGCGTTGTCGATACGCTGGCGCTGGCGCGTCGCAAGCACCCTATGGGGCCAAACTCGCTTGATGCTTTGTGCCGGCGTTACGGCATCGATAATAGCCATCGCACCATGCACGGTGCGCTTCTGGATTCTCAGTTGCTGGCCGAAGTTTACATTGAGCTTATTGGCGGCAAGCAAACGGCGCTGGGTCTGACAGTCTCCGACCAGACAAAAAACCGGAACGAGGCAGGGGAAAGCGCCGCGATCGTTATCATGCAACGCAAGGTGGCTTTGCCGTCACGCTTGAGCGAAGCAGAAAAGCTTGCGCATGCCGCCCTTGTGGCCAAACTTGGCGAAAAAGCCATCTGGAACGAGCGCATAGAAGCGCAATAAAAAACCCGGGACCAGCCCGGGTTTAAAACTCATCCTGTCAGATTTTAGCTGACTTTGGCCTTGGCCTGTTCCTCAGCCATGCGCTGCTGGAACATTTGCGCGAAATCAATCGGGTCGATCATGAGTGGAGGGAAACCGCCATTGCGGGTGGCTTCAGCGATGATCTGGCGTGCAAAAGGAAACAGCAGGCGAGGGCATTCAATGAAAAGCAATGGCAGAAGGTGCTCTTGAGGAAAGCCTTCAAGCCGGAACACGCCGCCATAAACCAATTCTGCGTTGAACAGAACTTCCTTGCCTTCCGCAGCCTTGGCGGAAAGGGTCAGAACAACGTCAAAATCATTCTCGGCAATAGGATTGGCATTCACGTTGACATTGATGCTGATGCCAGGAGCCTTGTCACGCGGGCGCAGCGACAGCGGCGAGCCAGGGCTTTCGAAGGAAAGATCCTTCACATATTGCGCCAGGATATTCAGGGTCTGTGGCTGGACAGTACCGTTGCCATTGCCGTTCTCTGCGTTTTCATCAGCCATTGTCTGGAAACCTTTTAATGTTGCATCCGCCGTAGCGGTCTAGAAAATCAATGGTGGCTGGCTAGCATGTGTTGTTTGGCGAGGCAAGCTGCCCGCTCTAATCCTATCGTCCCATATATCGGGCAAACCTTACTTATCGGCCTTCCAGGGAGATTCGGGATTAGGCTTGCTGGTATAATCTTCCGGGTTGAGATCAATGACATTTTCCTTGATCCGTGTTTGCCGTGTGCCAGTTGGCCGCCGGCCACCGGAATTCACCACCACGACCCTGTCACTGATGCAGCGCCAACCCAGATCCCGCACAGCTGGAATGAACAACAGCAAACCAATAATGTCCGTGATGAAACCGGGAATTATCAGCAGCAGCGCAGCAAAAAATAGCATCACGCCATGGACAAGCTCTCGTTTTGGAGAGCGTCCAGCAGCCGTTTCCTCGCGTATTTTCTGGATCAGGCCAAAGCCTTGCAGGCGCAACAGGAATACACCGACAAACATTGCCAGAATAATCAGGCCGAGCGTTGCCAGAACACCAATCTCGTTTCCAACGAGGATGAAGCCGGCTATTTCCAGAAATGGCAGCGCCAGCAGGAACAAAGGAATAAGAGATCGCAAACTATTTTACCTTTCAAAGGACATATCCGGCTATTATGGATAGCTCATGTCAATTTCATGCCTATATAGGTAAGCGTGAAGAGTATTTGTATGATTGCAATTGGCAATCTATATGTTTTTGATATTTCGACGAAAGATCGAAAGCGGAAACGAACATCTGGATGAGTGGCAAGCGATATGGAATATCTGGACTTTGGAACAATCTTTTTCTTCGTAGCAGCTGTGGTGATCTTTCTCCAGTTGCGCAAAGTCCTTGGCCGCCGCACCGGAAGCGAACGTCCGCCTTTCAATCCCTATACGCGAACCTCGGAGGCAGACGACAAGGCGAAGCCCGGTGACAATGTTGTTGCATTGCCCAGGCGCGGTGAAGCCAAAGCGAACGATTTCGAGAAAATCGATAGTCTGGCAAAGCCGGGGACGCCATTGAACGATGGTTTGCGCGCAATTCAAGCTGCGGACCCCACCTTCGAACCGGAAAAATTCCTTGATGGTTCAAAGATGGCTTATGAAATGATTGTTATGTCATTCGCCGATGGTGATCGCAAAACCTTGAAATCCTTGCTGTCGAGAGAAGTCTTTGACGGCTTTGTCTCAGCTATCACCGATCGCGAGTCGCGCGGGGAGAAGGTTCAGTCATCCTTCGTCGGTATCAATAAGGCCGAAATTATTGGCGCCGAGATGAAAGGTAATGAATCCCACGTCACTGTTCGCATCATTAGCGAGCTTATCTCGGCCACGCTGGACAAGGATGACGCGGTCATTGATGGCGATAAGGAAGCCGTTGTTGAAGTGAAGGATGTGTGGACCTTTGCCCGTGACACCAAATCCAAAGATCCGAACTGGAAGCTTGTAGCCACCGAAGCCGAAGACTGACCTTTTGAGATCAGAGAATATGTTATCGCCCCTGTTGCAACCGGTGGACTTTAATAATTGCCCCGGTTGGGAGGAGGATAATCAGCTCGAGGCGTTCAAAGCCTTTCGGCGCTCAGCCCACCATGGTCTGGAAAAGCCCTATAAATCAGGATCGCTTGGCATTTCATTTGAAGCGCTTAAGCCAATTTTTGCTGATTCACGTGAAACAATTGTCGAAACAGACGCGCAAGCCCGCCAATTTTTCGCCAGATGGTTCCGGCCCGCTTTTATAAAACCTGACAGTTCGGCAAGCGGTTTTGTTACCGGGTTTTACGAACCGGAAGTTATTGCATCCCCGATCCGCACCCGGGAATATCCCGTTCCATTTCTCAGGCGGCCTGCCGATCTGATCGATATAGATGATGACAACCGTCCCGCCGGGCTTGATCCCTATTTTGCTTTTGCCCGGCAGACCCGGGATGGACCTGTCGAATATTTCGATCGCCAGGCGATCGAAAGCGGTGCCCTTGAGGGGCAAGGGCTCGAAATCGCTTTCGTGAACAGTATTATCGATGCGTTCTTTATCCATGTTCAAGGTGCCGCACGGCTTAAGATGCTTGATGGCAGTCTGCGCCGTATAACCTATGCGGCAAAGTCCGGACATCGTTTCACGGGCGTCGGCAAGATATTGCTGGATCGCGGCGAAATCGAACCCGAAAATATTTCGATGCAGTCGATCCGCAAATGGCTCGCGGATAATCCGGAACAGGCGCAGGCACTCTTGTGGAACAACCACTCTTACATTTTTTTCCGGGAAGCCCCGGTTGTTGAGAGAGATCTCGGGCCAATTGCAGCGGCAAAGGTGCCGCTCATGGGTGGCCGTTCCATGGCTGTTGACCGGCTTCTCCATACATTCGGCACGCCATTTTATATTCATGCTCCCGACTTGGACGCATTTGGAGGTAAAAGTTTTTCCCGTCTTATGATCGCGCAGGATACCGGATCGGCAATTGTCGGACCCGCCCGCGGCGATCTTTTCGCAGGTTCCGGTGATGAGGCTGGCGAGATAGCTGGTGTTATTCGGCACAATGCAGATTTCTATGTACTGGTGCCGCGTTGCCTTTTGGGTTCAAGCCAATGAAAAAAAAGGCAACACCAGAATTTGCCACGCTTGAAGACCGGATACTTTGGGAAACGGTTGCCAAGACAGCGCGCCCTCTCAAGGGTAAGGATAAGCCGATTTTCTTGGCGGATGAAGCTGACAATACGGAACAGCAACCTTCTGCTCCCGAAAGGCCAAAACAACAGGCACCCGTATTTCCTGCAAAACCGGCACCCAGGCCTCATCTGCTCCATCCAATCGACAAACCTACCCATAAGAAAATCGCCAAGGGCCGCGTGGTCATAGAAGGTCGTATTGATCTTCACGGGCTGACGCAAAGCGAGGCCTATGGTTTGCTGCTCGGTTTCCTGCAACGTGCTCATTTGCGGAAACTACGTCATGTGCTTGTCATCACGGGCAAAGGATCATCCTTCGGAAGTGATGGTGTGCTTCGCCAAGCCGTGCCTTTATGGTTTACAACCCCGGCTTTTCGCATTCTGGTCAATGGCTATGAGGATGCTGCGCGCAATCATGGCGGGACCGGAGCGATTTATGTCCGTCTGCGGCGCGAGGCACCATGACCCCCTTTGGTCAAAGGCTGCGGGATTTGCGCCAGGAACGCGGCGTCTCGCAAAAGGACATGGCGAAAGCCATAGGCGTTTCAGCGGCCTATCTTTCGGCGCTTGAACATGGGCGTCGTGGCCAACCGACATGGGACAAGCTCCAGCGCATCATTCAGTATTTCAATATTATCTGGGATGAGGCGGAGGAATTGCAGAGACTGGCTCTGATTTCGCAACCCCGTGTAACGATCGATACGGGTGGGCTTTCGCCGTCTGTAACTGAGCTTGCAAATCTGCTTGCCATGCGGATTGAGGATATGGATCAGGAAACGACGCAGTTGTTCATTGGCAAGTTGAAACTGCTGCCCCCCAGACGCAAACGCTAGCTTGCCTGCGCCTGTTTGCTTGAAATGCTTTAGAAAAGCGCCTTAAGCTGATCAGCCTTCTCATTGACCAGCCAACCATAATAGTTTTCTTCCGGCATTTGCAGCGGTTCGCCATTGGCAACACGTTGTGCGTTGATATTTGCCAGAGCCCGAGCGCGCGCATCCGCGCCGCCTGTATTATAAAGTGTCGCTGTCAAACCGGGATTCTTGGATATATCGAGATCCGCAACCCGCCTATACACATCGATCGAGTGTTTCAATGTTGCCGCCATATAGGGCAACGTCAGGTCAGGATCCATGATTGTCTTGTAAACTTCACTGGCATTATCCGCATCAAGACGCGGCAATCCCGAATAGCGGTTGACCATGTCCGTCATTTGCAATGCGACAAGCGGACTGAGCTGGCCTAAGCCGAAACTCTGGCCAGCATAGAATGGCTGGAAGAAAACCGCGCTCAGGCGATTGTTCGGGTAGCTGATCCCGCCGACATTATTCCCGCGAAAAGTAGTATCCCAGACATTCTCCCGGCATGACCAAAGGCGCAGGCTGTCCTTGAACTTGTTGCATTCAGCAAACTGGGGTCGCTTGACAAAATCACCAATGGTTTCTCCCTTATAGTCAAAGCTGAGGCCTTGTTTCAGATATGAAACCGCCTTGACGTAATAGGTCTGCAACCTGTCATAGGCATCGACATTGTAGGTGTGTTCACCGACCAAGGCGCCGGCAACATGAACGGGATCAATGCCATAGGTTCTGGAAACGCTGGCAATTTTTGATCGCAGCTTCGTGTCGCTCTTCAGCAGGCCGTAAATTTTTTGATATTTGGCCTCATAGGTGGTGTTCATCTCGCGCGTCCGTTTGGCGGAAGCGGCTGGCACGCCAGGCTGACTTGCATTGCGATTGCCCTCCGGAACCATGGTTACGGCCAATGCGGATTGGGCAGTTACGGAAAACAGCAAAAAACAGCTGGTTGCAAAAAGGCAAAGGGTTCGTTTCATCATCGATCCAGAAATCCAGTCAGAAGCCCGCAATAGCGGCTTGTTCAGACGAAAGCCAGAAAAACCTCAATCTGGATATCAAGTCAGTTCACTGTGCGGGAACTGGGCAACTCATGTCGCCTTCCTCGCACTTCAAATAGGATTTCAGATCTTCGATGCGTGATGCAGTCAAACCGTTCAGACATATGGACTGCATCATGGGGTATACGCTGCCATCTGCACTTCCCGATGTTGAAAAATTGCACTCTGCATCACGAAAGGCAACCCAAGCCTTTTGAGCAGTCACAAGCAGTTTCGTTGTTTGCGCATCGTCTTTCAGGCGAGCAGTAATCTGTCTGTAAAGCGCATTCAACTGGGTGTCTGAGTGCTTATAGGTATTGCTGTAACATTCGTTGAGATCCGCTTGGCTGCTATTAGGCTTGTCACAGGATTCAGCCGAAAGGGCAGCAGGCGCGGTCGTGAAAAGTATGATGAGCGTCAGAACGGATTGCAAGAAACGCATGGGATATCTCCTGTTGCGACTCGCCCATTAAATAAGAAATCGCGATGGTTTTCCATCGCGATTTCCCTTATTTGCAATGCTAGAGAATGAAACGCGAAAGATCAGCGTTTTTAGCCATGTCGCCGATAGTCTCGCGCACATATTTGGCATCGACCGTGTACTCAGCTCCGGATTTGTCCGGCGCATTGAACGAAATCTCATCCAGCACGCGCTCCATAACCGTCTGCAGACGCCGCGCTCCGATATTCTCGATGGTCGAATTGAGATCAACGGCAATATCGGCCAATGCATCAATTGCATCATCGGTAATATCGAGTTTGACCTCTTCAGTCGCCATCAACGCAATATATTGCTTGAGCAGGCTTGCTTCCGGCTCCGTCAGGATGCGGCGCATGTCATCGCGTGTAAGGGCGCTAAGCTCGACACGGATGGGCAAGCGGCCTTGCAATTCCGGCAACAGATCGGAAGGCTTGGACACATGGAACGCCCCTGACGCGATGAACAGGATGTGATCGGTCTTGATCGGACCATATTTGGTCGCGACCGTCGTTCCTTCCACGAGCGGCAACAGATCGCGCTGCACGCCTTCACGCGATACGCCTGCACCCATTCCGCCGTCACGCGCTGCAATCTTGTCGATTTCGTCAAGGAAGACGATGCCGTCATTCTCGGCGGACCGTAGCGCTTCCTGTGTGATCTGATCCTGATCGAGAAGTTTATCCGACTCGTCATTGATCAAGACACCATAGGACTCCTTGACGGTGGTTTTGACCGTCTTGGTGCGTCCGCCCATAGCTTTACCAAGCATGTCGCTGAGATTGAGGACGCCGATATTTGCACCGGGCATGCCGGGTAGTTCAAAGCTTGGCGAGCCGGAGTCAGCAATCTCGACTTCGATTTCCTTGTCGTCGATCAAGCCATCCCGCAGTTTCTTGCGGAAGCTGTCACGGGTTGCAGGGCTGGCAGTCTTGCCGACCAGTGCGTCAAGCACACGCTCTTCTGCGTTGACATGGGCCTTGGCCTTCACATCCTCACGCTTTTTCTCGCGTACAAGCCCGATGGAAACCTCGACCAGATCACGAATAATCTGTTCAACGTCACGGCCCACATAGCCGACTTCGGTAAACTTGGTTGCTTCAACCTTGATGAACGGCGCGCCCGCAAGCTTGGCGAGACGACGTGAGATTTCCGTTTTGCCGACGCCAGTCGGTCCGATCATCAAAATGTTCTTGGGCATGACCTCTTCGCGCATCTGGCCTTCCAGCTGCTGGCGACGCCAACGGTTACGTAACGCAATAGCAACGGCACGTTTTGCGTCATTCTGGCCGATAATATAACGATCAAGTTCGGAGACGATTTCTCTTGGAGAAAATGTTGTCATTGGATTCTCGTTTCTTCCTGCCCGTCTTCGGGCCAAATTTCCAAATTATCCCGTGCCATCATAAGGGCGGGACCATAAATTGACGTCCTCGTATCAAATGCCGCAAAGCCAGCCTTTTCATAGACCCTGATTGCCCGCTTATTGGCCGGGTCCGGATCGACGATCACGCGTGGCACCCCTTCTTCGAAAAGGAGCGATACGAATTCATCGATCAGCCGTGCACCATGCCCTTGGCCGATAAGGTCCGGCTCACCAATCATCAGGTCGATCCCAAGTGTTCCGCCCGGCTGATCCTGGTAAGGATGATCATCCTCAAGATGTGGATCATAGGTCTGGAGATAGCCGATAGGCTCGTCACCAAGCATGATTATGAACGGCTCAACCGAAATACTATCCATATGGTCCGCGATGTCGGCCAATTCCTTTTCAGGATCTTCGTTCCACCACTGTGCCACATGCGGTTCTGCCAGCCATTGCGAAATCATATTCAGATGGCGTGGTTCAACCGGGATGAAGCGGTAACGAAACTTCTGTCCGGATTCTAGTTCAGGCGGCATCAAGCGACTCAAGCGTTACACTTGTATTTGTGTAAATGCAGATATCAGCTGCAATCTGCATGGAACGGCGGGCGATTTCTTCTGCGCTCTTGTCCGTATCGATCAATGCCTTTGCTGCTGCCAGGGCAAAATTGCCACCAGAACCAATGGCCATTACGCCATACTCAGGCTCGAGCACATCGCCATTACCGGTAAGCGCGAGCGTAACCGATTTGTCGGCGACCAGCATCATGGCTTCGAGGCGGCGCAAATACCGGTCTGTACGCCAATCCTTGGCAAGTTCGACACATGCGCGCATCAACTGATCAGGATATTGTTCAAGTTTGGATTCGAGCCGTTCAAGCAATGTGAAGGCATCTGCTGTAGCACCGGCAAAACCGGCAATGACATTGCCCTTGCCGATACGGCGTACCTTGCGGGCATTGCCTTTCATAACAGTATTGCCGAGGCTGACTTGTCCGTCGCCGGCGATCACCACCTTACCGTCCTTGCGGACAGTTACGATGGTGGTTCCATACATGGTGGAGGGGTTGTGTTCTTGCATATTAACTCCTTAAGCGCGTTCGCCTGTACCCTAATCAAAGCAGTGCAGCGAACCCCTTCTGTTCCACTTATGTATGATGCCGCTACGGAAATGCAAATGAGTCGATAAGGCTAAGCCATCAAAGCATTTGGAGATTCGGCATTCGTGTTTTAGAAGGCCACAATTAAAGGTATTTCTCCAAGCGGGATAGAGGCATGACAAGCGTCAGCACGCGTGAAGCGAAGGTAGAGCGGACAACCAAGGAAACCAGCATTGCCGTTTCGGTCAATCTGGACGGAACCGGTGCATTCAATATTGCAACCGGTGTCGGTTTCTTTGACCATATGCTGGAGCAATTGTCGCGGCATTCCCTGATAGACATGGATATCAAGGCCAATGGCGATCTGCATATCGACGATCATCATACCGTTGAGGACACCGGCATTGCTATCGGCCAAGCCATCGCCAAGGCTCTGGGTGAGCGCCGTGGCATTAATCGTTATGCTTCGCTCGATCTGGCCATGGACGAAACATTGACGCGCGCGGCGCTGGATGTCTCTGGGCGGCCCTATCTTGTCTGGCACGTAAAATTCTCGGCACCTAAGATCGGCACGTTTGATACGGAACTGGTGCGCGAATTCTTCCATGCTCTGGCGCAAAATGCCGGCATTACATTGCATGTCGCCAATCTTTACGGCGAAAACAATCACCATATTGCCGAGACCTGCTTCAAGGCCGTGGCCCGTACGTTACGGCACGCAATAGAAACCGACCCGCGCCAGAAGGATGCTATTCCTTCAACGAAGGGCAGTCTGAAAGGCTGAGTTATGGCCAGCTTTGTTGTACTGATGCCGCAGTTACGTAACGGTCAACGGGATGATGACCGCACGGTTTTCATCCGTGACGGATTTGCATGGCTTGGGTTCATTTTCCCCGTGCCGTGGCTCATGCTGCAACGTCTGTGGTTTGAGGCCGCATTGGTGTTTGTGGCAACAATAATCATCTCGCTGGTTGGAAACTATACGAACCATGCAGGTCTGGCGACTCTCATCATTGCGCTTCTTTCCCTGTTCGTTGGGCTGGAGGCGCGCCGCTGGCGTTATGCAAAGCTTGAACGCAATGGTTTCGAGCAGCGTGCCGTCATTGATGCAGAAACTGCGGCTGATGCAGAAATCGCTTATTTCCATGGACCTGATTTTATGGCCGAGCCGTTGAGCGAACCGGCGCCAAAGACCGACCTGCCGGCCTATCGTTCAAGCACGGCGCCAGCGCTTGATGGAATGGTCGGGCTTGTAAGCCATCGCGGAGAGAACTGAACATGCGCGTTGCGATTATTGACTATGGTTCGGGCAATTTGCGCTCGGCCACGAAGGCCTTTGAACGTGCGGCGCATGAAAATGGGATCAATGCGACCATTGATCTGACATCGGATGCGGAACGTGTGCGCACGGCCGATCGCATCGTGCTTCCCGGCGTTGGCGCCTATGCTGATTGCCGTCGCGGGCTCCACGCGGTAGAGGGCATGGTCGAGGCCATTCATGAGGCAGCCGTTGAAAAAGCGCGACCCTTCCTCGGCATTTGTGTCGGCATGCAATTAATGTCGTCACGTGGCCTCGAAAAGACCATTTCGACCGGCTTTGACTGGATCAAGGGCGATGTCCGCGAAATGGTGCCGTCCGATCAAGACTTGAAAATCCCGCAGATCGGCTGGAATACCATTCGTTTGACCCGGCCGCATCCGCTGTTCGACGGTATCGAAACCGGACCGAAGGGGCTGCATGCCTATTTCGTTCATTCCTATTTCCTCGATGCGGAGATAGAAAATGACGTTCTTGCTATTACCGATTATGGTGGACCAGTGACCGCGGCAGTTGCCAACGACAATATGGCTGGAACACAGTTTCATCCGGAAAAGAGCCAAGCCCTTGGCCTTGCGCTTATAGGCAATTTCTTGAGGTGGAACCCATGATCCTTTTTCCGGCGATTGATCTGAAGGACGGAGCATGCGTCCGCTTGAGGCTTGGCGATATGGATCAGGCAACGGTTTACAATACCGATCCAGGCGCGCAGGCGAAGGCATTTGAAGATCAGGGTTTTGAATGGCTGCATGTGGTGGATCTTAACGGCGCTTTTGCCGGGGAGTCCGTCAATGGCGCGGCTGTAGAAGCAATTCTCAAGGCGACGAAAAATCCCGTGCAACTCGGTGGCGGTATCCGAACCCTTGATCATATTGAAGCTTGGCTGGCAAAGGGCCTGTCCCGTGTCATTCTGGGGACAGTTGCTGTGCGTGATCCGGAACTTGTTGTCGAAGCCTGTAAACATTTCCCGGGCAAAGTGGCTGTCGGCATTGATGCCAAAGGCGGCAAAGTTGCTGTCGAGGGCTGGGCAGAGGCATCAACACTTGGCGTCATCGAGCTTGCGAAAAAGTTCGAGGGCGCTGGCGTCGCCGCGATTATCTATACGGACATAGACCGGGATGGCATTCTCGCCGGTATTAACTGGGAATCGACATTGCAGCTTGCAGAAGCCGTTTCCATCCCGGTCATTGCGTCAGGTGGTCTCGCCTCGATTGCCGATATTGTTCGCATGACCATGCCGGATGCTCGCAGGCTTGAGGGCGCTATTTCAGGTCGCGCTCTTTATGATGGTCGTATTGATCCTGAAGAAGCGTTGAATGTACTTCGCCAGGCACGGGAGCGCGCAGCATGACCTTGAAAGCGCGCGTTATTCCCTGTCTGGATGTGAAAGATGGACGCGTCGTAAAAGGCGTCAATTTCGTTGATCTTATTGATGCCGGTGATCCTGTCGAGGCGGCAAAAGCCTATGATGCCGCAGGTGCAGATGAACTTTGCTTCCTTGATATTACGGCGTCGTCGGACAATCGCGAGACGATCTTCGATGTTGTTGCCCGCACGGCAGAGCAATGTTTCATGCCGCTGACAGTTGGGGGCGGTGTTCGGACCGTAGCCGATATCCGCAAATTGTTGCTGGCAGGAGCCGACAAAGTATCGATAAATACGGCTGCGGTGGTAAATCCCGACTTTATCGCCGAGGCCGCGGACAAATTCGGCAATCAGTGCATCGTGGTCGCCATAGATGCCAAAAAAGTATCAACCGGCAACGAAGTGGATCGCTGGGAAATTTTCACCCATGGCGGCCGCAATGCAACGGGCATTGATGCCGTCGAATTTGCCCGCAAGGTCGTCGATCTGGGGGCAGGCGAGATTCTGCTGACCTCCATGGACCGCGATGGCTCGAAGATCGGCTACGACCTCCCTGTTACGCGTGCCATCGCTGATGCCGTGCGTGTCCCTGTCATAGCGTCTGGTGGCGTGGGCAATCTCGATCACTTGGTTGAGGGCATCAGGGAAGGCCATGCATCAGCGGTGCTCGCTGCATCCATTTTCCATTTCGGAACCTATACGATTGCGGAAGCGAAGGCGCATATGGCCGCTGCGGGTATCCCGATGCGGCTGGACCCCGTTCGTTGACTGGAGAATTTTGATGACTGCATTCACCTTGGCGGATCTGGAACGTATCGTTGCAACGCGCGCCAGCTCCACGGATATCCAGTCTTATACCGCTAGCCTTTATGCCAAAGGCATTGGCAAGGCCAGCCAGAAGCTTGGCGAGGAAGCCGTCGAGACAGTCATTGCGGCAGTTTCCGGCGACAGGGAAGGCGTTGTTTCCGAGAGCGCGGATATGCTCTATCATTTGCTGGTCGTCCTGGGAATTTCCGGCGTCAAGCTCGATGAGGTTCTGCAAGAGCTGGAACATCGGACAAGACAGACCGGACTTGAGGAGAAAGCTGCGCGGGGGCAGGGCTGACCATGTTCACGGGCCCGGCAAGCGGCAGGCAGGCGATCATAGCTGTGGAGGGCGACGTCGTGGATCAATTGGCACCCAGCGAATTTTCTCCGTACCACTTCTTCAGTGCAGAACGCTGGGCTGAGTTTCGCGCCGATACGCCAATTACTCTCACCAATGAAGAAATCAAGCGCCTGCGTTCATTGAACGATCCGATTGATCTTGATGAGGTGAGCCGGATCTATCTCTCGCTCTCGCGTCTGCTTTCGGCCCATGTCGAGGCCAGTCAATTACTGTTCTACCAGCGCCGCCAGTTTCTCAATACGGGTGACGCATTCAAGACTCCCTTCATCATTGGCGTTGCGGGATCGGTTGCGGTGGGTAAATCGACCACGGCGCGTGTATTGAAAGAGCTGCTGGCGCGCTGGCCCTCAAGCCCGAAAGTTGATCTCGTGACGACGGATGGCTTTCTTTATCCCAATGATGTTTTGCGGACCAAAGGCCTGATGGAACGCAAGGGATTTCCGGAGAGCTATGATGTCGGCATGGTGCTGCGGTTCCTCTCGCAGATCAAGGCAGGCCAGCGCAACGTCAATGCGCCGCTCTATTCCCATTTAACGTATGACGTATTGCCGGGGCAATTTCAGACTGTCGATGCGCCAGACATCCTGATTTTCGAGGGCATCAACGTGCTGCAGGTGCGTGACTTGCCGGAAGACGGCAAGATGGTGCCGTTTGTCTCGGATTTCTTCGATTTTTCGATCTATATTGATGCGGATGAAGAGCAAATTCACAAATGGTACATTGATCGCTTCATGCGCTTGCGTGAGACAGCGTTCAAGGACCCAAGCTCATTCTTCCATCGCTATTCGACAATCTCCGATGATTCCGCCAGGGCAATTGGCGAAAGCCTCTGGGCAAATATCAACCTGAAAAACCTGCGTGAAAACATCCTGCCGACGAGGCCCCGTGCGGACCTTATCCTGCGCAAGGGCGATAATCACCTTGTGGAAGAGGTGGCGCTCAGGAAGCTGTAACGCGCCTGAGTGTCAAATTAATCCGGCCTGTGCTTTTCAGCAAAGTAGAGGTTCCGGGATAAATACGATCTACCCCATGAAATGCCAATCGGCCTTCATCGCCCAGCACAACAACATCGCCACTTGAAAGCTTGATGGATTGCGTCCTGTCGTTCCGGTTCGTTCCACCAAAACGGAAAAGGCACGTGTCCCCCAAGGAAACCGAGACAACGGGTGCCTCAAGATTCTGCTCATCGCGATCCTGATGAAGTCCCATTTTTGCTGTTTCGGAATAGAAATTGATCAAACAGGCCTCAGGAGGCTGCGGATAATCGCCAACGCTGAGCCAAAGCTCGACTAGCGATTGTGGTATCGCGGGCCAAGGTTGCTGCGTGACGGGATGTGTCGGCTGATAACGATAGCCGAATTCTTTGTCAGTAACCCAGCCCAGTGAGCCGCAATTGGTCATGCGCACGCTCATTTCCTTGCCGGTTCTCGGCATTGCCGGAACATAAAGCGGCGCTGCCGCTACTACGGTCCGGATTTCTTCCAGCAGCGCGGTCTGCTGCTGTTGGGTGAAATAATCAGGAAAGTAGCGGATGCCCGGCGCGAGCAATATCATTGACCTGCGACCTCAAAAAACAAACCCGGCGCCATGCACCGGGTTTGTGGGTTCATGAAGCTTTACTCAGCCAAGTTCAGGAATACGCAGCACCTGACCTGGATAAATCTTGTCCGGGTGGCTCAGCATTGGCTTGTTGGCCTCAAAAATGAGCGTGTTCTTCGCGCCCTTACCCTTGCCATATTGGGACTCTGCGATCTTCCAAAGATTGTCGCCCTTCTTCACAGTATAGAAGACGGGCGTCTTGGCGACAGAACCTGTCGTCGTCTGGTCAACAGTCAGTCCGCCCGTATCCACCTTCGAGACACCGAGCGAATTGCCAACCGCAATAATCGCCTTTTCAAGAATTTCCTGATTGGTGACATTGCCCTTGAGCACTGCCTTGTCACCTTCGATTGCCACTTCAACGTTTTCGGTACCGAGCTTGTGGGAATCGAGTTCCTTCTTCAGATCTTCGGCGCTAGGCTCTTCATCGCCAATACCGATTTTCTTGCCTACGGATTTTACGAAATCAAATAGTCCCATAACTGGCTCCTTGTTGATTGTTCAAATCGACAGGCATTGTTGTGACATTTCATACCTGCTTTGGAAAGGATGATTTGAACCCGAACCATAACGCGGTAATGAGCCATTTGATCCCTATCAATCGCCTTGAACCTTCCCGCGCATCTTTTTAACCCCGGAACGGCCCGACTTTTCTTTCAGTCGGCGTTCTATTGAACCCTTTGTGGGCCGGGTTTTTCTGCGCGGCGGCGGTGGTGGTTCAGCAGCTTTCGCAATCAGCGCCACCATGCGCTCGCGCGCATCCTGACGGTTGCGTTCCTGTGTACGAAAGCGATTTGCTTCAATCAGAATCTCGCCGTCTTTGGTTGCCCGCTGACCAGCCAGCGCGATAAGCCTTGCCAGAACTTCCTCCGGCAAACCTGCTTTCACAGCATAGAAGCGCAGTTGAACGGCGGTGGAAACCTTATTGACATTCTGCCCACCGGGACCTGCCGAGCGAATAAAATTCTCTTCCAGATCGCTCTCGTCGATCCAGATTCGGTTGTTGATCTTTATGCGGTTACGGCTTTCTTCCATGACAGATTGGTAGCCCAAACTTTGATTCTCTGGAAGAACCATAAAAAAGCCCCGCATGGTGAGCGGGGCCTTCAGATATGGGACCGCTACCCTTACTCCGCTGCAACCGGCGTGTGTGGGGCAGCGGCTTTAATATCGCTGTCTACATGGCTTTCGAACTTGTCAAAGTTGCGGATGAACATGGCGACAAGTTTGTTCGCTTGCGCATCATAACCCGCCTTGTCTGCCCATGTTGAGCGCGGATCGAGGATCGCATTGTCAACGCCATTTACAGAAACAGGCACCGCAAAACCAAAATTCGGGTCTGTGCGGAATTCAGCGCTTTTTAGTGAGCCGTCTAGAGCGGCGGACAAAAGTGCGCGCGTTGCTTTGATCGGCATGCGCTTGCCAACGCCATAGGCACCGCCTGTCCAACCGGTATTTACCAGCCAACAATCAACATTGTGGTCAGCGATCAGTTGACGGAGCAAATTGCCATATTCCGAAGGATGCCGAGGCATGAATGGCGCACCGAAGCAGGTAGAGAATGTCGCCTCCGGCTCGGTAACGCCACGCTCGGTGCCCGCAACCTTGGCGGTGTATCCGGAAAGGAAATGATACATTGCCTGGGCGGGTGTCAGCTTGGCAATTGGCGGCATGACGCCAAAAGCATCGGCTGTAAGCATGATGATATTCTTTGGATGGCTCGCCTTGCCGGTTTTCGATGCATTGGGAATGAAATCGAGCGGATAGGCGCAGCGCGTGTTCTCCGTCAACGAACCATCATTGAAGTCGGGCTGGCGCTTATCATCCAGAACGACATTTTCCAGAACAGTGCCAAAACGCTGTGTCGTTGCGAAAATTTCCGGTTCGGCTTCCGCGGAAAGGCGAATGGTCTTGGCGTAGCAGCCACCTTCGAAATTGAAAACGCCGTGCTCGCCCCAGCCGTGCTCGTCATCGCCAATCAGGGTGCGGGTGGGGTCAGCCGAAAGTGTTGTCTTGCCGGTGCCGGAAAGGCCAAAGAACACCGCAGTATCGCCATCAGGGCCCTCATTGGCCGAGCAATGCATAGGCATGACGCCTTTACCCGGTAGAATATAGTTGAGCGCCGTGAAGACTGACTTTTTCATTTCACCGGCATAGGCCGAGCCGCCGATCAGAACGATAAGTCGATTGAGGTCGACGGCGATGACCGTCTCTGTCCGCGTGCCATGCCGCGCCGGGTCAGCGCGGAAAGAGGGCAGATCAATAATGGTCATTTGCGGAACAAAATCGGCCAAAGCCTCGCGTTCCGGACGAATGAGAAGATTGCGGATAAACAGGGAGTGCCAAGCAAACTCGGTGATCACGCGCGTATTAAGCTTGTAATCTTCGTCAGCGCCGCCGACGAGATCCTGAACAAAGAGTTCCTTGCCCTTTGCCTGCTCCATGAAGTCCGCATAAAGCAATTCGAACGCCTCAGGCGACATTGCCGAATTGTTGTCCCACCAGACATTACCCTCCGTGGAGGCATCGCGAACGACGAATTTGTCCTTGGGAGAGCGGCCCGTATGCTGGCCGGTGCGGGCGACGAGTGCGCCTTGCGCCGTCAAGACAGCTTCGCCGCGGCGCAATGTTTCCTCATAGAGTTCGGCAGTTCCAAGATTATAATAGGCCGCCGAAACGCCCTTCAAACCTGAGTTGCCGAGCGCGATTGCCGCGTTGTGGATGCCGATCTCTCTAATCATCTGTCCGCCATTGTTTAAGAAGGTGCATGGGTCAAACTTTTGGTTAATCTCACTCTACATGTTCAATGTAAAATGCGACATGAATTGGTCAAAAGCAGAAAAATCAAATAGTTTCAAACGTTTAATCGATTTAAAGATTTTAATTTTTTTTAAATCGGTTTAGTTGCGAAGAGGCAAGCCCGCCTTATTTACCAGCAAAAAACACCTGTAAAAGTGATTGGATGACAAGGTTTGCGATCTGTGCCACATTTTGTACCTAATTTGTCCGGCACAAGCGCACAGGTTTGTAGCACACAGGAAGGCAGGGCATGAGGGAAGTACCCGCAATGCAGACTATTGCGCTCGTTGATGACGATCGCAACATTCTGACATCCGTATCCATCGCACTGGAGTCGGAAGGCTATCGCGTAGAGACCTATACAGATGGTGCTTCGGCATTGGATGGCCTGACTGCACGTCCACCCAACCTCGCGATCTTCGATATCAAGATGCCGCGCATGGATGGCATGGAACTTTTGCGCCGCCTTCGTCAGAAATCGGATCTGCCCGTTATCTTTCTCACATCGAAAGACGATGAGATCGATGAGCTGTTCGGTTTGAAGATGGGCGCGGATGATTTTATCACCAAGCCGTTTTCACAACGCCTGCTCGTCGAGCGTGTGAAGGCAGTTTTGCGCCGGGTCGCCGCACGTGAAAATACCGCCAAGCCAGGCAGCGTACAGGCCAAGTCGCTTGAACGTGGCCAATTGGTCATGGATCAGGAACGCCATACCTGCACATGGATGGGTGAGCCGGTAACCCTGACAGTCACCGAATTCCTCATTCTGCATTCCTTGGCACAGCGCCCCGGCGTTGTAAAAAGCCGCGATGCTTTGATGGATGCTGCTTATGATGAGCAGGTCTATGTTGACGACCGTACAATCGACAGTCACATCAAGCGCCTGCGCAAGAAGTTCAAGGTCGTTGACGACGACTTCGATATGATTGAAACGCTCTATGGCGTTGGTTATCGCTTCCGCGAAACCTGATTTGCGGGCAAGCCTGCTTTCAAAGCCGACCAATCGGCTGTAAAATTCGGTTGTCTCAACGTGATATGAGTGCGATGAGACAACCCGTTCCTGATGTTTTGAGGCAAAGATGGTAGCCGAACTGCGAGGCGGCAATATTACGCGCAAGAGCGCCGTCATGCGCCGGAAGCGCTCGGTTGCCTTGCGTCGGCTGTTCAAGCCGCTCAATCGCGTCTTTGGAAACTATCTCTTCTCAAGTCTGACACGGCGCATTCTTTTCCTGAATCTCGCAGGTTTGGCCGTGCTGCTCTCCGGCATCATGTATCTCAATCAATTTCGCGACGGGTTGATTGATGCACGCGTCGAAAGCTTGATGACGCAGGGCGAGATCATCGCTGGTGCAATTGCCTCATCGGCCACTGTGGATACAAATTCCATTGCGATTGATCCGGAAAAACTGCTGGAGCTCCAGGCAGGGCAAAGCATCACGCCTTCCCCTGACGTTCTCGACAATCTCGATTTTCCCATCAATCCCGAACGCGTGGCTCCCGTCCTGCGCCGGCTGATTTCTCCCACACGCACCCGTGCTCGCATTTATGACCGGGATTCGAATCTCCTGCTCGATTCTCGTCATCTTTATTCACGCGGGCAGGTGCTCCGTTATGACCTCCCACCCATTGATGGGGAAGAGCCCAGTTTTTTCGAGCGTCTTACCAATCGCATGACACGGCTTTTGCGTCGAAGCGATTTGCCGATCTACCAGGAATTGCCCGGCGGTAATGGCTCGTCCTATCCGGAAATCGTTAAAGCCCTGACGGGACAACCGGCAACTGTCGTGCGCATGACGGAAAAAGGCGAGCAGATCGTATCGGTTGCCGTACCGATCCAGCGTTTTCGTGCTGTGCTCGGCGTTTTGCTCCTGTCGACCGAAGGCGGTGACATTGATAAGATCGTCCAAGGTGAACGCTATGCAATTATCCGTGTATTCACGGTTGCAGCGCTGGTCATGGCCATTCTTTCCCTGTTTCTGGCTTCGACAATTGCCAATCCGTTGCGTCGGCTTGCTGCGGCCGCGGATCGCGTTCGCCATGGTGTGAAAAATCGCGAGGAAATCCCGGATTTTTCCGAAAGACAGGATGAAATCGGGCATCTTTCGACCTCAATTCGTGACATGACAAATGCGCTCTACGCGCGAATTGAATCCATCGAAAGCTTTGCTGCCGATGTCAGCCACGAGTTGAAGAATCCGCTCACATCCCTGCGTAGTGCTGTTGAAACCTTGCCATTGGCCAAGAATGATGATTCCCGCAAACGGTTGATGGATGTCATTCAGCACGACGTGCGCCGTCTTGATCGCTTGATCACAGACATTTCCGATGCATCACGGCTTGATGCAGAACTTGCCCGTGAAGATTCCGAGCATGTGGATCTCAAATTCCTGTTGGGCAATCTGGTGGTAGCCGCGCGCGAGGTTCGGCGGAACAAGAAAGATACACGTATCGAGTTCGTCGTGGACAAGCTGCCAAATAACCGAAAAGGGTTTTTTGTCGTTGGCCATGATTTGCGGCTTGGGCAGGTGGTCTCAAATCTTATTGAAAATGCCCGCTCGTTTGTTCCCATTGAAAATGGCGTCATCACAGTCACGCTCCAGCATTTGGGCGACCGAATCCGCATCTTGGTTGAAGACAATGGCCCCGGTATTCGCGTCGAGCAGATAGACCGCATTTTTGAGCGCTTCTATACGGATCGACCAGCGGGTGAGGCCTTTGGACAAAACTCAGGACTTGGTCTTTCGATCAGCCGCCAGATTATCGAAGCCCATGGCGGCACGTTGAATGCCGAAAATATCATTGATCCGAAAAATCCGGAAAATTACCTTGGCGCACGGTTCATAGCCATTTTGCCGGTCGAGGCATAATCGGATGTCCGAACTGATTCATGCCACTGCTGTCGTGATTGGTGATCGGGGTATCATAATTATCGGCGCTTCGGGTTCCGGCAAATCGTCTCTCGCCCATGCTCTTTTGCAAAGAGCCTTTGCCGAGGGCCGCTATGCGACATTGGTCAGTGATGATCAATGTCTGGTGCGAGCCGTTTCCGGACGATTGATTTGCTCGCCTCCCGATACGCTACGCGGTGGAATGGAAGTGCGCGGCTCAGGGTTGCACGCATTTGCCTATGAACCGCACGCGGTGATTCACCTTATGGTACGTCTGGTTGAGCCCGCGCAGGTTGTGCGATTACATGAAAACACCCATACACAACTGCTAGGTGTCGCAATTGCGCATTTGGACCTACCTGCCGGTGAAGTTGAATCCGCCTGCCGTTCGGTTGAAGCATGGTTATTCAAGCCAGAGTGGAAAAATAAGCTGGTGGATTCAGCGGGTTAACGAGTTATCCTGCGATAAAATGACTGACTGCCATGTGGATGACATTTTCTGCTTGCCTTCGCGATTCGTCCTGCCAGAATGCGACACCTGCCAAACGGGGCATTTTAGAGCGCAGAAAAAGCCTACTCTTAAACGGGCTGGCGCGACAGGAGCAGTTTCAGAATGATCGGACTCGTGCTTGTGACGCACGGAAGACTGGCCGAAGAGTTTCATCATGCGGTTGAGCATGTGGTCGGGCAGCAGGAATATCTGGAGACCGTCTCGATCGGTGCAGATGATGATATGGAGCAGCGCCGGCGGGACATCGTTGATGCTGTCGCTCGCGCTGACAATGGCTCAGGCGTCATTATCCTCACCGACATGTTTGGCGGAACACCTTCCAACCTTGCAATTTCGGTAATGGAAGCTGGACGTGTGGAAGTTATCGCCGGCGTTAATCTTCCAATGCTGATCAAGCTTTCCAGTGTTCGGCTTACCAACGACATGGCTGCCTCCTTGAAGGAAAGTCAGGATGCCGGACGCAAGTACATTAATGTTGCCAGCCAGGTGCTGACAGCCAAATAGAGGTAGTAAATGCGTCTGACTGCCGAAACGACTGGCACATTTAATGCGGAAAACGCGCTCGTTGAATTGTTCGAGATCGTCAACAGGCGTGGCTTGCATGCGCGTGCTTCTGCGAAGTTCGTCCAACTGGTTGACGGATATGATGCTCATGTGCGTGTCGAAAAAGATGGAATGACCGTCGGCGGCACCTCAATCATGGGATTGATGATGCTGGCAGCTTCGCCCGGTTGCTGCATCAAAGTCAGCGCCTCTGGTCGCCAGGCTTCCGAAGTCATGAAAGCGCTTGGCGTTTTGATTGCGGATAAATTTGGTGAAGAAGCCTGAGCCTCGATCGCTGAGAGATCACTTTTCCTGATTCCCCAAGCCCGATACGAGGTTTCGATGCGTCTGCGCGATTGCTATAATTTCCATGATTTCAGAGCATTGGCCAAGCGGCGTCTGCCCGGCCCCATCTTCGACTATATCGATGGAGCGGCTGATGATGAAATTACGCTGCGCCGCAACGCTGCAAGTTTTGAAAATTGCGACCTTCTCCCAAGCGTTCTTCGCGGCGTTGAATCCGTCGATATGTCGGTAACGATTATGGGACAGAAATTGGCCCTGCCATTCTATTTGTCTCCAACAGCCTTGCAGCGTCTCTTCCATCATCGCGGGGAACATGCCGTGGCCAATGTCGCTTCCAAATATGGCACAATGTTTGGTGTTTCCTCGCTTGGAACTGTCGATCTTGAGCAGTTGCGCAAGCAGCATAGCGGCCCGCAGGTCTATCAATTCTATTTTCACAAGGATCGCGGGCTCAACCACGCCATGATGGAGCGCGCCAAGGGGGCGGGCGTTGAAGTGATGATGCTGACCGTCGATAGTATTACCGGCGGAAACCGCGAACGCGACAAGCGGACCGGTTTTTCCATTCCTTTCAAACTCAATCTGGCAGGAATGCTGCAATTCGCCATCAAGCCGATGTGGGCGTTGAACTATCTTTCACATGAAAAGTTCAGGCTGCCGCAGCTTGAAGGGCATGTGCAGATGGAAAGCGGAGCCATGTCGATCAGCAAATATTTCACGGAGATGCTCGATCCGTCCTTGGATTGGGATGATGTGGAAAAAATGGTCAAGCTCTGGTCGGGGCAGTTTTGTCTTAAGGGCATCATGTCGGTGGCCGATGCAAAAAGAGCAGTTGATATCGGCTGCACGGGTATCATCCTTTCAAATCACGGTGGCCGCCAGCTGGATGGATCGCGCGCTGCCTTTGATCAGCTGGCCGAAATTGTCGATGCTGTCGGCGACAAGATTGACGTGATCATGGATGGCGGCGTTCAGCGGGGAACGCATGTCTTGAAGGCGCTTTCCCTAGGCGCAAAGGCGGTGGGTGTCGGCCGGTATTATTTGTTTCCGCTCGCTGCCGCAGGGCAGGAAGGCGTCGATCGCGCTGTCGATCTCTTGAGAATAGAGGTTGAAAGAGGCATGAAGCTTATGGGCTGCACCTCCATTGATCAGCTTTCCCGCGAGAACCTGCGCTTCCGGTAAAATCAAAATCATCAACAGAAATGGCGCAGTTGCTTGATGCCGCATATGCACGCATAAGGATTTCTTTATATCCCATTGTGTGCGGATGGCATATCTGCTAGTCAAGCGCATCTCCGGCGGTCTGAAAAACTGGGCCTTGCCGATCCAAATAACAAAGACGGAGCTGAAAAAAGATGGCCGATAAGCAGGATTACGTAGTCAAGGACCTTGAGCTGGCCGCGTGGGGCCGCAAGGAAATGGACATTGCTGAAACCGAAATGCCAGGTCTGATGGCCAGCCGTGAAGAATTCGGCAAGTCGCAGCCGCTCAAAGGCGCGCGCATCACCGGCTCACTGCACATGACCATTCAGACAGCGGTTCTGATCGAGACTTTGCAGGAGCTGGGTGCAAAAGTGCGCTGGGCATCATGCAATATTTTCTCTACCCAGGACCATGCTGCAGCAGCCATTGCCGCAACCGGCACGCCGGTATTTGCGATTAAAGGCGAGTCGCTCGAAGAATATTGGACCTATACGGATAAGATTTTCCAGTGGCCGGATGGTCAGCCATCCAACATGATTCTCGATGATGGCGGCGACGCCACAATGTATATTCTGATCGGCGCGCGCGCCGAAGCTGGCGAAGATGTTCTTTCGAAGCCGGAAAGCGAAGAAGAGGAAATCCTCTTCGCGCAGATCAAGAAGCGCATGAAGGAAACTCCGGGCTTCTTCACCAAGCAGCGCGATGCGATCAAGGGTGTTACCGAAGAAACCACAACGGGCGTTAACCGTCTCTATCAGTTGCAAAAGAAGGGCCTGCTGCCTTTCCCCGCAATCAACGTCAATGACAGTGTTACCAAGTCGAAATTCGACAATAAATATGGCTGCAAGGAATCGCTGGTTGACGGTATTCGCCGCGCAACCGACGTCATGATGGCCGGTAAGGTCGCTGTTGTTTGCGGTTACGGCGATGTCGGCAAAGGCTCGGCCCAGTCGCTGCTGGGTGCCGGTGCTCGTGTCAAGGTAACTGAAGTCGATCCGATCTGTGCTTTGCAGGCAGCCATGGATGGTTTTGAAGTCGTCACGCTGGAAGATGCAGCACCAACGGCTGATATTATCATCACCACGACCGGCAATAAGGACGTCATCACCATCGACCATATGCGTCAGATGAAAGACATGGTCATTGTTGGCAATATTGGACACTTTGACAACGAGATCCAGGTTTCGGCCCTGCGCAATCTCAAATGGAACAACATCAAGCCGCAAGTCGACATGATTTCGTTCCCTGACGGCAAGCGTCTTTTGCTTCTTTCTGAAGGCCGCCTATTGAATTTGGGCAATGCAACAGGCCATCCAAGCTTCGTTATGTCAGCCTCCTTCACCAATCAGGTTCTGGCCCAGATCGAGCTTTATAGCCGTGGTGATCAGTACAAGAATGAAGTCTACGTCCTACCGAAACATCTCGACGAAAAGGTTGCGCGCTTGCATCTCGACAAGCTCGGAGCGAAATTGTCGGTTCTTTCGGAAGAACAAGCTGCCTATATCGGGGTGACTCCAAAGGGTCCATTCAAGTCTGACCACTACAGATATTGATATAGCTAGAATATACCTACAATATATAGAAGCCGGAGAATTGACAAATTCTCCGGCTTTCTTTTTTGCGCATAGTTCTTCCCGTCGATTCCCTCAAGGTTTATTGTAGTGATTCGGGATGACGTTGCTCTTGATGGGCCAAATGGTGATAAGCCGGATGGAAAAGAGGATCGTCATTCGTCTGGATGGGGCTGCGACGGTTGACATGAAAATTGAAGGTGATGTTCGCAGTGAAGATGCAGCACACAAACGATCCGTGCTGAGCAGGCTGCAAACCCGGGCATTGAGCGCAGTTTCCGCGCTGCCAATCCTTTTGACTGCCTCCTTCTCTGCTCACGCTGAAGATATGCTTGGCCTGATCGATACTCCCTTCGGGATGAAAGTCGGCACGTTTGAAGTCGTTCAGTTCGCAATGTTTCTTGGTGCCATGGGTGCTGCCCTGCTCTCCGCGGGCTGGCTCATTCGGGAGCGTAGCCGCATTGCCCATGAGAACCGCCATTTGCGCGACAAGGTTGCCGATCTGAATGTCACGGTTCAGCGCAACGAAGCCCTGCTCAATCTTAAGGATCAGCGCGTTATAGTTTGGGAGGGAAGCTCGTCGACTCCCGTGCTCATCGGCAGTCTGCCGCCTGAAATCGGCGTGCCCGAAAGCCGCTCGCTCTTTCTGGCCTTTGGCCGCTGGTTGCGGGTTGAATCCGTCACGCTTCTGGACCGGTCAGTATCAGCGCTGCGCGAGAAAGCCCGTCCTTTCGACATAGCCATCGAGACCTCGAAAGGCACGCCGCTGGAGGTGCAGGGCCGCACTTCTGGCGGATATGCTATCGTGCGCTTCATCAATCCAGGCGAAGTTCGTGCCGCTCAAGCCATGCTTAAAGCCGAAAACTATCATTTAAGCGAAGCTGTCGCGACGCTGCGTGGTCTGCTGGATGCAATCGATATGCCAGCCTGGAGCCGCAGCAGTGAAGGTCAGTTGAATTGGGTTAATCTGGCCTATGCAAAGGCGGTCGACGAGCGCGACCCCAATAGCGCGGTTCGCGATGGTCGCGAGCTTTTCGGTATTCAGGCGCGCGAACGCATAGAGCGCGACAAGACACTGAACCGTAAATTCCACGATCAACTCTCGACCGTAGTTGGCGGCGACAGGCACGTATTCAGCGTTACCGATATTGCCGCAAGCAATGGATCTGCGGGTATGGCAATCGATATCAGCGAAGCTGAGTTGATCCGGGAGGAATTTAAACGGACTGTCCTCAATCATTCGGATACGTTGGATCAGCTGAATTCGGCTGTCGCAATGTTTGATGCCAACCGAAAGTTGCAATTCTTCAATCAGGCATTCGCCAAATTATGGGGTCTCGAGACACCATTCCTTGAGAGCAATCCTGACAATGCCATGTTGCTCGACCGTTTCCGCAGCGATGGCATATTGCCCGAGCAGCCGGATTGGCGGCGCTGGAAGGAACAGGTTCTTTCCGCCTATCATTCTATCGAATCGCAGGAATATGTCTGGCACCTGACCGATGGCCGCACATTGCGGGTTATCGTCAATCCCCAGCCGAAGGGCGGCGTTACCTGGGTGTTCGAGAACCTGACTGAAAAGCTTGAACTCGAAAGCCGTTATAACACGCTGATCAAAGTGCAAGGCCAGACGCTGGACTACCTTGCTGAAGGTGTTGCGGTGTTTGGGTCAGACGGAAAAGTACGTCTTGCCAATCCTGCTTTTGCCTCGCTGTGGTCGCTGAAGAGCGAACAGGTAGCGGAAGGCACGCATATTTCGGCAATCCGGCGGGTGTGCGAACCTGTATCGGACGCGGATAATTGGGAATCCTTTGTAACGACAGTCACTGGTTTTGATGATGAGCGCCGCTCGCTCTCCGGCCATATAGAGCTGACAACGGGTAAAATATTGTCTTATGCAACGGCGCCACTGCCTAATGGCCAGACAATGCTCACCTTCGTCGATGTGACGGATTCTGTTCAGGTTGAGCGTGCACTGAAAGAAAAGAACGAAGCGCTGGAGCGTACTGACGAGCTGAAGAATGATTTTGTCCAGCATGTCTCTTATGAACTGCGTTCGCCGCTGACCAATATTATGGGCTTTACCGAGCTTCTCCAAACGCCCATGACCGGACCGTTGAACGACCGTCAACGGGACTATCTTGATCATATCGGCACTTCTTCATCAGTGCTTTTGACCATCGTGAATGACATTCTTGATCTGGCCACTGTGGATGCGGGGATCATGGAGCTCGATATCAGCGATGTTTCCGTCACCGATGCCGTCACTGTTGCATCGGAGAAAGTCGCCGACCGGCTCAAGGAACATAATATTCTGCTCGATACGCGTATTGAGACAGGAACAGGTTCGTTCCGTGCCGATGCCGCCCGTATCAAGCAGGTGCTGTCCAATCTTTTGAGCAATGCGGCTAACTATGCTCCGGAAGGCAGCACGATTACGCTCAAGTGCTGGCGCGAACAGACGGAAATGGTGTTCAGTGTCATGGATAATGGCCCCGGAATGCCGGATTATGTGCTCAACAGCATTTTCAAGCGCTTCCAGCCTTACCCGAATGGCGGGCGCAAACGCGGTGCGGGGCTGGGCCTGTCCATTGTGAAGGGCTTTGTCGAATTGCATGGTGGAACAGTTGATATAGACAGTTCTGCAGGCAAGGGCACGCTGGTTACCTGTCGATTCCCGCTGGAGGCACGGTCCTTCAGCCTCGCTGCCGAATAGTCTGAATGACCCCGTTTTCTGTAGAACTTGCGAACGCTGAAGATACTGCACGCTTGGGCCAAGATGTTGGTCTGTCCCTACGCAAAGGGGATCTCATTGCTTTGAGCGGCGATCTTGGTGCGGGCAAATCGACATTTGCCCGTGGTTTAATCCGTACGATCGCTGATGATGCGGATTATGACGTACCAAGCCCGACTTTCACCATCGTGCAATCCTATCCCGAATTGCGGCTGCCCATTAGCCATGTCGACCTGTACCGTCTTTCCACTGCCGATGAGATTGACGAGTTGGGGCTCGACGAGGCGCTGCTTGATGGGGTTGTACTGGTCGAATGGCCCGAACGCGCTGACGGGTTTTTGCCGCCGGTCAGCTTGAGCATCACGTTGCAGGATCATGGAAGTGGCCGCAAAGCCTTCATCGAGGGCCCCCCTGATGTTCTGGCGCGATTGGAACGTTCTCTGGCCATCCGCTCTTTTCTGGCAAGATCGGGTTTAGCGCATGCTGAACGGCGATATCTTCTCGGCGATGCATCCGCCCGGGGCTATGAGACCCTGTCGACGGGCAGCGGAACCCCGCTCATCCTGATGAACTCACCCTATAATCCGGGCGGTCCAATCCTGCGCGATGGCAAAACCTACATGCAGATTGCGCATCTTTCCCAGTCAGTGAATGCTTTCGTGGCCTTGGATCGTCTCCTGGCGTCCAAAGGCTTCAATGTCCCGCATATCAACGCCGAAGATTTGGAGCATGGTTTTCTCGTCATCGAAAATCTCGGCAGTGATGGTATTCTTGATAAGGATGGAGCGCCCATCTTCGAGCGCTATGAGGCTGCTGTGCGCTTGCTGGCCAAACTCCATCAATTCATCTGGCCACAGGATATACCTGTAGGAAATGGAGCTATGCATCGTCTGCATCATTTCGACCGGGATGCGATGATGATTGAAGTTGAGCTTTTGTCGGACTGGTATGTGCCGCGCATGAACGGAACAGTGATAAGTCCCGATTTGAAGAGCAGTTATATCGCTGCATGGGATAATGTATTTAGCCAGCTTAGTAATGCCGAGCAATCCCTGCTTCTGCGCGATGTTCACTCACCCAACATCCTTTGGCAGGCTCATAGATCAGGCATTGAACGCGTTGGCCTGATTGATTTTCAGGATGCGATGCTCGGTCCTTCGGCCTATGATGTCGCATCTCTCATCATGGATGCGCGCGTGACGATTGAGCCCGACATGCAGGATTTGTTGCTTGCGGCCTATATTGAAGAGCGTCGCGCGGGAAGCACAGCTTTTGATGAGACCGGTTTCAAAAAAGCCTTTGCCATTATGGCGGCGCAGCGCAATGCAAAGATTCTTGGCATATTCGTTCGGCTCGATGAGCGCGACGGCAAACCATTTTATTTGAGGCATCTTCCGCGTATTCAAACTTATCTGGAGCGGGTTATTGATCATCCGGCTCTGGCGCCAGTCAAGGATTGGTGCGAAAAGAATGGAATACTCGCCCAAAGGATTAAGGCATGACACCGCATACAGCTATGGTTCTCGCTGCCGGTTTGGGAAAACGCATGGCACCGATAACCGATACAATACCAAAACCTTTGGTAAAGGTAGCCGGCAAATCATTGATCGATTGGGGGCTGGATTCGCTTGCCGGCGCTGGCGTGCGACGCGCCGTGGTCAATGTGCATTATCTTGCCGACCAGCTTGAAACGCATCTGATGGAGCGCACAGCGCCATTGATCGAAATCTCCAATGAAAGAGAGCAGTTGCTCGACTCTGCGGGGGGTATCATCAAAGCCCTGCCGCAAATTGGCTCTGAACCATTCTATGTTTTGAATGCCGATACTTTCTGGACCGATAGCGACAAACCCAATCTTGTCCTGCTTGCCGAAGGGTGGAATGATGCGAGCATGGATATTCTCTTGATGATTGCCCATATGGATCAGGCTGTTGGACGCGAAGGTGGTGGCGATTTCAGCATGAGCAATACCGGGCAATTGCGCCGTTTGAAGCCGGGTGAGACATCGCCCTATATTTATGCCGGAGCGGCGATCATCCATCCGCGCATTTTCGCGAATGCTCCATCGGGTAAAGTATCATTGAACCGATATTTCGATGAAGCGATTGCAGCTGACAGGCTCTTTGGACTGCCGATGGATGGCATTTGGCTGACAGTCGGCACGCCGGATGCAATAGAAGAGGCAGATGCCGCTATTGCCAAGCAGGGGATTCATGGCTGAGCGCCAGAATCCGAATATTTTCTCCATAGCGCCGGGTACGCCTTTTCTTCCAGCGCTTGTGGATGCGCTGCAATCGGGAGCCTTGATTCCGGGTTATCCTGCAAACCCGAATGATCCAATGGCGCTGGCTCATGCTACAATCTATGTGCCGACCCGTCGTGCAGCGCGAACGCTGCGTTCGCTACTTGTCGAGAAAAGCCCGGTTAAATCAGCGATTCTGCCAGTAATCCGAGCATTGGGCGATGTCGATGAAGATGCAGCCATGTTCGACATGGGTTCCGATGCCTTCTTCGACCTTCTGCCGGCAATAGGCAGTGTCGAGAGGCTTTTGCTTTTAGCGCGACTGGTCCGGCCTTGGCGCGAACGCCTGCCGGAACATGTGCGTGCCTTGTTTGGAAATGAGGAAATTGCCATTCCGGCAACGACCGCCGATGCGATCTGGCTTGCCCGCGATCTTGCCGGACTCATGGATCAGGTTGAGACTGAAGCTGCCGGATGGTCAACGCTTTCCAATATTGTTTCTGAAGAATTACCAAATTGGTGGCAGGTCACTCTCGATTTTCTAAACATTGTCACAAGCCTTTGGCCCGATATTCTGGCTGAACGCAGACGTTCCAACCCTGCTGCCCACCGTAACCGGCTGATTGAGCTTGAAGCCGAAAGGCTCCTGCGCAAGGCGTCGCAGGGTCCTGTCATTGCGGCGGGCTCTACTGGATCCATACCTGCAACAGCAAAGCTCTTGGCTGCTATTGCTTCATTGCCCATGGGCGCCCTTGTCCTTCCAGGGCTTGATCGCGATATGGATGCCGTCAGCTGGGATGTTTTGGCAAGCACCGCAGACAATCCTTCGATTTTTGGTCACCCGCAATATGGGCTGCGCAAACTGCTCGGTGAACTGGGTGTGCTGCGTCAGGATGTGATTGTGCTGGGCGGCGTCACTCCAGAAAAACGCCAACGCGAAAACCTTTTGGCCGAGGCGATGCGCCCCGCCGACACGAGTGAGGCGTGGGCGCAAATTAACCGGAACAGCGGTCAGTTTTCCGCTGCCGTTGCCTCCATTGCCCTGATTGAAGCGTCAAATGAGCGCGAGGAAGCGCTGAGCATCGCAGTGGCCTTGCGCGATTCCATAGAACAACCGGGCAAGACCGCAGCTTTGATCACCGCCGATCGCGATCTTGCCCGCCGTGTGTCAACGGAACTCGCGCGGTTCAATATAGCCGCTGATGATTCCGGTGGACATGCCATGCGCGAAACGCGACCTGCGGCTTTGATGCGACTGGTCCTGGATATTGTTTTCAATCCCGGGGATCCGGTTGCGTTACTGGCTTTGCTAAAACATCCACTGACGCGGCTTGGCCTTGATCGTGTCAGGGTTCGCCAGGCTGCAGAAACTATTGAACTGGTTGCGCTGCGTGGTGGTACAGGGCGAGCCACCCTATCGGATTTCCAGCAACATTTCAAAAGACGCCTTGCCGAAACAGGATCTACGCCATTTGAACCGGCCTGGCTTCGCCAGATCAGCGCTGCAAGAATTGAGTCCGCGCATATCGTCTGCAAGGCGCTTAGCGGTGCGATGGAACCCTTGTTTCATTTTGTTGGAGTCACGGAATCTGTACAGCTGCCGCAGATCATTCAGGCGGTTGTTGCAAGTCTGGAAAATCTGGTGCGGGATGATCAGGGAGATATTGCTGCACTTTATAGTGGAGCGGCTGGTGAACAGTTCGCCGCCTTCCTGCGCAATCTGATCTCGGCGGATTCGCAGCTCGATTTTTCTGTCGGCGAATTCCCCGCAATGATGGAAGCTCTGATTGCGGGAGAGGTTGTAAAACCAAAAGCGGGCGCTCATCCGCGCCTGTTTATTTGGGGTGCTCTGGAAGCGCGTCTGCAAACTGTTGATACGATGATTATCGGCGGACTGAATGAGGGCTCATGGCCGGGAAAAACGCGCAATGATCCGTTCATGTCACGGCCGATGAAATCCATTATAAATCTTGATCCGCCGGAGCGGCGCACCGGCCTTGCCGCGCACGATTTTCAGATGGCGCTGGGAATGGATCAGGTTATTCTTACGCGTGCACAGCGCTCAGCCAATGCGCCAACGGTTGCTTCGCGCTGGTTGCAAAGGCTGGAGACGGTTCTTGGCAATGACGCTACCGGAGAGCTGCGCAGGCGTGGGGCAAAATATCTTGGATGGGCGCGGGAAATCGACCACGCGCCGGATGAGGATTTTGTCAAACGACCGGAACCGAAGCCGCCTTTAACAGCCCGCCCCAAGCACTTCTCAGTTACAGAAATAGAGACGCTCCGGCGCGATCCCTATGCCATCTTTGCCAAGCGCATTTTGCGGTTGCGGCCCATTGAGCCATTGATCCGTGATCCTGACGTGGCTGAGCGCGGTTCGCTCTTTCACAATATCCTCGCGCATTTCACGGAACAGGGCATTGATCCTCTTGATGCGAATGCCGCCAGACGTCTTCTGGAAATAGGCAGGCAGTATTTTGACGACATCGCGTTACCGGAAGAAATCGATGCAGTCTGGTGGCCCAGGTTCCAATCGCTGGTGCCGGAATATCTGAACTGGGA
This sequence comes from Phyllobacterium sp. GQ127, assembly GCF_059758635.1. NCBI lineage: Bacteria > Pseudomonadati > Pseudomonadota > Alphaproteobacteria > Hyphomicrobiales > Phyllobacteriaceae > Phyllobacterium > Phyllobacterium sp. GQ127. Next base: position 567,066 of record NZ_JCAXDZ010000003.1, read on the forward strand.
GCGGCTACGAGACCATCTGATTTCCGAACGTCATCCCGAAATTGCTTCCAAAAAGATTGTCGTCGAAGCAACTGGCGTCACACTTTCAGGCCGGGCAGACCGGGTGGATTTGCTCCGCGACGGTACGGTTGACATCATTGACTACAAGACCGGATCAACACCATCCAAGCGGCAGGCCCATGTTCTTTTGTCGCCGCAGCTAGCGCTGGAAGCCGCATTGCTGGCACGGGGTGCGTTTCATGAGGTTGGGGCACGCAAAGCTGCCGATCTTCTTTATGTGCGGTTACGGCCAAATGGAAAAGTCGATCCGGAATCCATTTTAAGAATCGGCACGGCTGCCAATGGAAGTGAAAAAACTGCGCCGGAGTTGGGCGAATTGTCGTGGCTGCGTCTCAATGAATTGCTGACGGCCTATGGTGATCCGCATAAGGGCTATCTGTCCCGTGCTCTGCCATTCAGGGAAAGTGATTTGACCGGCGATTATGACCATCTGGCCCGCGTTTTGGAGTGGTCGGCTGGTGGCGCTGAAGAGGGAGGGGAGGCCGAATGAGAAAGCCTCGAACCATCCCGCCGGAAACCACGCGCAACCAGAGCAGGGCAGCAAATCCAAAGGACTCTGTCTGGGTGTCGGCAAATGCGGGCTCCGGCAAAACCTATGTCTTGACGGACCGTGTCATCCGCTTGCTGCTGGATGGCACCGACCCGTCGAAAATCCTGTGCCTGACCTATACGAAAGCTGCTGCGGCGGTGATGCAAAACCGTGTCTTTGCGCGCCTTTCCGATTGGGCAACCATGGATGGCGACGCGTTGGCAAAAATCATTGAGGACATTGACGGTGCACGGCCCGGACCAAAGCGGCTGGCTCAGGCGCGCCGCTTGTTTGCGCGGGCGCTTGAGACCCCCGGCGGCCTCAAGATACAAACCATTCACGCCTTTTGCGAAGCCATTCTGCATCAGTTTCCGTTAGAGGCGAATATTGCCGGTCATTTCGAACTGATGGACGACATGATGCAGGTTGCGCTTATTGGCGAAGCGCGGCGGCAGGTGCTGCAAGCAGCGCGCCTTGATCATAATGTCGAGCTTGCTTCAGCCTTTGCGGATGTGCTTGACGCTGCCGGGGAGTTCGGCTTGCAACAGCTTCTTGATGAGGCGGTCACCAAGCGCAATGATCTTACCCGCTTTATCCGAGAAGTCGGGCAAGACGACCTGCGCAGGACGGCGTTCTACTCCCATTTCGGATTTACCGGCACTGAAACAGAAGACGATATCCTTTCTGCACTGTGGCCGGTTCAGGAATTTGACCGGGAAATGCTGCGTTCGATCCTCGACATTCAAAAGAGTGCCGCACGAGCGCAGGAATTTGCGATGATCCTGCTCGACGCCAAGTTTGGGCCGGAGTCTGACCAACGCGAAGAGGCATTGCGAACCGCGTTTATCAAGGCAACAGGAGAGCCCAAAAGTGGCGCCTATATCGGCACAAAGGGCGTAACAGAACGCTTTCCGGATTTCATCGAGCGATTCGACCGCGCTGCACAGCGCGTGTTCGAGGGTTTGGATAAATTAAAGCAATTGCGCCTTCTCCGGCTGACTTTTTCAGCCTTGGTGGTGGTCGATGACCTTATCGGCCGCTATGAGCACATGAAAAGAAATCGCGGGCTTCTCGATTTTGACGATCTCATTGTCAGGACCGTGGCATTGCTTGCGCGGCAGGATGCAGGGCCTTGGGTGCAATATAAGCTCGACAAGGGAATTGACCATATTCTCGTCGACGAAGCGCAGGATACCAGCCCAAACCAGTGGAACGTGATAAGGCTTCTCAGCGAGGAATTCTTTACCGGCAATACCGCACGCAATGTGCGGCGCACCCTTTTTGCAGTCGGCGACGAAAAGCAATCGATTTACTCGTTTCAAGGTGCGATTCCGGAGGATTTTGCCAGACACGGCAAGGCGACGGAGCAAAAAACCGGCCAAGCTGAACTGACCTTTGAACGGGTTAATCTCAACTTCTCGTTCCGCTCTGCACCGGACGTTCTGTCTGCAGTGGACAAGGTGTTCGAGCGGCCGGAAGCCCATCGCGGCTTTGGTGCCGATCACGGTCCGACTGTCCATACAGCCATTCGCGACCATGATCCGGGTGAAGTGCAGATCTGGGATATGCTGACACCGGAAACAACACCGGAAGAGGATGACTGGCGAACACCAGTTGATAGTTTGCCAGCACCACCCGTGCGTCTTGCGGAGCAAATTGCCCGAACCATTGAGCACTGGTTGAAGAATGGTGAAATCATTGAAGGGCAGAACCGGCGCCTTGAAGCGCGCGATATCATGGTGCTGGTACGCAAGCGTGACCAGTTCATGCCGGCTTTGTCGCGCGAATTAAAGAAGCGCCATGTTCCGGTCGCCGGTGCAGACCGTCTGAAATTGACGGATCACATCGCAGTCCAGGATCTCATGGCGCTTGGGCGGTTCATGCTTTTGCCATCCGATGATCTGTCCTTGGCGGCACTCCTCAAAAGCCCCCTGTTCAAGTGGGATGACGATCAGCTCTTTACGCTCGGTTATGAGCGGGCGGCCAATGAAACGCTTTATGAGCGGCTATTGGCGCAGGCAAAGGATGATCTGCTGCTGGCTCCGGTTGCCGCGCGTCTTCAGGAGTGGCGCAACCGTGCCGATACTGTACCAGTCTTCGAGTTTTATGCGGATATTCTTGGACGCGGCGGCGCGCGCCGTGAGCTTCTTGCACGTCTTGGCCATGAGGCGGGCGATGTTATCGATGAGTTCCAAAACTACGCAATCGCAACCGAAAAAACCGGTTTGCCGGGCTTGCAGGCATTTTTGGAAACGCTGGAAGCAGTAACGCCGGAAATCAAGCGGGAGCTGGATCAAAGCCGTAATGAAGTCCGCATCATGACGGTGCATGCTGCAAAGGGCCTTGAAGCCGCCGTGGTATTCCTCGTCGATTCCGGCAGTTCGGCTTCTTCAGGCGGGCGTATGTCCAATCTGCTTTCTTTCGATATGAGAGAATATAGCGGCTGGGAGGGCAAAGGGTTTTTGTTCGTACCCGGAAAGGCTTATGCGACTGCTTTCTCGGCGGGCCTTGTCGATAAGCTGAAGGTAAGGGCAGAAGAAGAATATCGCCGCCTGCTTTATGTCGGCATGACACGTGCTGAAGATAGACTCATCATTTGTGGTTATCGCGGTTCGCGGCAGGTGCCGGATACATGGCATGGGCTTGTGGAGGCAGCACTCGGTGACACGAGCGAGCCAATGCAACATCCTGTCGAGTCTGTCATCGCCAAGCGTTACCGGTTGACTGAACCCGCAGCCGCTACGCCTATCGAACTAGAGCTTCCCCTTGAGCCAAGGGCCGTTCCCTTTCCTCCTACCTATCGCATACCGATGCCTCGGGAAGCGGGCTTGCCAAGGCCCCTTGCACCATCCGGCGTATCGGTCCTGATCGAGCCCGATGATGAGGCGCCGCTGGTCACAGGTTCGCCGGTGCTACTGACAGATGGAAAGAATCCCGCTTTCGCCATCCGCCGCGGCACGGTCATCCACGCGCTGTTGCAGACTTTGCCCGATATTCCGGACGAACAACGTGCGCAGGCGGCTCAGCGTTATCTCAGCCGCGCCGCTTATGATTGGGAACCGGAGGAGATCGAGAAGGCGCTTAACTCGGTCTTTGCTGTGCTGAATTCAGCCGATTTTGCGCCGGTCTTCGCGCCAGGTTCATTGGCGGAAGTCGCAATCATGGGAACGCTGCATATTCGCGGCAAGGATCATGCGGTTTCCGGCATTATTGACAGGCTTGCTGTGAGCGAAAGCCGGGTTGTAATTGTCGACTACAAGACCAACCGTCCTCCGCCGCAAAATCTGTCGACGGTTCCAGATGCCTATATCGCTCAGCTCGCCCTTTACCGGAAGCTGCTTGAGCCGCTTTATCCCGGCAAGACAGTAGAAGCTGCTTTGCTTTTCACCGAAGGTCCGCATCTTATCGACATCCCGGTGGACGCCATGCAGATTGCTCTTGAGCGAATGGCTTGAAACTGGACAGGATTGTTCCCGTCTTGGAATCGGCAAGAAAGCTGCTATATTGATTTTGGAGTGTGGGGTGAGCTTCGCCCACCCCACTTTGCCTTAAGTTATCAATTGAACCCGGATTGTCAGTGTCCAGCTGGTCCGGGTTCTTTTGAGTTCAAAGGTAATAGACATTGGCAGATACCACATATCTATTGCTCCAAGTTTGAGGGCATATGGCCGTATGCCTCAGCCAGGGAGGCCATCTCCCTGGTGCACTGGCTGGATTCGTGCTGCTGCTTCGCCCTCAAACTGCTTGACGAAATACGATTGAAGTAGTGCTTTGAGCAACAAACGCAGGGTTGAAAGCCGTCAGGTGACAGATTGCACTGAATCGTGACATGAGTCGGCTTGACTAGGCACAGCAGACTCACCACATGATGGGCAACACATTCACAAGGTTAAGGAACAGCTTCATGGCTACCACCGTCAAAATTGACACCAGCAATTTCCAGTCCGATGTAATTCAGGCCGGTCAGCCTGTCGTTGTGGATTTTTGGGCAGAATGGTGTGGCCCTTGCAAGATGATTGCACCGGCGCTTGAAGAAATCGCTGCGGAAATGGATGGCAAAGTTACAATCGCCAAAGTTAATATTGATGAGAACCCTGAATTGGCTGCCCAGTTTGGCGTGCGCTCGATTCCGACTTTGCTGATGTTCAAGGATGGTGAGCTCGCTGCCAATCTGGTTGGCGCTGCTCCAAAGAGCAAGCTTTCCGACTGGATCAAAAACTCGGCTGCTTGATCAGTTCTGATATTCATCGAAAAGCCCGCTGCAAAGCGGGCTTTTTGTTATTGGAAGTTACTGCGGCGGCGTTCCGTTTTCTGAAAGCACGTCGCCAGCCAGATAGAGCGATCCGCCAATCAATATCCGTGGAGCGGGCTCGGACTTGTCCCAGCTATCGCGCAGGATTTTCAAGGCGTTTTCCACCGAATAAACAGGCTCGGCGGAAAGTCCGGCTTCTTGCGCTGCAAGAGCGAGTTCCTCATGGGGAATGCCTGCATCGCTTGATCTGATCGGCACCGTGTAAACATGCCGCGCCATGCCCGTAAAAGCCTCAAAATACCCTACAGGGTCCTTGGTATTGATCATTCCGGTAATCAAAAATAGCGGACGCTGGCTGCGATCCTCCAACGTGGCAATTGCCTCAGCGATCACCATGCCAGCTCCGGGATTATGCCCGCCATCGAGCCAGATTTCTGAGCCGGGCACTGCCATATCGACCAGGTTGCCCTTGGTCAGGCGCTGCATCCGGGCGGGCCATTCAACTGTACCCATCGCTGTTTCAACGGCGTGGTCGGGAATGGTAAAGCCCGCAGTCCTGACCGCCTGAATCGCTGCGGCGGCATTTGCCAATTGATGGCGGCCGGGCAGGTTGGGCAGAGGCAGATCCATCAAGCCTACATTGTCCTGATAGACCATGCGTCCGCGCTCTTCGAAACTCAGGAAATCCTGACCATAGACACTATAAGGGCAATCACGGCGCTCGGCAGTCTCGATCAACACTGTGCGTGCCGCATCATGTTCCTGTGCGCCGATAATAACCGGACAACCCGCCTTGATGATACCGGCCTTTTCGGCGGCAATCAGCTCAACTCGATCTCCGAGATAGGACTGATGATCGAGCGAAATCGGCATGATAACGCTGACGGCAGGCTCTGGAATGACGTTGGTTGCATCGAAACGTCCCCCAAGCCCAACCTCAAGGAGGACGGCATCGGCGGGGTGCTCGGCGAAAAGGACAAAAGTCACGGCGGTCAGAATTTCGAAGACCGTAATCTGCTGCCCTGCATTGGCATCAGCCACACGCCGAACCGCCTCGAACAGCGTATCGTCATCGACAATCTTGCCCTTTCCGGGCGCACCAAGGCGATAACGCTCATGCCAACGCACAAGATGCGGGGACGTATGAACATGGACCGTATAGCCCGCCGCTTCCAGCAATGCGCGGGAAAAGGCGGTGGCAGAGCCTTTGCCATTTGTGCCAGCCACATGAATGACCGGCGGCAGGTTCAAATGGGGATTACCGAGCGTATCCAGAAGCCGGGTAATCCTGCCCAGCGAAAGGTCAAAACCTTTAGGATGCAGTCCGAGAAGCCGCTCTATTTCCTGTGACGCGCGTGATGACATCAAAATGCGGTTTCCAATAAACCGAAACCCGTCAAGATTGCGCTTCAGCTATTGCCGGAACTGCTGGCGTTTCCGCTTCCGGCTCAACAACTTTCTCCGTTGCCGGTTCGCCCATCAACATCTTCAAAAGTCGTGCGATTGTCGTTTTCAGCTCCGTGCGCGGAACAACCATATCAACCATGCCGTGCGTCTTGAGATATTCTGCACGCTGAAAGCCTTCTGGCAGTTTTTCACGAACAGTCTGCTCGATGACGCGCTGTCCGGCAAATCCGATGAGCGCACCAGGCTCGGCAATGTGAATATCGCCAAGCATGGCGTAGGAAGCAGTAACGCCGCCTGTCGTGGGGTTGGTAAGAACAACAATATAGGGCAGACCTGCTTCTTTCAGCATTTCCACCGCTACTGTCGTGCGCGGCAATTGCATCAGCGAAAGAATGCCTTCCTGCATGCGCGCGCCGCCAGATGCAGCGAAGAGAACGAGCGGCTTCTTCTGGGCGATAGCAGTTTCGAAGCCTTTGATAATGGCTTCACCGGCTGCCATGCCGAGCGAGCCGCCAATAAAGTTGAAGTCGTGGATGGTTACGACAACAGGCAGGCCTTCAATCGTGCCAAGCGCATTGATGATTGTATCTTCCTGTCCGGTCTTGGAGCGGTGCTCCTTCAGGCGGTCGACATAGCGTTTCTCATCGCGGAATTTCAGCGGATCGGTCGCAACCTTCGGCTGTTCCAATGTTTCGTAAACGCCATTGTCGAAGAAGAACTTCAGACGATCCTTGGCTGGAATACGCATGTGGTGGCCGGACGATGGCACAACCCACTGGTTCTTTTCCAGATCCGTATGAAAGACCATTTCGCCGGACTCGGGATCTTTGATCCAGAGGTTTTCCGGCATTTCACGACGTCCAAGCATCGAATTGATTTTCGGCCGGACGTAGTTCGTGATCCAGTTCATGATCGGTCCTGTTTTTTATCTATCGGAATGTTGATTTAAGACTTCTATTCGGCTGCTGCAAGTCGCACTGCGCGTACGCCGCTCGACAGGCCCTGAACCATCGTCGCTACAGCTTCGGCAGGATCGGCTACCAGCGAACCATCCGGATTAATCGTATTGGCCACCGCGTTTATGATTGCGGTACCGACCACAACGCCGTCAGCGGAAGCCCCCATGACCTTGGCCTGCTCGGCAGTCTTGACGCCGAAACCAACCACGACAGGCAAATCCGTGTGCTGTTTGATCCGGTGAACGGCTGCGGCAATCCTTGTCGTGTCCGGCAAAGCTGAACCGGTAATGCCATTCATCGAAACGTAGTAAACGAAGCCGGATGTATTCTGCAAAACCTTTGGCAGGCGCTTTTCATCAGTCGTGGGTGTGGCAAGACGGATGAAATTGATACCGGCCTTGATTGCAGGAATGCAAAGCTCTTCATCCATTTCCGGTGGAAGGTCAACGATGATGAGACCATCAATGCCCGAGGCAACCGCATCTTTCAGAAAGCGGTCAACGCCATAAATATAGATCGGGTTGTAGTAACCCATCATGACGATTGGCGTCGTATTATCCGTTTCCCGGAACTGCGCCGCCAGATCAAGCGTCTTAGTCAACGACATGCCCTTTTTAAGGGCGCGAAGACCGGCAGCCTGAATGGCCGGACCATCGGCCATCGGATCGGAGAAAGGCACGCCAAGCTCAATAATGTCCGAACCGGAACCCGGCAAGGCCTTCATGATCCTGAGTGAGGTTTCAAAGTCCGGATCGCCACCCATGAAATAGGTGACCAGTGCCGGACGGCCTTCAGCCTTCAAAGCCGCGAATTTTGCATCGATACGTGTCGCCATTGTCAGATATCCATTCCAAGCAATTGGCCGACAGTATGCACGTCCTTGTCGCCGCGGCCTGAAAGATTGACGATCATGATCTTGTCCTGCGCCATTTTGGGCGCAATTTTCACCGCATGGGCAATCGCATGCGCCGATTCCAGCGCAGGAATAATGCCTTCCGTGCGCGTTGTCAGCGTGAAAGCGTCCAGCGCTTCATCATCGAGGATAGGCACATAGGAGACACGGCCCGTGTCGCGCAGCCATGAGTGCTCGGGACCGACGCCGGGATAATCAAGACCGGCGGAAACCGAATGGCCATCGAGAATCTGGCCATCGGCATTTTGCAGCAAATAGGTGCGATTGCCATGTAGCACGCCCGGGCGGCCAGCGCTCATCGAAGCGCAGTGCTCTTCGCCGTCCAGTCCACGTCCTCCTGCTTCAATACCGATGATCTCGACACCTTTGTCGTCAAGGAATGGATGGAACAACCCGATTGCGTTGGAACCACCGCCAACAGCAGCGATAATCGTGTCGGGCAGGCGGCCTTCACGCTCCAGGATCTGCTCGCGTGCTTCCGATCCGATGACAGACTGGAAGTCGCGCACAAGTTCTGGATAAGGATGCGGACCCGCCGCAGTGCCAATCAGGTAATAAGTGTCATCAACATTCGAAACCCAATCGCGCAGAGCCTCGTTCATCGCATCTTTCAGCGTCCCATGACCTGATGATACGGGCTTCACTTCAGCGCCGAGCAGCTTCATGCGGAAAACATTTGGCTTCTGACGCTCAACGTCGGTCGCGCCCATATAAACAACGCAAGGCAGGCCAAAGCGCGCAGAAACCGTAGCCGAAGCGACACCGTGCTGACCAGCACCAGTCTCCGCGATGATGCGGGTCTTGCCCATGCGTTTGGCGAGAAGAATCTGGCCGAGGCAATTATTGATCTTGTGGCTACCCGTATGATTCAGGTCTTCACGCTTGAAGTAAATCTTGGCACCGCCAGCAAGACCCTGATCTTTGGCAAGCTGACGAACATGCTTGGTCAAACCTTCGGCATAATAGAGCTTTGAAGGCCGTCCGGCATAATGGGTGGAGAGTTCCTGCAGCTCCGCCTTGAAGGAAGGGTCGTTCTTCGCATCATCATAGGCCTGCTGGAGTTCAAGAATGAGCGGCATCAAGGTTTCGGCAACGAACCGTCCGCCGAATATGCCGAACATGCCCTCTTCATCGGGGCCTGTTTTAAATGAATTGGGTTCCGCCACCTTGTCCACCACCATACTCCCTGTCATACCGCATTCACGCTTTGAGCGGCGCGTACCGCCTGAAAAAACTCTTTGATCAGGCTAACATCTTTAACGCCCGGAGCGGACTCCACACCCGATGAAATATCAATACCGCGCGCATTCGTCGCTTGCAGCGCCGCGCCAATATTAGCCGCGTTCAGCCCGCCGGAAAGCATGTATGGAACCTGCCCGTCAAGCGCGCTGAGCAACTGCCAGTCAAAAGAAACACCATTTCCGCCCGGAAGCTCAGATCCCTTGGGCGGCTTGGCGTCAAAAAGAAATATATCCGCAACGTCATTGTAAGGCTTGATCTGATCAAGATCACCCCGCTCACGCAAGGCAAAAGCCTTGATGACGGGCAGCCCGAAACGCGCCTTCACCTGGGCAACGCGCTCTACAGTTTCGTGCCCGTGCAATTGCAGGAAATCCGGTTTCATCGCAGCAACAATCGCATCAAGCGTTGCATCATCGGCGTCAACAGTCACGGCAACTGCCTTTGCCCTGCCAATGGCTGCTTTTCGCAGCCTTCCTGCTTCAACCGGATCGATATTGCGCGGGCTTTTTGCAAAGAAAATAAAGCCAATATGCGATGCGCCACCATCCAGCGCTGCAGCAACTGCATCGTCGGTTTTCAATCCGCATATTTTGATATCAAGGTTCATAGGGCGCAACTCGCATGAAAATGCGTCAAAGTCGAGGATTTTGGTGCAAAACGCCTTTGCAGCCACCAATTATAGATGGTTGTCGTAACCGGCTTTAACAAGAAAATCGAACGCATCCGCGACATGCGCCGGGATGGATTGCGTAATTTGATAGCCCTTGGCGGGATAATCGATCAGGCGCTTCACGTCGCCCACCATTTCATTGATGAAATTGTCCAGGGGATAGGCATTGGTAGGCTGCTGCTCGAATGAAGTCGGCGGCGCCGTTACCATCGCCTCGACATTCGGCCATTGCGCCCGAACCGTTGCAAAAGCGCGGCGCTGCGTCTGCGGTTTTGTAACGATGATAATGCGCTTGGTAGCATCGCCCGCCATGTCGCGGGCATAGCGGATATTTTCCCCGATATTGGTTGCATTGGGCTCGATCAGTATTGCTTTGCCGGAAACACCAAGCTCCTCGGCGCGCGCGGCAAAGGCTTCTGCCTCCGATGTCGGGTAAAGCCGACCCGTCCAATTGCCTGATTTTCCGGTAAACAAAATCCGGTTGGCCAAACCTTGATGCAATAGCTTTGCGCAATGATCCGCAACACGCAGATCATAACTGCCAAGCCCGATAATCAAATCTGCCGGGGAAAGCTCATCATAGACAAGGTGAAAATCCCAAAGCACGCGGCTTGCCTCAAGCATGGCGGGTGAAACAACAGCAGACATCAGGTGAAATCGATCGCCTGCAGAGAGCCGCCATTGCGCTTCAGCCAAGCCTTGCAGCGTTCGGTATCGGGGCAAAGCTCGCTGCACAGCTTCCAGAATTTCGGGCCGTGATTCATTTCTTTCAAATGCGCCACTTCATGCGCGACCAGATAGTCGATAATTGGCGGCGGAGCCATCATGATACGCCAGGAAAACGCCAGCGTGCCATCGGATGTGCACGAGCCCCAGCGACTTTTTGTGTCCTTGATGCGGATGACTTTGGCACGCCGCCCAACCGTTGCCGTGTGCCGTGCCACAAGAATTTCTAGATCGCGCTTGGCTTCACGCTTGAGAAAGTCGCCAACACGCCGAGCGAGATGAGGTCTGTCGCCATAAACGATGAGGCGTGGGCCTTCAGCACCGTTTTCCTGCCGCACAGTTCCACGCGCCGCCGGCTCGTGAACGATAAGATGCGGCACACCGCGCACCGGTATTTTTACGCCGGGCCGCACCTTGGGCTGATCCGGCATTTTGGCAATACGCGTTTCAATCCAGCCCTCATGGCGCACAAGAAACTTGTCGATTTCGCGTGATGGAACGCCGGGAGGCACGGTGATGCGCAAACCCTTGCCACCCGCATCAATGCGCAGGGTCAGCCGTGTCGCCCGTGCATTTTCCACCACGCGCAAGGGCAAAATTCGGCCCGCAACTTCATAGCTCCGCTCGGCCCTCAGTGTGGCTGATTTCTTGACCGGTTTGGGAGGTGAAGCCCGAAACAAGGATAGGATCATGATGATGATATTAAATGATTCGGTGGCAAAATCATCGTGCGTGCTTCGACAAGAAAAAGCGGCGACGAAAAAATTTCCGCCGCCGCTTTTTGGATTTTAACAAAGCGGATTATTGCTGGTCTTCATTCACATCGGGCACGGTGCCAGATGGCTTTTTGGAGACTGCGTTGCGTTCTGCCATGAAGCGATCGAATTCTTCGCGATCCTTGGCGCGACGAAGCTCATTGGCATAGTCTTCAAATTCCGCGCGCATTTCGTCAAGCTTGCGGCGCTCTTCCTCAAGACGTTCCAATTCCTTGTCACGCCATTCGTCGAAAGCAGCATTGCCTGTGCCAAAGGGAGCGCGGCCAAAATGTGCCGAACGCTTGTTGCGGCGAAACGCGCCGCAGAAACTGTCAGTCTTGCGATTTACACCCTGCTTGAAACCCTCAAGGCGATCGCCCCAGAGAATATAGGCGAGCATGGCAAAACCCAGCGGCCAGAATAACATGAACCCGATAATCATCAGAGCGATGGTCGCGGGAGTCCAGCCCGGCCGGATCAAAGCAGCATTGTTCATATTGAGCCCTTCCTTCTTAAGAACCCCGACCCCAATTGGTCGATTATGAACGACATGGGAAAAACTTTGCGGCTTTTCAAGAAAACGTGATTTCAATTACTCTAAGAGTTTGAAATCAGGCCCGTTTCTTTGCGTGCTCCAGTCCGGCAACGAGTAGTCCTGCCACCAAAGCCCAAAATGCAGCACCAATACCGGCAATGGCAATGCCGGATGCAGTCACGGCAAAAGTGACAATTGCCGCCAGTCTCTCCTCTTCGATTTTCAACGACAGAGTCAGCGCGTTAACGAATGCGCCAATGAGGGCAAGACCAGCCACAAGCGCAATCAAGGGCGCCGGAAGAACCGCGAAAAGCGCAACCAGCGAGGCCCCGAAAATTGCAAATACAAGATAGCTTAATGCATAAAATGGCCCGGTCAGCCAGCGTTTGGCCGGGTCGGGATGAGCATCCGGCCCGGTGCATATCGCGGCGGAAATTGCCGCCATGTTGCTGGTGTGCGCTCCAAAGGGTGCGGTGAGCAGCGATACGAGCCCTGTCACCTGCAGTGCGGCCGCTGTAGGCGGCTCGTAACCTGCAGCACGCATTACCGCAAATCCCGGCAGATTCTGCGAGGCCATTGTCACAAGGTAGAGTGGCAAGGCGAGGCCGATCATCGCCTGCATATCAAATACCGGCATGATAAGCGTGAGCGTGGATAGTTCAATCGCTGGAACGCTGGCCACGCGCCCGCTGAGAAAAGCAAAAATCACGCCGCCGAAAAGAACCGCAAGCACCGCCATGGCCGGGTTGAAAAGCCTGATGACGAAAAACAGCAAAATGAGCGGCAAGACGAACAAGGGATCAATAGGGATCGTGCGGGCGGCTCCCGTCAGAAAGGCAAAGAGCACGCCCGCCAGCATTCCTGAAGCGATCGATGCAGGTATCTTCGATACAAAGGTGGATATGGGCTTGATTAGCCCCGTAAGAATAATGGCGATCGCCGTAACGATAAATGCACCAACGGCTTGCGGCATGGTAAAGCCGATTGAGCTGCCAATCAGTGCAAGGCCAGGCGTCGACCACGCGCTGATGATCGGCATTTTATATCGCCAGCTCAGATAGCCCGTGGCTGCAACCATGGCGAGGCAGTTTGCCGTAACCCAGCTTGCTGTTTCGGCCTGGGTAGCGCCCAGAGCGTTGGCTGCCGCAATGACAAGAGCCAAAGTTCCGCCAAATCCGACGACGGCAGCAACGACAGCGGAGGCGATGACGGAAAAGCGCATGGCGGACCTGATTATTGAACAGAGGGAGTGGGCTGGATACTGCCAGCCATTGAAGACACGGTACGACCCAAAAGTTCAAGGTCCTGTGGTCGCGAAAGCCGGTGATCTCCATCGCGGATAAGCGTAATCGTTACATCATCGACGGGAAGATGGTCTACGAGCTTCATTGCGTGGCTATAAGGCACATCTTCATCCTGCATGCCCTGAAGTATGTGCACCGGGCAATCGGTCTGGATAACGCCTTTCAAGACCTGATTGATCCTGCCATCTTCAAGCAAGGCCTTTGTGTAGATATAGGGCTGGTCCGAATATTCGGATGGCTCTTCCATATAACCGCGGTCGGCAATCTGACGGCGCTGGTCATTGGTCAGTTTTGGCTCAACCAGTTCCGATGTGAAATCCGGTGCCGGTGCAATCAGCACCAGACCGGCAATGCGGCCGCCTTCTCCGAGCCTTTGCAATTCTGCGAGCAGACGCAAGGCAATCCAGCCGCCCATGGAGGAGCCGACGATAATTTGCGGGCCCGATGAGAACTGCCGGAAAACTGCAAGGCTTTGTTCAAGCCAGAGCGAGATGGTTCCGTCGCGAAATTCGCCGCCCGATTCCCCATGGCCGGAATAATCGTGGCGCAGGAAAGCATGCCCGTGTTCCGTGGCCCATTCGTCCAGAAAATTTGCTTTGCTACCGAGCATGTCCGAGCGATATCCGCCCAGCCAGACTATGCCAGGATTGGCTCCGGCACGCTTTCGCAGGGCGATATTGATTCCGTTCAGCTCAAGAAACTCGGGCGGGGATTGTGTCATGGGCGGGACTCACTCTCGATATTCTTCTTCTTGCATGGGAAAACAGAACGATAAAGCCTGCCCCATTGCATAAAACTGAAATATTCCTATCTCTAATTTGAGTGATTTATCCTGAAAATAGTAACATTGGTGCCTGCCAGCACAGCATAAGCATTGCGGCGAAGGCCGTGTGATGCTATTTGCGGGTCCGAAATAATTCAAGGAGACTACTGCCATTCGCCGACCCTTTAGAGCCCAGGTGGTCCAGAAAGATGGACCACGTTCCAATCGTGATATCCGGGTACCCCAGGTACAGCTCATTGATGCCGAAGGTGAAAACCACGGTATCGTAACGATTCAGGCAGCGTTGGCGATGGCCGACGAGGCGGGACTCGACCTTGTCGAGATCGTGCCAAATGCTGAGCCGCCGGTCTGCAAGATCGTTGATCTTGGCAAGCTGAAATACCAGGGCCAGAAAAAGGCTGCGGAAGCTCGCAAGAAGCAGAAGACAGTTGAAATCAAAGAAATCAAGATGCGCCCAAACATCGACACGCATGATTATGACGTGAAAATGCGCGCGATTAAGCGTTTCTTTGAAGAAGGCGATAAGGTCAAGGTAACACTGCGTTTCCGTGGCCGTGAAATGGCCCACCAGGAACTCGGCATGCGTCTCCTCGACAAGGTCAAGGAAGACACCGTGGAGATTTCCAAAGTGGAAGCCGAGCCCAAGCTTGAAGGCCGCCAGATGATGATGGTTCTGGCACCTCGCTAAAATCGATCTACTGCCTTTGAAAAGCCGCCTTCGGGCGGCTTTTTCCGTTCATGGCATAATGCCTGGCAAATGGATGACATCCCCATGGCATTGAATTCCCCGAAAGACATGTCGCGTTTTCAGCGGCGCAGGCGTTTGGTTGTTGCGGGCATCATTGCACTTGTCCTCATGGCTCTTTTGACAATCCGTTCGGCATGGCTGGATGATTGGGCGCATGAATATATCGAGGATATTGGCGTGGGCATGATCGTCCTGTCAATTCTCGGGCGAATGTGGTGCACGCTCTATATTGGCGGGCGCAAGAGCGCTGAAATTGTGCGGCTCGGCCCCTATTCGATCAGCCGGAACCCGCTTTATGTGTTTTCTGCGCTGGGCGCTGCGGGTATCGGCATGATGACCGGTAGTCTGATCGTGGGGGTGGCTCTTTCCCTCATCTGTTATGCGGCCTTCCACTTTGTCATTCTTGCCGAGGAAGGCTACCTTGAGCGGAATTTTGGCGAGACCTATATATCCTATAAACGCGCTGTGCCGCGATTTTTCCCGAATCTATCCATTTATAGGGAAAGTGAATTATTGAGCGTCAGGGCATCCATGCTGTATAAGACGCTGGCTGACGGGCTGGTATTTTTTGTGTCATACCCCTTGTTGGAATTTGTTGAATATCTGCAATCGACCCATGTTTTGCCGGTTTTGTTGCGGCTTTATTGATAAATTCAGCAGCGCTGCACGATTCAACAGTTGCGCTTTTGGTGTCTTCTGGTAAGAAGCACCCGTTCAAACCGCCCGGCAGGGCATGCCGTGGCGGTTTTACATGCTTTCAGGCTTTGGTCGGCCTGAAGTCAATCAAGAGGTGGTTGTTTCTTTGAAATGACGCAAGCCTCAATAAATCAGGAGTAGCAAAATGCCCAAGATGAAGACCAAATCTGCTGCCAAGAAACGGTTCAAGATTACCGGAACTGGCAAAATCAAAGCCGCCGCCGCTGGCAAACGCCATGGCATGATCAAACGTTCGAACAAATTCATTCGTGACGCTCGCGGAACCATGGTTCTTGCTGATGCCGATGCGAAAATCGTGAAGAAGTTCCTGCCTAACGGTCTCTGATCCGGGCAACGTTATCCATCCTAAGTTAAGGAGATCATATCATGGCACGTGTAAAACGGGGCGTTACGTCCCACGCCAAGCATAAAAAAGTTCTGAAGCAGGCCGAGGGTTTCCGCGGTCGCCGCAAGAATACAATCAAGACCGCCAAGGCTGCTGTCGATCGTTCGAAGCAATATGCCTATCGCGATCGCAAGAACAAGAAGCGCACATTCCGCGCTCTCTGGACACAGCGCATCAACGCTGCTGTGCGTGAGCATGGTTTGACATATAGCCGCTTCATCGATGGTCTGACAAAGTCGGGCATCGAAGTTGACCGTAAGGTTCTTTCGGATCTCGCGATCCACGAGCCTGAAGCATTCGGTGCAATCGTGGCTTCTGCCAAGAAGGCGCTCGAATATCTTAAAGATACCACACCGAACGCTTTTGAAGGCGCTGTCCGCTAAGTCCAGCCGCCGCTCCCAAAGCATTCGAAAATTTAAGTTTGGGAAACCCGCGCTGGCTCGGCTGGCGCGGGTTTTTCGATTTTTAACGCCGCTCTGTTCTGCAAGGAAAAAGCGGCATCCGACATGTCACTGTAGAATAACAGGTGAAAAGCCATGGATGAGCTTACACAATTGGAAAGCGCCCTTGCCGCGCAGATCGATGCTGCCAACGATGAAGCCGCGATTGAGGCCGTTCGCGTAGCGGCGCTGGGCAAAAAGGGGTCTATCTCCGAAAAGCTGAAATCGCTTGGTTCCATGTCGCCGGAAGAGCGCCAGAGCCAAGGCCCAGCAATCAACGGCTTGAAGAATCGCATTACTGAAGCACTTAGCGCTCGCAAGACGATGCTCAAGGATGCTGCAATAACCGAGCGTCTTGCCCGGGAAAAGCTTGATGTGACGCTTCCTTTGCGAGCTTCTCCAGCAGAGCGCGGTCGTATTCATCCGATCAGTCAGGTCATTGACGAAATCACGGCGATCTTCGCCGATATGGGTTTCGCTATTGCCGAAGGTCCGGATATCGAGACCGATCACTATAATTTCACGGCGCTCAATTTTCCCGAAGGCCATCCGGCTCGCGAAATGCACGATACGTTTTTCTTCAATCCAGATGAGAAGAATGACCGGCGTGTGCTGCGTACCCACACGAGCCCTGTGCAGATCCGTACCATGGAAGCGCAGAAGCCGCCGATCCGCATTGTCATTCCGGGCAAGACATACCGGATGGATTCCGATGCCACCCACTCGCCCATGTTCCATCAGGTCGAGGGGCTGGTCATCGACAAGACGGCCAATGTCGCCAATATGAAATGGGTGCTTGAAGAATTTTGCAAAACCTTCTTCGAGGTCCCATCCTTGAAGATGCGATTCCGTCCGTCCTATTTCCCTTTCACCGAGCCATCGCTGGAAGTTGATATCCAGTGCGACCGCTCCGGCAAGGAAGTGAAGTTTGGCGAGGGAAATGATTGGATGGAGATTCTGGGCTGCGGCATGGTGCATCCAAATGTGCTGCGCCATGGCGGACTTGATCCGGACGAGTATCAGGGCTTTGCCTGGGGCATGGGCATTGATCGCATTGCCATGCTCAAATACGGCATGCCCGATCTTCGCGCCTTCTTCGATGCCGATGTGCGCTGGCTGTCGCATTACGGATTCCGTCCGCTCGACATGCCAACCCTGTTTGGAGGTCTGAGCGCTTAAGGCGCGGCAGAACCGACCGAGATATCGGGCCTAGCCCGAATAATATTGAGAAACGAGTGAAATCATGAAATTCACACTCTCCTGGCTGAAAGATCATCTTGAGACGCAGGCGTCGCTGGATGAAATCGTCGAAACCCTGACCATGATTGGTCTTGAGGTCGAGTCTCTCGACGACAAGGCAGCACTGAAGCCATTTGTCATCGCCAAGATTCTGACGGCTTCAAGGCACCCGGATGCGGACAAGCTGCAGGTGCTCACCGTTGATACGGGCGACGGCAAGCCGCTTCAGGTTGTATGCGGTGCACCCAACGCGCGTGCCGGATTAATCGGAGCCTTTGCAGCGCCGGGCGCCTATGTGCCGGGTATCGATATCACGCTTTCGATCGGCAAGATCAGGGGCGTGGATAGCCACGGCATGATGTGCTCCGAGCGTGAGCTGGAAATGTCCGATGAACATAATGGCATTATTGATCTGCCTGCTGATGCCCCTGTCGGCACGAGCTTTGCCGCCTATGCTGGCCTTGATGATCCGGTCATCGAGATTAACCTGACACCGAACCGCCCGGATTGTACCAGTGTCTATGGCATCGCCCGCGATCTGGCTGCCGCTGGTCTTGGCACGCTGAAAACACCTGCGATTGAACCTGTAAAAGGCACAGGCGCGCCGCAGGTCGAGGTAGCTCTCGATCTTAAAGGCGAGGACTATCTGTGCCCGGGCTTTGCATGGCGCACCGTCAAGGGTGTCAAGAATGGCACAAGCCCGAAATGGTTGCAGCAACGTCTTATCGCTATTGGCTTGCGTCCCATCAATGCGCTGGTTGACATCACCAATTACGTCACGTTCGACCGTGGCCGCCCGCTGCATGTTTTCGATGCGGATAAGGTCAAGGGCCAGCTGACGGTCCGCCGCGCCCGCGACGGTGAAACGATCCTTGGTCTCAATGGCAAGGATTATACTTTGAGCCCGGAGAATGTCGTTATCGCTGACGACAACGGGGTAGAATCCATTGCTGGCGTCATGGGCGGCGAGCACTCCGGTTGTGACGAAAACACGGTCAATGTCGTCATTGAGTCCGCGCTATGGGACGCGATGAACGTTGCTCGCACGGGCCGCACGCTCGGTATTATCACCGATGCCCGCTATCGCTTTGAGCGCGGTGTTGATCCTGAGCAGATGATCCCGGGTGTTGAACTTGCTGCGCAACTGGTTCTTGAGTTCTGCGGTGGCACGCCGTCTGAAACCAAGGTTGTGGGCTACAAGGGCCACACTCCTAAGACGGTCAAGTTCCCCGCATCTGAAGTCAAGCGCCTGACTGGTATCGACGTGCCGACCAAGACCAGTCTCGATATCTTGTCCCGCCTGGGTTTCGTGCCTCAGGGTACAGGCGAATTGGTTGATGTCGTGGTGCCGTCATGGCGCCCGGATGTGGATGGCAAGGCCGATCTGGTTGAAGAAGTCATGCGTATTCACGGTATCAATCTGATTGAGCCGCAGCCGCTGGTCAGCCACGCCGCAGTCAATGGCAAGATTTTAACGACTTTGCAGATCCGCACGCGCAATGCCAAGCGAGCACTCGCGTCGCGCGGTATGATGGAAGCTGTCACATGGTCATTCATTTCGGAAAGCGCTGCTAAAGCCTTTGGTGGCGGAAAGCCGGAGCTTAAATTGAGCAATCCGATTGCCGCCGATATGTCCGACATGCGTCCTTCCTTGTTACCCGGCCTGCTTGCCGCTGCTCAACGCAATGCGGATCGCGGTTTCAACGATCTCGCATTGTTCGAGGTTTCCGGCACTTATGAAGGCAATGCTCCGGAAGACCAGCGCCGCGTTGCGGCAGGTGTTCGTCGTGGCACGGCTCGTTTCGAGGGAACTGGTCGCCACTGGTCAGGCAATGCTTCGCCCGTTGGCGTATTCGATGCCAAGGCCGATGCCATTGCGGTTCTGGAGGCATGCGGTGCACCCGTCGACAAGTTGCAGATCGAGGCAGGCGGTCCAGCATGGTATCATCCAGGCCGGTCCGGCACGATCAAGCTCGGTCCAAAAGTGATTCTTGGCACATTCGGCGAATTCCACCCGAAAACTCTGGAAACACTGGATGTCGGCGGCAATCTTTGCGGCTGCGAAATCTTCATTGATGCGATACCGGAGCCGAAGCAGAAAGCCACCCGGACGAAACCGGCGCTCAACCTTTCTGACTTGCAGCTTCTACGCCGCGATTTTGCTTTCGTCGTCGACAAATCTGTCGAAGCTGGCACCATTGTCCGTGCGGCATTGAGCAGCGACAAGAAGCTGATTGTCGGCGTGCAGGTATTTGATCTGTTCGAGGGCGCTTCGCTGGGCGAGGACAAGAAGTCCGTGGCTATTGAAGTGGCGATCCAACCACAGGAGCGCACCTTGAACGATGAGGATCTCGACGCGCTGACCAAGCGCGTGGTCGAAAGCGTTGCCAAGCAGACAGGCGGCGTATTGCGCGGGTAAGCCTTGCTCCCCATCGGGGGAGAGAAATTGTGAGAGAGGGGGCAAATCACTCCCCTCTCTTACCCTGCTGATACTATTTCTGGATCACCTTCCAGTTCTTGTAGAATATCGAGTTGCTGCCTTTCAGGATCACACCCATGAATGTGACGATCGCGGCAAAAAAACCCGGCATGTATGACGGGCGCAATATATCGACAAATAGGCAATAGCGCGTCTGATCGGTCTGGTTGACGGATTGATGCATCAGCGTGTCATCAAAAATAAACAGCTTGTCATCCTTCCAGTAGCTGGTGGTATCGCCGCACCAGATATAGGCAGTCCGGTCATTCATATCGTTGATATTGTAAAGCACGCGGATTGTTGCCCGGATCGGGCCGAAATGCTTTGAAGTCGAGTTCTTCTTGTTGAACACAGAAACGCCAATCGTCTTCACGAAGTCATAGTGCTCATAAAATGAAGGGACATTGGCAAAGCTTGGCTGGTCTTTGCCATACCATTTGAAGAAGAACATGCTGCGGCCTTGCTGTTCTGCCCGCTGCTGCAATTGTCCTATAATGTTTTCCTTCTGTGTCGCGGTGATCAGGCGCTTCACTTCCGCCTGATAGGCCGGCGGCAGATCCTGCAATTTGTAAACGCCCTTGTTCCTGTAGGGCAAAGAAAGAATATCAAGCAGGATGTTCAAGGGCGATAGCAGCCAGGTGAACAGTCCATTGCCAAAGAAATATTGTTCGACGACCTGGAGTTTCAGGTTTTTGTTGCGGGCCAGATCATAGAGACCGCAGGCGAGATAGAAAAATTCGAGATAAGGAATGAAGAAGGCGAGAAAGGTGAGAATTACGATTCCGGCAATCCAGCGCCGAAGTGACTTTCTGGTGGATTTTTCCATGATATTCCAGCTTTTGAAGGCCCGACCATCGATGAATATACAGGGGTGGCTGGCGTGTGTTGGGGACAAACAGGACAATAAATTTTTGTATATTGCGCGCTGACTCCAAAGCGAAACAGAACAGCGGCGGTGAATATGAGTGCGGCCGGTTTCTGGCAAGACTAAGGCAGACGAGCGGCTGGTTTGCTCATCTGCCTTAGGCAATTCAGGCCGCTTGCAAATGCTTCAATCCGTTCCATTCGATCAGGGCAAAGACAGCAACCACGGCAGTAACGGCAACAGTTGCGACCACACCCAGCGACGTAAAGGCAGAGGGCATCAGCACCAGGATCGCCGGGACGCAGATGACCCATAGCAAGTCCGCTATAAAGACAAAGCCGACGAGAGGTCGCGACCGGGTTTTCCACTGAGCTATCATGCCAACGTCAGCGGCGAAAAGCAGAAGCGCAATGCCAAGTCCCAGGACCAGCCAGCTCGGTGCGCCGGGCATGAGATATTGCGTGGCAAGCTCGGAAAATACGGCAAGTCCAAGTCCGGTTACGCCGGTCAAAACGGCATTGGTCATCATGCCATCTTTCAGATTGATCTGTATCATGTCGCTCTCCTTTGTTGCGTTGATGAGGCAAGCATGTCAATTTGACGTAAGCAAAACAATTACCTTGGAGGTAATGGATATCCCAGCGGGCCTAAGTCAGGTTTGCCAAAAGGAGAATGGCATGGAGTTCGGCGATCATCTGAAGCAATGGCGCTCGCACAGGCACCTGAGCCAGATGGACCTTGCCCTTGAGGCGGGCATTTCCTCCCGGCACTTGTCATTTCTTGAAACCGGACGTTCCCGGCCCTCGGAAGGCATGATCATCCGCATTTGCGAAGCGCTTGACCTGCCTTACAGAATACAGAACGAGCTCTTCAGTGCTGCCGGTTTCGCGCCGCGTTATTTCTCGGCGGAGCGGGACGGACTGGCAGGATTGCCTGTTCTGGTCCGCGACACGCTGCATCTGATACTGACAAAACATGAACCATGGCCCGCCGTCGCTTTTGATGCCGACCACGATATTCTTGCTGCCAATGCGGGGTTTGCTGGTTTGGCGGGTGCGCTCGGCATATCGGTCGCGCCGGGAATAAACATTCTGGCGCTCGTGCTTGAGCCGGGTCCTGTACGGCAGGCAATGACCAACTGGCCGGAAGTTGCCCTGCTCTTCCTGAAAAGAGCGCGGAATGAAGCCCGTCTTTATGGGCCGAAAAGCGGTTTGGCGCAGCGCCTGGCGGTCTATGAAAATGATACGGAGATTTCCGCTTTATTACGCAACGATGAAGGCGAGAGAAATCCACCGCCAATTATCACAGCCCGATTACGGCTTGGCGATACGGAGACAAATTGGATCACGACGCTTACGTCATTCGGTTCAGCGCAAGAGGTTTTGACGGAGGGAATTTTCATCGAGCAGTATTTTCCTGCCGATGACGCAACGCGCGCCATTGCCGATAGTACGGGCCGCTGATCGTTCAGCGCATTGTCAGCTTGCCGGTGCAGATACACGCCTGAAACCAGGAGTGAGTTGATGCATGTTTTGCTATTCGTGCTGGCCGTTACCACGGTGCTTGGAAGTATGATTGGCGCAATCCAGACGGGGGCCCAATTTTGGCAAGGTGGTTTGATCGGCGTGTTCGGCCTGTCTGCCATTGAGCTGTTCTACATCATCATGTCGGTCATTTATCCCAGCCTTGCCTCAAACCCGGTGTTGGCAATTATCGTGTTTCTTGTCGCTGTTGAATTTGCAGCGTCCCATGTGGTTTTAAACAGGAAGCAGACCGCCGGAGTGGCTGGTGGCGCATTGATGCTCACAACCATTTCCGGTGTGTTTCTCGCGGTATAGACAGGTCTTCAAATCGCGCTACCTATTGCCGGACTTGATTGTGACACAAGGTTCGGAAAAGCTTAGCTGCAAATGCTAGAGCAAGGATCTTGGCGACATGCGTATCCGCGAATTGCAGGAAATTCGGTATGACGAAAGGACAGCGACATTAAAGTTCTCTGGTCTGAATCCGTTCAAGAAACACAGGAGCGTCAGGGTTGTCATTGACGATCCCGAAATGTTTCTCAACGCCATAAAAAAGGCGCTTGTCGATCCGGACGGCAACAGTATTCCGCTTGATCCGACAGAGATTCAAAAATAAGCAGGGGCGCTGATTGCCCAGCGCCCCGCATTTGTCGTTTAGCCGTTCACCAAGGCCAATGCAGCTTCCGTGTAGCGACTCCCGGCTACCTGATCCGGCGTTAAAGCACCGCCGATGCGGATCAGCTCAGCTTCTGTCAGCTTGATGTCGGCGGCGGCAGTGTTTTCCTCCAGGTGCTTGATCTTGCGGGCACCGGGAATAGGCACGATGAAGTCGCCCTGATGGAGCACCCAGGCAAGCGCCAATTGCGCTGCTGTCACGCCCTTATCGGCAGCCAGCCCCTTCAATGTTGCGATCAGTGCGGCATTGGCGTTCATGTTTTCCGTTTGAAAACGCGGCAATGTCTTGCGCCAATCGTCAGCGCCAAGTTCGTCAGGCTTGTTTATCGTCCCGGTCAGGAGGCCACGGCCAAGCGGGCTGTAAGGCACAAAGCCGATTCCGAGCTCACGGCAAACTGCAAATACTTCGTCTTCCGGCTCGCGGCTCCATAGGGAATATTCGCTTTGGACCGCAGCAATGGGATGCACCTTGTGGGCGCGGCGGATCGTGGCGGCGCTTGCTTCCGATAGGCCCAGCGCCTTCACCTTACCCTGCTGGACCAGTTCGGCCATGGCTCCGACTGTTTCCTCAATAGGAACATTGGGATCTACCCGATGTTGGTAGAACAGGTCAATCTGTTCGATACCTAGTCGTCCGAGCGAGGACTCGGCAACAGCCTTCAAATGTTCCGGTCGGCTATCGACGCCTATCATGCGGGCGGCGCCTTCACCCTCATCGGCAATCTTGAATCCGAATTTGGTGGCGATCACAACCTCGTCGCGGCGGCCCTTGAAAGCCTTGCCAAGCAGAATTTCATTGTCGAACGGACCATATACCTCGGCAGTATCGAAGAATGTAACGCCGATATCGATAGCGCGGTGAAGGGTGCGGATCGCATCCGCTTCGTCCTGTCCGCCATAGGCAAATGTCATGCCCATGCAGCCGAGACCGACCGCTGATACGTTAAGATTGGTTCCAAGTTTACGCTGTTCCATCACTTATCTCCTTTTACGCAATTCCTGACGGAAAACCGCTTCGCTGAAATTGCCTGGTGTGGTGAAGCAAACATAGGTCGTAAATTGCTGTTCGATAATTCGCTTAAAATTTCACAGCTTGTTCTATATTATAGATCAATGGATCGTTCTCATTTGCCCCAACTCGCCATTTTCACCACTGTCGCCGCCTGCGGTGGTTTTCGCGGTGCCGCCAAGGAGCTTCGCATTGCGCCTTCGGCGGTCAGTCATGCCATAGCCGCGCTGGAGCAATCGCTGGGGGTTCGATTATTGACCCGCACCACGCGCAGCGTCGCCCTGACGGATGAAGGGGCGATGCTGCTGAAGCGCTTGAAGCCTGCCCTTGGTGAGATCGACCTGGCGCTGGGTGCAGTTAAAGAAGCCAATAATCGTGTGGCAGGCAATCTGCGGCTCAGCGTACCGCCCTTCGCCGCGCATTGGCTGCTGGGTCCAAGACTCGCGGATTTTAGCCAGACCTATCCCGGAATCACGCTGGAATTGCGGGTAGAGGAACAATTCAATGATATCGTTGCCGCTGGCATGGATGCGGGCATGCGGCTTGGAGAGAGCCTGGAATCGGACATGATCGCTGTGCGCATGAGCGATACGATTTCTGGAAGTGTCGTTGCTACGCCGGACTATTTCAAACGCAATCCGGTGCCGTTACACCCGAGAGACTTGCTCAATCATCGCTGTATCCGCCGCCGGTTTTCCAGCGGCCAAGTCTATCGCTGGGAGTTTGAAAAAGGCGTGGAAGAAATCGTCCTTGATGTCGATGGCCCGCTTATTCTGGGTGATGATACGTTGGTTCTTGAAGCAGTGCTTGGTGGCGTGGGCATTGCGTTTCTTTTGGAACATATGGTGCCCAAAGCAATTGCCGACGGGCGGCTGCAACGCGTTTTGGAGGATTGGTGCACGCCATTTCCCGGCGTCTATCTTTATTACCCCAGCCGCAGGCAAATGCGTCCGGCACTGCGCGCATTTATCGATTTCTTCAAATATACCGGTTGAGCGGTCTTTCCTTCCGTAACCGAAATACAATAGGGTGCTGACCGCCTATCGGGCCGGTCATAGAAGGAGTTTGCATGTTTCGCTGGGGTATTCTGTCTACTGCCAAAATTGGCGTCACCGTGGTTATTCCCGCCATTTGCGATGCGGAAAATTCGGTTCTATCGGCCGTTGCCAGCCGTGACTTGTCGAAAGCACGCGCGGTGGCGGATCGTTTTGGCGCTCCCCATGCATTCGGCTCCTACGAGGAAATGCTCGCCTCCAAGGATATTGACGGCGTCTATATTCCCTTGCCGACCTCGCAGCATGTCGAATGGTCGTTGAAGGCAGCCGAAGCTGGAAAGCATGTCCTGTGCGAAAAGCCGATTTCGCTGCATGCCGATCAGATCGCCGCCTTGCAGCATGCCCGCGATACGCATGACGTCTTGATTTCAGAAGCCTTCATGGTCACCTATCATCCGCAATGGCTGAAAGTTCGTGAGTTGGTGCAGGGTGGAGCCATCGGAACCTTGCGTCAGGTTCAGGCAGCGTTCACCTATTTCAACAAGGATGCGGGCAATATGCGCAATCAGCTATCGCTGGGTGGCGGTGCCTTGCCCGATATTGGTGTCTATCCGACTGTTGTCACGCGTTTCGTCACCGGCAAGGAGCCGCTTCGGGTTAGCGCCACAGTCGAGCGCGACCCGGATTTCGGCACGGACCGCTATGCCAGCGTCCGTGCTGATTTTGATGGTTTTGAACTGGGTTTTTATGTCGGGACCCAGCTTGCGTCGCGCCAGTCCATCGTTTTTCATGGCGACAAGGGCTATATCGAGGTCCTGGCGCCGTTCAACACAGGCAAGTACGACCACGCAAAGGTTTGGCTGCATAACGCGGCACATGACGGTGCGCAGGAATTCAACTTTGGTGGCGTCAACCACTACAGGTTGCAGGTCGAGGCATTTGCCCGCGAGGCCCAAGGCGAGAAGGCCGGTGTGTTTTCGCTGGAAGATTCGGCACGGAATCAAAAGCTCATTGATGCCGTTTATCGCTCCGACAAGAGCGGCAAGTGGGAAACCGTCTGACGACTTTTATAAGTAACCGCATAAAACGGGCTGAAAACCCCATTTTATGTGTCTTTTTGGGCTATTAAGGGTGTAAATTGCACTGCTTCTTACTTGCATGGCAATTTACCCCTTCTTATATAGCCCTCAACACTGTAAGGAACTGCCCGCCCCGGCAGCCCTGATTTTGTTAAACCCTAGGGGCTGCCCGTATGGAATGCTCGGCAGAGGTCCCGGCAGCCTGCTGAATGGAGAAGAGTAATGGCTAAAGTTATCGGTATTGATCTGGGTACGACCAATTCCTGCGTTTCCGTCATGGACGGCAAGAGCGCGAAGGTCATCGAAAATGCAGAAGGTGCACGTACAACGCCTTCGATCATCGCTTTTACGGATAGTGATGAGCGCCTTGCTGGCCAGCCGGCCAAGCGTCAGGCTGTAACCAATCCGGAAGGAACCGTTTTTGCGGTCAAGCGCCTTATCGGCCGCCGCTACGAAGACCCGACTGTTGCCAAGGACAAGAAGCTTGTTCCTTATGAAATCGTCAAAGGCGATAATGGCGACGCTTGGGTAGAAGTGCACAAGAAGAAGTATTCGCCTTCGCAGATCTCCGCAATGATCCTGCAGAAGATGAAAGAAACAGCTGAAGCCTATCTGGGCGAAAAGGTTGAAAAGGCCGTTATCACCGTTCCGGCTTACTTTAACGATGCCCAGCGTCAGGCAACCAAGGATGCCGGTAAGATTGCCGGTCTTGAAGTTCTGCGTATCATCAACGAACCGACTGCTGCTGCTCTGGCCTATGGCCTCGACAAGAAGGAAGGCAAGACCATTGCCGTCTACGATCTTGGCGGTGGTACATTCGACGTGTCCGTTCTGGAAATCGGCGATGGTGTCTTCGAAGTTAAGTCCACCAATGGCGATACATTCCTTGGCGGTGAAGATTTCGACATGCGTCTGGTCGAGTATTTTGCAGCAGAGTTCAAGAAGGAACAGGGCATCGACCTGAAGAACGACAAGCTTGCTTTGCAGCGCCTCAAGGAAGCTGCCGAAAAGGCCAAGATCGAGCTTTCCTCGTCGCAGCAGACTGAAATCAACCTGCCATTCATTACGGCAGATGCTTCGGGTCCAAAGCACTTGACCATGAAGCTGTCGCGCTCGAAGTTCGAAAGCCTCGTTGACGATCTGGTCCAGCGCACGGTTGAGCCATGCAAGGCCGCGCTCAAGGATGCAGGCCTCAAGGCTGGCGAAATCGATGAAGTGGTCCTCGTCGGCGGTATGACCCGCATGCCGAAGATCCAGGAAATCGTTAAAGCCTTCTTCGGCAAGGAACCACACAAGGGTGTGAATCCGGACGAAGTTGTGGCCATGGGTGCTGCCATTCAGGCTGGCGTTCTGCAGGGCGACGTCAAGGACGTTCTTTTGCTCGACGTAACGCCATTGTCACTCGGCATCGAAACACTTGGCGGCGTGTTCACACGTCTGATCGAACGCAACACCACGATCCCTACCAAGAAGTCGCAGACTTTCTCCACGGCTGAAGACAATCAGTCCGCCGTGACGATCCGCGTCTTCCAGGGCGAGCGTGAAATGGCTGCTGACAACAAGTCGCTTGGCCAGTTCGATCTCGTTGGTATTCCGCCAGCACCACGCGGCATTCCGCAGATCGAAGTCGGTTTCGACATTGATGCGAACGGTATTGTCAACGTTTCGGCCAAGGACAAGGGCACTGGCAAGGAACATCAGATCCGTATTCAGGCATCGGGCGGTCTTTCCGACGCCGATATCGAGAAGATGGTCAAGGACGCCGAGGCCAATGCCGAGAGCGACAAGAAGCGCCGCGAGGCCGTTGAGTCGAAGAACCAGGCTGAAGCTCTGATCCACTCGACTGAAAAGTCGCTGAAGGATTATGGCGATAAGGTTTCGGCTGAAGACAAGGGCTCCATTGAGACCGCCCTTGCCGAGCTGAAGACCGCTGTCGAAGGCGATGACGCTGAAGACATCAAGGCCAAGACGCAAGTTCTTGCCGAAGTTTCGATGAAACTTGGTCAGGCCATGTATGAAGCCTCACAGGCTGCGGAAGCTGGCGAAGGTGCTGAAGCCGATGCAGCTGCAAAGGCAGATGATGATGTTGTCGATGCCGATTTCGAAGAGATCGACGAAGACGGCAAGAAGAAGTCTGCCTGATCCTAACGCCCTGCGTTTAACGAAAAGCCCGGCCATTGAGCCGGGCTTTTTGTTTGCTCAGTGGACAAGCTTGGACGGCCTTCGAAGTTCAAGAAAATTTTGGTCGTTCGATTTGCCGCGTTATTGATTGGCAGGCTTGGTGCAGATTGTTGCCACATAAACGCTTTAAACAGCAAATATGCGCCATTTGATTAGAATCAATGTAAGTTAACTATGGCATTTACGGTCGCGAGCACCTAAATACCGCTCTTAAACGAGCTTCTGCGGAAGTTCTGGCGATCCCATGGAACGAGTATTTGGATGAAGGCTGACTATTACGAAACCCTCGGCGTAGGCAAAGGCGCTGATGAGAAAGAGCTGAAGAGCGCTTTCCGTAAACTGGCAATGCAATTCCACCCTGACAAGAATCCGGGCGATGCCAATGCCGAGCACAAGTTCAAGGAAATCGGCGAAGCCTATGAAACGCTGAAAGATCCGCAAAAGCGCGCGGCCTATGATCGCTTCGGTCACGCTGCCTTTGAAAATGGCGGCATGGGCGGCGGTGGTTTCGGTGGCGGAGGTAGCGGTGGCTTTGCCGACATATTTGAAGACATTTTTGGCGAGATGATGGGCGGCGGACGCCAGCGCCGTTCCGGTGGCCGCGAGCGCGGTGCGGACCTGCGCTACAATATGGAAATCACGCTTGAAGAAGCCTATGCAGGCAAGACGGCGCAAATCCATGTCCCGACATCGATTACTTGCGACGAATGCTCCGGCAGTGGTGCCAAGCCCGGCACGCAACCGGTCACATGCGGCACCTGTAGCGGTTCCGGCCGCGTGCGTGCAGCTCAGGGTTTCTTTTCCATTGAACGCACCTGCCCGACCTGTCATGGCCGCGGCCAGATCATCAAGGACCCTTGCCCGAAATGCAGCGGCCAGGGACGTATCACCGAAGAGCGTTCTCTCTCGGTCAATATTCCAGCCGGCATTGAAGATGGAACACGCATTCGCCTCACGGGTGAGGGCGAGGCAGGACTTCGCGGCGGCCCCTCAGGCGATCTTTATATTTTCCTCTCGCTGAAGCCACATGAATTCTTCCAGCGCGATGGTGCCGATCTTTATTGCAAAGTCCCGATCTCGATGACTACAGCCGCGCTTGGCGGACAGTTCGAGGTGGCGACACTGGACGGCACCCAGACGCGCGTCAAGATTCCAGATGGTACGCAAAACGCCAAGCAGTTCCGCCTGAAAGGCAAAGGCATGCCGGTTCTACGGCAACCCGCCATGGGCGATCTCTATATTCAGATCGCAATTGAAACCCCGCAAAACCTCAACAAGAAGCAGCGCGAATTGCTGGAAGAATTCGAACGCGTTTCTTCGCAGGACAATAGCCCGCAATCGACAGGCTTCTTTTCCCGCATGAAGGATTTCTTTGAGGGGTTGAGCGAGTAGTTTATTGAGTTTTTCGCAAGTTGCAGCCTTGCATCTATCGTCGGTTGCGTCATAAATTGTTCTTGCTGCGACGGAGGAATGGCATGTCACGACCACTGGGCAAGAAGTTTGCCGAAAAATTCGGCGAGGAAATTCGCTTCTTCAAGGGTTGGATGCACGGGCCGAAGGCTGTCGGGTCAATTTTGCCGACAAGTTCTGTCACGGCTCGCCGCATGGCAAGTGTCATCAATCCGCATTCCGGCCTTCCTGTGCTGGAGTTGGGGCCGGGCACGGGCGTTATTACCAAAGCCATTTTGAAGCGCGGTGTAGAGCCATCCGACCTTTACTGCGTTGAATATTCAGCGGATTTTGCTGAACATTTGCGAGAAGATTTTCCAGGCGTAAACATTATCGAAGGCGATGCTTTCGATCTGGATACGACCCTTGGCGACAAGCGTGACCAGAAGTTTGATTCGGTCATTTCGGCGGTGCCCTTGTTGAACTTCCCCGTCGGCGACCGCGTTAAAATCATCGAAGATCTGTTGCGCCGTATCCCCCATGGCCGCCCGGTCGTTCAGATCACCTATGGCCCCATGTCGCCTGTTCCTGCTGGTCGCGGTAATTACAAGGTCGAACATCTCGACTTCATTATCCGCAATGTGCCGCCAGCCCGGCTTTGGGTGTATCGGCGCGCCGATTAGGTTCTTTCCTGTTGGCCGTTTCTGTGCGATTGGAATACGATCAACAGAAAAGGTGATTTGTCATGACGAATGCGGCTTTGCGCGAGCGCCTGATCGTGGGCCTTGATGTGCCTACGGTTGAAGTGGCCAATGAGGTTGTCGGCGAACTTGGCGATATGGTGACCTTCTATAAAATCGGCTATCAGCTGGTATTTGCCGGGGGATTGGATTTTGCATCTGACCTGGTCCGGTCGGGCAAAAAAGTCTTTCTGGATATGAAGCTTCTCGATATCGACAATACTGTCGCCAAGGGCGTCGAGAATATTGTTAAAATGGGCGTGTCGATGCTCACCTTGCATGCTTATCCGAAGGCCATGAGGGCAGCGGTCGAAGCAGCGCACGGATCGGATCTGTGCTTGCTCGGTGTCACTGTTCTGACTTCGATGGATGGGCAAGACCTCATTGAGGCCGGTTACGCCGACAGTCCCGAAGCTCTTGTTCTAAAGCGCGCAAAACAGGCCGCCGATGCCGGCATGGGCGGCATTGTGTGCTCTGCTGCCGAAGCATCGGGCGTACGCGAGATTGTCGGGCCGAAACTCAATATTGTGACACCGGGTATACGCCCGGCAGGTGCGGATGTTGGAGACCAAAAACGGGTAATGACACCTGCGGATGCGCTTCGTGGCGGGGCGACACATCTTGTGGTCGGGCGTCCAATTATTGCCGCGCAAGATCGGCGTTCAGCGGCTGAATCGATATTGAGCGAAATGGCAAACGGATTTGCGCCAGCATAAGCTCGATTAGGATGGGATGTGATTCTCAAATCGAGCTAATGGCTGGAAATGAGAGCACAGTCTCAAGCTGTAAGAGTAACCAATTGCAGAAGGTAGAGGGAACTATGGCCAAGGGATATTGGATAGCACGTGTCGACGTTCGGGATGCTGAACGGTACAAGGATTACGTCTCGACGGCAAAACCGGCCTTTGAAAAGTTTGGCGCCAATTTCCTGGCACGGGGCGGTCCATTTCACACATTGGAAGGGCAAGCCCGTGGCCGCAATGTCGTGATCGAGTTTCCGTCGGTCCAAGCAGCATTGGATTGTTACAATTCGCCGGAATATCAGGCGGCTAAAGCAATTCGGCAAAGCGTGGCTGACGCTGAAATGCTGATTGTCGAGGGCGCTTGACACTTTAGCTAATAATTTCAATAGTTTCTGGCCATACCGGGCTAAGGCATTTTTATCCAGCCTTAGCTGTTTGTTGCATTGCAATATTACCAAAACCGGATAGGCTCACTGATCAATCAAGAACTTTTTCACCTGTGAGTGAGATGGTCTTTAGGTTGCAGTTGTGCTGATGGATCGGACAGTGGAATGTTTTACCAGCTTTATGAACTCAACCATGCGGCGCTTCAACCCTATCGCGCTCTGGCTGACGCTACCAAGTTGTTTTACGACAACCCGTTGAATCCATTGTCGCAAACGGTTTTAGGGCGTTCGATTACTGCTGGCTGCGAGCTGTTTGAGCGCGCCACGAGAGCCTATGCAAAACCAAAGTTCAACCTTCCGACGACTGTCGTTGATGGCGTTGAAACGGAGATTCGCGAGAAAACGGTCTGGTCAAAGCCTTTCTGCAACGTGGTTCATTTCAAGCGCTCATTATCGGCAAAACGGGCTGCCGATCCCAAGATCTTGATTGTGGCTCCCATGTCCGGGCACTATGCGACTTTGCTGCGCGGCACAGTCGAGGCCTTGCTGCCGGATGCCGAGGTTTACATTACCGATTGGGTCGACGCGCGCACTGTTCCTTTGAGCGATGGTTCTTTCGATCTTGACGACTATATCGATTATGTCATCGAAATACTTCATGCATTGGGCGAGGATACCCACGTTGTCGCGGTCTGCCAGCCCTCTGTGCCCGTGCTTGCTGCCGTGGCAGTCATGGAAGCCAATGGCGATCGGTTTGCCCCGTCGAGCATGACGCTGATGGGCGGGCCAATTGATACCCGCAAGAATCCGACAGCGGTGAACAAGCTTGCCGAAGAAAAGGGCATCGACTGGTTCCGCGAAAATGTAATCATGTCTGTTCCATGGCCGCATGCCGGTTTCATGCGCGATGTATATCCAGGGTTTTTACAGCTTTCCGGGTTCATGAGCATGAATCTCGACCGGCATATTACTGCCCACAAGGAATTTTTTGTGCATCTAGTCAAGGAAGATGGCGATTCCGCAGACAAGCACCGGGAGTTCTACGATGAATATCTTGCGGTTATGGATCTGACAGCCGAGTTTTATTTGCAGACTGTGGATACGGTTTTTGTGCGCCAGGCTTTACCAAAAGGGGAGATGACGCATCGCGGCCTGCCGGTTGACCCATCTGCGATTCGCAATGTGGCGCTTCTGACTGTTGAGGGAGAGAACGACGATATTTCGGGTGTGGGTCAGACAAAGGCCGCGCAAACGCTATGCGTCAATATCCCTGAAGACATGCGGCTACATTATCTACAGCCCAAGGTTGGCCACTACGGCGTTTTCAATGGGTCGAGATTCCGCGCTGAAATCGCGCCGCGGATCGTCAAATTCGTCAATGACCACGCACAGGCAAAACGTCAATCAAATGTAACACCCATCTCGCGACGCGCTTGATACGAGCGGAAACGTCGGGCGGGTTAGAGATTAGTTTGCCGACTTACAAAGCGCCCGGGCGCTCTGGCAAAATTAGCCGCATCAATCCAAATAGTCCATAAGATAAGGGCCGCTTGATCAGCGGCCCTTTCTCATTTCCATTACAGATTGAAGTCGTTTGCCGACCAGTCATGGTCCGTATTATTGAGCTCAATGATAAGGTCGGCAATTCCGTCGCCGTCACTATCAGCCTCGATATGCAGATATTGCGTATCGCTTGCCTGTTCCGGCACCACGATCCGCAATTCGCCTGCCGCACCGGAGAAGTCGCTTTCGCCAATGAAATGGTAAGGCTGGTTGCCAGCGGTATTTGTATCCGCATCGAGACGGCTCAGATCGATCTTGTCACCGTCAGTTGCGCTGAAGTCGGTAATGTGGGCAGTCCGCCCGAACGTCTCGAAGATAAACGTGTCTGCTCCAGACCCACCGCTCAGCCAATTATTGCCGTCGCCACCATTAAGAATGTCGTTGCCTTCGCCGCCGTTCAAGCGGTCATCGCCCGCACTGCCATTCAGGACATCGTCGCCCGAGCCGCCACGAAGGAAATCATCGCCTTCGCCGCCTAACAGCGTGTCATTGCCATCGCCGCCATCAATCCAATCCGTGCCGGCTCCACCATTGAGCTGATCATCGCCGCCATCGCCGCTGATCCTGTCATCGCCGGAGCCACCAAATACCTTGTCATCGCCATCGCCAGCATTGACCCAGTTTGCAGCACCGCTGGTGTGGATCTCGTCATCACCAGCCCCGGCATCAATCCAATTGGTTCCTTCGCCGCCGTCAATCGCGTCATTGCCGGTGCCGCCACTGATGCGGTCGTCGCCGTCACCGCCATTCAGAACGTCATCGCCAGCGCCGCCGATCAGTGTATCGTCGCCAGCATCGCCGCGAATATGATCATCGCCCAGACCGCCATTGAGATAGTCATTTCCCGTACCGCCGTCGAGCCAATCATTACCGGCACCGCCGAGCAATTGGTCGTCGCCTTCGTCGCCACTAAGCCGGTCATCGCCATTGCCGCCGTCGAGAACATCATTGCCAGCGCCGCCATAGGCGTAATCTTCGCCTTCGCCGCCGAGCAGCTTGTCGTCGCCTGTTCCGCCGTCCAGCCAGTCATTGCCGGCACCGCCGACCAATGTGTCATTGCCGGCGCCGCCGCCAAGGCCGTCATCCCCGTCGAGGCCAGCCAGAACATTATCTCCGGCATCGCCGGAAATGACATCGTTGAAACCGGAACCCACAACGTTTTCGAAACCGACGGCAAGCCGGTCACCTTCCGCATCGCCATGCCAACCGCCAAGCGTGCCCGAACCGTCAAGTCCGCCCAGACGTACCATGACTCCTTCTTTCGAACCGGCATAACCCAGCGTGTCGATACCCTCATTGCCGAACAGCAAATCGGTTCCGCTTCCACCTTCGATATATTCGTTGCCGCTGCCACCGAAAATTGTGTCGTCGCCACTATTGCCGATAATGACCTCGTCGAGACCATTTTCCGGATGAATATTCAAAAGGTCGAGCAGGGATTGATTGAGCGCCATGGCAGTCCTCGATTGGAGAGTTTAACTCAGATAAGCTTGGATATATTTTGAATATGAACTACAAATTTGGTTCTATTCCAACCCAAATTTTTATGACAAAGTATGTTTGAAATATAGCTTCAATATATTTCAAAAGTTGAATTAAAATATATTTGGAATTTCGCTTATCTTTCAACGAACGCAGGTTTGAGTAACGAAGGGTACGGCGCCCTATGCCGCCAATTGCCTCCGAAAAAAAGTTTGGCCATGGCCGCCGAAATTCATGGGGGCTCTGTGAATTTTGCTTCCTGGAAAATTGAAAAGAAAGCTTTGTCTCCTGCGTGATTTGACCATATCGGTTGGAAACTTCGCAATGCTTGCCGATTTTTCCCCAAAACCTGGCAAATTTTGCCGAATATTCTCTATCGCAGCGTGTGTTTTAGTTGTGATCGGTTGATAATTCACCGTGAGCTCAGCCTTTTAACCCGGAATGTTTCCGCTGTTTCATCTTGACACATTGCAAGCCAGCGCGACGCGACTAATATATTAATTGACCAATTGGAGAGTTACATGGACACCCTCACCGCACCGCGGCATTTGCGCCTGCATGCCAGCGACAATGTCGTCGTTGCTGTCGACACGTTTCAGGTCGGGCAACGCATTGAAAATGTTACCGTAACGGATCGCGTGCCGCGCGGCCACAAACTCGCTTCGCGGTTGATTGCCAAGGGTGAGTCGGTTCGCAAATTTGGCCAGATCATTGGTTCTGCTTCCAAGCAGATCGAGCCAGGCCAATGGGTGCATGAACATAATCTCGATTACAGCGATTTCGCGCGCGAACCTGATACGGCTCACGCGACCTCCGTGCATGGCGTACTGCCAATCGGCCAACGTGCTGTTTTTGAAGGGTTTCGCCGCGCCAATGGGCGTGCCGGAACGCGCAATTATATCGGCGTTTTGACCTCCGTGAACTGCTCCGCTTCGGTTGCCCGGTTCATCGCTGAGGCAGTGCAGAAGTCCGGTATTCTTGACGAATATCCGATGGTTGACGGCATAATTCCGCTGGTTCATGGCGGTGGATGCGCGCTTGATGTGAAGGGTGAGGGTTACGAGGTTTTGAAGCGTACCCAGTGGGGCTATGCAACCAATCCCAATATTGCCGCAGTGCTCATGGTCGGCCTTGGATGCGAGGGATTCCAGATCGGACGCTGGAAAGAAGCCTATAATATTGTCGAAAGCGACACATTCCGCAGCCTGACAATTCAGGAGGTAGGCGGCACGCGTAAGACCATGGAAGCGGGTGTCGCTGCCGTGCGTGACATGCTGCCGACAGCGGCAAATGTGAAGCGTGAAACCATTCCCGCATCGGAACTCATGCTCGCCTTGCAATGCGGCGGCTCGGACGGTTATTCCGGCATCACCGCCAATCCGGCGCTGGGCGCGGCCGTCGATCTTCTGGTGCAGCAGGGTGGCACCGCCATTCTTTCCGAAACGCCGGAGATTTATGGTGCAGAACACCTGTTGATTGAGCGCGCTTCAAACCCTGAAGCGGTCGAACGCCTGCAATCGGTCATCGCTTGGTGGGAAGACTACACGGCGCGTAACCGCATGGAAATGAACAATAATCCTTCACCCGGCAATAAGGCGGGCGGATTGACCACCATCCTTGAGAAGTCGCTTGGCGCGGTGGCAAAGTCTGGCACAACGCCGCTCGAAGCGGTCTATGGCTATGCGGAACCTGTTACGGCGCGCGGTCTGGTTTTCATGGATACGCCCGGCTACGATCCGGTTTCCGCGACGGGCCAGGTGGCAGGCGGTGCCAATATTCTTGCCTTCACCACGGGCCGTGGTTCTGCCTATGGCTGCAAGCCCACACCGTCCATTAAGCTCGCTACCAATACCCCGATGTATACGCAGATGATCGAGGATATGGATATCAATTGCGGTGACGTCCTCGACGGTGTCTCCATCGAAGACAAGGGACGCGAAATATTCGAGCATATCCTGAAGATCGCTTCAGGTGAGCGCAGCAAATCCGAGGCTCTGGGCTATGGCGATGCGGAATTCGTGCCATGGCAAATCGGGGCCACAATGTAAGGTCTCTCCAAAGATATGAGTTAAATCAAGGGAGCCGGGGCTCCCTTTTTTATGGAATTCCCGACTTAGGCGAATATTGAGGCCGGGTTGCTTTTCTTCCGATTAATATACTAATATGATTATTCTTGTTTTGGGAGAAATAAGAATAATCGGTCATTTCTGGGAGGAAAATAATGATCCGAATTAATCGCAGACAAGCAATCGGGGGATTGGCTGGCATTGCCGGAATAACTGCATTGCCGCGCTTTTCTTTTGCGCAATCACTACCTCTGCCATCATCACCTGTCGCGCTGAACATCATCGATGTAGCTGGAAATCTGCAGCTGACACAGGCGGCAATCGAGAAGTTTGCCAAGGAAAATCCAGCACTTATATCGAAAGTGATTTTCTCGCGCGCTCCTTCACCGGAGCTTCCGGCCAAGCTCAAGGCGCAGCAGACTGCCAATCGGGTCGATATTGATCTGGTGCTGACAGGCCCCGGCGCTATGTCGGATGGCATTACACAAGGTCTTTGGATCGATGTCTGGACGAAATACCCGGACCTCTTGCCGAAAGCAGATGAAATCTATCATGAGAAGGCACTCATGATGCAGAAGAATTTCGGCCAGAACGAGGGTGTAGCTGTTGTCTATTCACCCTCCGGACCATTGTTTGAAT
Source organism: Phyllobacterium sp. GQ127 (assembly GCF_059758635.1). Taxonomy (NCBI): domain Bacteria; kingdom Pseudomonadati; phylum Pseudomonadota; class Alphaproteobacteria; order Hyphomicrobiales; family Phyllobacteriaceae; genus Phyllobacterium; species Phyllobacterium sp. GQ127. The sequence continues at coordinate 604,545 of NZ_JCAXDZ010000003.1, forward strand.
ATGCGCCGGATCGCGTCAAAACAGTGCCGAAGAATGCGGAAGAATTGCTCGCTTGGGTCAAGGCGAATCCTGGCCGTTTTTGTTACGCGCGCCCGGTTAATTCGGGACCTGGATGTCCCATCAATGGCTGGGAAAAGACATGGGCATATTTGAAAGAACTCGATCAGGGCATTGATTATTACCCACCCGGCACCACCGCGACCATGAAGGAGTTTGCTGAAGGCACGCGTGATATGATCGTGTCCACCTTCGGTTGGGACATTAATCCGCGCGTCCTTGGCGTGGTACCCAAGGAAGCAGAAACCTTTGCGCTTGATGGCACCCATTGGGTTCCGGACACCCAGTTCATGTGTATTCCGCGCGGGGTTGGTGATGACAAGGTTGCCGTGCTGCTCAAGCTCATGTCCTACATGCTCGAACCGGCGCAGCAGGCCTATACCTATGACAAGGGCTATTTCTATCCCGGTCCGGCAGTAAAGGACGTTCCGCTCAATATGGCGCCGCAGGAAAGCCAGGATGTCATCGCCGAGTTTGGGCGCCCAATCTATGAAGATTTGATCGCGAAATATCCGGTGGAGGCTCCCTTGAAGCCGCAATTGCTTGTTGCAGCTTTTGAAAAATGGGACCGTGAAGTCGGTGCCAATAAGATGAACAAGTAGCAGGTAAAAGTCATGCGGTTTGCCGTCATTGGCATTGATCATCGTCATATCTACCATATGATCAATGGTCTGATTGAAGCCGGCGCTGAGTGCGCCGGTTTCCTTTCGCAAACATCAGACGGGAAAATTCTTGAAGGCATTGCCGAGCGTTTTCCCGACCTCAAATCCGTACCCGATGGCCGGGTTTTTATCGATGATCCATCGATTGATATAATCGTTACAGCGGCAGTGCCAAGTGAGCGCGCAGCAATTGCCATTGCAGCCATGAAGGCTGGCAAGGACGTGATGTCGGACAAGCCGGGGATCACCGATTACGCACAGCTTGCAGAGATCGAAAAGGTCGTAGCGGAAACGGGACGCATATTCTCCATCTGCTTTTCGGAGCGTTTCGTTGTTCCAGCAACCGGAGTGGCGCAGAAGCTGATTGATGAGGGTTCCATCGGGCGTGTAATCCAGACTATCGGTCTTGGACCCCATAGGCTGAACCGTCCCATTCGGCCTGACTGGTTCTTCGATCCTGCATTTTACGGTGGCATTCTGGTCGATATTGCTTCGCACCAGATCGATCAGTTTCTGACCTATACAGGGTCTGACACTGCGGAGATCATATCCAGCGCAATTGGCCATTTTGGTGCCGACGATATTCCGGCGTTTCAGGATTTTGGCGAAGTGTTACTGCGCAGCGATCAGGCAACCGGCTATGTTCGCGTGGATTGGTTCACCGCCGATGGACTTCCCACCTGGGGCGACGGCAGGCTGATCATTCTTGGCACGGAAGGCACGATCGAGCTGCGTAAATATGTCGATATTGCCGGTCGCGACGGGACGGACCACGTGTTCCTCGTGAACAGCAAGGGCACAAAACATATGGATGCCAGCCGGGAACCGATCACTTACTTCAGGACCTTTCTGACGGATGTGCGCGAGCGCAGTGAAACCACGATGAAGCAAAGCCACGTCTTTACCGTGAGCAGGCTGGCGCTTGACGCACAAAAACGCGCGACCATCCTCGCGCACCGCCCCGCGTTTCGACCGCAGGAGAACAAGCAATGAAAAAGCCCGGCCTTGCAGTCATCGGCCTTGGGCCCGCGGCGCTGCCCCATGCGAAAAGCCTTGTCGACCTTCAGGGCAAGGTGGATGTGATATGGGCGGTCAGCAGGACAAAGGAGCGGACGGAAGAGTTTTCGAAGAGTTTTCCTTTTCCGGTGACCAACGATGTTGATGCTGCCATCGCAGACCCTGCTGTGGACATTGTGCTGGTGTTGACACCGGCCAATGCCCACCTTGAAATCGCCGAGAAGAGTTTTGCCGCTGGCAAACATGTGCTTCTGGAAAAGCCGTTGGACATTACGTTGCAACGTGCGGAGCAAATTGTTTCACGCGGCCGTGCCAGCGGGCTGACATTCGGTGTTGTATTGCAGCACAGGTTCAGGCCCGCCAGCCTCAGGCTACGCCAAGCGCTGGAAGACAAGAGTCTGGGTGATGTGCAGGCAACGTCGCTACGCGTACCCTGGTGGCGTCCGCAGAGTTATTATGATGAAGGTGGAAGGGGAACCTTCGCTCGCGATGGGGGAGGCGTGCTGCTATCGCAGGCAATCCACGCATTGGATTTGTTCCGTTCGCTTCTTCCCATCAGCACTATTGTGGCCTCGCAGGTACGAACGACCGCTCTGCATCGCATGGAATCGGAAGATCATGTGACAGCCTTAATGACCCTGGCCAATGGCGCGCCTGCATCTCTTTTGGCCACGACAGCCGCCTTTCCGGGTTTTCCGGAAACCCTGGAAATCACCGGATCGCTTGGTTCGGCTCATCTTGCGGTCGGCGCCTTGAAGCTTTCCTGGTTGGATGGACACGAGGAAATCATCGAGGCGGAAGGCAAGTCCGGCAGTGGGGCGAATATCATGGATTTCCCCCATGATGCGCATCGGGCGCTCATTGCGGATTTTCTGGCCGCAGTCGCCGAAAAACGGGACCCAATAGTGACAGGGGAAGAAGCTCTGGCGACCCAAAAATTTATCGCGGATATCATCCGGGCGGATCCGTCCAATTTCCAGCCAGTTTGAGCAGCTTTGAAATGAAAACCCGCCGGAATCATTCCGGCGGGTTTTGCATGCGCAGATCAGGCCGTTGTCTGTTGTGTCTTTGCCCGTGCCACGATCTGTGTCGGGTTGACGAAACGCAGTGCGATAAGCAACCAGACCAGCGTGGTGACCATATAGACAACCGCCATCGCGTCGATGGACTGCACAGCACGAACGCCGGATGCAAATACAGAGTAGTAAAGGGCGACCACAAGCGTCTGGCTGGTTGGTCCGGCGGTCAGGAAGGTCAGCTCGAACATGGCCACCGTGCGCACCAGTACCAATAGCAGCGCTGCAAGTATGCCGGGCAGGAGCATTGGCAGCAGCACATATCGGAACAATTGGAATGTGCCGGCTCCAAACACCCGGGCGGCAGCTTCAACCTTCGGATCGATCTGCTCTATGAAGGGGATCATCACCAGAATAACGAAAGGCACTGTCGGCACCAGATTGGCAAGAACCACACCCCAGAAAGTGCCGCCTACGCCCGCTTGATAGAGCACCGTGGCCAGTGGAATACCAAAGGTAATCGGCGGCACGAGCAGCGGCAAAAGAAACAGGAGCATGATCAGTTTCTTGCCGGGAAAGTTGCGGCGCGCCAAAGCATAGGCAGCCGTAACGCCGAGCAGGCCCGAAAGCGCCACCACCGTGAAGACAATCTGGAATGTAACGATCAGCACGTCGCTAAGCTGGAATTCCGACCATGCGGTGAAATACCATTTTGTCGTCCATCCGGCCGGTAGCCAAGTGCCAAGCCAACGCGTACCGAAAGACGATATGATGACTGTTGCGATCATCGCCAGAAGATTGATGATGAAGAAGGCGACCACCACCCATACGGCAGTGATCCAGAGCTTTGCTCCAATGGTCGTATCGCGGATCATCGTCAGCCCTTTCCGCCAGCGGTCGAGCCGCGATAGAACAAGTTACGAATAGAGAGCAGTGACACCACAATCAGTAACTGGACGGCTGCCATGATCATGGCGATGGCCGATGCCATTGAATAGTCATACTGCTCGAAAGCTGCCTGATAGGCCGCAATGGAAATGACGCGGGTGGGTCCTGCCGGCGCGCCAAGCAGAACGGCTGAAGGAAAGACTGCGAAGGCCTGCACAAAGGACAGACAGAACGCAATGGTGAGTCCGGGCACAAGCAAAGGCCACATCACATAACGAAAACGCTGCCAACTTTTTGCGCCATGCGTGGCGGCAGCCTGCTCCAATGCCGGGTCGATGCCTGAAACATAGGACAGGGTCAGCAGGAAGGTGAATGGAAAGCCGGTAATGATCAGCGATGCGAAAACGCCCCAATAATTATTGGTGAGCTTTACCGGACTGTCGATCACGCCGATCATCATCAATGTACGGCTGAACCAGCCTTGCGGACCAAGGTAGTTCAACAATCCTTCTGCTACCAGCACCGTGCCAAGCGTAACTGGCAAAACCAGTATCGTCGTCAACAAACGCTGGTGGGTCATCAGACGAACACGGAAGGCTACCGGCAGGGCTATGGCAATGCTTATCAGGGTAACCGGCACCGCAAGCCAAAGCGTCGTCAGGATCGTGTCATAGAGAAACGGGTCGGAGAAGAATTTTTGATAATTGGCAAACATGCCTCCCTCTTTGGGTTCAAAGGAGAGGATAAGACCGTAAATGAACGGGTAGATAAAAACCGCCAGCAGGAAAATAACCGCTGGCAAGACAAGCAATGTCACACCGTCAATCCCGCGCAGGGCGAGCCGCTGGCGCAAAGATAAATGGTTGACCGAAGGCGTTGAGGTCACACTGGTCATGGCTGTCACGCCGCAAAAGCCAGCGCACGCGCCGGATCGACTGAAAGCCAGATAGCGCTGCCCAGTGCAGCCGTCTGAGGTGCATGAAATACAAGCTCAAGCCCTTCAGCAGTGCGAGCGGTCCCAACGAATTCACGACCGCGATATTCGATGGTTTCGACGACAGCTTCGACAGTCGTTCCGGATTTCGTCCCCGCGACAACATCATCGGCACGAGCTGCCACAACTGCAGTGTCACCAACCTTCAACGTGTCTCGGGCAATTCCGGATAGCGTTGAAGCGCCAACGGCAATGCTGGTCTTATCTCCGTCAACCGCAATGACTTTCCCGGTCAGGCGATTGCGATATCCCATGAATTCAGCCACATCCAAATGGTCGGGACGCTCATAGAGATCGCTCGGCACGCCAACCTGACGGATTTCGCCATCCCGCAGCACGACAACCCGATCAGCAAGCGACAAAGCTTCATCCTGATCATGCGTTACATAGATGGTTGTCGCACCAAGCTGGTTGTGAATACGGCGGATTTCGGCGCGCATTTCAAGGCGCAGCTTCGCATCGAGATTTGAAAGCGGCTCGTCCATCAGCACCAAAGGCGGTTCGATGACAATGGCACGGGCAATGGCGACACGCTGCTGTTGGCCCCCGGAAAGCTGGCCTGGCAATTTATGTCCCTGTCCTTGCAACCGCACCAGATTCAAGGCTTCTTCGATGCGCTTTTCAGCCTCAGCCTTGGGCACGCGGCGCATCTTTAATCCAAAGCCGATATTCTGTCTGACGGTCATATGCGGAAAAAGCGCATAGTTCTGAAACACCATACCAAAGCCGCGATCTTCGGGCTTCAACGTGTCAATGCGCTTGTCGTCAATGAAGATACCTCCACCCGTAGTGGACAGAAGACCGGCGATGCAGTTCAGCGCCGTGGATTTGCCACAGCCGGAAGGGCCGAGCAAAGCGATGAATTCTCCTTTTCGGATCGAAAGAGAAACATCTTTAAGCGCATTGTGCGAACCGAAGGCACGGCTCATCCGATCGAGACGGATTTCCTTGAACGGGGATGACGCAAGCAGCATCGATTACCTCATAATTATAAGCCATCCGGTCTCACCGGATGGCTCCATGTTCGTCTAGGGATCAGGACTTTTTGGCTGCGACTTCTTCATCCCAGCGGCGGAAAGCCACGACCATGGATGATGGCTCGAGGGGAATTTCGACCGGGTTATTGGCGATCCAGTCAGCATATTCGGCACGACCGAATTCAGCGATGGCATCCTGACTTTCCTGGGGGGCCATCGTAATGGGAACATCCTTCACCGCAGGACCCGGATAGAAGTAACCTTGATCATAAGTATATGCCTGCTGCTCTGGTGTAAGCAGGAAGCTCATCAGATCAAGCAGAACAGCAAGCTTCTCATCGGCGATACCTTTTGGCACGCACATGTAATGCGCGTCAGCGACCCAATGGAAACCTTTCAACGGTGCAACAGCGGCTTCCTTCGGGACAACGCCCAGCACACGTGGATTGATATCCCAGCCGGTGGTGGAAACGGTCATGTCGCGCGTTCCTTCGCCGAGTTCCTTCATCAAGGCGCCCGTGCCGGTTGGGTAGTATTCAATATATTTGTGCAATTCCTTAAGATAGGCCCAGGTCTTGTCCCAGCCTTTGACCGGATCTCGCGGGTCGATATCGCCCAGCAAATAGGGCAGGCCCATCAAAAATGTACGGCCCGGGCCGGAGTTTGCGGGGCGCGCATAGAGGAACTTGTTTGGATTTTCCTTTGCCCACGCAAGCAGTTCCTCGGCGGTCGTTGGAACTTTTTTCACACGCTCTGGCATATATTCGAGGAGCGGCCCAGAGGGGTAATAGGTTACGATTACGCCGTGATCCTTGCCCAAGGCGAGCATGCGGTGCGCAGGCTCGAGATAGATTTTAGCAAGATCGGGCAAGGAAGCCGAATGATCAGGCAAAAGCTTGACCCACAAATCCTGGTCAAGACCCGCCGAAAGCGCATCTGTGCCCGTCAATACAAGATCGATATCGAGCCTGTTTGCGGCCTGCTGCGCCTTGATTTTTCCGGGAAGTTCCGGTGCCGGCGCTTTCGTGAAGGTGATCTTAGAAACGAGTTCCGGTTTTGCCTTGGCGTAGTTTTCGATTGCCGTTTGCGTCAGTGCAAGGTTGCCCGCCACGTCAGCAATATTCAATGTGATAGGTGAACTCGGCAAAGCCAGTTTGGATTGAGCAAAAAGACGTGTTGCCGGCAAGGTGGCAACCGCCGCCAATCCGGCAATAGCGTGCCTGCGTGTAATGCGGATCATGACTTCCTCCCTGTTTAATTCCCTCGCCCTATTTTCGGGCACGACCAGCTTCCCGACTGGTCAATATTGTCTAATATATTAATCTATCAGATGGAGATAGCAAGGGCCTTCATCTTAGACTATCTGTGTAACGGTTTTTGCTGCTCCAAGTCGCATCAACTTCGCAAGTTGGGTCTTTACCAATTGAACGAATGCTTCATTTTCTGGCAAATCCCGTCCAAATATTTGGTCCATTCCGATAAATGCGGTCACCAACTCCTCGGCATTGTTCTTGTTCGCTGCGCGCTTCTTGAGTTCAGCTGCAAGCGGATCGCGAACGTCGATAGCGTCTCCTTTTTCGTCTGCGCCAGTCACGTATCGCATCCAGGCGGCTACTCCGAGCGCCAGAAGATCAAACGGCAAGCCGTTGTCGATACATTTGCGGATAGTATTCAAAAGGCGTTGGGGCAGTTTCTGTGAGCCGTCCATGGCAATCTGCCACGTACGATGCCTAAGAGCAGGATTACAGAAGCGTTCACGCAATTGCGCCTTGTAAGCCTCCAGATCGAAACCCGGAAGCGGTGGAAGCGTAGGGGAAATTTCCTCATCCATCATCGCTTTGATGAGTTCGCTGAAACCTGGAGCTTTCATAACGTCCGAGACCGTTTCATGGCCCGCCAGATAGCCAAGATATGCCAATGTGGAGTGGCTGCCATTCAGGAGCCGAAGCTTCATCAGTTCAAAAGCATCAACATCTTCCACGAAGGTTGCGCCGAAATTTTCCCAAGCTGGTCGGCCAGCCGGAAAATGATCTTCTATAACCCACTGCGTGAAGGGTTCGGTCATAATCGGCCAGGCATCAACCAGCCCTGTTGCGCTCAAAGTCGTTGCGCGGTCAGCTTCAGTGGTCGCTGGAACAATGCGATCAACCATCGTTGATGGAAAGGCGATTTTCTCCTTGATGTAATTTGCAAGTTCGGAATCGCGCAGTTCAGCAAAGCGTGTCACGACACGTCGCAACGTCTCGCCATTTGCGGGAAGATTGTCACACGATAGAAGCGTAAAAGGTTCTATCTTATTGGCGCGCCGACGAGAAATAGCTTCAACGATGAAGCCTATCGCCGATTTCGGAGCAGCGGGGTTCGCAAGATCGTGAACAATGTCGGGATGAGCTTCGTCGAGCGCTGCGGAAGCCGGTGAATAGCAATAGCCCTTTTCGGTCACGGTAAGCGAGACAATCCGAACCGCCGCATTCGTCATGGCGTCGAGAACGGCAGCCGGATTTTCCGGGGCGACCATAAGCCCGCCAATGCTTCCGATCACACGGAAGCTGTCTCCGTCTCCACTGCGTGTTGCAACGGTATAAAGCCCGTCCTGTGGCTCCAAAGCATCACGTGTATCACCACTGCGCAAAGACACGCCGAGGATACCCCAGCTATTATCGCCGCTGGCCAATACGCTATCTGTATAAACTGCCTGATGCGCGCGATGAAAAGCTCCAATGCCAAGATGAACTATGCCAATTTTTGTCTGGCTTCGATCATATCCAGGGCGCGTCACCTCCTTTGACAGATGTGAAAGTGTTGCATTGGAGAGACGTGCTGGTTTAGTCATGTTTGTATTCTTTCAGTCAAAGCTTGTAGGCTTGTTTTGCCAGGCGGTAGGCCAAGTCATGGGCAATTTCATGCGCCTCGTCTTCGTCCAGTCGATGATCGGCAACAAGCCGGGCAAGATATGAGCAATCGACCCGCCGCGCCATATCATGACGCGCCGGGATGGAGAGATAAGCTCGCGTGTCATCGTTGAAGCCGACCGTATTGTAGAAACCAGCGGTTTCAGTCGTCAATTCACGAAACCTGCGCATCCCTTCAGGACTATCATGAAACCACCATGCAGGTCCGAGCCGCAGGGCAGGGTAATGACCTGCCAAAGGTGCAAGTTCCCGGCTGTAACTCGTCTCATCCAGCGTAAACAGAATGAGTGTCAGGCGGCTATCATTGCCGAATGCGTCTAATAGCGGCTTCAATTCCTCCACATAGCCTGTTGATCGCGGAATGTCGGCGCCCTTATCCATGCCAAAGCGCTCGAACACCGATGCATTATGGTTTCGGAAGGAACCCGGGTGTATCTGCATGACCAGCTCGTCTTCGGTGCTCATGCGCGCCATTTCGGTCAACATTTGAGCTCGGAAAAGATCCGCATCGGCTACTGAGGCGTTCTTCAGCACACGCTCAAACAATGCCGAAGCTTCCGAGGCCGAAAGATTGGCGGTACGCGCGTTCGGATGGCCATGATCTGATGATGTAGCGCCACGCTTCTTGAAGTAGGCTCGCCTTATGCGATGAGCTTCAAGATAACCTTGGTAGTCAAGCTTCGTGCCAGCCAAAGCGGTGAAGCTCTCAACATTGCTCCGAAAATCCGGACGCGATGCGTCAATCACGGCATCGGGGCGATAGGCTGGCACCACGCGGCCATCCCAGCCGGATTTTAGTATCGCATCATGTGCGGCCAGATCGTCTGTAGCGGCATCCGTGGTGGAGATGGCTTCAATCCCGAACTGTTTGTAGAGGGCCCGGGGACGCATGGATGGATCAGCCAACCGACCGGCGATTTTGTCATAGAGCGCGTCTGCATTTTTCTCCGTAAGGCGCTCTTCAATCCCAAATACGGTTTCGAGTGCATGCTCGAACCAAAGTCGTGATGGAGTGCCTCGAAACAGATAAAAATGCTTCGCAAACAAGCGCCATATCTTGCGCCCGTTGGTCTCGACCGGCCCGCCATCCTGTCTTGGCACACCAAGATCCTCAAGCTGGATACCTTGCGAGTAAAGCATGCGGAAAATATAATGGTCGGGCTTTACAAAAAGGCTGGCCGGATCGGGAAAAGCCTCATCCTTGGCATACCATGACGGATCCGTATGGCCGTGCGGTGAGATGATAGGTAGACGCTCCACTGCGTCGAACAAGCGTCTCGCAATCAAACGCGCGTCAGATTCAATTGGGAATAGTCTGTCTGGGTGGAGTGCCATGGATGTTCCTCGCCGCCGTTCAATTGATGTGAACGATGATCTTGGCGAAGAGTAAATAATAATATATTAGTATGTCAACAGCGTGCGATTGCGTTTATATCGCCGGATAACGATGCCATTGGACTAGGAATTTATACGGAATTCCATCATTCAATGAGACTGACGGTCTGTGATAGGTGGAAATGGAGTGCTGAAATGACAGCAGAGAATGTCGGGGGGAAGACTGCGGAGCTAGCATCGCCAGCGCCGGAATCCAAGCCTGATCGCGCCGTTCAAGCTGCGCGATCCAGTTCGAGAGGCGCTCCGGCAGGGCGTATGACCACCGCGATGGCTATTTATCGCGAACTTCATGCAGCCATTGTCGCCATGGAAATGACGCCTGGCACAGCACTTAACGAGAAAGTTTTGACGGAGCGTTTCGGTGTGAGCCGCACGCCTGTCCGCGAAGCATTGATCCGCCTCGTTGAAGACGGACTTGTCGACGTGTTTCCACAATCGGGAACTTTCGTTGCCCGTATTCCTGTAGCATTGATACCGCAAGCGGTGATAATCCGGCAGGCCCTTGAAGGCGCTACGGTCGAACGCGCGGCGGCGGTTGCGACGGCGAAGGATGTTGAATGGCTGGACGAGATACTCGCCCGCCAGCATTTCTTTGCCGATCGGCAGAATATGAGCGCATTCCACGAAGCTGATGAGGCCTTTCATGAGGCCATCGCGGGAATATCCGGACATCCTGGCATCTGGCACTATTTAAAACCCGTGAAAGTGCAGATTGACCGGGCACGGCGTATGACGCTGCCGGGTCTGGGCCGCATGAACCATGTTCTTTCCGAACACAAGATCATTCGCGACGCGATTGAAAGCCATGACGTTCCCGCCGCTTGCGCGGCAATGAAGCAGCATTTGAATGCCGTCATTCCCGACATTGAAACATTGAGAAAAACCCACCCTGGATCATTTGTCTGATCCGCGGTTGGAATACGAAAATTTGACGGAGGAATAATGCGTCAGGCATGGAGATGGTTTGGACCCAAGGCCGGGGTTTCGCTGGATAATGTGCGTCAGGCAGGCGCGACCGATATTGTATCTGCCCTGCATGAAGTGCCAATCGGCGAGGCTTGGACGACAGATCAGGTTCGCGCTCGTAAATCATTAATTGAATCGACTCCATCGGATCGTACACCGCTCACATGGTCCGTGGTGGAAAGCATTCCAATTCCTGATGCCGTAAAGCGTCTTGGTGGCGCGGCAAAGCACGAAATTGCCGCGTGGATCGCCAGCATGGAGGCGCTTAGCGCCAATGACATCAAGGTCATTTGCTACAACTTCATGCCCGTCGTCGATTGGTGCCGTACAGATCTTGATTATGTAACGCCTACGGGCTCGACGGCCATGCGTTTCGACCATAACAGCTTCGCCGTATTCGATCTGCATATCCTGCAGCGTAACGGCGCTGAAAAAGACTATTCTGCTGCCGATCGTGAAATCGCCAGCGATCTTTACGAAACTATGGGCGCACAGGAGATTTCTGACCTCACCCGCAATATTGCGAGTGCGCTTCCAGGATCGACTACTGAACCGCTTACTATTCCAGCCTTCCGCGACAAGCTTGAAGCCTATTCTGGCATTGATGCACCGCGTTTGCGCAAGCATCTGATCGAATTTCTTGAAGCTGTGACGCCTGTGGCCGACGATCTTGGCGTGAAGCTTACCTTGCATCCGGATGATCCGCCCCGTTCGCTCTTTGGCTTGCCGCGTATTGCTTCGACAGAAGCCGATTATGCCGCCTTGTTCGACGCTGTGCCATCTGCTGCAAATGGCATGTGTTTCTGTACAGGGAGCCTTGGCGTACGCGCCGATAATGATTTGCCAAAGATTGCGCGGCGCTTTGCCTCGCGCATTCATTTCTCCCATTTGCGTGCAACAACGCGTGAGGGCGATGGGCGCAGTTTCCATGAAGCAGCGCATTTGGAAGGCGATGTTGATATGGTTGCGGTGTTGCGCGAATTGCTCGCAGAAGATAGGAAGCGTGCCAAGTCGGACAGCATTATTTTCCGCTCGGACCACGGTCATCGCATGCTTGATGATCTGAACAAGGAAGTTACCCCCGGCTACCCTGCAATCGGTCGTCTGCGGGGGCTTGCCGAGCTGCGCGGTATTATTCACGCTCTGGACGCGAGCGCACTCGTTTAAATCTGATCACATTTTGGATTTTCTTCAGCCCCGGTTCAAATCGAGCCGGGGTTTCTACATCTAAAGACTTAATGGTTTTTAATCCTTTTAGCGCCAACCCATATCTTAATGGCATCCTGTTTAATAATTCGATCATAAATCATCACATTATCGCCATAGTTCGAAAGCCCCAGAGGCATATCTAAACGCCAGATAAGCAACCGTGATCACGTTTTGAGTCACAATAAGACAAGTTTTTTTAGTAACTTGGCATTTCTATTCAGATAGACTCAACTGTTCTTATCAATCGCGACACCTCGGTGCCACATTTCTACAAAATAGAAGAGGCGCATCATCCGCGCTGCGATCTACTTGCCCAAGATCATTTCCGAGCGTGTTTCTTCATCAGGCGTTTCTGCCGTGGGCCATTTAAAGTGCGATTTATTTATGATCTCTTTTGCAGGTATCCGTTCGGTACTCGTCACCTCCATTGTTCTTTTAATGTTTGGTGCGGCTTCCGCCAATGCCGCATGCGGTGGCGCTTCCTGGTATGCACTTCACTCCAAAACCGCCTCTGGTGAACGCATGAACCCTTCCGCTCTCACAGCTGCGCATCGCACGCTTCCTTTCGGCTCCAAGGTTAAAGTTACCAATCAGCGTAATGGCAAATCCATCGTCGTGCGTATCAATGATCGGGGTCCGTTCATCAAAGGTCGTGTGATCGATCTTTCAAAGGGAGCTGCAAACCGTCTGGGCTTTGTCGGCGCGGGTCACACAAATATCTGCATGGCCCGTCTCTAATAAATGCGCCAATAATCTCGGCATTGACCTTGATCGTTGAACGTGACATCGCCATGTGAACATTCGCGTTAAAATCGGGGGCGTTCCATGGCACTGAAAGTCGCGGTCCAGATGGACCATATCAATTCTATCCGGATCGGCGGCGATACGTCCTTCGCGCTTTGTCTTGAAGCGCAAAAGCGCGGTCATGAGCTTTATCACTATACGCCCGACCGGCTGAGCATGCGCGATGGTGTTGTCCATGCGCGGGTTGAAGAGCTGAGTGTTCGCGACATAGAGGGTGACCACTTCACGCTTGGTGAGCAGATATCCCGCGACCTGTCAGAGATGGATGTGGTGTTGCTGCGGCAAGATCCGCCATTTGACATGAACTACATCACAACAACCCATATGCTGGAGCGCATTCATCCGAAGACGCTCGTTGTCAATGACCCTGCCTGGGTGCGCAACAGTCCGGAAAAGATTTTCGTTACCGAGTTTCCCGATCTCATGCCGGAAACGCTTATCACCAAAGACCCACAGGAAATCGCTGATTTTCGTAAAGAGTTTGGCGACATTATTCTGAAGCCGCTTTACGGCAATGGCGGCGCAGGCGTATTTCATCTGGCTGATGGTGACCGCAATCTGACATCGCTGCTGGAAATGTTCGGCCAGATGTTCCGCGAACCCTTTATCGCGCAGCGCTATCTCAAGGATGTCCGCGCCGGCGACAAACGCATCATCCTGATTGACGGTGAACCAGTGGGCGCGATCAACCGGGTTCCTTCCGAAACCGATGCACGGTCCAACATGCATGTTGGCGGGCGGGCCGAGAAGACCGAGCTGACAGACCGCGAGCGCGAAATTTGTGCCCGGATCGGCCCGTCATTGCGTGAAAGAGGTTTCATCCTCGTCGGGATTGATGTCATTGGCGATTATATGACCGAAATCAACGTGACTTCTCCGACCGGCGTAAGAGAAGTCAAAAAGTTCGGCGGAGCTGATATTGCGGCTTTGTTCTGGGATTCAGTGGAAGCCAAGCGGCGATAAAATTCGCCTGTTCACTCAATGTTCTTGTCATGCGTGATGAAACGTGCTGATGTGAAAACATTAGCACTTTTTCATTTTGGATTATTGTATTTTCAAGGATCATTGCATGGTTACCCGTGTCCGTACGGTCGCCTTTCAGGGCATTGAGGCCCAGCCCGTCGATGTGCAGGTGATGATCGCTCCCGGGAAAATGGGGATGCATATTGTTGGTCTTCCGGACAAGGCTGTTGCCGAAAGCCGCGAGCGCGTACAGGCAGCTTTGCATGCATCCGGACTTTCGATGCCCGTCAAGAAGGTTACCGTAAATCTTGCTCCCGCAGATTTGCCCAAGGAAGGCAGTCATTATGACTTGCCCATTGCGGTTGGGCTTATGGCTGGCCTTGGAGCCATTCCGGCTGATGCGCTGCAATCCTATGTCGTGCTGGGCGAGCTTTCACTTGATGGCACAATAACGCATGTTGCAGGCGTCCTGCCCGCTGCCATTGCGGCAAACCGGCAGGATCGTGGCCTCATATGTCCTGCGCCTTGTGGACCAGAAGCGGCATGGGCTGGTTCGGAGATCGATATACTCGCGCCGCGCAGCCTGATTGCCCTCGCTAATCACTTTCGTGGCACGCAGGTTTTGTCGCGCCCGGAACCTGCAATGCAGGCCAGTGCGACGGGCTTGTCGGATTTGACCGATATAAGGGGGCAGGAGAGTGCCCGGCGTGCTTTGGAGGTCGCAGCTGCGGGCGGACACAATATGCTGATGTCGGGCCCTCCAGGGTCCGGAAAATCCATGCTGGCGCAACGGCTCCCCTCTATCCTGCCGCCATTATTGCCGCGCGAATTACTGGATGTATCGATGATAGCTTCCATCGCAGGCGAGCTGATGGGTGGTAAGCTGACCGACCGACGTCCCTTCCGTGCGCCCCACCACTCTGCATCCATGGCGGCGATGGTGGGGGGAGGAATACGGGCGAGACCGGGCGAGGTCTCGCTCGCCCATCGCGGCATATTGTTTCTCGATGAGTTTCCTGAATTTACACCGCAAGTTCTGGATTCGCTGCGGCAACCGCTAGAGACTGGAGAGTGCATGATTGCCCGGGCCAACCATCGCATATCCTATCCGGCGCAAATCCAGCTGATTGCTGCCATGAACCCGTGCAAATGCGGCATGGCGAGTGAACCGGGGCACCGTTGTGCAAGAGGCCCAAGATGCCGCGAGGACTATCAGGCGCGGATTTCAGGCCCGCTGCTGGATCGTATTGATATCAGGATTGACGTACCTTCCGTGAGCGCGGCTGATCTTATCAAGCCTTCGGCTTCGGAAAGCAGCGTAGTGGTGGCGCAACGCGTTGCGCGCGCCCGCACGATGCAGAAGCTGCGTTTCGAGCAGCTGGGGGTTTCGGCCATTACGACCAATGCGCAATGTTCTGTCGCGATAATCGAGAAAATAGCTCAACCGGACAAAGCAGGCACGGCTCTGCTGCATCAAGCCAGCGAGCAGATGAAGTTTTCGGCCAGAGCCTATCACCGGGTGCTCAAGGTAGCGCGAACTTTGGCGGATCTGGAAGGACAGGAAACAATCGGTCGTATCCATCTCGCCGAAGCTATCTCATACCGAATGGGTGCAGATATGGCGACGACGCAGCATGAAAGTATAAGAGGTTATTGATGGCACATTGATAAACGGCTGATCCCCATTTCGGTCATGAAAACATCCTGCGCCAGCGAAATGGACGCGGCGATGGCGATATTGGCCAATTATACGCAATGCGTGATGCCAGATGATGAATTCTGGATCATTGGAGATTTCAGCCATGGTCGGCAAAAGCATAAGGCAGGTTATCTAAAATCGCTGTTTGAGCGAGTCCCGGGCAACAAGCATCTTATTTGTTAGCAATCACGACAACAGACAGGTGAAAACACTCGGCTGGGCACCCGTTTCCCAATTGATTGAAATCAAGGACGGCGAGCAAAGCCTGACCTTGTGTCACTATCCTATGATTACCTGGAGCCATGCAAGATGTGGAGCAATTCAGCTGTTCGGGCATGTCCACCAACACTGGCAGGGTTCGTGTAACAGCATTAATGTTGGTGTCGATGTTTGGAATTTCATGCCGGTCCGCATTGATATGATCAGGCAACGCGCTAAAGACTTACCGGTGAACCAACATTGGCATCAGGTCGAACGCAATGCGGATATTTTTAGCTAGAGCCTTCTCGTTCAACAGAGCGATTTATTTAAAGATGGGTTGAACGCTGTTACTGAACTGAACCGACCAGAATGTTGCTTGGGGCTTCAATGCTGACCCAACGGCCTGTATTGTTGGAGGCCTGACGCTTCAGATAGGTGTAATCGGTCTCCGACCAGTTCTTCACGCCATCAACGAGATTGTCGAGGATGAAGTCGCCGCGATCGGTGCGTACGGTTAAGACGGCATGACCTTCGCCATCAGGCTTGCGAACGACAGTTATCAAAAGATTGGCTGGCGAAATACCAGCTTCCATCAAATCGCGACGTTTCAAAAGAACGTAATCTTCGCAATCGCCGACCGCATCGGGATAAGCCCAGAATTCTTCAACACCATAGATTTCCATATCGGTCAGTGGCTTGATCTTCTGGTTATCATTGCTGTTGACGCTGACAATGAGCTGCCAGAAATCATGATTCATCGTTTCCGGCATTACATTCCGGCTTTTGATATTGCATTCTGCGGGAAGCCTTTTGCAAAATTCGTAATGACCGATCGGCTGTGATGTCATTCCGCCCGTCTGCATGAAAGGCTCAGCGGCGGCGGCAGGATTTGCACAAAATGCAGCAGTGAAAAGCGCAAGGGCAAAGCCCAAGGATTTCATTTTGTTGACTGCTGCAAACATTCTTAACTCCAACCGACTGCCGATCATTAACAAAACGTTAATGTCGGAGTGGACCATGAGTCAATCACAATGGCGCCACGATCCCGCCATTGTTAATATATGGTTAAAATTTGAACTTTCGCACTTCCGCAATAGTGATGATGTAATTTTCGGCGCTTTTTGTCATATCCTGTTGAAGGAAAGCCATTCGGACAACGCTTTGGAACGGCGCTGCCTTGCTCCGTAAATAATTGATATGGCGCACCTTTTAAAAGTGGCCGTTCTGTGCGGATTGGTTCCTGCCGGAAGGTTTTGTACTTGGTGCTCAATCTAATGGATTAGCCTGAAAGCCCTGACGACGGCCGTGTCGTGCTAAAGTTGGCTGATCTTAAAAGTTCAGCCAAAGAATGCACGCATCCTTTGGCTGTTCCGATCAAACCTTATCAATCGACAGAAAGAACATCTCCCGTGCGACGGTCAACACTGACCTCGATATCCCGGCCACGACGATCAAGGCCTTCAATCACATAGCGCGAGCGTGTTCTTTTCACTTCATCGACGGTCCTCACCCCTTCAGCGCGCGCAATACGAACGGCCTGGCGCTCGCTGATCTCGCGGCGATCCCGATCTCTGCGGTCGCGCCGGTCCATACGATCCGGCTCAACGATACGCACACCATCGGGACCCAACTGGATACTTTGCGCGAAAGTCTGTGGCACAGCCGTGAGTGCCATAAGGGATGCCGCACCAATAATAATCAATTTCTTCAACATGATTTTCGTCTCCTCCGATAAACAGTCAATTCCCCAGCTTGCTCAAGGAAACGCTTTATAAGCAATAGCGTTCCCTTGGTTGTGTCTTATCAGTGTGGCATCTGCACAGGATTGACTATTCCAGCGCGAAGGAACCAGTCTTGATTTCACCGGCCCTATGATAGGTATTAATGACCACGCCGGTCGTTGAAGCCTTCGAACCAACCAGTTTCAGTGCGCCGGGCTTGGCCTCCGCGCTGAAAAAGGCTTTGCCTTTGCCCAGCACAATCGGGAAAACCCAAAGGTTCAGCTCATCGATAAGATCATCCGCCAGCAATGCGTGCACGAGCTGGCTGCTGCCTTGAATAAGTATGTCGGCACCATCAGATTGGCCGAGTTTGCGCACTGCTTCGGTTATATTGGGATCAAGTGCGACAGTGTTCTTCCAGGTGAGCGTATCGGGGGAAGAGGTGGCTACATATTTTGTGGCAGCGTTGAATTTGTCACCAATAAGGTCACCCGCTTCGACTCGTGGCCAATGTGCTGCAAAAATATCATATGTTCTGCGGCCAAGCAGAAGATCGAAAGGTGTAGCCATGGCCTTGTCCATGACCTCACCCATGATTTCGTCCCAGTAATGAAATGTCCAGCCGCCATATTTGAAGCCGCCATCCGTGTCCTCCTCGGGGCCGCCTGGCGCCTGCATTATACCGTCGAGTGACAGGAAGGCTGTTGCGATGATCTTTCTCATGTCTGTGTTCCTCACTTTGGGTTGTATGAAACTAGGACGAACAAGCCTTGCCTTTCCCGACATGGGTTTTGATTTTTTTAGCAATAGGATTCCAGGCTGACGTTGCTATGTTCGGCACTTTACATCGCGGCGGAAGTCCGACGGAGACATGCCGGCAATATTGCGAAAGGACTTGTTGAAAGCGCTCAACGAACCGAACCCGCTCTCCATAGCCACCTGCAAGACATTGACTTCCTGCCGGAGGAGCATTGCCTGTGCATAGGAAAGCCGTAGCAAAGTGACATAATTATTGAGCGTCATGCCTGTCGATTTCTTGAAAACGCTCATCGCATATTTTGGATGCAGATTGGCCGAGACAGCGATATCGACGGAATCGATATCTTCCAGGAAATTGGCGGATATGAAATCGCACATGCGGCTGACTGCACGCGCCGACTGCTGAATGGACGAAGCTTCGAACGCCCCAACCGGCTTTTCAGGAACCATTCGATAGGGATCGAAGCAGATGCGCTCAATTCGAAGCAATAACTCGCTGACCGCATGCGCTTCTTTGGAGGGGTTGCCGGAACGCGCATAACGAAACCATCGTACAAAATTCTCTTTGTCGGCGGCATCAGTCGCCGATGTGACCAATGTTCGGCCCTGCATCAATTGGCTGGGTACGGTTTCGGGCAGATGCATCCGAAAAAAATGCACAAGCGGCAGATGCGCACCTGCATAGATCGCATCGTCGGATGAATCGTCCATTTGATGGGGTTGTCCACCCCAGAACAGGCACATATCGCCTGCATTGAGGCGAATGGCATGATCATTCATTCGATAATGAACTGTGCCGCTGATGATATAGTTGACTTCTACCTGCGCATGCCAATGAGGCATAGTCATAGTTGCGGGGTGGTTGTAAAACATCTGCAACGAAGTCGGCATTCCCTCGACGCTGCTTGCTCCGGGATGGTAAACCGGCCTTTCCCGCATCTTACTTTCCGCCCAGTTCATGTGTCCTTTTTAGGAGACAGGCGCTCCCTTGCCGCTACTGTAGCCATGTTTGCAAAGAGCGAGCAATTGAAAAGGGAGGAATTTCAATGCGCTTCAAATCTTTTTGCGTGACAGCGATTGTCACGATACTTGGCTTAAGCACCGCGCCGGCATTGGCGCAATCCGGCAATATAACAATTTGGGCATGGGATGTAGCGGCTTCATCCTTGAAGTTGGTACTTGAGGATTTCAACAAGAAGTTTCCCGATATCAAGGTTGACGTTCAGGATTTGGGCAATCAGCAAGTGTTCGACAAGACGCTGGCCGCCTGTGCTGCCGGTGGCGCGGGACTGCCCGATATTGTGCAAGTCGAAAATTTCGAAGCTGAAATTATATGGAACCGCTTTCCCGATTGCTTCAGCAATTTGAAGGATCTGGGCTATACGGCCGATATACAGGCCAAATTTCCGGAGTTTAAACGTACTGAGCTGGAAGTCGGCGATGTCGCTTATGCTATGCCTTGGGATTCTGGGCCGGTGGCGGTTTTCTATCGGCGGGATTTCTATGAAAAGGGCGGTGTTGATCCGGCATCGATCAAGAGCTGGGATGATTTTATCGAGGCGGGTAAAAAAATCGCTGCCGCCAATTCCGGTGTCAGCATGGCGCAAGCCGATTTCAATGGCGACAGCGAATGGTTCCGGATGCTCGCTAATGAGCAAGGTTGTGGATATTTTTCCACGGATGGTCAGTCTATTACGATCAATAGACCGGCATGCGTGGCGGCGCTGGAAAAGGTGAAGGAGATGAAAAGCGCCGGTACGCTGGCAGCCGGCAATTGGAATGAAAAGATTCAGTCCAGCACGGCGGGTACAGTCGCAAGTCAGCTTTACGGCGGCTGGTACGAAGGCACTATTCGCTCCAATTCTCCCAAGCTGGATGGCAAATGGGGTGTTTATCCCATGCCGAGCCTGACTGCTGATGGTCCGCACGCCGCCAATATAGGCGGTTCAGCACTGGCTATCAGCGGCACTTCGGAAAACAAGGAGGCGGCATGGGCGTATCTCAATCATACCCTTGGGACCAATGAGGGGCAGGTCGCCATGCTCAAAGGATATGGCCTTGTGCCTTCTTTGTTAAGTGCTGCCAGTGATCCTTTCATTTCGCAACCCCAGCCCTATTGGGGCGGGCAGGCAATCTGGTCTGATATTCTGGCTACACTCCCCAAAATCGTGCCAAGCCGCGGAACGGCGTTCCAGGGGGATGCTGATAATATATTCAAGGCAACCCAGATCAAATACTTCGAAGGTGGGTATCCAGATGCAAAGACAGCTCTGGGCGATGCGGCAGCTCAGATTGCATCGGCGACCGGCCTTCCGGTCGCGGAATAATCCTCATCACCGGGCGGGCAGTATGCCTGTCCGGTTGTCTGTCGATTGGCATTCACGCCAAGGGGAGAAACGATGCAGCTGCGAAACCGCGCCGCCTATGGGTTCCTGGCGCCCTATCTCTTGATCTTTGCCATTTTCTGGTTATGGCCGATTATCAGTTCGTTCTGGATGTCATTTCAGAACACGCGCGTAAATCCGTGGGTCTTCAACCCCGGCATGAACTGGGGGCGCCTGTTTTCTGATCCGGCGTTTTACAATGCGCTGAAGAATACGATGATCATCCTTGTCATTCAGGTGCCCGTGATGATCACGCTTGCAACTGTTATCGCGGTTCTTCTCAATTCACCGCTCTTGAAAGCCAGAGGCATTTTTCGTTTTGCCTTCTTTGCGCCGGTGGTTGTGGGTGAGGTCGCCTATGCAGCGGTTTTCCGGCTTATGTTCAACCTTGACTTCGGCATCATCAACAAGCTGCTGAACAAGATCGGGATCCCTTCCATATCCTGGTTCGCCGACGCTCCTTTTGCCATGGCCTTGTTGATTATTGCCGTGACCTGGCGCTGGGCGGGATACAACGCCATCATCATTCTCTCCGGTCTTCAATCGATCCCCGAAGATGTTTATGAGGCAGCAACGCTCGACCGGGTAAGCAAGTTCAAGCAGTTCATTTATATTACCTTGCCCCTGCTCAGACCCGTGATTCTGTTTTGCGTGGTTCTGTCGATTATCGGTTCCATGCAGCTTTTCACTGAACCGTTCCTGATCACCAACAGAGGTGGGCCAGGCGGGGGCACTGAAACGCTTGGCCTGTTCCTGTATAGGCAAGGCTTCGCTTCACTGAACTTTGGTTATGCATCGGCCATTGCCTACACAATGGCAGGGCTGGCGATCGTGATTTCACTTTTAAACCTCTGGCTGGGGCGTGAACCAAAATGAGATCACAATCCAAATCCACCTTTATTCGCTCCGTGTCGCTGCATGCCTTGCTTATTCCATTGGCCATTATCTGGTTATTCCCGCTATGGATGATGTTCATCTTCGCGACGATGCCCGATTACGGCATTTTCAGCCCTGGGGTTGAACTTCTGCCTTCAACACATTTTTTCGAGAATGTGAGCAATCTGCAAGCGGACACGAATTTCATCCGTGCCTTGATGATCTCTATCGGCGTCGCGCTTATTTACACGCTCTTGTCGGTTCTGCTGACTTCCATGGCCGGTTGGGCGCTCGCCCGATACCATTTTCTGGGAAAATCCGTCGTGGTCGGCATCATTCTGGGCACGATCACATTGCCCTATTTTGTCGTGGTCATTCCCCAATTCATCATGGTGGCGCGCGAGTTCAAAATGGCGAACACATGGGCCGCGCTCATCGTGCCGCCACTGTTCAACTCGCTTGGCGTTCTTTTCATGCGGCAGTCCTTTTCGATGATGCCGGCAGAATTATTTGACGCTGCCCGTGTTGAAGGCGTCAAGGAATGGCAGATTTTCCTGCGCATCGCATTGCCTTTGGCACGGCCGACGATGGCCGCCCTTGCGATCATTCTCTTTCTTGCGTCATGGAACAATTATCTCTGGCCTTTGCTGATTAATTCACGGCCGAACATGATGACAGCGCCGGTGGCGCTTGGAACCCTGATTGGTCTTACCAAGGTTTCATGGGGCGGTATCATGGCTGGCGCCGTCCTGCTCACCGCGCCAATTCTCGTCATCTTCGTTTTATTGCAGCGCCACTTCATCGCCGGC
This sequence comes from Phyllobacterium sp. GQ127, assembly GCF_059758635.1. Taxonomy (NCBI): domain Bacteria; kingdom Pseudomonadati; phylum Pseudomonadota; class Alphaproteobacteria; order Hyphomicrobiales; family Phyllobacteriaceae; genus Phyllobacterium; species Phyllobacterium sp. GQ127. The sequence goes on from NZ_JCAXDZ010000003.1 coordinate 626,854, forward strand.
ATAGCCGCTGGCGCAATCAAATAATCGGAGACCGCCGCATGGCTGAACTTGCTCTCAAAAATGTTGTCAAACGTTTCGGTACTTATGAAATTATCCACAATGCCAGCCTTGACGTGGCCGATGGCGAGTTCGTCGTTTTCGTCGGCCCGTCCGGTTGCGGCAAGTCTACCTTGTTGCGCATGATCGCCGGGCTTGAAACCATATCGGGCGGAGAAATCCACATTGGCGGGACAATCGTCAATGATGTGGAGCCTGCTGATCGCGGCATTGCCATGGTCTTTCAATCCTATGCGCTCTACCCGCACATGACGGTCGAAGAGAATTTGGCCTTCGGATTGCGCATGACGGGAAACCCGAAGAAAGATACCGAGCGCCGGGTCCAGCGTGTTGCCGACATTTTGCAGATCAAGGAGTTGTTGAACCGGCGGCCAAGGCAACTTTCCGGCGGTCAGCGTCAGCGTGTTGCCATTGGCCGGGCTATTGTGCGCGAACCGCAAGTGTTTCTGTTCGACGAGCCACTCTCCAACCTCGATGCGGAATTGAGGGTGCAAATGCGTGTTGAGATTGCACGACTCCATAAGGAACTTGGGGCGACAATGATCTATGTTACCCACGATCAAACGGAAGCGATGACGCTGGCTGACAAGATCGTCGTGCTGCGGGGTGGCAATATTGAGCAGATCGGTGCGCCGCTCGATCTTTATGACAATCCCGCCAACCAGTTTGTGGCCGGTTTTGTCGGCTCGCCCAAGATGAATTTCATGAGCGGAGCGGTCATCGAAGCGCAGGGTCAAACAATTACTGTCGCTCTCTCAAATCAGGGAAATGTACCAATCACCCTGCCGGTTGAAAATTTCGAACCCCGTATCGGCGAGAAAGTGACACTTGGCATCCGTCCTGAACATTTTTTCAAAGCCGGCCAAGGCGATGCAGATCTGACGATCAAGGTCGATGTCGCCGAACATCTTGGCAATACCAGCTACGTCTACGCCAATGTGAGCAGCGGCGAACAAATCATCATCGAACGCGAGGAATCCCGCAATGAAAGCAATCGCGACACTCTCACGATCGCCGTCAGGGCAAGCAACGTCTTCCTGTTCGACACTACCGGCAACAGAATCCGCTAAAAATCGGTCCGTAACCTAGGCACGATTTCGGAAATTCCGTTGCACCAACGATCGCCACTCTGCGTCCGTCAGAATCCGGCGATCTAAGTCCAGCCGCGCCAACTCCCAAGGCAAAACCCGTCAAAAGTCCCAAGGAGGACATATCATGAATGATACAAAGCTGATCCGCTGGGGCATTATCGGCCCAGGCAGCATCGCCAGAACCTTCGCCGATGGCATTGCCCATTCCCACTCCGGTCAACTCATCGCCATAGGTTCGCGTAACCCGGACAACCCTCTGCTTGTGGAGCGTTTCCCAAACGCCCGTATTGTCCACGGCTATGAGGCTCTGTTGAATGAGTCCGATATAGATGCGATCTACATCGCGACGCCCCATACCGGCCATGCGGAGTGGGCGATTAAGGCTCTGCGTGCGGGCAAGCATGTGCTGGTGGAAAAGCCCATAGGCTTGAGCGCCTTCGAGGCGGAAGCCATTTTCCACGAGGCACGAAAGGCAGGCAAGTTTGCCGGCGAAGCGTTTATGTACCGGTTTCATCCACAAACCCGAAGATTGATAGAGCTTATCAAAGAAGGAGCCATTGGCGATCTTCGCATCATCCGGTCAAGTTTCGGGTTCAATATGGGGCGTGTACAACCGGATCATCGCCTCTTTGCAAATGCTACCGCTGGCGGCGGCATACTTGATGTTGGTTGTTATCCGGTCTCTATGGCGCGCCTGATTGCAGGAAGTATGGAAGGGAAGAATTTCCTTGAGCCTGAAGTTCTATTCGGCACAGGCCATCTTGGCGAGACAGGCGTCGATGAATGGGCTTCAGCCATTCTCAAGTTTCCAAATGGCGTGATCGCCGAAGTCTCCTGCTCCATTATGGCCGAGCAGGACAATACGCTTCGCATTATCGGTTCGCGCGGCAGGATTGAAGTCAAGGATTTCTGGTATGCCTCTGGTCAAAAGGGTGGTGTTGGCAAGCTGGAATTGTTCAAGTCCGATGGGACGCATGAAACGATTGAGATAAAAGAGGAACGCTGGCTTTATTCGTTCGAAGTTGATGCGGTAAGCGATGCTATCCATGGGGGACATCAACAATTTGCTGCCCCGGGTATGGAATGGGCTGATTCTATTGGCAATTTGCGGGTGCTTGATCAGTGGCGGGCGGCAATTGGTCTCGAATATACGGCCGAAAAAGCCACTTCTCGCACAAAAACTATTTCTGGTGATGTGCTCAGGCCCGGCAACACTGTACCGAAACGGACCATAGCTGGCCTCGAAAAACCTCTATCTGCTGTCGCGCTCGGTTTCGAGTTCTTCCCAAACTTTGCGGCAGGCTCCCTAACCCTTGATGCCTATTACGCAGCCGGGGGAAATCTTTTCGATACGGCCTATATTTATGCCAATGGCAAGACTGAAGAGATTCTGGGTGACTGGCACACCAGTCGAGGCATTCCACGGCAAGAGATTGTCGTGATAGGAAAAGGTGCACATTCTCCACTCTGCTATCCAGACATGATCGGCAAGCAATTATCCCGTTCGCTTGACCGGCTCAAAACAGATCATGTCGATATCTATTTCATGCATCGCGACAATATCGATATCCCGGTTGGAGAATTTGTCGATGCGATGGATGCAGAGGTAAAAGCAGGCCGTATTCGCGGACCTTTTGGCGGTTCGAACTGGACCCGCGAGCGGATGAACGAAGCCATCGCCTATGCCGAAAAGAACGGCAAGACAGCGCCAGCGGCATTGTCCAATAATTTTTCCCTCGCTGAAATGCTTGTGCCGATATGGGATGGTTGTGTAGCAGCATCGGATGATACATGGAAAAATTGGCTTGATGCCACGCAGATTCCCAATTTCGCCTGGTCCAGCCAGGGACGCGGCTTTTTCACAGAGCGGGCAGGGCGCGACAAGCGTGATGACGAAGAGCTTGTGCGGGTGTGGTATTCTGAAAAGAATTTCGACCGACGTGAAAGGGCATATGAGCTAGCCAAAAAGCTTGGTCGCAGCCCTATCCACATCGCGCTCGCCTATGTGCTTGCACAACCCTTTCCCGTTATCCCATTGATCGGACCCCGCAATCTCGATGAACTCGAAGACAGCCTGTCGGCGCTCAATATAGAATTGACGCCGGAAGAGGTTAAATGGCTTGAAGGATAGTGTTTATCGGGTACCTCGGCCGGATGGTAGTTGATTGCCGTCCGGCCGAGCTGACGCATGACAACAAGCAACCCTGTTGCGGATCAATCGTCCAAACTCGGTTAAGACATCAGCAGGTAACAAAAAAGCCCGGAGAAAACCGGGCTTTTTGAGTGTTTCCAACAGGTCATGGGACCTATGTGAAAAGAGAATTGGTGCCCAGAAGAGGACTCGAACCTCCACGCCTTGCGGCACACGGACCTGAACCGTGCGCGTCTACCAATTCCGCCATCTGGGCAGCGCGTCTCATCTAAGGGGCGCTCAAGAGTCTGTCAATGCATATATTGGCCAATATCGGGCATTCATTGTTAAATTGAATGCCACGACAAGTGTGGGACAATTTCAGAAACGCAATACATGATTCCCGAGCGCTGTTTGCATGGTGAAGCGGCGGAATCGCTCAGCCGCTTGAACGATTACCCTACTAGCACTTCCTTCGATGCGATCGTCGAGTCGGCATTGAGCTTGTAGACAATCGGTACGCCTGTGGCGAGTTCCTGCGCTACGATCTCTTCGCCTGTCAGGCCGTCGAGCGCCATGATCAGCGCGCGCAATGAATTGCCATGCGCAGCCACCAGAACTGTTTCGCCGCGCAGGACGTGGGGTTGAATCTCGTGAAGATAGTACGGCCAAACGCGAGCGCCGGTATCGCGCAGGCTCTCGCCTCCGGGTGGTGGCACGTCATAGGAACGGCGCCAGATATGCACCTGATCTTCGCCCCATTTGGCGCGCGCGTCATCCTTGTTGAGACCGGAGAGATCGCCATAATCGCGTTCATTCAAGGCCTGATCGCGAATGGTTTGAAGACCGGTCTGACCAACCTCTTCGAGTATGTGCTGTAGGGTGTTTTGCGCGCGCGAAAGGACGGAAGTGTAAGCAATATCGAATTTCAGACCCTTTGCCTTCAAGCGTTTGCCGGCGTCCTTGGCTTCTTCGTGGCCGAGCTCAGTCAGAGCCGGATCACGCCAGCCTGTGAAAAGATTTTTCAAGTTCCATTCGCTCTGGCCATGGCGAACGAGGACGAGGGTTCCGGACATTCTGAAGACTCCTTTTAAGGCAGTATTTAGTTGGAAATGCTTTGATCGCTGAGGCCAAGCACATCGAGCATGGAGTAAAGACCAGGCTTGCGGCCTTTGCCCCAAAGTGCGGCCTTGATTGCGCCGCGTGCAAAGATAGTGCGGTCCTCCGCATGGTGGGACAGCGTGATGCGCTCGCCTTCACCCGCAAGAATGACAGAGTGGTCACCGACCACCGAGCCGCCGCGCAAGGTGGCGAAACCGATCGTCCCAGTCTGTCGGGGGCCGGTATGTCCGTCGCGCACGCGAACACTGTGCTGGCTAAGGCCGATCTCCCGGCCATCAGCAGCCGCTTCTCCAAGCAGCAGGGCTGTGCCTGATGGCGCATCGACCTTATGTTTGTGGTGCATTTCAAGAATCTCGATATCGAATTCTTCACCCAGTGCTTTTGCTGCCTGTTTGACCAGAACGCCAAGCAGATTGACACCAAGACTCATATTGCCTGATTTGACGACCACTGCATGGCGCGCTGCGGCATCAATCTTGGCATTATCCTCAGCGGAGCAGCCCGTCGTGCCAATCACATGAATGATACGCGCTTGTGCAGCCAATTCGGCAAATTCAATGGTCGCGGCAGGGGTGGTAAAATCAAGCACGCCCTCAACGCCGACAAAAACAGAAAGCGCGTCATCGGTAATTGGAATACCGAGGTGACCAACGCCGGCAAGTTCGCCTGCATCCTGACCGATATGCGGCGAGCCAGAGCGCTCTATGGCACCGGCAAGTGTGGCGCCCGGTGTCGCTTGTATGATGCGAATCAAGGTCTGCCCCATGCGCCCGCCAGCACCGGTTACGGCAAGCTTCATCGGATTTTCTATGCTCATTCCGTTGGTCCCATGCGTTCGGCAGTCTCGTCTTCATCCATAAGAATAATGGGTGACTCATCCTTGCCCTGCAATTGATAGAAGCGCGCGTAAACGCCATTTGGCCGGGCAAGCAAGGTTTCATGAACGCCTTCTTCCACAACCCGTCCCGCTTCCATAACGACAATATGATCCGCGTTGACAATAGTCGAAAGACGATGGGCGATGACGATGGTTGTGCGGCCCTGCATGCTGCGTTCAAGAGCCTGCTGTACGCGCTTTTCGGATTCATTATCGAGCGCTGAAGTGGCCTCATCGAGCAGGAGAATGGACGCATTGCGGACAATGGCGCGCGCGATGGAAAGGCGCTGTCGTTGACCGCCTGAAAGCGTTATACCGTTTTCGCCCACTTCGGTGCCGTAGCTTTGCGGCTGCTTGATAATGAACTCATCGGCATTGGCAAGTTTGGCCGCCTCGATAACCTCTTCATCAGTCGCGTCGGGTCGTCCGTAGCGAATATTGTCGGCAATAGTGCCCTCGAATAAATAGGGTTGCTGCGAGACATAAGCGATGGATTGGCGCAGCGACCGCTTGCTGACATGGGCAATATCCTGGCCGTCAACCAGAATACGTCCACCATCAATATCATAGAAGCGCTGAACGAGACCGATCAGTGTCGATTTACCGGCGCCCGATGCACCGACAATTGCGGTGGTCTTGCCTGCATCTGCGGTGAAGCTGACATTGTGGAGAACCTGAATGCCATTGCCATAACCGAAGCTCACATTATCGAATTGAACCTCGCCATTGGGCACCGTAATCGGCACGGCGCCGATGCTATCTGCCTGACGCGGCTCAATGTCGAGAATTTCATAGATCATGCGGGCGTTAACGAGCGAGCGCTCAAGGCCAACCTGCACACGGGCAAGACGGCGAACCGGGTCATAGGCGAGGAGCACAGCGGTGATAAAGCTGAACATGGCGCCGGGAGGCTGTGCATCATAAACGGCGCGGAAGCCCGTATACATGATCATTGATGCAATGGCTGTACCCGCAATGAGCTCTGTCACGGGAGTGAGCCGCTCGGACACGCGTGAAATCTTATTGGCTCGCTCCTCGGCGCGTGTGATCAATTTGCTGATCTTGCCGCGCAACTGGTCTTCCATGGTGAAAGCCTTGACGATGGCTATCCCTTGCGTAGCCTCTTGCATCGCGCCCAAAAGGTGTGAATTCAGGGTCACTGATTCACGATGAATGACCCGCAGGCGCTTGGTCAGGTAACGGACGGTGAGGAGCACTGGTGGGCCGATCAGCAAAGCGAACAGCGATAGCAGCGGGTCGAGCAGGATCATTGTGCCGACAAGAGCGATCAGGGTTGGAATATCCTTGCCGATTGTCGTGACCACAATATCAAGAAGCTCACGAACGCCACCAATATTCTGATTGATCCGCGCCGCCAGCTGTGCGGAACGCGTATCGTGATAAAAGTCGAGCCCAAGCTTCATAAGATGGTCAAAAATGCGATGCTGGTAACGCGCCACAATGCTGTTACCGACTTTTGCCATCGTTACTGATTGTACATAGGTCGCGACGCCGCGGATAACGAACGCGGCAAGAATGCCGAGGCTGATCGGTATGATGAGGTCTTCGCGGCGCTCATAATAGATTTTGTTGATTACATCCTTAAAGATATAGGCAACAAAAGCGGTACTTAGCGCCACGGCCAGCATTGCGAAAACTGCAACAGTGTATGAAGAGCGATGCTGCCGGACATTCTCGCCAAGCACCCTGCCGACGACGCGCCTGGCCTCGGTCGGGTCGATTTTGTTCTTCTTGGGTACACCATTCATGACAGGCGGCAACTCGCTGGTACTAAAATGTCAGGCAAACCTCCTTTTGCAGGAAGTTTGCCGCGTGATCTTGTCCCTATAGCGTTATTGCCTCGCCTTGCCTATCGGTTTTGCCCCGTTTGGCGGAATGCGGCGGGCAGTGTTGCCTTGATGCCCCAGAAAGGGTTCAGCGAACAGTTCAGCCTTGGCGCCAGCGACGACCCTCAGTAGCAACGCCGAATCGGGCTGGTGTGCGGGCAAATGCAGACAGACCGCTTAAGGCTGCCAGAGGATGCGTGATGATATAAACCGGTGTTTCGCGTAATATTTGCTGGTGCGGGGCCTTATCTTCAAAAGCTTTGCGGAAGGCCGGATTTTTTAGCGGCTCCACGATCTTTTGAACGATGCCACCGGCGAGATATACACCACCGCGCGCCATGAAAGTCAGAGCAAAATCACCCGCCAGACGGCCGAGATAGGTGACGAAAAGAGCCAGGGTTTCCTTCGCTTCCGGAGATTCACCGGAAAGACCAGCGGCAGTTATGTCGGCAGGCGTTTCAAGCGCTGGTTCCGTTCCACCAACCTTGCAAATGGCGCGATAGATATTCTGAAGTCCCCGCCCGCAAAGCAGTTGTTCGCCGGAAATGCGGCCATCAATATGCTCGATATGAGGGAAAAGTTCGAGATCGCGTTCAGTACGCGGACCCATATCCACATGACCACCTTCGCCAGGAACAGGAACCCAGCTTGCGCGAGAACGAACCATGCCGGCAACCCCAAGACCAGTGCCGGGCCCGAGCACCGCACGGCTGCCATGCGGATCACCCGCGCCACCGCCAAGCTTTTCAAGATGCTTTGGCTCAAGCGAAACAACGGCGAGTGCCTGCGCCTCGAAATCGTTGATGACGGTAATGTCCGAGAGGCCAAGTGTCTCCATCATCTGGCGCGGCTTGACGACCCAGGCGCAATTGGTCAGGTCGATCTCGTCACCTTCGACAGGACCAGCAATGGCAAGCACTGCAGAACGTGGCTGGATCGAGGTGTGGTCAAGGATCGCGTTCTGGATAGCTTCATCAATAGTTGAAAAATCGGCAGTTTGCAGAACCGGAAATTCCTTCGGCTCTGCATAGGCATCGACAAGGATTGCGAAGCGCGCATTGGTACCGCCAATATCCCCGACCAGAATCGGAAATTTCATGATGTGGTCGGTATCTGCCTGTGTAACCATTATCGCTTTCCTGTCTTAAATGCCACGCGTGCCTTTATCCCGATCGGACACATGGCGCATCAATGTATTGTCGGCCGCGTCATCCCGTAGCAAGCCTCTTTTTTGTACCAGAACCTCAGCTGTCGCCCGGTTCAATGCCATGGGAATATCGTAAACGCTGGCAAGCCGCATCAGTGCTTTTACATCAACATCGTGTGGCAAAGGTGACAACGGGTCGACGAAAAATATAAGCCCGTCAATTCGTCCTTCCGCAATCAACGCACCGATCTGCTGATCGCCGCCAAGCGGTCCGCTCTTTACGCGGGCGATTGTCAGTGAGGGACACGCTTCCTGTATCAGGCGGCCGGTCGTGCCGGTCGCGACGATGTCACATGGTGCAAGCAAGGCCTCATAATTGCGCGCAAACGCCACCATGTCGTCCTTCTTCTGGTCATGGGCAATCAACGCAAGGCGGAATGGCTGTGTCATCAAAACTCTTTTTCGGGTGGGGCCCTAAATCGATTGAAACTCTATAAACAATTCACGTCGCCGTGAAAAGGGCAGAGCACAAAAAGACCTCAAGGCTTTTGACCGGGAACCGGAACGTCTTCTGGAAAGTCCTGGCTGGTATCTGTAGATGCCTGCGGAACCTTCGCACCAACGCCAAGCGTAACCTCTTCAACCGATTTTGGCCCGGGTGCATTCAGTATCTGGGCGCAAAGCTTCGGTAGGTCCGAGAGCATCATGACCTTGGGCTTGACCGGGTTTTTGGGTGGAGGTGCTTTCTTCCACGGCTCATCGGTGAACCACCAGGCCAAAGGTTTGCCGCAGCCATCATCAGTCCCTGTCGGCTCCTGTGCTTTGCATTCGGGAGATCCGGGCTGGCATTTGATGCGCACATGGAAATGATAATAGTGACCCCAATAGGGACGTACTTTGTTCAGCCAGCTACGGTCGCCCTGCACGCTGTCACACAGCTTTTTCTTGATTCCGGGGTGGACAAAAATCCGCTCAACCTCAGGGTAACTCGCAGCGCGTTTCAAAAGAGCCGTGCGACTTGCACTCCATTTATCAGGGTCAACAAAAAGCGTGTCCCCTTGAAGCATGGACTTCGCTTCCACCGTCTCACGTTCCTGATTGGTGAAGCGGCGTTTCGGCATCGGAGTCAGCCAGATATCGGCATCAAGCCCTACCTGATGCGAAGCATGACCGGTCAACATCGGACCGCCACGTGGCTGCGAAATATCGCCAACCAGTAGGCCGGGCCAGCCGTCCTTGGCGGAAGCATCACGGGCTAGCCGTTCCAGAAGGGCGATCATGCGCGGATGGCCCCAATTGCGATTTCGCGACAGACGCATGACCTGCCAGGCCGGTCCATCCACGGGCAATGCAACGCCGCCTGCAAGGCAACCCTTGGCGTAAAAACCGGTTGATTGCGGTGCTCCGAGACTGGGCAATGATTGCGAGCCGAACAAGCGCTTTGCAGGCCCGTCTTCGGCGACAGCATTGAGTGTGCTTGCTAGCGAAACTAATATGCCAACAGTAAAGGAGAGCAGAGTTTTTGATATCATTTTATTGTCCAATGGATGGGAAGCAAAATTGCTTCGGTCATCCGAGCTTTATGATGGCAAGATTCGCATGAAACCCGCAATATGGAAACAAATTTAGGTTTGATTCGGTGGGGTCCGCATTATGAGAGCAGTCATTTTCGAGCAGTTTGGCAATCCGCCCCGCGTGCAGAACGTTATGGATCCCGAACCTGCCGCAAGCGGCGTTGTAGTGAAAGTTGAAGCGACCGGACTTTGCCGCAGTGATTGGCATGGCTGGATGGGGCATGATGCAGATATTGTTCTGCCGCACGTGCCAGGACATGAGCTTGCGGGAACAATTGAAGCTATTGGCAAACATGTGACAGGATGGAAAATCGGCCAGCGCGTAACAGTGCCTTTTGTTGGCGGTTGCGGACATTGTTTTGAGTGTAATTCGGGCAATCATCAGGTTTGTGAAAGTCAGTTTCAGCCCGGCTTCACCGCATGGGGCTCTTTCGCGGAATATGTCGCGCTCGACTTCGCCGATACCAATCTTGTCGCCCTGCCGGATTCGCTGGATTTTGCCACGGCGGCAAGTCTTGGCTGCCGATTTGTGACCTCTTTCCGCGCCATTGTCGACCAGGCGAAAGTGAAGCCAGGCGAATGGGTGGCAGTGCATGGATGCGGCGGGGTGGGCCTCTCCGCAATTATGATTGCCACTGCGATGGGCGCGAATGTTGTTGCGGTCGACTTGTCCGAAGAGAAGCTTGCTTTTGCCCGAGAATTAGGGGCTGTCGCTTCTGTCAATGGACGTGAGAAACAAGATGTTATTGGTGCAATCCGAGAGATTACCAAGGGTGGTGCCCATGTTTCCATAGACGCACTGGGGCACCCCACAACATGCTTTAATTCAATCGCGAATCTGCGTCGCCGTGGCCGTCATGTGCAGGTGGGACTAATGCTTGGTGGTCACGCACACTCTCCCATTCCCATGGATAAGGTCATTGCGCATGAGCTTGAAATATATGGCAGCCATGGCATGCAGGCCTTTCGGTATAATGCCCTGATGGACATGCTGGAGACTGGCAAGCTCAAACCGCAAAGATTGATTGGCAAGGAAATCACCTTGGATGACGCGCCAGCGGCCCTGATGGCGATGGACCGCTTTGAAGGCATCGGAATCAATGTAATTACGAGTTTTCGCTAAATGCAGGCGTTAACGCCAGCTGCCGTCTCGCCACATGGCTGCGAAGGCAGTGCCATAGTCGGGATAGCGGAATGTGAAACCCAAAGACTTGATGCGCTTGTTGGAAACACGCTTGTTCTCGCCATAAAATGAGCGGGCCATCGGCGTCAGTTGTGCTGATTCAAAGTCAGACTCTTCCGGTGGCTCGACACCCATTAACTCGGCGGCATAGGCGACAACATCCTGGGGTGGAGCCGGTTCGTCATCGGTAATATTGAATATGCCACCCTGGTTGTGCATGCTGAGGAACTGAAGGGCACCGGCAATGTCATCCACATGAATGCGGTTGAAAACCTGACCGGTTTTGTTGAGACGCCGCGCTGTTCCATTGGTGAGATTGACAAAAGCATTACGCCCCGGTCCGTAAATTCCCGAAAGCCGCAATATTGCCAGCGGAACGCCGCGAGCATCTGCCAAAGCCTGCCAGCTATGCTCCGCATCGACACGCTCAACCGAACGCGTCGAAACCGGGCTGCAGGGCGTTGTTTCGTCCACCCAGGCACCGGCATGATTGCCATAGACGCCTACTGTCGATAGATAGCCGATCCATTGCAGCTTTGGCATGGCGCGACGGATCGTCTCTCCGAACAGCGCGATCACGGGATCGCCGGTTTTTGCTGGAGATGTTGAAATAACCAGATGAGTGATGGTTTCCAGCGCATCTGCAATCTCCTGCGACGCGTGGGTGCCATGGAAAAGGAAAGGCATGATACCTTCGTTGTCGAGTGTCGCCAACTTCGTTCCGTCACGCGTCGTCCCGCCAATAAACTCGGCTGTGGGAGCAATTGCTCTGGCAAAGGCGCGCGCTGAATAACCGGCGCCAAACAGGAAAATCTTCATAGCTGATTGTTCGCGCCATTGTGCCATTCGGTCAAGACGCCAGCATCATTTTCCTTCACTGCGTGGATCAATCTGAGGTTTGAAAAGCTTTCTGCGTTCAGGAGCTGGCTCAAAGCCCACACCGCTGAACCGCGCACGAGCGGCGAAGGATCGGACAGATGCCGCTTGACCGGTTCTATCAAATCCGGATCATCGGAATTGCCGCAGGCGTTCAATACATTTCGCAGGAAGCGATCGCGACCAATGCGCTTGATAGGCGAGCCTGAGAACAGGGTTCGAAATGTAGGGTCATCCAAGGTCAGCAGGTAAGCAAGAGAGGGCGAGCGAAGATCGTCGCGGGCACGCAGCTTGGACTCGCGCGCAGTTTCAGCAAATTTATTCCACGGACATACGGCAAGACAATCATCGCAACCATAGATACGGTTGCCCATCGCCTTGCGGAACTCGAGTGCGATCGGTTCTTTATGCTCGATAGTGAGATAGGAAATGCACCGGCGTGCGTCGAGCTGATAGGGAGCAGGAAAAGCCGAGGTCGGACAGGTATCGAGACAAGCACGGCACGAGCCGCAGTGGTCCTGCTCTTTGGTGTCTGCAGGGAGCATTGCTGTTGTGAAGATGGTGCCTAGAAAGAGCCAGGACCCATGTGTCCGGCTGACCAGATTGGTATGCTTGCCCTGCCAGCCAAGCCCTGCGGCTTCTGCCAGTGGCTTCTCCATGACAGGTGCCGTATCAACGAACACCTTAAGATCTTCGCCAGTGGCCCGCGAGGCAAACCGGCTGGCTACGCCTTTCAACTTGCCCTTTATAATGTCGTGATAATCACGGTTCTGCGCGTAGACGGAAATCGCTGCCTTGTCTTTTTGCTCAAGGATAGTGAGCGGATCGCTGTCGGGGCCGTAATTCATGGCCAGAACAATGATCGAGCGAACTTCCGGCCAAAGAGCTTGCGGACTGCTTCGACGCTCCTCGGTTTCCCGCATCCATTCCATGCTTGCGTGACGCCCAAGCGACAAATATTCGCGCAGCCGCTCTTCAGCCTGTGGGATTGAGTCCGGACTGGTGATCGCGATGACATCGAAGCCAGCAGCCCGCGATTCTTCGATAATGAATTGTTTAAGCCGCTCTTGCTGATTTAGGTTCATTTGCATGACAACCGTGCATGAGAACTTAAATACCCTATAAGATCAAAAATCCAGATCACCATAGTGCGATGCAGGGGGCAAGCCGCGCACGCGGTCCGAAAGAAGCGGGCGGAAGGAGGGTCGGGACTTCATCCGGGTATACCAATCGCGTGCCGCACGATACTCGGCCCATTTTATCTCTCCAAGATAGTCTAGAATGGAGATGGAGGCCGCAGCAGCCATGTCTGCATAGGTCGGTGCAGGTCCAGCCAGCCAATTGCGTGTGGCGGTCAACCAGTCAATATATCTCATATGCTGGGTAATATTTGCCCGGGCGGCGCGGATGGCAGCGCTGTCAGGTGCGCCTCCACCCTGCTCGGCTGTCATATGCAACTTGAAGATGCGTTCACGCGCCATATGCCGTGTCACTTCATTTTCAAACTTGCTCAAGAACCAGTCAACAAGCCGGCGTACCTCTGCGCGATTGAGCGAGTCTTCCGGAAACAAACGACGGCTGCGTTTTAATGCGCCACGTGTTTCGTCAATATATTCGGCAATCACCGATGCCCCGGCCACAGGCACGTCACCTTCTGCAAGCAATACGGGCAATGTACCTGCGGGATTGAGCGACAGAAATTCCTTGCGGCGTGCCCAACTGTTTTCCTCGATCAACTGCACTTCAATGTCATATTCATTGAGGATCAGTCGCACATATCGCGAGCCGGTGGACATGGGATGATGAAAAAGCGTCAACATGGCAGATATTCTAAATCTTTCGAACTGGCATTTTGCGGGTCGGCATCGTATTGCGAACATGGCAGACACCGGGCCAATGCTATAGGCGCAACGGCGGCATGAGACAAGTAAACACGATTTAACGGGCAGGTCCTTATCGCTGAATAATTTCTTAAACGAGAATCGGTTAAGACAAAAATTGTGCAGTGTATTCAATTGTAGCGGTGCCCTTTTGGCGGGCGGGAACCGCAATACGGATTAAGAAAGCGGTAAGCATAAACATGGAAACTCAGACAATTGTCGAAGCGCTTTTCTTGGGATTGCTGGAGGGGCTTACCGAATTCATCCCTGTTTCTTCGACAGGACACCTGCTGCTTGCAGGCCATTTTCTCGGTTTCGAGTCAAATGGTAAGACCTTCGAAGTGCTGATCCAGCTCGGTGCTATCCTTGCTATTCTGACTGTTTACTCCGCACGCCTTCTGAAAATAGCACGTGATTTGCCCAATGATCCGAAGGCCCGGCGTTTTGTAATCGGTGTGCTGATTGCATTTCTGCCCGCCGTTTTCATTGGCGTTCTTGCTCATGGGTTGATCAAGGCAATCCTGTTTGAATCGCCAATGCTGATTTGTACGATGCTGATACTGGGTGGGCTTATCCTACTATGGGTGGATAGGCTCGACCTGAAGCCACGTTATACGGATGCGATGGATTTTCCATTGCCGCTCTATTTGAAAATCGGCCTTTTCCAGTGCTTTGCCATGATCCCCGGCACGTCGCGTTCTGGCTCGACCATTGTCGGAGCTTTGCTTTTGGGCGCTGATAAGCGTTCGGCGGCTGAGTTCTCGTTCTTTCTTGCTATGCCCACCATGGCAGGCGCTTTTGCCCTCGACCTTTTCAAGAACCGCAATATCCTGACATTTGATGATGTGACGTTGATCGGCGTCGGCTTCCTTGCGGCCTTCATCTCCGCCGTGCTCGTAGTGCGTTATCTGTTGGGTTACGTATCTCGCCACGGTTATGGTCTTTTTGCCTGGTGGCGGCTTGTTGTCGGTACGGTGGGCCTGGTCGCTTTGATATTGATGCGCTAAGTCGCTGCTTTTCCATAGACTGAAGACAGCCAATGGGCGGAATATTTCCGCCCGCCAGAGGTTTTTTTGCAAAGTATAGATGAATTATTATTCACGTGATGAATTTTATTGACAGTCTCTTTTCTTTGAGATTAGTTACCCATGCTGGCATTCGAGGAGGAGTGCCGGTTTTCGCAAAGTAAAGTGGCTGCATTCGAAGCGCCGCGGACAAATGGGAGGGGCTTCGGCCTCGAGGAGGACACTTGCGTACTTTTTTGGGCACGACCGCGATGGCGGTCCTTGCAGCAACATTATTTGCATCGCCAGCCGAGGCTGAAACGGAATCGCCGTTTCGCTGCAAGCCGGGTGAAAAATATGTCATGAACGTCATGGTGTCGGGTGTCGAATACTGGTTCCCGGTTTACGAGATGTTCAAGCAGGCAGGCAAGCAGCTTGGCTGCGAGACGGCCTATACCGGAACACCGGAATATGACGTCAACAAGCAGATCGCCAGTTTTGATCAGGCATTGGCACAGAACCCGGCAGGCATTCTGGTTCACCCAATGAACTCGGATCCCTTCATCGAGCCAATCAACCGCGCTATCGGT
Source organism: Phyllobacterium sp. GQ127 (assembly GCF_059758635.1). Taxonomy (NCBI): domain Bacteria; kingdom Pseudomonadati; phylum Pseudomonadota; class Alphaproteobacteria; order Hyphomicrobiales; family Phyllobacteriaceae; genus Phyllobacterium; species Phyllobacterium sp. GQ127. The sequence continues at coordinate 642,233 of NZ_JCAXDZ010000003.1, forward strand.
CAGGGAACGGCAGTCGTGACATTTGCGGCGGACTCGCCATTGTCAAAACGCATATCGTTCATCACTTCGGATAATATTCGTGAAGGCACCTATGCGGCTGATGCCATAGCCAACAAGCTTGGTGGCAAGGGCGAATATGCGGTGCTGGAAAATCCAGGTCAGGATAATCACGACAAGCGTGTAACGGCATTTGTTGACCGCATGAAGGAAAAGTGGCCGGATATGAAATTGGTTGGCCGCGCTGCCTCCAATCAGGACCCGACAAAAGCCTATCAAGGCTTGATGAGTATCGTGCAGGCCAATCCTAATCTTGGTGCAGTGTTCATGCCGGAGGCCAATTCGGCAATCGGAGCGGCTCAGGCGAACAAGGAAAGCGGCGGTAAAATTCTCGTCATGTGCGCGGACGTCAACGCCAATATTCTCGACATGATCAAAGCCGGTGAAGTCTTTGGCTCTATCAACCCCAATCAGGGCATGCAGGGCTATATGGGTTTCATGCTGCTCTGGTTGGCCAAGCATCCGGAACTGATCGATCCTATGAACGATGCCAAGCGGGCAGGGTTCAACCCGATGAGCATTCCATTCGTTGACAATGGTCTGTCCATCGTCACAGCGGAAAATGCGGATGATTTCTTCTGGGACAAGTACCTGAAGCGTCGCGGTACCAAAGGGATCGAGGAGTAGACTTCGCAATCCGCTATCCGGATTTGCAAAGTCCGGGTGGCGTCTTGTGAAGTATTGGGGAGGAGCGTCATCATGCCGAAACCGGTTCTGGACATCCACAACGTCACAAAGCACTTCGGTGCGGTAAAGGCGTTGACGAATGTAAGTTTCAGCCTCCATCGCGGGGAAATTCACGCGATCTGCGGCGAAAACGGAGCCGGCAAATCGACGCTGATGAATATCATTGCCGGTGTGCTGCAACCGGATGAGGGTGAAATCCTCGTGGAAGGCGAGGCGGTGAAAATCGCCTCTCCTTCAATAGCCCAATCATTTGGTCTGGGGCTTGTGCACCAGGAAATCGCGCTTTGTCCTGATGCGAGCGTGGCGGAAAATATCTTCATGGCCGCGACGAGCCGCCAGCGATCGTTCCTGATGGACTATCGTAAATTGGAACGTAAGGCGCAGGAAGTCATGAACCGGCTTGCACCGATCGACGTGCGTCGCAAGGTTGCCGATCTTTCCATATCGAGCCAACAACTGGTTGAGATCGCCAAGGCTTTGACACTGGATTGCCGGGTGCTGATCTTTGACGAACCAACAGCTGCATTGACCGAAGCCGAAACCCGCATATTGTTCGATATTATTCGGGATCTGAAGGCGAACGGCATTTCCATTATTTACATCAGTCATCGAATGGCTGAGATTTTCTCGCTCTGCGACCGTGTCACAGTTCTGCGCGACGGCCGATATGTGTCCACGGAGAGGGTGGCAGATGTGACGCCCGATGATGTTGTCCGCCGTATGGTGGGCCGTGAAATAACCCAGCTCTATCCGCCTAAACAGCAAAGCGCTGAGGTGTCAGGCGAGACAATCCTTTCGGTTCGTGGCCTTGGTGACAGAAGCCGCTTCCTTGATATCAATATCGAGTTGAACAAAGGCGAGATACTAGGCATTGGCGGTCTGATCGGCTCTGGCCGCACGGAGATTGCCGAGGGCATTTGCGGTCTGCGGGCGATCACGGATGGCGAAATCCGCTTGCACGGTCAGGTACAGGCAATCAAGACTTACACGGATGCCGTAGAGGCTGGCATCGTCTATCTTTCCGAGGACCGCAAAGGTTCTGGCGTTTTCCTCGACATGTCGATCGCCCAGAACATTTCCGTTCTCAATCTCAAGGCGCTGACGGGACATCTGGGGCTGATTAATGCGCGGGGCGAAGCACAGCTTGCCCACGCATTCGCGCAGCGGCTGAATATTCGTATGGCCAACATCGACACGCCTGTATCAGCGCTCAGTGGCGGCAATCAGCAAAAAGTCGCGATTGCCAAACAGCTCGCGGTGCAACCGAAGGTCATCCTGATGGATGAGCCGACGCGCGGCATTGATGTCGGCGCAAAATCCGAAATTCACCTGTTGCTTCGCGATCTGGCAAGGTCCGGCATCGGAATCATTGTCATCTCGTCAGAGCTGCCGGAATTGCTTGGATTATGTGACCGGGTGCTGGTTATCCGGGAGGGAAAGATCGCGGGTGAACTCGGCGCAGATGAGATGACGGAGGAGGCGGTGATACGGCTGGCTTCCGGTGTCAATCAAAGCGAACAAACACGGTTGGCGACAGATCATGCTGCCTGAAAAGTCTATGGGAGAAAATAACATGGTGGCTGAAACAATCGGAGTAAGTGCTACGCGGACACCGTCCTGGAAAAGGCTGGGTTCAATGCGGGAAGCCGGGCTGATCGCGATCATTCTGGCACTGTGCATTGCCATGAGCTTTGCTTCACCGCATTTTCTGACGCTCGGCAATTTCCGCGCCATGCTGATGAGCTTTTCCGTTGAAGGCATTGTTGTGGTTGGCATGACAATTCTGCTCATCGTCGGCGGTATCGATCTGGCGGTGGGTTCCGTAGTCTGCTTCGCAATGGTGCTTTCAGGCTCGCTTTTCCTTGCGGGACTGGACCCGTGGAGCGCCTCGCTTATCGGTATTCTGGCAAGCAGTCTGATTGGCTGCGTGATGGGCTTCTTTGTTACCGTTGTCGGACTTAATCACTTCATCACGTCGCTCGCCGGAATGGTGATTGTACGTGGCCTTTGCCTTATAATCACCAAAGGAACGCCGCTCTCGCTCTTCACCCTACCCCCCGCGTTCAAGGCAATCGGGCAGGGCAGTTTCCACGGCGTGCCCTATGTCATCATAATTTTCATTGCTGTCGTTGTACTTTTCGACTTCCTGTTGCGGCGTGCAACAGCTTTGCGAAAAGTCTTCTATACCGGAAGCAATGAAAAGGCCGCTCTTTACTCAGGCATCAGGACCAATCAGGTCAAGTTCTGGGTGACTGTTCTCTGTTCCACGCTCGCCGGGGTGGCAGGCGTCATCTATATGTCACGCTTCGGTGCGGCGACCCCTACATTCGGCGTCGGCATGGAGCTGAACATCATCGCAGCGGCTGTTATTGGCGGCGCGTCATTGAATGGCGGATCGGGAACAATTCTTGGTGCGATCCTCGGCATTGCCCTGCTTTCGGTGGTCACAAGCTCGCTGGTTCTGCTTAATGTATCGGTTTACTGGCAGGACATGATCAAGGGTTGCATTCTACTCGGCGCAGTATCCATTGACCACTTTTTGCACAAGCGTAAGGCTTCCTGATATGACTGTCGTCAGACTCAACGCAAAACTATCTCCAGCACCACGCGAGGAGATTGTCATTGCCAGGCAAATGCATCAGGCATTGGTGTTGCACTTCGTGGAAGGCCTGACACAAGCGCAGATCGCCGATCAGCTCGGCGTATCACAGCCGACAGTCAATCGCCTCATTAAGCGCGGGCGTCAGCTCGGACTGGTCGAAATCAAGATAAAGTCACCTGTTGAACCGCTCATCGATCTGGAAGAACGGTTGCTTGCGCTGGGGGGTATCAATCGGGCTGTCGTGGTGCCCACAGTGTCGGACAATCCGCAAACAGCATTGCAGGCGGTTGGTGAAGCGGCGGCTAGGTTGCTCCTGCAGCAGATTTCCGATGGCGATACAATCTGTATCACAGGCGGCAAGGGCGTCAGTGCCGTTGTTGCCGGGCTGCAGGTGCCGCGGCCGTTCAATATCGAGGTTGTGCCCGCAACTGGCTGCGTCCAGGGCAAGCATTACACTGATGTCAATCACGTTTCGACATTGCTGGCCGACAAGCTCGGCGGACGGGCTTATCAAATTCATGCGCCACTCTTTGCAGATACGGCGGCAGAACGATCGATGCTTATCAATATGCGGTCGGTCGCGGATGTTTTTAAGCGTGCGCGGGAAGCCAAAGTCGCAGTTGTCGGTATTGGCTCCATCCTGACCGATGATTCGAGCTATTATGACTTGCACCCATCGTCGAGTACCGACCGGGAAGCGATTGAGCGCTCCGGTGCAAGCTGTGAACTGCTGGCCCATCTGCTGGACGACCGGGGGCAGGTTTGCGGCTACAGCTTAAACGATTCCCTCGTTTCACTCACCTTGAGTGAATTCGCCTCGATTCCAACAAAGATTGGCGTGGCGAGTGGGCCGAACAAGGCAAAGCCAATTCTCAGCATTATGCGCGGCAACCATCTGGATACGCTGGTGACGGATGAAGCAACGGGTATGCGTATTTTAGAAATTGCAGAGGCAGAAGGAAGCTGGGCATGAATAATGGGCAATTGATACGTGCCATTGGCAAGTCCGGTGTAAATGCCTCGGCTGTTGGCTTGGGGACATGGGCCATCGGCGGCTGGATGTGGGGTGGCACTGATGAAAATCAGTCCATAGCCGCAATACAGGCCTCCCTTGATGCCGGTGTCAGTTTAATCGACACAGCTCCCGCCTATGGCCTTGGGCGCTCGGAAGAGATCGTTGGCAGGGCGTTGAAGGGAAGGCGTGACAAGGCAATCATTGCCACCAAATGCGGGCTGGTCTGGCACACGCAGAAGGGACAGCATTTTTTCGATCAGGATGGAAAACCGGTTCATCGCTATCTCGGGCGCGATGCGATTTTCCACGAGATCGATGAGAGTCTCAAAAGGCTGGGTACCGATTATATAGATCTGTATATCACGCATTGGCAGGACCCGACGACACCCATCGAGGAGACCGTACAGGCACTGGAAGATTTGCGCAGTGCCGGCAAAATCCGCGCAATCGGCGCAAGTAATCTTAGCCAGAACGAACTCAAAGCCTATGTCGCAACCGGCTCGCTGGATGCTATACAGGAACGGTTCAGTATGATTGATCGCGAAATCGAGACGGATCTACTTCCGGTCACTCGAGAGCAAGGCGTATCTACACTGAGCTATTCTTCTTTGGCGCTTGGGCTCCTTGCCGGGACGATTGATCCGCATCGCGTATTTTCGGGTGATGATCAACGCAAGGATAGTCCCCGCTTTTCTACCAGTAATCGTTTGAAGGCCAAACAGTTTGCCGAGGCAATCCAGCCCGTAGCAGAAAAGCATCAGGCGAGTATCGCCCAAGCAGTGATTGCATGGACGCTGGCACAACCCGGCGTGACATTTGCCCTGTGCGGTGCACGAAATCCGGAACAGGCTTTGGAAAATTCCAGAGCCGGAACAATAAGACTTGATGAGCAAGACCTTGCGGCCCTTGACGCGGCCATCGCAGTGAAACTGACAAATATGGACAGGTAACGGGCTGCATCATGAAGCGTGAAGAAGTATTTGACGGGCTTCGCCGGAGCCCGAAGGTGGACGTGTGTGTCATCGGCGGCGGAATAAATGGCCTCAGCGTGTTCCGTGAACTGGCGCTGCAGGGCATCAATGTTCTGCTTGTCGAGAGGAATGATTATTGTTCGGGCGCCAGCTCAGCTCTTTCGCGCATGGTTCACGGCGGTCTTCGCTATCTCGAAAACGGTGAATTCAATCTGGTGAAGGAATCACTGGTTGAACGCGACCGCCTGCTTCGCAACGCCCCACATATGGTCGCGCCCTTGCCTACGACCGTGCCGGTTTTCAGTTTATTCTCTGGCCTTGCCAACGGTGCTGTGCGTTTTCTTGGCCTGACTCGCAAACCAAGCAGGCGCGGTGCTCTCGCCATAAAGGCAGGCTTAAGCATTTATGATTTTCTGACACGCAAGCGCGCTTTGATGCCCAAACATCAATTTCGCGGGCGGCAAGCCAGTCTTGGCAAATGGCCAGCGCTCAACCCAGCCATCAAAAGTTCGGCGACCTATCACGATGCTTGGGTCAGCCATCCAGAGCGAATAGGAATTGAACTGCTCCAGGACGGCATGTCAGCCAATGCTTCGGCCCGTGCGGTCAATTATGCCGAACTTCGCCGGGATGCGTCGGGCGTTTTTGCTGTCCATGACCATATCAGCGGAGCCGCCATAACCATAAAGCCAGACCTGATTGTCAATGCGACGGGCGGCTGGATAGATATGGCCAACGCCACATTGTATCCAAAAAATGCCTTGTCTGCACCGCTCATGGGCGGCACCAAGGGATCTCACCTCATCATCGACAATGCCGAGCTTCTGAAAGCCCTTGATGGCCATATGATCTATTACGAGAATGAGGATGGCCGCGTCTGCATTCTCTTTCCCTATCTTGGTAAAGTGCTGGTTGGCTCTACGGATATTCGGGTTGATAACCCGGAGAATGTCACCTGCACCCCGGAGGAACGAGACTACATTCTGCAATCCTTGGCCTTCGTGCTGCCGGCAATCAAGATAAAGCCGGAAGAAATCGTCTATCAGTTTTCCGGCGTGCGTCCGCTGCCTGCGAGCAAGGATCAGTTTACGGGGCGCATTCCGCGAGATCATTTTTGCACCTTTATCGAACTGGATAAAAGTGGCCCGCCTGTCCTTTGCATGATCGGCGGCAAGTGGACAACGTTCCGTTCCTTTGGCGAACTGGCTGCCAATATGGCTCTGTCCAAACTTGGCCGTGAGCGACGAGTGGTTACAGAGGATCGCGCCATTGGCGGAGGCCGGGCTTTCCCGGCGAATAGTGATGAATGGATATCGCGTGTCGCTGCCCTGACCGGCCTTGAGGAACAGCGTATTGATCAATTGTTCCAACGATATGGAACAGATGCTGAAGTGCTCGCACAATTCATTGCTGCGGGGAACGATGAAGCAATGCCGCATCCAGGCTACTCAAGGCGCGAGATTCTGTTCCTGATCAGAAACGAAGCGGCTGAGCATTTGGACGACATCCTGCTGCGGCGCACCACCTTGGCGATCAGCGGAGAGCTTTCACTATCGATGACAGACGCGGTTCTGGGCCTGCTCGCCGCTGAAAAGGAATGGTCTGTTGCACGCCGCAATGATGAGCGAGCGAAGTTTTTATGCCTGCTCTCAGAGCGGCATGGCGCTGATATCGCCGCACAAAGCGCACGAAATGAAGAAGGAGACTATCATGAGAAACAACAGCAAGGTTCGGATGAACCGTCTTTTCGGCAAGGGGCGCTGCCTCGACGTGGCGATCGATCACGGAGTGTGCAATGAGCCGACCTTCCTGAATGGTCTGGAGGATATGGAATCTGTCGTGAAGGCATTAGTTGCTGCAGCTCCAGACGCCATACAGATGAATTACGGCCAAGCCGATCTTTTGCAAAACGTGGACGGGAAAGATAAGCCCGCATTGGTCATGCGTATCGACATGGGCAATCCTTACAACCCGTTTCGTCACCGCAATATGTGGGCGGTTTTGCAGAATGAAGCCGAGCCACTGATTGGCGCGATCGAAATGGATGCAGCCTGCGTCGTCGTCAATCTGTTCATGCTGCCCGATGAGCCGGACCTGTTTCGGCAATGTGTTCAAAACATTTCACGCGTGCGCGCCGATTGCGACAAATATGGGCTGCCCTTGATGATTGAGCCGCTGGTCATGCAGCCGGTCACCGAGCGGGGAGGCTATATGGTTGATGGCGATGCGGATAAGATCGTAACGCTGACACGGCTTGCCCGCGAGATGGGGGCCGATATCGTCAAGGCTGATCCGACAACCAATGCAGAGGATTTTCATCGCGTTGTTGAAGCTGCCCGCTGCCCGGTTCTTGTGCGCGGTGGCGGCAAAGAAGACTTGAAGAACGTGTTTGTCAAATCGGCAGCTTTAATGCAGCAGGGCGCGATGGGTATGGTCTATGGCCGCAATATCTACCAGCATGCAAATCCGGGCGCTGTGGTTCGTGGACTAATGGCCATAATCCATGACGATGCCAGCGGCGAGGATGCCTACGCGCTTTATCAAGAGGGTTGAGCATAAGCATAGAACCTGAGGAGGGGTTCCGGATGGGAGAATATCTATTAGGGCTCGATGCTGGCAACACGATCATCAAGGCGGTGATCTTTGACAGGCAAGGCCGTGAAATCGCTTCGGCTGCACAGGAAGGGCACAGTGCGATGCCCTTTCCCGGGCATGTGGAGCGGGGTCTCGGGGAACTTTGGGAGAATGCCAAGCTAGTCATCAGAACCTGCATCGAACAGGCCGGGATCGAGCCTGAAGATATCGCAGCAATCGGCTGTGCGGGACATGGCAATGGGCTTTATACGCTGGATCATTCCGGTGAACCATTGTTTGCAATCCAGTCGCTGGATACGCGTGCAGCACCACTTGTCGAGTCATTATTGGCTGAAGGCGTCGGAGATCGCACCTATCCGATAGGTTTGCAACGTCCCTGGCCATCCCAAACCCCAACCCTGCTGGCGTGGATCAAGCGTAATCGACCGGAAACCTTTCGCAAGATCGGGACAGTGTTTCTGTGCAAGGATTTCGTGGTCAATCGCTTGACGGGTGCGCGGGTCAGCGAAGTGTCCGACATGACCGGCTGCGGATTGTTGAATGTTGCCGAACGCCGCTATGACCAAGACCTTCTGGACGCGTTCGGTTTGGGCGACTGCATGGACATGCTGCCGCCTTTGATCGAAAGTGCGGACATTGCGGGAACGGTCACGGCGAAGGCGGCTGCTGAAACCGGATTGGCCGCTGGAACGCCAGTCATTGGCGGATTCTTTGACGTGATCGCTTCCGCCATCGGGTCCGGGGTCACGCGCACGGGTGCCGCTTCCATCATTGCTGGAACATGGAGTATTAACCAGGTGATCATTGATCGTCCGCGCCTGGAAGGCCCGGTGTTCATGTCATCGACCTTTGATCGCGATCGCTATATGGCGATTGAATCGAGTGCTACTTCAGCAGCCAATCTTGAATGGCTGGTGCGTGAATTCTTCCATGGCGAGCAGCCGGATGGTCAATCACCATTCGATGTCTGCTGCGAATTGGCATCATCAATTGAGCCAGCGGCAAATGATCCAATCTACCATCCCTTTCTTTATGGCGCGCAACAGGACGGTAATGCGCGGGCGGGTTTCTACGGTGTTGCAGGCTGGCATACAAAAGGCCATATGGTTCGAGCATTGCTGGAAGGCGTAGCTTTCGGCCATCGCCAGCACATCGAAATGATGCGCGCCGCCGGAGCGAGCTTTAACGAGGCCGTGCTTTCCGGAGGCGGTTCGCGCAGCTTGATCTGGCCGCAAATATTCGCCGATGTGCTGGGTTTGCCTGTATCCATTGCCCGCTCAAGCCAGACGGGTGCGCTGGGGGCTGCCATCGCGGCAGGAACGGGAATTGGCATATTCGCAGATTTTTCTGCTGGTGCTGAAGCAATGGTCACCAGTGAGCGGCACTACAAGCCCGATGCAAAACGAGCAAAGCATTATGAACGTCGCTACCAATTATACCTCGAGATTGCCGCAGCTATGGCTCCAATCTGGCGGCAAATGGCGGAAAGCGATGCAGTCGCGACCGAGGTGGCAGCGTGAATATGCATCGCACCGAGCAAGCCTTCGATGAGGGCGTCTACGACTTTATCATCGTCGGGGCTGGTTCGGCGGGGTGCGTTCTTGCCAACAGGCTTTCTGCCAATCCAAAGCATCGCGTTCTCTTGCTTGAGGCTGGCGGAAACGACCGATACCACTGGATACACGTGCCAATCGGCTATCTCTTTTGCATGGGGAATCCCAGAACCGACTGGATGATGAAGACCGCTGCTGAACTAGGTTTGAATGGCCGCACTCTTCCCTATCCGCGCGGTAAGGTGCTGGGTGGCTGCTCGTCGATCAATGGCATGATTTATATGCGCGGACAGGCAGCCGATTACGATGGCTGGCGTCAGGCAGGCAATACTGGCTGGGGCTGGGATGACGTGCTGCCCTATTTTCTCAAGTCTGAAGACAATTATCGTGGAAAGTCCGCCTTGCATGGAGCTGGCGGTGAATGGCGGGTGGAACGTCAAAGATTATCCTGGCCCATTCTCGATGCATTTCGGGATGCGGCGGAAGAGCTTGGCATTCCCAAAACGGAAGATTTTAATACCGGCGATAATGAAGGCTCGGGCTATTTCGAAGTTAATCAGCGTGGCGGCTTACGCTGGAATACCACCAAGGCGTTTCTTCGCCCTGCCATGAAGCGACGCAACTTGCGGGTCGTGACCGGGGCAGAAGTGGAGCGGGTGGAATTCGAAGGCAAGCGGGCCGTGCGGATCGGTTATCGTTTGCAGGGCCGAGCCTGCATTGCACGCGCTTCGGGCGAAATCATTCTGTCGGCAGGCGCAATCAACTCTCCGAAAATCCTGGAACTGTCCGGCATCGGAAACCCTGCCATTTTGAAAGATGCAGGCGCTGCGCCCTTGCACGATCTGCCTGGGGTGGGTGAAAATCTGCAGGACCATCTTCAAATCAGGACAGTGTTCCGCATCGAAGGTGCGCGAACATTGAACCAACTTTATCACAATCTCTTCTCGCGGGCTGCCATGGGGTTCGAATATGCGCTACGCCGCTCAGGACCTTTGTCCATGGCCCCGAGTCAGCTCGGCATTTTCGCAAAAAGCGATCCCGGACTCCTAACGCCTGATCTTGAATACCACGTGCAACCGCTCAGCACAGATCGGCTGGGCGAGCCTCTGCATCGCTATCCCGCTGTTACCGTCTCGGTTTGCAATTTGCGGCCAGAAAGCAGAGGTACAGTCCATATAAGCAAGGCTGATTCCAGCCTTCCACCCGATATCAAGCCGAACTACCTGTCGACGGTGGGCGACAGGCTGCTTGCAGCCCGGTCAATTCGTCATGCCCGAAATCTGATGGCGACCAAGGCTGCAATGAAATACCAACCACAGGAAATGCTGCCTGGAACGCAATATCAAAGCGATGACGAGTTAATTCATCGCGCAGGTGATATTGCAACGACGATTTTTCATCCGGTTGGTACGTGCCGGATGGGCCGTGACAATTTGGCGGTCGTCAATACGGACTTGCAGGTGCATGGGCTGGAAAGGTTGCGGATTGTGGATGCATCGGTGATGCCATCCATCGTCTCTGGCAATACAAACTCGCCGGTTATCATGATCGCAGAAAAAGCTGCCGACCTAATTCTGACAGCAGCCCGCTAGGGCAAATTTTGCTCTAATCAAGCAGGCTTCTGGCTGGAATACTGACCCTGCACACGGAAGCGCCAAAGATATGACGGCAAAATCGTCTCAATGGTTTGCGGACGAATGCCGAGGCCTTCAAGCGTGCGCCCTTCTGCCTTTGCTTGTTCGGAAACGACATTGTCATTTCTAAGCTGGATCACCTGATCGGAAGTAATCATCGGCTTTGGCAATAGCCCAAGGATCGAGCCTTGTATGGATGCTACCCAGAATGGAATGGGGAGGAATGCCCGCTTGCGGCCAATAACACGGAGCATTTCTTCCATGCACTGGCGGAACGTCAGAACTTCTCCGCCGCCTAATTCGTAAATTCTGCCCTGCTGCAAGGCACCGTCGACAGAACGCGCGATCACCTCGGCCACATCGCCGACATAAACCGGTTGAAACTTTGTATGACCACCGCCGACCAATGGCAGGAACGGGGATATGCGCGCCATGCCGGCAAACTTGTTGAAGAATCCATCCTCTGGTCCAAAAATAACGGACGGGCGGATAATATACGCCTCCGGCAGAATTTTCAGAACGGCTTCTTCAGCACGCCCTTTCGTACTGGCATATGCGGATTGCGATTGCGAATGAGCACCCAGCGCCGACATATGGGTAAGGGGAACGCCTGCTGCACGGGCTGCTTCAGCAACAGCACGCGCGCCAAAATCATGTACCGTGCTGAAACGCTGGCTGCCTCCCTCATAAAGGATGCCAACCAGATTGATGACATGGTCAGAACCGGCGACTGCGCGATCCACCGACCAACGGTAGCGCAGATTGGCTTGAACTGCCTGAATTTGACCAACGCCACCCAATGGCTGCAGATGAAATGCAAGATCAGGGCGTCGAACCGCGACCCGAACCCGGTAGCCGCGTTTGGCGAGCGCGCGAACCACGTGACGACCGACAAAGCCAGAGCCTCCAAAAACAGTAACCAGTTTTGGTTTGGTGATTGTCATTGAACTCTCCTGAGCAGTCAAAACGTACAACAGCTATTTCTATGCTGTTTAATGCGTTTTGATGTCGACGCAAAGGCCTGTTGTCTCACGAATCTCGCGGCGCGTTGCCGCGCTTTGAACCATATAGGTCGTCAGGCCGACATGCGCAGCATGATTTCGGCGTTTAAAAGAATGCGCTCATTTGCCGGTAATACTGTTTTGGTGTCACGCGTTTCGCCGAGCTTCTGAAACATCAATTCGACCGCCAGCCGACCGATTTCCTTATGGTTTTGCGCAACAGTGGTGAGCGGCGGGCACATATAACGAGCAAAGGGCTGGTCATCGTGCCCTGCCAAGCGAAGGTCATCATTCTGACGCCGGCCAATCTTCAGTCCCGCTTGATAGGCCGCGGCCGAAAGACCTGCCGCTATGCGGTCATTGCCGCATAGCACGGTCTTGGTCGGAAAAGATCCATTTCGCAAGATTCGAATAGCGGCATCAAAGGCGAATTTTTCAAGGTTCCATGTGTTTTCTGGATCCACGGGCACAAAAAGCGGCTCCAAGCCCAGATCATCCATTGCCGCGACATAGGCGCTCCTGCGACCCTGCACATTATTGTTAAGCGGCGGCATGCCAAAATAACATGGAGCGTCGCCTGATCTGGTTAGATAATCCACGATGAGCTTGACGCTCTGCCTGTTATCGGTTCCCACGAAGGGGGACGTATCATCAAGCGAGGAGTCAATATACACAATGGGTACTGACTCAGCGGCTTTTGCCAGTTTTTCCTGATGTGATGACGAGCCGAGCGCGCCTATGATAACGCCAGCTACATTCATGGATTGGAATGTTTCAAGCGCGCGCTGCTCAAGCTCCGGTCGTCCTTCGGAGCTTTGCATGAAAACCATATAGCCTGCCAAACCCGCCAAATCCTGTATGCGACGTGTCAGTGACATATAGAATGGATCGTTGGAATTAGGCACGATCACGCCAAGAATATGCGTTCTTCGATTGCTGGCAAAAAGGTTGGGCTTGTAACCGGAGCGAAGGATCGCGGCTTCGACAATTTTGCGCGTGCTTTTGCGGACAGACGATGGATCGTTAAAGTATTTCGACACTGTCGGGCGCGAAAGACCAGCAAATTCGGAAAAGTCTTCCATAGTTTTGATGTCTTTGGGCATCGGTTAAATTCCTTTTTGGACCACAGGCAATCCGAAAAAAAGAATTGCAGGCTGAGTCCTGATAAATGAATGAGGTCAAAACTGTGCAACTTTCAGTTGCACAAATATTCGTAAAAGTAGCAATTAAGCGTATAGTGAGATGATATTCATTTGCTAAAGATCTAATGTTAATTCATTGATTGCAAAAAACCATATAAATACTTTTCCAGCCGATTAATGCACGTATCTGAACCAATAGGTTTTAATAATCTATGCTGGAATAAATTTCTAGCTGCCAGATTCGATATTGTTGAAATAGTATTCAAATCCAGACTGCTAAGGAGTGAATATGACATTTGCGCCCATACCATCGCAGCACTACGCAAATGTCGATTTCGTAGAGACATGGCATGGAGATTGACTGATGGAAGGCGCAATACCAAATCCGGAAGTATTCACACACGTACGGGTCATCATAGGCATTATTCTCGGACTCAGCGTATCGCGTCTGCTTACCGGTGTTGCCCGGATCATCCAGCATCCGCAGCACAGAAATATCTATGTCGTTCATTTGGGCTGGGTGCTTTTTACCCTGCTTACGGTGGTCCATTTCTGGTGGTTTGAGTTCTATCTTCACCAGCTGGTGCTATGGAAATTCGAGGCCTATCTCTTCGTCATCTTTTTCGCCAGCTTGCACTTTCTGGCATGCGCCATGCTGTTTCCGGACAGTATGGAGGGCTATGACGGCTATGAAGATTACTTCATGTCCCGCAGAGCCTGGTTTTTCGGCATTATGATATCGATATTTGTTTTCGATTTTATCGATACCGCAATGAAGGGGTACGCCCACTTCCTCTCTCTCGGGCCTGAATATCCCTTGCGTAATCTGGCGCTGATAGGGCTGCTCAGTGCCGGGATTTACTTTAGCAACCGAAGAGCCCGACTTGCAATTCTGGTCGCAGCTCTAATCATTCAAATGGCTTTCATCCTCGTTCAGTTCGATACGATCTAGTTTAGGAATAAGCCCTTGCAACAAAAAACCCGCCGGCGAACCGGCGGGTTTTTTTACTCAAGTCCGAAAGTGGACTTAGTTCTTTTCGCGGTTCTTCAGGGCTGCGCCGAGAATGTCGCCGAGCGAAGCGCCGGAGTCTGTCGAACCATACTGGGCAACAGCTTCCTTCTCTTCAGCGATTTCAAGCGCCTTGATGGAAACCTGCAGCTTGCGGGTCTTCTTGTCGAAAGCGATGACGCGCGCGTCTGCCTTCTGACCAACAGTGAAGCGCTCTGGACGCTGTTCGTCGCGGTCACGGGACAGATCAGCACGGCGGATGAAGGTGTCGAGGTCGTGATCGACCAGACGCACTTCAAGGCCACCATCGGTGATCGCCGTAACTTCTACGGTTACAACGGCGTTCTTGCGCAATTCACCCGAAGTCGCTGCTTCGCCGACCTTGTCGCCGGTAAGCTGCTTGATGCCAAGCGAGATGCGCTCTTTCTCGACGTCAACGTCGAGAACTTGCGCCTTGACCATGTCACCCTTGTTGTACTCTTCGATGACCTGTTCGCCTGGACGATTCCAGTCGAGATCGGAGAGGTGAACCATGCCGTCTACATCGCCATCGAGGCCAATGAACAGGCCAAACTCGGTCTTGTTCTTGACTTCGCCTTCGACGATCGTGCCGACAGGGAACTTTTCAGCAAAAGTGGTCCAAGGATTGTCGAGTGTCTGCTTGAGGCCGAGGGAGATGCGGCGCTTGACCGGATCCACTTCGAGAACAACGACTTCGACTTCCTGTGTTGTCGAGAGCAGCTTGCCCGGATGCACGTTCTTCTTTGTCCAGGACATTTCAGAAACGTGGATAAGGCCTTCGATGCCTGGCTCGATCTCAACGAATGCACCGTAATCAGTGATGTTGGTAACCGTACCGGTGATCTTTTTGCCGATTGGGTACTTCGCACCGATACCATCCCAAGGATCGCTTTCGAGCTGCTTCATGCCGAGCGAAATACGATGTGTTTCCTGGTTGATACGGATGATTTGAACCTTGACCGTCTGGCCAATGCTCAGGATCTCCGAAGGATGGTTCACACGGCGCCATGCCATGTCTGTTACGTGCAGAAGACCGTCAATACCGCCGAGGTCAACGAACGCACCGTAATCGGTGATGTTCTTGACAACGCCTTCAACGACCTGACCTTCTTCGAGGTTCTGGACGATTTCAGAACGCTGTTCCGCACGGCTCTCTTCGAGAACTGTACGACGCGATACAACGATGTTGCCGCGACGCTTGTCCATCTTGAGGATTTCGAAGGGCTGCGGATTGTGCATAAGCGGGGTAACATCGCGGATCGGACGGATGTCAACCTGTGAGCGCGGCAGGAAGGCTACGGCGCCATCGAGATCGACAGTGAAACCACCCTTGACCTGATTGAAGATCACGCCATCGACACGTTCGCCGCGGTTGAACTTCTCTTCCAGGCGAACCCAGCTCTCTTCGCGGCGTGCTTTTTCGCGCGACAGAACAGCTTCACCCAGCGCATTTTCGATGCGCTCAACATAAACTTCAACGATATCGCCTGGCTTGAGCGAACCGTCCTTGGCTTTCGCGCCGAATTCCTTCAGCGGAACGCGGCCTTCAACCTTGAGACCGGCGTCAATGATCGCCATGTCTTTTTCGATGGCAACAACACGGCCCTTTACAACATAACCTTCTGCAAGGTCGTTGGTGGCAAAGGACTCGGCGAGAAGAGCTTCGAAATCTTCGCGCGATGGATTGGCTTGAGACATATATACTCCTGAAGTGTCCGGCTTTCCGCTTTTAGGAAAGGTTTTTGGACACAGGCACCGGTGGTTCGAGTTACGGATCATTCACATGCCAACCCGCCCTATGAGGGCAATCCGGTGCGAGGGCTGACTGCAAATGTATTACTTGGTATTACGGGCTTCCCGCGCCAAGGCCTGATCGATCAGAGTTTTGGCATTAAGAAACGCGGTCTCTATATCCATTTCTGTCGTATCAAGCAAGTGCGCGTCCGCTGCCGGCTTCAACGGAGAGTCTGTGCGCCCCATGTCACGCGCGTCGCGGCGGGTAAGGTCGTCGAGAACATCCTGATAATTTACGTCCTTGCCGCTGGCTTTGATTTCATCATGCCGCCGCTTGGCGCGCGCTTCCGGCGAGGCAGTAATGTAAAGCTTCACGGGAGCATCAGGGCAGACAACGGTACCGATATCGCGCCCATCCAGCACTGCACCCGGCGATAGCAAGGCAAATCCCTGCTGTGCCGAGACTAGCGCCCGGCGTACGGCCGGCATGATGGCGACTTTTGATGCTGCTTCACCAACATCGTGTGCGGACAGAACGGTACGATCCAATGTCGACAGATCGATTGAACGTGCGGCTTTCTCGGCCAAAAACTCATCGTCGAGCGGCATGCCCTGATCCAGCAAGGTTTTGGCCACCGCGCGGTAGGTAAGACCCGTGTCGAGATGATGATATCCGTAAAATTGGGCGAGACGCCGTGCAAGCGTGCCCTTGCCTGAGGCCGCTGGACCATCAATGGCGATGGTGAAATGTTTCGGCGGCGATAATTCTAGTTCATCCTTGTCGAAGAACCACTGCCAGAGCGCAAAAAGCAGATAGGCTGCGGCCAGAACCAGCGTGATGAGCGGTGTAATGCCGATGGTTACAAAGGCAAAGCCGCCAAGTGTCGTCATCATCGATTCGAGCCACTCGGGCAGATAGGTGGCCAGATTTTGCAGGAATGTATCAATTGCGAGGATGAGAAACAGCTGGAAAACAAATAGCCAGAATAGCAGCGCGAACAGCCCGAAGCGAACTTTGAGTCCGATGCGCTCTATAGCGTAGGGGATAGCCGTAATCGCAATTGATGCCAGCAGGAAATACATCAGTTGGTTGTCCTGTTGCCTGTAAAGAACCCTATACCGTAACCGGCTATCGACCCAAGTGCTGGTGGCAGCAGGAGAAACTGGTAAGGCATCCACTCGCTCGCAACCGCAGCTTCGGAGATGTTCCACGCATAGAGGAAGATCAGCAGTAAAGGAAGAACGATACGAAAAATCGTACAGCTTATACCCGGCCACCGCCGGTCGGACCTGCTGGCGAGCGTGCCGGCATGGGCACTCTTTGCGGCCCACACGATGAATGGGATACTGGACATTCCGTAAAGCCCATAAACTGTAATAGCCGAAAAAAATGAATTCATTGGGTCGTCATGCTGGCGCAGCAAGTTCAGCGATCTGTGCCCCCATGCCAGCCATCATCGCCATGAATTCAGGGAAACTTGTCGCAATCATGGTCGAATCATCGACGGTAACCGGTTTTTCTGAAACCAATCCCATGATGAGGAAGCTCATTGCGATACGATGATCAAGGTGGGTTTCCACTATACCGCCGCCGATCGTCTTGCCGTCCGGGCGTCCGCGCACACTCAGTGTTTCGGTGCCTTCCGTGCAATCGACGCCATTGACCTTCAAGCCATTGGCCACGGCAGAAAGCCGGTCAGACTCCTTCACCCGCAATTCTTCCAGCCCGTTCATCACCGTCTCACCGCTGGCAAAACTCGCCGCAACAGCCAGAACGGGATATTCGTCGATCATCGACGGCGCACGGTCTGCCGGTACCTCCACGCCCTTCAGTTCAGAATATCTCACACGCAGATCGGCAACATCCTCGCCCCCTGCAAGTCTGGCATTCATGATTTCAATATTCGCACCCATTTCCTGCAAGGTCAGAATCAGCCCGGTGCGGGTCGGGTTCATCAGGACGTTGCGGATGGTGACATCCGA
This sequence comes from Phyllobacterium sp. GQ127, assembly GCF_059758635.1. Classification (NCBI taxonomy): domain Bacteria; kingdom Pseudomonadati; phylum Pseudomonadota; class Alphaproteobacteria; order Hyphomicrobiales; family Phyllobacteriaceae; genus Phyllobacterium; species Phyllobacterium sp. GQ127. Next base: position 660,237 of record NZ_JCAXDZ010000003.1, read on the forward strand.
GCCGGGAACCAGCAGAGCGGCGACCAGTGGAAAAGCTGTCGAGGAAGGGTCACCCGGTACATCGATTGTCTGGCCGGTCAATGTGCCCTGGCCTTCAATGCGAATATGGCGCACATTATTCTTGTCAGTTTCCACGGAGAGATTCGCGCCAAAGCCTTGCAGCATCTTTTCCGTATGGTCGCGGGTCATCACCGGTTCAATCACTGTGGTTATGCCGGGTGTGTTCAAACCAGCGAGCAAAACAGCTGATTTCACCTGCGCCGAAGCCATTGGGACCCGGTAAGTGATAGGAGCGGCTACTTTGGGGCCGCGTAAGGTGAGCGGCATCCGGTCGCCATCGGCAGCGGAAACCTGAACGCCCATTTCGCGCAGTGGATTGAGGACGCGGCCCATCGGCCGCTTTGATAGGGATGCATCGCCGATGAAGGTGGTTTCCATGGCATAGGTCCCGACAAGCCCCATGGTAAGACGTGCGCCGGTGCCGGCATTGCCGAAGTCGAGAGGCGCTTCAGGCTGCAACAGACAGCCATTGCCCGTTCCCTTGATAATCCAAACGTCGCCTTCTTTGGCAATTGTTGCACCCATGGCCTGCATGGCGCGTCCTGTATTGATAACGTCCTCACCTTCAAGCAGGCCGGTAATGCGGGTTTCGCCAGAGGCCAGACCGCCAAACATGAAAGAGCGATGCGAGATCGATTTGTCGCCGGGAATACGGATATCGCCTGTAAGGGCGTTTGAGCGGCGGGATATTGCAGGTTTTGGCAGCGAATCGTGGGACATGATTAAGGGTCAATCGCGAAAAATAGGGTGGGCGGGGCAAACTCGGTAGGCTCTAACACAGCTTGGTTCCTTGGTCATCTTGCAAATTCAATCCTCACGCAGTGCTTTTTTCGCTTTGACAAATGCGGCGAATTGCGTTTATGGGACCACGAATTTTTTTATGAGGTGCGGTCGGAAAAGCTGCGTCTTCAGGAAACAAGCGTATAACCCCAAAAATCGATTCGATTTTGGATAAGGATTATGCGCCAATACAAAGTGTTATTGCGTGCACGTGGGTCCCTGGGAGCACATGGCGCAATGATTGTCAGCCGAATGCAGGCAAGCGCAGCAAGACGAGGCAGAACGTGGCTAATCCAAAACTTGGCACCAAGCGTGTTGACCCGGAAACCGGGCAGAAATTTTATGACCTGAACCGCGACCCTATTGTTTCGCCGTTCACAGGCAAGACCTATCCGCTCAGCTATTTTGAGACGACGGTCTCTGCCCGGGAGGAAGAGGAAGAAGTAGAAACTGAAGAGCTGGATGTAGCACTGGAGAAGCCGGAATTCGTGGCTCTCGAAGAAGCTGATGGCGACACAGACAGTGATGTTCCGGATTTGGGCGACGATGTTGAAGTCGATGATTCGGACGATGACGATACATTCCTCGCGACCGACGAAGAAGACGAAGATGACGACGTCACTGACATTCTTGGCGGCGGCATAGGCGACGACGACGAGAATTGATTCTAAAAATAAGTTCCGTTCGCCGAGAAATAAGCGGCGAACGGGGCTTGATCTTCGCGTGAGCGGAAGCTAATAACCCGCCATCTTCGGATGGCATAACAAGGTTACCAGTCCTTGTTGAATATAAGCCGGTTTACCGGCACGGCCCAATGGGTCGATTGGAATGGGGCCATAGCTCAGCTGGGAGAGCGCTTGCATGGCATGCAAGAGGTCAGCGGTTCGATCCCGCTTGGCTCCACCAAATTTCTCAATTTACCGCAATAATGAACCGGCAGTCGGTTTCAATCGCGCAGTAACGAGCGGTGCGATAAGCCAAGTCGCAAGTCTGGCCTGGTCAAAATCCATGCGATCAGCCAAAGCACGATCAAAATCTGCCTCCTCCGCAGCAGAATCAAACCGCGAGACGCTGACGAGGACATTCTCTCCGAGACGCACCGGGAGGCGGGTGAAGCTGTTTTCACTGTGTTCAGAAGCCAGAAGAGCGATCCGTCTATCGCCAGAATCGTCAAGAATAGGTGCGAGCTCAGTCTTGTAGAATTCGAGAAAACCTGTCTCCGCGGACGCTCGGAGCTTGTATGTTGCGATCCGGAATATGCTTGAAGCAGGTGCGGCCTCTTGATTTGCGTTGCGGCTCACAGGCAGCTCGAAATCCAAGCCGTCATAAGCAGGATGCAGCAACAGGACATCATCTGAATCCACCATCGTGGCATTGGCCGTATGGCGATGCTCGCCCCAGACCGGTCCGTCGTAGAACGCGGTCAGAGCCTTCTGCCTTGCCCGCATATCATTAAACCCACGAAACCAGACGAACGCATCAGGATCGTCCATATCTGTAAACTGACCAATGATCTTCATGCCGCAATGCTCTTGGCCTTCAAGGAAATGCTCATCGAAAACGCCAATCAGCTCGTCGCGCCGGTTGGGATGAAGTGTATAGCGCCGCAGCTCGATAATGGGGCTGTAGTTCGATGTCTTTGCTGGTTCAGTCATCGCCTTCTCCAAAAACAGGTCAATCATCCTGTTTAATAAAACCGGTTGTCCTGTTTTGTCAATTTGATAGTCTAGAACGGAGAATCACGGAGCCGTCCGAATCCGGTCACAGCGATTGAAATTTGCGCGCAGTGAGAGCTTTGATGCAAAAAGAGAAGCCGAAAAGAACTAACAATCCGCTGGCCATGCGAGCGCGGATTTTGGACGTGGCTGCCGCTCTTTTTCAACAAAACGGATATAATGGTACCAGCATACAGGATGTGGTGCAGGCGGCGGCAACCACCGGTGGGGCCTTGCATCATCATTTTGCGACAAAGAAAGCGCTCGGCCTGGCGGTGATTGCCGAGCGTGTTGCGGCAGAGGTTCAGGAAACTGCGATCAAGCCAGTCTCAACAGCCGCATCGGTCGGCGAGGGCGTCGCGACTTTTCTCGATAATGTCGCCACGACTTTGGATCGCAATCAGGCGGTGTCCGGCTGTCCGCTTAACAATCTGGCCCTGGAGCTCTCCTTGGCCGATATTGATTTTCGCCAAGCGGTGAGCACGGTGTTCGATGAATGGCGCGAGGCGATTGTCGTGCGGCTTAAAACCGACAGGCCGGCAATGAGTGCATCTGATGCGCAAGATTTGGCGACGCTGGTCGTTGCCAGCTATTCGGGTGCAATGGCGATAGCAAAGGCGAGCCAGAGTGCGGAGCCGCTGCGTGCCAGCGCCCGGCAATTGGCTCTAGTTCTTGCTTGAGAAAACCACAACCGCGAAGAGTAGAACGCCGGCAAACACGATCAATGAGCCTATGCCTACGAGGGGCTCCAAAGCTGCGTTTCCCAGCGCCATGAAATAAAGCGAGGGGATCATCACCACGATCCCGGTCGTGTAGACAGCAAACTGCCACATCACCAGTTTCCCCTCTGCCTTCTTAGGGTTAAGGGCGTAGTAGGTTGCAAAAATGGCGCTGCTCACCCAGCCTAAAAGATTAAGGTGGGCATGCGCAGGAAAAGGGCTGTGATCGCCAGAAATCCCCATGTGAAGCCCCATCATGACTCCAATAATGAAGAAAATCGTCGCCGATTTGAAAAAGAGCTGAGAAATCTTAGGCATAATTGTCCCCCCGGAAGCCCAAGCCAAGAACATACTCTCAAATCAAAAACCATTCCAGCCAGCCAGTTGAGCGTATTCTAAGCAATTCGGTCGGGATTCTTCGTAGCCAAAAGCAAAAGTGGCATTTTTATACTGGATTGAAAGCCGAAAATGGCTCAGAGCTTGGACAAAAGACTTAATTCAGGAAATGCTCAAATGCCCTCGACTCCGGTAACCGTAGCCCACTCTCCCGAAGCATCAACAGCACGTACCGGGATATTGCTCATGTTGCTTGGCATGTTAATGTTTTCGCTTAATGACGTCATGGGAAAGTGGTTGGTTTCGACTTATTCGGTTGGGCAAGTTGTATTCATTCGCAGCATTGCCGCCTTGGTCGTGCTGGCGCCATTTATATGGTTTAATGGCCCCAAGAAGATCGTGCAGGTCGACCAACCATGGACACAGGCAGCGCGGGTCATTCTTTCGACGGCTGAAGTTTTCGCATTCTACTTCGCAGTCATTTATTTGCCCTTGGCCGATGTCATGACCTACTGGCTCGCTGCGCCAATCTATGTGGCGGCGATCTCTCCCTTCATTTTGAAAGAGCCGGTTGGCTGGCGGCGCTGGAGCGCTATCATTCTTGGCTTTGTCGGGGTGATAATTGCACTTGAACCATCGTCGCAGGCACTTACGCCGCAGGCGGTCATTTCGATATTTGGCAGTATTGCCTTTGCGTTCATGCTGCTGCTGGGCCGCACATTGCGCAGCACGCCGGATACGACTTTGGTGTTCTGGCAGATTATTGGAGCAGGATTGGCGGGACTCGCCTGGATTTGTTTCGAGTGGACACCGGTGACGATGCGCGATCTATTATTGCTCGGACTACTTGGGATTGTCGCCATGCTTGCCCATGTGCTGGTCAACCGGGCATTGAAACTTGCCGATGCAGCCACGGTAGCGCCGCTGCAATATACGTTGCTCTTCTGGGCCATCCTGTTTGGTTGGATGGTGTTTGGCGACGTACCGCGCATGTCGATGCTCGTCGGCTCTGGATTCATCATCGCATCGGGCCTGTTCATCTTCTTCCGCGAACAGCAATTAAAGCGGCAAGGCCGGATGAAGCAACCAGCAGAAGCAGTTGTGGCCGGTTCAGGCGACGGTGCCTGAACCAATAAGATCAGAGACTTTCATGGCGGCGATGGACCAGTTCCGTGTCGAAGTGGTTGATCGCTTTTTCGAATTTGTCCCGGCAGCCAGGATTGCAGAAGCCGACAACGGCTCCATTATAAAGCGTCAGGCTGTCTTCCTTGATGGCATCGCCCGACCAAGGACAGGTCGTGTTTATCGCGTCCGCGATCTTGAGTTCGGTGTGCATTATATTCCTCCAACGTCAACGGTCAGGCAGGTTCAACATCGACTTTTGTAATCACTGAATTGGCAATAAAACATTGCTCATGGGCCGCGTGGTGAAATTCCGCTTCGGCGGCTTTGTCCGGTGACTGTCCGGCATAGGTCACATGCGGACGCAGAACCACGTGGCTGATATAGACTTTCCCCTTTTCGTTCTTTGCCAGTTCGCCTTGCGCCTCATCGCGGTATTCATCAATGACAAATCCGGCTTTTGCCGCACCGGCAAGAAAGAACAGCATGTGGCAACTCGAAATCGAGGCAACGAAGGCTTCCTCAGGATCGACATTCTCGGCCACGGAATAGGGCAGGCGCACAATATGCGGTGAAGACGAGGCTGGGACCTCTGCGCCGCCATCGAATTGCCAGAGATGGGCCCGGCTATATTTGTTGTCGGTGAAAGCAGCGCCTTCATCCCTATTCCATAAAATAGTCGCTCCGAATGTTGCCATGATCTGATTCCCGGTTTTGATCTGCGTTGCGGGAGCTTGTCAAAGCATGCCGGAATTGTCGATAAGGGATCATCGATAATAAGGATGGTAATGGTATGGATCTGGGTATCAAGGGAAGGCGCGCAATTGTTTGCGCAAGTTCGAAGGGGCTTGGCCGGGGTGTTGCTGAGAAGCTGGCAGAAGCAGGTGTCAATCTCACGCTTAATGCCCGCACGGAATCGACCTTGCGCGCCACAGCGGATGAAATCGCAGGAAAGTATGGCGTTGCGGTTCAGATTGTTGCGGAGGATGTAACAACGGAAGCAGGGCGCTTGGCCCTGTTGCGGGCGGAACCCAACGCCGACATTCTGATAAACAATGCGGGTGGCCCGCCTCCCGGTGTCTGGTCTGATTGGGGCGAAGAAGAATGGCTGCAGGCCGTCAATAATAATATGCTGACGCCGATCCTGCTCATGAACGCAATTTTACCCGGCATGATCGAACGCAAATGGGGCCGCGTCGTCAATATTACGTCGGGCTCGGTGAAGTCGCCTATCGCACAGCTTGGCTTGTCCAACGCAGCGCGCAGCGGCCTCACCGGTTTCGTCGCGGGAACTGCAAGGCAGGTCGCCCGACACGGTGTTATCATCAACAATTTGTTGCCCGGATCTCACGATACCGATCGGACCAAAGGCTTTATCGAGCGCACCGCCGCTGCCAAGAAAATTTCCTTGGAGGAAGCTCGCGCTGAAGCATATGCGGGAAATCCGACTGGGCGTTACGGTACTGCAGAAGAGTTCGGCGCTGCTGCCGCCTTTCTGTGCAGCCAGTTCTCCGGCTTCATTGTAGGCCAAAATCTTTTGCTGGATGGCGGGGCGTTCAACTCAACCTTGGGCTAGGGTCTGGACCCTAGAACCTATCGGGGTCACGGCGAGCATCGTGCAAACGAAGTCGTGACCCACTCCATCAACTTTGAGACCAACCTGCGACAGCGCATCTATTGACGGGCGGGGGTCAGATATGAAAAGTCCTGCGCAATCCATTGCATCAGGAAACAGCTATGATCCGCCATATTGTATTCTTCAGCGCCCGTAACAAAGATGATGTTGAAGCAATCATCACCGGGCTGAAACAGCTTGGTGAAATACCGCACTCAACCGCCTTCGAGGTGATGAAGAACACAAAGGTAGATCCGGTTTCCGATGAGATCGATGTCGTCGTCTATGGCGAGTTTGAGGACGCCGCCGCGCTCGCAGCCTACAAGGCCCACCCCATATATTCGGCAACGACCGCGCTGGTAAAACCCATGCGCGAGCTGCGCATCTCTGCGGATGTCGTGTCGACGCTTTAGCTTTAAGCTTCGCCTGAAATATTTTCGAGTATCGGACAGTCTGGCCTCTGGTCGCCATGGCAATGGGCGACCAGATGGTTCAGCGTATGCTGCAATTCACGAAGTTCAGTGATCTTACGCTCAACTTCCTGAAGTTTGGATTGCGCCATTGATTTGACATCGGCGCTGGCACGATCCTTATCCTCGTATAATGCCAGCAACTGGCGGCACTCTTCCACAGAAAATCCTAGCCCCCGCGAACGTTGCAAAAAGCGCAGCTTGTGGACATCGGACATTGAGTAGTCGCGATAGCCATTATCGGCTCGGTCTGGTTTTAGCAGGCCGATATCCTCGTAATACCGGATTGTCTTTGCCGGCAGGCCGGAGCGTTCGGAAGCGTTGCCAATATTCATGGAAACCTCACAGTTTGATAGTGCGTAACCGCAACGCATTGGCGATTACGGAAACAGAGGAAAGACTCATCGCTGCGGCAGCGAGCATCGGCGATAATAGGAGGCCGAAAACCGGATAGAGCACGCCGGCCGCTACAGGTACGCCAAGCACATTGTAGATGAAGGCGAAGAACAGGTTTTGCTTGATATTGCGAATGGTGGACGTAGCCAGCGTCCGGGCGCGAACGATACCGTTGAGATCTCCTTTTACCAAGGTTATTCCGGCGCTTTGCATTGCGACATCTGCTCCGGTTCCCATTGCGATGCCAACATCGGCGGCTGCAAGCGCAGGGGAATCATTGACGCCATCACCCGCCATGGCGACCTTCGATCCCTTGGCATGCAATTCGTCGATTAACTGTTTTTTGGTCTCGGGCAGCATATCGGCGCGAACCTCATCAATGCCTAGCTCTTTGGCGACCGCCAGCGCTGTCACCTTGTTATCGCCCGTCGCCATAATGATGCGAAGTCCTGCATCATGCAGTTTTCGTATGGCCTCGAGGGTCGTTGATTTGATGGGATCGGCGACCGCAAGAATACCAGCGGCCTTGCCGTCGACGGCAATAAAGAGCGCGCTTTTGCCTGCTGCTCTCAGGGCATCAGCCTGTTGGGTAAGGGCAGCGATATCGACGCCGATAGCCTGCATCATGGCAAGGTTCCCAAGCGCAACACTGTTGGTGCCGATTTTGCCCGATATGCCTTTGCCAGTGACAGCATTGAAGTAAGCCGCGTTCTGAACCGTCAGATTTCGTGCTTTTGCACCTTCAATAATGGCTTCGGCCAAAGGATGCTCGGAGCCCTTTTCAAGGCTTGCCGCAAAGCCGAGCAAATCATTTTCGGAAATGCCACCGACGGTTACAATATCCGTCAATTTCGGTTTCCCCTCCGTCAGTGTTCCGGTTTTATCGACAATGAGCGTGTCAACATTGGCAAAGCGTTCAAGCGCTTCTGCGTCTTTGATGAGAACGCCGGCCTGGGCACCGCGCCCTGTGGCAGTCATAATTGACATTGGCGTTGCCAGCCCAAGCGCACAGGGACAGGCTATGATAAGCACCGAAACGGCTGCAACGAGGCCATAGATCATGCCAGGTTCTGGTCCGATGAGAGCCCAGACAGCGAATGCGACGAGAGCAACAACAACCACGGCAGGAACGAAGTAACTGGCGACACGGTCTGCCATGCCCTGAATCGGCGCACGCGAGCGCTGTGCCGACGCGACCATGCCAACGATCTGGGACAGAACAGTATCCGCCCCCACCTTTTCCGCCGTGATCAGCAAAGTGCCATTCCGATTGAGCGTGCCGCCTGTGACAGTGTCCTCGACGTTCTTTTCAACTGGAAGCGGTTCGCCGGTCAGCATGGATTCGTCAATTGACGAACGGCCCTCAACAACAATGCCATCCACCGGCACGCTTTCGCCGGGGCGAACACGAAGACGATCACCCACCATCACGTCATCCAGCGGGACATCTGTTTCCGTGCCATCCTTGGCAAGGCGTCTGGCAGTCTTTGGCGCAAGGTCAAGCAGGGCACGGATCGCCGAGCCGGTTCGCTCGCGCGCCTTTAACTCAAGAATTTGACCAAGGAAAACAAGCGTAACGATAACCGCTGCCGCTTCAAAGTAAACCGGCACCGAACCGCCATGCATGCGGAAGGAATGGGGAAAAATATCCGGCAGAAATGTTGCAACGACACTGAACGCATAGGCCGCACCAACGCCAATGGCGATAAGCGTCCACATGTTCGGGCTGCGATGGACGAAGGACGACCAGGCGCGTTCGAAGAAGGGGATTGCCGCCCAAAGGACGACTGGCGTTGCTAAAGCAAATTCCAGCCAGATCGCAAGTTCCTCTCCAATCCACGAACGCAAGGGCAGTCCGAGCATTGGTCCCATTGTCATGAGCAAAAGCGGCACTGAACAAAGCGCACTGATCCAGAAGCGCTTGGTAAAGTCGACAAGTTCGGGATTGGGTCCCTCATCACCCGTCGGTATTCCCATTGGCTCCAGAGCCATTCCACAAAGCGGGCAGGAGCCGGGAACATCGCTGATGATTTCCGGATGCATAGGGCAGGTATATTGCGTTCCGGCAGGCATTGGCTTCGGCGCAGGGCGGTCACCAAGATAATCTTGCGGGGCCTTTTCAAACTTCGCCATGCAGCTGGCTGAGCAGAAATAATATTTCTCGCCCTCATGCCGCAGAAAATGTTTGGCGCTGGCGCGGTCGACCTTCATACCGCAAACAGGGTCTGTGGCTTCAAGATAGTTTGCCGGCTCTTTTGTGAATTTTGCATGGCAAGATGCGGAGCAGAAATGAAACACCCGTCCGCCATGCGTGGCCGACAGTTTGCCAGCATTCGGGTCCACAATCATTCCGCAAACGGGATCGCGTATAACCGCATCCAATGGAGGCTGAGATCCTCCGCAGCAGGAGTGATTATGATGATGGCTATGATCGTGTTTCATGATGCAGCTTTCGGTTAGAAACCAGATAGTGCATCAAAGATAATCTTTCCAGTAACTGGAAGGTCAAGGGCAGGATGACCGGGAATTGCTTAATTCGTCATCCTGCTTGGCTTATCTCTTCTCCGGTGCCAAGCTGCCCTGCCTCCCAGCCAAGAATTGCCCGCTTGCGGGTAAGGCCCCAATGATAACCCGTCAAAGCTCCGGATTTCCCCACTGCCCGATGGCAAGGCACGACGAAGGAAACCGGATTGGCTCCTACCGCCGCGCCAACGGCGCGCGATGCTTTGGGTGATCCGATATCGGCAGCAATGTCGGAATAGGCAACGCATTTGCCCATGGGAATCTTTAACAGCGCTTCCCAAACGCGAAGTTGAAAGTCCGTACCGATGGTTACGACCTTTAGGGGTTTGTCGGCGCGCCATTCTGACGGATTGAAAACACGTGCCGCATATGGGGCCGTCGCGGCAAGGTCTTCCACATAGGTGGCGTTGGGCCAGCGCGAAGACATATCGGCGAGAGCATCCCGTTCCTTGCCAGGATCGGCAAAGGCCAAACCGGCCAATCCCCTTTCGGTCACCATGATCAGAGCCTGACCAAAGGGTGAGATGAGGAAACCGTAACGGATGGTAAGTCCTGCACCGCGCGATTTGTAATCACCGGGCGACATGCCTTCATGGGTTACGAACAGATCGTGCAGGCGACCTGGTCCTGAAAGGCCGGTTTCATACGCTGTTTCCAGCAGAGGCATTCCGTCATCGAGCAGGCGTCGCGCATGGTCGATAGTCACTGCCTGCAAAAAACCCTTTGGCGACAGACCTGCCCATCGCGTGAAAAGCTTTTGCAGTCCCGTTGGTGAGAGGCCAGTGTCGCGCGCCAGTGTCTCAAGCGAAGGCTGGTCACGATAATCCTTGCTGATGCGCTCTATGATATGGCTCACAATGGCGTAATCATCACCCTTCGGCGTAATGTCCTTTTGAAGTATGGCCTGTGGTTTCATGGTTCTGTACCTCGTTGTTGAGGCTATATGACCATTGATAAGCCTTTGCCGCCACCCGATTCTTGCACGCTCTGCACTACCGGCTTTTGGCGGTCGCCAGCGCCCTTTGAAAAGCGGAAGCAAAGCTTTCGCGATCATCCGGATTAAGGAATGAGCCTATGGTCAAAGCTTTACCACGGCTCTCGACCCGCATCGATGTAATACCAATCTCCGAGTGACGAGACACGAGAAACCTTGTCCAGAAGGGGTTGAACTCATGCAACTTGCTTCGCCCTGATGGCGCAACCTGACGGACCTGCAAAGCGATGCGCGAAATGCTCACTTCCTCATGTGCACGCGCAGACCGGTAGTTCAGACGGAACGCAATATAGACGAGCAGAACATCAAGACCGAAAAACCCGAATACCGGCCAAGCGCCCAGCATCAGGAAGAAAATACCGGTTACAAAGCTGCTGATCCCCAGCGCTCCCATAACCACGAGAAACCCCATTTTTCCGAGCGAACGGTGCGGCACCAGAAGCGCGCGAAAAATCTCTTCTTCGTTGTGGGCGCCAGCGTCAATTGGGTCGATTGTTTGGCTCATGGTGTATAAGTATAGAAGGCAAATGGAAAATCCCAAGCATAAAATTGATCAGATTAGCGTGAGTAGCCCTGTATCAGCCAAGCCTCGCCGCGTGGCTGGTACGAGCTATACTGCAGCGGAAATCCATGAAATTTTCAGGCGGTTTGCGGTTCAGAGGCCAGAACCAAAGGGGGAGCTTGAACACGTCAATCCCTTTACGCTGCTTGTTGCTGTGGTGCTTTCGGCACAAGCGACGGATGTCGGTGTAAACAAGGCGACGCGTGCGCTGTTCAAAATTGCCGATACGCCTGAAAAGATGCTGACGCTTGGCGAAGAAAAAGTCGGCGAATATATCCGAACAATAGGCCTTTGGCGTAACAAGGCAAAGAACGTCATTACGCTCTCACAAACGCTGATCGCCAAATATGGCAGTGTTGTTCCGAATGACAGGGATGAACTGGTCAAGCTGCCGGGTGTAGGGCGCAAAACCGCCAATGTCGTGCTTTCAATGGCTTTCGGTCAGGCGACGATGGCGGTCGATACCCATATTTTTCGCATAGGCAATCGCCTTGGTCTGGCACCCGGCAAAACCCCTGAACAGGTGGAAGACAAACTGATGAAGATTATTCCTGCGGAATATCTTTATCATGCTCATCACTGGCTTATTCTGCACGGGCGATACACTTGCAAGGCCCGCAAACCGGAATGCCCTGCCTGTGTCATCGCCGATATCTGCAAGGCCGCCGAAAAGACATCGGAAATACCCGCGCCCCTGGTGCCTCTGCCGCCTCAGGTTTTCTAACTCACCGCCGCAGGAGGCTCGGACTGTGCAACGGCCTTGTGCAGATGCACCATCATTGCTGCTGCAAACAAAGGTGTCAGCAGGTTCAAAATCGGAATGGCCATGAAAGCTGCAATCACCAATCCTGCCAGAAATACCGTGGTCGAATGTTTGGAGCGCAAAGCCTTTGCTTCCATTTCAGGGCGGAATCGCATGGCGGCAAATTCAAAGAATTCTCGGCCCAGCAAATAGCCGTTCACCATGAAGAACGCGACGATGTTGACGCCAGGGATCAGCAGCAGAAGCAATGCAATGAAATTGCCGACGATGACGACACCCAGAAACTTTGCCGAAAGAATAAAAGAGCGCCATGCCGGAAGAGGCTTTCCCTTGGGATCAAGCGGGTAATCTTCTTTTTCCACGACTTCAGCAACATCATCGAGAAACAGGCCTGCAACGATGGCGGTCACTGGCGCGATCAACAATGCCAGTCCGAGAGCCAGTCCCAGACTTGCCAGAATCCCAGCGATAAAACCGATCCAGCCAGCCCAGGAAGGCAGGTCCGGTATCATTTGGTCAACAAATGGCCAAGCCAGAATTTCAAAGAGTTCGCGCAAGCCAAACCACACCCCAGCAAGCAGCAGAACTGTCAGTCCGATCGATTTCCACAGCACGGAGCGGAACTCCGGCCTGAATAGATGCCCAGCAGCAGCGCGAGCGCTTTCGAGTATCATGGCGTTCCGTGCTCCAGTTGTTCCTATATAGGGGACATAGGTTCGGTAATGGTTGATGACAAGGCAACATGCAACGGAGGGGGTGGTAAAGCCGTTGCTGACGCGCTACCAAGTGCTCCGGAATATTCACTTAAGGTGTAATCGCCGCTAAGGCCTCGCAATCCGGAGAATTCATGTCCAGCTATGACGTGCTTTGCATCGGCAACGCTATTGTCGATATCATTGCCCGCACCGATGACGATTTCATCGTGAAGAACGGCATCATCAAAAATGCAATGAACCTCATTGATGCCGAGCGTGCGGAATTTCTCTACGGGCGTATGGGCCCCGCGATCGAAGCTTCGGGCGGAAGTGCCGGCAATACCGCCGCTGGCATCGCTAGCCTTGGAGGCCGTGCTGCTTATTTTGGCAAGGTTGCCGATGATCAGCTTGGCCATATTTTTACCCATGATATCCGCTCGCAAGGCGTAGCATTCGACACGCGCGTGCTACAGGCGCCGCCCCCCACGGCCAGATCCATGATCTTTGTAACGCCCGATGGCGAACGTTCGATGAATACCTATCTCGGCGCCTGCATTGAGCTTGGACCGGAAGATGTCGAAAGCTCGAAAGTTTCTGAAGCAAAGGTAACCTATTTCGAAGGCTACCTTTGGGACCCGCCCCGCGCGAAGGAAGCGATCCGGCTTTCCGCAAAAATCGCCCACGAATATGGCCGCGAAGTATCGATGACGCTTTCGGATCCATTCTGTGTAGACAGATATCGCGATGAGTTTCTTGATTTGATGCGTTCAGGCACGGTCGACATAGTCTTTGCCAACGAAGCCGAGTTGAAATCATTGTACCAAACCGATGATTTCGAAACCGGTTTGGAGTTGATCCGCAAGGATTGTAAGCTGGCTGCGATCACACGCTCCGAAAGAGGCTCGGTCGTCGTGTCGGGGGATGTAACCGTTTCAGTTCCGGCAATAGCAATTGAAGAACTGGTTGATACAACCGGGGCAGGTGATCTTTATGCTGCGGGCTTTCTGTTTGGTTATACCAGCGGCCGGTCATTGACCGACTGTGCAAAACTTGGCTCGCTGACAGCTGGACTCGTAATCCAGCAGATCGGTCCTCGCCCTCAACAAAATCTGAAGACGGCAGCTGAACAGGCGGGGTTGCTATAAACCTATTCCGAGCGGATATATCCGTCCCGCTTGAGTTCCTCATCGGTGCGGCCGGGCTTGTGATAGTTGGGTAATATCCAGCCGAAATATAGCGCTCCGCCGCGAACGGCAAAAGCGGCGAGCGCGGCTGCAACTGCTGCGATCTCGGGAGCAACGGAGAGTTTGTACAAAAGCGTATACGCGCTGGAGCCAGCCAACGCCGCCGTGACGTAAATCTCGCGGCGCATGAGCACCGACGGTTCGCCAGAAACGATATCACGCAATATACCACCAAAGGTTGCGGTCAAAATTCCCGTTACAACTGCGATTGTGGAATCGAAGCCAAGAGCCAGTCCTTTGGCAGCACCAAGAACACTATAGGCCGCAAGGCCCATCGCATCGAGCCACAACAGCAAGCGATAGCGCGACTCCAGTAAGTTTGCCGAGAAATAGACAATGAAGGCAGCTGCCATGCAGACGAGCAAATTGCCCGGGTCCTCAACCCAAAACACTGGAACGCCCAAAATTAGATCTCGTAACGTGCCGCCACCGATCCCGGTAACAGCAGCCAGAAAGATGAAGGCTATGATATCGAGTTGTCGCCGGGAAGCGGCAAGCGCGCCCGTGGCAGCAAACACAAACACGCCCGCATAATTGAATATCTGAATCATGGTCATGGGCAGTGCTCCGCGCATTTATCTGGCTGGAAGATACAGCACGCAGCGGCCAAAATGAAAAGAGCCGCGTCCCTTGGGAACGCGGCTCTTTCAATCACTCAGATTGGCTCAGGCGTCTTTTTCCGCTTGTGGATTAATTGGGCCGGGTTCAGGTTGACCTTCAGCCGCGGCCTGCTTGGGGCCACCTTTGGAAACGCCAACCAGAGCCGGGCGCAGCATGCGGTCGCCAATAACGAAACCGGACTGTGCTACCTGCAACACTGTATTATGCGGTACGTCAGCATTGGGAATTTCAAACATTGCCTGATGGAAATTCGGGTCAAATTTTTGGCCCTGCGGTTCAATCTTCTTGACGCCGTGGCGCTCCAGAGCCGACATCAGCGAGCGTTCGGTAATTTCCACACCCTCTGCCAGTGCCTTGAAGCCAGCATCCCCCTGCGCCAGCGCATCAGCGGGAATCGCCTCCAGCGCGCGCTTCAGATTGTCTGAAACCGAGAGTACATCGCGCGCAAAGTTTGCAACCGAATAGCTGCGCGCATCATGCACGTCACGAGCGGTGCGCTTGCGCAAATTTTCCATGTCGGCGGCAAGGCGGAGAAGCTGATCTTTCAGGTCGCCATTTTCCGCGCGCAGCTTGTCCAGCTCGGCCCAGTTTTGAGCATTTGTCTCGACTTCGTCTTCATTGGCCAGAGCATATTCCTCGGCCTTGCGCGATTTCAGAAAATCATCGGCAGCGCGTTTCAGCGCATCGCGATCACGCGGATTTTTCAGATCGCGCTGATCGAGATCAGGTGTGTCGTGATTGTTCTTTTCGTCAGTCATCTATCCAGTCCGTCCTATATTCGTAAGTTGCGCTGGATATCGAGGTTTAGCATCCGAAAATCAAGTGCAAACCGCGCTAACGCAAGAGTCTTGAGACAAGTTGTGCCGTATAGTCCACCATCGGTACGATGCGGGCATAGTTCAACCGGGTCGGACCAATGACACCAAGCGCACCGATGATACGCTGTTCGGAATCCCGATAGGGCGCAATTACCAAAGAGGAGCCGGATAGCGAAAACAGCTTGTTTTCTGAACCGATGAAAATACGCACACCAGGTCCGGCTTCGGCCAGATCGAGCAGTTGCAGCGTGCCTTCCTTGGTTTCCAGATCATCGAAAAGATGGCGCAGACGTTCCAGATCGGCTTCCGCATGGATGGAATCGAGCAGATTACCCCGGCCCCGGACGATCAGGCGTGCCGGCTGGCCAGCTCCGTCACCACCCCAGATAGCCAGACCCTGCTGCACCAGATGCTGCGAAAGACTATCGAGAGCCTGTTGCGTCTCATCCTTCAGGCGGGCGATTTCCTGCCTTGCCTCGGTAATGGTACGCCCCTGAATATGCGCATTGAGAAAGTTGGATGCTTCGATCAGTTGTGAGGGCGTGACACCGATTGGCAGGTCAATGACACGGTTTTCCACATCGCCATTCTGCGTCACGAGAACCGCCAGGGCTTTGGTTGGTTCCAGCCGCACAAATTCGATGTGTTTCAACGCGCCTTCCACCTTCGTCGCGAGCACAAGGCCCGCGCCGCGCGACATGCCGGACAGGATCTGGCTGGCTTGTGTCAGCACGTTCTCGGCGGTCTGCGCATCACCGGCACGAACCTGCGCCTCAATGGAATTGCGTTCGGAAGATGAAAGATCGCCGACCTCCATGAAGGCATCCACGAAAAAGCGCAGCCCAAGCTGTGTGGGCAGGCGTCCTGCGGAAATATGCGGCGCATAAACGAGACCGAGATGTTCAAGATCGCTCATCACATTGCGGATCGTTGCCGGCGACAAGGCGACGGGCAATATGCGGGACAGGTTTCTCGATCCGACAGGTTCACCGTCGCCCAGATAACTTTCGACGATGCGCCGGAAAATATCGCGTGATCTCTGATCGAGCGATTGGAGTGCTTCCGGGGCGACTGCTTTGTTCATTATGCCTCATCTATCTCATGACTGTGCCATAGATATAAGCATTGTTAGAGCAATCATCAAAGCCTTTGCTTCATAACATCATCGCGGTTAAAAGGCGGAAAGCTTATCAACAAGAGGTCTATCCATGCGTCACTCCAAACGAGCCCCCGACGAAATGCGCGCCATTTCCTTTGAGCGCGGCATTTCAAAACATGCCGAGGGCTCGTGCCTGGTTAAATTTGGCGATACCCATGTTTTGTGCACAGCCAGCCTTGAGGAAAAAGTACCGGGTTGGATGCGTAATAGCGGCAAGGGCTGGGTGACAGCGGAATATGGCATGCTGCCCCGTTCGACGGGTGATCGCATGCGCCGTGAGGCATCTTCGGGTAAACAGGGCGGCCGCACGCTTGAGATTCAGCGGCTGATCGCGCGTTCCTTGCGTGCAGTCATTGATCTGCAGGCGCTGGGCGAAGTGCAGATTACGGTTGATTGCGATGTGATTCAGGCCGATGGCGGCACGCGAACTGCGGCAATCACCGGAGGCTGGGTTGCCTTGCATGAATGCTTGCGCTGGATGGAGACACGCCAGATGCTGAAAGTTGACAAGGTTCTCAAGGATCATGTTGCCGCGATTTCATGCGGTATATCCAACGGAACGCCCGTCATTGATCTCGATTATCTGGAAGATTCCACGGCACAGACTGACGCCAATTTTGTCATGACCGGCAAGGGTGGAATTGTTGAGGTGCAGGGTACTGCCGAAGGTGAACCGTTCTCACAGGAAGAATTGCTGGCGCTGATGGATTTGGCCCGTAATGGCATTACGCGGCTGGTCTCACTGCAAAAAATGGCGGTTAGCTAAGAGTAATGACCATGCAGCCATCATCTATTCTGGAAACAGCGCTTTATGTTGATGACGTCGAGGCTGCGGCGCAGTTCTATAGTGGCGTTCTCGGGCTTGAGTGCATTTTGCGGGCAGGGGAAGAATCTGCATTCTTCGTCTGCGGGGCAGGTGTACTCATCGTTTTCAACGTGGAAAAGCTGAAACAGCGCCCCGCTGGTGGGCTGCCCATTCCAAAGCATGGAGCGGAAGGTCCGGGTCATGTGTGTTTTCGCGCCACACGGGATGAAATTGCTGCATGGAAATCCCATCTCGAGAAACATGGCATTGCCATCGAAAGCGAATTCGATTGGCCAAGTGGCGCACATTCGCTTTATTTTCGTGACCCCGCCGGTAATTCGGTCGAGTTCGCCGAACCAAAATTATGGAATCTGAAATGAGAACACTCGAAAAGGGCAAGCTGCTGGTTGCCAGCCACAATCAGGGTAAGATCAACGAAATGATTGATCTGCTTGGTCCTTTTGGTTTTGAGGTCGTCTCTGCCGCAGAGCTAGGTCTGCCCGAGCCGGATGAGACAGGCACGACCTTTGAAGAGAATGCCTATATCAAGGCCTTTGCCGCTGCCAAAGCCACTGGGCTGGTGGCGCTTTCTGACGATTCCGGCCTGTGTGTCGATGCTTTGGACGGCAATCCCGGCGTCTACACGGCCAATTGGGCTGAATTGCCGGATGGCAAACGCGACTTTGCGCATGGTATGCAGAAGGTCGAAACGGCGCTTCAGGATGCGGGTGTGACCAAGGCTGAAGACCGTAGCGGTCGATTTGTTTCTGTCATTTGCCTTGCTTGGCCCGATGGCGAAGCAAATTATTATCGCGGTGAAGTGGAAGGCGAAATCGTCTGGCCGCCGCGTGGCACAGCTGGCTTCGGTTTTGATCCCGTTTTCAGGCCAGAAGGCTACGACACAACATTCGGTGAAATGACCGCAGAACAAAAACATGGCTGGAAACCCGGCGATGAATTGGCGCTCTCCCACCGTGCCCGCGCCTTTCAGCTATTTGCCAAAGATTGTCTGGACGTTGCATGAGTCATAGCGACCATAGGTCCGAATCCGGCTTCGGGATCTATGTCCACTGGCCCTTTTGTATGGCGAAATGCCCCTATTGCGATTTCAACTCGCATGTCCGGCATCAAGCTGTCGACCAGCCACGCTTTGCAGCGGCATTTGCCCGCGAAATGGCAACCATGCGCGAGCGTACGGGTCAGCGCAAAGTCTCCAGCATATTTTTGGGTGGTGGCACACCATCCTTGATGCAGCCGGAAACCGTAGCCTCTGTCCTGAACGAGATCGCGCGCAACTGGCATGTGCCGGACGATATTGAAATTACGCTGGAGGCTAATCCAACCAGCGTTGAGGCGGATCGTTTTCGTGGCTATCGCGCGGCTGGTGTCAATCGGGTGTCCTTGGGGGTTCAGGCGCTGAATGATCCTGATCTGCGTCGTCTTGGCCGCATGCATAATGTTGACGAAGCGCTGGTTGCGATCAAGCTTGCGCGGGAGATTTTTCCAAGGCTCTCATTTGATCTCATCTATGCAAGACCGGACCAGACCATCGAAGCGTGGCGGGACGAGCTTGCCAAAGCAATTTCCTATGCGGCAGATCATCTGTCGCTTTACCAGCTGACAATTGAAGAGGGCACGCCTTTCTACAATCTATGGAAGGCAGGAAAACTGATAACGCCCGACGGCGACCACGCGGCGGCACTTTACGCTGAAACGCAAGAAGTCACTGCAAAGTATGGTCTGCCAGCCTATGAGATTTCAAACCATGCCGCGCCGGGCGCAGAATCCCAGCATAATCTCGTTTATTGGCGCTATGGTGAATATGTTGGAGTTGGTCCAGGCGCCCATGGGCGTTTTATCGAAAATGGTACGCGTGCTGTAACCATCACCGAGCGTCATCCTGAAACATGGATGCAGAAGGTCGAGGCGGATGGCCATGGCATTGTCGAAGAAGAGTTTCTGACGGGCGAGCAGGAGGGAGACGAGTTTCTGCTGATGGGCCTGCGTCTGGTAGAGGGTATTGATCTTTCCCGTTATGAGCGCCTGACCGGCCATGGTGTCAAGGAAAGCCGTGTAATCTCTTTGGCGGAACAGGGGCTTATCGAATATATCGGTAATAGTCGCATCCGCACAACACCCGAAGGCGCTATCGTGCTCAATGCCGTTATCGCTGATCTCGCAGCTTGAGGATAAAGCGTGTCTGAGGCCCACCAATCTGATGAAAAGGACCGGAGCTACCAGATTGGCAGTTCGTCCTATCGTGCGCGGCCTCTTGAGCCTGCGCTCTACATCGTGGCGACACCCATAGGCAATCTTGGCGACATGACCCTTCGCGGTATTGAGACCTTGGCGGCAGCCGACATTATCGCTTGCGAGGACACGCGCGTCAGCCGCGTCCTGCTTGATCGCTATGGTATTTCCCGCCGTCCCTACGCCTATCACGAGCACAATGCCGAGATGGCAGGGCCCAAAATTATCGAGGCACTCCTTGCCGGAAAGAGCGTTGCGCTCATTTCCGATGCCGGTACGCCGCTGGTTTCAGACCCAGGCGGGCGGCTTGTTCCTGAAGCCAAAGCGGCTGGCATTCGTGTCGTGCCAATCCCTGGCGCATCCTCTGTCCTTGCAGCCTTGACTGCTTCTGGCCTGTTCAAGGATGCGTTTTACTTTGCCGGATTCCTTTCCTCCAAACAGGGCCAGCGCCGGGCAAAGCTGGAACAGTTGAAGACATTGGATGCCGCGCTGGTGTTCTTCGAATCGCCCAATCGCGCCGCAGCGACCCTGGCCGATATGGTTGAGATTTTTGGACCTGAGCGCCAAGGCTCGCTCTGCCGCGAGTTGACCAAGGCATATGAGACCGTGACTACCTTGCCTTTAAAAGAACTCGCTGCGGAGTTCGATGGTGAAGACCGTATTCGCGGTGAGGTTGTTCTGGTGATCGGACCACCACGGCAAGATGAACATGTGGCGCGCAGCGATGATGATATTGACGCATTGCTGAAAGCCCTCAGTCAGGAAATGTCGCCTGCAAAGGCGGCGGGGGAAGCCTCCCGCATGACAGGCCGCCCAAAAGGCGAGCTTTACCAACGTTTGCTGGCCATGAAGTAGGAATGCCGATGGGCGCGAAGGACAAGCGTCATAAAGCTTACCGTCGCGGCCACTCTGCCGAACGCCTCGCCGCAGTCGCCGTGATGTTGAAAGGCTATCGGATTGTGGATCGCCGCTATCGCACGAAGCTTGGAGAAATCGATCTGATTGCGCGACGCGGCAATATTGTCCTCATCATTGAAGTCAAAGCGCGGCGTACCCTTCAGCAGGCGATGGATTCGGTCAATCCGCTCGCCATGGGCCGAATAGAGGCTGCCGCCGACCAATGGCTGGCCCGTCAGCCGGATCATGACCGCCTTTCGCTTCGCTTTGATCTGGTTGCGATCTTGCCTTGGCGTTGGCCCGTTCATGTTCCGGCTATATTTACCGCCTGATACCAAGGCGTTGAGATGCTGACGCATCACGCCTTGAAGATGTTCAAGCGCCACACGGGCTTTACCAAAATGCGAAGAGTCAAGATTATCGCATTTTGGTATGAGCATCATTGGGCTTGCGGCACCATGTGGACGATTTCCCAGACATGGCCGTCAATATCCTGAAAGCTGCATCCATACATGAAGCCTTCATAGTCTTGCTTTGGCTTCCATTCTTTGCCTCCCGCAGCAATAGCCTTTGCAAAAGTCTCATCGACTTCTTCCTTGCTTGCTGCCGAAAGCGCAATAAGCACTTCCTGAGATTTCGTTGCGTCGCTAATGCCGTTATTGATGAAGTCCTTGAAGCGGTCTTCTTCCATCAACATTGCAAAAATATTCTCTTCGATAATCATGCAGGTTGTTTTCTCGTCAGAGAAGTCCGGATTGAAGCTAAACCCCAAAGCCGCAAAAAAGGCTTTTGAAGCAGCAAGATTCTTGATCGGCAGGTTTACGAAAATCATACGCATCGGGATAAAATCCTCTCTGTTTGATAACTCACTTCCGAATGACGAATAGAATTGTCAGATCCCGACAGTCATGAAAAAATAAAAAACAACTTGCAATCGAATTTAAACCCGATAAGAATGGTCGTGTATTAAGCGCCGTTCATTTGCGGCTGCGTTCCTTTGGCCTTTCCTACCTCCTTTATGGAGCGAGGGGAGGTGCAACTATGTATGGCGCAGAAAGAGAATCCGATTACCTTCGGTTTTTCAGAAATTATATGCTCCTGCGCGTGAAACGGCGCATTTCTGTTTCTTATAATCAGGTCATTGATATCGGATAATTCCCATAGCCATTGGGATACCCACGATTCATGCCTATTCGTTCCAACCAGCTATCTGTCTTTCCAGCCTTCTTCCGTGTTCGGAACGAGGTGCTTGTGGTTATAGGCAATGGGGAAGAGGCCTTGAATAAGGCCCGGCTTCTGACACAAACCAGTGCCACCATCCGCATAGTCGCTGCCGAACCGGAACCAGAACTTGCCGCCTTTTTGCGGAGCGGCAATTACGACCATATTGTAGAAAAATTTGCTCCCAAGCATTTGACCGGCGCAAAGCTGGTCTTTGTCGCCACTGGCGATGAAGGTCAGGATATTGCCATTGCCGATGAAGCGCGCCGCCAGAATATTCCTGTTAATGTCGTTGACCGTCCTGATCTGTGTGACTTCTACACACCTGCCATTGTCAATCGCGCGCCTATCGCCATTGCCATAGGCTCTGAGGGTACGGGCCCTGTACTGACCCAGCTCATCCGTGCGCGCATTGATGCGGCTTTCTCCCCGCGTCTCGGGGATCTGGCCCGTCTCGCCAATGCCTACCGGCCTGCCGTTGAACGGCTGGTGAAAAAGGGACTGTCGCGGCGTATTTTCTGGCGCTCATTCTTTTCGGGCGATGTAGCAAGCAATGTTTATAAGAATGATCTGATCGGAGCCCATGACGCTGCCGCAAATCTGCTCGAAAATCAGGGTTCTCCCAAAGGCTGTGTCTGGTTGGTTGGGGCGGGTCCGGGCGTTGAGGATTTGCTGACCTTGCGTGCGCACCGCGTCCTGATGGAAGCTGATGTGATTGTTTATGATGCGCTGGTGCCAGAGGCTGTTGTTGCCATGGGCCGCCGCGATGCCACGAGACTGTCTGTGGGCAAGCGCAAGGGTTGCCATTCCAAGAGCCAAAGCGAGATCAATGATCTTCTTGTAACGCTTGGCCGCGAAGGCAAGCGCGTCGTTCGATTGAAATCTGGTGATCCGCTGGTTTATGGTCGCGCTGGCGAAGAAATGGCCGCTTTGCGCGACGCCGGTATCGCCTTTGAGATTGTCCCTGGTATTACATCTGCCTTCGCTGCCGCAGCAGATATGCAGCTTCCGCTCACATTGCGCGGCGTTGCATCCTCGCTGGTCTTTACCACTGGCCACGATATGACGGGCGATATACTGCCGGATTGGGCACGCCTGGCTATTTCCGGTGCAACCATCGCCGTTTATATGGGCCGGAGTGTTGCTGCTTCCGTTGCCAATCGCCTGATTGAGGCGGGCCTTCATGCGGATACCGGCGTTGCTGTGATTGAAAACGCCGGACGTGCGGAACGTCGCATGTTCCACGGGACATTGAAAGATTTGCCAGCACTTGAACAACGCAGCGATCTGAAGGGGCCGGTCATGGTTGTCATTGGCGATGCTGTCGCCGGTGCCGCCATTCATCTGGCAGAACCGCTTTCTGCAAGGAAGACAAAGTTTGAAGATTTCGTGGCCGAGCGCCACATGGCAGCGCAAGCTGTCTGAACCGCAAGGATGATGATCATGAGTGTCAAAGTTTTAACAGCGAACCGCCTGACCGATGGCGAAGCAGTTTGGCTTGGTGCCAATGGTGAGTGGCTCGACCATATTGATGGTGCCCTTGTCGCACGTCATGCCGAGGCTGTGGCAGCGCTTGAGGAAGCCGGTAAAGCCGCGATAAAGTCCAATCTCGTCATCGACGTTAATGTCATTGATGTTGAGGAACGCGGTACAAACCTATATCCGCTACGCCTGCGCGAACGTATCCGCCAGCTCGGCCCGACAACCCGTCTTGATCTTGGCAAGCAAGCCGAGAAAACCAGCGCCAACGCCGCCTAATTTCTGAAGGTCCGCATAGAATGTATCGTTACGATGAGTTTGATCACGCGTTTGTCTCTGCCCGCGTCGAGCAGTTCAAGGATCAGGTTGAGCGGCGTCTTGCTGGCGAGCTGACTGAAGAGCAGTTCCGCCCGCTGCGTTTGATGAATGGTGTCTATCTTCAGCTGCATGCCTATATGCTGCGTGTTGCGATCCCCTATGGCACATTGTCAGGTCGGCAGATGCATAAATTGGCGCATATTGCGCGCCGTTATGATCGCGGTTATGGCCATTTCACCACACGACAGAATATCCAGTATAATTGGCCGGCTTTGAGCGATATGCCAGCGGTGCTTGATGAATTGGCCTCTGTCGAAATGCATGCTTTGCAGACATCGGGCAATTGCATCCGCAATGTCACAGCCGATCATTTTGCCGGTGCCGCCGCTGATGAAGTTGCCGATCCGCGTCCCTATGCGGAGATTCTTCGTCAATGGTCGTCAATGCATCCGGAATTTTCCTATCTGCCGCGCAAGTTCAAGATCGCAGTCACCGGTGCTGATCGGGATCGCGCAGCCATTCAGGTCCATGATATCGGGCTTCATCTGAAAAAGAATGAAGCCGGAGAACTTGGCTTTGCTGTCTATATTGGTGGCGGCCAGGGCCGCACGCCGATGGTTGCCAAAAAGATCCGGGATTTTCTGCCCATTGAGGACTTGCTGACCTACACGACGGCAATCGTGCGTGTGTATAATCTGCATGGCCGCCGCGATAACAAATACAAGGCACGTATTAAAATCCTAGTGCATGAAACCGGCACCGAGGAAATTACCCGTCAGGTCGAGGCTGAATGGCAGGCAATCAAGGATACCGACTTGAAGATGCCGCAACAGGATGTTGATGCCATCGACAATTATTTCCGCATGCCAAATCTGCCACAGCGTCCCGAAGGCTGGTCGCAGCTTGCGATCTCGCGTAAGGCCGATCCTTCCTTTGCGCGCTGGGTCGATCAAAATGTAACGCCGCACAAGAATCCGGACTACGGGGTCGTGACGATCTCCTTGAAGCCGATTGGTGGTATTCCAGGCGACGCAACAGACGCGCAGATGGATCTGGTGGCAGATATCGCCGAGAAGTTCTCGAATGATGAGATCCGCGTCAGCCATGAACAGAATCTCGTTCTGCCGCACGTCGCCATTGCTGATCTGCGCATTGTTTATGATCTGCTGCTGACCGATGGCCTAGCAACAGCCAATGCCGGACTGATCACGGATATCATCGCTTGCCCCGGCCTTGATTATTGCGCTTTGGCCAATGCCCGTTCCATTCCGGTGGCACAGCGCATTTCAGAGCGTTTCGGCCAGCCGGAACGTCAGGCGGATATTGGCGAGCTCAAGATCAAGATTTCCGGTTGCATCAATGCCTGCGGCCATCATCATGTCGGCCATATCGGTATTCTGGGCGTCGAGAAGAAGGGCGAAGAGCTTTATCAGATTTCGCTCGGTGGCTCCGGTGATGAGATTTGCACGATTGGCGATATTACTGGTCGCGGGTTCTCTTCCGAAGAAATCGTCGATGCGGTGGAAACCATAGTTGATCGCTATCTTCAGGTGCGGACGGACAAGGAAGAAAACTTCCTTGCAACTTATCGCCGTCTGGGCGCTGCACCGTTCAAGGACGCGCTTTATAACGAGACTGCAAATGCTGCTTGAAACAAATGAACGTACCGTGGCGGACGAAGCGCGCGCGCTTCAGGCCCGCTATGGGAATCTCGAACCGGCCGATATTATCGAGCTGGCGATAGATCATTTGTTCAATGAAGAAATTGCTGTCGTGTCATCATTTGGCGCCGAATCTTCGGTGCTTCTGCACCTGATTGCGCAGGTGGATCGTGCCACGCCGGTTCTGTTTCTGGAAACCGGCAAACATTTTCCGGCAACCTTGCGTTATCGTGACGAGCTTGTTGGCGAATTGGGCATGACAGATGTTCATGACATTCATCCCTTGCAGCAGACGCTCAAGGATGAGGATCCCTATGGCGCCATGTCGATGACCAATAAGGATCGCTGCTGCTATATCCGTAAAGTGGAGCCGATGGCCCGGGCCGTTGCGCCTTATCGCGCATGGATGACCGGTCGCAAACAGTTTCAGGCATCGACGCGTAATGCATTACCGGTGTTTGAATCGGTGGGTGAGCGTATTCGCATCAACCCGCTGGCCCAATGGACATCAGCGGACCTTCAGAACTACATGGTCGCCAATCACTTGCCTCCACATCCGCTGGTGGCAGAAGGCTATCGTTCGATCGGCTGCATGCCCTGCACGCAGCCGGTGAAAGAAGGTGAAGATGCGCGTTCCGGTCGTTGGGCTGGCAGCGACAAAACAGAATGCGGTATCCACCTGACGGGACTTACCGATCAATTGAGCAATATTTCCCTGACGGATTCGAGCCTATGAGTGACATTTCTGAAAGCGTAGCTGGTGAACTTTGGGGTCGCGAAGGATTTCGTGAAGATCCTTACATTGCCGCTGAGACACTCGAAGAAACAGGTGATGCGCCGGCTGTAATTCTTCCTCTGGCTGCATGGCTAGGCCTGGATGAGAGCATCCGCAACAATACCAACCGCAAGATCGGGGTATCGGTCGCGCCGGGCGAAAGTATCGACCCTCTTCTGCCATTGCTGGATACAATACCGCTTATTGCGCTGCAGTTTCCGGCTTTCAACGATGGCCGCTCTTATTCGAAGGCGGACATCTTGAAAAACCAACATCAATTCAAGGGAGAGCTGCGTGCGGTGGGCGATGTGCTGATCGATCAGGTCGCCTACATGTTGCGTACCGGTTTCGATACGATGAAGGTTACACATGCCGTAACGCTGACACGCCTTGCGGAGCACAATCTGCATGATGCACCCGGCTATTATCAGCCCGGCAGAGGTTCGCACACCGTACCGGGCGCCTATAGCTGGCGCCGGGTTCCGGGCGCCTGAAACAATAAAATTCAATTCGGTTTGTTGGAAAGCACTTATATGTCAGAACTTATTGAAACAGATGTCGTTATCGTCGGTGCCGGTCCTGTTGGCCTCTTTGCGGTATTCGAGCTTGGCCTTTTGGACCTGCGCGCCCATGTCATCGATATTCTTGATCGTTCGGGCGGCCAATGCGCCGAACTCTATCCGGAAAAGCCGATTTATGACATTCCGGGTCTGCCGGAAGTGACAGGGCAGGATCTGACCGATAATCTGCTGAAGCAAATTGCGCCGTTCGATCCGCAGTTCCATTTTTCGACGATGGTGACCGCGCTCACACGTTTGGAGGATGGCCGGTTCCGTGTCGAGACTGATGCGGATGAAGTCTTCCTGACCAAGGTCATTGTCATTGCAGCCGGCGGCGGTTCGTTCCAACCCAAGCGCCCGCCTGTGCCGGAAATCGAACATTATGAAGGCGTCAGCGTCCACTATGCTGTTCGCAAGATCGAGGCTTTCCGCGGCCATGACGTTGTCATCGTTGGCGGCGGTGATTCGGCGTTGGATTGGACGTTGAATCTTGAACCCGTAGCCAAGTCCGTCACGCTGGTGCATCGCCGCCCGGAATTCCGTGCCGCTCCCGACAGTGTCAACAAGATGTGGGCGCTTGAAAAAGAAGGCCGTGTAAAATTCCGTATGGGTCAGCTTGGCAGCCTTGAGGGCGCTGATGGCCAACTGTCCAAGGTGCTGCTGAAGGGCGGCGAAGCCGGGGAAGAAATTATCGAGGCCAGCCGTTTGCTGCCATTTTTTGGCCTGACAATGAAGCTAGGTCCAATCGCGGATTGGGGCCTGAACCTCGATCAGAATCTGATCGCGGTCGATACGGAGAAATTCGAGACATCAGAGCCCGGTATTTTCGCGATTGGCGACATCAATACCTATCCGGGAAAGCTGAAGCTTATCCTGTCAGGTTTCCATGAGGCGGCTTTGATGTCCCACGCAGCAAAACGGATCGTGGCCCCTGGCGAACGTATCGTTTTCCAGTATACGACGTCCTCAACATCCCTCCAGAAGAAACTGAAAGCAGCTTGAGTGTCTGATTCTCTTTACATCCACGTCACCGATCAGAAGGGCGAACGTCATACGCTGGAGGCCTTGGAAGGCTTCCGTGTCATGGAAGTCATTCGGGATTGGGGCCTCGACATCAAGGCGGAATGCGGCGGCGCTGCTGCTTGCGGCACCTGCCATTGCTATGTCGAGGAGGAATGGACTGAGAAGCTTTTTGCACCGCTGGATGAAGAAATCGATCAGCTCGACGTGACATTTCACGTCGAGGAGAACTCCCGCCTCTCATGCCAGCTGATCATGACGGAAGAACTGAATGGCCTGGAGATTACTCTCGCTCCAGGCACTCAGAAGGACAGCGTTGCAGCCTGATTTATGGCAGCGTTGCTATGCGGGTGGTCAAAAGCTCGAAGAAGCCATCAGAATCCACGTTCCGAATGTAAAAAGCATTCTTCGGGCGGTCAGTAATCCCCCACCAGTCAACCACCGTCATGCCGAACGTCAATTCGTTGGCTGCGTCCACTTCGACATTGCAGTGACGCCCCGTATAGAGCTCCGGCTTAAGCAGGTAGGCGATCACATTGGGATCATGCAAAGGTCCGCCATCGCTGCCATATTTTTCTTCGTCGAAACGTTCAAAAAACTCAAGCAGGGCAACTGATGCGTCGCCGCATCTGGTGCCCAAAGCGCGGAACCGATCGATGCGTTTGGCAGTGGTCAGGGCCTGGTGTGTCACATCCAACGGCAGAATTACAATTGGAACGCCTGACTGCAACACGATTTGCGCAGCCTGTGGGTCGACATAGATATTGAACTCGGCAGTCGGCGTTATGTTGCCACCCTCAAAAAAGCCACCGCCCATCAGGACGATTTCCTTGATCCTCGGTGCAAGTTCTGGCGCGCGCAACAGAACATGGGCGATATTGGTAAGTGGTCCAAGCACGCAAAGCGTGACAGTTCCCGCCGGTTCACTGCGTAAAGTCTCGATAATGAAATCGACCGCATGCTGATCCTGCAAAGGCATGGACGGTTCAGGCAGGTCGGGACCATCGAGGCCGGTCTTGCCGTGAACATGTTCGGCCGTGATCAAGGGGCGCATCAACGGACGATCCGCACCGGCAAAGACACGCGTATCGGAGCGCCCGGCCAATTCGGAGATTTTACGCGCATTCACTTCGGTCAAGGCAAGCGGCACATTGCCGGCAACGGCTGTAATACCCAGCACATCCAGTTCCGGGCTGGCAAAAGCCAAAAGAATCGCGAGAGCGTCGTCCTGCCCCGGATCTGTATCGATTATGATTTTACGTGCCATTTGTCGGTTTCTCTCATCTATATGCCGCACTCTCTTGAAGTCTCAAGGTCGATAGACCATATCTGAGTACAGGAGCGAAATGCTGTTGAATTACGGGTTTTGCTTTAGGTCGCTTTACTAAAGGACTGCTTGGATGACACGAATGACACCTTTTTCAAGCCCATTGCTGCTTGGATTCGATTCGATGGAAAAGACGTTGGAGCGTATCGCCAAATCCGGCGACGGCTACCCGCCATATAATATCGAGCGTATCCGTTGCAATAACGATCGTGAGCAGTTGCGTATTATTCTCGCCGTGGCGGGATTTTCCAGCGACGATCTCGAAGTTACCACTGAAGATAACCAGCTGATTATTCGCGGTCGCCAGACCGATGAAGAAACGCGCGAATATTTGCATCGCGGCATCGCGGCCCGCCAGTTCCAGCGCATATTTGTTCTTGCCGATGGAATGCGGGTTAGCAATGCCACTTTGAAGAATGGGCTACTGTCGATCGACCTCGACCGGCCGGAACCTGAACGATTGGTCAAGCGCATCAATATTGCGGTCGAAGACTGATCAGGGCTCTAACAGGACAGGGCTCACCAGAGACTGTCCAAATAAGGAGGCTATAATGCAAACGAATCCTTTTACCGAACTTGAATTCTCCCGTCTCGGCGCCGGTCAGGTAGCTTATCTGCGCAAGGTAAAGACCGATGATCTCGCCACCAGCTTTCCGGCTCTTCCGCCGATGGCGCCTGGTGTTGAGCTTTGGGCGCTCTTTGCAGCCAATGGAGATCCTATTGTGCTTTCCGATGAACGCGAAAACGTTCTTGTCGGCGCGCAGGAGCATGAATTGCGCACGGTGATGCTGCAGTAATTGTAAAAGCAAGCTCAGGAAAAGTGGGCACCGGTTTTCCGTTCGAGCTTGCGAAGACAAAAGCAAGCTCAGGAAAAGTGGGCACCGGTTTTCCGTTCGAGCTTGCGAAGACAAAAGCAAGCTCAGGAAAAGTGGCGCCGGTTTCCTAGCCCAGCTTGCAAAGCCAATCGATCGCGTGGGTCAGACTTTTACGGTCTGCTCCACGCGATCTTCCGCGCCAAAAATCTCCAGATATCGTTTTATCTCCGCAGGCTCGCCAGTGGCTTTCTTAGGATTATCCGAAAGCTTTACAGCCGGGCGGCCATTGGCGTAGCTGACTTTGCACACCAGCGAAATCGCATTTAACTGGTCGTTGAACCGTGGCGCACAATCTTCGAAATCATTGGTGAGATTGGTGCCCCAGCCGAAGCTCATACGCACTTTCCCATCGAAGTGGCGATAGGTTTCCTCAATCGTATCGACGTCAAGCCCATCGGAAAACACCAGCAATTTTTCGCGCGGGTCCTTACCCTTGGCTTTCCACCAAGCAAGGATTTTCTCGCCGCCTTCAATGGGCGGCGCGCTATCGGGTCGAAAGCCCGTCCAGTCTGCAACCCAATCCGGCGCATCGCGCAGAAACGCCGATGTACCGAAGGCGTCGGGAAGTACTATCAAAAGATTACCGCCATAATAGCGGTTCCAGTCCTGAAGCACCTTATAGGGCGATGCCAGAAGTTCTTCCTTGGTTTTGCTCAGTGCTGCCAGAACCATCGGTAGTTCGTGAGCGTTTGTTCCAAGCGCTTCCAGATCATTATCCATCGCCATCAACACATTACTCGTGCCGGTAAATGAAGCGCCAATGCCCTCCTTCAACGCCTCAACACACCAACGCTGCCACAGAAATGAGTGGCGGCGTCGGGTGCCAAAATCGGAAATTCTGATGTCGGGGAGAGCTTGCAAGCGCTCGACCTTAGTCCACATTTTGGCCTTCGCACGGGCATAAAGCACATCAAGCTCAAACCGCCCCAAACGCTTCATCGCCGCGCGGGAGCGCAATTCGTTGATGATTGTAAGCGCGGGAATTTCCCACATGGTGGTGTACATCCACGGCCCGTGAAAATTGAGTTCATATTGGCCATCGCGCTTGATCAGCTCGTATTCGGGTAGTTGGAAATTTGCCAGCCAACTCAGGAAATCCGGCTCGAATATCTGGCGCTTGCCGTAGAACGTGTTACCGCCGAGCCAGATCATCTCTTTCTTTGTGAAACGCACTTCCCGCGCGTGATCAAGCTGTTCGCGTAATTCCTGCTCGTCAATCTCGTCACTCAGCCGCACTTTAGTGGTGCGGTTGATGAGCGTGAAGGTGGCATCCACTTTTGGATAAACGCCCCAAATCATCTGAAGCATCAGGAGTTTGTAAAAATCCGTGTCGAGCAGGCTGCGGACGATGGGGTCCAATTTCCACGTATGGTTGAAAACACGCCGCGCTATATCGGTTTTGGTCGCCATCGAATGCTATCCTTACGAATATGTCGCCCGCCATGTTGCACGGCAGACCCCACTCATCAAGAAGAGCGACGGAGAAACTTCATTTCACGGGCAAAGTTGATTTGGACCGTTCAATTAAATCTTTGTAATCTCACCGATTTGTCATTAACGGCGACATCAAAGCGCTTTATTCTCTGCAACAGATAGAGTTGCTCTCTGCGGATCGCAGATGCACTTGACGAAAGTATTCGCTGGCTCCTTACCGGAACCGGCCTTGGAGTGTTGGATGAAGGCCTGGAAACAAATTCTGATTGCCATATTGGTTCTGGTTGGTGCTGGAGCTGGCTGGTTGTATTTTTCCCCAGGTTCCAATGAGCTGTTAAAGAAGGCCGGAGTTGTTCCGCCCTCCAATGCAACCGCCGAAACCGCGGCAGGCTCCGGCAGGCGGGGTGGCGGACAGAGTTTGCCGCTTGTCGTTGTGAAAACGGCAACTGAAGCCAAGATCAATGACCGGCTTTCAGCAATCGGTACCGGAAAAGCCAAAAGCTCCGTTTCAGTTACACCATTTGCAGCCGGCAGAATGACGGAATTGCTTGTCCAGTCCGGGTCAAAAGTCATGGCCGGTGACGTCATCGCCAAGCTTGATTCAGAAGCCGAGACGATTATTGCGGAAAAGGCTAGAAGTGCGCTCAAAGATGCGCAAAACAAGCTGAAGCGCGCTGAAAACCTCAGTACAACCAATACGGTGTCAGCCGTTCAGGTCTCTGATGCCGAACTTGCGGTGGAGAACGCGGCATTGGATTTGCGCGAGGCAGAGCTGGCCTTGGACCGGCGCGATATCAAGGCGCCCATCAGCGGCATAATCGGTATTCTACCTGTCAATGCGGGCAATTATATTACCGTTTCTACGCAGGTCGCTACGATTGACGACCGCTCAGAAGTTCTTGTCGACTTCTGGGTTCCGGAGCGTTTTGCGCCGTTGATTGCCGTTGGCGCTCCCGTATCTGCGAACTCAATTGCGCGCCCCGGCGAAACATTTCAAGGCTCGGTAAGCGCGATCGACAGCAGGGTTGATCCCGCCAGCCGTACCCTGCACGTGCAGGCACGCATCACCAATCCGAAAGATACGCTACGCGAAGGCATGGCTTTCCAGATATCCATTGCATTCCCGGGCGACATTTATGCTGCGGTGGACCCACTCTCGATCCAGTGGGGCACTGACGGTGCCTATGTCTGGAAGATTGCAGACGATAAAGCTAGCCGCGTTCCGGTTCGTATTGTCCAGCGCAATGCCGCCAATGTTCTGGTTGATGCGAATATTAAGCTGGGCGACGCGATTGTTACCGAAGGTGTCCAGTCGGTCCGCGAAGGTGGCACCGTTCACATTAAAGGGCAACCTGCGCCCAAACAAAACAGCGAAGAAGGTCCTCTCGCCTCCGCCGGCAAAGCTGGCTGAGGACGTCATGACAAAACAGAACGACAATCTCGATACAAGTTTTACCGCCCTTTTCATTCGCCGTCCGGTCATGGCGCTGGTGCTCAATGCCTTGATCGTGGTGGCTGGTTTGGCCGCCTATTATGGCGTTGACGTCCGCGAGCTTCCCGATGTGGACAGGCCGGTGGTCACCGTCTCCACAATATTTGAATCGGCTGCCGCCGAAACAGTTGACCGGGAACTGACCTCTGCAATCGAAGGCGCCGTGTCACGTGTCTCCGGTGTTAAATCCATCTCCTCGAGTTCTTCGTTTGGTAGCAGCCGCGTCACCGTCGAATTCAATGATGGCGTTGATCTGAACGTTGCCGCTGCCGACATGCGCGACGCCATCAGCCGTATCACCAACACGCTGCCCGAACAGGCCGATCCTCCGCAGATCGTCAAGGCGGATGCGAATTCCGATGCAGTTATGCGGCTTGCTGTTACGTCCGATACGATGGCGGTTGAGGATATGACAGTGCTGGTCGAAGATCAGATCGAAGATGTACTGGCCTCTGTCCCCGGCGTTGCCGATGTGCAAATCAACGGCGATCGCAACAAGATTTTCCGGATCGATATCGATCAGGGCAAGCTTGCAAGCCTTGGCATGAACGTCGCCGACATCCGCAATGCGCTGACGACCATGGCCTTTGATACTCCGGCAGGCCAGCTGAACAGCAATGACCAAAGCATTGTTGTGCGGGCGACCGCACCCGTTACCACGCCTGAAGAGTTCGAAAACATCATCATCAAAGGCCGCACGAAAATACGTGACGTTGCCACGGTGACACTTGGCCCCGACATTGGCACGTCAAGTTTGCGTGCCAATGGCAAGACCGGTATCGGCCTTGGTATTATCCGCCAGGCACAGTCCAATACGCTGGATATTTCGACAGGTGTCCGCGCTGCAGTCGCTCAGCTTCAGCAGACCTTGCCGGAAGGTGTTGATATTCGCGTTACCAGCGATGATGCAGATTTCATCAACGGCGCTGTCCATGAGGTGGAAATAGCGCTGGGCGTTTCGGTTATCATCATTATCGCCATCATCTACCTGTTCCTGTGGGACATCAGGGCGACTTTGATTCCGGCGGTCAGCATGCCGGTTGCATTGATCGGCACAATATCGGCGATCTATCTGGCAGGTTTTTCCATCAATATTCTTACGCTTTTGGCTCTGGTTCTGGCGACAGGTCTTGTGGTGGATGATGCGATTGTCGTGCTGGAAAATATTGTCCGCCGCCGTAATCAGGGCATGGGCCCACGCGCCGCTGCTGTTCTTGGCACGCAGGAAGTGTTCTTCGCGGTCATCGCGACAACGGTCACATTGGCGGCGGTGTTTGTGCCATTGTCGTTCCTTCCCGGCCAGACAGGCGGTCTGTTTCGCGAATTCGGCTTTGTTCTGGCCATCTGCGTGCTTCTCTCGGCGGTCGTGGCGCTTACGCTGTGTCCCATGCTCGCATCCCGTCTGCTGAGCGCGAGCGAGGCAAGTCATCATAAAGTTGCCCATGCACCGGGTGTGGTTGGCCGTATGGGCAATCGCTTTGGCGGCTGGTACAAATGGTTGCTGCATGCCTGTCTTGCTGCGCCCTGGATCGTGGTCATCGTGTCGATCCTTTTTGCCGGTGCCGCCTTTGGTGCATTCTCCCTGCTCAAACAGGAGCTGACGCCGACAGAGGATCGTGCAGCGACCTTCCTGCGCATAACGGCGCCCCAAGGTGTCAGTCTCGAATATCTCAATGATGAGATGCGCCAGATCGAAACATTGATCCAGCCTTTGCGTGATTCGGGAGAAATCGAGAATACGTTCTCCATTGCCGGGCAGAATGGCAACACCAATCGCGGCTTCATGGTGCTCAGCCTTGCCAAATGGAATGAGCGTACAAGGACGCAGCAAGAGATCGTGGCCGATGTTTCCAAGCGTGTGCGCGCAGTGCCGGGCATTCAGGTTTTTGCCTCGCAACCCAATTCGCTCGGTATTCGCGGCGCAGGCAACGGTCTCCAGTTTGCTGTCGTGGGCACCAGCTACGCCGAATTGGGCACGACTGCCGCCAAGATCGTATCCGAACTGGAAAAAGATCCAAGATTTGACAGGCCGCGTCTGACTAATGAACCAACCCAGCCGCAATTGGCTGTTACGATAGACCGCGAACGGGCCTCGGATCTGGGCATAGACATCACAGGTCTGGCACAAGCATTGCAGTCGGTACTGGACGGCTACAAGATCGGTTCCGTATACATCGAGGATCGCAGCTTCGACGTCAAACTCGTCTCCACCACTGATCCGATCAATGATCCAACCGATCTGGAAAATGTGTTCTTGCGAACCCAGGATGGCCGCTTTGTACCGATGTCGACGATTGCGCGACTGACGGAAGTCGCTGTGCCGCCCGCACTGACCCGTGAACAGCAAATGCGATCCGTAGCCATCACGGCAAGCCTGTCGCCTTCTTTCGCCCTTGGCGATGCCTATGCGCAGGCGCAGGCAATTGCCGAGCCATTGCTGCCAGCTGGATATCGTCTCATTCCTCTGGCCGAAGCTGCCACACTTGGCGAAAACTCCTCAAGCATGATCATCACATTTGGCTTCGCCATCCTGATCATCCTTCTGGTGCTCGCCGCCCAGTTCGAAAGCTTCATCAGCGCTGTGATCGTTATGGCCACAGTTCCGCTTGGGCTTGCCTGCGCGGTGTTTGCCATGGTGATCACGGGGACCAGCATGAACGTCTATAGTCAGATCGGCTTGGTGCTGCTTGTCGGTATCATGGCAAAGAATGGTATTCTTATCGTCGAGTTTGCCAACCATCTGCGTGATCAGGGCCGCAATGTCCGGCAGGCCATTGAGGAAGCGGCAACGATCCGTCTTCGCCCCGTCGTCATGACAATGCTCTGCGCGATTCTTGGCGGTGTCCCGCTGGTTCTCGCCAGCGGTGCCGGCGCGGAAGCCCGTATTGCGCTCGGTTGGGTCATCGTCGGTGGCCTTGGTCTGGCTACAGTCTCAACGCTGTTTCTCACACCAGTCGCTTATCTTCTTCTGGCGGGGTTCTCCAAGCCAAAGGCCGAGGAAGAGGCAAGGCTCCAGCGTGAATTGCTGCAGGTCAGTACAAAAGCACAACTCCCTGCCGAGTAAATATTTCGTCCAGTGCCCACAAACTTTAACTCTGACTGCAGGATGGCGTTGTGCGTGGTTCGACGGGCTCACCATGAGGAATGTTTTGCTCGCAAGATAGTCGCTAGCTCGCCGAGCCTGGTTCCTTAACATCTATTATTTTCCTCATGGTGAGCTTGTCGAACCAAGCACAGTAGGAGTGTAGTGAGACCGACAACACCCTCATAAGAATATGATTCTTGACCATTTGATAAAAAATTTGACCTTTTGTAAAAATATGCCATTCTTTCCATAACGGAGCCGGACGAACCGGCTCATCTGCAAATGGCTGTGATCCACGGGAACCGGACGCTGCCACAGATATGGGAGATGCCATTTCATGGGATCGATGGATTCAGGAATCCGTGACGTCAGGGCTGGCCGGCTCGCGAGCAGTGAGTATAGCGAGGTCTTTTCCGATCTGCATCCGCCGCTTTCGCGGCATGAGGCTTTCGTTGAGTCTGACCGTTGCTACTTCTGCTACGATGCGCCTTGCATGAATGCCTGCCCTACGGGGATAGACATTCCGCTTTTCATTCGCGAGATCGCCGCGGGAAATCCCACCGGATCGGCCAAGACCATCCTGAGCGAGAATATCCTTGGTGGTATGTGCGCCCGTGTATGCCCGACGGAAACGTTGTGCGAGCAGGCCTGTGTGCGTGAAGCGGCCGAAGGAAAGCCTGTAAAGATCGGCCTGCTGCAGCGTTACGCAACAGATTACCTGATGGAAAACGGCCAGCACCCTTTCACCCGCGCGGCTCCTACCGGCAAGTCTGTGGCAGTGGTCGGCGCAGGTCCGGCAGGGCTTTCTGCCGCTCATCGTCTGGCCATGTATGGCCATGATGTGACGATTTTCGAGGCCCGCCCAAAGGCTGGCGGCCTCAATGAATATGGTATCGCCGCCTATAAGAGCGTCGATGATTTCGCCCAGAAAGAACTGGATTTTATTCTGGAGATTGGCGGTATCACCATTCAGAACGACAAGGCACTTGGCAGGGATATCAGCCTTGATGCGTTGCGTGCCGGTTTTGATGCTGTTTTCCTTGGAGTGGGTTTGCCGGGTGTCAATGAGCTTGGCCTTGATGGCGAGGATGCGGCAGGCTGCATCGACGCTGTGGACTACATTTCCGTTCTGCGTCAGAGCAACGACCTTTCGGAAATCGCCGTTGGACGGGATGTCGTCGTCATCGGTGGTGGCATGACTGCCATCGACGTTGCAGTCCAGACGAAGCTGCTCGGCGCGGAGAACGTCATCATTGCCTACAGACGCGGTCCGGAAAGCATGAATGCCAGCGAGTTCGAACAGGAACTTGCATTGAAGAATGGCGTGATTATCCGCCATTGGCTGCAGCCGCGCGCATTGACACGCAATGAACGTGGCGAGGTTTGTGGCATCACCCTCGACTACACGACCATGAATGATGGCAGGCTGGAAACAACCGGCGAAAGCGTCACATTGGCCAGCGATCAGATTTTCAAGGCAATCGGCCAAATGCCCGCGGAAAAAATTCTTGCAGAAGCAGGTATGGCGCTTTCGCGTGGCCGTATCAGTGTCGATGAGGAGCGCCGTACATCAATTCCAGGAATTTGGGCGGGCGGCGATTGTATTGCCGGTGGTCAGGATTTGACCGTTGCAGGTGTGCAGGATGGCAAACTTGCAGCCGAGTCAATTCACCGCGCTTTATCGATGCAGCCGGAAAAAGTCAGCGGCTTTGCCGAGGCAGTCATTGCCAGCAATTCCGAACCCGCGACCACCTCTGCGCAACATCCTGCCAATCCAAGCCATATTAGCGGCTAAAGGAAACGATCATGGCTGACCTTTCATCGAATTTCCTTGGTATAAAATCTCCAAACCCATTTTGGCTGGCTTCGGCGCCTCCAACCGACAAGGCTTATAATGTCGAGCGTGCATTCAAGGCAGGCTGGGGCGGCGTTGTCTGGAAAACCCTTGGAGAAGAGGGGCCTCCCGTCGTTAACGTCAATGGCCCCCGCTATGGTGCGATCCATGGGCCGGACCGGCGCTTGCTTGGCCTCAACAATATCGAGCTCATCACGGATCGCCCGCTTGAGGTCAATTTGCGTGAGATGACCGAGGTCAAGAAAAAGTGGCCGGATCGTGCATTGATTGCATCGATCATGGTGCCTTGTGAAGAAGAGGCTTGGAAGGCCATCCTTCCACGTGTCGAAGAAACCGGATGCGATGGGATTGAGTTGAATTTCGGCTGTCCGCACGGCATGTCCGAGCGTGGCATGGGCGCTGCGGTTGGGCAGGTACCGGAATATATCGAGATGGTGGTGCGCTGGTGCAAGCAATATACGCGCATGCCCGTCATCACCAAGCTTACGCCAAATATCACCGACGTGCGTAAGCCAGCCCGTGCTGCCAAATCCGGCGGAACGGATGCCGTCTCACTGATCAATACGATCAACTCCATTGTTTCAGTTGACCTTGATACGTTTGCGCCCAACCCTTCCATTGATGGACGCGGTTCGCATGGAGGCTATTGTGGCCCGGCGGTCAAGCCGATAGCGCTCAACATGGTTGCGGAAATTGCCCGTGATGCGGAGACGCGTGGCCTGCCTATTTCGGGGATTGGCGGCATCACCACATGGCGCGATGCGGCAGAATTCATTGCGCTCGGCTGTGGCAATGTGCAGGTCTGTACCGCTGCCATGACCTATGGCTTCAAGGTTGTGCAGGAGATGATTTCGGGCCTATCCGACTGGATGGATTCACGCGGCTTCCGCTCCATCGAAGATTTCCGCGGTATGGCTGTGCCCAATGTCACCGATTGGCAATATCTGAATCTGAATTACATCACCAAGGCGCAGATCGATCAGGACCTATGCATCAAATGTGGTCGTTGTCACATCGCCTGCGAAGACACATCGCATCAGGCGATCACATCAATGGTCGATGGTGTGAGGCACTTCGAAGTCATCGATGAAGAGTGTGTTGGATGTAATCTGTGTGTGAATGTCTGCCCTGTAGAGAACTGCATCGATATGGTGCCTATGCTCTCGGGAGTCGATCCGCGCACCAAAACACCGGTTCAGCCAGACTATGCCAACTGGACGACGCACCCTAACAATCCAATGGCAAAAGTTGCGGCGGAGTGATGGGTTAGCCGTAGTTCTATTTAAACTTATGGCAACCCAGTTTGTGCGTGGTTCGACAAGCCCACCATGAGGAAAGTCGTAATTGGCAAGGGAGCCCAGCTCTGTTGCGATGAAGGCTGGCTTTGCAGCACCTACAACTTTCCTCATGGTGAGCTTGTCGAACCACGCAGGAGAGCAATGCAATCG
This sequence comes from Phyllobacterium sp. GQ127, assembly GCF_059758635.1. Lineage (NCBI taxonomy): Bacteria > Pseudomonadati > Pseudomonadota > Alphaproteobacteria > Hyphomicrobiales > Phyllobacteriaceae > Phyllobacterium > Phyllobacterium sp. GQ127. The sequence continues at coordinate 699,331 of NZ_JCAXDZ010000003.1, forward strand.
AACGCGGCACTATCTTATTTCAATCGCGCGGGCGGATGCCGTTGAGAATTATGCTCAGAACTGCCTGCGCGGTTTGTTCGCGAAAGCCTGGACGGCCAACTTGGCTACCCATAATAGCGCGAACCTGTACGTCAAAATCCGCATAATGCTGAGTGGTTGCCCAAATCATGAAAATCAGATGATAGGGGTCAACCGGAGCAAGTTTGCCTTCGCCAACCCAGCGCCGAATGACGACGGCTTTTTCGTCGACCAGCGGTTTCAAATGCTTGGCCAGAAAGTCACTGATCGCCGGTGCGCCATGCAGCACTTCATTGGCGAACAGACGCGATGCTTCCGGATGGCTTTCGGACATTTTGATTTTGAGCGTGATGTATTTGCGCAATTGCTCGATCGGGTCGCCCGCCGGATCAATATCAGCGAGCGGGGCAAGCCATTCCGTCAGCGTTTCTTCCAGCAGCGTCACATAGATATTTTGCTTGCGTGGAAAATAATAAAGCAGATTGGGTTTTGACATGCCGGCCTTGTCGGCAATCTGGTCGATAGTCGTGCCCCGGAACCCGTAAGTGGAAAAAACATCAAGCGCCGCATCAAGGATCAAACGGCGGTTTATTTCCTGGATACGGGTTGTTCGTTCCGGGCCGCCATTCGTTTTCTGCTTCGCAGCTTTCGCCATTTGCTGATTGCTCCACCCACCCGCGACAAAATGGCAATTCCGCTTGTCCCGGCAACGGGTTGAAATGCCTATAAAGCGCTTGACCACCTAACTATGCTCTTCTAGCCTGCATTTTGACCAACTAGTCAAGTTTTTGGCAATTGGTTTTTGAATCCCCTTAAAGGTTCAATCATTCGGGAACACAAAACAAGCGGTAATATCCGCAATCAGGAGGCTTCGTCACATGTCTAAAACGGCAATGGGGACAAACAATCTCGACGCGTTCTGGATGCCTTTTACGGCAAACAAGCAGTTCAAGCAAAATCCCCGCCTTCTCGTCAGTGCTAAAGACATGCACTATAAGTCTCATGATGGGCGCGAGATCCTCGATGGAACTGCCGGTCTCTGGTGCTGCAATGCGGGCCATGGGCGCCCCAAGATCGTCGAAGCCGTTCAAAAGCAAGTTGCAGAGCTTGATTATGCGCCTGCATTCCAGATGGGGCATCCCAAGGCCTTTGAACTAGCCGCGCGCCTGGCTGCCATGCTGCCATCGCCGCTTAACCATGTGTTTTTCACCAATTCCGGTTCTGAATCGGTTGATACGGCGCTGAAGATCGCGCTAGCCTATCATCGCGCTAAAGGCAATGGCACCAAGGTCAAGCTGATTGGCCGCGAGCGCGGTTATCATGGCGTTGGCTTTGGCGGTATTTCCGTCGGCGGCATTTCCGGCAATCGCAAGACCTTTGGCAATGCTTTAAGTGGCATTGACCATATTCGCCATACGCATGATCTGGCGCGAAATGCCTATACGCGCGGCGAGCCTGAATATGGCGTTGAATTTGCCGATGATCTGGAAAAGGTCATTGCGCTGCACGACGCGTCAAATATTGCGGCCGTCATTGTAGAGCCGGTGGCGGGTTCGACTGGCGTTCTCATTCCGCCAAAGGGCTATCTCAAGCGCCTGCGCGAGATTTGCACCAAGCACGATATTCTCCTGATTTTCGATGAAGTAATCACCGGCTTCGGCCGTCTTGGTGCACCATTTGCGGTAGATTATTTCGGCGTGGTGCCTGATTTGGTGACAACCGCCAAGGGTATCACCAGTGGCGTTATTCCGATGGGCGCGGTTTTCGCTTCGTCGGACATCTACCAGGCCTTCATGAATGGTCCGGAAAATCTGATAGAGCTTTTCCATGGCTACACTTATTCCGGCCATCCGGTCGCTTGCGCAGCGGCTCTCGCAACGCTCGACACCTATGAGGAAGAAGGCTTGTTGACCCGCGCATCGGAACTGTCCGATTATTGGGAGAATGCTCTGCATGCGCTGAAGGGACTGCCGAATGTCATAGACATTCGCAATCTCGGGTTGATCGGCGCCATCGAACTTCAACCCATCGACGGCGCCCCGACAAAACGGGCATTCCAGGCTTTCCTCAATGCATACGAAAAGGGCGTGCTGATCCGCACGACTGGCGACATCATCGCCTTGTCTCCGCCTCTGACAATCAGCAAAGGACAGATCGATCATCTGTTCGATACGCTCGCCGATGTGTTGAAGAACTTGGCATAGGAGCGGGCAAATGTCGCTGACGGGAAATCTTCGGATCAATGGCGACCGCCTTTGGGATAGCCTGATGGAGATGGCCAAAATCGGGCCGGGTCTGCGCGGTGGCAATAATCGCCAGACCCTGACCGATGAGGATGGCGAGGGCCGCAGGCTGTTTCAATCCTGGTGTGAGAAAGCCGGCATGACCATGGGCGTAGACACCATGGGCAACATGTTCTTCACGCGTGAAGGAACAGACCCGGATGCGCTGCCGGTCTATGTCGGCAGCCATCTCGACACACAGCCGACGGGTGGAAAATATGATGGTGTGTTGGGGGTTCTCGGCGGACTGGAACTGATCCGCACGCTCAACGATCTTAATATAAAGACCAAGCATCCTATTGTTGTTGTCAACTGGACCAATGAAGAAGGCACACGCTTTGCCCCGGCCATGCTGGCGTCCGGTGTATTCGCCGGTATTCATGATGAGCAATGGGCCTATGTTCGCGAAGATGCCAAGGGCAAGAAGTTTGGCGACGAACTGGAGCGAATCGGCTGGAAGGGTGACGAGAAAGTCGGCGCCCGTAAGATCCATGCGCTGTTCGAACTGCATATTGAGCAGGGACCCATTCTGGAAGCTGAGGGCAAGGATATCGGCGTTGTCACCCATGGTCAGGGCCTGTGGTGGTTGCAGATCACATTGACGGGCAAGGAAAGCCACACAGGCTCAACCCCAATGCCTATGCGAAAAAATGCGGGCCTCGGCATGGCGCGCATTACCGAACTGGTTCACGCCGTCGCTATGGCCCACCAGCCAAATGCGGTTGGGGCAATCGGCCATGTCGATGTTTATCCCAATTCCCGCAATGTCATTCCGGGCAAAGTCGTGTTCACGGTTGATATCCGCTCGCCAGACCTTTCGACGCTTTCCGCAATGAAAACGGAAATTGAGGCGAAGGCACCGGAGATTGCCAAGGAGCTTGGCCTCGGCATCGAGATTGAAGAAGCCGGGCATTTTGATCCCGTTACCTTCGACGAAGGCTGCGTCACTGCCGTGCGCAACGCTGCGGAGCGGCTTGGCTACAGTCACCGCAATATTGTTTCCGGCGCCGGACATGATGCCTGCTGGATCAACCGCGTTGCGCCGACGGCGATGGTAATGTGCCCTTGCGTGGATGGCCTCAGCCACAATGAGGATGAAGAGATTTCGAAAGAATGGGCTGCTGCCGGTACAGATGTCCTGTTGCATGCGGTTCTGGAGACGGCGGAGATTCAAGCCTGACCTAGCAACCACATATGCAACATGTTCGGCAAAAGACCAAAAAGGGGAACGAACACAATGCTTGCGAAACTGATCAAAGGCGGAACAATTATTGCCGCTGACCGCACTTATAAAGCGGATGTGCTGATTGATGGCGACAAGATCGCTGCCATCGGCTCAGATCTTTCCGGCCAGGACGCCAATTGCGAAATTATTGATGCAACCGGTTGCTTTCTCATGCCCGGCGGTATCGACCCGCATACGCATCTTGAAATGCCTTTCATGGGCACCCACTCCAGCGATGATTTTGACACCGGCACCGCCGCGGCGCTGGCAGGTGGAACAACGATGGTTGTCGATTTTGTGCTCCCCGGCGAAGACGGGTTGCTTGCCGCCTTGCAGGACTGGTTCCAGAAGGCTGGCAAAGCGCGCACCGACTATTCCTTCCACATGGCGATAACCGGATGGAACAAGCAGATCTTCGACGAAATGCCCAAAATCGTTGAACGCGGCATCAATACGTTCAAGCACTTCATGGCCTATAAGGGCGCATTGATGGTGGACGACGATGAAATGTTCGCCTCCTTTCTGCGCTGTGCCGAGATCGGCGCCATGCCGCTTGTCCACGCGGAAAATGGCGATGTGGTTGCCCATCTCCAGCAGAAGCTCCTCGCCGAAGGCAATACCGGACCGGAGGCTCACGGCTATTCGCGCCCGCCCGAAATAGAAGGTGAGGCGGCTAACCGCGCCATCATGATCGCCGATCAGGCAGGCGTGCCGCTCTATATCGTGCATGTTTCCTGCGAACAGTCCCATGAAGCCATTCGCCGCGCGCGTGCCAAGGGTATGCGCGTCTATGGCGAACCTCTGATTCAACACCTTGTTCTGGATGAGAGTGAATATAAAAATGAGGACTGGGACTATGCCGCGCGCCGGGTCATGTCGCCGCCTTTCCGTGACAAGATCAACCAAAATGGATTGTGGGCTGGCCTTGCATCGGGAAGTCTTCAGGTCGTGGCGACAGACCATTGCGCCTTTACCACCGAGCAGAAGCGTTTTGGTGTCGGCGACTTTACCAAAATCCCAAATGGCACTGGTGGTCTGGAAGATCGCATGCCCGTGCTTTGGACCAAAGGCGTACGTACCGGCCGCCTGACGCCAAATGAGTTTGTCGCGGTAACGTCGACCAATATCGCCCAAATTCTTAATATCTACCCGCGCAAGGGAGCGATCTTGCCGGGTTCTGATGCGGATATTGTTATCTGGGACCCCAATGCAACCAAGGTCATTTCTGCAAAGTCGCAGAAGTCGGCCATCGACTATAATGTCTTTGAGGGCATTGAAGTGACGGGCCTGCCGCGCATCACTATTTCGCGTGGAGAGATTGCCTATAGGGATGGCGAAGTGCTTGCGCCGACGGGCAGCGGACGCTTTGTCGAGCGTGAGGCCAACCCCTCTGCCAGCCGCGCACTTTCCACTTGGAAGGAACTAACCGCACCGCGTAGAGTGGATCGCGATCCGAAGAACATTCCGGCAGGCGTATGATGACAGTCGTCGCGCTCCGACCCAAGGCGAAAATAATGGCTGATGCGGCGCCAAAAAATGTAATTGATGTCAAAGACCTTTCGCTGGTCTTCCAGACCAATGATGGCCCCGTCAATGCTTTGTCGAACATCGACCTTGCAGTTAACAGCGGCGAGTTCGTTTCCTTTATCGGCCCTTCCGGTTGCGGAAAGACCACCTTGTTGCGCGTGATTGCCGATCTGGAGCAGCCCACCTCGGGTAGCATATCGGTCAATGGAATGACGCCATCGCAGGCGCGCGAAAAACGTGCCTATGGATATGTTTTCCAAGCGGCCGCGCTCTATCCTTGGCGCACCATTGGCGGCAATATTTCCCTGCCACTGGAAGTGATGGGCATACCCAAGGAGGAGCGCAAGGCGCGGATCGCCAAGAATCTCGAGCTGGTTAATCTGGCCGGTTTTGACAAGAAGTTTCCATGGCAATTATCAGGCGGCATGCAGCAACGCGCATCCATTGCCCGCGCCCTGTCTTTTGATCCCGATATGCTTTTAATGGATGAGCCCTTCGGTGCGCTGGATGAAATTGTCCGCGATCACCTCAACGAACAATTACTGAAGCTTTGGGCCAAAACGCAAAAGACAGTCATCTTTGTAACCCACTCGATTCCCGAGGCAGTTTTTCTCTCGACAAAGATCGTTGTGATGAGTCCGCGTCCGGGCCGGATACACGAAATCATCGATTGCAATCTCGGCTCTGAGCGGACGTTGGATATTCGCGAAACACCGGAATTTCTGGAAATCGCTCACCGCGTACGTGAAGGCTTGCGGCACGGTCATTCCTATGATGAGGCTCATTTGTGATGAAGGAGCGTCAAGGCCTTGCAGCCGTGCTCCACGACAGGGTGATCCCGGTCGGAACCATCCTTTTGGTTATCATCGCACTCTGGTATGTTTTTGCCATCATTCTCAACGCGCCATTCGAACGCGACCAGGCGGCGCGTGCCAATACGACCATCTCCACGAGCCAGTTAGTTGCCAATACGATGGCGCAGGAACGGCCGGTTTTGCCTGCGCCGCATCAGGTCGCTGCTGAAATTCGCAAGACAGTTTTCGATATTGCACCAACGTCAAAGCGTAGCCTGATCTATCATGGCGGTGTCACTCTATCGTCCACGCTGCTCGGTTTCGCATTCGGCACTTTGCTTGGTATTCTTCTGGCGATCGCTATTGTGCATTCGCGCACGCTCGACAAAAGCCTGATGCCTTGGATCATCACCTCGCAAACCGTGCCGATCCTCGCCATTGCCCCGATGATTATCGTCGTGCTCAACGCGGTCAATATTACCGGGCTTTTGCCAAAGGCAATGATCTCGACCTATCTGTCGTTCTTTCCGGTGGCTGTTGGTATGGTCAAAGGTCTTCGCTCACCCGAAATCATGCACCTTGATTTGATGCGCACCTATAACGCGTCGAAGGCACAGATATTCTGGAAACTGCGTTGGCCCGCCTCCATGCCTTATCTTTTTACCTCAATGAAAATTGCCGTTGCCATCAGTCTGGTTGGTGCCATTGTCGGTGAATTGCCCACTGGAGCTGTGGCGGGTATCGGGGCACGCCTGCTTGCCGGCTCCTATTACGGTCAGACCGTGCAAATTTGGGCTGCCCTTATCGCTGCCGCACTCATGGCGGCCGTTCTTGTCAGCCTTATAGGGGTAATCTCGACGCTTGTTAACCGGCGAATGGGAGTGCGGCCATGAGGTTTTCGCGCTCTCCTTTGGCCATTGCTGCCTTTGTCTTGTCCGCTGCGGCTCTTGTGGTCCCGACAGGTGCGGGTGTTCAAACCACATTATCCTATGCAACGCCGATCATGCTCTTTGTCGCTGCCGCGGTGGCGCTGTTCGCTTCTGCATCCACCTCGTCTACCATTGCGCTGCTGCTATTGGTGCATGTCTCGGCCTATTGTCTGATATCGTTGCTCAGCTTGATGGGTCCGGCAGGGGCGCTGCTTGGTTATTGGTGCATGGTTGTGGCGGCATGGCTTTTGGCTTGGCTGACAGTGCAGCGGCTTGCAAGCTGGCGTGTCTCATCGCCAGATGGTCAGCGTCTGATCAATCTGGCATTGCCGGTGCTGTTCGGTGCTTGGCTGCTTATCCTTTGGGAAGTCGTGGTGCGCGGCTTCGGTGTTCCTGCAATCCTTCTGCCGCCACCATCAATGATTGCCGCGCGTATCGCGGCTTCCGTGCCCACGCTCTGGGCGGACTTCCAACAAACCTATCTGAAGGCCGCGGTTGCCGGTTATGTCATGGGCTGCGGCTCGGGTTTCCTGGCCGCGATTGTCGTTGATCGCGTGCCCTTTCTGCGCAAGGGGCTTTTACCCATTGGCAACCTGGTGGCAGCGCTGCCCGTCGTTGGCATTGCTCCGATCATGGTCATGTGGTTCGGTTCCTACTGGCAGTCCAAAGCCGCTGTTGTTGTTATCATGACGTTCTTCCCGATGCTGGTGAACACAGTTGCCGGGCTTGCTGCCTCGGGCGCCATGGAACGTGATCTCATGCGCACCTATGGTTCAACCTATGGTCAGACATTGCTCAAGCTGCGTCTACCCGCTGCCATGCCGTTCATCTTCAACGCGCTTAAAATCAACTCGACTTTGGCGCTCATCGGCGCAATTGTTGCCGAGTTTTTCGGCTCCCCCATTGTCGGCATGGGTTTTCGCATTTCCGCAGAAGTTGGCCGCATGAATGTCGATATGGTCTGGGCGGAAATCTTTGTTGCCGCCCTTGCTGGTTCACTTTCCTATGGACTGATTACCCTTATCGAAAGGGCCGTCACTTTCTGGCATCCTTCCTACCGATCCTGAACATTTAAAAACAAGAACAGAGGAGAACTGAAACATGAAGAAGACCATTGCACTCTCGTTGGGACTCGCCATCAGCACCCTGATGGCCGGCTCGGCGCTGGCCGCCGATAAACTGACGCTTCAGCTCAAATGGGTCACGCAAGGGCAGTTTGCTGGCTATTATGTGGCTAAAGATAAGGGCTTCTATAAAGAGGCCAATCTGGACGTCGAGATCAAGCCGGGTGGCCCCGACGTTGCCCCGCCGCAAGTCATCGCTGGTGGTGGTGCCGATGTTGTTGTCGATTGGATGCCTTCCGCGCTTGCCACGCGTGAAAAGGGTCTTCCTCTTGTCAATATTGCCCAGCCGTTCAAGCGCTCCGGCATGATGCTGACCTGCCGCAAGGAAACGGGCATTACCAAGCCTGAAGACTTCAAGGGCAAGACGCTGGGTGTCTGGTTCGGCGGAAATGAATATCCGTTCCTGTCATGGATGAACCATCTTGGCCTGAAGACCGATGGCGGGCCGGAAGGCGTCACAGTTCTCAAACAAGGCTTCAATGTTGATCCCCTGATCCAGAAGCAAGCCGATTGCATTTCCACTATGACCTATAATGAATATTGGCAGGTAATTGATGCGGGCATTCCGGAAGATCAGCTCGTCACTTTCAAGTACGAGGATGAAAAAGTAGCAACGCTGGAAGACGGTCTTTATGTGCTCCAGAAGAGTCTCGATGATCCGGCAATGGTCGAAAAGCTGGCCCGCTTCGTCAAGGCTTCAATGAAGGGCTGGGAATATGCACGGGCCAATCCGGACGAAGCTGCTGAAATTGTGCTTGAGAATGATGCCAGCGGGGCCCAGACAGAGAAGCACCAGAAGCGCATGGTTGCTGAAATCAATAAGCTGACGGAAGGTTCAGACGGCGTGCTTGATACGGCAGCTGCCGACCGGACTGTGGAAACCTTGCTTGGTGGTGGTTCAGACCCGGTTATTACCAAGAAGCCGGAAGGTGCCTGGACAACAAAAGTTACTGATGCAGCGAAGTAAAATGTAAAAATGCAGCCCTTGGTAAAAGGGCTGCATTTTTGTTGTGCGTGGTTCGAACCACGCACGATATTACTGCCAATCATCTCACTCCCAATGGTCGGGAATCTGCCTTACAGCACCGCGTGCAGCGCTTGTTGCCATTGCGCCATAAGCACGCAGTGCAGTTGTGACCTTGCGCTTGCGCTTTTCTTCAGGCTTCCAGGCGGCTGAGCCCTTGGCTTCCATATGCGCACGGCGATCGGCAATGACCGCATCATCGACGGCAAGGTGAATCTTGCGGTTCGGGATGTCGATGTCGATTACATCGCCTTCCTGCACCAGACCGATCAATCCGCCTTCGGCTGCTTCCGGAGAAACGTGGCCAATGGAAAGTCCTGACGAACCGCCGGAGAAACGCCCGTCAGTGATCAAGGCACAAGCTTTGCCGAGGCCCTTGGATTTCAGATAGCTGGTTGGGTAGAGCATTTCCTGCATGCCCGGGCCGCCGCGAGGACCTTCATAACGGATCAGCACAATATCGCCCGGCTTTACGCCGCCGTTCAAAATACCAAGAACGGCGGTATCCTGACTTTCAAAAATGCGCGCAGGACCGGAGAACTTCAGAATTGACTCATCAACGCCTGCCGTTTTGACGATACAGCCATCTTCGGCAAGATTGCCGTAAAGCACAGCCAAACCGCCATCCTTGGAATAGGCATGTTCCGCATTGCGGATAACGCCCTTTTCGCGATCCAGGTCAACATCGGCAAAGCGGCGATCCTGGCTGAATGCAACCTGGGTAGGAACACCGCCCGGCGCTGCCTTGAAGAAATCATGGACAGACTGGTTCTTGCTGCGCATCACATCCCAGCGATCAAGCGCTGCGCCGAGATTTGCTGCATGAACGGAGTAAACTGAGGTATCAAGCAAACCTGCCCGATCAAGCTCGCCAAGAATGCCCATGACGCCACCCGCATGATGTACGTCTTCCATATGCACATTGGCAACAGCAGGAGCCACCTTGCACAGTACGGGAACGCGACGGGAAAGCCGGTCAATATCGCTCATGGTGAAATCGACTTCGCCTTCATGCGCCGCCGCAAGCAGGTGGAGAACAGTATTAGTCGAACCGCCCATCGCGATATCGAGCGTCATCGCGTTCTCAAAGGCGGCAAAGGATGCGATAGCGCGTGGCAGCGCTGTTTCATCATCCTGTTCGTAGTAGCGACGGGCCAGATCAACAATGAGGTGCCCGGCCTCGACAAACAGTCGACGGCGATCCGCATGGGTAGCCAGCGTTGAACCATTGCCCGGTAGGGACAAGCCCAGCGCTTCGGTCAGGCAGTTCATCGAATTGGCGGTGAACATGCCCGAGCAGGAACCGCAAGTCGGGCAGGCAGAGCGCTCAATAGCCGTTACTTCCGCATCGGAAATGCGGTCATCAGCAGCGGCAACCATGGCATCAACCAGATCGAGCTTCTTTTCCTTGTCATCCCAGGTAACCTTGCCGGCTTCCATCGGGCCGCCGGAAACGAAAACGACAGGAATGTTCAGCCGCAAGGCTGCCATCAGCATGCCGGGCGTGATCTTGTCGCAATTGGAAATGCAGACCATAGCGTCGGCGCAATGGGCATTGACCATATACTCAACGCTATCGGCGATGATCTCGCGCGATGGCAGCGAATAGAGCATGCCATCATGTCCCATGGCGATGCCGTCATCGACTGCAATCGTATTGAATTCCTTGGCAACACCGCCCGCGCTTTCGATTTCACGCGCCACCAACTGGCCAAGATCTTTCAGATGCACGTGGCCAGGCACGAACTGAGTGAACGAGTTTACGACGGCAATAATTGGCTTGCCGAAATCCTCGTCCTTCATACCGGTGGCGCGCCAAAGGCCGCGGGCACCGGCCATGTTGCGGCCATGTGTGGTTGTACGTGAACGATAGGGCGGCATTTTCAAACTATCCTGATAGTGAATTGCAAAAGAAACAATCTATAGAAGAACAGCTTCTTAGGCAAAGAATGGAATTTTGTTACCCGAATGCGGTGTTTTTATTGCAAACATTACATAGGGGACATTATTATCGCATGAAACGAGACTTAATGTCTCGGTTATCCGCTTAAAATTGCTGCCTGAGGGTCAAAATGCCGTGAAAGTCATGGTCGTCAGCGAGCGAGCAATACCTTGGATGTCGAGCACATTGTCATTAATGAACTTGCCGACATCCTGGTCTTCGGGAATGTATATCTTCGCCAGCAGATCGAAATTGCCGCTGGTCGAATAGAGTTCCGAGACGATCTCGCGCTCAAAAAGGGCAGCCGCAACTTCATAGGTTTTGCCAGGGAAGCATTGCAACTGCAGGAATACGGGTTTCATTCATATGCTCCGGAGGGACTGATTGGTTGCGGCTAATCTATTTGGGTTGCAGGGATAGCGCAATCACAGGTTTTCACGCGGAGCTTTCCAGCCGATTTAATAAACAATACAGCCGCCAATAAAAAGTGACCGCGTCGGGTTCCCTCGTAAACGCCTGTTTTGTTGCGATATGGTCACAACGACAGTTTCGGATAGGTTGTGTAATGCCTTTGCGGGTTGGCCTGTATTAACCACCATGTTATCGTTTTCTTAAGCTAGAGAGGCGAATTTTAACGATCACGGGATATGGGGTAATCATTCCTGTTGGTTTGTGTCATTTTGTTTGAGTTAGGGATTATACTGGTTGATGGACTTCAAGCGCCCACAGGCCAGTTTGTTTGCCGCCGCATTGCTGGCTTGCTCAGCCCTTGTATCGCCCGCGCACGCGTTCGAAATCTTCGGCATTCATTTGTGGGGCGAAAAAAAAGACGATGACGCGGATTCCGTCATTGCCGATCCGCAAAAATATACCGTAGAAATCGCCAACGAAGAAAACGAAGAGACCAAAAAGCTCGTCGAAGGTGCTTCCAGCCTTGTCGCTGATAAGGACAAGCCTGCCTCCGGTGCCGCAGGGCTTCTAGCCAAAGCCAGAGGCGATTATCGCCGTATTCTTGGCGCGCTTTACGCCGATGGTCGTTATGGCGGCAATATCAGCATTAAAGTTGATGGGCGTGAGGCGAGTGATCTTCCTCCCGACACGGTTTTGCCAGATCCCGCAACCGTGTCAATTTCGGTCGATCCGGGACCGCAGTTTCTTTTCTCTACCGCACGCATCAAGAATGTCGCTCCGCCGCCGGTCGACAAGAAGGATATTGTCGACCTGCCTGAAAATCAGGGGTTCGCGGTGGGCGATATTGCCCGCTCCACGTCAATCGTAAAGGCAGAGCGCCTTGCTGTTGATGCATGGCGCGAGCAGGGCCATCCCAAGGCGAAGATCGTTTCGCGCAACGTCACCGCCGATCACGACAACAGCAAAGTTGATGCGGTTATCGATGTTGATCCCGGTCGCCGCGCATCGTTCGGCCAGACGCAGGTCACCGGTACTGAGCGCATGGACCCTGAGTTTGTCGCCTTCATCACGGGTCTGGAGCCCGGACGCGAATATGATCCTGACGAGATCGAGCGCGCCAAAAAGCGTCTGTCTCGACTTGAGGTGTTCCGCTCGGCCCGTATCGAAGAAGCAGACGCCATCACAAGCGATGGGCTTTTGCCGATTACTGTAGCCGTTCAGGAGCAGAAGCTGCGCCGCTTCGGTGTTGGTGGCAGCTATTCGACCCTGGACGGCGCCGGTTTTGAGACCTATTGGCAGCACCGCAATCTTTTTGGCCGGGCCGAGCGTCTGCGGTTCGATGCCAAAATCGGTGGCATTGGCGGGCAATCCTACGACCCACAGGACTATAATTACATGCTGGGTGTCAGTTTCACCAAGCCTGGTGTCTGGACGCCGGATACAGACTTCATTTCCTCGCTGATTGGCGAGCGCAAGGTTCTGGATGCCTATACGCAGACTTCAGTCACTGCTGAAGCTGGCTTAACCCATATATTTTCGGACGAGCTTTCCGGCAAACTCACTGCGAGTGTGTCGAAGTCGAAATTTGAAGATGATTTCTTCGGAAGCCGTGATTTCCTGACAGTGGGTGTTCTTGGCGGGCTGACCTATGACAGCCGCGACAGCAAGGTTGATCCAAAGAATGGCTATTATCTTGAGGGGCTTTTGTCGCCATTCTACGAAGTAGAATATGGCAACTTCGCCACCAAATTTACGGCGGAAGGGCGCACCTATTACGGTTTCGGTGCCGATGATCGTTTCGTCCTCGCCGGGCGTCTGAAGCTTGGGTCGATTGTTGGCGCTGAAATCGGCGAGCTGCCACCGGATCAACTGTTCTTTGCTGGTGGGGGTGGTTCAGTTCGCGGCTATGCCTATCGCAATATTGGCGTGAATGTCAGCCGCGATGGCGATAATTATGTGATCGGTGGACGCTCGCTTGTCGAAAGCTCGGTGGAAGCACGCGTGCGCCTTACCGATACGATCGGCGCGGTCGGCTTTGTCGATGCGGGCTATGTCGGCGAAGAATCTTTCCCGGATTTTGCAGAGCAGCTACGGCTCGGTGTTGGCGCGGGCATAAGGTATAATACCGGCCTTGGTCCGATCCGGCTTGATGTTGCCGTTCCGCTTGACCGGACCGATGACGATCCAAGTTTTGCTTTCTACGTTGGCATAGGACAGGCGTTTTGATCCGGATACTTGCAACCCTTCTCTTGCTCCTTATCGTCGGCCCGTCCGTGGCGCAGTCGCCTGCGCCTGCCAGCGCCGAGGCAGAGAAGTCATATTTTCTCAGCTTTGTTGAAAACCAGCTATCGACACCAAATCGTCAGATTGTGATCTCTGAAATTCAGGGCGTGCTTTCCTCCGAAGCAAATATTGGCAGCATCACGGTTGCGGATCGCCAAGGTATCTGGCTGAAGATCACCAATGCCCGCATCGTCTGGAGCCGCCTTGCGCTGCTGCGTGGACGTCTGGATATCAATACGCTGGCGGCAGACTCCATCGATGTCATGCGCAAGCCGCTACCGGACGAAGGTTTGCCTTCGCCGGAAGCGAAAGGTTTCAGCCTGCCGGAACTACCGCTTGCGGTTATTCTTCAGGAGTTGAAGATTGGTCGCGTAGCGTTTGGGGATACAGTTTTTGGCCTGAAATCAGAGATTTCCGTTGCGGGAAATCTGACGCTTGACGGCGGCTCGCTCGATTCCAATTTGCAGATAAAGCGTCTGGATGGTCCAGGCGGTGATTTCACGATCAAAGCCGCTTATGCCAATGAGAGCCAGCAGCTTGATCTCGACCTTTTGCTGAACGAACCGGCGAATGGCATTATGGCCAACCTTCTTAATATTGAAGGACGCCCGCCTGTTGTCATGGCGTTGAAGGGCTCCGGCCCATTAAGCGATCTGGCTTTGCAGTTGACCCTCGACGCAGCGGGCAAGCGCGTTCTTACCGGCAATACCAAGATTGATCGCCAGGCTGACGGGCTTGGTTTCAAGACGACGCTGGACGGCGAAGTTGCAGCCCTTATCCCGCCGATATTTCGTGATTTCTTCGGTAATGACACTGCTTTGGTGGTCAATGGCGTGGTACGTGATGCCGGTGGATTTGCGCTTGACCGTCTCAGTATCAAAAGCAATGCGCTGCTGGTTGATGCCACAGGTGAGACCACGAATGACGGGTTCCTGCGCCGATTGAAGGTCGACGCAACGATAGCCAACCCAACGGGCAAGAAGGTTATCCTGCCTGTTGCCGGCGGTCAGACCACTGTGGATAAGGCGGTCTTCGCCGTCGATTTCGGCACGAATGCAAATGCAAATGATGCCTGGTCAAGCACTTTGGAAGTCACCAACCTGACAACGGAAATGTTTGCCGCCAAATCGGCCAACCTTGTCGCCAAAGGCTTGGCTCAAAATGTTGATGACCCTGCGGCCCGTTCGCTGACCTATGATTTAAACGGCGACATTTCCGGTATCACCGCAAAACGGGCAGATATAGCTGAAGCCCTCGGTGATCTTGTCCAGCTTAAGATCAATGGCGACTGGAAGGCTGGTACCCCTGTCAATCTTAAGCAGGCCTTGATCGCGGCCAATGGATTGAGTGCTTCTCTGGCAGGCGCGATCAGCGAATTCGCCTATCGCGGCGATATTCTTGTTAAAGCTTCAAGCATCTCGCCCTTCTCGGCGCTTGCCGGCCGGGAATTGGCCGGTTCGCTTGACCTGAAAGCCAACGGTCTTGTTGAGGCGTTGACAGGCGGTTTTGATCTGATGCTGGACGGCAATGCTACGGGTATGAAGCTTGGCATCGATGCAGCCGATAAAGTGCTGGCGGGCGAAACACGGATCACCGGCGGCCTCGCCCGTGGCGAAAATGGACTGAGTGCCAAGAATTTCAAGATCGAAAATCCGCAGACGCTTGTCACCGCCAATGGAACATTTGCCAGCGGTGCCGCCAATTTCGACTTTGGCCTCAACCTTACCGATCTGGCACTTCTTTCGGAGAAGGCGGGCGGGGCATTGAAGGTAAAGGGCAGCGCGCGCGGTCAGGACAAGATCATCGCCCTTGCCTTTAATGCGGGTGTGCCGCAGGGCACATTATCGGGACGCAAGCTGACCGAAGGCGATATTTCGTTCAATGGAACGCTGCTTGAAGACAATATTGACGGCAAGCTTTCAGGCTTGGCTTTTCTCGATGGCATCCGCGCGGATCTTTCCACCGAGATCGCGTTACGCAAAGATGAGAAACGCCTCAGCAATTTGTTGTTTATCGCGGGTGGAACGCGTCTGCGCGGTGATGTTACGCAAGACAAAAAAGGATTGCTGCAAGGCAATCTGACGCTGAGTTCCGCCGATGTGTCCACCGCCGCTGCGCTCTTCCTAGTCGAAGCGACAGGCAAGGCCGATGCGACGATTGCGCTATCGCATGATGACGATAAGCAGAACCTCGATGTCAAAGGACAGATTGATAGTCTCAAGGCTAATAATGTTGCCATTGGCAAAGCAGAAATTGCGCTTGTGGCACAGGATATTTTCAATGTTCCAGCCGCCAACGGCACGGTAAGCGCAACCAATATTTCGGCCTCCGGAATTGATATTACAAGCCTTGACGCCCAGGCGAACCAGAGCGGTAAGGCTACGAATTTCACTCTTGATGCAGCGCTGAAAAACGGCGCGAAAACATCCCTTGGCGGCGCTCTTGAACCCACGGATAAAGGTTATCTGCTGTCGCTGGCAAAGGCGGAACTGACACGTGACAAGCTTGCTGCCCGCCTCGTACAGCCCGCAGCAATCAATGTTGCTGGTAGTGATGTCTCATTTGGTGACATCATCCTTGATATCGGCAATGGCAAGGTGACCGTCAGTGGTGAAGTTGCCCAAACGCTCAATCTTGCCGTTGCGATTGAGAAACTGCCCCTAGATATCGCCAATACGATCAAACCTGATCTTGGGCTCGGCGGAGAAATCAATGGCACCGCCAAGATCGGTGGTACGCGCGAGAAGCCGGACGTCAATTTCGACATGCAAGCGCGCGGCATAACGGCAGCAGCACTGAAGAAAGCGGGTCTTGAAGCGCTTAATCTTGATGCCAAAGGCACATCAACGACTGACCAGTTAAATGTCGATGCCCATTTGACCGGGGCAAATGGACTGGACGCTTCGGCACGCGGATCGGTGCCTTTGGCACAAGGCCAGCTTGGCGTCGATCTCGATCTGAAGAGTTTCCCGTTGACGACTCTCAACGGCATTGTCAAAGATCAGAACCTCGCGGGCGCTGTTTCCGGCCGCGGTCGTGTTACAGGAACATTGCAAAAGCCAAATGCGGAGTTTGACCTGAAGGGTTCGAGCATTTCCGCCAAGCCCTTGCAGGAAGCCGGGCTAGCCCCTCTGCAACTGACGGCAGCAGGCCGCTTCGCCAATGAGCGCCTTTCACTTTCTTCTGCAAAGGTCGATGGACCGCAGGGCTTTACAGTATCAGCCAGTGGTGAAGTGCCAGTGTCCGGTAACGGACTTGGCATCAATGTCACCGGAAATATTCCGCTTTCTCTGGCTAACCGCTTCCTCGCAGATCGCGGAACACAGGCCAAGGGCAATATTGATGTCACGGCCAATGTAACCGGCAGCTTTGCCCAACCACAGATTCGCGGCATGTTCTCGGCCAATGGTGCGGAAATCATGGATCCGGAATCGAATCTGCGCTTGCAGCGGATTACCCTGCTTGGCAGCATGGAGGGCACGACTGTCACAATCCGCACGCTGACGGCCGGGATTTCAACAGGTGGTACCGTCAGCGCGACAGGTACGATCTCAACGGATGCTGCTGCGAATTTCCCCGCTAATATTGATATCAAGCTCGACAAGGCGCGCTATGCCGACGGCAATCTTGTTGTCGCCACTGTGACGGGCGCGCTGGGCATCAATGGTCCTCTGACCCGTGATCCCGTCATTGCTGGCAATATCAATATTGATCGCGCTGAAATCACTGTTCCGGAAACCTTTGGGGGTCCGTCGGCGGTTATCGACGTAAAGCATAAAGATGCTTCGAAGAAGGTTCAACAAACACTTAAGCGTGCCAAGGCTGATCAGCGCGAGGTCGCAACACCGACATCGCGTCCAAGTGTGGTGCGGCTCGATATCAATGTTACAGCACCCAACAAGATCTTCGTGCGTGGTCGCGGCCTTGATGCGGAGATCGGCGGTTCCGTGCGATTGACCGGTCCTGCCACAAATGTTCAGCCTGTAGGCGGTTTTGATCTCATCCGTGGCCGTCTTGGCATTCTTGGCCAGCGCATCACCTTCACGGAAGGTCAGGTCACGCTGGTTGGCGATCTTGATCCTGAAATCAACTTCGTTGCCACTACCCAAAGCAGCGACATAACCGTCAGTGTGACTGTAAAGGGCCGCGTATCCGATTTGCAGATTGTCTTCTCGTCGCAGCCGGAACTGCCGCAGGATGAAGTCATGGCGCGCTTGATCTTCAATCGTTCGATCAGCGAGTTGACACCGCTGCAGATTGCTCGGCTTGCTACCGCCGCTGCGGAACTGGCAGGTGGTTCAAACTCGTCGCTCATCGACAGCCTGCGTAAGAGCACGGGGCTTGATGATCTTGATGTTGTTACCGATAGCGAAGGCAACGCAGGCGTTCGCGCCGGGCGTTATATCAGGGATAATATCTATCTCGGTGTTGAGGCAGGTGCCGGTGGCAACACCAAAGGTACAATCAATCTCGACATTACGCCCAATCTGAAAGCCAAGGGTGCCGTTGGCAGCGATGGCGATTCCGGCGCTGGTCTGTTCTTCGAAAAAGACTACTAAGTGCATTTCCAGCAAAGGTGCGAAGCGGCTTCGCATTTGGGCAATGCATAAAAACCTATGAAAAAGGGCGGTGCAAAGCACCGCCCTTAATGTTTTTAGCCGCGTGCTGGCAGAACTGGCAGTGGCTCCGCACGGCCTACGACAAATGCGTAGTTGAACGCGCCGATGACGGCGACGCCGGCAGCCAGAGCGAATGACGGAATATAGTTTCCATTAAACACATCAAGCAGATAGCCAAACAGGAACGGGCTGATAATGCCTGCAATGTTTGAGGCAAAGTTCTGGATGCCGCCAATTGATGCCACATGATGCGAGCTTGGCGCAACGTCTGCTGGCAGCGACCAGATTGCCGTGGCCGCAACAGCCAGACTGCTGTAGGAAATCGCAAGGAAGATCAGCGCCATATAGAGCGATGTCACCATTGCAGCGGGTAGAATGGCCGCGCCACCAAGCAGACCGCCAACCATGATGATCTTGCGGATTGTCGTCACGTCGGCACCATTGCGAATAGCGCGATCGGCCCAGATGCCTGCCGCCCATGCCGCAGCAACAGCGGTAAGGCCTGGGATCATCCCGAATGTGCCAAGCTCGGCCAGATTGAGGCCGCGCGCATTCTTCAGATAATCGGGGAACCAGGTCAGGAAGAAATAGATGACGAAGTTCAGGCAGAAGAAGCCGATCATCATGCCCCAAACGGTGCGATAACGGAAAAGGTCGCGCCACCGGATTTTTACCGCTTCCGCATCGTCATTCTCTTCCGTGCGCCCACCATTATCGGTGATGTATTGACGCTCCAGATCGTTTGCGCCCGGGTGGTCGGCAGGGTCGCGATACATCATGTACCAGAAGAATGCCCATACCAGGCCAAGCACACCGAGAATGATGAAGGAATAATGCCAGGTCGCGAGCGCGATTATGCCGGTCACGATAGGCAATGCGAGAACAGTGCCAACGCGTGAGCCGGAGTCGATGACTGCGGTAGCGAAAGCGCGCTCGCTTTTTGGAAACCAGCGCGATGCGGCCTTGGTTGCGCTTGGGTAGGCCGGGGCCTCACCCGCTCCCAAAGCAAAACGCATGCCGAAGAAGCCCCAGAAAGTCGTGGCGAGCGGTGTCAGCGCCGTGAATACAGACCACCAGACGGCAGCCAGAGAAAAGGACCGGCGCGCGCCGACCTTATCGGTAAACCAGCCAGCGATCAGCATCATGCCGTCATAGGCCCAGAAGAACGCGCCGAAGATCAATCCCTTCTCGGCATTGCTGAGGTTGAGGCCAAGTTCAGCATCGATATAGGGCAAAGCCACGCTCATATTGGCGCGGTCAAGATAATTCATTGTCAGACCAAGAAAGCACATCGCGAGAATGATGTAGCGAACCTTGCTGGCACCCGCTGGAGCCTTCCGTGGGGGATGGGCAGCTTTTGTAGCTGAGGACATTTTGTACTCCTTTGCCGCCAAAAGGCGGAGACAATTGTGCGTGGTTCGACGAGGCTCACCATGAGGACTGGGATTGGGCTGCAACAACACTTGCAACGTCGAAGATTGATCTTGCAATCCTCAATTTCCCTCATGGTGAGCTTGTCGAACCACGCAGAACTGATGTGCAGGTTAAATTAAGCTTGTACGACCTGCTGGCGCTGTTCGCCCAGACCCTCAATACCGAGCGTTATGATATCGCCTTCCTTGAGGAACACATTCGGCTTTTGGCCAAGGCCAACGCCGGGAGGTGTGCCGGTCGAGATGATGTCGCCCGGATGCAGGCTCATGAATTGCGACAGGTAGGAAACCAGATATTTCACGCCATAGACCATCGTCGCCGATGTGCCGTCCTGATAGCGATGGCCATTGACTTCCAGCCACATCTTCAGGTCTTGCGGGTCCTTGATTTCATCCTTGGTCACAAGCCAGGGGCCTGTCGGGCCAAATGTGTCGCAGCTCTTACCCTTGGTCCACTGTCCTTGACGTTCAGCCTGGAAGGCGCGCTCGGAAACATCATTGATCAGGCAATAGCCCGCAACATAGTCCATTGCCTCATCTTCGCTGACATATTTGGCATGTTTGCCGATTACAACGCCAAGCTCGACTTCCCAGTCTGTCTTCAGCGAAGTGCGGGGAATTTCCACATTATCGTTCGGGCCGACAATCGCCGATGTGGCCTTCATGAAAATGATTGGCTCCGGCGGCACGGTCGCGCCGGTTTCGGCGGCATGGTCGGAATAGTTCAGGCCGATGCAGATAAATTTGCCGGTTCCAGAAACGCAGGCGCCATAGCGGTCTACTTCAACGAGTGGCAGTGAAGCGGGATCGATCGCAGCGAGTTTCTTCAAGCCCTCGGGTGAAATTGCTTCACCGGCTATATCCTTCACGTGGCCGGAAAGATCGCGGACATTGCCGTCCTTGTCGACAAGACCGGGTTTTTCCTGGCCGAGCGGGCCATAACGCAAGAGTTTCATTGGTCAACCTTCTCTTCACTGGTGGGTAGTGGCCTAGTATGTAGCACGGCCACCGGAAATGTCGAATACTGCTCCGGTCGTGAATGAACATTCTTCACTGGCAATCCACGTAATCAGCGCGGCAAGCTCTTCAACTTTGCCAAAACGCTGCATCGGAATCTTCGAAAGCATGTAATCGATGAACTCCGGCTTCAATTGCTGGAGGATGGGCGTATCAACGGTAGCCGGTGTTATCACGTTGACGGTAATTCCATCACCGGCAAGTTCCTTGCCCAGCGATTTTGTCAGGCCGATGACCGCAGCCTTTGATGCGCTATAGGCCGAGGCATTGGGGTTGCCCTCCTTGCCCGCAATGGAAGCAACATTGACGATCCGGCCATAGCCGTTCTTCTGCATGACCGGCACGACAAATCGATTGCAATAAAACAATCCGTGCAGATTGCTTTCAAAGACCTGTTTCCACTGATCAATGGGGTAGTCGGCAACCTTGGCATTGGGTCCGGCTATTCCCGCCGAGCAGACAAGCACGTCGATCTTGCCAAAGGCAGATACGGTTTCCTGCGTGGCCTTCTCGACCTGGTCAGGATCGGACACATCGAGACTAACGCCGTGGGAGGAGGCTCCAAGCGCTGCCTTTGCCTCCTCGATCTTTGCTGCATCGACGTCCCACAGAGTGACCGTGCCGCCCTCCGACACGATCCGCTCTGCTGTTCTGAAACCTATGCCGGAGGCACCGCCGGTTATAACCGCGTGCCTCCCCTCATAGCGCCGTATGGAATTCGCCATGCTTCCTCCCGATATATGGCTTTTGCATCTGTCAGGGCGTCCGGCGATTTAGTGATTATCGCGTGGAAGCCCCTTGGTCTGAGCAATGCGCTGGTAGTCAACGGCAGGTTTCAAAACCATGCCTTCATCAAGCTGACCGACCATGCCGCGCTGGATTTCCTGCCACGGCGTCTGGCTTGCCGGATATTTATAGCCGCCCGCAGCGATCAGATCGTCCTTGCGCTTTTGCAATTCCTCATCGTCGATCAGGATGTTTGCAGTGCCCTTGTTGAGATCAATGCGCAGATGATCGCCGGAGCGAACGAGCGCAAGTCCGCCATTGACCGCCGCTTCCGGCGAGGCGTTGAGGATGGATGGGGAACCGGATGTGCCGGATTGACGGCCATCGCCAAGACAAGGCAGCGCATGGATACCCTGCTTCAGCAGATAGGCTGGCGGCTGCATATTGACCACCTCTGCCGCACCTGGATAGCCGATCGGCCCAGTGCCGCGCATGATCAGAATGCTGTTCTCGCTAAGGCCAAGCGCCGGATCGTCGATCCGATGATGATAGTCCTCCGGTCCGTCAAAAACTTCGGCAATGCCTTCAAAGGCTTCCAAGTCATCCGGATTGGATAGATAGCGCTGGCGGAATTCCTCGGAAATGACGCTGGTCTTCATAATGGCGCTGTCGAAGAGATTGCCCTTGAGGTTGATGAACCCGGCCTTCTTTTTCAACGGCGCATCATAGGTCTTGATCACGTCCGTGTTAAGGTTTTCTGCATGCTCGCAATTGGTGCCGATGCTTTGGCCGTTGACCGTCACAGCGCCCGGATGCGGAAGTTTCCCGGCCTTCATCAGTTCGGCAACCACGGCAGGCACGCCGCCCGCGCGATGATAGTCCTCACCCAGATATTCACCGGCTGGTTGCAAATTGACCAGAAGCGGCACGTCATGGCCGATTTCCTGCCAATCATCATTGTCCAGCGGAATATTGAGATGGCGTGCAATGGCATTCAGATGGATCGGTGCATTTGTCGATCCGCCAATCGCGGAATTGACAACGATGGCATTTTCGAAGGCGGCCCGTGTCATGACATCGGATGGCTTCAGATCTTCGCGTACCATGTCGACGATGCGTTTGCCGGTGTCATAGGCAATCTGGCCGCGTTCGCGATAAGGCGCGGGGATGGCTGCGCCGCCCGGCAATTCCATACCAAGTGCTTCGGCTAGCGAATTCATGGTGGTAGCAGTGCCCATCGTATTGCAGTACCCGACCGACGGCGCCGATGATGCGACGATATCCATGAACTGGTCATAGTTGATTTCGCCGGAGGTGAGCTTCTCGCGTGACTTCCAGACGATGGTGCCGGAGCCGGTGCGCTCGCCGCGATGCCAGCCATTCAGCATGGGTCCGACTGACAGCGCGATAGCTGGAATGTTCACCGTGGCGGCGCCCATCAACATGGCTGGCGTGGTCTTGTCGCAACCGATGGTGAGAACAACGCCATCAAGTGGATAGCCGAAGAGAACTTCAACGAGGCCGAGATAGGCAAGGTTGCGGTCGAGTGCTGCGCCGGGGCGCTTGCCGGTTTCCTGGATCGGATGAACCGGAAACTCGAAAGGAATGCCACCAGCAGCAATGATACCGTCACGCACGCGCTTGGCCAGTTCAATATGGTGCCGGTTGCAAGGTGAAATATCCGAACCGGTCTGTGCGATGCCGATGATCGGCTTGCCCGATTGCAATTCGCCGCGGGTCAGGCCGTAATTCAGATAGCGCTCAAGATAAAGCGCGGTCATCCCCGGATTGTCAGGATTGTCGAACCATTCCTGAGAACGCAGTTTTTTCGGGGTTTTGTTGCTGGTCATTTAAGTAACTCCTGGGGGACTTATTCCTTGACCGCACCGGTCATGGAAGAAACGTAATAATCGACAAAAAATGAGTAGAGGATGACAACGGGCAGCGACCCGAACAGTGCGCCCGCCATCAGTGAACCCCACTCGAAAACATCGCCTCGCACCAACTCCGTCAGCACACCGACCGGGACAGTCTTGTTCTCAGAGGATTGGATGAAGGTCAGCGCATAAATGAACTCATTCCAAGACAAAGTGAAGGCAAAAATACCGGCAGATATCAGTCCAGGCACTGCCAGCGGCAATATGACCCTGACCAGAATCTGCCAGCGCGACGCGCCATCCACCAAAGCGCTTTCCTCAAGCTCGAAGGGTATGGACCGGAAATAGCCCATGAGCAGCCATGTGCAGAAGGGGATGAGGAAGGTCGGATAGGTGAAGATCAATGCGAATTTGGTGTCGTAAATGCCAAATTTGAACACGATAACCGCCAACGGGATGAACAGGATCGACGGTGGCACCAGATAGGCAAGGAAGATCAAAAGACCTACCGGGCGAGAGCCGGAAAAGCGCACACGCTCAATCGCATAGGCGGCGAAAACAGATGCGGCAAGCGACAGCACGGTCGCGCAGACCGATACGACAATCGTGTTCCATAACCAGCCTGGATAGGAGGTTTCGAACAGCAGATATTTAATATGGTCGAGCGTTGGCTTCACCACCCAGAACGGGCTGTAATTATTATAGTCCGTCAACTGGTCATTGGGCTTAACCGCGGTGATTGCCATCCAATAGAATGGAAACAGCAATACGATGATGAAGACCAGCAGAGGAAGGTAAAGCACGACAATGCGCCGTGGCAACCGGTTGAGATAGCTCATGCCCTGCGCTTCGTCGTTCAGCGGCTGGGCGTTTGTTTGCTCGGAAATGCTCATGATTGTCTCCCTCCCGTTCAATCTTGTCCGCCCTGTTGCCATTTGCGACGCTGAAGGCCGAAAAATGAGAACAGGATCGAAGCCAGAAGGAATGGAATCATCGCGACAGCAATCGCCGCGCCTTCGCCAAGCTGTCCGCCAGGTATGCCGCGCTGGAATGACAAGGTTGCCATCAGATGCGTTGCATTGACCGGGCCACCCTTGGTCAGCACGTAGATCAGCTGGAAATCGGTGAAGGTGAAAAGCACCGAGAACGTCATCACCACAGCGATGATGGGCGTGAGCATGGGCAAGGTTATAAAGCGGAAACGCTGCCAACCTGTCGCGCCGTCCAGCGATGCTGCTTCATGCAGCGATTGCGGAATTGTTTGCAGGCCGGCAAGCAGCGAGATCGCCACAAAAGGAATGCCGCGCCAGACATTGGCGGCAATCACCGAGGCACGCGCGTTGTTGGGATCACCAAGGAAATTGATGGGACCGTCGATCCAGCCAAGCTGCATCAGCGACCAGGAAATAATCGAAAACTGCGCATCATAAATCCACCAGAAGGCGAGGGCGGACAATACCGTCGGAACCACCCAGGGCAGGAGAATAATGGCGCGGAAGAA
This sequence comes from Phyllobacterium sp. GQ127, assembly GCF_059758635.1. Lineage (NCBI taxonomy): Bacteria > Pseudomonadati > Pseudomonadota > Alphaproteobacteria > Hyphomicrobiales > Phyllobacteriaceae > Phyllobacterium > Phyllobacterium sp. GQ127. The sequence continues at coordinate 724,063 of NZ_JCAXDZ010000003.1, forward strand.
TGATTTGAACGGCAGATGTTCGTTGAGGATCATCGCCAGCCAGAGGCCGAAACCGAATTTCAATATGGACGCGATGAAAGTATAGAGAACGGTGTTGTAAACGGCCATCCAGAAGACCGAGTCATTGGCAAGCGCCTGATAGTTTTCGATGCCGATAAAGACGCCGTCGCGACCGATCTTTGCGTCGGTAAAGCCGAGCCATACGCCCAGTCCGAGTGGATAGGTCAAAAAGCAGATGAGGAACACTGCCGCAGGCAGCATGAAGAACAGGCCGACCGCAGTATTGCTGCGGGCCATTGTGCCAAAGGCAGAGTTTCGTTTTGCAGTCGGCGTCATTGTCATCGGATATCTCCGGTTGCGTCGGCTTCGAAAGCAATTCCAGGAAAAGCAATAGCCGGTTTTCCGTCAGGAATTGCGAAACAAGAAAGCCTTCCGCCGCGTTGGACGGCGGAAGGCGTTTATGGCTGCTTAAGTGGCGTAGTAGCGATTTGCGCGCTTCTCCGCCTGTGCAATGGCATCCTCTGCGGTCATCTGACCGGTCACGGCTGTCGCATACATATCGACGAGCACGTAATCGGCCATCACGCCCGCCGATGCTGTTCCCAGCGGTCCGGCAAAACCGTTCGGGCGAAGCGTTTCGGAAGCCCGCGCATAGGCTTCGTGGATCGGAACGGACTTCCACACCGGATTGCTTGCATATTCCTTCAAGGGTTGGCAGCAATAGGCGCTGGCACCCTCGATCCAGGCGTTCATATTTTCGGCCTGATACATGAATTGCAGGTAGGCCTTTGCAGCTTCCGGGAACTTTGTGTGCTTGAAGATCGAAATCGTTGAAGTCTGATGCAGCTCGATCGACTTGCCGACCGGACCGATTGGCAGGTTTGTCGAGCGCATGTCTTCAAGGATATCCGCCATGGATGGATCTTTCTTGGCAGCATAATAGACCGACACACCATTTGCCGTCAGCGATACCTGCCGTGCAAGGAAGGCGCGGTTATTATTGACATCCTGCCAGCTTTCCGTGCCTGGAATGAAGGTCTTGTAGAGTTCCTGCGCATATTTGACCGATGCGAGCGTTTCAGGGCTGTTGAGGACAACTTTACCGCTTTCATCGACGATCATGCCGCCATGGCTCCAAAGCAACCAATGAGCGTAATTATTGCCGTCTCCCACTGCCTTGCCGTGCGGAAAGCCAGCCGGTGTGCCTTTTGCCTGCAAGGCCTTGCACAATTCAAGGAAGCCTGCAGTGTCCTTCGGAAACTCCTGGAAGCCCGCGGCTTTCATATGGCTGTCGCGGTAAACAACCGCATTGCCGATGGCGCAAAGCGGAAGCGCAATGAACTTGCCGTCGCGTTTGGCATAGCCTTCAAGGCCGGCATACCAGCCGCCATGCGCGCCACCCAGATATTCGCCAAGCTCAGTCACATCGACCAGCTTGTCCGGATATTGCTGCGGATCATCGAACCAGCTCATCACCATATCCGGGCCGGAGCCGACATTGGCGGCAACGGCAGCTTTCGGACGAACGTCCTCCCAGCTTTCCTTGTCGACCCGTACCTGCACGCCAGTCGCCTCAGTGAATTTCTTGGTGTTGGCAAGCCATGCGGCTTCTTCGGCTGGAACAAATGGAACCCAGCGCAGCAGGCGCAATGTGGCGCCTTCTTCCGGTTTGTAGGTTGGTGCTGCGGCTTGAGCAAAGGCAGGCGTAAGCCCGAAACGGTTGAGCCCTGCGGCAGCGACTAGTCCGGCTGATGCGCCGAGAAGATGTCTTCTGTTAATGGTCATTCTTGCTCCTCCTTGGTTGTAAAAGGCCTTCAAAATGCTCCCACATTCTGGGCCACGGGCTATGTCGGTGCTTTATGACGAAGACCTGCTACCGACCGGCAGGCACCGCTTATGCTAGAGCTCTAGACCAGGCGCTTGCCGGTCTCTGCATCGAACAGATAGGTCGCTTCCGCATGTATGGAGAGGCCGACTATCTCGCCCGGCTTTGCATTTATGCGTTGATGGAAAACGCCGGTGACGAGATCGCCGCCAACCCGCATGATCATTTGCGTTTCAGAGCCTGTTGGTTCAATCACGACGACTTCAGCGGGTATGCCGCCATCGACGATTGTCATGTGTTCGGGCCGTAAACCATAAATCAATGCGCGTCCCTTGGCGCTCTCCGGCGCTTTGGCAACGGGCAATTCGACACCATTATCGGTCTTGAATTTCAGCGTGCTGTTTGGATCGAGCTTGCCTTTGATCATGTTCATGGCAGGCGAGCCGATGAAGCTGGCAACAAAAAGATTTGCCGGCTGATCATAAAGTTCGAGCGGCGCACCGATCTGCTCGACCAGACCGTCATGCATGACGACGATCTTGTCGGCCATGGTCATGGCTTCGATCTGGTCATGCGTGACATAGACCGTGGTGGTTTTCAGCCGTTGGTGCAGTTCCTTGATTTCAGCGCGCATGGCGACGCGCAGCTTGGCATCCAGATTGGACAAGGGCTCGTCAAACAGGAAAACCTGCGGATCGCGCACAATTGCGCGGCCCATGGCAACGCGTTGGCGCTGGCCTCCGGAAAGCTGGCGCGGAAAACGGTCCAGCAGCGGGGTGAGGCCGAGAATTTCCGCCGCAGGCTTTACGCGTTTTTCAATTTCCGCCTTTGATGCGCGTTTCAGCGTCAGCGAAAAAGCCATGTTATCGGCAACAGTCATGTGCGGATAAAGTGCATAGTTCTGGAAGACCATGGCAATGTCGCGCTCCTTTGGAGCGAGACCATTGACAACTTGGCCGCCGATCTTGATTTCTCCTGCCGAGATATTCTCCAGCCCGGCCAGCATTCGCAGCAAGGTGGACTTACCGCAGCCCGATGGTCCAACAAGGATGACGAATTCGCCATCTTCAATCTTGATATCCACACCCTTGATGACCGGGTGGGTACCGAATGATTTTCGTACGTCGGCGAATTCAACCGATGCCATGCGCTCTCCTCCAGAAATTATGTTTGGACATCACTTCTCCCAAAGCGCTGCCCCTCTGCTTTACCCGCGTCCGACCAGCGGCATTTTAGTTGCCATGATCGTCATTGTCAGTACGTTCGCGTCCAGTGGCAGGCTTGCCATATAGACAACAGCATCGCCAATGTGATGCGCCGGTATGGTTGGCTCACTGGCGATCTCGCCATTTGCCTGCATCACGCCGCCCGCCATTTTCGATGTCATCTCAGTCGTGGCATTGCCAATATCGATCTGCCCACAAGCAATATCGAACGGTCTGCCATCCAGTGCCGTCGATTTGGTCATGCCGGTCACGGCATGTTTCGTCGCCGTATAGGGCGCTGTATTGGGGCGCGGAGTCTGGGCTGAAATCGAGCCATTATTGATAATGCGGCCGCCTCGGGGCGATTGTGCTTTCATCAGCTTCATCGCCTGCTGGGTGCAAAGAAATACACCTGTCAGATTGGCGCCGACGATTGAGGTCCAGTGCTCGAAAGTCAACTCTTCCATGGCAATGTTCGGGACATTGATACCCGCATTATTGACCAGAAGGTCCAGCCGCCCATACTCGCTCTTGATCGCCTCGAAAAGCGCTGCGACAGAGTGGGGATCGCTGACATCCGCGGTGATCGGCTTGACCGTGCCGCCAGTATCTTTGGCCAAAGCATTGGCCGCATCATCAAGCACGTCTTGGCGCCTGCCGGAAATGACCACCGTATAGCCGACCCCAAGAAGCGCAGTTGTGATGGCTTTGCCGACGCCTGTGCCGCCACCTGTCACCAGCGCAATTTTTCCCTTGCCCGAATCGATCACGCTCATGCTGGAATCTTTCCGCCGAGTTCGTCGTCAATATGCGCTTTGATAATGTCGTCAAAGGCGGTCTCTGCCTTGAAACCAAGCTTGCTGGCTCGCGACGTATCAAAATCCGTTGCCCAGCCGGACACGATTTTCTGGATTGTGGCATCGGGCTCACGGCGGATGAGTTTGACTGCCTTGTCACCTGCAACGCGCTGAAGAGCGGCAATTTCTTCGCCAACAAGCGCCGAAAGGCCGGGCATGGAAAGATTGCGCCTTGGACCGACCTGTTCAAGGTCTAACGTTGCGGCGTGGATAAAGAAGCCGACCGCCGAACGCGGGCTGGCAAACCAGTGCCGCACATTCTCATCGACGGGAAGAATTGCTTCCTGTCCCGATAGCGGCTCGCGCAGAATATTGGAGAAAAATCCCGATGCCGCTTTATTCGGCTTGCCGGGGCGAATGCAGATTGTGGGCAGGCGAATGCCGATCCCGTCAAAAAAACCTCTGCGGCTGTAGTCTGAAAGCAAAAGCTCCGAAATTGCTTTTTGCGTGCCATAGCTCGTGAGTGGTGTCGTAAAAAACTCGTCGCCGATCTTGTCGGGGAAAGGCGCGCCGAAAACCGCGATGGAGGAGGCAAATATAACACGCGGCTTGTAAGGCGCTTTTTGGCCCTCAATGCGGATGGCTTCGAAAAGCCAGCGCGTGCCATCGAGATTGATCTTGTAGCCCTTCTCGAAATCGGCTTCCGCTTCGCCTGAAACGATTGCTGCCAGATGGAAGATCATGTCCGGACGGGCGGCAACGAGCCTGTCTGCCACACCGGGATCGGACAAATCAGCGGCAATTGTCTGCGCAATACCGGCAAAGGTTGCCGGTGCTACGGGTTCGAAAACATCAACCAGTGTCAGCTTGTCTATGTCGGATCCAAGCGCGCCCGGTTCGGCAGCGATCTTGTCCAGAAGCTTGCGGCCAACCATTCCGGCTGCGCCGATCACCAAAACATGCATATGCGGTATTCCTCCCTCAAGCCCCTCCCGGGCTTAAAACAATTCCAGCAGAATGGACCCGGTTTTCGTCCAGAATTGTGAAAACAAGCCAGCGACTGAACATTTGTATGTTAGCGCTGTCATAAAGTTATGCACACTGACTAGCGTTCATCAAGCGTTTTATGGTAGCGCTGTCATTATTCTTGGAAAATGCTCTGGATTCGAGCCTATGACCCGCAAGAGAAATGCCAATCGAAACGCCGGTGCACCGACTTTGGCGGATGTGGCGCGGCTGGCTGGCATGAGCGAGATCACGGTTTCGCGCGTCGTTCGCAATCAAGGTCCCATTGCGAATGCGACGCGAACACGCGTCTTGGCCGCCATTTCCCAGCTTGGCTATATTCCCAATCGCGCTGCGGGGAGCCTCGCTTCCGCCGCTTCGACATTGATGACTGTGCTCTTGCCATCATTGTCGAACATTGTCTTTCCCGATGTCCTGCGCGGAATCCACACTGCTATCACCGAAACAGGGTTTCAGTCGGTCATTGGTGTTACCGATTATGATCCGCTGATTGAAGAGCGTATTCTTCTGTCATTTCTTGCCTGGCAACCAGCCGCTGTGATTCTGGCCGGCTTGCATCACACGCCCACAGCGCGAAAACACCTCGAGCAGGGCCGGTTCCGCGTTGCGGAGCTTATGGACATTGATGGCGATCCTGTGGATATAGCTGTCGGCATGTCACATCGGCAGGCTGGCTATGAAACCGGGCGGCACCTTATTGAGCGCGGATACCGAAGATTTGGCTATGCCGGTCATATGTTGATTTCCGATGACCGTGCAAAGGCGCGCTATCAGGGGCTGTGTGAAGCCTTAAGGGAGGCTGGTCTTTCGCTCGTCGGCGAAATGCGTGTCCCCGGCGGCGGCTCGACAATAGCCGGGCGGGAGCTTCTGGAAAAACTGCTTGCAGCCCATCCCGATTTGGATGTCGTGATTTTCCCTAATGACGATATGGCTATGGGCGGTATTTTCTACTGCATCCATGCGGGAATTGTCATCAAAGAGAGGCTCGGCATATTCGGCTTCAATGGGCTGGATATCGGGCAGGCAATGCCTCTGCCGCTCTCAACTATTCTCTCCAAGCGATTTCTGATTGGCAAAACTGCGGCGGAAAAGCTGCTTGAAAGCCGCGAGCGTCCCCCGGAAAAAACCATCATCAATACTGGTTTTGACATTATCGAGGGCGCTACTGCCTAGAGCGTTTTGCGTTTTGATAGATTTAAAATGACGCTTCTTAAGTCTTTGTTTTTACGCAATTCCGGACGGAAAACCGCTACACACTTTTCCTGGAATTGCTCTAGGTGCTGCAGCAGCTTCGTGCGTGGTTCGACAAGCTCACCATGAGGGAAGGTAATGGCTGCATGATTAACGGCCAGCGTTGCAAATCCTGACTCCTGCAATCCTCAACTTCCCTCATGGTGAGCTTGTCGAACCACGCACACCAATCATGCAGGCAGTGATTCCCACCCACCTTTGAAATGCCTTTCGCTTTACTTACGATTGACATAAAGCAATTTTCGTTTTCGTATAGACACTACAAAAACGAAAATGAAAGCTGGTTCCATGTTCCTCGCTCCCAGACATGCCGAAATTCTGGAGATGGCCAAGGAGCATGGTCGCGTGCTTGTCGATGATCTGGCGATGCATTTCAACGTCACGCCGCAAACCATTCGCAAAGACCTTAACGACCTCTGTGATCAGCGCCTGCTCAACCGTATTCATGGCGGCGCTTTATTTCCTTCAGGCGTGCAAAATCTGGAATATGAGGCGCGGCGCTTGATAGCAGCGGGCGAGAAGGAAGCCATAGGTAAAGCTGCCGCTGAGTTGATCCCCGACAATGCATCGCTGTTTGTGAATATCGGCACGACGACAGAGGCTGTTGGGCAGGCCTTGCTGGACCGTAAAGGTCTAATGATAATCACCAATAATATAAATGTTGCCAACAGGTTACGAATTTACCCCGATATTGAGGTGGTCATTGCCGGCGGTGTCGTGCGTGGCTCCGATGGCGGTATAGTCGGCGAGGCAGCGGTCGATTTCATCCGCCAGTTCAAGGTGGATTTCGCTGTTATAGGAACCTCGGCAATCGACAGTGATGGCGCATTGCTTGATTTTGATTTTCGCGAGGTCAAAGTCGCGCAAGCGATCATGGCCAATGCGCGCCACGTGATCCTTGTCTCGGACTCGACCAAGTTTGAGCGCACTGCACCCGTTCGCATCGGCCACTTGTCGCAGGTCAACACCTTCATTACCGACCGCTGCGAAAGTGAGGCAATACGCCGGATATGCAGCGATGCAGACGTCAGATTGATCGAAACATCTGTCTGAAACCGGCTCTTGTGCGCTCTTCCATTGCGCGCTATAGTTCATTTTAGTTTCGTATTGCTTTCGCAATTATAGCTTTTTCATTTCGCATATGCGAAGAGATGGTGCGTTGCGAAATGAGGGTGGGGAAATTGAAGGGTCAGGTTTACGATATCTTCGTTATAGGCGGCGGCATTAATGGCTGCGGCATTGCGCGTGACGCTGTGGGCCGCGGCTATTCGGTTTTCCTTGCCGAGATGAACGACCTTGCCAGCGGCACCTCCTCCGGTTCGACAAAGCTTATCCACGGTGGTTTGCGTTATCTCGAACATTATGAATTCCGCCTTGTGCGCGAATCGTTGATGGAGCGTGAAGTTCTCTGGGCCTGCGCGCCGCATATTATCTGGCCCATGCGTTTCGTGCTTCCGCATCATAAAGGCCTGCGTCCGGCATGGCTGCTGCGGCTTGGTCTTTTCCTTTATGATCACATTGGCGGACGCAAGAAGCTTCCGGTAACCCGTACTCTGGATATGACGCGCGATCCGGCCGCAAAGCCGCTGAAGTCGCTTTATACCAAGGCTTTCGAATATTCCGATTGCTGGGTTAATGATGCGCGCTTCGTGGCGCTCAACGCCCGCGATGCCGCCGATCGAGGTGCGGTCATCCGCACGCGGACAAAAGTTGTAAGTGCGATGCGCGGTGCCGATCATTGGACGCTGACATTGCAGGATACTTTGACCGGCGCCAAGGAAGATGTGCAGGCAAAGCTCGTCGTCAATGCTGCCGGACCTTGGGTTGATGAAGTTCTGACCGGCGTAGTGGGCAGCAATGATGCGCATAATGTACGGCTGGTGCAGGGCAGCCATATCGTCGTAAAGAAAAAGTTCGACGATCCACGGGCCTATTTTTTCCAGAATACAGATGGGCGTATTATCTTCGCCATTCCCTATGAGCAGGATTTCACGCTGATTGGTACAACCGATCAGGATTATCACGGCAATCCGGCGGACGTGAAAATCAGCGATACCGAAATTGATTATCTTTGTGCAGCGGCCAGCGAATATTTTGTCGAGCCGGTGAAGCGCGAAGATGTGGTCTGGACCTATTCGGGTGTGCGTCCGCTTTATGATGATGGTGCGTCCAAGGCGCAGGAAGCAACGCGCGATTACGTATTGAAAACCGATGCGTCGGACGGTCGGGCGCCGATCCTGAACATTTTTGGTGGCAAGATCACCACATATCGGCGTCTGTCCGAGCATATGCTTGAGAAAATTGAAGACCAGCTTGGCAAGCGTGGTAAGCCATGGACGGCAACCGGTACGCTGCCCGGCGGGAATTTCGCAGTAAACGCATTCGACAGTGAATTGCAGATATTGAAGTCTGACTATCCGTTTCTGACAGCTGCCCATGCACATCGGCTTTTCCGGCTTTATGGCACCAAGGCACGTGTGCTGCTTGGAAATGCAAAATCGCTTGGCGATTTGGGTAAGCATTTTGGATCGGATCTTTACGAGGCGGAAATACGCTATCAAATTGAGCATGAATGGGCGCTTACCGCGCAGGATGTGCTGTGGCGCAGGACCAAAAGAGGCTTGCATTTGAGCGCTGATGAAGCGGCTGCTCTCGATCAATTCATGGAAGGTGCAGTCGACAGGCGGCGCGCCATGGCTGCAGAATAACTATACTGCTGAGGCGCGGTAACGCGCATCGGCTCAAGAGCAATTCCAGGAAGGTGGGAACCGGTTTTCCGTTCGGAATTGCGAAGGCAAAGAGTTAGAGCGCTTCCCGTTTCTGTTTGGGTGGAAGTGCTTCGGGAGGAGAAGTAATGCTGGAATTGCGAAATGTATCCAAAATGGTGAGCGGCAAGCTCCACCTCAGCGATATATCGCTGACTTTGGAACATGCGACGCTGAATGTGTTGCTTGGACCCACTCTGTCCGGCAAAACCAGCCTCATGCGCATCATGGCAGGTCTCGATGTGCCAACTTCCGGCTCTGTCTGGTTCGATGGTCAGGATGTGACGGGCGTTCCGGTTCAAAAGCGCTCGGTTGCCATGGTCTATCAGCAGTTTATCAATTATCCGGCCTTCACGGTCTATGAGAACATTGCTTCGCCAATGCGTGTTGCCGGCGCTGACAAGGCAACTATTGATCGCGAAGTGCGCAAGGCCGCTGAAATCCTCAAGCTTACGCCCTATCTCGACCGCACGCCGCTTAGCCTGTCCGGCGGCCAGCAGCAGCGCACCGCGCTTGCGCGGGCCATCGTCAAAAACGCCAAGCTGGTGCTGCTCGATGAGCCTTTGGCCAACCTTGACTATAAGCTGCGCGAAGAGCTGCGTCAGGAATTGCCCCGCATCTTTGCCGAATCCGGCACGATCTTTGTTTATGCGACCACTGAGCCGCATGAAGCCTTGCTGCTCGGCGGCAGCACGGCAACCCTCTCCGAGGGGCGGGTAACGCAGTTTGGTTCCACAATTGATGTGTTCCGCAAACCGGATGATCTTATCACGGCGCAGACCTTCGCCGACCCGCCGCTGAACACAATTGCCTTGGCAAAGTTCGGCAAGGCATTCCAGCTGGAAGGCGGCGTTACCCTGCCGATCCCGTCGCATCTGACCGATATCGCTGACGGCACCTATACGATCGGCTTCCAGCCGCACCACATCAATACGGTTCGCGGCAGTGCCGATGAAATCGGATTGAAGGCCCGCGTGACAGCCACTGAAATTACCGGTTCGGAAAGCTTCGTCCATCTGTCCTTCGCCGATGCGCGCTGGACAATGCTCGCTCACGGCATCCACATTTACACGCCCGATGAAGAAATCGACATTTTCATCGACCCGCGCAACCTGATGATCTTCGATGGCAGCGGCAATTCCATTCGCCGCCAGCAGAAATTGGCGGCATAGATAATGGCACGTATCGATCTCAACCATATCCGCCACGCCTACGGTCCTAATCCGAAGTCGGATAAGGACTATGCGCTGCGCGAGGTCCACCACAGCTGGGAAGATGGCGGTGCCTATGCGCTGCTGGGACCTTCCGGTTGCGGCAAGACCACGCTGCTCAACATCATTTCAGGCCTGATCCATCCGTCCCATGGACAATTGCTGTTCAACGGTCAGGATGTCACCAACCTTTCGACGCAGGAACGCAACATCGCACAGGTGTTCCAGTTCCCGGTCATCTACGACACCATGACGGTTTACGATAATCTTGCCTTCCCCCTGCGTAATCGCGGCGTTGCGGAATCCGAGATCGACGTCAAGGTGCGCGAGACGCTGGAGATGATCGATCTTGCGAGCTGGTCCGGCAAGAAAGCCCGTGGTCTGACGGCGGATCAGAAGCAGAAGATATCGCTCGGTCGCGGCCTTGTCCGGTCTGATGTGAACGCTATCCTTTTCGATGAGCCGCTGACCGTGATCGACCCCCATATGAAATGGGTTCTTCGCTCACAGCTGAAGCAGCTGCATCAGCGTTTTGGCTATACAATGGTTTATGTCACACATGATCAGACGGAAGCGCTGACTTTCGCCCAGAAAGTCGTCGTCATGTATGATGGCGAGATCGTGCAGATCGGTACGCCAGAAGAATTGTTCGAGCGGCCAAAGCATACCTTCGTTGGTTATTTCATCGGCTCGCCAGGCATGAATGTCATGCCGGTCAAGCTTGCAGGCGGAATGGCGCAAATTGGTGCGCACGCAATACAACTTCCTACACCTGTTACCCCCGCCGATGCGAAGAAAATCGAGCTTGGTATCCGCCCGGAATATATCCGCATCGGTCGTTCCGGCATGCCGGTAAAAATTGCCAAAGTGGAAGATATTGGACGACACAAGATCGTGCGTACTCGACTTGAAAATCAGGACATTGCCGTCATCGTTGGCGAAGGCGAGGATATCCCTGCCGATCCGCACATCACCTTCGACCCGAAGGGCATAAATATCTATGCCGATAGCTGGCGCGTGGGAGGGTTATAATCATGGAAAAAACCTGGAACAATAAAGCCTGGTTTATGGTCCTGCCGGTTTTGCTGCTCGTGGCTTTCTCGGCAGTTATCCCGCTGATGACCGTGGTCAATTATTCAGTGCAGGATACGTTCGGCAATAACCAGTTCTTCTGGGCCGGAACAGAATGGTTCACGGAAATGCTCACTTCCGAGCGCTTCCATTCGGCTCTTGGTCGCAACCTCTTCTTCTCGTTCATTATCCTTCTCATCGAGATTCCGCTGGGGATCGTCATTGCGCTGAATATGCCGCGCAAGGGCTGGGGTGTTCCGGTTTGTCTCGTGCTGATGGCTTTGCCGTTGCTTATTCCGTGGAATGTGGTTGGTACGATCTGGCAGGTGTTCGGGCGTGTTGATATCGGCTTGCTCGGCCATACGCTGGAACGCCTCGGGATCAACTATAATTATGTGCAGAATCCGCTGCATGCTTGGTTCACGGTCATCATTATGGATGTCTGGCACTGGACCAGCTTGGTCGTGCTGCTGTGCTATGCCGGGCTGGTTTCGATCCCCGATGCCTTTTATCAGGCGGCAAAGATTGATGGTGCATCGCGCTGGGCAGTGTTTCGCTACATTCAGTTGCCAAAGATGAACCGTGTACTTTTGATCGCCGTTCTGCTGCGCTTCATGGACAGTTTCATGATCTATACCGAACCCTTCGTCGTCACAGGTGGTGGTCCCGGCAACTCGACCACTTTCCTGTCCATTGATCTGGTCAAGATGGCGGTTGGCCAGTTCGATCTTGGACCGGCGGCAGCCATGTCGCTCATCTACTTCCTTATTATCCTCCTGATGTCATGGGTGTTCTACACCGTCATGACCAATTATGATGCGGAGCGCTGAGATGTCAGAATCTGTCGCCCGTACCGCAGTTAGTGTCAGCCCTGAACAGGCCAGAATGGATAAGGCTCTTGCCCGCCGCATGCGCAAGCGCGGGGATGAATCGAAATTCTGGTGGTTGATCCCGACGCTTTACATCTTTTTCCTGATGCTGCCGATCTATTGGCTCATCAATATGAGCTTCAAAACCAATCAGGAGATTTTGGGAAACTTTTCCCTTTGGCCGCAAAGTCCGACCTTGCGGAACTACGCGGTCATCTTCACCGACCCATCATGGTATAAGGGTTATATCAACTCGATCATCTATGTGGGCATGAACACAGTGATTTCGGTGCTGGTCGCCTTGCCTGCGGCCTATGCCTTTTCGCGCTACCGGTTCCTCGGCGACAAGCATTTGTTCTTCTGGCTTTTGACAAATCGCATGGCACCGCCAGCTGTTTTTGCGCTGCCATTCTTCCAGCTTTATTCGGCCTTTGGCTTGATCGATACGCATATCGCCGTTGCTCTGGCGCATTGTCTGTTCAACGTGCCGCTGGCTGTGTGGATTCTGGAAGGCTTCATGTCGGGCGTGCCAAAGGAAATCGACGAGACCGCCTATATTGATGGCTATTCCTTTCCGCGCTTCTTCGTGAAGATATTCATTCCGCTGATCGCAAGCGGCATCGGCGTTGCTGCCTTCTTCTGCTTCATGTTCTCATGGGTGGAATTGCTTATTGCCCGCACGTTGACGACGACGGCGGCAAAACCAATCGCTGCTATCATGACGCGCACGGTTTCTGCGTCGGGCATGGATTGGGGCGTGCTGGCTGCGGCCGGCGTCTTGACCATCATTCCCGGCGCCATCGTGATCTACTTCGTCCGCAACTATATCGCCAAGGGCTTTGCCCTGGGGAGGGTGTAATGGAAAACACACGGCGTTGGCCTCTGGCGCTTCTCGCTGTTCTTGCGGCCTATGCAATCTTGGCGGGCCTGCTTGTCACAGCTGTGCCGTTGAAAAGCGGTGCGCGGGATTGGTTCGGAGCACTTGCAGGTGGCGGCTGGATGGCCTGGACATTTCCGACAGCGCTGTTTTTCCTGACCATCTTTGCGTTCATATCGCTGATGGCGGTCTGGGAATATGCCTCGCCGGGCGGCAATCCGCGCATCGGCATATTGCGCTTTGAAACCACGCGCGGCGACAGGCTTTTCGTGTCGCTGCTCGGCAGTGCTTTTATCCACCTCGCCTGGCTCGGTCTTGTTGGCCCGAATATCTGGTGGGCTCTAGCAATCTCTGTGGTCTACGCCATTGGCGTATTCCGCTTTGTCTAAAGCATCGGACTGAAATCCGATGCCCTAAATTGAAGGTCTGGCATCCGCCAGTCATTCAACACCTGCAAATCGCAACTCTGGGAGGACTGAAATGCGAACGCGAATTCTAACGACAACAACAGCACTTGCGCTGCTATTGGGGGCGGGAAGTGCCTATGCGGGCATGGACGAAGCCAAAGCTTTTCTCGACAAGGAAATCGGCGATATGTCGACCCTTGATCGGGCTGCGCAGGAAAAGGAAATGCAGTGGTTTATCGATGCTGCAAAGCCTTTCGCAGGCATGGATATCAAGGTGGTTTCGGAAACGATTACCACCCATGAATATGAGTCCAAAACTCTGGCTAAAGCATTCACTGATATTACCGGCATCAAGATCACCCATGATCTCATCGGTGAAGGCGATGTCGTTGAGAAGCTGCAGACACAAATGCAGTCCGGCGAAAACGTCTATGATGCTTACGTCAATGATAGCGATCTGATCGGCACGCATTGGCGCTACCAGCAGGCGCGCAGCCTGACCGACTGGATGGCCAATGAAGGCAAGGACGTTACCAATCCTGGTCTTGATCTGGCTGACTTTATCGGCACCAAGTTCACGACTGCTCCTGATGGCAAGCTGTATCAGTTGCCGGACCAGCAGTTCGCGAACCTTTATTGGTTCCGCTATGACTGGTTCAACGACGAAAAGAACAAGGCCGACTTCAAGGCGAAGTATGGTTATGACCTCGGTGTGCCGGTCAATTGGTCAGCCTATGAAGACATTGCCGAATTCTTCACCGGTCGCGAGATCGACGGCAAGAAAGTCTATGGTCACATGGACTATGGCAAGAAGGACCCATCGCTCGGTTGGCGCTTCACCGATGCCTGGCTCTCCATGGCAGGCAATGGTGACAAGGGTCTTCCAAACGGTTTGCCCGTCGATGAATGGGGCATCAAGGTCAACGAAAAGTCACAGCCGGTCGGCTCCTGCGTTGCGCGCGGCGGTGATACCAACGGCCCGGCTTCCGTCTATTCCATCCAGAAATATCTTGACTGGATGAAGGCCTATGCACCGCCGGAAGCGCAGGGCATGACCTTCTCGGAATCCGGTCCCGTTCCTGCACAGGGCAATGTTGCCCAGCAGATATTCTGGTACACGGCCTTCACTGCCGACATGGTCAAAAAGGGCCTGCCGGTCATGAATGATGATGGCACGCCGAAATGGCGCATGGCTCCTTCGCCGCATGGCGTTTACTGGAAAGACGGCATGAAGCTTGGTTATCAGGATGTGGGTTCCTGGACCTTGTTGAAGTCGACACCGGATGATCGCGCCAAGGCAGCTTGGCTCTACGCCCAGTTCGTCACATCAAAGACTGTGGACGTCAAGAAGAGCCATGTAGGTCTGACCTTGATCCGCGAAAGCTCCATCCAGCATGAAAGCTTCACCAAGCGCGCTCCGGAGCTTGGTGGTCTGATCGAGTTCTATCGTTCGCCTGCCCGTGTTCAGTGGTCGCCAACCGGCACCAACGTTCCTGACTATCCAAAGCTGGCTCAGCTATGGTGGCAGGCAATCGGCGATGCATCCTCCGGTGCCAAGACTGCACAGGAAGCGATGGACTCACTTTGCGCCGAGCAGGAAAAGGTCATGGAACGTCTGGAACGCGCTGGCATTCAGGGCGATATTGGACCGAAAATGGCTGAAGAACATGATCTTGCCTACTGGAATGCCGATGCGGTCAAGAATGGCCACCTCGCACCACAGTTGAAGATCGAAAACGAAAAAGAAAAGCCCCAGACCATCAATTATGACGAACTGGTCAAGAGCTGGAACAAGTAAGCTTGAGGCATTGAGGGGAGGGGGCGGCGCTTCGGCGCCGCCCTTTTTCTTTTGTATATTGCGATTACCCTAGAATAGAAGCAAAGGGCGGCATCATCTGCCGCCCTTGTTTACCATCCTAAAACCGCACGCTGAGATCGGCCTTGATGGCATTGTCGTGTGACTGGCTGGAGAACTGGCCGGTATAGCTGACACCGAT
>NZ_JCAXDZ010000030.1:0-388 GCF_059758635.1 Phyllobacterium sp. GQ127
CCGGTTGAACTGTCTGTGGCCGTAATGGCAAAATTGAACGCGCCCGCGGCCGTTGGTGTGCCGCTAAGGGCGCCCGTTCCCCCGTTCAAGGTAATGCCTGCTGGCAACGCACCAGCTGTAACCGCATAGCTATAGGGAGATGTCCCACCCGATGCCGTAAATGCCTGGCTGTAGGCCGTCCCTGCAGTAGCGCCTGGCAATGCACCAGCCGCCGGAGCAAGGGCAAGTGTGGTTGGGCTGACCGTGATTGACACGGTGGCAGGTGCCGACGTGCCTGACGCATTCGTGGCGGTGTAGGTGAAACTGTCCGGTCCTGCATATCCTGGTGTTGGCGTATAGGTAATTGACGTGCCGCTTGCCGTGGCGGTGCCATTGGCAGCCTGGGTAG
>NZ_JCAXDZ010000031.1:0-387 GCF_059758635.1 Phyllobacterium sp. GQ127
ACAAAATACACCGCTACAATCCAACACACAAACACAGCGCCAAGCCGCAGCAATGCACCAATGTGGCTGCAACCCGCAAGCCACAGTGCCAAATGTCGGCGCAAACCCCAAACCGGCCAATCAAAAACGACGGTCAAGCACAACCGGACACAAACAGTTCAGACGGTCGCGATCCGAATTGCGTCCCTGGCCAGAACAGCTTGACCCCAGTCACTTATCTAAACTCTAAGCCGCCGTAGCCAGCCAACGCTCGCACCAACAATTGCGTCAATGCTCCGTGACACATCCTGGCGAAAAACCAGATCTTCCCCAACAGGCGATTCCAACGTTGAAAGCTGACTGTCCAACATCGAAACCGGCATAAAATGACCCGTGCGCTTACCCATG
>NZ_JCAXDZ010000032.1:0-374 GCF_059758635.1 Phyllobacterium sp. GQ127
ATACCGCCATTCGTCCAGAACCTGACTTATATCGACCGGGGCGGCGCCCGGGTAACGACGGTCATTCAAACCGAACCGGTGACCATTCAGGTCGCACCGGAATTGACGGATGCCAGTTCGTGGTGGCTTGCTGCCCGCAGCATCACTGCAAAGGAGGAGTGGAGCCGCGATCCCGATGGCATCGACATCGGTCAATCGGTCAAAAGGTCTATCACCATAACCGGAGTGGGTGTAACCGACGACCAACTGCCACCTCGCCCGGAAATCAAGGTGCAGGGATTGATTATTGTTCCGGCGGCCCCGGTGCGAAAAACCGAAATTGGCCTGGGCAAACCGCTGAAACAAATGCCGAAACTAAAAAAACCAGGCCCCTA
>NZ_JCAXDZ010000033.1:0-372 GCF_059758635.1 Phyllobacterium sp. GQ127
GTGCGTGCCGTGGAGTTGCGGTCGATGGTGCGAATGTCGTCGCCGTAGGTCCACAGCCTGATATCATCGATCTCGCTGCCGCGGCCCCGTCGCTTGGTTGCAACAGGACCCGGCATGGACTGGGTTCTGATGTTCCGTTTTTGCCTGGTGTTTGTCGCGGCGTGCTTCAACAGGATCAGCGCCGTTGTATCAATGTAGGTGCCCTTATCGTTCATGTGTCATGTCGACCTATAAGGGCGCGATACGGTCGAGGATTGTCGCAATCACGCCGCGAGGCGTCTCGCCCTCCGCTATCGCTTTCCAGGTCAGGCCGAGACGATGTGCCAGAACATCTTCGGCCAGAACCTGAACATCTTCCGGCGTGCCATAATC
>NZ_JCAXDZ010000034.1:0-357 GCF_059758635.1 Phyllobacterium sp. GQ127
TCCTTGATCACGCCGGACGTGCCCTTCGACAGATCGGCAAGCTTCTGGTCTACCTTGTTGAGCTGGCCCCTGTTCACCGCGTCCGTATCGGCAGTACCTTCGGCAACATTGCCAATCCGGCTGGTCTTGGCATCGCCGTGCGCAGCGCTATAGGCACCGGCATTATTATCATAAAGCAGCGCATCTTTTTGCAGCGTGCCGATCTGACCGCCCTGCGTGACGAGACTGTCACCCTGGGCTTTGACCGTACCCTCGGCTGTCACCAGCCGCTCGTCCTGGCTTTTGACAACACCGTCAATCGCCTTCAAACCGCCAAGCATTGTCACCGGCTGCGCAATGTCCTTGCCAGCGGCATCC
>NZ_JCAXDZ010000035.1:0-327 GCF_059758635.1 Phyllobacterium sp. GQ127
AAATTCAGATTGTGGGAAGGCGGACCGTAATTCGTGAGAGTAAGAAGGGCAGTAGAATACAAGCGCTCTACGGCTTGGTGAGTTGCAAATGCTGCATCTTTTCGCCAATTCGAGTCATCGATGGATTTTTGTAGTTGAAATGCGGCAGTTTCAAGTGAGCGCAACGCGCTCGGTAGCCTTCCTTCGAATTGTCGTACCGCCACCGCGTACTCCTCCGCAGCGGTTACGGGCTTTGGCTCTGCCAGCGGTTCATCATCAAGTTCGTAAAGAACGATGCCTTCACGGCGAATATCGGAAAAGAAATACTGGCCTTCGCGCAGTGCCGTG
>NZ_JCAXDZ010000036.1:0-327 GCF_059758635.1 Phyllobacterium sp. GQ127
AATATCGTTGCGGAGCAGGGTAGTGCCCCGGCACGGGCGATGGCGCTGGCACAGACCATGTTTTCCGACGCCGACATGATCGGCGGTGATCTCGTTCTGGTTACGGACGGTGGGGGCGTCGATCCTGCCGCAGTCGAGGCGGCGAGGGCGCTGCGCAAGGCAGGGCGCAGGGTGAACGTTCTCTTTGTCTCTTCGGCGCAGAGCGATCCCAATATGCCGGTGCCAGATAAGGCCGGAGCTGTACGGCTGGCGGCCGAAGGCGGAGGAATTTTAACGGACACGGCCAATCTATCGCCCCTGCTCTCGGCACTGGATTTACCGCTTGGG
>NZ_JCAXDZ010000037.1:0-312 GCF_059758635.1 Phyllobacterium sp. GQ127
CACGGCACTGCGCGAAGGCCAGTATTTCTTTTCCGATATTCGCCGTGAAGGCATCGTTCTTTACCAGCTTGACGATGAACCGCTGGCAGAGCCAAAGCCACGAACACCGCTTGAAGAATACACGATAGCGAAGAAGCATTTTATTGAAAAGTTGCCGTTTGCAAAATATCATATGAGATTGCTTACGGTAGCTATTGAAGACAATGAGTATAAGCACGCTTCATTCCTTTTACATCAAGCCATTGAGCATGCATATTCAACATTGCTTCTTACTCTAACAAACTACGGTCCGCCTTCCCACAATCTGAATTT
>NZ_JCAXDZ010000038.1:0-298 GCF_059758635.1 Phyllobacterium sp. GQ127
TTGCTGATCGCAGATCGAGCGATTGAGCGTGCGCCTTCAGCAGACCGGAAATCACTGCGAGCATGCCTCGGTCCGATGGAGCGGCCCTTATCAACAGCGGTTCGATCCCGCCGACGGCAAGTAAACCGACTCGACCACCGAATTCTGTGGCACGCCAGCCTGATAGCGCCAAGATTTCGGCAGCAGCGACGGACATGAAGGCGCGCCTCGTCCCGAACTGCATGGCAGGTCTGAAATCGGCAAGCAGCAACGTCGTGTGTTCTCTTTCTTCTCTAAAGGTCTTTACATGCGGCACACC
>NZ_JCAXDZ010000039.1:0-287 GCF_059758635.1 Phyllobacterium sp. GQ127
GTCAAAGATCAGGGCATCCGGTTGACGGCAGCCGAAGGTACGGTCAAAGCCCAGGGTGACAGTCTCGTCACGCAGGGCGGGCAGATTGGTTCGTTGCAAAAAGATGCGCTGCTTTATGATAATAATGCCGGTGCCTATAGCGCCTCCCATGGCAAAGATAAGACCAGCCGGATTGGCAATGTTGCCGAAGGTACTGCCGATACGGACGCGGTTAACAAGAGCCAGCTCAACAAGGTTGACCAGAAGCTTGCCGATCTGTCGAAGGGCACGACCGGCGTGATCAGGGA
>NZ_JCAXDZ010000004.1:0-448801 GCF_059758635.1 Phyllobacterium sp. GQ127
TAGATTTTTCCTTCGCCGATTTACGATTTCTTCACAAAAAAACCGAGGCTGCCATCATGGCCAGCCCCGGTTTTTGAATGACGAGAGAACGAGCCGTCAGTTGAACGGCTCAAGCCTTGTTCTTATTGTAAACGTCAAAGACCACTGCAGCCAGAAGCACCAGCCCTTTGATCACCTGTTGCCAATCAATATTAACGCCCATAATCGACATGCCATTATTCATGACGCCCATGATGAAGGCGCCAATAACTGCGCCCATCACCTGACCGACGCCCCCCATTGCCGATGCGCCGCCAATAAACACAGCCGCAATGACGTCGAGCTCAAAGCCAAGACCGGCTTTCGGCGTTGCCGTGTTCAATCGCGCAGCGAAAATCAATCCAGCAAGCGCGGCCAATACACCCATGTTGACGAAGGTGAAGAAGGTTAGCCGCTCGGTCTTTATGCCAGAGAGCTTTGCCGCTTTTTCATTACCGCCCATGGCGTAAATACGTCGGCCAATTGTCATGCGTTTGGTCACGAAGACGAAAAGCGCAATCAGCAGTGACATGACGACGAGAACGTTGGGCAGCCCCTTATAAGAAGACAGCAGGTAAACAAGGAATAGAATAATACCGCCGATGATAAGGTTCTTGGCTACAAAGAGCGCAAAGGGCTCACCGTGATAGCCATGCTTCTCGCGCTTTGCCCGGCCACGGACACTTGAATAGATCATTAAGGCAACCAGAACGATACCGATCAGCATGGAAGTTACGTTGAAGCCAACGACGCCAAAGAAGTCAGGAATGAAACCAGAGCTCAAAAGCTGGAACTGAGGCGGGAACGGGCCAACCGATTGTCCACCGAGCAACCAAAGGGCCAGCCCTTTGAAAACCAGCATGCCAGCCAGCGTGACAATAAAGGATGGTATTTTGTGGTAGGCGACCCAATAGCCCTGTGCCGCGCCGATTACACCACCCATTATGAGGCAGAGTATCGTTGCCGGCACATAGTGAATTTGCCATTTCACCATCATGACAGCAGCCAATCCGCCCACAAAGCCCGACACGGAACCGACAGACAGATCGATATGTCCGGCAACAATGACCAGAAGCATGCCGAGAGCCATGATAATAATGTAACTGTTCTGCAAAACGAGATTGGTGAGGTTCACCGGGCGGAACAGCGTGCCATTGGTGGTGAACTGAAAGAACAGCATGATCAGAATCAGCGCCGCAACCAGCCCGTATTCACGCAAATTGCCTTTTGTCGCCGAACCGTTGGTCTGAATTTTTGCCGGTGCAGTTTCAATACTCATGATTATTTCCCTTCAGCGCGGATAATGGCGCGCATGATCTTTTCTTGGCTGGCTTCGCTGGCAGCCATTTCGCCAACGAGCTTGCCCTGATTCATAACGTAAATCCGGTCGCATATGCCGAGAAGTTCCGGCATTTCCGACGAGATCACCAAAACGCTTTTACCCGTAGCCACAAGCTGATTGATGATCGAATAGATTTCATATTTGGCACCGACATCAATGCCACGCGTTGGCTCATCCAGAATCAATAAGTCCGGATTGGCAAAAAGCCACTTCGACAGAACGACCTTCTGCTGATTGCCGCCGGAAAGATTTCCGGTTTTCTGATAGATGCTGGATGAACGGATATTGGTTTTGGTGCGATATTCATTCGCAACCTTCAATTCGGTCATATCATCTAGAACGCCATTACTGGAAACACCTTCCAGATTAACGATCGTGGTATTGTGCTTGATGTGATCAATCAGATTGAGGCCATAGGTCTTGCGGTCCTCCGTGACATAGGCAATGCCATTATCGATGGCCCGTCCAATGGTTGAAACATCGGCCTTCTTGCCCTTGATGAAAACTTCGCCGCTGATCTTGCTGCCATAGGCCTTGCCAAAGACACTCATGGCGAATTCAGTTCGTCCGGCCCCCATCAGCCCTGCGATGCCAACGACTTCGCCCTTGCGGACATTCATGCCGATCCCGTTGACCACGGTGCGGTCGCTATGGAGATGATGGTGGACCACCCAGTCCTTCACCTCGAAGACAACTTCGCCAATATTTGGCACACGCTGCGGATAGCGGTCTGCCAATTGGCGACCGACCATCAAAGTTACGATCTTGTCTTCGGAAATATCCTGCTTATCCAGCGTCTCGATGGTTGCACCATCGCGCAAGACTGTAATGCGATCCGCGACTTTACCGACTTCATTGAGCTTGTGGGAGATCAGGATCGACGAGATACCCTGCGCCTTGAATTCCAGCAGCAATTCAAGCAAGGCATCGCTATCCTTTTCATTAAGACTGGCTGTGGGCTCGTCAAGAATGAGAAGTTCAACTTCCTTGGATAAGGCTTTGGCAATTTCCACCAATTGCTGCTTGCCCACACCCAGATTGGTCACGAGCGTCAGCGGGTCTTCTTTTAAACCAACCTTGGCAAGCAATTCGCGCGTGCGGGTTTCCGCTACGTGCCAATCAATAATGCCAAACTTTGCAGGTTCATTACCGAGAAAAATGTTTTCAGCAATTGACAGCAGCGGCACCAAAGCCAGCTCCTGATGTATAATAATAATGCCTTTTTTCTCACTGTCGCTAATATCGCGGAAGCGTTGCTCCTCGCCCTTGTAGAAAATTTCTCCCTCATAACTGCCATGCGGATAAACTCCGCTTAGCACCTTCATCAGGGTTGACTTTCCGGCTCCGTTCTCGCCCACCAGAGCGTGAATTTCACCTTTGCGAACATTAAGATTGACATTATTCAGCGCTTTGACACCAGGAAAGGTCTTGGTGATATTGCGCATTTCGAGGATTGTATCCATCGAGATCCTCATCGACGTCACTGCAATAGGAAAAGAACCCTGCATCGCAAGATGCAGGGTTCATGCGATCTGTCAGCTTATTTCAGCTGATCTTCGGTGTAGTAGCCACCACCAATCAGAATCTCTTTCCAGTTGGTCTTGTCGACTTCAACAGGCTTGAGAAGATAGGCTGGAACAACTTTCACACCATTATTATAGGTCTTTGTGTCGTTGATTTCCGGCTCTTCGCCTTTCAGCACCTTGTCGATAAGGTTGGCCGTAACCTTGGCCAGTTCGCGTGTATCCTTGTAGACCGTTGAATACTGCTCGCCTGCGATAATGGATTTGACGGAAGGCACTTCAGCATCCTGTCCGGAAACGAACGGGAATGGCTGATCTTTCGTGCCATAGCCTACGCCACGTAGCGACGAGAGGATGCCAATGGACAGACCATCATATGGCGACAGCACTGCGTCCACCTTCTTGTCTGTGTAGTAGGCTGAAAGGAGATTATCCATGCGGGCTTGAGCAACAGCTCCGTCCCAGCGCAGTGTTCCGACCTTATCCATGCCTGTCTGGCCGGACTGAACAACAAGTTTGCCGCTATCGATCAAAGGCTGAAGCACCGACATTGCGCCATCATAGAAGAAAAAGGCGTTATTGTCGTCTGGTGAGCCGCCGAATAGCTCGATGTTGAACGGGCCCTTCGCATCAGGAAGTCCAAGCGCCTTGACCAGCGAACTCGCCTGTAGAACGCCAACCTGGAAGTTGTCGAATGTTGTATAATAGTCAACATTACCGGAATCACGGATGAGGCGATCATAGGCGATAACCTTGATGCCGGCATCATGTGCCTGCTGCAACACATTGGAAAGCGTGGTGCCGTCGATGGCACCAATCACAAGAACCTTGACGCCCTTGGTGACCATGTTCTCGATCTGGGCCAGCTGGTTGGGAATGTCATCTTCCGCATATTGCAGATCGGTACCATAGCCACGTTCTTTCAACGCCTTGACCATGTTATCGCCGTCAGCAATCCAGCGGGCGGAGGCTTTAGTAGGCATGGAAATGCCAACGGTGCCTTTGTCTTGTGCAAAAGTTTGCGTGCTCATCGCGCCCAGCGCGATCAGTCCCGCAGCAACCAAATTAAGTATTTTCACGTCTATCCTCCCAATTTCCAATCAAATTACGCGCTTTTGTTGACCGCAGCCAGCTTTGCCAAGATTGAACCAGTCCTCCCAAGGCAGGGCCCGTCTGCACATTTATCTGAAAAGTATGACTTTTGGAATAGGCCTTCTTTCACGATTGTGAAATTCCGCTGCACAAACATTTTCAGTTGCGCATCAGGCTACCCAAAGCTGGCTTAATGCCATATAATCTTATTATAATATTTTTTGGAAGACATATCCGTCGATCCCCTTATATAAATATTTGCAAATGAACATCGGGAGGAAATTGTGAATCTGGTTCAACTACTCAATACCAAGGGCAAGCGTCAGGTTGCTGCACGTATCGGCGAAGAGTTTCGTCTGGTAAAACGGACCCGTTCTGTATTGGAACTGGCCCATGCGGCAATCGAAGCTGGAACTGGTATTGCTGCAATTATTGAAATTCGCGGACTTGGAAAGACCGTCGATATCGCTGCTGCCTATAGTGAAGGCAGACTGCTGCCGCCCATCGATACCCATGATCCAGCTCATATCCATCTGACAGGAACCGGGCTGACACATCTTGGATCTGCTGCAACTCGCGATGCCATGCACCGCAAGATTGGCGATGCCAAAGAAGAAACACTCACCGATTCTATGAAAATGTTCCGTATGGGTCTTGAAGACGGCAAACCCAAAAAGGGAAAGACCGGAGTTCAACCGGAATGGTTCTACAAAGGCAACGGATCAATGCTGACTGGCCCAGGCCAAGCCCTGCTTTCTCCAGCTTTTGCCGATGATGCAGGGGAAGAACCGGAAATCGCTGGCATTTACGTGATAGGCCCGGATGGATCACCTTTCCGGCTGGGCTTCGCGCTGGCCAACGAATTCTCCGATCATGTCATGGAGCGCGTAAACTATCTTTATCTTGCTCATTCCAAGCTTCGCCCCTGCTCAGTCGGCCCAGAATTGATCCTTGGCGATTTGCCAGCAGATATTCGCGGCACATCCCGCATTACGCGAAAAAACAAGACCATATGGGAAAAGCCATTTCTTTCCGGCGAAGATAACATGTCCCATACGATTGAAAATCTGGAATATCATCACTTCAAATATTCGGTTTTCCGCCAGCCAGGTGACATTCATATTCACATGTTCGGAACAGCAACATTGTCATTTGCGGATGGTATAAAGCCCGAGAATGGCGACGTATTCGAAATCGAGGCACCAGCTTTCGGCCTTCCCTTGCGCAACCCGCTCAAGGTGGAAAAGCCTTCCAAAGTGAAGATCACAGCACTTTAAGTATCTTCTATATGACCAAAGCGTGTTCTTCCGTTATCGGTATTGACGGAAGAACAGCCTCGACATGTGATAATACCGGCTGGTTATAGTGCGAGTTCTATGACGATGCGCGCCCTGCGACCAGGACACGCTCGGCGCCTTCGGCAATGACAACGCGCATCGCAGCCTTGGCAGCCTCCACATCTCCGTCACGAATTGCCGCAGCAATTGCTGCATGGCGGGCTACTGAACGGATATGACTTTCTGAATTAGGAATCGGCGAGCTGATGGTAAATGTCGTCACCAGAGCTACCTCTATCAGTGCACTGATAGAGCGCATGAAGGGATTCCCGGAAGCCTCTGCAACGGCAATATGGAACTGCAAATCGCTGTAGACAAAGTCCGTTGCGGACTCTTTTGCCTCTCCCATCCGCTCGACCCAGCGAAACAATGTTTCCAATTGTTTGTCCGTACGTCGCAATGCTGCAAGACCCGCCGCCTCAGGCTCCAATGCCAGACGCATCTCGACAATACTCGCCAGAAAATCGGCTGTTGCGCCGGCTTCGAAATGCCAAACCAATATATCAGGATCGAACAGGTTCCAATGCGATCGTTCCAAGACCCTTGTGCCGATCTTGGCTTTCGGTTGGATCAGACCTTTCGCCGCCAGCGTTTTCAGCGCTTCGCGCAAAACGGTTCGCGATACTCCAAAACGTTGCAGAAGTTCGGTATCTCCTGGAAGTATGCTTTTTTCAGGATAGGCGCCGCTGATGATCTTCAGACCAAGATCACGCATAACATGACCATGATGCGTTCGCGACTGGCCCGTCGTGCGAAAGTCGTAATCGGTGAGTTCCCTGCCTGCCAAGTGCTTGCCTGTAAATTCATGGGGTGACTTTACACAGGAGATTGCAAAACATGCCACGCAACGGTTTCTGAACCGTGCAGCCTCTGCCTCCCTCTCTCCCTGATACCTATTTATAATATTATAATATCATTCACAATCGGCAATATTGCTATTCCGCAGGTCCCCTCCTCCTATGGAGCGAGAACAGCGCGAATAGAGCACATTCGCGCTGTTCTCCGGTCAATTAATGCGGAAAAAATGCAAACCGGATCACGAATAAAGCCGCCACAAGCAATGTTGCCAAATGAATATCTCTGAATTTTCCGGTTACCGCCTTCAAAATTACATAGCTGATGAACCCGAAGGCAAGACCGTTTGCAATTGAATAAGTGAACGGCATTACCAATGCAGTCAATGCAGCTGGCGTGGCCTCCGTAATGTTATCCCATTCGATTTCCACCAGTTCATGCATCATCAGACCCGCGACATAAAGCAATGCAGGCGCGGTCGCATAGCTGGGAACCGACGCAGCCAATGGCGCTATGAACAAAGCTGCAAGAAACAACAGCGCAACAACCAGAGCCGTCAAACCAGTGCGTCCGCCTGCCTGCACTCCCGATGCACTTTCAACATAGGCCGTGGTGCTGCTGGTTCCTAGAACCGACCCGGCTACAATGGCGGTGCTGTCGGCAAAAAGCGCACGGCCCAAGCGATTGGGCTTACCTTCCTCGATAAGGCCCGCACGTTTGCTGACACCGATGAGGGTGCCGGTGGCATCAAATACCTCAACCAGTACAAACACCAAAATGACTTGCAGAAAACCGGTATGCAACGCTCCCGCTATATCGAGCTGAAAGAATGTTGGGGCCAAGCTTGGAGGCATTGAAAAGACGCCTTTGAACTCGCTGACACCAAGAACCATCGACAGCACAGTCACAACAAGTATTCCAATGAGAATCGCGCCGCGAATCTTGAGTGCATCGAGAGCTGCAATGACAAAGAAACCCAATATAGCAAGCAGAACGCCGGTATCGCCAAGATTTCCAAGCCCAACCAGCGTCGCGGGATTGTCCACGACAATGCCCGACGTCTTCAATGCGATCAGCGCAAGGAAGAGACCAATACCGGCGGCGATAGCGCTGCGAATGGATTTTGGGATGCCTGAAACAAGCCAGCTTCGGATGCCTGTTACCGTAAGCAACAGGAATATACAGCCTGAAATGAAGACTGCGCCGAGCGCTTGCTGCCAGGTAAAACCAAGTGCCGCAACCACTGTAAAGGCAAAGAACGCGTTCAATCCCATGCCGGGGGCCATGCCGATTGGCCAATTGGCGACAAGGGCCATGATGGCCGAACCCAGCGCCGCTGCGAGACATGTCGCAACAAAGACAGCATTGCGGTCCATACCAGTCGAAGACAAGATGTCTGGATTGACAAATATAATGTACGACATGGTCAGGAATGTTGTCAGGCCCGCCAAAACCTCCGTCCTTACGGATGTCTGGTGGTCGCTAAGCTTGAAAAGCTTTTCGAACATGATGGTCCCCTAAGCTAAATGCCAATATTCAGATTGTTGCTATGATGAACAGACGCGGAAATGGCAAGAGCACAATGCCATTGTCCATTGGCTTATATGATTGAGCGAGTAATTCCTGATATTTTTCAATAAATTGCGGCTTCTGTTCTTCGCTCAACGCAGCAAGATACGGCCTTAACGCGGAGCCCAGAAACCACTGAACAATACCCTCGAGCCCTTTTAGCGGATGATGGTAGATGGTGCGCCAGATATCCACACGCCGAGCGTGAGGTTTAAGTAAATCATAGTAAAATGAAGCATCGCCTAAACTGCTTCTGGCTGCATTGGCTCCGGAAAGCTTTTCGGCCCAACGTTTGTCGGCTGCAACCTCCCGCATGGCAATATGGGTCGGCTGCTCCAGATTGTCCGGCATCTGCACTGCCAAGGAACCATTAATATTGAGAAACTGCGTGAGTTGCGGAAACAATGTGTCGTGCCCAGACAGCCATTGCATTGAAGCATTGGCGTAAAGGAGGTCAGCTTTCTTTTCCGGACGCCAAGTATCGAGATTCCCCTGTTCAAACCTGCAATTCGGCACTCTTTCACGAGCCTGCGCAATCATCTGTGCAGATGAGTCTATTCCCAGAATCTCTGCTGAGATATAGCGTTTGAGCAAGAGTTCTGTAGAATTTCCCGGGCCGCAGCCGAGATCTACTGCAAATTCTACTTCCGCCGTCGGCACCGCCGATAAAAGATCGTTGGCTGGGCGCGTGCGCTCGTCCTCGAACTTCAGATATTGTTCCGGTGACCAACCTGTTTTTCGCACGATGATACCTTTCAGATACGAATCGCAATAAATTTTTTGACCCGTTGTCGGCATAAGTCATACTGGTTCGTCATCCTATGAAGAAGAGGAAATAAAATGCTCTACGCCATTCTTTGCTACAATTCCGAAGACATCGTTGGCGCCTGGTCCAAAGACGAGGACGATGCTGTCATGGCGCGGCTCGCAATTGTTCAGGAACGACTGACCAAGGAAGGAAAGCTCGGTCCGGTAGCACGGCTGCTGCCGACGACAGCTGCAACAACCTTACGCAAGAGCGGCAATGATCCCGTCATTATTGATGGTCCCTTTGCCGAAACCAAGGAACAGTTCCTCGGCTTCTATGTCGTCGATTGCGCCTCTTTGGACGAAGCACTTGATATTGCCAAGGAACTTTCGATCGCTAATCCCGGAACGGGATCCTACGAAATTCGGCCTATTTCAATATTCAGACCCGGACAAACCAAACCATGACAGATGCACGTTGGATCGATGCGGCACTTATAGCGGCCCGCCCGCAGGCTGTAGGCGCGCTGCTGCGTTACTTTCGCAATCTTGATGTAGCGGAAGAAGCGTTTCAGGAGGCCTGCGTCAAAGCGCTGAAAAACTGGACCAAGAACGGTCCGCCACGCGATCCAACGGCCTGGCTGATTTTCGTCGGGCGCAACAGCGCAATTGACGTGGTTCGCCGTCAGGCAAAGCAGCAGCCATTGCCGCCTGAAGAAGTGCTGTCTGATCTGGAGGATAATGAAACGACGATTGCAGAGAACATCGACGGAGCGGATTATCGTGATGATATCCTTCGTCTTTTGTTCATCTGCTGCCATCCTGACCTTCCGGCAACGCAACAAATTCCATTGGCGTTGAGAATCGTTTCGGGCCTTTCGGTAAAACAAATTGCCAAAGCCTTTCTGGTCGGCGAAAGCGCCATGGAACAGCGCATAACACGTGCAAAAAGCCGGATTGGCGCAGGCGAAATTCCGTTTGAAACGCCCGATCCCATCGAACGTGCTGAGCGGCTAGCGGCGGTCGCGGCAATGATCTATCTGATTTTCAACGAAGGATATTCCGCTGCCGCCAGCGAACAAAAAGCCCGAATTCCGCTGTGCGACGAAGCAATCCGTCTGGTCAGGCTTCTATTGCGCATGTATCCGACCGAACCCGAAATAATGGGCCTGGCGGCATTATTGTTATTACAGAATGCGCGATCGGCTGCACGTTTCGATGCAAATGGCGAAGTCATTCTTTTGGAGGAACAGGACCGCAAACTCTGGAACCGTGAAATAATCAATGAGGGCCTGGCCCTGATCGATAAAGCGATGCGGCACAGGCAGCCTGGTCCCTACCAAATTCAGTCGGCAATAGCAGCGCTGCATGCGCGCGCGCCCACCGCAGAAGAGACTGATTGGAACGAAATTGACGTGCTTTATCGCGCGCTGGAGCGCATGATGCCCTCACCTGTGATCACGCTTAACCGCGCAGTTGCCGTCGCTAAAGTGCGCGGGCCCGCAGCGGCACTGACGCTCATCGAACCATTGGAAGAGCGGCTCTCAGGTTATTTTCACTATTTCGGGGTCAAGGGCGGATTGCTGATGAAAATCGGCCGGAATGGAGAAGCGCGCGAAGCATTCAACCGCGCAATCGCTCTTGCCAATACTGCCGCTGAAGCAGCCCATATCCGCACCCACCTTGATAGTCTCTCAAAAAAATAAACGGCAATTTTTTTCGCGGTAAATGTCGGATTTCACGCATGCCGTTCGTCCTTAGTTCAGACCATCGAAACAAGGAGAGCTGCAATGGATACAATGGCAAATACAGATCGTGATCTGGTTCTGACACGCCTCATCAACGCCCCCAGGGAAAAGGTTTTTAAAGCCTGGACCAATGCGGAATTATTGAAACAATGGTTCGCGCCCCTGCCCTATACAACACCGCATGCGGAACTGGATGTGCGCGTTGGCGGATCCAACTTCATCACCATGCGCGGACCGGACGGGAATGAATTCCCTAATCGAGGTGTGTATCTTGAAGTCATTGAGAATGAGCGGATTGTGGTCACTGATGCTTTCACCAGTGCTTGGGTTCCATCAGAAAAACCTTTCATGACACTGATTCTTACTTTCGAGGAGCAGGAAGGCAAAACGAAATACACGGCGCTTGTCCGTCACTGGTCCGTGGCTGATCGCGAAGCACATGAGAAGATGGGATTTCATGAAGGTTGGGGTCAATGCACCGATCAACTTGAGGCGCTCGTCGCAAAACTTTGAAACTCGCTTCACACTCCGCAATTAACACTGGAAGGAAGTAAAAGTGACAAGTATTAATCAAAATACCGCCATTGAGGACACCCTCAAGAACTGGTCGGATGCAATTTCCAACAAGAATGCGCAGAGCACGCTTTCTTATCTGACGGAAGACATTGTCGAGTTCAGTCTTGCCCCACCATTACAGTATCGTGGCAAGGATGCCGAAGGCATTCAAAGCTGGTTCGATAGCTGGACCGGGCCTATCGGAAATGAGTCGCGGGAGTTGGATATTACGGCAAGCGACGACGTTGCTTTTGCGCGCTGTCTGGTCAGAATGACCGGCACGAAAACCACGGGTGATAAGGCCGACCTGTGGTTTCGGCAGACGCTGGGTCTAATCAAACAGGGCGGCATCTGGAAAATCGCTCATGTGCATGCTTCCGTTCCATTTTATATGGATGGAAGCTTTCGAGCAGCAATAGACTTAAAGCCTTGATAATCAAGACATATCTATGGGCATTTTATGAGCGGCAATATCGTGAGGCAGCGTCGTCTGCCGCTCGATCATGCGGTGGACACGCGGCTCAGTATCGCCCTTGTGAAGGGCTCTGATCCGCGTTCCGACAATGGCATCGGCCTTTGTGCGGCGTTGATTATGGCGCACATATTCCACCCAGGTCGGCGTATGGTAGCTTTCCGTCCAAATCTCCGGGTTCTCCAGATCGCGCATCAGGGCCCAATGGCCTGCACCATCGCGAATTCGGATGCGCCGCCGCGCCGCCATTACCTGAAGAAATTCGTTCGCGTCCTCTTCCTTGATGACATAATCAATCATGATAACAATGGGCCCGCTGCGCGGTTTAAGATCAAGCGCCAGCAATGGTTCACTGAAATGATTGAGCGGATCTAGATTGAGTGTTTTGAATTCCGGCAAAGCATAACGAAGACCAATCGCGCCGCCTATAAGCATTACCACGCTCGATGCAAGCAACGCCATTTCCGCACCATGTTCTGCAGCGGCCTGACCCCATATCCAGCTTCCTCCGGCTATGCCACCAAAAGTTGTCGTTTGGTAGAGCGACAGCGCCCTGCCCACAACCCAGCGTGGTGTCGATAGCTGTACGGTGACGTTGAACAGCGACAGGGCCAGCACCCAACACGCGCCGGATACAAGAAGCGCAGCACTGGTCAGCCAGGTATTGGTGCTGACAGCAGTTACGACAGCACTAAGCGCGAACCCGATAAACGCTGATTTTACAATGGCTTCACTTGACATGAACTCACGCAGGCGGGCACTTAAAAGCGCTCCGCCAATGGCCCCTATGCCAAAGGCGCCAAGCAGGATGCCGTAAACCAGCGGGCCACCTTTCACCAGATCGCGTGCAACCAATGGCAGCAAAGCGAGAACAGCACTGGCAGAAAGCCCAAAAACAAAACTGCGGAATATGACTTTTGCAATGTTCGGAGACATCGCAACATAACGCAAACCTGCAGAAATGGCTCGCCCGAGAGTTTCTCTCGGCAAAGGATTAGCATCATATTTTGGCTGCCAGCGAAACAAGGCAAGTATCAAGGGCAAATAACTGAGAGTATTGACTGCAAATGCAGCTGCGGCTCCCGCGAAAGCAACAATAGCGCCACCAATAGCTGGGCCGACACTGCGCGTTATATTAAAGCCCATACTGTTGAGCGCCACAGCGCCCGGAAGGTCATCGCGCGGAACCATGTCGCCCACAGAGGCTTGCCATGACGGGTTGTTCAATGCCGTCCCGCATCCCAGCAGGAAGGTAAAGGTGAGAAGCAACCAAGGCGTAATGAGCCCGAAATAGGCAAATGCCGACAAAGAAACGGACACAGCCAACATAAAACTTTGCGCCACAAGCATCACCCGGCGGCGATTGAAATTATCCGCGAGCGCGCCAGACACCAATGAAAACAACATGATAGGCAATGCGGTCGAGGCCTGAACCAAGGCCACCATGCCCACAGAACTGGAAATGGTCGTCATCATCCAAGCTGCACCAACGGACTGGATCAAAGATCCAAAATTCGAGGATAGACTTGCAATCCAGATGTTACGGAACGTGTCGTTTTTGAACGGCGCCAAGGGCGATTTTCGGTCTGTCACCGCATCAACTTTCTTGTTCGGGCAAGGTTGTTTCGGGCTCACATCTTACAGGCAATAATTCCGGCAATGCCAGTCACGGACGGCATTTATCGCAACGAAACATGCGCTTCGCACAACTTTAGACAACTAAAATGCACTTAAAAGTTGGATTTTTTCGGGAAAATTTGGCGATTCTTCGGGAAGTTTTCCGCAAATGTGCAGCGAGGTTGTGCGATTTTCAGCGCAGCGTGTTTATAAGGCCTGTTTTTAGCCTCCAAATATTGCCGATTTCTGGAAATCCGGTCGAAATTAATTGAACGATCGTTTCTTTAGTTTCGACCCGGGAATTTTGTGTTCTGTCGCGCAGCTAATTTCAATCTCGGCTGGTGGAATGACAGGTCTTCTATCTTGCCTTTCAGACATCATATTTTACGTAGGCATAACGCGGGTCATCCTGCGGCGTTCCCTCTAGCGGGCCCCCTTCTTTGCCGGGCTGCCACTGCACAACCTTCTCGATCATTGCGCCGAGCACGAAATCCTTATCGCTGATGCCCGGGAACCAATAGTGCGTGGTTCGACAAAGCTCACCATGAGTAATGTGGATTGATTGCAATTCATCGCAGTATTGCAGGAAGGTTTCCGCAAATAACAACCTCCCTCATGGTGAGCTCCTGAGCGTGTCAAAGGACGAACCACGCACCAAAAACCGCATGGCCAGACAAACCTAGTGAAAAGCGCCCCAGCCTTCGGTCTCACCGCGGCGGCGCTCAATCTCAACTCCGACGCCGCCCGGCCCCAATTCCAGCTTCTCGGCCCTGACCACAACTTTCAGCACACGCGGATTTTCCAGAATGAAAGCCGCAATCTGCTCGGCCAATGTTTCAGACAGCTCGACATGGCCCCGGGCGATAATGGCTCTTATGCCGTCCATGATGAGATCATAGGAAACAACATGACGCAATTGTTCTGCATTGCGGGCAACGCGAACAACTTCGGCAGTAACATCGAAGCGCATCTTCTGGGTCTTGCCATGCTCGAAACTATAGGCACCGATCTCGACCGGCAAAACAAAATCGCGCACGAAAATCTTGTCCGTACCCAACCCAGGTTCGCTGCCGTCCGCCAATGGTGCAACGGTCCGCACTGCGCCTTTCGGAATCAGCCCTCTTATCTTTGCTGCCGCAGGACCATCCATTGGCGCCGCCCAATAAAGGTCAGTGCGCAATGCGGCGCAAAAACCAAGCATATCCGGCCTGTAGGAAAGCAGTCGTGGAATATCGGGCGCTTCGAGCGAACCGGCGGCACCCGCCAGCAAGCCTTTCGACTGAACGAGCTTGAAGAACTGACCGATCTGGTCAGGCGACAAATGGTTGAGCAAGCGTTCGTCAAGCGTGTTTTCCGTGTCAATCATGGCGGCGTGAAAACCGGCCGCAACCAGGTCATCTAAAAATGATTTGGGATATCGGCTCTGTTCTTCAGCAAACATGACGGCGACAAGCTTCACTTTGGAGGTGAACGGCTTGATCGCCTCGATCACTGCCAGCAGGTTCTCGCCCGGACGCAAGCCCACCCGTATATATTCCACACCCGCAGCGACAAACTCTCCAACCTTGCGGCGCATCACATCCGCCTGCATCGGCAAATGGCTGGCATCGGTACAAACGGGCCTGCGGCCAGCCACGAAATTGATGATTTCCGGCAAAGGCCCGGATTCGACCGAGCCTGACATGGCTATGGCCGGACCGCCGACATCAATAATGTCCGCACCATTTTCGAAGACGATTTCCGCCTCAGGCAGATTCTGTACGCTGGCAAGCAGTTTTGTCATTCCTGAGCGAACCCATGTTGGATGAAGCGGCAAATAAAGATGATATAGCTCGTAACGATCGCCCGCCCAACATGTTGGCACAGTTATTCCGATATTTCTGCTCAACCCACGACACGTTCGGGCACATATTGCTCAAACCTCGCCGGCAAAAACTTAACAGCGATGTAGGATTTGGATTTCCTCAAACGTTCCTTTGGGAGTGAACCATGAGAGGAAATCAAAATGACCTATGTTGATGGCTTTATACTTGCAGTTCCGAAGGACAAGATCGACGCTTTTAGGGCGCTTGCCCAACTGGGAGGCGAGGTTTGGATGGAGCATGGCGCGCTAAGCTATGTTGAATGCACGGGCGATGATGTGCCCTATGGCGAACTGACGTCGTTTCCCCGCTCCGTACAGGCAAAGGACGACGAGATCGTGATTTTTTCGTGGATCACCTACGAATCCCGTGAGCAACGCGACAAGATAAACAAGCTGGTCATGGACGACCCGCGACTATCAAAGCAGATGGACCAAATGCCATTTGACGGAAAGCGCATGATCTATGGCGGGTTCAACGTCCTGCTGCAAATGTAGAGCCCTCGCCCATAGGCAGCAGAATCAACGGGACATTGTTTCCGGTTTTTCTGTGCGAAACCGGACATTCAGATTGCACGGGAAATAATATTCACCCATATGGTTGACTAATATGCGCAGATGCGATATTCAACCATATGGATGAATGAAATGGACGACGATGCCCTGTCACGAATTCTGAAGGCCGCTGGCGATACGACACGGCGACAGATTTTGACGCTCCTTGTTCAGGAGGGTGCGTTGAGGGTGACCTCGCTTGCTGCCCATTTCGACATGTCCCTGAATTCCGTTTCCAAACACATCAAGGTGCTGGAGGAAGCAGGACTTGTCACCCGGCAGACTTCGGGCCGCGAACACTTTATCGCTGCCGAGCTTGCCCCGCTCAGACTTACCGAAGATTGGTTCGGTCAGTTGAAGTCGATTTGGGAATTGCGCCTGACAGCGCTTGAGAACATGCTTTTGGAGGATGACGAAAATGAGTGAGCTAGAACTGACGATCCACCGCACAATCGCCGCACCACGCGAGAAGGTTTTCAATGCCTGGATCAGTCCAAACGCCATGGCAAAATTTATGCGTCCGCCAGGTTGCATCGCGGACTCCAAGGTGAAGAATGACCCGACCAAAGGCGGCCGCTTCGAGATCATCATGGTGACGAGCGAACGGGAAATCCCGCATTATGGGACTTATCTTGAAATCGATCCGCATTCGCGGCTCTCTTTCACATGGGGTTCTCCGCACTCACTCGATGACAGCGTGGTCACGATTGATTTTGTAGAAGCGGGTCAGGGCAAGACGGATGTTACCCTGCGGCATGTGAAATTCCGCAATGAAGAATCGCGCGATGGCCATAACAAAGGCTGGACAGCAATCCTTGATTCCATGGATGAGGCTCTCGCCTGAAGGGCGTGGCAACAGCGTTATGCAGGGTTCGACGAGGCTCACCATGAGGAAGGTTAAAGTGCTGCAATGACAGTTGCCAGCGTTGCAAATCCTGACTCCCTGCAATCGCCAACTTTCCTCATGGTGAGCCTCGTCGAACCACGCAAGATACTGTTGCGGCAAACTGAAATTCGAGCAGAATTCGCGCCGACAATGACAGTCCAACAGAGTTATTGATTGCAGTTTCGCATTTGCGCGGCGTAATCCTCGGCCATCTTGGTGGTGGCGCGGGCGACCTGCTGCATACTGGCATTGCTTTTCCACTCACCGCGTGAAAAAGCGCCGTGACCGAAATAATAGGCCAGATAGAGATGATAGGCATCATTCAACTCGATGCCGTTCGT
Source organism: Phyllobacterium sp. GQ127 (assembly GCF_059758635.1). Taxonomy (NCBI): domain Bacteria; kingdom Pseudomonadati; phylum Pseudomonadota; class Alphaproteobacteria; order Hyphomicrobiales; family Phyllobacteriaceae; genus Phyllobacterium; species Phyllobacterium sp. GQ127. Next base: position 16,459 of record NZ_JCAXDZ010000004.1, read on the forward strand.
CTTGTTGCTCTTGGAGTGATACCAGCCAACGAAATGGACCGCATCGGCAAACTTGCTGCGGCTTGCGCCATAGCGCCCGGTTTCGCGCTGATATTGTTTCCACGTTCCATCCAGCGCTTGCGAAAAGCCATAGGCGGAGGATGGCCGCTTCCACGGAATGAAGCCAAGCAGCTTGGTACGCGGCGGCTTTACACGGGGGCTAAACCCGGATTCCTTGCGGATGGTCGCCATGAGAATTGGCACTGGTACGCCATATTCGCGTTCGGTCTGTTTGGCAGCAACATACCAATTATCAAACCAACCATCGCGTTGCTCAAAAACAGCGCAGACATTATTAATCCGGCTGGGCGCAGATGCGCACCCGCCCAGAGCCAGAATGACGGCGATTACTGCCATTTTCAGAGACAATTTTCGTAACATTGTTCCTGATATAGACAGGAAAAGTTAATAGTTTTTTGCCATGCGATTCGCCGGTTTTCAACAATTGTTGCGGCGAGTCATCCTCCGCAGCCTCTTCCCTGCGGAGATGTGGCCCCGGTACTCGGCCAGAGGATTGAACTGAACAGGGCGTTTACGTCAGCAATTGCTATCGAGCCGAGTTGCCGGCGGGCACATCGGCAACGCCCTTGTTCATTTCGTCGAGAATATTAGGATTTCCGTAATACCTCTGCCAACCGGCTATCCGTGTCGCCACGTCTGCTACAGTTTTCTTGTGCACTTTTACAGGCCTCGAATGAACGCGTGAAACCTTTGCCCTGCAGGGTCAATTGTTGCTTCGCAGGCGCCAGCAAGAATAACCGCCTAATATTTAGCCATCATCAGATATAAGCTTACGCATTGTGCATATTATTTAATATATGTCGGCATAATAACGGAATATGGCGCTGCTTGGCACTTTTTGTCCCAATCTGCGCCAAGGGAAGCCATCGTGAAAAAAAGCGGCACGATCGTAAATGAATGCTTTTCTCTAATACTTTATGCTTATATACCGATGGCTTCTGATTGATTGTCTTGTTAATTGCTTTGATGTGCGGCGCACCATTAAGCGCTGGTAAGTTTTCTCGTAAACTGGCGGTGGGCACCGTTACGGAGACTTCGATGGTACCGAATTATCTGCAACATATGATTGATAACGAAGCGGCACCGGATGACGTGTCGAAGCCATTTGGTGGCCGCAAGCCCGCCAATATTCCGGCACCGAACATCACACATTTTGAACTTGCTCGCACGCTGGAGCGGGTGAACAGACGATTTGCAGCCTTTATGCAATCGGAAATGACCCGTCGCGGCGTTGAAGAAATCGGCCACGCTCATCTGATGCTGCTTCTGGCAATTGGCGATGACGAAATTTCTGTCACGCAGTTGATGGAACGCGGTCCCTATGCGGGCACCAATCTTTCCTACTACCTCAAGCAGCTGGGTGAGTCCGGTTATATTGAGCGTAACGCCCTGCAGCGTGATCGCCGCGCAGCGCGAATCAAGCTTTCGGAAAAGGGCAAGGAGCTTTGCGCCGACATGACGGCCATCGCCGCCAACTGCCATAAAATCGTTGCCGACAGCCCCGACAATATTCGTAACCTCGAAATCACTTTCAAAACGCTTGATCGTATTGAGCAGACTTGGGCAAGCGCAGCCATTTTCGGCCCCCGCGGCGAATAATAACCAACAAAAAAGGCCGGATTTCTCCGGCCCTTTCGTCAACTCTTCAGGCGTTGCTATTCGCGCTCGCCTGTAAAGTTCAGCAGAAGCTGAAAAATATTGATGAAGTTGAGATAGAGCGAGAACGCACCGAATACGGCCATTTTCTGCTGTGTCTCTGAATCAATATTCTCGCCATACTGTTCCTTGATCGTCTGTGTATCCCAGGCGGTCAAACCGACGAAGACGAGAATGCCGGCAACTGACACCACAAACTGGATCATTGTCGAACCAAGGAAGATGTTTACCACGCTGGCAACGACAACACCGATCAGACCCATGATCAGGAACGAGCCGAACTGCGAAAGGTCACGCTTGGTGGTGTAACCGTAAAGACTGGTTGCACCGAACATTGTTGCGGCAATGAAGAATGTGCGCGCAATGCTGTTGCCGGTAAAGACCAGGAAGATGGAAGCCATGGACAGGCCCATGACGGCGCAGAACGCCCAGAACAGCATTTGAGCGGAAGCTGCCGACATTGTCTGCATCTTGAACGAGAAGAACATCACGAAAGCCAGCGGCGCCAGCATCACCACCCATTTAAGCGGTGTCGAGAAGATTGGTACATAAAGTGCTGGCGTTGAAGCGACGACGAAAGCGACAACACCGGTGAGAACAAGGCCAAGGCCCATATAGTTGTAGATGCGCAGCATATGCTGGCGCAGGCCCTCGTCGAACGCAGCGGCTGACTGGCCGCCTGCCCGGTCGATGCCATAACGAAGTGGTGTATTCATCAGAACGTTCCTTCTGTTGTTGATCAGTAAAGTGTGTTGGCAAGTTGAGTAGCGGCTTTGCCCAGCTCATCGGAACCACCATCGGCAACGAGCGCATAGGCGACGTCGCCGATCTGGAAATAGGCTGCTTTCATGTCTTCAATCTCGACAATGCGTGGTTTAACGACATCAAATGAACCGGGGCGAACCGCAAAAAGGGACAAGGCACCCGTGACAGACGATCCGATCTCAAGTTCAATGCTTGGTCCGAATGTGGACGGGAACAATTGCACGTCCTTCACTTTCCATTCGGTTGGAAGCTTTGGCATAATGATTGCCGTGGCGGCACGTATTTCAGCCGGGTCATAATTTCGGGTGCCGGGCTGCGATGTCATTGCAGCGCGTACCAGCGACGTGCGATGCGCCATCACCGCATCCTGGACATAGGCAGGAGCCGGCTGTGAAGCGACAACCTCCGAGACAATCAACGGACCAAAACCGGCATGGGCCATCCAACCGAGGCCAACAAGCAATGCCACCGCCGCAACGCGTTGCAGCCGATTGAAAATCTGCCTGCGTCCAAGGCTGCGCTGAAGCCGCTCGGCAGCCTGTGCAGAAGCAAGGCCGGAAACCGAAGCGGGCGCTGAGAGCGCGAGACGCAATTCATCACGGCACCGCAGATCTGCCATGACGCGGGCAGCATCCTCGGGATGCTCGGAAAGATATCCAGCCACCTCGATACGGCGTGCACCATCCAGCTGATCGTCCACATAGGCATCAAAATCGGCCTGCACGATAGGGTCTCTTGTCTTAATCATCACGACCTCCGACAATTCGCAGTTGGGCAGCGCGGGAAGAAGGCTCTTCGCCTTCGCTGGCGCGCATGAAAGCCCGTGCCCGGCTGACCCTCGACATCAATGTGCCGATAGGTATGTCCAGAATTCCGGCAGCTTCCTCATAGGAAAGCCCCTCAATAGCCACCAGATGCAGCGCGCTTCGCTGCTCTTCGGGCAAGGTTTCAAACATCTGGCGTATCTGTTCCAGCCGCACCGCATGTTCCTGCGATGGCTGCTGGACGGTTTCCGCCGTCTCTGCTGTCTGGGCTATTCTGCGCGCATCAGCCTGGCGCGAGCGGAAACCATCAATGAACGTGTTGTGCAACACGGACAACAGCCATGTCCGCAAATTACCGTTCGGACGAAAACTCGCCTGCTTTTCATAGGCCCGCACCAGCGCATCATGCACGAGATCCTCGGCATCCTGCTCATTACGAGCCAGCGAGCGCGCATAACGGCGCAGCGATCCAAGCTGGCCAATCACGTCGAAGCGGGTTTTCTCATTGCTCATGACCGATATACGTAGCCTATCGCGGGTTTATTCCCATGCAGTACGGTTTTTTTGTCAGCAGTAAAACAAGAATGATCATTCTCATATTGACGATATTGTGCAGCTGATATAAATGAGAGAGAACGTTCTCTCTTTTTTATTTGGTGACTGATGACCGATCAAGCAATGCCAAGGCAGACACCCGCCGCATCAAGTGATGATACGGAAGGATCATGCTGTTTTGTCACCAAGCTGTTCGGCAAGCGGGCGCGCAATCGCGAGGCGCAGGAAGAGCGCATCCTTGCCGCTGCAACCACCTGTTTCATCCGCTCCGGCTTTCGCGGAGCCTCCATGAATGACATTTGTTCCGAGGCTGGCATGAGCCCTGGCGCGCTTTATCGTTATTTCTCCTCAAAAGAGGCGATCATTGAACATATTTGTGCGCAACATCGGCGTGAAAGCGCAGAGATCCTTGATCGCATGTCCAGTAGCAATGACATTATTGAGGCCGTTGTCAAAGTGGGCATAGAGCATGTGCGCCACATGTCGATGGATATGAGCAATAACGGCCCAGCCGATGCCAGTGCGCGCCTTTTCATTGAAGTACGCGCCGAGGCGACACGCAATGATGCGGTTGCTGCCATTTGCGAACTGCATGAAGGCATGATGCGTGAAAGGCTGATTGCTGCATTTACCGCAGCAAAAGAGGCCGGCCTTATCGACCCGGTGGTTGAACTCGAGCTTGCCGTCGCCACGCTCGCAGCCATGGGCGAAGGCATTATCCTTCGCAATTTTCCCGCACAAGGCGTGCCGCTGGAAGCATTGGAACCCGTGTTCCGTGCGCTGGCAACCGCCGTTTTGCGACCAACGAACAAGCAACTATAGCTCTCACCCCCAGGCTCCAAGATGAACCGCCACCCTCACCGCAATCTCAGAAAAGTTCTCTTCTCCTCCATTGTGGCGATTGGTTTCGCCTTGTCCTTGCCCGGAATTGCCGCGGCGGAAGACACACCAGCGGTTGCAAGCGAACCCAAGGCTCCCTCGATCAATGTGGTCGCTGCCGGAAAGCAGGAAATGGTGGCGACACTGACTGTAACGGGAACCATTGTTCCCCGGCAAGAGGTTGCCGTCGGCACGGATGTTGCCGGACTGCTTGTGCTCGAGCTCAATGCCGATCAGGGCGATGTGGTCAAGGAAGGCGACATCCTGGCAAGGCTCGACAAGTCTTCGCTTGAAATCCAGCTTGCGCAAATCGAAGCGCAAGGGGCTCAGGCCGCCGCGTCCATCGCACAGTCCGAAGCACAAATTGTCGATGCGCAGATTGCCGTGCGGCAAGCATTGGAAGCGCTGGAGCGTGCCCGCTCCTTGAGCGCCAAGGGCTTCACCTCCAAAGCTGAATTTGACAATGCAACCAATGCCCATGACAGCGCCAATGCCAAGTTGAACACGGCTCGTCACGCGCTGGTGGCAACGCAAACGCAGTTGCAACTTGTCGCCGCCCAAAAACGCGATGTCATGCTGCGTCTGGAGAAAGCCGATGTAAGAGCACCGGCAAGCGGCGTTATTTTGAGCCGCGACGCGCTTCTTGGCGCGATCGTCTCCGCTAATGCAGGCCCATTGTTCCGCATTGCCCGCGATAATGATTTTGAGCTCGCAGGCAATATTCCGGAAGTCGATTTGCCGCTGTTAAAGGCGGGCATGCCGGTCTCTGTCCGCGTTTCGGGCATGGAAGAACCGGTCGCAGGCAAAATCCGCCTGATCTCTCCGGAGATTTCAGCAAGCTCGCGTCTGGGCGCGGTAAAAGTGTCGCTTGAGAAGAACCCTTCAATCCGCCCGGGCAATTTTGCCCGCGCTGTCATTGAACTTGCCCGTCGTGGCGGCATTAGCGTTCCGCTTTCCTCTATTGTCTATAATGGGCCGGCGACGCTCATTCAGGTCGTCAAGAACGGTGTTGTCGAAAGCCGCAAGGTGAAGATCGGCATTCGCAACGGCCATTCCGCCGAAGTACTTGAGGGTCTTGCCGAGGGCGAAGAAATCGTCGCCCGCGCCGGAACATTCGTCGCCGATGGCGACCGCGTTACCCCGGTTCGTGTCTCAGCCGAGCAGACCGGAGCGGTCAAATGAACTGGAACATCAGCGCCTGGTCCATCCGCAACCCGGTTCCGGCAATTCTCCTCTTTGTCGTTTTGACCGTGCTGGGGCTGATGGCCTTTTCCAAACTGCCCATCACCCGTTTCCCCAATATCGACGTGCCGCTGATATCGGTTTCAATAACCGATCCAGGCGTTGCGCCGACAGAGCTGGAAACCCAGATTGCCAAGCGGGTTGAGGACTCTGTCGCCAATATTACCGGCGTCAAGAATGTCATCAGCAATCTGACCGAAGGCAATTCGACAACGCTTGTCGAGTTCCGGCTGGAGGTTGATACACAAAAAGCGCTGAACGACGTCAAGGATGCCGTATCGCGCATCCGCGATGATCTTCCAGCGACCATCAAGGAACCGCTGATCAATTCGGTGGATGTCGAAGGTTCGGCAATCCTGACCTACGGCATTTCCGCTCCGGCAATGACGGCGGAACAGCTTTCCTGGTTTGTCGATGACACGATTATCCGCGACATTCAGGGGCTCAAGGGCGTTGGCAAGGTGGAGCGCTATGGCGGGGTGAAGCGCGAAATCCGTGTCTCGCTCGACCCCGATCGATTGACCGCACTCGGGGTTACCGCTGCCGATGTCAATCGCGCGCTGAAATCCATGAGTGCCGATCTGACCGGCGGTCGCGGTGATCTTGGCGATACGCAACAGACGATCCGAACCTTGGGCGGCTCCCGTTCATTGGAAGATCTGCGTGCGGTGGAAATTCCGCTCGCCGGTGGACGCTCTGTCCGGCTCGATGCAATCGGAACTGTCAGCGACGCTTTTGAAGAGCCAAAATCCTTTGCGCGTGTCGATAATCAGACGGTTGTTTCACTGGGTGTGTTCCGCGCAAAGGGAGCCAGCGATACGGAAGTCTTTGCGGCCGTGCAAGCGCGCATCGATCAGTTGCAGCAGAAATACCCCGATACACGCTTCAGCATGATCGATAATTCGGTCAATTATACCTATGGCAATTACGAATCCGCCATGAGTTCGCTGATTGAAGGTGCCGTGCTTTCAATCATCGTGGTGTTCCTGTTCCTGCGCAATATGCGGGCGACATTGATCGCGGCTGTTGCCCTGCCCTTGTCGGCGATCCCTACTTTCTGGGCCATCGACATGCTGGGCTTCTCGCTCAATCTGATCAGTCTGCTTGGTATTACTCTGGTGACCGGTATTCTGGTTGATGACGCTATCGTCGAAATCGAAAACATTGTCCGGCATATGCGATCCGGCAAATCACCCTATCGGGCTTCACTGGAAGCTGCCGACGAAATCGGGCTTGCTGTTATCGCCATCTCGGCCACAATCATTGCCGTGTTCGCACCGGTCAGCTTCATGAGCGGCATTGCCGGTCAATATTTCAAGCAATTCGGTCTGACGGTTGCGGTCGCGGTCTTTTTCTCGCTGCTTGTTGCACGGCTTATTACGCCGATGATGACCGCCTATCTGTTGCGCGACGGAAAAAGCCTGCACCACGGCTCGGAAGAAACCGGCTGGATCAAGGCCTATACCCGCTTCCTGACCGTCACTTTGCGTTTCCGCTGGCTGACGTTGGGCAGCGGCGTGGCTCTTTTTGCTGTTGCAATCTGGGCCATGGGCTTTCTGCCATCGGGCTTTGTCCCGCCACAGGATGAAGCCCGGGTTGTCGTGAGCCTTGAACTGCCTCCTGGTGCACCTATCGAGGAAACACGCCGCGTTAGTGACGAGGCGGCATCACTTGTTCGCCAGATACCAGAAGTCAAGCAGACCTATGTGACGGGCGGTGCGTCGCCAACGGGTTCGCTGGATACAAGGCGCGCAACGATGGTCGTTAAGCTCAGCCATAAATCCGAAAGGGACCGCACCCAGAAACAGGTGGAGACCGACATTTTCAACAAATTGTCCGAGGTTTCCGATCTGCGCGCCAATTTCGTCAATGATCGCGGCGAACGCGAATTTGCTGTTGGCGTCATCGGCAATGATGGTGAGAAAGTAACCCAGCAGGCAAGACAATTGCAAAGCGCCATGACTGCAACCGGCGACTTTCAGGCTGTGTCATCCACGGCGGCGCTTGATCGCCCCGAGATCATCGTGACACCGCGCATGGATAAGCTGGCGGAGCTGGGCCTGTCGACATCAGCGCTGTCGGAGGCTTTGCGTGTTGCAACCTTGGGTGATCTTGATGCCAATCTGGCAAAATATACGGTTGATGGAAGGCAGGTCCCGATCCGCGTTCAATTGACCGAGGATTCGCGCCGTGACCTTTCTGTGCTCCAGACCCTGACCGTAACAACACCTGCCGGTGTAGTCGTTCCGTTGGAATCAATTGCGCAGATCAGCTTTGGACAGGGTCCCTCCTCCATTGAGCGCTTCAACCGCGAACGCCGGGTCGTCGTTGGCGCAAACATGGCCAAGGGCAAGGAAATTGGCGAGGGCCTCTCCATTGTCAAAAACCTGCCGCAGACCAAATCCATGCCGGAAGGCGTCAGGATTCAGGAAACCGGCGATGCCGAGGTGATGGGTGAAGTCTTTACCGGATTCCGCGATGCAATGATCATGGGCCTGATGCTGGTCTTCGTGGTGCTGATCCTGCTCTTTGGCAGTGTGTTCCACGCCTTCACCATCCTCATGTCACTGCCTCTTTCGATTGCAGGTGTCGCGGTGGCTCTGCTTTTGACCAATAATTCCGTCTCCATGGCCGTGGTCATCGGTATTTTGATGCTGATGGGCATTGTCACCAAGAATGCGATCATGCTTGTCGATTTTGCCATAGAAGAAGTGAAGCATGGGATACCGCGCAATGAGGCAATTATTGATGCCGGGCGCAAACGCATCCGGCCAATCGTGATGACGACGATTGCCATGTCGGCAGGCATGCTGCCCGCAGCAATGGCTTTTGGCGATGGCGGTGAATTCCGGGCCCCGATGGCGATTGCGGTGATTGGCGGTCTGCTGGTTTCAACAGTTCTGTCGCTGGTGTTTGTACCATCCTTCTACACAATCATGGATGATGTGAGCCATTGGATGGGCAGAATATTCCATTGGTCCATGCGTCCGAACAAACCGGATGAACCGCATACGGAGCAGGTCTATGCCAGCAGTCCGGTGCCGCTCATCCACCCGGCGCGGGTCATGACCGAAGCGGCTGAATAAACGCAAAAGAGCGCCCAAGGGCGCTCTTTCTGTTTCTGCTGCTATTATTATAGCGGATGGTAATTGCGAACCCTGTCCCGTTCCCGCGCGAGCTCTTCTTCGGTAAATGCCGGGCTTGACTCATCAAAGCGATCCCAGCCTTCTTCACGATACATGGATCGCCTCGTGTCGAGATCTACCGGCGTATTATTGTTGATGATCGAGCGGGCAATATCGGCCTGGTCATCGCTGACCCTGGCGGATACGAGCGTGCTGCCGCGGCGGACGCCCTCCGCATAGACATGCGCATCATCTTCATCAACGCCGGAACTCGTAAGCCCGCCAATCAATCCGCCAGCGGCGCCGCCAGCCACTGCACCGGCCGCCGCACCAGCAGCTGTAGCTGCGAGCCAGCCTGCTGCCACGACAGGGCCGACACCAGGAATTGCCAGCATGCCAAGACCGGCAAGCAGCCCGCCCGTACCACCGACAACAGCGCCAATACCGGCGCCGGCAGCAGCCCCCTCGCCCGCATAGGTTTCGCCGCTATCGCCATCGCGTCCCGCGATCGTGATATCGGAAGAGGAAACCCCGGCGTCTTCGAGCTGCTCGACCACCTGTCTTGCATCGCGGTGATTGTCATATAGTCCTGTTACAGTTTGCATATCTGATCTCCTTGAGCTGGTTTACGCCCTTATTTTGCGGTCTCTGTTATGTTGCCCTGATAGTCGAGCTTGACCTCGAAAGACTTGCCGTCCTTGGTGCCCGTACCCGTCCAGATGCCGTCTTCGCCTTTTACGAGGCCCGTTACGGCAGTGTAGCCTTTGGCTTCAATGCGCTCTTTGGCCTGGGCTTCTGTAAAGCTATTTTCTCCGGCGACAGGCGCAGTAGGATTGGCAGAATCCGGCGTTGTCACTGCCGGTGTTTCAGACTCTGTAGTCGGCTTAGGAGCCTCCTGTGCATAAGCCAGTGAAGCAATCGAAAGCGCGCCAAGTGCGAGTGCAATTCGTCTCATATGAACCTCCATCTTTCGCGACCATTTTGTCAGCCGCCTGAGAGACTAACCCGCATAGGCAGATGAGGTTCCTGATTTTCAGATGATGGAGAGCAGGTTTATTTTTTCGAATTGACGGAACTTCCTGGAAGGAGCGTCAATGACAAAAACCAAAAACAATCGCGAGGAACGGCGCGGGCTTATTGCGCACCCACCGGCCGCGGAGGATAGACTGCCTGAGCAGGTGCACGGTATATTGCGCCGGTTGTCATGCTTGATATGTTGGGAGCCTGCCTTCCCTTTATCAGCATGTCCTCATGCACCCAGCCAATCATGCCAGTTGTCGGCACTGCAATATGATGCCATTTGCCCGCTTTGCTGTAGGAGCGCATTTCACGCCCTTTTTCGACAGAGCCTATCGAGGCGGAAGCTTGCGATGCGCTACGCCGTAAAACCAGCCTGTCACGAGCATAGACTACCGATGGCGCCATGCCCGGCACATTGGTGCCGCGCGGTGGCTCGCCAATTGCTTTGCCAATGGGCCCCTGCGGACGCTGCAATGATGCTTGCTGCGCCGGCTTCGTTGCAGCAGGATTTTGTTGCGGCACGCCCACGGGAACGGAAGGTCGCGGCACAGGCGCTCGTGCTATCTCTGTCCGTCCGCTCTCCTCGCGAAGCGCTGTTTTTGCCGGCGACCTCACCTCTTTCTCGGGTCTGGGCACCGCAGACGGCGCTCTGGAAGCTGTAGCCACGGGGGATCTGGTATTTGTTGCAGATGGGTTTTTCGCCTGTTCCTTTGTCCAGAATGCCAACAACCCGACACCACCCAATACCGCCACTGCAAGCAGCAGCCCGATAGGAGACCAACGCTGCGACGACCGCGAGGAAGATCGCTTCGGAGAGCGCGAAGTTGAACGAGTGCGGCGCTTTTTCTGAGCCATTGAGTCCTGCCGTTTTCAGTCCATCATGGGGTGACTGGATAAAAGTCGGAAATATCGAGTCGCCATATTCCTATTTTGACAGGGCTTCCTTGGTATTTCGTTACCATGGCAAAGGGAAAAAGTTTTTACGGATAATCGCTGATTTAGAGAATTATTTCCCTTTTCATTGGCTCCCGTCCGCCGTAGATGCGGGTATTATATCGAAAGTCGCCCGGAATTTTCCAAATGCGCCAGTTTTTCTATTCAAAAGGCCCGGATGGGACGGAGCGGTTTCGTCTCTTCGTGCCGATCCTCGCCGGGGCGACATTGCGCGAGAGAATTATCGGCTGCATTGGGGCATTGATCGGCATTGGCCTGACCGGTTGGATTTGCGGCATCATGTTCGGTGCTGGCCCCGCCGTGCCGCTCATCGTCGCGCCTGTTGGCGCATCCGCGGTCCTGCTGTTTGCCGTTCCGGCCAGCCCTCTGGCTCAGCCTTGGCCAATCATCGGCGGCAATACAATTTCCGCCCTGGTCGGCGTGACAGTGGCTCATTTCGTACATCAGCCGGAACTGGCTGTTGCTCTGGCTGTTGCATGTGCAATCGCAGTGATGTCGGTGGCACGGTGTCTGCATCCGCCAGGTGGCGCTGCCGCTTTGACAGCTGTTATCGGCGGGCCAGCGGTTCTTTCGGCGGGTTTTCTCTTCCCATTCGTGCCGGTTGCGCTGAATTCCGTGCTGCTCGTTGTGCTGGGTATCCTGTTTCACAGGCTGGCTGGCAGAACCTATCCACACAAGGCAGCCGCGCCTGTTGCCAATATACATGGGACACAGGACCCGCCAGCTCCATTGCGTTCGGGCTTTCAAAGCGAAGATGTCGATAACGCGCTGGAAGCACTTGATGAGACATTCGATATTGAACGAAGCGATATCGATATTCTGCTGCGGGAAGTGCAGGTTCAGGCCGCTATACGGCGGCACCGGGCACTGCTGTGCAGCGATATCATGTCACGCGACGTGATCAAGGTTTCTGAGGATGCCAGTGCGGATACCGCGCGGACCCTGCTGCTTGAACACAATGTGCGTGCCCTGCCCGTTCTTGACATTTCAGGATGCCTGCTTGGCACGATCGGCTTGCGCGAATTGGCAAATGCCGGGGCGGCAATCAAAGGGTCAATCACCCCTGCTGTCACTGCCAAGCCTGACGACCATGCCATGAAGCTTTTGCCCATGCTGACTGACGGCAAGACCCATGCGGTGATCATCATTGACGATTCCCGCCACGTTCTCGGGCTGGTCACCCAGACCGATCTGCTCGGCGTCGCGTTCAACTCCTATCTATGATCCGTTGCCCAAAAGATGCAGTGCCGGAAAAACCGGGAGCGGGCGCTTCTCGCCCGTCGTCCGGCGACCCGTACTCTGATATCACCGTTAAATCCCGCAAACCAAAGAGACCCTCCATGCCGTCTTTCGATTATATCCGTCCTATCCTCCTGCTCCTCGGATCAAATGTATTCATGACATTCGCGTGGTACGGGCATCTCAAATTTGGCAATAAATCCTTGATGCTGGTCATTCTTGTCAGCTGGATGATCGCCTTCTTCGAATATTGCCTTGCCGTTCCGGCCAACCGCTACGGGCATGAGGTTTATTCCGCAGCCCAGCTGAAAACGATCCAGGAAGTCATCACGCTTCTGGTCTTCGCAGGCTTTTCGGTGGCTTATCTCGGCGAAAAAATCACAATCAACCACGCTGTCGGTTTTGCCATGATTTGTGGCGGCGCATTCTTCGTATTCAAAGGGCCACTATAATTGAATTTCGGAATTTGTCCTGAACTGTCGCAAATCTGCGACAGTTCATCCTTCTATTTTTCAAATCGGGGATGACAGACCGCAAAAATGCGGTCTAACTTTGTACAATTGATTTGTGCGTGAATACTTCAGAAAAGCAGATAAGAACAATAAATGGGGAGAGCGCTTTCATTGCCCAATACTGTAAAGCTTGGCGCGCCAGATTGCTGGACTCATGCCTTTTTCATGGCCGGCGTCTCGTCGGCAACCACATCGCGCCAGAAGCACATTAAGGCACCGCATTCGGAACAATGCACGGGCGCCTCGTCCTCTTCTTCAATCGGAACCGTCATATGACTGGTTTTGCACTCGTGACATATAATCTCTTGGCCGAGCTTCTGCATAATTGCACTCCACAAGGAGTAAGCTTTAAATGAATAAAGAATGCAGGCATCGCTCGTGGAAGAACGTCTTGAAGCGACACCCTCTAAACCAGTCAACAATAACCATATTATGCGTTAATTGGCAAAGACAAGCTTGCCTATATTGAAAATGGATAAACGATTCCCACTATAATTAATCGATTGCGGACTAAATTAATCTGGAGTGACCATTTCGGTGGTGGGGTATGGTCGAAAATGAGAATTGAACCATGACGGGACACGAAAAACTTATTGAAGCAGTAGCTCAGGCTATTCATGCTTACCGCAGCACTGGTAGCCAGGAGTGGGACAAAATCCCCGACTTCATCCGTCAAACCTATCGTGATTATGCCAATGTTGCGCTCCCCATCGTCTATGATGTCCTTCGTAACCCGACGAATGAAATGATCGATGCGGCTAACCGTGCGCGCCCCTCTGTGACCTCGCGAACGATACAGGCGGCGATAGAGGCCTCCCCTCTCAATCCTGAGAATCAGGCGTGAAGGCGTAAAACCGTTTTTCTGACGAGACATCCCACTCAGGACAGATTGCGTCGGACGTAAAGCGCCGAAGCAATATAGGCTGCGATTCTTTTGGCCAATATCCGCCCGAAGTTTCAAACTTGAATATTACATTCTTATATCCACGCGGTTTTTGACCGGATCACAAACATACATTTTGCGACAATAAAGTATTATAAGCGCCAAAAAGTAATGTCTCGTCAAACATCTTGGATTAAAATCACTTTGTCTGCGTATTATTCAAAAAAAAATATTGCCATATGTAAGGCGATGAAGCAGTGTCTAAGGGAGAAAGGTGTAAATCGGATTGTTTACGAGTTTTGAATACAGCTATTCTTATATAGCTTTATAATATTGTTAAAATTGCAAATAAATCCTTTTAATTCGATAACTGAACATTGGTTTCATACGAAACTGGTTAACACGGTTTAGGTAATTGGGGGACTCATGTACGACAATTCTCTAGGTAAATCTGATTACAGGTCTTTGACCGTAGCAGATGATACTGATCGGGATGCAGAGGCCCCGGATGAGAAGTGGCGTTGGTCTTCTTATAGCGATGATAAGGGCAATATTGGCTACAGTCGCAACCTTTATAAACTGCAACAAACCACGATTATGTACGGCGATACCCATGGCCGACTAGAAATGATCTCCAAAGGAGCTTCATCCACTCTCAGTTTTCTCTTTGTCATCAAGGGAACTATTGACCTGGTCGACATGAAAAAGAGAAAAATACAGACATTGGTAGCCGGCAATGCAACCAGCATCATCGATCGGGCAGATGTGAAAGCCAAAATCCACCCCGGGAGCTCTTGGGTGGCCTATCGGGTGCCGGTCACCACGCTGCGGGAATATTTCGAACGCCTGATGCACCGGCCCTATTTTCAGGAGCAAGCTTTCGCGCCTCTCCATGATTTTCGCTCCGGTAGTGCGGCAGCTCTGTATCAAACGCTGTGTTACGTCAGTGAAGATCTCGCCAATGCGACCAATTCGACACGAGACGTTCTGACCAACGTCTATGAACGCTTACTGCTGGCGAAACTGTTCATGACAAAACCTGACAATGTAAACACGCTCAACAATTTGGCAGGTCGCCGGATATCGCCGCGCTATCTGCAGCGCGCCGAGGCATTCATGCGCGAAAATATCCATAATGCTGTGACACTCGATAACATAGCAGATGCAGCAGGGTGCAGTGCGCGGGCGCTGCAGAGAATGTTCAAGGAATATCGGGATACAAGCCCGATGCATGTTTTGTGCGAGTACAGATTATCTGCGGCACATGAGGCTATCCTGAGTGGCAGTGCTCGCAATGTCACGGATCTTGCCATCCACCTGCAATTTTCCAATCCCGGACGCTTCTCGTCACTGTACCGCAATGCCTATGGAATGAGCCCGTCGGCAATGATGCGCTTTCATGAAAAGAATACCTGACACATGTTGCGAATGCCAGTTTGTACCTTGCGTAGCCTGCCTTCCTCAAAACCACTCACCCTGGCCAGGATAAGCGTTTTACCACTTATGCTGGCAATAGCGGTTTCGGTTTCCGGTTGCCTTCCCCGCTCGGGGCCAACAACGGGTGACGTTCTCAATCAGCGGAAGACGTCAACCAACCTGAATTACGCGCTCGTCGACATAGGCAAGGATATATTGACCTATGCCGGGACCCGTCCGCGGGCAAGCCTTGCCGCCAAATTTGGCGCCGGGCCGCGTTCCAGTGATCTGCGCATCGCTGTGGGTGATGTTGTGGCCGTCAACATTTGGGAAGCGCCTCCCGGCAGTCTCTTTGGCGGAAACATCACCATGGCCGGGTTTCAGCAGCCAACAGGAAGCTCAGCCACCATTCCGCCCCAGACGGTTTCCGGCAATGGAACGATCGCCGTACCCTATGCGGGCCGCATAAAGGTCATTGGTAATACGCCGACACAGGTCGAACAACAGATAACCAAGGCGCTTGAAGGCAAGGCAGTCCAGCCGCAGGCGCTGGTTACCATCCAGCGCAGCACGGCCAATGCAGTGACCGTAACCGGCGAAGTGGCTGCAGGCGCCAGGATATCGCTGACAGGTGCCGGCGAACGGGTTCTTGATGCCATCGCAAGTGCTGGCGGCCTTCGTGCGACAGCAAGCGACAGCATAGTTGGGCTAACGCGCAACGGCGTCGTCGCACGCGTACCCTTCGACGTCATGCTGGAAAACCCAGAAGAAAATATCCGTTTGCGCTCCGGTGATCTGATAACAGTGGTGCGCGAACCACGTACATTTCTGGTATTCGGCGCCACTGGCCGCAATGCAGAAGTTCCATTCGACGCGTCCCGCATAACAATGGCTGATGCCTTGGCAAAATCCGCAGGTCTGAATGACCAGCGGGCGGATGCGAGCGGCGTATTCGTTTTGCGATACGAACTGGCGTCTGTCGCGCGACACTTCATTCCGGCAGGCAGTCCGCTCCTCAGCAGGGGCGAATACATTCCCGTGGTTTATCGCTTCAATATGCGTGACACGAATGTGATGCTTTCCATGCAGCGTTTCGAAATCCAACCGCGCGACGTGATTTATGTTGCCAATGCGGCGGGTGCAGATCTGCAGAAAGTCATGGCCATTTTCCAAGGTGTAAGTTCCCCTGCAATGAGTGCAACCTCGCTTGGTCTTAGTGCCAGCCGTCTATGAAAACTGTTTTTGTCTACTACCGAGTACTGGAATGAGATAGCGCATGCCATCATTGCTTCACTTGCACGAGATAGCGAAATTGAAGCGGCTTGATCTTGAGGCTGCGATATTGGCACTCGCAAACAGTGCCTATTTGGGAGATCATACTGCGATTGCCCGCGTGCTTGGCCGATACAAGCTCTATATCGACACACGCGATCGCGGCTTCGGCTCGCATATTCTGCTCGATGGTTTTTGGGAGATTTGGCTGACACAGTTTTGCGCCCGAAATGTCCGGGCCGGCATGACAACCATCGATGTCGGTGCCAATTTCGGCTATTATTCAGTGCTACTTGCCGAACTCGTTGGGGAGAAAGGAAAGCTGATCGCTGTCGAGCCCAATCCGCACGCGGCAGACTTCCTCAAAAGAAGCCTCGATCTGAACGGGTTTACTCCGCGCAGCCAGGTTATAGAAAAGGTGCTTGGCGGCACAGGATCCAGTAGCGCGAAGCTGTTCGTCCGCGATCACGAACCGAAAAATGCGACTGTTGTGCCTGCCGCTTTCGATGCCGAAAATGCCCGGCAACATGGCGGTTACCTTATCGAAATTTCGGTCGCTACCATGGATGCATTATGCATGCCGCTTGAACGCGTGGATTTCATCAAGATCGATGCAGAAGGAGCAGAAGAGGATATTTTTTCTGCCATGGGCGAGACGATAGAACGTCACCGGCCAATGATCGTTGTCGAGTTCAACGCTGCCCGTTCGGAGAACAGCGCTCAGTTCGTCGAAAAGCTCACGAAAATTTACGGAAAGATACGGCGTCTTGATTTTGAAGGCTTTGCCCGGCCCGTTACGGCCAGTGATTTGATGACGCAGAATTATGGCCAGGACTGGCTGCTTGTGCTTTCGGATAACGAACCTGCATGAGGTCATAGGGCCTTGAAATATCGCTTGAAAGGATGCCGCCTTGGTGAAAACCATCCTCTACGATGGACTTAATCTATCCCTGCAAAAGGGGACCGGCGTTGCCACTTATACACGTGGTTTGATTCAGACCGTGCGGAGCCTTGGTTATCAGACAGGAATTGTACACAGTGTCCAAAGCAAATTGCCCCGCAATCCGGCTTTGCGCGAAGTGGTGCTCTTTGACGATAATTCGAACAGGAAGCTGGGGCCCTTAGCTCTGGGTAAACGCTGGGCGCGGCGGCGCGTTGGGGCACCATTCGGCCTAACACCAACCCATGTTGAACTGACCGGGACAGTTATCCTGAAATCACTGCAGGGCAACGTTTTGGACTCGGATTATCTTTACGCAAACAACGATCTGTTTGCCACGGCACGGCATCACTTCAAGAATTTCGGCAAGAGCCTGCCGCTTTCATTTGCGCACAAGCCCGATCTTCTCCATTGCACCTATCCAATACCGATGCGAGCCAGAAAAGCACTGAATGTATGCACCATTCACGATCTGGTGCCGCTACGCCTGCCCTACCTTACCGAGGACAACAAACGCTACCACTACAAGATGCTAAAGCATCTGGTTAAATCCGTTGACCATATAGTCACGGTGTCCGAAACATCGCGGCAGGACATTATCCAGTTTCTCGGCGTCGAAGAAAGCCGGGTAACCAATACCTATCAGGCTGTTCACGTGCCGCTGGAGCTGCGCGAAAAAACGCAAGATGTTGCCTCCGACGAAATTGCCGGAATATTCAATCTGGACTGGAAAAAATACTTTCTCTTTTTCGGCGCATTTGAACCCAAAAAGAACCTCTCCCGTCTGGTTGAAGCCTACCTTTCGGCCAAGGTCGATTACCCATTGATCATCGTTGGCGCGCCGGGGTGGAAGGGCGATCAGACGCAGCTTTTGATTGAAGACGACCGCTTTCGCTTCTTCCTTCAGCAGGATAATCGCATCACCCCCGGCAGGCGTATCCACCGGTTCGATTTCGTCTCTTATAATCTGCTTGTCAGTCTGATCCGCGGAGCTCGCTCTGTCCTGTTTCCCTCGCTTTACGAAGGATTCGGCCTGCCTGTTCTGGAATCGTTGCAACTCGGTACGCCGGTGCTGACTTCCACGGAAGGCTCCGTTCCGGAAATTGCGGGCGACGCTGCCCTCTTGATTGATCCTTACAACACTGAATCCCTGCGTAATGCGGTGCGTGCACTTGCCAATGATCAAGACCTTTGCGACCATCTTGCGGAACTTGGCCCGGCTCAGGCCGCTAAATTCTCGCCTGAGCGCTATCAGCAAAAGATCGCCACACTGTATGACGATCTGTTGGGGAGCTAAGAGGTAGATGACACTCTTCGTCGCCTTTGGATTGCCCGGCACGATGTTTTCTTGGGGCATTGCTGCGCTCAAGGCCATTGCCAGTGAAGTCTATGGCGATTGCAATACTGTGAAAGTAGAGACCCTGCCGCAATTGCAGGACGCCTGGCGAAACCGCACCAGCGAAGCAATGATTATTACCTCCCATTATCCGGATCAGGAGCTCTGCGCTTTCCTTATGCGGTCAAAAGCGCCCTATCTCGTATTCACCGAAAACGTGATGGACGCTTTAAACTGGTTGGCCAAAACGACGGGTACAACTGATATCCCGCTGGTACGGGCCATGTCGGCAAGTCTTGCCTGCATATCTCAAATACGCACGCATCCATCGATCCTTGCCGTGCAGCGGCAGAAAATGGGCCCGGTGCAAATACATAGAATACTTGGCCATTTTTGCCGGACACTTGGAATTAATCTCTCCAAGGAAGGGATTATCCGTTGTCTTGAAAAACTTGGCACCGACTTTTCAGGACCAGCGCCGGACCTTTCGCGTATTCCCACATTCGAAGCATCCGCCAAAAAGCTTGACCCTCATTATTTGACGCCCGGCACCGAGCTCAAAGCTATTTCGCCTGAGATACGCGCCATCGCACTTGATGTACTCAAACCGCTGGACGGTTCGATCATGCGAACCCCCATTACCAACGTGACCTGGCCATTGCAGACCTTTTTGCTCGCCGATAAGGCAGGGGCCAATATTATCAGCGAAATTGAGTTGGTGGGGCGGGCACGCTGTGTCGTTTATGGTCCCTATTTTCACCTGCCTCCGGGGGAATGGACTGCTCGTTTTTCCATGCGCATCGACAATGAAATCTACGGCCAGATATTCACCATCGAAATTCACAATTCAGAGCTGCTGAGCAAAATCAGAATCCGCCCCTCGCAAACCGGATCATTTGTTGCTCAAGCTCAGTTTCAGATCGAACGTGCCAAGGAACCGATAGAGGTGCGCCTGTTTACAGAAAGCGGCGCCATAGAAGGTTCAATCGCCCACTGGTCGGTTGAATTGATTCCAGAAGAATCTCTCCCGGCGCAACGCTTTGGCGATACGGGAAATTACTCTGAAAACGAGCGAGCATTGCCGCCATCAGAACGTTCCAAATCGAAAGAAAATCAGCCCGCGAACGCTCAATAGCCCAACGCAATTCTGTTCAATACAAATTACGTCAATTAAGCACATTTAACGAATATCTTTAGCATTACCGGCCTAACTATATTGTATTCCCACGGTTTATTCTGTGCAAGTATAAGTTGAAGTTGCACATTCAAAGGTGAATCTCATGCGGAAATCCAACGTTATCGGTCTATTCTTGTCGGCATTGGTTGTTTCGGGGGGCGCGCATGCCGCCGATGCTGTCATTGAAGCTGCTCCCGAAGCTGTGATGGCTGATCCGGGCTTTGTCTGGACAGGTTTTTATGCGGGTGTGAATGCCGGTTACGGCTTTGGTGGCGATGACCGCGTTGGCGTCCGGGTCGGCGATACTTTTCTTGGAAATATCGGTAAGATCGAGCAGAATGGTTTCATTGGCGGTGCCCAGATCGGCTATAACTACCAGATGAACAATTTTGTTCTCGGTATTGAAGCTGACTTCCAGGGGGCTGGTCTTGATGACTCTACATCAGGAACACTATCTGGCGTTGATCTCCATGCCAAATCCAGCATCGACTGGTACGGTACATTGCGTCCCCGTCTCGGCTATGCCTGGGATCGCACGATGATCTATGGTACGGGCGGTTTGGCCTATGGCCGCGTCAACTACAAGATGTCGGCAGATGGCGTGCAGTTCATGGACGAAAACAAAACCCGTGCTGGCTGGGTTGCCGGTGCAGGTGTTGAACATGCGTTCACCGACCATGTGACCGCCAAGCTTGAATATCAATATGTCAGCTTTGGCGATTATACTGTCGAAAGCCAAGGTGTCTCGACACGGGCTTCACCAGACTTTCATAGCATTCGTGTGGGTCTGAACTACAAGTTCTGATCCCAATTAAACAGCATCACTATGATAAATTAACTCTTAACAGGAGCGGGGAAGGCTATGGCTTTAATTAACCTCAATCTGATCAGTAATTCGACGCAGACCATTGATGCCGGTAGCGGTGCCCAGAACGGCGATACCCTCGAATTGGGCCTGGTCTCCAATGGTACGCTGATCATCGATGGCGTCGATCTTACACTGACGAACCTCATCGGTGGGGGTGTCCTGACAAGCACCACCATCATCTTGCAAAACGGCGCTGATCTCGTCGTCGATACGGCTTTGGCCGGTGTGACGGCGGGCTCAACATTCCATTATATGATTGGTGACGGCACAAGTCTGGAAATTCAGGCAGCAGCCATCAGTGCTTCTCTTCTCGATGGCACGACCGTCGACTTCCTGAATGCCAATGGCAATGGCCACTTCATTTATGACTCCGGTCTGCTAAATATTGCTCTCAGCAGTCCGCCGGACATTGTGAACGTGGACAATGGCGATCGCGTAACTGTGATCGGGTCGGCCAGTGTTCAGCAATCGGGCAATACGGTAACGTTCTACGGACCTTTGGGCATTCTGCAACCCATCGCTTCCTATGACATTCCTGCTGGCGCTACTTACACTTATAGCAACGCCACAGATACACTGACCTTCCTGACTCCTTGCTTCGTTCGCGGCACACTTATCGCAACTCCGGACGGAGAGATCGCAGTTGAACGTCTGAAGGCAGGCACGGTCATCTCCAGCCTGAACAATGGCGCGGTTGCCGTGAAATGGGTTGGCAATCGATCCATTGATCCAAAGACACTGGACAAGCCACGCAATGATCTGCCAATCCGCATCCTTGCCGGTGCGATTGCGGAAGACATGCCCTCGCGCGACCTCTACGTCTCGCCGGACCATTGCATGTTCGTCAATGGATCTCTTGTGCCGGCAAAACTATTGATCAACGGGACAACCGTCAGCCAGCCGATCACACTCAATCCAGTCGATTACTATCATATCGAACTTGAGCAGCATGACGTGATCTGGGCAAACGGTGCCATGGCTGAGACCTATCTTGATCTCGGCAACCGTCATGTATTCCTCGAGCCAGGTGTACTGCAATTCACCTCGCCCAAGGCATACGACGCGAAGGCATGCTACCCGCTTGCCTATTCGGGTCCGGCTGTGGATGCAGCGCGCGCAATTATCACCGAGCGCGAAGTAGAGCTTGGCTACGAAACCGAAGAAGCCAAGGTTTCCTGATAATTGTGGGGCGCGTTTACTCCAGTCAACGCGCCTCACATACTTCTTTAATCTAGAATCGACCTTTACTGTGCAAGGTAGAGGTCGATTTACGCATTAGAAGTTTTTCACATTCAGTATGACATCTGGCCGGCAGATGTTCTGGAGAAAAGTGTATGCGCAGTGCGCCAATCGTGTCGCCTTATACTATTGATCTTGATGATAAAAATTTGAAGTTCGCACGTGAGGCATTTGCCGCTAAGCGTGTTTTCTTCGACGGTGTGTTCAAAGGCGATTACAGCCTTGCCATCGTTAATCGCCTTCTGGCAAAAGCGCTTGTTGAGGCCGGTGTCGATCTTCACTGTTATACGCCCGAATCTGATTGGCAGAGCGATGCAAGGCTCAACGCCGCTCCCGAGGTGAAACGCCTGCTGCTGCCCGGCTATCCGACCGAGAAATACGACATCCATTTGCGTAACACATGGCCGCCAGCCACGCATGACATGATTGGGCGCTTCAACGCCTATGTGAACTTCGCCTGGGAAGAACTGGAAGTTCCCCAATATATGATCGAGCGTTTTAACCGCGACCTTGATCTGGTCATGGTAACGGCCAATTTTGTGAAACAGGCTTTCGTGCAATCCGGCCTGACGGTCCCTGTTGAAGTTGTCGGCAATGGCACGGACCATGTTGCGCTTGATGCGGGCCTGAACACGCCCTCGCCCCTGCCCGCCACCGGCAAGAAACGCATTCTGCATGTCTCATCCTGTTTTCCGCGCAAGGGAATTGATGTGCTTGTGGATGCCTTTACACAGACATTCAAGCAAAACGAACAGGTTGAACTTGTCATCAAGACCTTTCCAAACCCGGACAATATTCTGTCGTCGATCATGGAAAAGTTCAGTGATCGGCTCGCCACTGCTGCACCGATAACAATCATCAATGATCTTTACACTTCCGAGCAGCTGCTGGCGCTTTATCGCACAGCCTCGCTTGTTGCCGCGCCAAGCAGAGGCGAAGGTTTTGGCCTGCCTCTGGCTGAGGCGATGCGCCTTGATATACCGGTTGTCACCACGGCCTATAGCGGGCAGGTGGACTTTTGTACGCCCGAGACCGCATGGATGGTGGACTATCAAATGGCCCCCTCACAAACCCATGTTTCCGGGCCTTTGAGCATTTGGGCTGATCCTTCTGTTGAACATCTTGGCGCGCAGATGCGGGCGGCCCTGACGAACCACGAAGACGCTCGCTTGCGAAGTAAAAACGCCCAAAGACTTCTGGCCGATCACCTGAGCTGGGGTGCTGTAGCAGGGCGCGTGCTTGCATCAATCGCCAAGGTCAAGAAAAGCGCAGCCACAGCGCGCAAACCCTGGAGCCTGGACCTGGTTTCGTCCTGGCATCAGCAATGCGGCATCGCTACCTATTCGGAACATCTCTATTCCACCCCGGCATTTGCCGACAGATTTTCGCACATCTATGCAAGACGCCTGCTCAATGATGAGTTGCCGCCTTCCGCACAGGCAAAACATGCTCCCGCGCAGGATCTCGTTTCCCGCTCCTGGGGATATGATCTGACATCACTGACAAGATTCATTTCGGAAATCGAAAATGCCCGGGGAGACGTGCTGTGGATACAGCATCATCCGGGACATTTCTCGACACCCGATATGGAACTTGTCAACAATACGCTGGCAAATACCCGGCATAAATTGCGCGCTATCACGATGCACAGTGTGAAGGAAGTTCTTCGTCACGGTCATCTCGAATGGACGAAGTTGTTCGACATTGTGTTCGTGCATTCTGCCGAAGATGCGGGCCTTTTGGCAAAGGCCGGGCATCCCAATCCCGTTGTCATGCCTCATGGCGTCATTCCGATACCGGAAGACGATATCCGCCCCGATCCATCGGTTTTCACCATAGGATCATTCGGATTTCTGACGCGGCACAAGAATATCGACCTTCTGGTGCAGGCGTTTGCACGGGCGCGGGTCTTTGAACCACGTTTGCGCTTGAAGCTTCTCAATTGCATGCTTCCCAATGATGAATCGCGGGAAGCCCGGGTTGTCATTGAAAACCTGTTCTCCCATTTCAATCTGCACGATGTAGCCTCTGCACGATTTGACTTCGTGGAACAGGACGAACTTGCCCGCGAACTGGCACAGTCCGATCTTCTGGCCTTTCTCTATGGTCCCTCGAACGAAACGGCGACGGGAGCGGCTCGCATCGCAATGAGTGCCGACCGACCGCTTCTGTGCTCACGCTCGACCGTCCTGCGCGACATGTGGCCGATCAGCCATGTGGTTCGTTCCGTGGATATAGATTGCGTTGCCGAAGCCATAATCAGTCTTGCACAAAATCCTGTCCTGCTTGGGCTGCGAGATCCCGACCGGCGTCAGGCGGTGCAATGGAATTCCTATCCGCGCGTCGCTGCAAGACATGCCGCCCTTATCGAACAGATGCTGGATCAAAAACATGACAATCGCCGAGCTGCATAAAATCCCGCTTCAAGCTGTGCCCAAGGATGTTTTTTCCCTGTCCGGTGAAGCCTTTGTGGATGCCTGGGCCACTGCTTTCAACTTGTCTGCTGATGAGCTCAACGATGAAGAAAGGCAAAATCTCGTGAAAGCCATCCGCAACGGTACGAACCGCCTCAAGATCATTGACGCCTTGCGCGCCATATCGTCCGACGGCGGCGAGAAACCAGTCGACTATGAGGCACAGGTGTTGCGGCGTACTCCGGATCAATATGCCATTATCGAGAGTTTCACACGTTTTGCACCAGATAATAATGTCGCCTTTCTTCGTTATACATTTGACAAGATTTGTGGCCGCGACCCCACTGAAAAAGAACGCCTCACCATGGAGTTCGATCTGCGGCGGAATGTGACCACGCGCGAAGATATCGTCAAACGCGTCGTCTCTATCGCACGCCGCGACGGTCAAATTTCGCTCTGGGATACGTTGGAACAACCGGTGACCCAGCACTCGGGTAACAAGCCGGTTGATCCCAGTTCCGCCCGCACCCTGCCGGCAGGCCTTTCCTATGATATTGATGGCAACCAGACACTGATTTTTGTTCGCGAAGTGCCAGGCGAAGGCTGGATGATCGGCCCGGACCTGCTGCACCAGCCGGTCAATGTTGTCGATGGCGGATGGAGTGTTTCGCCTGGCTGGTTGATTACCGGACCAAAACGCAGTCTGGAAGCCGGCACGTGGATGGTCCGGCTGGATCTCGTGCAGGATCCGGCAGCCAGAATTGCCGTACAGGTCAGCGCCAATTCCGGACTCGACACCTTGCAGGAGTTGATCATTGCCGGTTCGTTCGTCGGAAGCCTGTGCGTGAATATCCGCAATGAGCATAGATTTGTGGAACTCCGGCTTAAAATACTCGAAACGCCTGACACAACGCCCTGGATCAAACTGCGCGATGTCTCCATGATCCGGAGCAAGCAGGGGCTGGAAAACTCATGATCAAACTGCCTTTCTCGGACCGGACGCGGCGTATTGCAGTGCAGCTTGCTGCGGTGGCCGACAGCTCGGCCAGCCCCAGAAACCTTTCCCAGCAGGCCGATGCCGCTCGCGACAAAGGCAACTGGGCTGAGGCCGCGGCACTCTACACCAAGGCTATTGCCGCCGATCCCGCACGCACGGGTTTGCTTGTGCAGCTGGGTCACGCCGAAAAGGAACTCGGCAATTATGATCGGGCCGAAACGGCATATCGGAAGTTTGTCGGTATGAACCCTGAGAATGCGGATGTGTATCTACAGCTGGGACACCTCTTCAGCCGGGCGGGTGAGTCACAAAAAGCCCTTGAATGGTACGAGAAGGGTTTAAAACTGGCGCCTGCGGACGAGGAATTGATCCGCCACACAAATATCGCACGCAGCCGGTCCGGCAAACCCGGTGTTCAGCTCAAGCGCCTCGAAGCAATGAAATATGTCGAGGAGCAGGACTGGTCTCGCGCACGCCAACTGCTGCGCGAACTTGTTACTGAGGATAATGAGCGGGACATGATTGCCGTCTACGCCAATATAACCAAAGAAGACGGGGATTTTGACGAAGCGAAGAAGCTTTATGGCGAGTACCGCGCCTATGCGGAAGCTTTTGACCAAAACAGTCTGGAAGACGTAGAGGTCCAGCTTGGGCATTTACACAAATTGACCGGCGACTATAAAACAGCACTGTCGCACTATATTCTGGCGCGCAATGTGAGAGCGCAACGATCCGGATATATCGACCAGACAGGTTCTATAGAGAACGAAATTCAAGCGTGCATCAGCGAGATATACACCTGCTTTGCACCACCCGCCTGAGCGCTCCTGTCTAAACTCAACTGTCGTGATCGCGGATCGCGGTAAGCAGTAGCCAGCCAAGCAGATATCCGATCGATGTGACCAGAAATACGATCGCAATATTCTTCAAGGCCAGAGGAAGCTCGGCCTGGTCTGGCAAATTGGGCGAGACGACCACTTCCAGATAAAGCTGCTGCCGGCGTGCATCGGCACGCGCCGTTTTCAGCGAATCCAATGCCGACAGGAGCGCCTTGTTGGAAAATTCCCTTTGCAGCATCAAGGCTTCATAATCTGCTATTCGCGGCGCAATCGAACCGTCCTCTCCCGCCACTTTGCTCCGCTCCATGACCAACTGCTTTTCGAGTGCATCAATGCGGCTCGTCATAAAGGGGATCGAGCTTGAATCGGGAGCCGTGGATCTGGTTTCTGCAAGATTGGCGCGGGAAACAGCCAGCTCCGAACTGATCCGGCTCATGAGTTCGACCATGGACACGGAGTTGAGCTTGGGATCGATCATAAGCTCCTTGTTGCGAAAGAGCGTTATGTTCTTCTGCGCTTCGATCATCCGTTGCTCCGCACTTTCAACTTCCGCAGTAGCAAAACGTACCGCATCCCCCCTCGCCCGTTCATTCATCTTGATCAGACGCGCATTGCCGATATCCAGAAGTGTCTTGTTCAGGGCCAGAGCGTCCTGCGGCAGGAATGCCGAGGTCCGCAGAAGGGTTATACCTGTCGTGTCATTATGCACAATCTGGACACGCTTGCCGTAATAGCGGAACAACTCCTCGAAAAGCCCGCTTTCCCACGGAGCTGGAAACCGTGCCAGCACATCTCCATGGCTGCTATCAAAATAGGTTCGCAGGGGCAGAGTATCCTGCACAACAGTCAGAGCATCCCGGGAACGTATATATTCCTGAACGGAAAAAGTATCGTCCTGCGATCGCGTGATGCCGCTGTTCTGCAACATGGAGCCAAGGTTTGATGAGGATGGCGGCGTGGCCATTCGCACGACAAAGGCCGACTCCGACACAAACATGGGTGATGCAATGAAAATATAATAGAGGCTCACCAGCAAAGTCGGCAGGCCAATGAACAGGATAGCGAGCAGGCGCGGCACAAATTTTGCGCGTGCATATATGGGCCGAGGCGCGGGTGCCGGTGTAAACAGACCTGGAGCAAGACTATTAATGGCGATTCCCCTTTATGCACATGCAGAAGCGCAGTAAATATACTGAGCATCATTACCTATTTAAACTTTATCTATTTAACATAGGCAAAGTTTATTCTTATTTCTATTGCAGAATACTACTGTATGTATATATTCGTCAATGAACTCCTCTTGTTAATACCAAGGCGATAGAATGGAAGCTGCTCCGGCAAAACCCACATTGAAAACGACGATGCTTACGGGCATACGTACCCAGCTGCGCGTCCTTGGTGCGCTTGTCATGCGTGAGATGATCACACGCTATGGTCGCGAGAATGTCGGGTTTCTGTGGCTCATTCTTGAACCCATGATCCTGACGCTTGGCGTCATGGCTATGTGGACTTTGTTGAAACACGAGTCGCATGGCCTTGGCATTATTGCGTTTGTGTTGAGCGGGTATATGCCACTGACCCTTTGGCGCCACGTCTCGTCCCAGCTGGTTTCCTGCCTGAAGCACAATCTGCCTCTGATGTATCATCGCCAAATCCGTATGGCGGATACGCTGATGGCACGTGCCTTGCTGGAGGTTGGCGGCACCACACTTGCTTTGATTATTGTTTACACCGGGACACGCCTGGCTGGTCTCATGGAGCCCTATCACGATCTCGGACTGGTGATGGCGGGCTGGTTCTTCATGGCCTGGTTTGCCTTCGGGGTCGGCATGATATTGGCGGCTCTGGCGGAGTTCTTCGAATTTGTCGAGAAACTCATTGCGCCATTGCAATATCTGACCTTGCCCATCTCGGGCATGTTCTTCATGGTTTCGTGGCTGCCTTCCGACATTCAGAAACTGGCGCTTTATGTGCCGCTCGTACACTGCTTCGAAATGTTTAGGTCCGGAACATTCGGCGATACAATCGTCGCCCATTACGACATCTCGTATATTTTCTCCTGCTGCCTGATCACCACCGCCATAGGCTTTTTCCTGATCGAACGGGTGCGCGATCACATCAAGTTCGAGTAGTGGTGGCTGATGAGGCTTTGGGGCTTTGCTTTGCATGGCCCCTCCTACAGCGACGCGTAGATGTCGAAGGCAAATTTTACATCATTGAACACCTTGCCCCGCCCATTCT
The DNA here is from genome assembly GCF_059758635.1 of Phyllobacterium sp. GQ127. Taxonomy (NCBI): domain Bacteria; kingdom Pseudomonadati; phylum Pseudomonadota; class Alphaproteobacteria; order Hyphomicrobiales; family Phyllobacteriaceae; genus Phyllobacterium; species Phyllobacterium sp. GQ127. The sequence continues at coordinate 44,852 of NZ_JCAXDZ010000004.1, forward strand.
TGAGCACAAGCGCTGATGAACAATGTTCGGCGATGACATCCAGGCTGTGACCGACAATGATCATTGCCCGATCGCGTCGCTTCACAAACAGTTCTTCAAAAGATTTACGCTGGAACCGTTGATCGCCAACCGCAACGACCTCATCGATCAGATAGCAATCGAAATCAATCGCAAGGGAAAGTCCGAACGCCAGTCGCGCACGCATGCCCGAGGAATAGGTTTTGATCGGCATGCGCAGATATTTGCCAAGGTCACTGAATGTCTCCACACAATCGCGGATTTCGTCGACAGGTCTGTTATAAACGCGCGACAGAAACCGCATGCAGTCTATGCCGGTCATCGACCCGCCAAACCCGCCGCTCAATGCAATGGGCCAGGATAGCGACATGGTTCTGGTAATCTCACCCGAGGTCGGCGGCTCCATCCCCGCAATAAGCCTGACAAGCGTTGATTTACCCGCACCATTGTGACCAAGAACAGCAATTTTCTCGCCGGCCTTCACCTCAAAACTTATGTCATCAAGCACACGGCGTGTGCCCCCATTCATGGGATATTCCTTGATGATATTGCGAACAGAAACAGCACCGGTCTTGGCGGGTCGGCTAGCGACCAATGAGGGCGGGAGACCGTCCTTGCCACCATGGAACGTGATTGTGCCTTCTGTGCTCATGTCTCTGAATGATCGTAAATCTGGTTGCGGAAAAAGCGAACAATCCAGAACGCGGCAAAGCACAGGGCCAATACCATGAGAATGGATTTTATACGCTTTGGGTACATGGCGTAATCGGGGCGATTGGGACTAACGATGCGCTCGAGATAAAGCTGCTGCCTCTGCGCCTCCAGTTTGGCATTCTCAAGCGATGTCGCCGACGATTCCAGCATCCGCATGCCAAGCTCGCGCTGAAGCAGCAATTGCTCGTACTCGGCGATCAGCGGCGCCATGGAAGCGTCATCGCCAACAATCCTGGCACGCTCTTCGATAATCTGTTGTTCCTTGGCATCAATGGAGCTGCGCATCGCCTGTATCTGAGGGCTTTGCGGTGTCTGCTGCATCAGGGAAGCGAGCTGTGCCTTGCTTTGCGCAACGTCATCCGACAATTTTGCAATCATCTCAAACATGGCGGTGGATTGCTTGCTCGGATCAATCATCGCAACCTTGTTGCGGAAATCCGTCAGGGATTTCTGCAGATCACCGAGCCGTTTTTCGCTGTCTGTAACCTCAATACGCGCAAAGCGAACCGCATCCTGACGCGCGCGATCATTAAGCCGGTTAATAAGCATTTCAGCGCGATCCAACAGTGCTTGCGCCAGCATTTGCGCATCTTCCGGACGGAACGCACGCACCCGCAATGTTGTAACCCCGCCACCGGAATCGGTCTCGATTGTCACAAAATCAAGATAGTGCTCAAACAGCGCCTCTTCGGTGGGCTTGCTCCAGAGTGAGGGGAAGCGGGCAAGAAAGTCTGCCTCCGGACGGGACAGTACTTCGCGCAAATTGCTGTGTTCCGCCAGATCGCCTGAGGCTGCGCGCGATTCGATAAATTCCATGACGACATAGCTGTCGTCCTGAGCCCGGACAAAGCCTGTGCTTTGAAGGAAACCGCTGAGCAGCCCGGCGGCGTTTCTATTGGGACTGCGCACGACGAACCGCGTTTCGGAAACATACTGGTCCGATGCGATTGCAATATAATAAATGGTGGCCAGGCTGGTCGGCAATGCAACCATGATCAAGACGAGAATGTGATTTCGAATCCAGGAAAGCGCCCGATCAGTGACAGATTTCGTTTCGGGAGGAACATCTCCGGCATGAATATCCACCAACGTCAGATAGTCGGTAAACTCATCATTTGTACTAACGCGCGTCATGCTGCGTAGAACCGGTGTCTAGAGGATATCCAAGCCAAATTACGCTCCAATATGTGCACTAAAAACGTGCGTTATCGGCACTAATTAAAGTGAAGCATATAATGAAAAAACATTAGTCGCAATTATAAACCACTGTAAACATTTATATAAACGCAACTAAGTAAATAGATTTTAGAATAGAAACCATAATAGATAATTTTAATGGGTAATTGGCGTTTTTTTACTTGTTCTGGCGTAATTAGTATGGCGCCCAATGGTTGCGGATGAAATAACTCTCTGAAAAGCATCAATTTTATGCTCTGAGTAGAGTTTTGACCCAGAGTAAGCGTTGTAAAGGGGCTTGAAGACCTGTGGGGCATAAAATCGGACGCCATGAATCCGACCAATTGGGCCTGATCGTTTCATTTCCGGAGCGTACAGGCCATACGCAGCCCACACAAAAACCTCTCATTCTTCTCCTGCAAGGTCCTGTCGGTCCGTTTTTCCGTGTTCTTTCCACAGAACTCGAAGCCGAGGGCTATGACGTTCTCAAAGTCAATTTCAACGGCGGAGACTGGTCCTATTTTCGCGGATCGAAAACGTTGCATTTTTCCGGAACGACAGAGGCATGGAGCGATTGGCTGAGCGATTTTATCCGCGGCCGCAAACCGGAGACCATTGTTCTTTTCGGCGACAGCCGGCCCTATCACCGCCAGGCCATTCGAGTGGCGCAGCAGGCCGGTATTCCTGTCGCTTCATTCGAAGAGGGCTATGTTCGGCCAAACTTCATTACGCTCGAATGGGGTGGCAATAATGCCATGTCTCCCTTGCGCACACACACGCCGCGTCTTGTTGCCCGTGGCCCCGCTTTGCCTCCGGAACAGGTAAAAGGCAATCTCTTCCGCGCCATGACCTTCCTTGCCATCCGTTATTATCTGGCAAAAACGGCGGGGACCGTGTTCTTTCGCGGCAATGCGCATCATCGCAGCCGCGGCATCATTTCCGAATCCATTCTATGGACGCGCAACTTCTACCGGAAGCTTCGCTATTATCCGGCAAATAATGAACTGATGCTCAATCTGATCGAGAATCTCGAGGGTCAGTATTTTGTCGTCGCGCTTCAGGTGCATGATGACCAGCAATTGCTTCGCCACGGTCGTGGGTGGACGATGGAGAGGTTGATCACCGAAAGCCTGCGCTCATTCGAACGGCATGCGGCGAGCAATCATCACCTTGTCATCAAGATTCATCCAATGGACCGCGGCCACAAGAGCTACCGTCCCTTTGCCATGGCATTGGCCCGCATTGCCGGCTGCGAAGACCGGGTTCACATTGTTGATGACGGCTCAATCGGCCTGCTGATCCGCCATTCGCTTGGGCTGGTGACAGTCAACAGCACATCGGGCCTGCTGGCGCTAAACCACGGCAAACCGCTATTGGCATTGGGGGATGCCTTGTATAGCGGTCAGGGACTGTCGTTTGCACACGACCCTCAAAAAGGTGCTGTTGCCAGCAATATGGATGCATTCTGGGCCTCGCCGGAGGCACCGGATAAAACGGCGGTAAATGCATTCAACGCAAGAATGCACGACGAAAGCCTCGTCAATGGCAGTTTCTATCTTCGAAATCTGCTCGAGGCGACTGCCAAAAGAGTCGTGAAACGAATTCAGCTGGAGCTGAAGATTGTCCCGATTGATGAAGCTTCGTCTTTGGTGACAATGCCTTCCGCACAAGACAAAACCACCGCGACAACAGAAGCAGCAACCGTCGGTGCTTCTGTTTCAGCAGATGCGGTGAATTGATGCCATGAGCGTAATCCCGCCACCTCCCATTGCACATTCTGCTCCGGTGGTTCTGGATGATTTTCGAGTGCGTGAAGCAGCGCCGAACTGGCTGCCAGAGAAGAATGCGCGGCTATTGGCTTTCACGCCAACGCGCCTGCGGTTTCCTTTGATCGGGGCTGCCTTGAATACATCGCGCATATGCAGTGCCGAATTGGCGGCCAGACCGGCAGACGGCATTGTCGGCTGGGGCGAAAAACCGCTGGCACGCATGGCCCGCCGGTTGGCAAAGTTGCGCGGGCTACCCTACTGGGCATTGGAAGACGGTTTCCTGCGGTCTGTTGGACTTGGCAAAGCTGGCGCGCCGGGGGTTGCAATCGTTGCCGACGACACCGGCATTTACTTCAACGCAGCAAAACCATCCCGGCTGGAGCTTCTTGTACAAGGCGGCTTTGGCGAGCAGGATCTTTGCAGAAGCCGCGCCCTGCAGCAGCAAATCATTGAACACAGACTGACCAAATATAACCATCTGCCGGACTATCCATTTTCTCTCGCGCCAACCTCCGGCCGCAGGATTCTTTTGATCGACCAGGTCATGGGGGACTATTCGGTCAGCGGTGCGGGTGCCAATGAGCACAGTTTCCACCAGATGTTGCAGGAAGCACAGGCTGTGCCGGGCGCCACTGTTCTCGTTAAAAGCCACCCGGATATTGTTGCAGGATTTGCCAGGGGCTATCTCACACACCTTGCCGGTGAGGCCAATCTTCACGTTATAAGCGATAATGTTTCTCCCCACGCCTTGCTTGATGTCGTGGACGAGGTGTGGACTGTTTCAAGTCAGTTCGGCTTCGATGCTTTGATCCGGTCTGTGCCCGTCAAGACATTTGGCGTCCCGTTTTATGCAGGCTGGGGGCTTACCACTGATTGGGCTGACGGTCCGGTTGCACGCGCTGCCTTTTCGCGCCGGACTAGCCGACCGGACCTGGATAGTTTTGTTGCAGCCGCATTGCTGCATTATTCCCGCTATGTCGACCCGGTCAGCGGGAAAGCAATCACAGCCGAGAAGGCAATCGAACGCCTCATTGCCTGGCGGCATCATGCGTTGGCGCGGCGCGGTAATTATCTGTGCATCGGCTTTTCCAAGCACAAGCACCGCAGCGTCAAACGCTTTCTTTCCGGTCCATGGTCGACGGTCCGGTTCATCAATTCCAAGCCAGATGCCAAAGCGCTTGCACAGGCAGATTATCTCGTCCGCTGGGGTCGGCAGGAAGAGGCTGCCGTCACTGACAGGAGTGCCCGTTCCGTCCCCACCCTGCGAATGGAAGATGGTTTTATTCGCTCGGTCGGGCTTGGCTCACATCTGGTTCCGGCTTCATCGCTTTGCCTTGACCGGGATGGCATATATTTCGATGCGACACGCGAGAGCGATCTTGAACGATTGCTGCTCAATACCAACTTCACGCCTGCTTTGCTGAGCCGTGCTGCCCGCCTGCGCCAGAACATAGTCCAGCACAACATTACCAAATATAATCTTCAGGGCGCGATCACTCCAGACTACCGTCATCTGGCAGCTGGAAAACCTGTCATCCTTGTTGCGGGACAGGTGCCGGGCGATGCATCGCTACGGTTTGGCTTGACCAACAGCGTTTCAAACATGGATCTGCTGAAAGCTGTCCGCGCGCAACGTCCGCAAGCCTTCATCATATTCAAGGAACATCCCGACATGCTTGCGGCAAAGCGCGGCATGGCTTCAGACCCAGCCCAGCTTGCGCAGTTTGCGGATCTGGTCGTCGGCAATGTGTCGGTAGACAGCTTGCTGCGCGCCTGTGACGAGATCCACGTTGCGACATCCCTGATCGGGTTCGAAGCATTGATGCGGGGCCGTCCAGTCTGGTGTCACGGCCTACCCTTCTATGCAGGCTGGGGGCTGACGCATGATTGTGTATCCCCGCTGCGCCCACGCAAATATCTGACACTGGATGCTTTGGTTGCCGGAGCGCTGATCCTTTACCCGCTCTATTTTTCCGCCCGCACAAACCTTCTTTGCGAGGTGGAAGACGTGATCGAAGAACTGCATGGTGAGACGCCAGCAGAGCCATCCTTATTGAAGACGGCTCTGCGCATGATGGGATGGTCATGATGAATGCAATTGCGATGGATATTTCCCGGCTGATTGACAGGTCGCATTTCTCGACACCCACCGGGATTGATCGCTTCGAGCTTCAATATGCCAATTGGGCAAAGGCGCGCAGCTCCTATTTCATTGAAATGGGACGGACAAAGCCAATCGAGATAAACCGTGGTCGCGCCAATGGATTGATCAGTGAATTGGAACAGAGATGGTCAACGGCCGCTTTGACCCAATCGCAATCGACAGAACTGGAACAGATCTATGCGGCAATAGACGGCCGTCTCTCCTGGTCACAGTTAAAGAGCATCGTGCCGACGAAGAATAAATCCAAGCTTCAACAATGGGGCATGAATGCCGGCAAGGTGCTGCGCACCATATTACCAATGAGCCGCTTGGCCACCAGCGCACCCTTTGTGCATGTGTCACACACCAATCTGCATCGTCCTGCCGCCTTTTCCTGGCTGGATGCTCAACGCAGCAACGGCATATTCTACGTTCACGACCTCATCCCGCTCACCCATCCGGAGTTTGTCCGCAAGAACGAGCCGCAGCGACACCTACAACGCATGGAAACCGTGCTGAAACATGCCGGGCTGGTTCTTTGCAACTCGCAAACCACCGCTCGTTCATTTGAAACCTTTGCCGAAGAGCAAGGCCGTGCGGTTCCCCCAATTGCCGTTCTCCCGCCCGGCGTCGAACATAGTTTCAACGTTGCCAGCAGAGCCGCGCGCCGTTCAAAGCGACCCTATTTCTTGATGGTCGGAACCATTGAGCCGCGCAAAAACCATGCGATGATCCTGCAACTTTGGCGCGCATTGGTTGACGAGCACGGTAAGGATACACCGCGCCTCGTCATCGCCGGAAAGCGCGGCTGGGAGAACGCGCAGGTCTTTGCCACCCTCGAACGTTGCCCTCAATTGCGCGATATTGTCATCGAAGCTCCAGATCTTGGAGATGCAGCACTAGCCGATCTCATGGCAGGCGCGACCGCCCTGCTCGCCCCCTCATTTGCAGAAGGCTATGGCATGCCCTTGGCCGAGGCCATGGCAACCGGCACGACCATTATTGCTTCCAATATTCCCTCGCATAAGGAAATAGCCGGAGAGCATGCAATCTTTCTTGATCCGCTCGATGGTCTCGGATGGCGCGAAGCAATCGAAACCCACGCCGCGGAGCATCGCCGTCGCGCGCCCCTGACACTGCAAAAGTGGGAAAAGCACTTTGATCAACTCGACGAGTTGCTGGACGCGGCAGCACGTCAAAAAAGCAATGCAGACAAACAAACCAGTGCCAACCATTCCGGGAAATGAGTGAAAGCGTAATGACGAGCTATAACGACATTCTCAATTCGTATAAGTACATCCTCGGGCGTGATGTGAACGTTGAAGAAACCCGTATCATTTCCGAGAACCTGTTCAGCATTTCAGAATTGCCCCTGACGGAGCATCGAAGAAGGTTCATGAGTTCGGTCGAATTTCACCAGAGGCACGCCGAACTGCTGTTCAATAATTTCGTGCCCAAGAGCATTGAAGTCATGTACGAAACCAAGGACGGGTTCAAAATCTATCTCGACCTGCGCCAATATCACATGACCTTCGGCATTTTTAGCGGCGGCTATGAGAAGTTCGACATTGATATTATCAAGGCGATCACACCGGACAATGGGACCTTCTTCGATGTCGGCGGCAATGTGGGCTATTATTCGCTTTCAGTTGCCACAAAGCCCGGTTTTTCAGGCAAGGTGGTGGCCTTCGAGCCTCTCCCCCATTTATGGACGCTTTTCAGCAAGTCGATCAAAGAAAACAAGCTTTCAAAAACAATCACGGTTCATCAGATCGCTCTTGCAGATGTTCCAGGCACGATGGAACTCAACAGAGCGGACGAAACCGTCAATGCCGGTGCGACCAGTCTCGTCGCTGGTTCGCAAAACCGCCATTCAGATCGCAGTGTAAGGGTCGAAACGCTCGATGCCATCGCCAAACGCATCAGGCCGGATACGATCAAAGTGGATATTGAGGGCGCCGAAGGCATGTTCTTCATGGGCGCTGCCCATACGATCCAATCATCGCATCCAACCATGCTCGTCGAGATAAACCGGGCTGTGCTGTGGAACCTGTCCCGCGTGACGCCGGGTAAAATTTGCGACATTCTGACAAGCTGGGGATATGGGGTATGGGAGGTCGATATCGATTCAATCGCACCTCTTAAAAACGCCGCGGAAGTCGATGCTGCGTTTCCATCAGGCAGGGTTGCCAATATTCTGGCGGTTCATCCGGATCGCAAGAAAGACGTGCAGAAAAGATTGAGCACGCTCGGCCTCTCACTCTAGAAAAAAGCCGGCGCTGAGCGCCGGCCTTTTGTGGTCAATCAAGATAGCCTTTGTTTTTCAACCAGGCCTTGAGCCCTTCTGTGCTGTCGGGTTTAACCTCACGGGCGAAGCCATCATTACGCATTGTATGGCCCGCCGCAGGATCGTACCATAATATGTGGTACGTCATTGGAGCGTTGGGATCGACCTTCTTCGGAGGAGCCCACCATTTGTTTCCGTCCCAATACATGGAAGTCTGCGAGTCTTCGTACCGTTTTTCCTGAGCGTCATATTTGATATTCGGATACTTAGCCAAATCTGCCTTGGCCGGATCGAAAGGCAATTGCAGATATTGAAGATCGTCCTGCGTATCCTTCAACTTGTGGTCGTCATTGGTTGTCATGTTGCGAATTGTCTCGGACACTTCCTTGGCCTCTTCCGGTGTCCAACTGTTGAACAGCTTGCCGAGCCGCGCCCGATTGTAATCAAGATCGGCATAGGTGCCGGTCAGAACATTATTTGCACTGCGTGTGCCTTCATCGCCGCCCATCAGATACTTATCGCCCGGAAGCACGGTCTGGAGTATGCCCATAAGACCCTCATCCAGAAGATCATTATGTTCGGCGAGCATTTCCGCAGTCTTGCGATCATTGACTCCATACAGAACCTGGATGGCATCAGCATCCGCCTTGTCATAGGTATGAGCAGCGTTATAAGCGCCTCGCCCGCCAACGATACCGGCACCGGCGACTTGCAGTACTGCTGCAACACCTGTGACCCTGAGAAATCCAAGGCGCGTCATTAATCTAGCCGCTCCGCTTTCTTTGACCAAAGCAGCCTCTGCGGCACCTGTGGTTACCTTCCCCGTTGAGGCGGCAACCGCAAACATCGCATCGCTAACCGTAGCAATGCCATAGCCCCAGGCCTTGACTGTATCCTGCTTGACGGAGTCAGTCCCCACTGTATTCAAAATCATGTTTGTCATGTCGGCGGCGACATAAAGAGTATCGACGCCACCCGCCCTCGTGAGCATATGAGAGGTCTTGTTCCACCTCTCCTTTTGTTTTGAATCAAGCGTCGGATCGTTGTTAACATGCCCATTGATCTCGGCCACGTCAGGCGGATTTCCGGTAGCAGACGGAGTCGACAAGATTGACTTGGCATTGGGATTCAAAGCCGTCTGTGCCGCGGTCAACATCATGATCGTATGCGGCACGTAGTACACCAAATCGTCTGGAGTACCCGTCAGGCCGTCTATGTTCTTGCCAAACAGGCCTGCACTTAACCCGGAGGAGAAGCGTGTAACTCTGCCAAATCCGTGATCAAGGCGCTGTACGCTCGCAATTTGCCTGCGCTCTTCATCAGTGGGAACGACTTTTCCAGACACGATATCATGGACTTTCGACTCGCCCAGGATTGATTTAACATCCTTCAAGAAGGCAGCATCGGCAGGCCTCAGCTTGTCAGCTTTGAGAATTGCCTGCGCTTCGGCCATTGTGGGCAGGGTGTTTCCTTTCAATATCTCCTGGAAACGATTCTCTCCCATTGCAGCAGTGACATCTCCGACTCGGCCTTTAAGAGTTTGGGTGATGGCTTCTGTCGCCAAAGCACGGGTCGCACGCTGCACCCAGACGGTGCCTGGGGTTTTTTGTTCGGTGGTGGTCATTTCCTTCGGACGCTCCGGCAGGTCCGCCAGTGCTTCCTTGGTCGACTTGGATTTGGTCATCATGATGCCGGTACCGAACAACATCGGGATGGGCGCTTCTGTATCCTGTCCATCGACCTTCTTGTTGTCATTACTGTACAATTTGACACCAAGCTCGATACTGTCCTGAATCTCCCATTGCTTCTGTTTGGTTTCACCCAGATCAACCAGCTCCTCGGACTTCTTCTTGTTCTCCGGCGACATATTGTCGATTGCCTTCATATCCTCGGCAAGCTGGGCTTCCGGAGGAATCCCGTTATCGGCTTTGACATTGGAACCCCAGCCTGAGAGCCCGTGATAAAGCTCGTTGTACTTGGTGTTTATTTCCTCATTGAGCGATTTGGCCGCCGAGCCGAAGTTTTCGATGCTGCGACGGGTCGCCCATTGCGCATTGGAATTGATCCCCTGAAAGCTATTATCGTAGTCTTCGAGTGATATAGTCTTATCCTTCTGCTTGTCAGCTTCAACTGCGGTATAGGCCGAAGTCGCCGAAAGCAGGGATGTGCCACGCCCCTGCAAATCCTCGCGGCTGGCAATGCTGAAGAACTTATTCTGGCTGAAGACATTCAGATGATCGCCCGGTAACTCCGTGCGCATCTTGTCGATCACATATTTCGCAACATGATCAACGAAGTCCTTGCCCTTGCCGGGTTTGTCGCCATCATTGTAAAGAATGTTCTGGCTGGCCTCGGCCAGATCGACAACCGCCTGGGTTTTCGCTTTCATGTCACCATCACGCGGGCCGGCACCGGCGATCGCATCAATTGACTTATCGAGCATTGACATGACCCGGGGATCCGAAGCCAGAAGCGAACCGCTTCCCGGAAGCGTGTCCTTCGTACCGGTTTGCTCGCGCAGTTTGGCCATGAATGCCTGAGCACCACCAAGATCGCCCTTGCCAAAGGCGTTGGTCAGTTCCCCAACCTTACGATCAACGCGAATTTCCTTGATCGCCTGTTCAGCACCAGTTTGAAGCGCTGCCTGATATTTTTCAGGATCGCCTGCACTGAAGTTCATGTAAATATCGGCGCGGTTGCTCAACGCTGTTATCTGCTGGGCCTCGGTGGGGCCCGCTGCGAGTGCGAGGTCAACCAATTGCTTCTTGGTTTCGCTGGTTACCTTGTCATAATCCTTGGCGTCGCCTGCCTTGGCAATCACACCAATCTGATCGTCCGTGCGGCCATCGGCCTTCCACGCGGATTCTTTCAGTTCTTTCGCCTGATTGAAGGCATCAACAAACACAGGATCATTTGGTGCGCGTTCTAGGATGGGCTTTGTAACATCGCTTGCTTCATTGACGTCGACTTTCTTGTCGCCGTTCTTGTCAGTGCCAAGCTTCGGCACGCCCTGTCCTACCGTGGCCAATTCAATCTCATTGCCGATTGCGACAATCAGATCGTCTTTTGCCCCGTCTCTTTCAACTTGGGTCTTTGAGCTATCACTTACCGTTGCCAATGCGGTGCGCTGTTCTTCAAGCAATGCAAGTCGCTCAGGACTGAGAACATTGATCGTATCGCAGTTCTCCAAGGCCTTGTCGGCATCCGCTGGCGCAGCTGGCCTATTGCCAAAAGCTTTGGGATCCAGTTGCGGCGTGGCAACGAGCTGATCGTGCAATGCCTTATTATCCGTCGGGTCTATTCCCGCCTTGTCATAGATGCGGAAAGGCCAAAGACCGGGTTCCGTGCGGTGCTGTGAAATACCAGCAGGGCCTTCATTCCATCCGTGCGGTGCCACAGGCGGTTTTGGCGGGGTCGCCGGTGGCGGTGCTGCCTTGGCACTTTGCGTGAGGGCAGTATCGAATTTATTGTCTACATTCGCAGGCTGGGCCCGCCAGCGCTGAAAGATATTATTTGCACCAAAAGACATCTTATTTCCTTCCGAAATCGGACATCGCAGTCCGTTGTTTCAAAGAAAAGCCAGGGCCAGACCTCAGCGATTCCACTTCACCGGATCACAATCGATATTGTATTTGTTCTTGGCGTGCTCGCCGATCAGCTTGTCCATGCTCTTGTCGTCAAATCTCTTCGAAACCCAATTGTGTTCCAGCAGGCTGTCAAAGACGTTTTTCTTGGCGTCATTGTCCTTGGATGGCTCCACGAGAACATCCAGGATCTCCTGACGTTTGGCCGTCCTCACTTTTTCTTCGCCATAATCCTGATTGGGATCAAGCAGCTCAATCGCCGCCTTGGTACGGTCCTCTACGCTGCCACTATGCCCATCGAGATAGGTCGCAATGGCAGTCTTGCGCTGTTCTGAGGTAGCACTGGGATTCTTCAGCGTATCGATCGCACTCTGCTTCTTGACACCATCCGTTTGCCCCGTTGGCTCGTCTGATGAGGGAACTGGTCCATCCGGGTTTTTATTTGAAATGGGCTTATCCGCCTCGGGCTGTACCGGAACCGTAACAAAATCAGGATTGAGATCGCCCTCATGATAGGTATGGATCAGATCAGGGTCGGCAAATTGCACATTGCCCTCCACCATCGCCTGCGCCCCTTCGGGCCCGATACCAAACTGATCGGCGATCTTATACTGGGAGTCTCCGGCGTTTGGCACGGTCACCACAAAGGTATCGAGCAACTCGGTTGTACTTTTAAAGCCCTGCATCTTGGCCTGCTTTTCCAGCGCCGCTTGCCAGGATTGCGATTGTGCCGGGCTGACATTGTAGGTCTGAGCGCCATCTGCACTCTTCAGGCTGAAGCTTTTTCCATCAAATTTCACGACAAATGCCATTGTATTGCCTCCTTACAAAACAACTACTTTTGTTCCGATTTTTACGCGGCGATAGAGATCGACGACGTCTTCGTTCGTCATGCGAAAACATCCTGATGAGGATGATTGCCCCACGCTTTCAGGCTCGTTCGAGCCGTGAATCCTGTAGAGTGTGTCTCCCAGATAAAGCGCGCGTGCACCAAGCGGATTTTCCGGTCCGCCAGCCATGCGTTGTGGCAGGTCAGGCCGCCGGGCAAGCATGTCGGAGGGAGGCCGCCAATCGGGCCACTCCTTCTTGCTCGACACACGCTCGGTCCCACGCCAGCCATAGCCTTCCCGGCCGACACCAACAGGGTAACGCAGTGCACGGCCATTGCCCTGCACGAGATAAAGCGAGCGGTTTTCCGTCTCTATAATGATCGTGCCCGGCTTTTCATGGGTCTCGTAGCTCACGACGCTGCGCGGGGCGACAGGCTGGAGCCTGTCCACTGCCACAGCGCCATGACGCGCATGGCGAGGCGGATAGCTTTCCGGCTCCATCAGGAAATCGAGATAGCCTTGCTGAATCCAGACCTTGTGGTTCTTTTGGTCGAGGATGGGCGGTGATGGCTCGGTCGGGAGCACTTTCTCACCCGCGCCGACGCTGCCAAGACAAGCCAGAATAATCGTCAATGCTCCGAAGCCGGACTTCAGGGTCATCATGAAAAACATACCTCCATTGCGAGCATTGCGTATTTTGGCCAAGACAAATGCTGGAACATTCAAATCAACCCCGCTGCGACAAGAGCATTTGCGACGGGCTGGAAGGCGCGTTCGGGAACCGGATTGCCTATGCTGGCAGTCTTGGCGATCTGACGGGCAAGGTCGCCATCCAACGATACGGGAATCCCGAGATCGCCAGCCTGCCGGCTCATCTGCATGGCACCGGCACCGGACGAGCGGCAAACGACGATGGGAACCGGCGTTTCACCGCGCACGTAGCGGATTCCGACAATTGTATCGGCTGGGTCGCCAATGATCAGAACTGCACTTTTCAGCCCGGTCTTGCCACCGGTCATGGCCTGGCGCTGGCGATTGCGTTCCTGCTTGATCAGCGGGTCACCCTCCATATCCTTGTGCTCGCGCTTGCTCTCCGTCTTCGTCATTCGCATTTCGCGCAGGAACAGCCAGCGTTGCAGGAAAATGTCGCAAAAACCGAGGATCAGGAATGCGCCGACGGCTATCGCAGCCAATGGCTTCAACATGGCAAAGAATGTCGCCTGCATGCACAGCCCGCCACAGGATGGCGACTCGAACAGGGCCTTCAGCCCGGCCTGAAAAACGAAGACAAAAGCGGTTGTCACGGCAATGATCTTGAACAGGGCCTTGCAGAACTCAACGACGCTTTTGAGCGAGAATATACGCTTCAACCCCGTCGCCGGATTAATACGGTCAAAGTCGGGCTCAATGGGCTTGGCGGAAAAGACAAAGCCGCGCGTCACCGCGACGTTGGTAATCAGAATTGCGAAGATGGTGATAAGGAGTATGGGTATGGTGGCCGTGAGCAGGCTCTGGACCGAAATTGTGATCAACCGGTACCAGACTTCGGCAAAAGGACGGTCGTAAATATGCGAAGCTTCCTCAAGCAAAGCACCAACTTTCACACGCAGAACCGGAGCGATGTAGATGAGGAACATGGTGCAGGAGAGAATGATCACGCCGGAAACCATGTCAGGGCTATGCAGCACCTGACCCTTCTTGCGTGCGTCCTCGATCTTCTTGTCTGACGCTGGAAGTGTTTTTTCTTCGCTGGTCTGGCTCACATCTTTCGTCCTTGATTACGCCGAAGCGAGCAGGCCAATGGCCTGTGCCCGCTTCGCCGGATCCTGAATCGAGCGTAATTTTGCAGCTTTCGCCAAAATCTGATTCTTCTGGTTCACCGCCATGTCAGGCACGTCGATTGCACGTGCTCCGGCCGAATCTCCCGACATGCTGAGAATGATCATGTAATTGATGAAATGACGCTTCTCGGCGAGTGGCGATGTCACGACACTGTTCATGCTGGTCGATGCGTCGGGCAGTTTGTTCGACAGGGCCTGCGCCAATGCCAGATTGGTTTTGGTATCAAGATTTCCCGGTTGCAGCGCAAGCGCCTTGGCGAAGGCTCCTTCCGCTCCCGCGCCATCGCCGCTCAGAACCATGGCGGTTCCCAGTTTGTTATAGGCCGATACGGTGTTTACCGCTGGCGCAGCCGACGCCAGAATTCGGGCGGCAGCGCTCGCATCGCCGCGCTGCAACTGCACCGTTCCAAGCCCAAGCATGGCATTGGCGTCTTGCGGATTGATCTGCAATGCAGAACGGTAGGCCTGTTCCGCCCCGTCCGGATCACCGTCTTTCATCCTGGCATTTCCAAGCCTGACATGGACGGTCGAATCATTTTCGGACATTTCGGCAGCGCGTTCATATAGCGCCAAAGCTGTGCCGCTCTCGCCCTTTGCATCAATATCCCTGGCAATCTTCATCAATCTGGATTGCTCGCTGACAGGCTTCCTGGCTGCTGTTTGCTCCGCTGTGCCGGACATGCAGCCCGTTACTGCCAGCCCCAAGGTCAGGACGGGCAAGATACCGCCAACAAGATGTTTCATGATCATATTGATGCTCCCCGATATAATTTGATCATGCCGATAATCCTCATTGGGTTGACCGGTTTGCCTCATCCGCCGGAAGGCGGCGGCGTCTGGTTTCAGGGTCGGTTCCTTCAATGTAATTCTGTGCGGCTCGGGCTACAGGCGCAGCCATAGCTGGCCCCATCTCCCGGCCACGCATCAAGTCCTGCTTCTTGGCCGCCATGTGCTGCAAATTGAGATTGTTTGCGCAGCCCGACGGCAGATACATCGGGTATTCACCCGTATCGGGCGTGATACAGGCATCGGGAACGAGCATGGCGGCCCGTTCACTGTCATACCCTTTTCTGACCACACCCGGCCGCGATGTCCCGCCAGCGTCGATATAGCTGTAGTTTGGCGAATAGGGCTGGATCTTGGTACCCATGCAGCCGGAAAGAACCACCACACCGGTCAGAACTAACAGTTTGAGGCCAAAGCAATTGGGGGACATTGGTCGATTATTCAACATAGAAACCATACCCCTGATTGACGACCTTCCTGGACTTTTTGCGCGGCGACGAGATTGCACCCGACGGGCTGTCCAGCGGCGTTTTTAGATTGCGGGAGGATGTAGGCTCGACGAGATAGGGCGTGATCAAAATGACCAGCTCCGTCTCGTTGCGCTGGAAACGCTTCGACTTGAACAATTCTCCGAGGATCGGCACATCACCGACGACCGGTGTCTTGTTGATCGATTGCGTTTCCTGGCGCTGGAACAGACCGGCAATGGCAAATGTCTGGCCGCTTCCGACTTCCACGGTGGTATCGGCACGCCTGATGCGCAGGGATGGCACAACCAGTCCGCCGATGGACACCACGCTATCCTGCGAAACGCTGCTGACTTCCGGCCTCACCTGCAAGGCAATGCGATCATTTGGCAGAAGTGTCGGTGTGAACTGCAAGGACACGCCGAACTGCTTGTACTCGATGCCGATCTGGTCGTTTCCTACCGGAATCGGAACCGGGATTTCACCACCGGCAAGAAAGCTTGCCGTTTGTCCCGTGACGGCGGTGATATTGGGTTCTGCAAGGATCGTCAGGACGCCATTGTCCTTCAATGCATCCAGAAGGACGCCGACATTGACGTTGCGGCTATTCACACCAATTGCAGTTGCACCATCCCGGCTGGCAACATTACCGCTTCTGACAAGACCAAAGGAGAACGAGCCGCTATTGACGACCGCACTCCAATCGACACCGTAGCGCGCAAGCTCATTGCGTGCCACTTCGGCAAACCGCACGCGGATATTGACCTGATTTGGACCCGAAATTGTTGTATTGTTGAGCGCGGGCTTGTCAGGTTTGGAATAGCTTTGAAGCACATTGTCCGTGTCCAGCGCCTCGCCCACATTGTTCGTCTGGCCTTTGCCGACATATTGCTCACCGAACAGGGTAATATCCACCGTGGAGGTCGGTTGCAGCACCCTGGCCGACTGCTGCGCTTCTTTTGGATTGCCGACAACACGTATCTGGACAGTCCCGCGCGTGCCCTGATCGGGGCTGAGCGCGATCAGATTGGTGTTGCCGATTTTCGTTCCATAAATATAGACTGCTCCAGGCGAGACGACCCGAACATCGGCAATGGTCGTATCGGCCAGAAAGACCGATTCAACCGGCTGGTCGAAACGCAATATCTGTCCCTGTCCCATGCTGAGCTTGAGCACCTGTCCCGCAGTGGCATCCACTTTGACCTGAGCGGAAGCTGGATGCAGACAGGCAAGAAACGAAAAGAGCACAGCGAGCATAAATATGGGCGCCGGCAAACGTGCCGGCCGGATCCTTTTAAAGGAATTCAGTATGAGCATAGGGTAATTGTCCACCACATTCTGATGTTGCTGGTTACGGAAACTGACTGAACGCTTACTCATTTGCCCCTGCCCCGATCTGCCGCATCTGGCCGGAGGCCGGTAGCGAGATATAGCCAAGAGACTGCACACTGAATTCCGGCGAGATTTCCTGGTAGGAAAGAACCGGCAGATTGATATCGTTTCGTATCAGGAGATTTCTGATAGGACGGCGAATATCCATTGTTGTCAGCACTGTTCTGACGATATCCGTATCCCTGCCATTGAACCGGCTTTTCAGCTGCTCGATGATGGGACGGGATATATCTTCGGGAATATTGATCGAAGGGTTGCCCGGCCCCTGATTCACGCTGGCACGGACTGCATCTTCGGTTTCCCGCGTCAGCAGATAGGCAGAAACGATCCGGTTCATTTCCGAATGCCGGTGGCAAATCTGCCTTGCCAATCCGATACGCGCATACTCGGCCAGCACATAGGGGCTTTGGATCTGCGGTCCCCATTCGACGATGGCCTGCAGGATGACACGCAGATTGGTGATCGGGATATCCTCTTCAACCAGCCTGCGAAGAACCTCGGAGATTTTCTGCAAAGATGAAACGCCTACGGCTTCCTTGACCAGATCGCCGTAATCCTCCTCAACCTGCGACAGGAGAAAACGAACCTCCTGCACATCAATGAAGTCGGATGCATAACGGCGCACAGAGCGGGTCAGAACCTCCATCAAAACCGCAACGGGCTCATGGAATGTTATGCCGGCATCTTCCAATGTCTGCCTGTGGTTTTGCATAACCCATACGGAATCGTTCCGTCCGATAAGAACGGGGCGCACCTGATAGGGGATGGACATGAGTTCGAGATGAACTGTTTCATCCGTCACCAGAATCTGATCGATAAAGATTATTCCGTCCGTCACCGGAACACCTTCAAGATCGATGCGGAACTGGTCAGGTTCCAGCGTCGGATCGGTGCGAATGCCGATCTGCGGAACACGCACACCGATATCGGTAAGGACGTTGGCGCGGACCTGTTCAATGTTCTCTTGCAATACCGGAAGCGCCGCAGTCTCCGCCAGATGCGAACCAAGGCAAAGGACCAGGCGCTGCGAACCGGGCAGAAGTCCTGTTTGCCCGTCTGCCAGTGTCAGTGGCGGCTTGGTTATATTGCCGATCTGAACGACATTGCCGGCATTGTCGTCATCGCTATCCTGGCCGCCAGCCCTCTTGTGCACGACATAGGCAAGTCCGCCTGCCAGTGCCGAGAGTGTCCAGAACACGAAGGTCGGGAACCCCGGAACGACGCCAAAGCCGAAAAGAATAACCGCCGCCAGGGCAAGAGCACGATGGTTTGCACCCAGCTGGCCAATGATCTCGCTGCCCAGATCCTCGTCCCGGTCAGAGGTTACTCGGGTCACCACCATGCCTGCGGCGACCGCCATCATCAGCGCCGGTATTTGCGAAATCAAACCATCGCCGACAGTCAGCAGCGAATAGGTATGCGCTGCCTCGCCGAACGGCAGGCCATGTTGCAATGTACCGATGGCAAGGCCGCCGATGAGATTGATCGCAATGATGATCAACCCGGCAACTGCGTCGCCTTTGACGAATTTCATGGCGCCGTCCATGGAGCCATAGAACTGGCTCTCGCGCTCGAGACCCTGACGCCTGCGCTTTGCCTCGGCCTGATCTATATCGCCGCTGCGCGCCTCGCTATCAATGCTCATCTGTTTGCCGGGCATGGCATCAAGAGCAAAGCGCGCACCGACTTCGGCCACGCGCTCGGCGCCTTTTGTAATCACGACAAACTGGGCAATGGTGATGATCAGGAAGACAACAAGACCGATCACGACCTCGCCGCCCACAACGAAATCACCAAAGGCGGCAACGATCTGGCCGGCATCGGCCTGAAGCAGAATCAAACGCGTCGTGGTAATCGAAAGCGAAAGACGAAAAAGCGTGCCAAGCAGGATAATTGACGGCAAAGCCGAAAACTGCACGGGCTTCGAGATATAGAAGGCCACAACAAAGATAAGCAGGCTGAAAGCGATGTTCATACCAATCAACATGTCGACAAGAAATGTCGGCAGCGGAATGATCATCATGATGATGGCAATCAGCATGAAAGCCGCAATGACAATGTCCGAGCGCTTGGAGGCCACCCGCGCAAAGCGATTGAGCGAGGCGAGAATGTTCATGCCGACCGCCTTCGTTCTACATAATCCTGAAACGTCTCGCGGGCCCGGTCATGTTCGCCGCGAAGCCACTGCGCCCTGCTTTTGAGAAGCGAAAGACCAGGGGCAACTGTACCTTCAATATCTTCGATTCGATCAATGGCAGTCAGCGCGCGCGTGGCGGATTCGGTTTCGACAAAGACCGCCGCCAGGGATTTGAGGATTGACGTTTCATGCGGGGCAATCTTTGCGGCCAGCAGCAGAAACACCAATCCGCGTTCGGGCTGCCCCGCCCTGCAATAGAGATAACCGAGCCCATGAAGAAATTCGACACTGTCCCGGCGCTGCTGAGTCACTGGCCCAATGCCTGATTTTGCGCAAGACTGAGCCGTTCCTGCAATTCACGCCTGCTCTCTATCTCTTCCGTCAGCATTGATGCGGTGATGGCAGCGATTTCCTCGTCAATATCCAGCTCCGGCAGCAGATCATTGATGAGATAGTCCAGAATCTCCTGCGATCGCGCCAAATCGAACACGCCGGGATTTGCCAGTTTTGGCTTTCGCAGCCGTCCTATCTGGCCGATGAATGGTTCTTTGGCGCGCCGCGCTGCCTGCTCGGAGCGAGCCAGGGATGCGTCGAATGCTTTGGATTGTGCCTGCTCGACCCTCGTGGCATCGGGACGTGCGGAAACTGACCCGAGCTGCGCCCGAATCCGATCTTCCTGCCGACGAACGTCAAGTGCCATTCGCATCCCCCATCACTGCGTTTTGTCTCCACATACAAAAGACGCAGCAATTATTTATCCGGCGCATAAGTCCTTCCAAAAATCATTTACAATTCCTGGGGTTATGCGCATTAAGGCAGAACTCTAGAACGTCAGGACAAACTCTTCGCCCTGACGGGCCGCGGTCAGGCGTCCGTCACGAATGTCCTTGATGATCCAGCCATCTTCGAGCGCAGCTCCCTTATAGAGCCGCGTTCCATCTGAACTGATGGCGTAGGGCGCATCCCCGAACCACACAGCCTGCAAATTGAATTTGGGTTGCACTTTGGGCGCCATAGCCCCGACCATGCTGGTCAGCACATAGGTTCCGCCGTAGGTGCGATCGAACCAGTTCTGAATATTGGCCCAGGCCTTGTTCTCGTCTGCGGTCAACTCGCCCGACACTGTCAAACGCGTCCCGTCCGCATCAACTTTGAGACCGGAAAGGCCATTTTCTGCAAGTCTGGTCTTGAGCGACGCCGCCACCGGTTCATCAGCAGCAGGAGCATGAACGCTCTCGATGACTTGACCATGTCTGGCCGAAAGATGGGCAACAGCAGCATTGTTCGAACCAAGGAAATCCCCGACCCCTGCCTGGACGGCGGCAATCGTCAAAAGCGTCAGCGCGCCGCCGCCAATGGCGATCCAGCTGGCTCTTGGCATTTTCCGCAATGAATCGCCTTCAGGCACGGGTGAGGACAGTTCGATCGTTGCGCCACCGATCTGAAATTCGAAAGGCAAGGGAGAACGCACGCCATGGCCAGCCGGCACAAGCGTGTCATCATCAATGACGACATCGCCGTCAATGGCCTCGATCAGTACATTCGAACCTTGAAGCTGGAGCGTCATGTGATGAGCACCGACATCGCGGTCGCTAAGCGTCAGGTCACAATCTGCCGCTGATCCCAGACGATAGGCATTGCCTTCCAGCGGGAGCAGTACGCCATCATGAACACCCGCCGTTACCCGGAGTAACAATGCTGGTTTTGGTTCTTGAAATCGAACAATGGAGCCCATGACGTTTGCCTCGTTTGTAAAGTATTTGAAGTATTCGCATGCGTCTTTACATCGGGCTCAAACTGGCAAAAGGCGCCCGACCGGCAATAGAAATTTGCGCAGATGACACATTTGCCACCTGCGCAAATTTTAAAAATCAGTTGTTTGGACGCTGCTTGGCAGCATCAAGTGCGACCTTCTTTTCAGTCGTGATTTCGGTGATTTTTGCGGACTTTTCGATCGCCTTGTCAAAAGCTGCTTCCATCTTTCCGATTGAAGCATCCGAGCCCGTCGCTCCACCAACACCTTGAACAGCCATGCTATTTCTCCTTGAGATTGACACTCATCTATAGAAATCCAAACCGAATTATACTGTCTCGGCGCCAGCCGGGGCATAAGACTAAGCGAACTGGCTAGTAATCGGTGATAGTATGAAAAAATAGAGAAGGCAATTTAACAAAGTTCAGTTCATATTACAAAACGTAACGATAGTTGATCTCGGAATCGTATCAGTACAATTTTTTGCACCGCAAGATCAAAACTAATTCAAAATTTGAACTATTCGCAATACATGGTGTTACTACTGACAAAAAATGTCAGTAGGGTCAAACTACATTTAGTTTATAGTTGCGTTGCATCTGATTCATTGCTGTTATAGAGGTAAATGTGACACTTCGCATTAGAGGGTGCTTTCGCATGACTTTTCCGATGACCGTTGGGCATATGCGAAGGCTCGTTGTGTCGATAGCCACAGCAGGCCTCGTTTTTACGTCCTGCGGTTTGGCATTTGCAGCGGCACCCGAATGGTTCGGCAAGCGATATTCCTATGTACTGATCAATCAGGATATTCGCGACGCGCTGAAAGAATTTGGCCGCAACCTCGGTGTTCCCGTTGCGCTTTCGGACAAGATACGCGGTCAGGTGCGAGGTGAAGTGCGCGCCGATACGGCCGGCGCTTTCCTGACACGCCTGGCCGAAGCAAACGGATTGATCTGGTACTATGACGGATCAATACTTCACATGAATTCCAACGAAGAATTCGCCACCCAGATTATCGACCTTGGCCGGGCAAATGGCGGGATGGTTGTTGATGAGGTTCAGCGTCTTGATCTCATGGATGATCGCTTCTCCATCAAGTCCACCCCGAACGCCCCGGCGCTGCGCGTTTCCGGCCCTCCCGCTTTTATCGCCATGGTTCAGCAGGTCGTTTCAACAGTTCAACCACCACCCCAAGCCACAGCGGACGATCCTCGCGTACGCGTGTTCCGCGGCGGACAGAAAAACGAAGTCGTAGAAGAAGTCGCCCAATCCGAACCGCGAAATACAGGACAAAACAGCGCGCGCCGACAAATATCAGCGGGTGCCGAACAGCAGACAGGAGAGCAGTAATGGCTACCCCACAGATTTCCAATGTTACGCAGCAGCCAGCCAATCAGCCGACACCTTCGGAACAACAGCAGCAATTTGAAGAAGCGCTGAATCAAGCTGTGATGAGTGGCGGCACCTCGCTGATTGGCCAGGAAATGATGAAAATCGCCAATGAAATGTTGAACGAAGCCATGTCCGAGGACGAATGAGCCCTATCGCTGAAAGTCCGGATCAGATGGAGAATTTGTTATGACAGCAGTCTCGGCAGCCGTAGCCACAACAGTGCCCGCAGATGCGACAGCGACCCAATCTGTCGCTTCGCAAAATCTTTTCGAGCATATGTCCCGCAATATCCAGACGCTGCCACAGGGTGCAAGTCCGGCCGACCTCGGGCGCTCACTGGTTGAGGACCTGAAAGGGTTTGTCGAGCGCAGCGGGAAATTTGTCAATCGCACGAATGAAACGGATAAGGGCACCTCGCTGCAATCCTTCACCAGCACGGGAAGCAATGGCGAAAAATCCGCCAAGGTGGAAGGCGATGCCATTGCCCGTGTCGTACAGGAATTGGGCACTGTGTTCGATCATTCGATTGAAACACAGATGGTCGTGCGTGGAACAACGCAAATAACAGGCGCAGCAAATACACTTGTCAAAGGTCAGTAAGCTTCGCATGGAGATTAGCCCGGTACAACGATGCCTGATCGTGGCGATGACTTGCCTCGCCCTGCAGGCATGTAAAGAGGATCTTTATACCAATCTCGAAGAGCGGGAGGCCAATGCCATGGTTGCCGCCCTGCTCCAGAAGGGCATCCCCGCAGGCCGCGTTCTGCAAAAGAATGGCAAGCTTTCTGTGACGGTCGATGAAGACCAGTTCGCGCAGGCAGTTTCAGTTCTCAACGAGGCCGGTCTCCCCAAAACGCAATTTGCGACGATGGGCAGCGTCTTTAAACAGGAAGGACTCGTCGCCTCTCCTGTCCAGGAAAGAGCGCAGATGATCTTTGCGCTGAGCGAGGAACTATCCCGCACTGTGTCGGAGATTGATGGGGTTGTTTCCGCCCGGGTCCATGTGGTTCTGCCGGATAATGATCCGCTGCAACGCAATGCAGTTCCCGCTTCAGCCTCGGTTTTTATCCGGCACGAACCCAATCTGGATATCAATACGCTGATACCGCAGATCAAAACCCTTGTAGCAAATGGTATTGCCGGACTTACCTATGAAAAAGTGTCCGTCATACCTGTGGTCGCAATGACAAGTCCCACTATAGGCACCAATACTGAACTCACATCATTCCTCGGCATATGGATGCTCCCGGCCAGCGCCGCGAAAGCCAAATGGCTTTTCGGTCTCTTGCTCATCGCGGTCCTCGGTCTTGGCGGAGCGCTCGGCTACCTGTTCTGGCAAAAGAAGCGCAGACGGGTCTATCCGCTTGTACCTGTGGGACCCGCCAAGTGAGCGAGGGTCTGGGTTCGGCCAGCGAAGCTGCACGCGCTCCATCCGGACAGCCGGATTGGAACAGTCTTATTTCAACTCCCGCGAAGCTCGTCCACCCGGAGCGTATTGTCGCCTGCTATGACGGTGTGATTTCATCAGACGTAGCGGCGCAACTTCAGGCATCGAGAAGGGTACAGAGGCAGCTGACATCACTGCTGATGGATCGTTTCGCATTGCCGGAATTGCCAGCGCCGATGAGCATTGACCCGGCTGACGTTCATCTGATTTCTATCCCGGCCGATCAGATTGCGGCTTTGATCCCTCTTGCCGGTGCAGTCTTCTGGGCACAATTTCTGGCCAGCGAAATCCGCACCAATGAGGTAATCGAGATAAAGCGGCGCATCGGTGAGGTCGCGTTTCAGGCAGCGCTTGCCAACCGCGATCTGGCAGGCAACCTGCCTTCCCCGGACAGCCTCAATGCTTTGGAAGCCAATCTTGAGGCCGATGGTTATCGATGCCTTGCGAGCTGGCATGCAGCACTGCCGGCGGCGATCGGCGCATGGGCCCGCCTGAAACATGCCAATGACCGTTCTCTCATCCCATTTCCGGACGCAAAACAGCGTGCCCTTGGCGCAGCGATCATGCGAAGGCTTGCGGTAAATCCAGACTCTTCACCCGCACAAGAGGCAGTGTGATGAGCCAGTTGCCGACGATGCCCGGATCAAAGATTATTCGCGAGCAGGATGTTAAGCACTGGATCGACGGCTTTGCTTTTGTCGAAGCGACCAGAGCCGAAGCTATTGCCCAGATGGAAAAGATCCATGGGATTCAAGAGACAAGCCGCAAGGAGGGTTATCAGGCGGGATTCCAGCAAGGGGCGCTTGAGGCTTCGGCCTTGCTGACGACAACAACTGCCCGCGTCAATGATTATGTTGCCGGGCTTGACCGGCAGCTTGTTGACCTCAGCCTTTCCATCATCTCAAGGATTTTCGGCAAGTTCGACGATGCGGAACTGGTTGCAAAACTTGCACAACATGCATTGCAGGGATTTCAACGTGAGCGGGACATCACGATAACTGTCGCTCCGGACATTGCCGAAGACGTAGCCCGGCGGATCGCCTCTGACTATGTCAATCCTTCGCTGAACATCACGGTTCTTCCCGACCCCCGTTTGAGCGGCACCAAATGTGTGCTTTCAAATGCGATAGCAGTTGTTGATGCGGGACTGGAAACGCAACTTGCCGCCATCCGTGAGGCCCTTGTCGCACCCCGGCGACAGGAGGGAGCGGCGGAATGAAACGAGAGTTCAATCCGCCCGATCTCAGCCAACTCATGGGCCGGCTGCAGGACAGCGCAGCCAAGGCTGATACGCGCCCTGTCCGGGGCCGTATTCGCAAGATTACCGGCATTATCGTGCATGCAACGGTTTCGATGGTGCGCATTGGTGAATATTGCCATCTGCGTGACCCCGTGTCGGGAAAAATCGTCCCCGCCGAAGTAGTTGGCTTTCATGACGAGGAGGCCGTTCTCACGCCAATCGGCGATCTCGACGGCATGTCTACACGGGCGGAGGTGATACCCACCGGCCATACATTGCAGATTCCGGTAGGACCGGAATTGCTGGGCTGCGTTCTCAATCCGCTTGGTGAAGTTCTCAGCCGCACGGGCCTGCCCACAGCCCTGCATACCGGCACTTATTATCCCACGCACAATGTTCCTCTCCAGCCATTGCAACGCGACCTAATCCAGTATCCGCTGCAGCTGGGTGTGAAGGCTATTGATGGTCTTCTTACAGTGGCACGCGGGCAGCGCATCGGCATATTCGGTGAAGCTGGCGTCGGTAAATCATCGCTGCTTTCCAGCATTGTACGCGGCACACAGGCAGACGTTATCGTGATCGCGCTGATCGGCGAACGCGGACGCGAGGTGCGGGAATTTATCGATATTCAGCTCGGCGAAGAAGGCCGGAAACGTTCTGTTGTTGTTGTTGCAACCTCTGATCGTCCTGCCATCGAGCGGGTCAAAGCAGCCTATGGCGCGACGGCAATCGCTGAATATTTCAGAGATCAGGGCCAGCATGTGTTGCTGCTGATGGACAGCGTGACCCGCTTTGCCCGTGCGCAGCGCGAGATCGGCCTTGCGGCAGGGGAACCACCGACGCGGCGAGGTTTTCCCCCTTCCCTGTTTGCCGCTTTGCCGCGCTTGCTTGAGCGCGCCGGGCCGGGCCTTGGTGGATCCATTACCGGCCTTTATACGGTGCTCACCGAAGGCGACGGAACGCTCGATCCTGTGGCCGAAGAAACAAAGGCTATTCTTGACGGACATATTGTTCTGAGCAGTGAACTTGCCCAACGCAACCATTTTCCTGCCATTGATGTTTTGCGAAGCCGCAGCCGCCTGATGGATGCGGTTGCCAGTAAAACCCACCGTGCCAACGCAGCACAAGTCCGCGATCTCATGGCGCGCTATGAAGATATAGAACTGCTGTTGCGCGTCGGGGAATATAAGCGCGGAGCAGATCCGCGCTCGGACGCAGCGCTGGACCGCCATGCGCAGATCGAGCAATTTCTCCGGCAAGGCAGCGACGAACATTTCGGACTTGCCGAGACTGAACTGCAATTGCAGGGACTTCTCGCATGAGCCAGGAAAAGAACCTGAAAAAGCTCATGGAGCTGCGCAAATTGCGCACAAGACTTGCCGAAGAGGCCTCCATTCGTCAGCAAAATGCCGAGAGAACTGCATCAATGGCCGTGGACGCGGCAGCAGAGCGCATCATCCAGAATGATGAAAGTCGCCTCAGCCGCGAAACGGCAATGTATGACCAAATGTCCGGCGGTTTGCTCGGCCGTCAGGCACTTGATGATTATCAGGACGCTCTGTCCGCATTGACCTATCAGGCGGCCCATCTCCAGCAGATGGAGGCGCAGGCAAAGGTCAAACTGGTTGAAGAAGCAGATAAAGCCCGCGAAAAAGCCGCCGAACATCTTGCCAGGCTCCGGCAGCATGACAAGCTCGAGCTTCTTCTCGAGAAACAGGGCGTCAAAAAGGACAAACGCGCCGGTTTGATGACGGAACTGGAGGATGAGGACCAGCAGAGGCCCGCATCATCAGTTCACAAGGGACTTTGAGGATGAACATGCTCGCAGAGACGCAAACATTCTCAAAAACCCGGCCCTTGGACGCAAAGGAGCCCCTTGACTGGCTACCTTCAGTCAACCCGGATCATATTGCCATTTTGAATATGTTTCCGAGGAAGCCCATTTCCGTACAGTTGACCAGGAGCGGGCCTGAAATCGGCATGTATCTGGCCGACAATGCTTCGCTCCTTCTCAATCCAGTTACGGTGCCGGTCGCCATAGGGCCATGGGCCTGTAAACTGGTATTGTCGGCAGGCACGCTTGAGCGTCTTGTTCAGGGATTCGGCATCACCAAAATGATCGCCGGTCTTGAGCCACGCCAGCGTACCATCCTGATCGAACATGTTCTTTCGGAACAATTGGACCGGCTTGAGGAGATTATCGGATATCCCATTCGTTTCGGCGATCAGGAGGAGGTCGCGGATTACGACATCATCTTGCCGTGGGTTCTCGATTTCGACGATTACCCGCGTAATGCTGAATTGCACCTGACGCGTGATTCCGCAAAGCTTCTTGGCAGTGCGATCAAGCAAACTCATGCTCCCGAGGCGACGGAACTGCTGTCGCGTATCGAATTGCCGGTGCAGCTTTGCGCCGGAACGCAGGTCCTGACGATGGCAGAATTGCGCGGTCTTAAAGCCGGTGATGTGATCCTGCGCAGGGAATCATCGGAGGCCGATCCCATTGCCATTCTCTCGGGACGGTTCACTGCTTCAATTACACCGGACGGACAGACACACAGACTTACCAGCGGGTGGAGCCTGCCCGCAAAGAATGGGGAGACTTCGACCATGTCGCAATCCTATACCAACCCTTCCGGATCGGCAGGATTCGAACAAGTTGACGACCTCCCGGTAGAGCTGGTCTTTGAAATCGGCCGCTGCGAACTGCCTTTGAGTGAAATTCGCAAGCTCGGTGAAGGCAGTGTCCTGCCCGCTGCCGCCAGCACTTCAAATGCCGTGAACATATTGGCCAATGGCCGTCTGGTGGGCAGCGGCGAACTGGTGAAGATCGGCGCTGGACTGGGAGTAAGGGTCGTCCGGCTTGGGTGAGTATCAGACCAATCTCATACCGATCATCATTGTTGTCTCGGTTATCGGGCTGATCCCGCTTGCCGTGGTGACAATGACGGGGTTTCTCAAGATCTCCATCGTGCTGTTTCTCATTCGCAACGCCTTGGGTATCCAGCAATCGCCACCCAATCTGGTCCTGTACGGCATTGCGCTGATCCTGACCGTATATGTAACGACGCCGCTCGTGGGCGAGATGTATCGCATTCTGGAAGCCCAGCAGGTCGACACGCAATCAATGGATAGTATGAGGGCCGCCGCAGAAGCCCTGCGACCGCCCTTGCAAGCTCATCTTTCCAAGTTCACCAATGAAAACGAGCGTCAGTTCTTCCTGCAGGCAACCGAGAATGTGTGGTCGCCTGAAGCGCGCGCTGACCTCAAGCCGGATAGTCTGCTTGTGCTCATTCCGGCGTTCGTAAGCTCGGAACTCACTCGCGCATTCGAGATCGGCTTCCTGCTTTATCTGCCGTTTCTGGTCATCGATCTGATCGTCTCGAACGTGTTGATGGCGATGGGCATGATGATGGTGTCGCCGACCCTGATCTCGATACCTTTGAAGATCTTTCTCTTTGTGGCAGTCGATGGCTGGTCCCGTCTGATGCATGGTCTCATACTAAGTTATGGAGGCACGTAGCTGTGGGTCAGACCGCTTTTCTTGCACAGATGCAGAATGCGCTTTTGACGGTTCTGCTTGCTTCGGCACCAGCATTGGGGATCGCCATTATCATTGGCATCAGCGTGGGCCTGATACAGGCGCTGACACAGATTCAGGATCAGACATTGCCACAGGCGGTGAAACTTGTTGCCGTCATGCTTACCCTCATTGTGCTTGGGCCGACACTTGCCGTGCAGGTCGCCAATCTGGCAAGTCATGTGCTTGACAGTTTTCCGGCAATGACGCGTTAGCGGAATATGGACGCTATCTCCAGCACATCGTCCTTCCTTGCCCTCGCCTATCCCTTGCTCGTTGCAATGGCCATAAGCGTTGCCCGCGCGCTGGGCATGATCATGGTCACGCCCGCCTTCATCCGGCTGGGACTGACTGGAATGATCCGCTCCAGCGTTGCGGTGGCGATCTGTATTCCGGCTGTCCCCGGGGTACTGAATGGAATTCTTGCCGAAGGGCAGCTCGGCAGCCTGCTTATTACCGGTCTGCTCGTTAAAGAACTGATTGTCGGCATGATCATCGGCATCGCCTTCGGCATCCCGTTCTGGGGCGCAGAGGTTGCAGGCGATCTGGTCGATCTGCAACGTGGCTCGACATCGGCACAGTTGATCGACCCTTTGCAAGTGAGCGAAACCAGCATTGCCGGAACTCTTCTTGTCTTTGCCCTGCTCGCGCTGTTCTTTATGTCAGGCGGGTTTCTGCTGCTCGTCGATGGCTTCTATAAAAGCTATGAATTGTGGCCCGCGGTCAAATTCGCCCCGGTGATCAACGTGAATGCCATTCCCGCCCTGCTCGGGGTTCTGGACCGCATCATGCAAATCGCGGTCATTTTGATTGCACCTATCGTTCTGGCCCTGCTGCTCACCGATTTGATGCTGGCATATCTTTCGCGCATGTCGCCGCAGCTGCATGTTTTCGATCTGTCGCTTGCCATCAAGAACCTGCTTTTTGCCGTGCTGATGGTGCTCTACATTTCCTATCTGGTGCCCTACATGATGTCAGAGTTAAAGGACCTCCGGGGAACCTCGGACATCATGCGTTCGCTCGTGGATGGCGTACCCCAAAAAGCACCCTGAGGCTCATAGCCTCAGGCCACGGATATGCCAAGCTGCCGGAGGGTGGCATCAATCTGCGCTACGGATTGAGGGCTCGCATCACCGTCATTGATCTTGTCGGCAAGACTTGGAAGCGTCACCGCAGCTTTGCCCGAGGCGCTTTGTGTGCGGTGATTGAGCTTTTGCGGATCAGTGTAGTTTGCATCCCCTTCCGCGGTGGCGGGAAAGCGGGAAACGTCCCCATTCAGACCATCAAGCGTATGATGCAGATTATCACGCAGTGTAGCGAGCTTGTCTTGCGGTATGGCATTGAGCCAGTTGACGAAGCTTTGAAGGTCTGCGGGCTGATCAAGCTTGTAGCCCTTCAGCTCTGCATATTTCACAAGCAATGGAACAGGACTGAACCCTTCGCCGCTCTGATCAACCAGTGTCTTCGCGGTTTCTTGCGATAATTGGGCGTGCTGCAAAAACCGCATGGAGGTGTCTGTCATATAGATATTCGACTGGCGGGTATTCGTAAGAAGCATCTGGCCAATGACCGCAGCTCCTACAATGACCAGACCAACCGGTCCTGCCATAGATCCAGTCCCGAAAGCGGCGAGTATACCACCTGCACCAGCAGCGGCCTGCAGCGTACCCATCTGCCAGTCACCGCCCATATAGGAGCGCGTCGCCAGCACCAGATCGAAGCTTGCACCAACCGACCCCAACCACTTTGCGGCGGTCGTGCTGCTGCTGCCGAAATGCTTCACGGCCATTGAATCCGGGTTGATCTGCTGAAAGCCATTGAGCAATTCGATCGTGCGCTGCCCCACACCGGCAGCATCGATGAAGACCTTGAACTTCATCAATGGGTCCTCACCCGTTCGACTCAATGTCGAGGCCAACCCCACGCCCACGGCGGCCAGTCCAATCAAGCGCAACATCTGGCCGGGAACTGTCGTATTCTTGAACGACTTCATGCCATCATTTGTGTCAGTCAACCTGGCGTCGAGGTTTTTCAACTTCTGGACCATTTGGGCTTCAGTATCACCCGCTGCCGGAAGTGCCTCCTCGACTGCGCTCAATGCTTTCTTGAATTCATCGTCGGGTATGCCAAGCAATTTGGCAGCAGGAGAATTGTGCAAAGAGGCTATGCCAGCCTTGGCTCGCTCAATGCTGGCAGGGTCGTTCGGATTGAGATTCCCGAATGACGGCAAGACCGTCCGGCGCACGATCTGCGTCATTGCTTCTTCTGCAAGTTTCCGGCCACGATCCGTCAAGCGTGCCTGATGGGATAACAGGGAAACAACAGCAGGTTTATCCAGTAGCGCCGGATCATTCTTCAGCGCGACCTGCATAGCCATGACTGATTTGTCGTCGGAAAGGATTTCCTTGATTTTTTCATCGGCAGCGCCCTGTTGAGCAGACAGCTCCGGCGGCAGATTTCCCAATTGGCTTATCTGATTGAGAAGTTGATTGCCCTTTGCGGCAACATCATTTTCCAGCGCCAGCTTCTGATCTGTCCAGCCCTGACCCTTCTCCGCTTCATAATCCGTAATAGCTTTCTCAAGCTGTTCCGGCGTCATTGTGGCGCCGTGATTTGCGATCAGCCATTGGAGCTCCTGCATATGGGCGGAGTATTTGTCGACACTGCCATTCACAGAACCTTTGGAGAATTCAACGACACTCGGGAGGATCGTGTTCTCCAGATAGGCACCTGAGGGAGACGTCGCAGCTCGTTCGATCGGAAAATCAAGGCCTGAGCCTGAAATGATCGCCATACGCATCGATGTGGGGTTTCCAACATCCATGTCTATAAAGTGGTCGATGACGATCTGGCCTTTTGGCGTGTCACCGATTCGACCAAGAATCATATTGAGATTTTGCTGCCCCTCCAGGCCAATGAGGTCACCACCAATCTTCTCCTGCTTGCGTGCGTTTGCAGCCTCTATCGTCGGCAAAGCATCAAGCATCAATTGCGCTGCCAGCTGTGGATCCGCATTTTTGGTCAAGGCTTCCAGTTTGCGCATGGATTCCGCACTATCGCCTTGATCGCTGATCGCCTTTTCAGGATCATAATCCTTGAGCCTCTCTGTCGCCCAAGTCGCAGCATTGCTTATGAGCCCTTTGGCATCGGCATTGCCGTCAATTGCAGCCTGCACTTCTGCCGGCGCTTTGCCATAGGCGGCATTTAACGCATTGAACGCTTCATCCGGTTTGCCCGCTGCCTTCGCATCGTCAATAATCCGCCGTGCCTGCGACTCGATTTCGGGTCCATGATGGGTCGAAGGACGCAGTGTTATGCCAAGCTCTTTGGCCGTGTTTTCCAGCGCGACTTGCGACGGTCCCGCATCGGTCCAGTCGTGATCGTAAAGCGCCTGAAGGGATTTGGTGCGCTCGCCTTCCGGAATGTGTTGAAGATAGTCCTTTACATCCGCTGCAATATTTGCGGTTCCGGCCTTATAGTCAGTGTTTGGATTATCGGAATATTGCAGCTTGTTGCCTGTCGCATAGATTTCCTTTGCAAAGGCTTCCTGAGGATCGGCGATCAACTGCCTCTCTGTGGCAGCGGCTTCTATCGCGCTCAGCGCCGGACTTGCATCCTGCCAATCGCTTTTGTTTCCAATGAGCCTTGAAACGGCGGCCTGCCGTTCACCTGCCGGAAGCCCATCGAGATAGGCCCCTACATCCTGCTGTATGCCTTTGGTTTCACCAGGAAAATCGGTCTTGGATGGATCATCTGCATATTGAAGATTATTTCCGCGCTCATAAAGCTCGTTCTTGAAAGCAGCCTCGCCCGCCGGTACGCCCTTGCTGTCCTTGACGGTGTCCGCAGCCAGATCCGGCGCAATATGAGGAATAATGATGATGTCATTCGGATTGACCAAATCGACTTGATTGTCGTGAAGTCCCTTGTTTGCCTCAACTACGTCGCCAAACCGCACATTGTTATCCTTGGCGATTTCCCAAAGACTATCACCCGGCTGAACCACGATCAGCTTTTCTTTATCGGGGTCGAATGAGCTTGGCCCGCCTGCCTGCGCACGTTCGCGCACAGCCTGCCTGATTTGCTCCACGAAGAGTTGCTGTTGTTGCGTAGAGGTCAGCGGTATCTTGTTGCCATTGGCATCAAAGCGGTTCTTACCATCTACATCTATACGAAAAGACATCGCGTTCTCCTGCCTGATCGGGAAATCGGAATGTTGCTGCTACGCGAAAGAACGCGTGGGACTCACCGGCAACGGCAGGAGAAACATGGAAGATGTGCCTCACAGTTTTATGACATAGGGCAAATTAGAATTGACGGCCTGACAAAATATATTTGCCAATCAGACAGGTTCTCGTCATCATTCCAACAGCAGAGGTAAGACGTTCAGCCATAACTATCCAGAAAGGACGGTTTCTTGGTTCAGTCCATCAACAATGCGGGATCGCAGCAGGCGCTCGAAAGCAATTGGAATGATGAAAATGCCATGCGAAAATTCGAACGCGCGGCGGACGGTGCCACACGCCAACGCAAACACGAAATTCTCGACGACAAGCAAAGGCCAAATTCGGTAGAGCTGGGTGCCAGTTCGAAATCAATCGATCAGAAACCTCTTGCCGCTCCACCCCAGACTTCGTTGCGGCCTGACAAATCTTCATCGGTGGACATCCGTTCCAACATACCACCCGCCATACAGAACGCGGAAGCCAAACCGGCCCCATCCGCCAAGTCGCGATACGTCGCAGCGGCCGTCTTAACGGCGCTCATTGCCATCATCGCCTGCGTGATTTATCTCGCGTAAGAATTCGACCTCAATGCAATATCTGGCTCAAGAATAATTTGCTTCGCTCGTTTTGAGGATTGTCGAAGAATTCGAGCGGCTTGCCCTCTTCAACGATCCGTCCGCGATCCATGAATATGACACGGTCTGCGACCTGTTTGGCAAATCCCATCTCATGGGTGACGCAGACCATCGTCATTCCTTCTTTTGCAAGAGAGACCATTGTATCGAGCACTTCCTTGACCATCTCCGGATCGAGCGCCGATGTTGGCTCGTCGAAGAGCATGACTTTGGGCGTCATGCAGAGCGCGCGGGCAATCGCAACTCGCTGCTGTTGTCCACCTGAAAGCTGTGCCGGAAACTTGCCTGCCTGTTCAGGGATACGCACCCGATCCAGAAAATGCATCGCGGTTT
Source organism: Phyllobacterium sp. GQ127 (assembly GCF_059758635.1). Taxonomy (NCBI): domain Bacteria; kingdom Pseudomonadati; phylum Pseudomonadota; class Alphaproteobacteria; order Hyphomicrobiales; family Phyllobacteriaceae; genus Phyllobacterium; species Phyllobacterium sp. GQ127. The sequence goes on from NZ_JCAXDZ010000004.1 coordinate 78,602, forward strand.
CGATGGCCTGTTTCTTTGGAATTTTACGCACCCACATGGGAGCAAGGATGCAGTTTTGCAGGATCGTCAGATGCGGGAAAAGATTGAAATGCTGGAAGACCATGCCGACTTCGCGGCGGACTTCGTCAATCTGGTCCTCATCTTCCGTCAGCTCTATTCCGCCAACAATGATCCTGCCTTGCTCATGCGATTCAAGTCGGTTGATGCAGCGGATAAGCGTCGACTTTCCTGAACCGGAAGGGCCGCAGATTACTACTTTTTCCTGCGGCGCTATGACAAGATTTATATCATCCAGCGCATGGAAACTGCCGAACCATTTGTGGACGCCATTCAGTTCAATTTCACCGGCGGAAACTATGGGTAGTGTCATGGCATTTCCTTCAAAAGAGGACATCAGCGTTTCAGTGACCTGCCGAAGCGCTCTTCGATACGGGCTTGGATAATCTCCAGGCCAATGGACAGGAGCCAGTAGATCATCGACGCTGTGATCAGCATCTCAATGTGACGGAACTCCTTCTGACCCATTGTGCGAGCAAGATACATGATCTCCCAAACACCGACGACCGATACAAGCGAGGAGTCTTTCAACATTGCGATAAACTGGTTGCCTGTTGGTGGAATGATCACGCGCATGGCTTGCGGTAGAATGACCAGAAACATCGTGTGATTGGGTCGCAGTCCGAGTGCTGTTGCGCCTTCGCTTTGTCCGCGCGGTATGCTCTCGATACCGGCGCGGAAAATCTCTGTCATATAGGCACCATAACACAGCGACAACGCCAGAATGCCCGCCGGAATAGCGCCGATGACATAGCCGACCTGGGGCAGACCCAGATAGATAATGTAAATCTGCATCAACAGCGGCAAACCGCGAAACAGAGAGGTGTAGAAACTGGCAAGGCCATAGACGACGCCGTTTTTCGAAAGTTTGGCGATCGCTCCGATAAGTGCAATCACGGTGGCGATGAATATTGAAATGACCGAGATATAGAGCGTCGTCACGACACCTTGCGTGATGAGAAAGCCGATCTTTTTGGCAATGAAAGAGAAACTCAGATTAAAGGAGTAGAAAAATAAAAGCAGCAAACAAAACAACTCTGCCCAAACGGCACCGATTTGATAGGTGCGCGGCAAAAGTCCAAGGAGCTTCCAGTTAACGGCTATCAGCAACGCGAAAATGATTGCGGCAACGGCACGCGTGGTTTGGGGTGACGCTTCCATGCCCGGAAGAAGCGAGGGGAATATGCTGCCAACCCAAGCTCCACCGACGCCCATCCAGTAAAGCAGCACGGCAACCACCAGAATGGCGAGGGCAGCGCCGACACGTTTCACGGCTTTCGGGTGTGACAGGATGAGCGTGGCAATCATATCAATTCCCCCAATTCAAAAACAGTAATTTTACGCGTGACGTTCCCGCCACCAATCCTGTGCCTGCAGTTTCCAATAGGTCAGCTGCGCAACGGAAAGCCCTGCCAGCCCACCGGCCCAAACAAGGCCAAATGGCTGGAAAAGCCTGTAACGCTCCGATTGTCCAAGCACTGCTTCCGCAATCACCTTGCCGCCCATGGCAGTGGTATTCAGCCCATGGCCGCCAAAGGCGGTGCAGTACCAGACGCCCTGTTGCAACTGACCGATCTGGGGCATCAAATGACGTGCATATGACATCAGGCCCGACCAGGATATTTCGGTTTTCAGTTCGGCAAGTTGCGGATAGGTGCCGACCATTTCCCTACGGAGCTCCGCAGCAACGGCGGCAGAGGATGCCGCTCTGGTCGTGATGCGCCCACCCCAGAGCAGGCGTTTGCCGCCTTCGACAACGCGGTAATAGTCCCCTGCTCTGCGATTATCGCCAACTGCATCTGTCGTCTGGATAGCTGTCCGGATCAGGTCCGGTGCCTCTTCGGACAGCATGACATAGGTGGCAATGGGAAGATAACTGCGCTTGAGCTTGCCGATCAGCCCGGATGTATAGCCGCCGGTCGTGATGACGACATTTCGCGCTTTAACCTTACCCATATCAGTGCTGACAACCTTCTCCGGCTTGGAAAATTCAGTTGAGCTTGCAGTACTGGATTCAAAGATTCTGCCTCCCAGGCGCTCGATTTCCCGTGCCAGGGCGCGCAGGTAATTGAGGGGATGCATGTGGAAGGCCTGTGGGTCCCGCACTGCCTGAAAATATCGCTCCGAGCGGAGTTTCGCCTGCACCTGTTCCCGACTCATATATTCAACTGGATAGTCGAAGGTCCGGTGGAGATATTCGGCTCGCTGCTTCATCGCCTGTTCGTCGCTATAGCGCAGGACACTCATGATCCCATTAACGGGCGCGGCGGATGCAATATTCAATTCGTTGATGGTGTCGCGAACAAACCGCACACCTTCAATGGAAAGCGCATGCAATTTCTTTGCATTTTCGGCTCCTGCCGCCCGTGCGATCGCTTCTCCATCATTGGCAAAACCGGGACTGACGAAGCCGCCGTTCCGGCCCGATGCACCCCACCCGATACGTTGTGCTTCAAGAACGACAACGGCCTGCCCCGCGCGGGCGAGTTGCAGCGCGGTCGTCAGACCAGCCAGCCCCCCGCCGATAATGCAGGTGTCGCACTCGACAGTTCCGGACAAGGCGGAAAAGGATTTATCATCGGCGATGGTGCGTCGATAAAAAGTATCGATATAGTTCATTGGATTCTCATTGCTCGAAGAAGCAGAGGAGCAACGCCGCCTTTCGGCGGCGCGCAGCTTACGCAGCCTTAGTTGGCGCTATAATCCTTGCCGTACCATTTGGTCGTCAGGGTCGCGAGCGTACCGTCAGCACGCATGGCAGTGATGATTTCGCCAACCTTTGCTGTCCATTCCGGATCACCTTTTTCTGCAATAACCACGAGTGGTTCGCGGAAAGCATAGCCACCTTCAAGAATCCGGACGGGATAGCCGTTCTTCACTGCGTTCTGCGCTGTCTGTTCCGGCGCAATGACAGCATCAAGACGTACGCCGTCACCGAGGCGCAAATCATCAAATGGCAGCATGGAATCGGCAAAAGTGCGAATTTCGCCCGGTTCGATCTTGTATTCGACAGGTGGCAATCCTGGCGCGTCGATCTCCAGCTGGCGGCGGATAAAATCTTCGGAGGTCGTCGCGGTCTCAACGCCGATTACCTTGCCGTTCAGATCATCGACGGACTTCGCCTTGCTGTCCTTGTGCACCACATAGACATAGGGGCTGTAATAATAGACCGATGCGAAATCGATAACCTGCGCACGCGCTTTGGTTGGCGTCACTGAACCCACGCCGACATCATAGCGTCCCTGCCAGCGTCCGCCGGTCAAAGTTGCCCAATCCGGCGTCTGAAACGAGACTTCCACACCAAGACGCTTGCCGATTTCTTTGGCCATATCGATATCGAAACCGACCATTTCATTGTTATCGTCAAGATAGCTCTGTGGCGGCCAGCTGCTGTTGGTAGCGACGACCATAGCCTTCTTTTCCATAACGCGGTCAAGCGTTGTGCCAGCCTGAGCGGCGGTGGATGTTGCCAGAACCAAGGCTCCAAAGATCATGCTTTTAAGAACGTTGTTCACACTATTCCTCCTTAGGTGATCGAGCTGTCCTGTCCCCGTATTTATTATTATGTAAGACAGCGGGAGGGAGAATGTGCGCCCCTTATCCAGCGTAAGCAATAGGTGTTGCCCAGCCAGTTGCCGGTGCAGCATCGAAACTTATTGCAATTTCGTTATAGGGTCATGCCCTCACCACATCGGGCGGGCAATTTCTTCCAAGCATAGCTCAAATGTGATGCAGACAGGGTTATCACCACGCTCCAGAAAGCCGCGCGTAATGGTTCCATGGGTATCAACCATTGCAATTTCCAGCCGGGTCGCAGCGACGTCCTCGCTCACAATTCCCTCAAGAACAAACACTTCCGTGGCAATGTCATCGACAATGCTCCCACCCAGATAGCGGGCACCGATCAGACTTCCAACGCTGCCACGAACCAATGCATGTTCGATGCCATGCTTGCGGCATATGGCTTCCAAGGATTCAATAATGTCCTCATTAGGAGCAATACGGGCAAACACTATGCGTGGCCCCTGTTGGCCCGTTTTCAGTTCATCCAACGGTACGGGATGAAACAGCGTAAAGCCGGTTTCTTCGTCAGGCTCGGACACCATTGCGATACTATCAACAGCCCAAGCCGTGGCACGGATCGGCTGACTGACAATTGTCTCGTGCGGAAGGATGTGGCCCGCATTGCGACTGCCATCCGCCTCGTTCCAGATCGCGTGACAATGAATGAATGGTGCGCCATCGCGTTCGCCAAAGGTGACATTGCCGCGCTCGAGTTGCGTTTCACCCATCGGCGAATATTGACCGCTATACCATGCCGCATGAACACCATCGGTCGATAGAGCCGGCATCAGATAGTGAAGCGGGGCAAATGAGCCATCCTCAATGACCAGCGCCGCTGCCCGGATATTTTCTGCAAGCAATGGACGCGCAATCGCGTCGTTGATGCTGAGGCCAGGGGCAAGAGTGAACTCTAACTTATGGCCCTTGCCCTCGAAGCTTTCGAACCGCTGCGCTGCAACCGGACCCGGTTGTATCAGACTGCGATCAGACACCCGCAACCGCCGAACAGCTTTGCCCGCCATCAACGGGGAGGCAGACGCCGGTGATAAACCGTGCTTCGTCGGATGCGAGAAAGACCGCCGCATTGGCCACGTCAAAAGCCGTTCCCATATGGCCCATGGGCACAAGCCGGTTTCTCTCATTGACCATATCTTCAACGGAAGCGTAATTGCCTGAAATCTGTTTATAGATCAGGGGCGTATCTATCAGTCCCGGCATTATGCAGTTGGCCCGAATTCCATGTTTTGCATATTGCATGGCGAGTGCCACTGTAGCCTGATTGACTGCGCCCTTGGCCGTATAATAGGCGAAATAGGGATATCCAGTCCAACGTATCCCGGCCAATGACGAGATGTTGATGATCGCGCCGGATTTCCTCGCCATCATATGGGGCAGGACAGCCTTTGCCGTACGGAAAACCGAGCCGACATTAATATCGAGTGATGCCCGGAAAGCCTCTTCGCCGAGCTCTTCCGGACCGCCTGCCGTCACCACGCCGACATTGTTATGAAGGATATCAATCCTGCCATATTGCCGAATGGCTGTATCGACGACTGCGTTTATAGAACTGGTATCTGTGACATCAACCGCAATTGCGATGCCCGCCAGTCCTTCGCCCGAAATGATTTCGGCCGTTTCCTTCGCAGAATCAAAGCTCAAATCGGCACATAAAACCGTGGCGCCCTCGCGGGCATAGGCCACAGCCGTGGCTTTGCCATTGCTCCAACCCTCTCCTGATGAACCCGCGCCAAAAACAATTGCGATCTTGTCTTTCAATCTGTCTGCCATCAAAGAAATCCAGTCGAAATCCAAGGTATGGCTGCAACCAGAATAGTCCCGATCACAAGCGCGGCAAGGTAACCCCAGATCGGTCTCATGCCCTCATCCGGATTGACGCGGCCAATGGCGCAAGCGGCATAATAGCCAACACCAAATGGCGGCGCGAAAAGGCCAATGCCCATGGCGAGAATAACCACCATTGCATAATGGACCTCGTGCACGCCAACCTGTTGCGCAATGGGAAACAGCAGCGGGCCGAAAAGGACGATTGCAGGAATACCTTCAAGCACACTGCCAAGGATAATGAAGGCGACAATCGAAACCGCCAGAAATGTTATGGGACCGCCGGGCAATGCGCTCATGACTGCAGCGAGGTCACGCGAGAAACCTGACTGCGTCAAGGCCCAGGCCATGGCCGTTGCCGCGCCGATGATAAGAAGGATCGCGCCTGACAATGACGCCGTATCGACGAGCATCGGCTTCAGGCGCTTCCAGTCGAACTGCCGGTAAATCAGCAGGCCCGCCAGAACAGCATAGACAATGCCGATGGTGGATACTTCTGTCGCCGTCGCCACGCCCTCCACGACAGCCGCGCGGATGATGAATGGCAAAGCCAGAGCCGGCAACGCAATCAGGAACGCGCGGCCAATCTGGCTGCCGGTTGCCTTGGTTACGTGGGAAAGGTCCTCATTGCGGTAGCGGTGCCGGACGACAAAGCACAGCATGATGGCAAGCACCACCCCGGGCAGCAATCCCCCGGTAAACAATGCGGCAATTGAAACGCCAGTCACTGAGCCAATTGTGATCAGCACAAGACTTGGCGGTACGGTTTCGGTTTGAGCTCCCGTTGCAGAAAGAAGCGCAACAAGCTCACCCGGTTTTGCGCCGCGCGCTTTCATTTCCGGGAACAGAACGGGCGCAACAGCAGCCATATCAGCCGCCTTCGCACCGGAAATGCCGGAGACGAGATACATGGCACCGATGAGCACATAGGATAATCCACCCCGGACATGCCCAAGCAGGCTGGCGAGAAACTGTACCATGGCTCGCGCCATTCCGGTCATTTCAATAAGTACACCCAGAAAAACGAAGAGCGGAACCGCGAGCAAAATGAGATGCGACATGCCTTCGTCCATGCGCCCTACGACAACCAGCATCGGGACACTTGTCGTCAAAGACAGATAGCCAAATGTCGCCAAACCAAAGGAGAAGGCAATCGGCACGCCGCTTAATACAAGCGCAGCGACAATCCCGACGAAGAATATCAGCAGATTGAGATTACCAAGCGACTTCAAGGATGGACCAAGCAGCCACAAGACCAAAGCAATAGCACCGATGAGAACCACGGCGGTAAAGACATTGCGCAGATTGGAAACCTGAAAAAGCTTGATCAGTGATGAAACAATCATAAGGGCTGCACCAACCGGCAGTGCCGCCGCCCGCCATGCATTGGCAATCTCCAGCGCAGGCGTGGTTATATAGGTTTCTTCATGGGCATAATCATAGGCCGGGTAAATGATCAGCAGGAGGAACGCCAGCGCACCGACCACCGCAACCACGTCGAAAAATGCGCGCCTTGCCGGGTTCATCATGCCAACCAGCGCAGTCATGCGCATATGCTCGCCGCGCCGGAAAGCTACCACTGCACCGAGCATGGCAAGCCAAAGAAACAGGATCGACGCCAGCTCGTCTGACCAGATCAAAGGGCGATGCAAAACATAACGCGCGACGATGCCTGCGAAGAGAATGACCACTTCGGCAACCACCAGGACAGCCACCGGATATTCGACCAGATGGCCGAGAAGCCGGTCACATTTTGAGAGAAAAGATTGGTCGCCGCGTTGTGCAGGAGATAGAATACTCTCCTCGCCTGCAGCGACCGCGCCTTCGGTTATTTTGATTCCGGCCATCGTCTGCGGCTCTTCAATCAGGCCAGCTGTCCGACGACTTTTTCCAGAAGTCCCCAAGCCTCATCGCCATATTTGCCCTTCCACTCGGAATAGAATCCGGCGCTACGCAATGCCTCACGGAATGGAGCAGGATCGGGCGTATTGAATTCGAGGTTTTTGGACCTGAGATCCGCCTGCAAAGTCTCAGTCAATTTGGCAACATCGTCGCGCTCGGCCAGACCGGCAGCATTGATGTTTTTGGAAACAATTTCCTTGATATCGTCCGGAAGCGCTTCCCAGGCGCGGCGGTTCGACAGAAACCAGAACCCATCCCACATATGGCTGGTCAAGGAGCAGTATTTCTGGACTTCATAAAGCTTCGCAGTTGAAATAATGGCGAGCGGATTTTCCTGCCCGTCCACCACCTTTGTCTGCAGCGATGAGTAGACTTCATTGAAGTTAATGCTGGCTGGCGATGACTGGAAAGCCGTGAACATGGATGTCCATAAGGGGCTGACCGGTACGCGAATCTTGAAATTCTTGAGATCGTCGGGCGTTACAATTGGCTTTGTGCTTGATGTGATATGGCGGAAACCATTGTCCCAGATTTTGTCCATGGCAAAGAGATTGGACTTCTCGATCTGCGTACGCACATAGGCGCCAAGTTCACCGTCCATGGCCTTCCAGACCGTTGCACTATCAGGAAAGGCAAAACCGATACCGTTGATTGACGCGGCGGGCACGAGGGTCGAAAGAATAAGTCCAGACAGGGTGAAGAACTCGACCGCACCGGAACGCAATTGGCTCAATGTATCCGTGTCAGAACCGAGCTGGCTTGAGGGAAAGATCGACAGTTCAAACCGGCCGCCTGTCTCTTCCCTGATCTTGTCAGCGGCTTCTTTGGCTCGAATGTTCATTGGATGAGAAACAGGCAGGTTATTGGCATATTTATAAGAGAACTCAGCAGCCATGGCCGGGCGTCTCATAATAAATGGACTGGCAACCAGTGTTGAGCCAGCAGCCAGCAAGATCTGGCGACGTGAAAAATTGTTCATTGAAGTTCCTCCCGGGTATCTCTTGCAGTTCTGCGAACCTGCCGGATAGGGCAACCTCCATTGCCATATCGACACTGCGATCCATATTATAGAATGCGCTCTCTCCTCGTTCCTGGAAAATCATAAACAAACAAAGCGGTCTTGCAATCCTTTTTATGGCATTGTCTTATAAGATTGAATCTTGATCCACATTATGGACCTTTTGGGAAACGGAAGATGGAACAGCGTGTCGCGTCGACATCCGGCCTTAGCGGTGCACAAAGCGTAGACAGGGCGCTTAGTCTGCTAAGCCTCGTCAGCTATTTTGGAGACCAGGGCTCGACCCTTAGCGAGCTTGTTGAACAAGGCGGCTTGAACAAGCCGACGACGCGCCGCCTGCTGCTTGCATTGATGCGTTCGGGCATGCTGGAGCAGGACGAGATGACCCGGCGTTATTTTCTCGGTGAGGAGGCTTACATTCTTGGCACACTGGCTTCGCGCCGCTATGGCCTGCTCCAAATTTCCCGCGACAGCCTGACAACGCTCTCCGCCAAGACCGAAGACACAAGCTTCCTTTCAATTCAGCGGGAAACGTCCTCCGTATGCCTGCACCGCGAGGAAGGCACATACCAAATTCGCACCCATGCCTTGCAAGCGGGCTATCGTCATCCGCTTGGCGTAGGCGCCGGTTCTTTGGCCATTTTATCAGCTTTGCCGGACGAGGAAATCGAAGCCATACTCGAAGCAAACGATCCGGTATTGCAAGCGGAATACCCCAATCTGGGACCCGCTCAAATCCGGGATGATGTTGCGACAACCCGGGAAGCTGGCTTTGCGCTCAATCCGGGCCGAATCCTTGCAAACTCCTGGGCAATCGGGCTTGCGATACACCATCCTGATGGGCGTCCTGCGGGCGCTTTAAGCATTGCCGCCATCGATAGCCGTATGCAGCCCGCCAGGCAGATCGAGCTTGTCGCGCTTATGCAGGTGGAGGCAAGGAAGATTGAGGCGCGGCTCGCCCATCTCCAACCTTTGAATGGACGGATAAAACGTCCTGTCAATCCAGCAAGGCTGGGAACAAAGGTCGAGGGAGCAAATTAATGGCGCAGGCTGAGGGGCTGGCTATTTTGCCTATGAGCAAGCGGGTGATGAACCTTGCCAATTTCCTGAGTGAGGCCGCGCGGCGGTTTCCCAAAGAAATCGGGTTTGTCTGGGGAAATAAAAGCTGGACCTGGTCGCAGATTGACCAGCGTGTCAATGCGATGGCTACGGCCTTGCAAAGCAAATTTGGCGTTGTGCGGGGCGATCGCATTCTCATCCAGTCGCAAAACTGTAACCAGATGTTTGAATCGATGTTTGCCTGTTTCAGGCTTGGGGCCGTATGGGTACCGGCAAACTTCCGGCAAACACCGGAGGAAGTAGCCTATCTTGCCAGTGCCAGCGGGGCAAAGGGCATGATATGCGCTAACGCCTTTCCCGACCATGCCGCTGCATGCCGCGCCTCAAGCAACAAACTGGAATTCATCGTCAGTATTGGCACGAGCAAGTTCGGCGATGAGTATGATGATCTGGTTGACGCATTTTCCGGCCAGACAACGCAAATGGCTTTGGTTAATCACGACGACCCCTGCTGGTTTTTCTTCACCTCCGGCACAACCGGCAGACCGAAGGCCGCCATTTTAACCCATGGGCAAATGGCTTTTGTCATCACAAATCACCTTTGCGACCTGATGCCGGGAACAACACATAAGGACGCTTCGCTCGTCGTTGCTCCTCTGTCTCATGGTGCCGGTATCCATCAGCTCACGCAGGTGGCGCGAGGCTCGAAAACCATTTTGCTGCCTACGGAAAAGTTCGATGCGGCGGAAGCTTGGCGACTGGTGGAAGAATGGAAGGTGAGCAACATGTTCACCGTTCCGACGATCCTCAAGATTCTGACCGAAAACCAGTCTGTCTCAACCTATGATCATTCATCGTTGCGTTATGTGATTTATGCTGGCGCTCCAATGTATCGCACCGACCAGATCCACGCACTCAAGACGCTGGGGCCGGTCCTTGTCCAATATTTCGGCCTCGGGGAAGTAACGGGAAACATCACCGTCCTACCGCCCGCATATCATTTTGCAGAAGACAATGCGCAGGCAAAAATCGGCACTTGCGGATTTGCTCGCACCGGAATGCAGATATCCATTCAGGATGATAATGGCAACGAAGTCAGCGCCGGTGCAACGGGCGAGATCTGCGTCATAGGCCCTGCGGTATTTGCGGGCTATTACAACAATCCCGAAGCCAATGAGAAAGCATTTCGTAATGGCTGGTTCCGGACTGGCGACCTCGGCCATCTGGACGAGGAAGGCTTTCTTTTCATCACTGGCCGCGCCTCTGACATGTATATTTCGGGCGGTTCCAATGTTTATCCCCGTGAGATCGAAGAAAAAATCCTCACACATCCAGACATAAGCGAAGCAGCGGTGATTGGTATTCCCGATCCCGTATGGGGCGAGGTCGGTCTTGCGATCTGCGTGGCAAAAGCTGGCGCGGCGCCCGACGGCGCGGCCATTATCGATTGGCTTGGAAACAAGATGGCGCGGTACAAACTGCCCAAGCGTCTTGTTTTCTGGCCAGAAATGCCAAAGTCCGCATATGGAAAAATTGCCAAGAAGCTGATACGGGACGAGCTCATCAGGCGAAAGGAACTCGACGCCTGATTTCTCCAAACTCGAGCAGGCTGCGTGTGAAACCAAAAGAGATCGCGATTATCGGGGGTGGCCCCGCCGGTCTGGCAGCAGCAGAGGTACTGTCTTTTTCCGGTCATTCGATAACTGTCTATGACAGCATGCCAACGCTCAGCCGGAAGTTTCTGCTGGCCGGCAAGTCAGGGCTGAATCTCACCCATGCCGAAGACTATGGGCAATTTGTGATGCGCTTTGGTTCGGCGTCAGATCGTTTGCGCCCGGCGCTTGACGCTTTTAGTCCGCAGGCCGTTCGAGCATGGGCAGAAGAGCTCGGTGTTGAAACCTTCATTGGCACATCCGGCCGCGTATTTCCAACAGCGATGAAGGCTTCCCCTCTCCTGCGAGCGTGGTTAAAACGGCTGGAAACATGCGGTGTAAAAATTCGTACACGCCACCGCTGGACCGGGTTTTCTGGGAGAGACTATCTGTTTGATACGCCGGATGGTCAAAAAATGATACAGCCGGATGCAGCTTTGCTTGCACTTGGTGGTGCAAGCTGGCCGCGTCTTGGCTCCGATGCCAGTTGGCTCCCATGGCTGCAAAATGCCGGTGTGAATGTTGCTAGCTTTCAACCGGCCAATTGCGGCTTTGAGGTCGCTTGGGATGACATGTTCCGGGAACGTTTTGCCGGTGCGCCCGTCAAATCCGTTACAGCCACTTCCGACGCCGGTACAATTCCCGGCGAATTCGTGATTACCCGCCACGGCATTGAGGGCAGTCTCGTCTACGCGCATGCAGCGAACCTGCGCGAGCGACTGGCATCCCAGGGCAAAGCTGCGCTTCTGGTGGACCTTGTGCCGGGCCGAACGCTGGAACGCTTGGTCAAAGATCTGGCGCGGCAAGGCGGCAAATCAAGCTTTTCGAACCGCCTGAGAAAGGGCGCGCGAATTGATGGTGTGAAGTTGGCTTTGTTGCGTCATTTCGCTGACGACACCGATCTGACAAACCCTGAAAGTACGGCACGGCTCATCAAGCATTTGCCTATCTCTGTTTCAAGACCCCGCCCGATAGCAGAGGCAATATCCTCCGCGGGCGGTATTCGTTGGGACAGTGTTGGCGAAAACTACATGCTCAAAGCAATCCCCGGTCTCTTCGCTGCCGGAGAAATGCTTGATTGGGAAGCGCCGACAGGGGGATATCTGCTCACGGCTTGCTTGGCTACAGGCCGCGCAGCAGGGCGCGGCATTGCCGAATGGCTAAAGTGCTAGCCATTTTTCAATGCCAATTGCCACCAGAAAGTCTTCATCATGACTAACGACAAGCAATGCACCGTCATAAGCATTTAGTGCCGCTTCGATTGCTTCAACAGACATAAGGTCAAGATGATTTGTAGGCTCATCGAGAATCAGCAGATCAGGAGGTGCGTTATTGCCCAACACACAAGCCAGCCCGGCGCGAAGTATCTCTCCCCCGCTTAAGGAGGAGGCCAGCCGTAGCGCACTATCGGCCCGGAAGAGAAACCGTGCCAATGCAGCACGGCAATCATTGTCCGTACTGTCGGGATTCAGGCGTTTGAAATTTTCCAAAATCGTGCTTGCAGGATCAAGCAGGCTGACACTCTGGTCCAGCATGGCGAATGGCCCCGAGCGCTGAATTCTTCCGCTTGTGGGAAGAAGCTCGCCCATTGCGAGACGAAGGAGTGTGGTTTTGCCTGAACCATTGGGCCCTGTAACTGCCATGCGTTCGGAGCCAGTTATTGTAAAGGAGAGCTCGTTGATTATCGGAGCCCGCATGTCCGGCCCACCGAATACTTCATCAAACGCAAGTACAATTTTTCCAGCCGGTGTGCGGGATGCCCCGATCTCGAAGGAGAGTGACTTTAGGCGCTCAATGTTCGAGACGGCCGATTGCAGTTTCTGTTCAGCCTTTTGACGCTGCCTGTCTGCCAATTGCTTGCCACGTCCGGAGCTTTGCTCCGCGCGATCTTCACGTGCGTCCAAAATGAGCTTGCTGAGGCCCGCTTTGCCGCGTGAACGTTTTCCCGCAGAATCCTTTTTGGCCTTGCGCTCTGCAGCAATCTGTATCTTGCGGGAGAGCAGCGCGGCATCGCGTTCGGCAACGATCAATTCGCGTTCTGCTGCTTCTACCTCCCGGCCTTTCTGTTCTTTATAATCGTCCCAATTGCCGCCATATGTTTTTACGCCAAGGCCGGACAATTCGACGATCCGGTCCATCTGGCGAAGTATCTGCCTGTCGTGGCTGACAACCAATGCCCCTCCTTTCCAACGGAGGAGAAAATCCGTCACGGCCTCCCTGCCCTCACGATCAAGATTGTTGGTAGGCTCATCAAGCAGAACAAGATCAGGCTTGCTGAAGATCAGGGCGGCAAGTGCAATTCTGGTTCTTTGTCCGCCACTTAATGTCGACAGATCACGTAGGGGGTCACATTCCTGCATTCCCACCTGTGCCAATGCCTCGATCAACTGTGATTGGAGAGTCCAGTCCGCTTTCTCAAAGTCGGTGGGCGTGCCATTGCCAGCCATAATCCGCCATATCGTTTGATAGGCTTCGGCAACGCCCATCGCGTCGACAACCGTTCTGAAATCTGAGTTGTGAACAGATTGTTCAAGAAGGCCAAGAGAGCCTGTTCGACTGACCGTGCCGGATTGCGGGGCAAAGTCACCCGCAACGAGTTTTAAAAGAGTGGATTTGCCCACACCATTACGCCCGACAAGGCCGGTACAACCACGCTCAAGACTGAGGTCCAGGGATTTGAAGAGTTCGCGGCCTTCAGCCGTGGTGTGGGAAACATTCTGCAGAATGAGAAGAGCTGACATGACCAACCGATAATTCAATTGCGGATAAGGCGAATGAAGTTTCGGTTGTAATTTTCATTGTCGTAAGCTCCTGCGTATGTCCCCCCAAAACTAGGTGCGGAATGTTGTAATATCAAGGCAGCCAGAACGAAGCTGTGTCAGTCATCTGCTTTTTGGCGTGAAACATTCATCTCCGTACGCTCTCTTGCCATAGTGGTAACGGCGGAGCGAAGTCCCGGATATCGCGAGGCGAAAATATTGAAATCCCGGCGGTCAAGGACCAGAAACTGACAGAAATCGATCGCCACGACATCCGCAGTGCGACGTCCGCCGCTCAAGAGCGCCATTTCGCCGAAAAATGCACCGGCATTCAACGGAACATCACCGCTGTCCAGCCGGACTTCCACAGCACCAGCAACGATGAAATACATGCCGTCACCACGATCGCCGACGCGAATGACGCGCTCGCCGGGAGATGCTGATTTGGGTCTGAACAGCAGGAACAACTCTTCGCGCGATGTCTTGTCGAGCTGCGAGAAAAGTGGAAACGTTTCAATAAGCTGCTTAAGCTCCTGCTGGTGTTTCTTGTCGCGCTCTTCTCCCACGGCCCTGATAATAGCCAGTTCGCGCTCCAGCTTCTCATGCTTCATTTTCCCATGCCGGTCGCACCAGATGGGCCACTTGATCAGGACGGTCTTCTTAAGTCTTTCGGCGGCAGCAAAAATCAGCGGGTTGAGAGTAATCGAAAGGATTGCTCCAGCCAGAATGAGGTCTTGCCCCTCCTTGGGAAGAAGCTTCAGCGAAACGCCAAGCCCTGCAAGAATGAAGGAAAATTCGCCGATCTGGGCAAGTCCTGCTGCAACTGTCAGGCCAAGGCCGATCGGATAACGAAGAGCCAGCACAATCCCCAAAGCGATAACGGATTTTCCAAGGATAATGATCAGCAGAGTTCCGATGACCGCCAATGGTTCGCGCAACAGAATGGAAGGATCAAAGAACATCCCGACTGATATGAAAAACAGAACCGAAAAAGCATTCTGGAGCGGCAGTGAATCAGCGGCAGCCCTGTGGCTCAGATTCGACTCACTCATGACGACGCCCGCAAAGAAGGCGCCCAACGCAAATGACACACCAAAAACTTCGGCAGAACCGAACGCAATTCCCAAGGCGATTGCCAGCACGGAAAGCGTGAACAATTCGCGCGAACCCGTACGTGCGATCAGCGTAAGAAGCCACGGCACGACCTTGGGGCCAAGATAGGCCGCCATTATCGCAAAGGCTGCAACTTTCAGCAGCGTAATTGCAAGGTTAAGCGCAAGCTGTGTTCCACTAATGCCAGTGCCGGTTGCACCGAGAACTTCAGCCAATGCAGGAAGCAGAACCAGGGCCAGAACCATGGCCAAATCTTCAACAATCAGCCAACCAACTGCAACGCGCCCGCTCGCGCTGTTAACGAGATTGCGCTCTTCCAGCGCTTTGAGAAGCACGACCGTGCTCGCGACGGACAGGCTAAGCCCGAAAACAACCCCGGCACCAATACCCCATCCGAAAAAAGAACTAAGGCCAATCCCCAACAAACTGGCAAGGAGTATCTGGATGATCGCGCCCGGCACAGCAATATTGCGGACGGCCAGAAGCTCCGATGCGGAGAAGTGCAACCCCACGCCGAACATGAGCAGTATGACGCCCATTTCGGAAAGTTGGCCCGCAAGTCCGCTATCGGCAATAAAGCCGGGCGTGAAAGGCCCCAGAAGAATGCCTGCGAAAAGATAGCCCACCAGCGGCGGCAACCATAATCTGTCAGCCAGATAGCCGCAAATAGCTGCGGCCACGAAGCTGACGGCAACTGTCGAGATCAAAGCTACTTCGCTGTGCACATCAACCCTTGGCGTTCCAGATTGCATTGATAAGTGAAACTATGAAGCGCGAGCCCCAGGCTATTTCAGCCCAAAGTTTCGATAAGAACGCTTACCACTAAATGCAACCAGAATCTCAATGCCGGATTGAATGCTGTGCCGTGTGCACCTCAATATCAGATCAGCTGACCTCTCTTGTTACGCTGGGGACCGCAGCAGTGCCTGCGCCATGCAGTGGATTCCGCCGCCGGTTTTGGAAATCTCGCTCATATCGACTGCCGCAACTTCAAATCCTGTCGCCCTCAGCTTTTCGATCAACGTCTTGCTTGATGTCGGTGCGATGATGCGATCCTTGCCGAGCGACATAAAATTGCACCCAAGATTCATCGTATCCTGAAAAGGCACATCGATTATTTCATGTCCCTTTGCTTTGAGCCAATCGACAATGCCAGGTTCCGTACAGGCAAGGCAAACGGCAGTAAGCTTTGGCGCGATCGGCACGACCATCAGATCAATATGGACATAATATTCGTCGATAAAGGCAAGCCGTGTTTCCCAACCTTCTTTGCGGAACCACTCCTCGACTTGGCGTGCCCCCTCTTCCTGCGTCCGCGCACCGCCGCATCCGATCAGGACGCAGCCTTCTTCAATGACGTTAAAATCGCCACCCTCAAAGGTTCCGTCTGTGACCATATCGTAGATCGGAATACCCAGCCGTTCATAGGTGCGGATCGCCGCGTAGTTTTCTCCGCGTCGCCACCAGTTGGCCATGGCGGTGATGATTGCGCCATAGGGCGTCATGACGCTGGAGTCCCTTGAATAGACCTGCATGGGCAATTCAGGTTCCGGCTCGTGCCAGTGAATATTCACGCCGAAATGTTCGTAGGCGGCCACCAGCTCCTTATGCTGCGCCTGCGCGGTTTGAATGTTGCAGGGAGCTTCACGCAAGTGTTTTCGGGAAAGTGAACTGGTTGCCATATGGCGTAGAAATGCCGGCGATCCCAGCAACACATCAGTCAGCGGATCGGTCTCGTTGCGAAACCCCCAATTGACAAGCGGCTTTGTAGCGCCATTGGGGTTTCGCCGCTTCAATGTGAAAGCATCGGCATCAAAACCATTCTCGTGACGTGTCATTGCTTTCTCCTCATTATGCGGCGTTTGGTATCCACCACTCGGTTCCGCGCGCGGTTGTTATGTATTCGGGCCAACGGAAATGAATTGGCGGTTCGTAATCGCATAGCGGCGCGATCCATTTGGAACCGCCGACACCGCCGCCTGTCCGTTCAATAAACTCATCTTTTGCCGCACGACGGGCCTCGCCATCTTCAAGCAAGCGCAATGCCGTCAGGGCCACTGTCTTTGCGGCGCAAACAATCATCGGATCAATCGTTTCCGATATTCCGCCAAGGGCATTCATGACCCAGCCCGGATAGGCTTTACCCTTTGGCGCTTTCAACGCCGGACGAGCCACGTAGAAGCGCACTGTCGGCGCATGCCAGGTCATGTCGGTGTAGTCATCGGAGGTCGAATTCAACTGCGAGGGGGGCAAGTCACGCCGTAATATGGCTTCTGCATCCTGCGGTGAAATCAAACGCTCGCACTCATCCAGAAAGGGGTCGTCCATGGCGTCAATACCGGCATTGACTTGAATCTCTCGCGCGATTGCTTTTGCAGCCTCGTCCCATTGCGGAGCACCAACATATTTGAGCGCTTCCCAGGTAATATTTGCCATTGCGTGGTTGGCAAGACCGGGCCGAGACTTACAGACCCAATGCCGCTCAACCCTGCAACCGGACATTGCCGCAGCATGCTCGGCGTTTCGATCCAGCGCGGCGGTAATCTTCTCAGCCATGGCGATAGTCGGAACGCGCATCATATACTGAATTTCCGCAAGCCCAGCGGGCAGATTGTCGGCTGTTGCCTGCCCTGCAGTCAGAATTGCCTCGCTGATCGACCAGCCGCCCTGATGCGGCAACATGGAATCGCGCAAGGCTTTTGATGCCATATACATCATCATCAGCGCGTCATTGGCTCCGGGCGCACGCACAGCGGAATGTGATTGCGGAATGGGAGCGCCATCGCTCAACCCCCAAAGTTCAGGCTGATCGCAGATGAATCGATAGATCATCGAATAAGCGGCGCCACAATGCGTATCCCACCGGACAGTGTTGCACAGAGGCAGCATATAGAACGGATGGAACGAGATCATGCCGTCCAATCCGTCATAATAACCTTTGGCTGCGTGGATAGGCTTGGAGCCGCGCACTTTCTCTGCCGGCTCTCCGGTAAATCGCAGGGTTCCGGCAATACCGTGTTTTTCCATTGCCGCCTTTGTGGCCAAGAGACCTCCAAGAGCAGATATTCCGAGTCCCGAATGCGGGTCAGTATGACCACCAGCATGCTCGCTCAGTCCGGAGCGTGGTTGCCGCGACGTGATAGCAGCCTGGCAATTGCCGGGCACCGCATCGTACTCTGCATACATTCCAATGGTTGGCGCCTGTCCCGACATTCCTGCTTTATTGGTCCAATGCGCACAAAATGCAGTCGGCATGCCAGCAGAACCGGCCTCTACATCAAAGCCTTCCTGCCGCAAGCGACGAACATACCAATCTGCAGATCGGTACTCGCGCCAGGCGGTTTCTCCAAAATCAAAAATAGTGCGTGCTGATGCCGAGAGATCAGCCCTGTGATCATCAATGAAATTGAGTGCTGAGACCGATGCTTCCGTGACCACAATTATCTCCCGTTAGACGGCAGATAATCATCTGGATGCAGGGAGAAAAAGTGATATGTTTTCTCAAAACGTGCAAATTCTATTCACCTCTTATCGAAGGCATCGCATGAGAATACCCTCAACTCAGGCGCTTCGCGCACTCGAAAGCTTTGCCAGACATGGCAGCGTTTGGCGGTCTGCGGAAGAACTGCACCTGACCAGAAGCGCGGTCAGCCACCAGCTTCGTCTGTTGGAACGCGACCTTGGATTCGAGCTTTTGCAGCGGGATGGCAAGGGTGTTACCCTTACGCCGAGGGGACGAAAATATGCCAATGATGTGCGCAAGGCGCTCATCGTCATCGACGATGCTGGCGGGCGACATAGCCCTGCAAGCACTGGCGGGACATTAACTGTCAGTTGCACGTCCGGCTTTGCATCGCTTTGGCTCTGCACACATATCGCGGAGTTTCAGGAGAAATATCCCGATATCGCCCTGCGGATTGTCACTCCGCGCAAACTTGATGACGTAACTGCGTCGGGCGTTGACCTCTTTATCGCTTTTGGTGATGGCAATTGGCCCAACAGGGCCGTCGATCTGCTTTGCGAGATCGAGTTTACTCCGCTGTGCAGCCCTGTTCTGCTCAACAAATTGGGTGGGCTGGCCGAACCGAAGGATATATTGCGGGCACCCTTGCTGCATCTGGTCGATTTCGAGGATTGGACGCTCTGGCTGGCCTTGGCAAATGTCGACAACCCTGACTCAGAGCGTGGAATTGTGTTTTCCGATATGAACCTTGTGTTTTCGGCAGCGATCACGGCGCAGGGGATTGCAATCGGCGACAAGCTGACATGCCGGAAGGCAATGAGAGGCGGCCAGCTCATTCAGCCGTTCGATCTCGCTATCAAATCACCAAAGTCGTATTTTCTTGTTACCGACTATGCGAGAATGGATCATCCGGCGCAGCTCGCCTTTACTGAATGGCTGAAGTCCCGGCTTTCTCAAACCCGCAACGCCTAAAACGCATCGTGGGATAGATTCGGCGGTGGCGTGAATTATTTTCACGTGTCAGGGTAATATAATTCAATTGTCGTTATTGCAGATTGTGCCTAGGCTTCATTAAAAAGAAGGGGAAAGAGGTTCAATCAATGCCTCAAAGCATGCAGCCGGGCGACGCGAAAGCCGCCGAGATCAAGGCTATATCTATTGGCAAAACATTTGGCGCATTTCATGCGCTCAAAGACCTGTCGCTCGACATCAAGCGCGGCGAATTTTTGACTCTCCTGGGGCCTTCAGGTTCAGGCAAAACCACCTTCCTGATGATACTGGCGGGTTTCCTTGCCCCAACATCTGGCAAACTGGTGATGGACGGCAAAGACATTACCAATATACCCGCTGAAGATCGCTCCTACGGTATGGTTTTTCAGGGATACGCCCTCTTCCCGCATCTGACTGTCGAGCAGAACATCGCTTTCCCGCTCAAGGTACGCCGCCAATCTGCTGCCGATATCAAGCGTAGGGTCGGTGAAATGGTTGAGCGTGTCGGCCTAGTTGGCCATGAGAAGAAGCTGCCAGCCAAACTTTCGGGCGGCCAGCAGCAACGCGTTGCCCTTGCCCGTGCTTTGGCGTTTGAGCCTTCCGTACTGCTGCTGGACGAGCCATTTTCGGCCCTTGACAAAAATTTGCGTGAAATGATGCAGGAAGAAGCCAAGAGGCTGCATCAGGAAACCGGCACAACCTTTGTCTTCGTTACGCATGATCAATCCGAAGCGCTTGCTTTGTCATCCCGCGTTGCCATCTTCAATCATGGCGAACTGCTGCAGGCAGGCAAACCGCAGGAGGTCTATGAGCGACCGGCAAACCGTTTTGTTGCCGAATTCCTTGGCGAGATCAACCTTCTGCCGCTCGATACTGTTCAACTGGATGGTGAGCGTGCCGCAGGCAGATTTGAAGACCAGACGATCACTGTAAATAAATCATCGGCACTTGCAGGCAGGGCAGCGCTTGCGGCTATACGGCCTGAGCACATGGTCATTTCTGTGGAGCACCGGAAAGACAATTGCAACGCCATCACCTGCCGAGTCGAAGGAGCAACATATTTCGGCGCTTCGACCAAGTATCATTTACGAACACGCACCGGAACGAGCCTGGCGGTTTCAATGCCGACAGCGACGACCTCGCCCATAGAACCCAACACGAATGTGTGGGTGTCATGGCCGGAGCATCAGGGCTTTTTGCTGCCGAATGGGAGTTAGGCTGCATTCAGGAATGTGACAACAACAATCCAGAGGGAAACAAAATGGATCACGCATTTCAAAAAGACTGCCTCGAAATACTGGCCAGCAAAGTCGAGCGGGGCGAGATTAGCCGCAGGCGCTTTACGCAGATGGCTGCGATATTTCTGGCGGGTGCACCAGCGCTTCTCCGGTCCACCGGTTCTTATGCTCAGGCCAAGGAGCTTGTGCTGGTCAATTGGGGCGGTGATGCCATGACTGCCTATGACAAGGCCTATGGCCAGCCTTTCACCAAGGAAAGCGGTGTTACCGTCAAGATGGACGGTTCAGGCCCCACGGAAGGAGCGGTCACAGCACAGTTCAAGAGCGGCAAACCGAGCTGGGACCTCCTTGATATCGATCCTTTCTCCGGTATTTCACTCGGCAAGCAGGGAATGCTTGAGCCAATCGATTACGCTATTGTAGACAAGAACAAGATGCGCCCCGGCTTTGGCTGGGACACAGCGGCATCAACCTATTTCTTCTCATACATCATTGCCTATGACTCTTCGAAATTTGGCGATCAGGTACCCACCGGCATGGCAGATTTCTTCGACGTGAAGAAGTTTCCCGGCAAACGCTCCATGTACAAATGGGGTGCGGCCATGTGGGAAGCGGCTTTGATGGCTGATGGGGTTGCACCGGAAAAACTTTACCCGCTTGATCTCAAGCGTGCCCACGACAAGATTGCGGCTTTCAAGGAAAATGTTGTGGCCTATTGGGGCGGCGGCGCAGAAAGCCAGTCCGTTTTGATCGACGGTGAAGCCTCCATGGCATTGATCTGGTCGACGCGCGCGCAGCTTATCGAGCAGGATTCAGGCGGCACGATCAAATTCGTCTGGGATCAGGGCCTGATCTCACCCGGTGCTTTGGCCGTTATGAAAAACAACCCCGGCGGCAAGGACAATGCGATGAAATTCATCGCCAGCGCGCAGACCCCTGAGCGGCAACTTGAAATGTTCAATCTCCTGGGCCAAGGCCCAGCAAATCCGGCAACCGATGCGCTGATACCGGACGAGAAGAAGCGGATAAACTGCGTTGATCCAGCCAACATGGCCAAGCAGGTCCCGCTGGACATGGAATGGTATGCCGAAAATTATGGCAGGGCATTCGACGAATATACAAAAGTCATTTCAGCCTGAGGAAAAATGGCGCGTGATCAATGATCCCGCGCCATTTTCCACACACTGCAACAAGGGACGTTGAATGGGCTCGGCAACCTCCAGAAAATTCCTGCTATTGGGACCATTGCTCCTGTTTCTGGGGCTCGCCTATGTCGTGCCTTTTTTGGGTGTGGTTCGTTGGAGCTTTACCTTGCCCGAGACCGGTTTTGGTCAGTATATAGCCGTGTTTACCGATCCGCTCGTCCAGTCTGTTTTCGTTCGCACACTGCGCATCTGCCTGATTGTAACCGCCGCGTCGCTCATCACAGCTTACGCGATCGCCTATGTCTGGGTGCGCGGCAGCTCAGTCCAACGCGCGCTCGCTGAATTTTGTATTCTTGTGCCCTTCTGGATTTCCGTGCTTACCCGCGCCTTTGGCTGGCTGGCGATGCTGTCCAATCGCGGGCTGATCAATACATGGCTGCAATCGGCCGGTATCATCAGTGAACCGCTTGCACTCGCCCGCAATGAGTTTGGCGTCATTGTCGGTATGACGCATTTCCTCATTCCCTTTGCTGTATTTCCCATCGCATCCGCCATGCGCAGCATCGATGAGCGTGTATTGCTGGCGGCGCGGGGCATGGGCTCATCCAGGAGCCGCACGTTCTGGACAGTTTTCCTGCCTTTGACCTATGGCGGATTGATCGGTGCCGCGCTCATCGTCTTCGTGTTTGCACTTGGGTTTTTCGTCACACCGGCGATCCTCGGCGGCGGTCGAAGCGTTATGGTAGCGGAGCTGGTTTATCTTCGCATCTTCCAGAGCCCTGACTGGGGACTTGGCGCCGCAATTAGCGTGGTACTGGTGCTGTTTATCGCGATTTTGCTGGCACTGCTGCGGCGCTTTATCAAACCCGCGCATATGGTGGGGTAGAGTCATGCAATCCTCACGCCCCGGTCCCGTACTTCTTATTCTTGCTACAGCCGTCGCACTCTTCCTGCTGATGCCGCTTGTCGCAGTGATACCGGTTTCATTCACCCCTGCCCGATTTCTTTCTATGCCATCCGGCAATCTCTCGCTTCGCCATTATCAGGCTCTTCTCGATAATCCGGCCTGGCTCCAGAGCATTCTGCTCAGTCTGCGCATCGGCATTGTGTCGAGCATTTTAGCAACAGCATTGGCGACCATGTTCGGACTTGGAATCTGGATGTTCCAGCCACGTTTTTCAGCCTTGCTGATCGGCTTCGTGCTGTTGCCGCTCATTGTTCCGCCGGTTGTTTCAGCCATGACGCTTTATTTCCTGATGACCACCCTGTCGAGCTTTAACAACTGGATCGGATATGACACCTGGCTCGGCGTTTCCCTCGCCCATGCTGTGATGATAACGCCCTTTGCGGTCGTCCTCATTCTTGTTTCCCTGTTTCAGGTTGACCGGCGCATAGATCTTGCGGCTCGCGGTCTCGGCGCCAATCTGGCCACCCGCGCATTCAAGGTCATCATCCCCAATATCAAATTTGGCATAGCGACTGCGGCGCTTCTTTCCTTTGTCCTTTCCTGGGAGGAAATCGGTGTCACCCTCTTCATTACCAGCGTCAATGCAATCACCCTTCCCCGGCTCATGTGGATGGGTCTGCGCGACAATATTGATCCATCCATTGCCGCAATTTCGGTTCTTCTGATCCTTGTCACTGCCGCCATACTTGCCTTGAGAATTATCATTGACCGGCGCAAGGCTACGGACCCTCAATGATACCCGAAAATATCCTTGCCAAACTTGAACTCATCGTGGGTGCCAGCGGGCTAAAGACCGGAGAAGCCCTCGCCATGATCCATCCGGGTTCCGACGAGCGTAATCTCGATGCCACCATAATGGTGACACCCCGAACCACCGGGGAAGTTTCTGCTGTCCTTCGTTTGTGCAACGAACAGCGGATTGCAGTTATTGCCCATGGCGGGCGGACAGGATTAGTGGGTGGAGCCGTATCCCTGGTTGGACAGATCATCCTCTCTTTATCATCAATGAACACTATCGAAATGGTGTCTGCATCCGCCGGCACAGCAATCGTTCAAGGCGGTGTCACATTGTTTGCGCTACAGGAAGCGGCGGCACATCATCATCTTTCCACAGGCATAGACATTGCATCACGCGGCACTGCCACGATAGGCGGAATGATCTCGACCAATGCCGGCGGCATGGAGGCTTTCCGGCACGGTGTCATGCGCCAGCGCGTACTCGGTCTTGAAGTGGTCCTCCCCGACGGGCGCGTCATGAGCGATATGGCGCAGGTGCCGAAATCAAATGAGGGATATGACCTAAAACAATTATTCATTGGCGCGGAGGGCACGCTCGGCATCGTAACGCGTGCGGTGATTAAACTTGCGCCTCCCGACGCATTGACCGCAACTGCGCTCGTCGCCTGCCAATCGGCGGCTGCCGCGGTTTTACTGTTCCATCAATTGCAGGCGAATCATGATGTGCATTTGCTGCGGGCCGAATTCATGGCGCAGGACTATTTCGTGGTGGCAGTCGATCATCTTGGACCACCCTCGCTCGCTTCTATCGCCCGGGCTCCCATTTACCTGATCATCGAAACTGACGCGG
This sequence comes from Phyllobacterium sp. GQ127, assembly GCF_059758635.1. Classification (NCBI taxonomy): domain Bacteria; kingdom Pseudomonadati; phylum Pseudomonadota; class Alphaproteobacteria; order Hyphomicrobiales; family Phyllobacteriaceae; genus Phyllobacterium; species Phyllobacterium sp. GQ127. The sequence goes on from NZ_JCAXDZ010000004.1 coordinate 102,959, forward strand.
CCGATCAGGCACAGGCGCAATCTGCTCTGGAAAATGCTCTGGCGCTGACCATAGAAGACGGCTTGGTTCTTGATGCAATTCTTGCGCAGAGCGAGAAGGAGCGCCGTGAGATCTGGAACATACGCGAAGACAGCAGTGTCATTGATCGCGTCCACCCGAACGGTCACTGGTTTGATATTTCCGTCCCACTACAGCATCTGGAATCCTGGCTGAAACAATTCCACGAAGGAATTGCGATGCTCGGGCCAAAGGTTCACGGTTTTGCCTTTGGCCATCTGGGAGACGGAAATCTGCATATTGGCGTCGCCGGAATATCCGACAAGAAAGCAGTAAAGTCGCTGATCTATGCTACCTTGCGGGAAATGGGCGGATCGTTTTCTGCGGAACACGGAATTGGACTGGACAAGAAAACGGAGTTGGCGAGGCTTGCTGATCCGGTCAAGCTCGATCTGATGCTTTCGCTCAAATCTCTGCTCGATCCCAACGGCATCATGAATCCGGGCAAGGTGATCTGAACTGTAAACCAGCTCTGCGGAAGTGTCGCGTTTGATACAAGCATACCATTGCTTGTATCAAACGAACCAAAGTGTTTGACGACTCGCCCTCCCGAATCGACCAATCTTTCATTGTTGTTATCTACTGAAACAAATTCAGATCGATGGAGTCGGCCATCGCCTTATAACCTTTCGCGTTTGGATGGAGGTGGTCTCCTTCATCGAATTCCGCCCGAAGCCTTTTCGGGTTTGCCGGATCGCGAACAGCGGCATCGAAGTCGATCACTGCATCGCAACCCTTGCTGGTCCTGATCCAATCATTGACAGCCTGACGCTTTTCTTCACCTTCCGATTTATAGTAGTTGGCGAAAACAGTCCCCTCATAGGGAGTTAGCGTTGCACAATAGGCCTTTGCTCCATGGCCCTTAATTCTACTGACAAGCTGTTTCAGCCCGCCAATAATCTCGTTTGACGTGACACTCTGTTCAGATAGTCCGGCAGAGGTAGAATGGCCGATATCGTTAATGCCTTCCATGATTACGACCCAGCGTAGATTTGGTACAGACAGGACATCCCGGTCGAGACGCGAAAGCGCACTTGGACCAAACATCGCTTCCGGCTGGTCGTGCAGGATTCGGTTACCGCTAATACCGGCATTGACGACGCCGACCTTTGCTCCATCAGCTTTGCCAAGCCGCTCAGCCAGCACGTCGGGCCAGCGCATGTTCGCATCGACCCCGGAACTGTACCCATCTGTGATCGAGTCTCCGAGCGTCACCAGCGTACCGCCCTCTCCGGCCACCTCAACTCTCGAAAGTACAAATCGCATGGTAGAGGTTTTTGCATCTGGCAGTACAGACGCTTCCGTACTGTCACCCGTCTCAGATAGATAAGCTGTGTGCTCACCAAGCGGATGGACGACTGAAGGTCCTGTCCAGCGTGAGAGAAACAGGCTGACCGCCAGTGTATCAAACGGCGCAACACTGACGTCCACGGGATCAGAAATTGCAGGGGCACCAGCCGGTATGGTTATTGAGCTCTCTCCGCCAAAGGTCAATGCTTTACTGCTGGCAGGATCAATTGACCCTTGTGCATTGCCAGGGCGCGCCACACGCGCCGCTCCTATGACGAGCGGCTGCGTACCAGTTTCATTGGAAAACCGGAACCGGACTTTGGAACCGCCAGCGCTCATCCGAATATATTGCCGTATTGTCGAGTTATTCAATTCTGGCCCAACAGGAAAGGCGGGACTGGCACCCCAGCTCCCTTGCCAACTCTCTTGCGCCTGAACGGCCTGAATGGATGCGGAACCCGCAATCAGACAAATAGCAAGCAGCAATAGATCTGCCTTCATGAGACGTCTCATTTTTCTCTCCCTGGGTTTACGTTGGATTATCGGAAGCTGTTCAAAACAGACTAGAGGAAGTTTTGACAAAAACAATTGCAACACCCAAGTGGGGTGGGTCATAAGTTTAGGCTAGCGCATAAGCTTGATTTTGCTATGGAAGAGTACAAGTAATTTTTCAGCGCTGGATGTTTTATGAGCCGTTTCTGGAGCCAGATTGTTCACGAGTTGTCCCCCTATGTAGCAGGAGAGCAGCCCAAATTAGGCAATCTGATTAAACTCAACACCAATGAAAATCCATATGGGCCATCACCGCTTGTGTTGAGGGCGATTGCTGCGGAAACGACAGATTCACTTCGCCTTTATCCCGATCCCACGGCGCTGCAATTGCGGGCAACAATTGCCAGAAGTTACGGTCTTGACGAAAGCAATGTTTTCGTCGGCAATGGCTCCGATGAAGTGCTGGCACATACTTTTCAAGCTTTGTTGAAGCACGATGCACCGTTGCTGTTTCCGGATATTACCTACAGCTTCTATCCTACCTATTGCCGTCTTTACGGAATTGATTTCGACGAAATCGCACTCGATGACATAATGTCAGTTCGCACATCCGATTACCGGCGAAATTGCGGTGCCATTATTTTACCAAACCCAAATGCGCCGACCGGTACAGCACTTCCACTATCGGAAATTGAAAAACTCCTCATCGAGCATCCTGATCAGGTGGTCGTCATCGACGAAGCCTACGTCGATTTTGGCGCTGAAAGCGCTATTCCTCTCGTCGGGAACTACCCAAACTTGCTGGTTGTCCAAACTTTGTCAAAATCGCGCGGACTGGCGGGGCTTCGCGTTGGATTTGCTGTTGGAGAGTCTTCCCTTATTGAAGCGTTAAATCGCGTTAAAGACAGCTTCAACTCCTATCCGCTGGATCGACTGGCCATCGTCGGCGCTATCGCCGCCTGGCAGGATACAGTTTGGTTTGAAGAAAGCCGCAATAAAATTATGGCGACACGCAACAGATTGGCTTTGTCCATGCGCGGCCTTGGCTTTGAAGTCCTGCCCTCCTCGGCAAATTTTCTGTTTGTCCATCACCCTGCCTGCTCTGCAAAGGAAATTTTTGCACAACTCAGAACAAAGGCCATTCTTGTAAGGCACCTGCCCGGCGAGAGGACAAACGACTATTTACGCATCAGCATAGGCACAGATTCCGAATGCGCAAAGCTGATTTCCGCATTGCAAACGATACTGGACAGCTAGGCTGATCAATGCAGAGATGGCCGAAACTAAACGCTATAACTAATTGTTTTGGATTGATTTTTCTGCAAATTACGATCCTCCAGTTTAAGTCGCTCATCATCTACTTTAACTAAAAAGCCTAACCGATCAGAAATCCCAGTCCTCATCTTCCGTGGCGATCGCTTTGCCTATGACATAGGAAGAGCCGGAACCCGAAAAAAAGTCATGGTTTTCATCAGCATTCGGGGATAGCGCTGAAAGAATTGCCGGGTTGACCTTGCAGGCTTCCGCAGGAAAGAGAGCCTCATAGCCGAGGTTCATCAGTGCTTTATTGGCATTATAATGAAGGAATTTCTTCACGTCCTCGGTCAGGCCGACACCATCATAGAGTGTCTCGGTGTATTTTGCCTCATTGTCGTAGAGTTCAAGCAGAAGATCGAAAGCGAAATCCTTGATTTCCGAACGGCGCTCCTCACCAAGACGTTCCAGTGCGCGTTGAAACTTATATCCGATGTAATAGCCATGCACAGCTTCATCCCGGATGATGAGGCGGATCATGTCGGCAGTATTGGTCAGCTTGGCGCGGCTCGACCAGAACATCGGTAGATAGAAGCCGGAATAAAACAGGAAGCTCTCCAGGAACACGCTGGCAATCTTGCGCTTGAGAGGATCGGGATTGCGGTAATGTTCGAGGATCAGCGCGGACTTCCTCTGCAAATGCTCATTTTCCTCGGACCAGCGATAGGCATCATCAACGTCAGGTGTCGAGCACAATGTGGAGAAAATGGACGAGTAGGAACGGGCATGCACGGCCTCCATGAAGGAGATGTTGGAATAGATTGCTTCCTCATGGGGAGTGATCGAATCTTCCATGAGTTTTGGCGCGCCAATGCTGGTCTGGATTGTATCGAGCAGGGTCAGCCCCGTGAACACGCGAATGGTAAGCTGCTGTTCCTCGGGTTTGAGTGCAGCCCAGGACGGAATATCATTCGATAGCGGCACCTTCTCCGGCAGCCAGAAATTTCCGGTAAGCCTGTTCCAGACCTCAAGGTCCTTGTCATCCTCAAGGCGGTTCCAGTTGATGGCGCGAACGGCTGCCGGAAGCTTTACAGCTTTATTCTTGATTTGAATGTTCATTGTTTCCCCGGAAAATCAAAGCGTGCAGGATACGCAGCCCTGCACTTCCGTGCCGGACAGAGCCATTTGACGAAGACGGATATAGTAGATTGTCTTGATGCCTTTCTTCCAGGCATAGATCTGCGCCTTGTTGATATCGCGCGTGGTCGCGGTATCGCGGAAGAAGAGCGTCAGCGACAAGCCCTGATCGACATGCTGCGTTGCTGCAGCATAGGTATCGATGATCTTTTCCGGGCCAATCTCATAGGCGTCCTGATAGTAATCAAGATTATCATTGGTCAGAAACGCGGCCGGGTAGTAGACGCGGCCGATCTTGCCCTCCTTGCGGATTTCGATCTTCGACACGATCGGATGGATCGAGGAGGTTGAGTGATTGATGTAGGAAATGGAGCCCGTGGGCGGCACAGCCTGCAGGTTTTGATTGTAAAGGCCGGAGGTCATCACCGCCTGCTTCAGCGCCAGCCAATCTTCCTGTGTGGGAATTGCAGTGCCCGCGGCTTCGAATAACTCTCTTACGCGCTCGGTTGCTGGCAGCCATTCCAGCTCGGTGTACTTGTCGAAATACTCACCGGAAGCATATTTCGAGTTATCGAAGCCCTTGAAGCTTTGGCCGCGTTCAACCGCTAGGCGATTGGATGCGCGAACGGCGTGATAGGTCACGGTGTAGAAATAGATATTGGTGAAATCGATACCTTCGTCAGAGCCGTAATAAATGCGTTCACGGGCCAGGTAACCATGCAGATTCATCTGCCCAAGGCCGATGGCATGGCTGTCATCATTACCCTTTTCGATAGAAGGCACCGACGAGATATGGCTCATGTCCGAGACGGCGCTCAGCGCCCTGATGGCCGTTTCGATGGTTTTGCCAAAATCCATTGAATCCATTGCGGCGGCAATATTCAGCGAGCCGAGATTACAGGAGATATCCTTGCCCATGTGGCTATAGGACAGATCGGCATTGTATTCGCTCGCCTCGCTGACCTGAAGGATTTCCGAGCACAGATTGCTCATGGTGATGCGCCCTGCAATCGGGTTGGCGCGGTTCACTGTGTCCTCGAACATGATGTAGGGATAGCCGCTTTCGAACTGGATTTCGGCCAAGACCTGAAAGAAGTCGCGAGCCTTGATTTTCTTTTTGCGGATACGCGAATCTGCGACCATTTCACGGTACTTTTCTGTCACCGAAATTTCCGTAAAGGCCACGCCGTAGACCCGCTCTACGTCATAGGGAGAGAACAGATACATATCCTCATTGTTCTTCGCCAATTCGAAAGTAATATCCGGTACGACAACGCCGAGCGACAGCGTCTTGATACGGATTTTCTCATCCGCATTTTCGCGCTTGGTATCGAGGAAACGCATTATGTCGGGATGATGTGCGTTCAGATAGACCGCACCTGCCCCCTGTCTTGCACCAAGCTGGTTGGCATAGGAAAAACTATCCTCCAAAAGCTTCATGACTGGAATGATGCCGGATGACTGATTTTCAATCTGCTTTATCGGCGCGCCCGCTTCACGGATATTGGTGAGCGACAATGCAACGCCGCCCCCGCGTTTGGAGAGCTGCAGGGCCGAGTTGATACCCCTCGCGATTGATTCCATATTGTCTTCAATTCGGAGCAGAAAGCAGGACACCAGCTCGCCGCGCTGTTTCTTTCCAGCATTGAGAAAGGTGGGAGTTGCAGGCTGGAAACGCCCGGAAATGATCTCGTCAACCATATCCCGCGCCAAGGTTTCATTTCCTTGCGCCAGCGTCAGCGCCACCATGCAGATGCGGTCCTCGTAACGCTCAAGATAGCGTTTTCCGTCAAAGGTCTTCAGCGTGTAGCTGGTGTAATATTTGAATGCGCCAAGAAATGTTGGAAACCTGAATTTCTTCGCATAGGCATGGTCAAACAGATCGCGCATGAAATTGAAGGAATATTGATCAAGCACCGCGCGCTCATAATAGCCTTCGGTTACCAGGTAATCGAGCTTCTCGCGCAAATTGTGAAAGAACACCGTATTCTGGTTCACATGCTGCAGAAAATACTGCTTCGCCGCCATACGATCCTGATCGAACTGGATCTTGCCCTCCTCATCATAAAGGTTCAGCATCGCGTTCAGCGCGTGGTAATCCAGCACTGGTTCGTTGGCTTTCACTGGTCGTTCGAGCGTGAGCGTGTCCAAAATCGTTCCAATCCATGTTTGACGTTTACGACATCCTGCTCCGTGCCGATCAGCTCGAACCTGTAAAGGTAAGGCACCTGGCATTTGGCAGAGATGATGTCGCCGGCAATCCCGAAGGTCGCTCCGAAGTTACTGTTACCCGCGGAAATCACGCCGCGGAGATTTAAACGGTTTTCCGCCTGGTTGAGGAAGCGGATCACCTGTTTTGGAACGGCACCCTTGCCGCCATCGCCGCTATATGTTGGCACGATCAAAATATAAGGTGCGTTGATCTTCAGCTCCTCACGAGAGCCGATTGGTATCCGTTGTGAGGTGAAGCCCACCAGCTTGGAAACAAAACGGTGGGTATTCTCCGACCTGCTCGAAAAATAGACGATCCCACTCATGACACCCATCCCTGTCAGGCAAGGGTGCTAATCATATCCGGGCGGAAACCGGCCCAGTGTTTTTCGCCGGCGACAACCACAGGTACCTGGCGGTAGCCAAGACTTTGAACAAGTTCGAGAGCATCCTGATCGTTGGAAATATCAATAACGTCATACTCCATACCCTGCCGGTCAAGAGCTCGGGTCGTAGCGGTGCACTGGACACAGGCCGGCTTGCTGTAAACGACAATATTCATGACTTCCTCATTTGATTTTGGTCGTGAGAACATGGTCTGGCAGCTCTGAGTGCTGCCAGCTAGTTTGGTTTAGAACTGTATGACTTACTCAAGTGCCGCCCGATTTACGGCGGGTCGCCCACAATCAATACGCTGGATAGGTTTCTCATGCACTTCACCCTGTAGCTCGCTCGTGGAGGGGCAGGGAAGCGTTTTACACGGAAAATCCCCGTGCATTGGCGCGACCGCTCCGGCACCCCGCCGGTGGACTCATCAGATCAAGGCAGGTCTCCTGGCTCGCAGATCAACGCACTTATTCTTGCCTTCCCGGTGCCTAGAGCCCCAGTGACAGTATCGAACACGTGCTAGCCGCTTACAGTTGCGGGGGCAGCTCCGGCATCACAGTACCTAAAGGCACCACTCACCGTATTCCCGTCTTAGCTTCCCACTCTCACGAATCGGAAGAACCTTGAACACTATATATAGTAGTGGATGTTAAAAATCCGTCAACAGCTAGATCAAACCAAAATTGAAACTATGCACAGCTGCCAATCAATTTGGCGCTGCGCACGAAAATGGAATGAGTGAGGAAGGGACTACACGTCCTGATTGTCGGTCTGACGATTCAAGCTGAGGGCTATAAGCGTGCACACAGCACCGGAGAGCAGATAGCCGCCCGCAGCTATCAGGCCGAAATGGCTGGATAGCAGCAGCGCGACCAGCGGTGCGAAACCCGCCCCGAACAACCATGCCATATCGCTGGTCAATGCCGAGCCGGTATAGCGGAACTTCTTTGAGAACCGCGAGGCCACTGAGCCGGATGACTGGCCGAAGGACAGACCAAGCAAAATAAATCCGAGAATCATGAAGATCAGTTCGCCGATGTCGCCGCCATCAAGCAATTGAGGAGCAAATCCACTGAACACGGCAATGGCTATGGCGGTGCCGCCCAGCAGATTCCGGCGTCCGACGCGGTCGGCAATCGTGCCCGACGCAAACACGGTAATGACGCCCACAGCCGCTCCGAATGCTTCAATCAAAAGAAAGCGGGCCGGGCCCTGATCCGTAAACAGGAAGACCCAAGACAGTGGAAATACCGTTACCATATGAAAGAGCGCAAAACTCGCAAGCGGTGCAAAAGCACCAATGACCACGTGGCGACCTTCATGCTGTAATGTGTTGGCCACCGTCGTTGGCTGCAGTTCTCTGCTTTCATATAATTTTGCATATTGCGGCGTAACAACCATTCGCAACCGTGCAAACAGCGCCACCACATTAATAGCGAAAGCAACGAAAAACGGATAGCGCCAGCCCCAGCCCAGGAAGTCTTCTGCGGAAAGATTGGCAACGAAAAATGCGAACAGCCCGGCCGCAACCATAAGCCCCAAGGGAGCACCGAGTTGCGGTATCATCGCATACCAGCCACGGCGTTGCTTAGGTGCATTGAGCGCCAGAAGCGATGCTAGGCCATCCCACTCACCGCCCAGCGCAAGCCCCTGTCCTATCCGGAACAGTGCCAAAAGCGCTGCAGATGCCCAACCGACCTGGGCATAACCGGGTAGGAACGCCACCGCAACGGTCGAGCTACCAAGCAGGAACAGGGCAATCGTCAATTTTACGCCACGGCCATAAGTGCGATCGATCTGCATGAAGATAACCGTGCCGATCGGCCGCGCAAGAAAGGCCAGCGCAAAAATACCGAACGAATAGATCGTACCCGTCAGAGCATCAACATAGGGGAACACCAGTTTCGGAAAGACCAGCACAGAGGCAATAGCATAGACGAAGAAGTCAAAGAATTCGGACGTTCTGCCGATAATCACGCCGATGGCAATCTCGCCAACGTTAACGTCGTCATGTCGCGAGTGAAGGCGCGTTGCGTCCTGCTCAAGCGTTGTCGAAGATGCCGCTCCTGTTTTCGCGCTCATTGCCCGGTGCGCTCCTCGATCAAATATTGAAACCGTTCAGGTCTGCTCGTTTGCGGTCACTGCTAGCGTATCCTTTATCATTGTGACACACTACGGGAGGATTGGGCAAATTGTCCAATGTCGCTCTGACTATGGTGCAGCTAGTGATGGCGCAACTAGGCGCTGTTTCCATTGACAGGAAGTCTCTTGAACCGTTTTTTTGCCATCGCCCTGCTTCCACTGCTTGCATTGCTTAGCGCGTGCAATGCTGTTGTCATGAGCCCGTCAGGCGACGTCGCCGTGCAACAGCGCGACCTGATCATTATTTCTACCGTCCTCATGCTTGTCATTATCATTCCAGTGATGGTGCTCACCGTGTTCTTTGCCTGGAAATACCGGCAGTCAAACACGGATGCGCCTTATGACCCGGAATGGGATCACTCCACCCAGCTGGAATTGATCATCTGGGCGGCGCCGCTGCTGATCATCATCTGCCTTGGCGCGGTCACCTGGATGGCGACACATTTGCTCGATCCCTATCGTCCGCTTGGACGCATTTCCCCCGGCAAAGCAGTTTCCGAAACGGTCAAGCCATTGCAGGTCGAAGTGGTCGCGCTGGATTGGAAGTGGCTCTTTATCTATCCGGAATATGGTATCGCCAGCGTCAATGAAATGGCCGCTCCCGTCGATCGGCCCATCGCTTTCCGGCTGACCTCCTCGGCGGTGATGAACTCGTTTTATATTCCTGCGCTAGCCGGGCAGATATACACTATGCCGGGCATGCAGACGAAGCTGAGCGCCGTCATCAATCACCCCGGCGAATATGAGGGCTTTTCGGCCAATTACAGTGGCGCCGGTTTTTCCGGTATGCGTTTCGCTTTTCACGGCCTGCCGGATGAGGGTTTTGAAAAATGGATTGCCGACGTCAAGTCAAAAGGCACCACTCTTGATCGGATGACCTATCTGCAACTGGAACAGCCCAGCGAAAAAGTACCGGTACAGCATTATGCAAGTGTTGATCCGGAACTGTTCAGCGCAGTTCTCAACCGATGTGTGGAACGCGGCAAGATGTGCATGAGCGAGATGGATGAAATCGATGCCAAGGGTGGCCTTGGGATGGCTGGCATCTATAATACCCGTTCACTGGAATACGATAAGTACACAAGGCGTGGCGGCGCTGTCTTTGGCCCTGATCCTGCATTTGTTGTTGGCATCTGCACCACGGAAGAAGCTCTGCAGGCGAGCATGAATATACAGACGCTGCCGTCCTTGAATACCTCTCCGTTTATTGGTGCGGGCCTTCCCCGCCCCTCGTCCACCCAACTGTTCGGTCTACAGCGCCGACCGTCTAATAGCTGAACGAAACGAGCCCGATATGTTTGATAATCCCGAACTTATAAAGCTGGTTTTCGGTAGGCTCACGCTGGAATCCTTCCCGCTGCATGAACCTATCCTTGTTGTGACCTTTATCGTGGTCGCGCTCGGAGGCATCGCCGTGGTCGGCGCACTTACCTATTTCCGTCTTTGGGGATATCTTTGGCATGAGTGGTTCACAACAGTTGACCACAAGCGCATCGGCATAATGTACATGATCCTCGGCATCATCATGTTGCTGAGAGGCTTTGCCGACGCCATCATGATCCGATTGCAACAGGCAATGGCGTTTAATGGGTCCGAAGGATATCTCAACGCCCATCATTTCGATCAGATATTCACCGCGCATGGCGTGATCATGATCTTCTTCGTGGCAATGCCTCTTGTTACCGGCTTGATGAACTTTGTTGTCCCATTGCAGATCGGTGCCCGGGACGTATCTTTTCCATTCCTCAACAATTTCAGCTTCTGGATGACTGCCGCTGGCGCGGCACTTGTAATGATGTCGCTGTTTGTGGGCGAGTTTGCCAGGACCGGCTGGCTGGCCTATCCGCCGCTTTCGGGTATCGGATACAGTCCGGACGCCGGTATGGACTACTACATATGGGCGCTGCAAATAGCGGGCATAGGTACGCTGCTGTCGGGCGTCAATCTGCTCGCAACCATCGTCAAGATGCGCGCGCCGGGCATGACCATGATGAAGCTTCCGATCTTTACGTGGACCGCTCTTTGCACCAACGTTCTGATTGTGGCCGCCTTCCCTGTCCTGACGGCAGTGCTGGCTTTGCTCACTCTCGATCGCTATGTCGGCACGAACTTCTTCACCAACGACTTTGGCGGCAATCCGATGATGTATGTCAACCTCATCTGGATTTGGGGTCATCCGGAAGTCTATATTCTCATTCTGCCCGCTTTCGGCATATTCTCCGAAGTGACATCGACCTTCGCCAGCAAACGTCTGTTTGGCTATACCTCGATGGTTTATGCCACCATCGTTATTACCATTCTTGCCTATCTGGTCTGGCTTCATCACTTCTTCACCATGGGTTCGGGTGCGAGCGTGAATTCGTTCTTCGGCATCACCACGATGATCATTTCGATCCCAACCGGGGCGAAAATATTCAACTGGCTCTTTACGATGTATCGCGGGCGGATTCGATTTGAACTGCCCATGATGTGGACGATCGCCTTTATGCTGACCTTTGTCATTGGTGGCATGACAGGCGTTCTGCTCGCCGTGCCTCCGGCTGACTTTGTGCTGCACAACAGCCTGTTTCTTGTTGCGCATTTCCATAATGTGATCATCGGCGGTGTTCTGTTCGGGCTTTTTGCCGGTATCTATTACTGGTTCCCGAAAGCTTTTGGTTTCAGGCTCGATCCATTTTGGGGCAAGATGTCTTTCTGGTTCTGGGTCGTGGGATTTTACTTCGCCTTCATGCCGCTTTATATACTGGGCCTAATGGGCGTGACACGACGCCTGCGCACATTCGAAGATCCGTCCTTGCAGATCTGGTTCATGATCGCCGGTTTTGGTGCATTTCTCGTTGCTATCGGCATTCTGTCATTCCTCATCCAAATCTTTGTCAGCATTCGTAATCGCGAAGCGTTGCGCGATTTGACTGGCGATCCTTGGGACGGTCGCACCCTGGAATGGTCCACGGCCTCACCCCCTCCAGCCTATAATTTCGCTTTCACGCCAGTGATTCACGATCTCGACAGCTGGTACGACATGAAAAAACGCGGTTACAAGCGCCCTGAAAAAGGTTTCCGAGCCATCCATATGCCAAGCAATACGGGCACCGGAATAATCCTGGCTGGAATTAGCATCGTTTTTGGATTTGCGATGATCTGGTACATCTGGTGGCTCGCGGCAGTAACGGCTATCGCATTGGTGGCGGTATCGATTGGGCATACATTCAACTACAAGCGCGATTTCCACATATCGGCAGATGAGGTTGTATCGAGTGAAAACGCCCGTACCGAACTTCTTGCTGTAGGGCTGAAATCATGAGCAGAGCAGCCGCGCATGTGACCACTGAAGATCCTGTGTTTTATCTGACTGAGGAACATGACCATGCCGAAGGCGGCAGCACCATGTTCGGCTTTTGGATTTACCTGATGAGTGATTGTCTCATCTTTGCTGTGCTGTTTGCGACCTACGGCGTATTAGGCGGAAACTATGCCGCCGGTCCTGCGCCCAAAGATTTGTTTGATTTGCCACTGGTCGCGGTCAATACGTCGATGCTGCTCTTTTCATCGATTACTTATGGTTTCGCCATGCTCGCCATGGCAAAAGGCCGGGTGGGTTCCACACAAGCGTGGCTCGCCCTTACGGGTCTGTTTGGTGCGGCATTCCTTTGCATCGAACTTTACGAATTTGCCCATATGATTCATGAAGGTGCCACGCCCCAGCGCAGCGCCTTTCTCTCTTCCTTTTTCACATTGGTCGGAACGCATGGGCTTCACGTCACCATTGGCTTGATTTGGCTTGTTACCTTGATGGTACAGGTTGCCCGCTATGGGCTGATCCAAGCGAACATGCGCCGCCTGATGTGTCTCAGCATGTTCTGGCACTTTCTTGATGTCATCTGGATTGGCGTCTTTACGTTCGTTTACCTGATGGGAATGCTACGATGAGCACAAAGGCAAAGGCCCACCACGACAGCCACAATCAATATGAAGCCCATTCTCACGGCTCGCTCAAATCTTATTTGATCGGGTTTGGCTTATCCGTGATCCTGACTGCCGTACCCTTCTGGCTTGTCATGAGCGGTGCGTTGGATTCCAAGCAAAGCACCGGCCTCGTCATTATGGCATTCGCCGTGGTGCAGATTGTCGTTCACATGATTTTCTTCCTTCATATGAATGTCCGCTCCGAGAATGGATGGACAATGATGGCACTCATCTTCACGCTTGTGCTGGTCATTATCACGCTCACCGGTTCGCTTTGGGTTATGTATCATCTGGATACGAACATGATGCCCAGCATGGATATGAGACAGATACCATGAAAAAAGCCCTGACCGCGTGCGGGCTTGCCGCAAGCGGCGAGCGGGTCGGGGAGACAGACAATTCGCGCGAAGACGATAGGCGCCTGCCCTCAATCAAACTGGCATTGATCGGCGGCCTTGTCCTTTTCTGCATCATCGTGCTTACCAGCCTTGGTATCTGGCAACTGCAACGCCGTGTCTGGAAGCTTGATCTGATCAACCAGGTTGAGCAAAGAGTGAATGCTCCGGCTACGGCGGCCCCCGGCCCCGATATATGGGCCGGGATCAATGCCAAGGATTTTGCATATCGCCACGTCACGACCAGCGGAAAATTTCTCGACAAGCCGGCTGCGCTTGTACAGGCGGTAACAGCGCGCGGCAGCGGATTTTGGGTGCTGAGCCCTTTTCAAAGTACAGATGGATTTACCGTTTTCATCAATCGTGGCTTCGTTCCAACGGATAAAGCCCGTGATGAATGGCGGGCGGACCATCTGCCGCCAATCACCATAACCGGACTGTTGCGCTTAACGGAGCCCAAGGGCGGATTTCTGCGCAACAATGACCCGGTCGGAGACCGTTGGTATTCGCGTGATGTCATGGCTATGGCAGCAGCTCACAATATTGGCCCTGTTGCTCCATATTTTATCGATGCTGATGCAAATCCTGATCCAAATGCGCTTCCGATTGGGGGGCTTACTGTCATTTCCTTTGCCAACAACCATCTGGTCTATGCCCTGACCTGGTTTGGCATGGCGCTTTTGCTGGGCGCTGCCTCGACTATTATCGGGCGAAATGAATGGCGAGCCCGGCAGCGCCCAGAATACAGATCGGGTTGAAACCATGAGCGAGACCAAGACGACTCCTATCGCTACACTGCCGGATCAATCCGACATCAGTGCTTCTATTTTTCCTCCCGCTGATCACACAGCAAACTGGAAAAACATGACGCTGCTGGTGCAGCTGCGCTGGATCGCTGTCATTGGCCAGATCGTCACCATTACCGTGGTGCATTCGGCTATGAAAATAACCCTGCCCATTGTCCCGATGGGTGTCGTTCTGTGCGCTTTGGTCGTTCTCAATCTTGCAAGCATATTGTGGCTGCGTCGGCGTCGGAGCGTTACGGCGGCAGCCTTGTTCATTGTTTTGGTCCTGGACGTTGCCGCCCTCACCGTGCAGCTTTACCTGAGCGGCGGGGCAACCAATCCATTCATCTTCCTCTATCTTCTTCAGGTGACGCTCGGCGCAGTGTTGCTTGATGCAAGATTGACATCCGCCATCGTCGCCATCACCAGCGTAAGCTTTGCCGGGCTGATAATATTCTACAGGCCATTGCTCTTGCCGGGTCATGCGCCTGATGAACTGTTCCGGCTCCATATATTCGGAATGCTTTTATGTTTCATACTTGATGCCGCGCTTCTTGTTGTCTTCATTGCCCAGATCAGTCGCAATTTGCGTGAACGGGACGCCAATCTTGCGGCGCTCAAACAACATGCTGCGGAGGAAGACCATATCGTCCGCATGGGACTTCTCGCGTCAGGTGCAGCGCACGAGCTGGGTACACCACTGTCTTCGCTATCGGTGATATTGGGTGACTGGAGACGTATGCCTGCTTTGTCCCGCGACCCTTCAATGTTGCAGGAAATAGACGAGATGCAGGCTGAGGTTCAGCGCTGCAAGGCAATTGTGACCGGCATCCTGCTATCTGCCGGAGAGGCGCGGGGCGAATCCCCGAAAATCACCACAGTAAATACATTTCTCGATGAACTTGTCAGTGAGTGGCGAGCAGCCAGATCCGGCGCGAGGCTGTCTTATGGCAACGCATTTGGGCTTGATATTGCCATTGTGTCCGACTCCGCATTGAAACAGGTCATCTATAACATTCTTGACAATGCCTTCGACGCTTCCCCCAATTGGATAGGTTTTATGGCAGAACGCGATGGCGATACCCTTGTGCTGCGTATCAGCGATGCCGGACCAGGATTTGCAGCCGAGATGCTGGCACAGTTTGGCAAGCCCTATCAATCAAGCAAGGGCAGGCTTGGCGGCGGGCTTGGTCTTTTCCTCGTGGTCAATGCGGTGAGGAAACTTGGAGGTGTCGTGTCCGCCAGAAATCTGCCGCAAGGTGGGGCCGCAGTAACAATGAGCCTGCCACTCGCCTCGCTTGCAATTGGAGCACGTTCCCATGTCCGATAAGCGTCGGTTGATTATTGTCGAAGATGACATCGCTTTCGCCAAGACGTTGAAACGTTCCTTCGAACGCCGCGACTATGATGTCCTGCTGGCGTCCAGTCTGGAGGAGCTCACCGAGATTCTGAAAGAGAATTCACCCGGTTATGCGGTCGTCGATCTGAAGCTGGCGGGCGCATCTGGTCTGGCATGTGTCGAGGCATTGCACAGCCATAACGCATCGATGCTGATCGTTGTCTTGACCGGGTTCGCAAGTATTGCGACCGCTGTCGAGGCCATTAAGCTTGGCGCCTGTCACTATCTCGCCAAGCCATCCAATACGGATGATATTGAGGAGGCGTTCAGCAAGGCGTCGGGCAATGCCGATATAGCACTGACTGCTCGCCCTACTTCAATCAAGACGCTGGAATGGGAACGTATTCATCAAATGCTTGTTGAAACGGACTTCAACATTTCCGAAACAGCCAGGCGGCTGGGCATGCACCGGCGTACCTTGGCCCGGAAGCTGGAAAAACGGCGCGTGACCTGAACGGCGTCAGCAACATTTTTTGCGCTATCGTGAAAATAATTTTGTAGCTTTGTCGAATCGGACCTTCCCCAAACGATTATGGGTGTTCAACAAGCTAACTGAAGGAAATCAGATTATGCGTTACGCCTGTCTCATCTATTACAATGCAAAAACACTCTTTGGCGGAAGTCCTGAAGCCAATGCCGCACTTTCCGAATGTGCCAACTATGATGAAAAACTGAAGGAAAGCGGCCATTTCGTCATGGGTGAAGCCCTGGAACTGCCTGAAAACGCCATGACTTTACAGGTCCGCGATGGCAAAATGTCAGCAGTCGATGGGCCTTTCATGGAAACCAGAGAAATGCTGGGCGGGATTATCCTGATTGAAGCCAACGATCTTAATGACGCGGTGCGTGCCGCATCGGGACATCCCTTGGCAAAGATCGGTTCCATCGAAGTCCGCCCGGTTGTCGACTTCAGCACGCCGCCGCCAGAACTGTGAACCGGCCGGGTGCAAACGCCGCCTTTGAAACCATCTATGGTTCCGAAAAGCGCCGCGTCCTTGCAACATTGATCCGTCTTCTCGGTGGATTTGAAGCGGCGGAGGAGGCCTTGCAAGAGGCCTTCACCGCCGCCGCAGAGCGTTGGCCGCGCGATGGTATTCCGCAAAATCCCTATGCCTGGCTCGTCTCTACGGGACGATTCAAGGCCATTGATCGCTGGCGCAAACAGGCGCGGCTCGCTGCTGCCATGCCCGAGCTTACTGCCCTTTCCGACGAACTCTATGAACCTGCAGTGCCAGAAGATATCAGCGATGATGAACTACGGCTGATCTTCACCTGTTGTCATCCGGCACTTGCCGCCGACGCACGTATCGCCCTCACCTTGCGCGAGGTTGCGGGATTGACGACTGAGGAGATTGCGCGGGCCTATATCGCTCCTGCCCCAACCATCGCCCAGCGTATTGTCAGGGCAAAGAGTAAAATTCGTGAAGATGCTATTCCCTATGAAGTGCCAAGCCATGCCCAACTTCCAGAACGCCTCGAAAGCGTTTTGCGGGTTATTTATCTCATCTTCAACGAGGGCTATGCCGCTACTGAAGGACCGGGGCTGACACGGGCCGACCTTTGCGCCGAAGCAATTCGGCTCGGTCGACTTATGGTTGATTTACTGCCAGACCCGGAAGCTATGGGCCTGTTGGCATTGATGCTTTTGCATGAAGCACGATATCACACCCGTATCGATCAAGCAGGAGATATCATATTGCTGGAGGACCAGGACCGGTCGCTCTGGGATCGTCGCCTGATCAACGAAGCTGGAGCACTGGTGGAGCAGGCATTTGCCGCCCGCAATATAGGTCCCTACGTCCTTCAAGCTGCCATTGCTACCGTCCACGCCAACGCATCGACAACCGAGGGCACGGACTGGGCGCAGATCGTTACGCTATATGATGTCCTGCTGCGTGTGGATCCATCCCCTATAGCAGCCTTAAACCGTGCTGCAGCACTTTCAAAACGTGATGGACCTGAAGCGGGCCTTGCTGCCATCGAAGCAATTATCCAACAAGGACAACTCCAGAATTATCCATTGGCCTATGCAGCCCGTGCCGATATGCAACGACAGCTGGGGATGGTGGAAGCCGCCGTCGATTCTTATCAACGCGCCATAGCGCTGACGCGTCAACCTGCAGAGTTGCGCTTTCTCAAGTCGCGCCTCGCAGCCTTGTCATCAGGATAAATTCTCAAAACCCAAATGACTGCTGGGCTGCAGGTGGAACACCAAGATGGACGCCCTCCAATTCAAGCATATGTGCCTTCGCGACCGAACCGCCAGGCGCTGAAAAGCCACCGACCTTACCTCCGGCGGCCAAAACCCGATGACACGGGATAATCAGAGGAATCGGGTTTTTCGCCATGGCCTGACCAACGTCCCTTGCGGCTTCAGGGCCCGACCCAAGCATTTTTGCAATCGTGCCATATGTCGTGGTATCGCCCCAGCCAAGGCGCCTTGTTTCCGCATAGACCTGCTCGAAAAAAGGCTCCTGATCGCTAATATCTACCGTAACGCCGGAAAAATCTATTTCTTCTCCATCAAAGTAACGCTTTGCAGCAGCAATTACTTTCGCAACCTGCGCTGTCGGTTCGCTGGATAGTGCTTGGGGCAAGCGACGAAGCAGAATGCGCTCTGTCGCCTCGGCGCTTTTCGTCGGCAACTGAAACCGCGTAATACCAATATCGTTCCAGGCGATACCGCAGAATCCGCCTGCGGTATCGAAAACACAATAGTGATGTATCGTCTCGTTCATGGAGGCAGCCTCAAACTTCGTTCTGCCTAAAGAATCGTGGACTTCGATAAGAAATTCAATCCGATTCTTGCATGCGCTGTCAGCAGACTTGGTCAGTCGGCAGCGGACATAACAATATCGCAGAGTCCTTTGCGCACGATTTTTTCCGACGTTACCTGCCCCTGCTGGATGTTGAACATGGCATCGACCCGTGTACCCGCGCCCTTCTTGCGAGCCACTATCCGCAAGGTTTGTTCGCGACCGGAGCCCGTGGTCTCTTGGTAAGCGTCAATTGCTCCCAAGGACTTGTCGACCTGTATTCCCAAAAAACCTTCCGCAGCCACCGCCTGAGCAAGTGTTTTCAAAACCTGATCTGCTTTGACCTTTGGAAAAACATATGAGGTTTTGTAATTCATTGCCGTTATTAAGGGAACTCCTGTCACCTTAAAGTTACTTTCGCAAGTTTGCGCATGACTTGCCGAAACACCGACTACCGCAAACAGTAAAGTCAGAACAACTTGTTTTTTCAATGGTAGGACTCCCCCGAGTATGATGAAAAAGCTTGCCAATCTCAATCTGAGAATTTTGCCCTAAAGTAAAGAAGCTTTTTCATCATTATACCAGGAAAGCAAAAACGGGATCGCTTCCCTGGTAACTCTATGGAACTGACGACACGTCAACAGCGTGGAGAAATGCCGCTTTTCCGGTTGCTTATGCTGCTTTGCGAGTAGCTCTCAGGGCATCGTCAAAACTTACATGTCCTGCAAAGCCACCAGCGGAGACTGCCTGTTCTTCATGCTCGATCGCATGGGCGAACCTTACGCCTGCATCAGCTTCCAATCTTTGGTGAAGCGCGCTCAGACCGGGATAGTTAGCGTAGCTTGCCGTCTTGTGAAAATCGCTCCAACGGGCGATTCCCATAAAGTATGCATCTGCCAATGTCCGGTTATCACCCAACAGCCATGGCCGGTTTCCAAGCAGGAGTTCCAAGTCCTCATGAGCCTTGGCTACCTTTGTCTTACCATAAGCAACCAGCACCTCCCTTTCGTTTTCATCGCTTGCATGTTCAAGCGCATACCAAAGCGATGCATATGCGTTGAAAAAGGTGGTGTTCAAAAACGCCAGCATCTGGTTCAGGCGATCAAAATCTTTCGTGCCCTGCCTGAAGGCTATTCCCTGTTCAACAGCTCCGGATCCGATATGGTTTAGGATTGCCATGCTTTCGCTGATAAACTCGCCGCTTGCCGTACGCAGAGTCGGTGTCTCCCCAATCGGATTGATCTGCCGGTAAGCCTCGCTGGTAACGGTTTCCGGCATTGCAATGCGCGAGAGTTGATAGGGTTGCCCAGACCATTCCAGCGCGACAATCGAACCGAAAGAACAGCCCTCGGGTACCCCGTAAAAAAGTATTTGTGTCATGATTATTTCCTGTTTTTCCATTCAAGGCTCTTCCGCCTTCACGCCTATTAGTTATTATTATTGGACGATCTTTCGGTAGGCTGCAATTTTGCAACCTATCGTCTACATATGTGGACTATGGGTGATGCGGATGATGAATCTCAATGATCTCTATCTTTTTGTTCAGGCCGTTGAAGGCGGGAGCTTTTCGGAAGCCGGGCGACGTCTCGGTATTCCCAAATCGACAATCAGCAAGCGTATAGCCGAGCTTGAAACGGGGCTGGGTGCGCGCCTTATCCACCGCACATCCCGCAGTTTTTCATTGTCAGACGCTGGCCGTGACTTTTTTAATCATGCCCGTGGTGCGTTGATTGAAGCGGAAGCGGCAGAGAATATCGTTCGAAGCCGCATGGCCGAACCGAGCGGCACGGTGAGGCTGACGGCCTCCATTCCTGCGACACAGTTTTATCTGGCGGACTTCCTTCCGGTAATCGCCGGCACGTACCCCAAGATAAATCTGGAAATGCATGCGAGCGACCGGTTCGTCGATCTTGTCCAGGAAGGCTACGATTTGGCAATTCGCAGTCACTTTGCACCCTTGCCGGATTCGGACCTCATCCAGAAACAGTTGATGCTCGAACCGATATTTGTCGTTGCATCTCCCGGATATATTTCCGCACGAGGTGCTCCCGCCACCCCGCACGACTTGATCAATCACTTTGGTTTGCTAACTGCTCCCGGAGCAGAAAACTGGCACCTTGTTTCTGACACTGGCGTGGCGGTAACGGCAAAACCGATTCGGAGAATGATGGCCAATGAATCGATAGCCTTGATCAAGGCGGCTATTGCCGGACTAGGGCTGACATGTCTGCCCTCGTCAATTTGCGCCAGCGCAATCCGAAGCGGAGATTTGGTCCGCGTTTTACCCGGCTGGTCAGCCGGAACTGTGACAACCACACTGCTGATGCCCCATCGTCGCGGTCAATTGCCCAGCGTCCGGGCCGTCGTGGAGTTTTTGTCAGATCAACTGCCGAGAAGCGTCAACTGACCAATCGCGAGCCGGCATTAGATACATTAAATCGTGAGCGCTCCAGTTCATAACGGATTTGCAATTGTTTCAGAGTACACAATGCCAGATTGCAGACTTCGGTTTGAAACCAGCTTTTTGATTGCGTTGAGTAGTGTCCATGTCCGTGTCCGGCAAATCAGAACAAAGAGAACTGGAACGCAAACGGACAAGATTGCGCTCGGGTAAACTTGTGAACTTGGATGGACAATTCCTCACCGAGTGCCATTTTCAGGATCTGGCCAAAGGCGGAGCCCGCATAAGAATCATCGGCCAGTGCGACATACCTGAGCGCTTCTGGTTATTTGACGATCAATATGGCGGCGCGCTCATCACACACATTGTCTGGCGCAAGAATCTGGATATTGGGGTGCGGTTTGCGCCCGATTCAACCGTCGCTCCATTGAGCGAAAGCGTGCTTCATGCATTGTCGGGCAAATATTATTCACTCGGCTAAAACGGGATCAACCGCCGCTGATACCTTTGGTGTTTTGATCGCGGATTTCCTTGGATGAAATATAATTGAACTGCTGAACCAGGAGATCTTTAACAAGCGGTTCGGGGAAACGCGCATTGACCCCATCGATAATGGCCTGTTTTACGTCCTCGAACTTGACCGCCTCCACCTCCTTCACATCGGAGTAGTGACCGTAAAACTGCCGGAATATCTCATCATTGATGAAAAACGATACCGGTGTTTTGACGGAGGCTTTTACAGCGCTGTCGATCGTATAAATAAGCTGGGTCACGACATAGCCTTGAACGGCACCGTCGATAATAATTGGAACACTGAAAACTTCCGTTTTTCCGTCATCAAGCGGCTGAGCATCATGCGAAGTCACTGCGGCAGTGGCTGAATTTTGCTGGACAGCAAAATAAAGCGAGCCGAGAGCAACAGCGCATATCCACAATCCGATGATGACGATGCGTATCATGCGCCCATGCCGTCCCGCATTTGCCGCGCCGTATAAGTGCCATCAGCTTCATGTGTTTCCAGCGCGTCGCGGATTATTCCCGTCAGTTCGCTGACAGCCCGCAGATGCAATTTCAACGCTTCACAATTACGCTCCAGCTTGAGCCTCAGACTGTCAAGAACCGGCTGAAGTGTCTTGAGCGCTGGGTTATCGACCGATTTCACAGCCTTTCCCAGGGCCTTGTTAAAATCCCGCAATCCACGGCTTTTGCTTGCATTGATATCGGCAAGATCAACAGCCCCGCCTTCCATGAGCAGATCTGTCTCATACTCAATAACATCTTCCAATCGCTGGATGGCGATGAGAACAGGACCAAGCGATGGATTAAGACCTATATGCTGCTTGTTGTCGTTGACGGTTTCCATATTCATTCCTTCCAATCTTTCGGCCGCAGCCGTTCGATCTGGTAAAATACCGGGTTTCAACCCTGCTCTTTCGTAGAAATTGGCGAAGTGGTGCCAAGAGGCTGAGCCACTTCGTTTTTAATTCGTTTGGCACTTTGCGCTTCCAGCATGCGTGCAATTCCAATTCCGCCTGCGTCTGCCATTTGATTGGCAAGGGCTTCGGACATCATCGACTTCCAATATCCCCCTGCGATGCCTTCGCCATAGACCGCTTGATTCTCGCCGGTGAACATTGATTCAATGAAGGATTGCAGCATGACGGCTTCAAACTTTTTGAAGGCCGGATTTGAAACAGGTGTGTTTGATTGCACACCCTCGGAACTGACCCTCCCTGCCTGCAAATGGGCAAAACTCTCGCCGGACAGCGGGGTTTGTGCCGCAGCCCGATCAGCAGCCACGCTTCGCAATCTTTCCATCGCTGCCCGCATGGCCTGCGGATCAGCGGCCTTCGTCGCATCCAACACCAAATCAGAAGGCGAATTAATAGACATAAAAGACAGACCCAAACTGTTTCATGTTTGTGACACTAGCTGTTCAAACTTGACTGAGGCTTGAGCCTTCATTTGGGGCCTGTCTTTAATTCGCGGCTTTTCCGAGCAACTGGCTGATATATTCATCGATTTCGACAGTGGCATGGTGGCGCTGTTGTTCGCTTTCATGGGATCGCAACCGGTCGTTCAGGACATCCAGCGTTCTTGAAGTCTTCAACAGGTTCTTGCGTTGAACGGCCATCTGATCCGTCAGATGAATTGCTCTCATTCTGTTCGTTTCCAGTCGTCGTATGATGAGGTCTGGAGGAACCAGATCAGCGCCGGGTTTGAATCTGTCATCCTGCATTTTGAATAGCGCCTCGCTCTCATCTCCAATCGCCACTAATTGCGCATTGAGACCGGCAATGGTCAGTTCGGACCGGGCCTTTGCCAGTTTCTGCAATCGGATCAAGGCAAGATATGAAGCACGCTTGCTGGTTGCCATCAAAATGTCCTCAGATAAGAGCCGGCTTCGCTTGTGAACAATCTGAGCAGGTCCGGCATGGCGAAATAGAGCAGCATGAGACCGCCAGCCAGAACGAATGGCATTGAGATAAAGTAGACAGGAATGGCAGGCGTCAGCTTGTTGATCAGCCCAACAGCAACATTCACGACAACTGCAAAAACAATGAACGGTGCAGCTATGCGGATGGTGCTCATGAACGCCTTTGAAAGCGTGTCTGTCAGATTGACCATGGCTGTGCCCGGCTGGAAAATGCCGTCTACAGGGATCGCGGTATAGGATGACAGGAGCGCGCGAAACACCTCCAGATGTAAATCAGTGATGAAGAAAAGACAGAGCGCCGATAGCGTAACAAAGCTTGCGATTGCTGCTTGCGGCTCCTCACCTTCAATCGACCCGGCCGGTGCCCCGGAATAGCCGACAGTCATTGCGATCGTATTGGCCATGAACTGCAAGGCCCAGAAATACATGCGGGCCAGCACACCGATCAGCCCGCCGACAATAATTTCCACCACAATGATCCGCATCAGAACGAGAGGAGCGGCCTTTGCTGCTGGAGCCACTTGGGTCAGCACCAATGGAACCACCATGAGCGAACATGCCAGGGCCAGAAAAAGCCGTATTTGAACGGGGATGCGCGGGCTGGAAATGCCCGGCATAATCAGCAGGCAAGCACCAACGCGCGCGAACACCAGAAATGCAGCAAGTGCGGTATCACCCAGCGGCAGCATTCAAATCCCGCTCACGAAATCGTTCCAAGCGAACGAACTTCAACGCCTCGCGCAATTTCCACATGAGACAGAACTGACAGCGTTGTAAACAAGCGCTCAATGATCATTCGAATATAGGGCCGGGCTTCCGGCGAAGCGACCAGAACAAAACGCTCTCCCGCATCGAGATGTTTGCGAATTGCGGTGGTCGCTTCCGTTCCAAACTGTTCAAGCAAACGCGGGTCAATGTCGAATTCCGTGACCTCCCCCTTGGCATCCCGCTTGAGGCTTTGATGGAAAACCAGATCCCAGCGATTGCCCAGGCGCAACACGGAAAGCACGCTATTGTCGGCAAGATCGCCGCAAATCTGCTGTGCCATGCGCATACGCACATGCTCGACGATCATCTCCGACCGCCGGACATGCGGCGCCACTTCAGCGATAGCCTCAAGGATTAGATTGAGATTGCGGATCGAGACCCGTTCCGAGAGCAAAAGCTTCAAAACCGCCTGCAAGCCGGAATAAGTGAGATTGGCAGGGCAGATATCATCAAGCAGCTTCTTGTATTCCGGGCCAAGCCGGTCGAGCAGCGCCCGCATATCTTTGTAGGACAGCAATTGCGAGAGATTATTGCGCACGATCTCGCTCAGATGCGTGAGCAGGACCGAAAGATTATCGACAGTCATATAGTTGTCGCGCTTGAGTTCTGCCGCGAACGTTTCGGGAACTGAGTAAGCCTTCATACCGAAAGCCGGTTCGCGCACTTCTTCGCCGGGAACGTGTGGCGGTGGCCGATCTCCGGGAATGACAAGGATTTCGCCGACGCGTAGCTCATGCGACGCCACTACGGTTCCGTGAATTTTGATACGATAGGTTTTCGGCGGCAGCAGAAAATCGTCCGTAACCTTTATTTCAGGCACGACAAAGCCGTATTCGACCGCGAATTTCTTGCGCATTTTGTTGACACGATGCGCCAGTTCCAATTGCGAGGACATCAGCCGCGAAGAAAGTTGCTTGCCAAGGCAAAGTTCGATTTGTGCTGTTTCCAGCGATGCCTTGACAGAATTGCGGTCTTCGTCCTCGGCGGTCTTCTGCTTGATCGCCAGTTCAGCCTGCGCTGCGGCGGCAACCCTGGCCAGCTTGCGGGGTACAGAAATGCCAATTGCGGTCAAACCGATGGCAAGGATAAAGAATGGAAATGCTGGCAGACCCGGCAATATACCGAGCACAAAGAGCAGAAGAGCAGCTACGAAAAGAGCTTTTGGATAGGCACCCAACTGTCCGAACACAGCCTTGTCCGTCGATCCCCGGGTGCCTCCCTTGGAGACAAGCAGACCCGCTGCCAGCGATACGATCAATGCCGGTATTTGCGTAACCAGACCATCGCCGACAGACAGTTTGGTGAATACGTCAGCAGCTTCGCCGACTTCCATACCGTGCCGGGTCACACCGATAATGATGCCACCAAAAATATTGACTGCGGTTATGATCAAGCCGGCAATCGCATCGCCGCGCACGAATTTGGAGGCGCCGTCCATCGACCCGAAGAAGGCACTTTCCTCTTCCAATTCGCGGCGGCGGTGCTGTGCTTCCTTCTCATCAATAAGTCCGGAGGATAGATCCGCGTCAATCGCCATCTGTTTGCCCGGTATAGCATCGAGCGTAAAGCGTGCTCCTACTTCGGCAATACGCGTTGCACCCTTGGTGATGACGAGAAAATTCACGATGATCAAAATTGCGAAGACCACCAGACCGATAACGAAATCACCGCCCATGACGAATTGCGAAAAGCCATGGATGACCTGTCCCGCCGCGGCATAACCTTCGTCGCCGTGGGTTAGAATAACGCGGGTTGTTGCGATATTGAGCGAAAGACGCATCATCGTCGCGATCAGCAGCACAGTGGGGAATGCAGAGAAATCAAGCGGACGCTGTATCCACAGCGAAACCATCAGGATCAACACGGACAGAGCGATAGAAAAGGCAAGTCCGATATCGAGAACCATCGGGGAAACCGGCAGGAATAGTACCGTCAGAATAATGACGATGCCGAGCGCAAGACCGACATCACTGCCGGTCAGGTAGCCCTTATCACCCAGTCGTTTTACTGCTGCCTGCTGCACGGCATTCTCCTATTGTCGGATGGACCATAGGAGACGAAGCTTACGCGAAGCCCGCGCGTTAGAGCTTTGGATCAAAAACCCTTTTCAATCCGCGAATAGGTCAGCAGCGTCAGCGTATTGATCTGCGAGCCGACAAAAGGTGCGGTCAGAGCAAGCACTGCCAGAATAACCAGTATCTTCGGCACGAATGTCAGGGTGACTTCCTGAATCTGCGTCAGGGCCTGAAACAGGGCAATGCCGACACCTGCAAGCATCGCTGCACCGACCGCCGGGCCGGCGGCTACGATAACCGTCCAGATCGCCTGATTGACAATATCCAGTGCATCAGCTTCGTTCATGGTCAGCTGATGACGATACCGGCCGTAATGATCAGCTCCGCCCCGCCCTTGAGCTTTGCTACCATGCCATCGCTATAGATGCGCACGGATTCAACCACGCCCGAGACTTTGCCATCGGGGCTGGTCACGGTCCGTCCGATGATACCATCCGCTTGAGAGAGTGACGAACTTGCCAGTAGCTGTTCAAGCTTGGCGTTCATCTGAACAGCTTGTTCAACACTGGAGAATTGCGCCAGCTGCGTCACCTGCTGCGTTGCGTCCATGGGCTTGGTCGGGTCCTGATTTTTCATCTGGGCCACGAGCAGCTTCAAAAAGGTCTGATAATCAGCGCCCGCAACAGCTTTTGGTGTGTTGGTCTGATTTGTTTGTTCCGTGCCTACGGGCGGAATAGTGGTCATGCTGTCGCCTCCGGCCTTACCTGGCCCGTTTGTGCAGGAATGGCAGCGCCTGAACCACCCGACATGATTTGTGCTTCCAGCGCGTAAAGCCCACGGATCGATTTTAACGCTTCGAAGATGCGGTCATTACAGACCACCTCATCGATGAGCTTCAGCTCTTTCAGCATTTGCTGGTTGGAAAACGTGGCGAGAAGCGCCGTCAGCATGCGCTTGAAAGCCAGGTTCGCCTCGTCCTTTGCCGAGGGGTTGATCAGCATGATCTGCGCCGCGAAATAGAGCTGCCGCAGCGGCGTCGTTGTTTCGTCAGCCTGAAGCACATGGCTTCCCAGAAGGAAGCTCACATCATTCATGAATTCGAGCGCGACTTTGCGGTCAGCGCGCAGAACAGCCCCGTTCACATATATTTTTTCGCCAGCGCGCAAGGACACTTTCATGGCATTCAAATTCCGTCGCGAATGGTTTTTGTGATGTCGATTATGCTGTCATAATCGACCGACCTTTCCTGTCGGATGGCTTCCAGTTCCTTCAGAATGAATATGCCTATGGATATCAGCGATGCGCGCAATTCCTGCGGTAACTGGTTTGCCGGATCGCCAAGGTCTTCCATTACAATCATCCACAGACGGGACGTGAACTGGACGGCTTCAATTCCCTTGAACGAATAGCCGTCCTCGTCACGCGCTGCCTCAAGCATCATGATCGATTGATCGAATAATGACCGCTCACGCTCTTTGGCGCTCGTTGCACCGTCATTGATGATATCGTCGTATCGAGCCTGGTACATTGTCTTCTCAAAGTTTCGATGCATGCGGATTGCACGCAAGGTCAGGTCTATTTCAGGTAATTCAGCAAGCTCAGACTTTGCATCTTCACAGTCAGCGCATATGAGGCATCAATCTGGGTTCGCAGTGCCTCCACCCTGTTGGCGGCTTCATAGGGGTCGACGCCCTCAAGACCAATCACTGAGCTGTTGAGCACTTTCAATTGCACTTCCAAACGATCCGTTGCGTCTTTCGTTCGCGCCTGAGCTGTTCCGAGAACAGATTGCACGCCGGGCAGCGTTGAATTGGCCTCTGTGGTGGTCTCGATCGCCTTTGTGATCACGGCATCGAAAGCACCCTGGTTCAAACCAATATTGGCGAACTCGGCAACCATCGTGTAGCTCATCATCATCTTGCGAAACCCGGCATTGTTTGCACTGACCGAGGTTTCGGCCAATTCGGTTGGCGCGATGCGGCTTTTCATGAGCGTATCGGAGGCAGATGACCAATTATCGGACCATGAGGCGGCATCAAACTCTGACGAGAATGGACCGTCCAGAAAGGCCTTCATATCGTTCGCGCTGATTGTTGAAACCTGAGGATCAGTAACCGGAAAGCCGAAATGGTCTTCAAAGGACTGCAGGACTGCCGCGCGTGCCGGATTGCCTGCTGCATCATAATCGCCAAGCGGCTTTACGTCAGTGTTGACGCCGGCAAAGACATACTCGCCGTTAAAACTGGTGTTGATCAAAGATGTCGCCGTCTGCATCAGCCCTTTTGCGGCATTAGCTGCAACCTCATGGCCCTGTCCGCTACCGCGCATGGCGATGATCGTTCCTAAAAAGCCCTGCGAACCCTTCATGGCATTACTCAGCGCATTTTGCGATGTCGTCATACGCTCGGCCAGCAATTTATTGGAATCCGTAAGGACTGACAGCCGGTCATGTTCCTTTCGCAACGAAAGCGATTGCCCGGTGCGGCTGCCCAGCGCCAGACCGGTATCAAATACAAAGCCCGTCGTTGCTTCCTGTTGCGCCTTGACCAGATCAGCCTGCGCCTTTGAAATGATGCTCCGGGTTGCGTTTGCAAGGACGTATGAAGAGACCGATTGTGTTTTCATGTTTATGACGCCGCCCGGAAGAGTTCTTGGAACATGGAGTCTACTGTCGACAATATGCGGGCCGACGCCTGATAGGAGTGCTCCAGGTCCAACAGCGATTGCATCTCGGTATCGATGTTCACGCCGCTGACATTGGAAATCGCATCACTCGCTCTGGACGAGAGAATTTTGTTGTAGTCGTTCGTATCCGTCACGGATTTGCGCTTTTCCTCAAGCGAGCTGATCGATGCGGCGGCGAAATCAAGCAGGCTTTTATTGTTGCCTGCTGCCGCATCAACGTCAAAAGTTCGCGGTGCGCCGATCGCCCCAATCAGACTTTGCAGTCGATCAGAATAGCCTGCAGAACCATCCGGATTCTGAACATAAGGTGTTCCTGCCGGGCCGCCATCGCGCAATAGCGCAGGATTGCCGCCTTCCGACAAAATATAGGCAGATGATACTTTAAGTGACCCCGCGATTCCCGGAAGGATCGTGGCATCGGCCGGCATCGCCGGTGCGCCCGAATAGGTAAACAGGCCAGGGACTGTCGGTACGCCTGTGCCTTTTTCAGCAAACATGCTGACGAGGCTGCGGGCAATTTCATCCAGTTGCTTTTGATAGGCCGGCGCAGTCTGGTCCCGCAATTGCAAGAGACCGCTCAGCCGTCCGGTGCCATAGGGTTGATCAAATGTGCCATGCGACAGCGGTACGCCGTCCACATAGACCTCATTGCCGCCCGTTGAAGCGCTAAACGCACTTGTCGGTGTAAACGTCACAGTTCGTGCAGATTTTTCAAAAAGCGTGACACCTGACTCGGCGAAAATGACCATATCATTGTCATCACGCTTTAAGGTTGTGATACCGATTTCACCGGATATCTGCTTTAGCAGGCCGTCCCGTTCATCAAGGTCATCCGAGACATCAGACCCAGCCCTTGTGCCACTGACCACCCGATTGTTGACCGCCTCGAACTTTGCCAGGAGGTCGTTGATGTTGTTGACCGAGTCCGCAATATCATTGTCGGCATCCTGGCGAAGCTTCTGCGTTTCCTGCGTTCCCCGGTTAAGGCTATTGGCAAGCGACACGGCTTTGGCAACGGCAGATTCGCCCACCGAGCTATTGCCCGGCTGAGAGGCATAAAGCTGGAGTGAATCCCGTAAATCGCCAAGAAGGGCTCGCGGTGAATCAGACGCATTACTGGCTGAATAAATGCCCGAAAGGCGATCAAGGCCGCCTTTTAAAGTGTCGGATGCTCCCAGAAAGCTGTTGGCTTCCACGAATTTGGAAAGAAGGGCCTCATCTGCCGAGCGTTTCACCGACATATAGGTCAAGCCACCGGCGCCGCTTACCACTGACCCGATGCGCCGCGTGAAATTTGGATCGTTGGCACCCGCAATATTGCGGGAGACGACCGCGGTCTGCTTTGACACGGTATTGAGAGCACTCTGAGCAGTAAGGAGCGCTGAAGTTAGTGACATGCCCTTTGTCCAATTCCCATTATAAGTTCAGCTATCGTTTCAGATTGACCAGCACGTCCATCAAGTCCGCACCGGTCTGAAAGACTTTGGAGTTTGCCGTATAGTTTCTCTGCGCTTCGATCATTTCCGTAAGATCCTGCGCAATATCCGCATTGGATTCCTCAAGGGCTTCTGACGTGATGCTGCCAAAGCTTCCCTTGCCGGCAAAGCCCACCTGAACTTCACCGGAATCGGCACTGGTCGAGAACACATTGCCTGACAGAACCTGAAGGTTGTCGGGGCTGGGCACATCCGCGAGCGCGATCTGGTAGATCGGACGGGTCGTGCCGTTCTTGTAGTTGGCCACCACGATACCATCGGCGCCGATCGTCACGTCTTCAATCGGACTGGGCGAATTGCCATCGATCTTGACCTGAATGGGATTGTAGTCGCCAGCCAGTTGCTTCGTGCCGGAAAAGTCGATTTCGAGCGGCTGGCCATTTGGAACGACAACGGAAATCGACTTGTCCGCCGATGTGAGCTTACCTGTCAGGGCATCAAAGTTGAATGTCTCGGTTGTTAGCGGAGCCGCTGGCGTATAAGGGAACCCGCCCGTTGCCGATGCATTGGCCTTGTTATAAACGGCGGCCTCCCATTGGTTGTCCGCCGTCTTGGTGTAGTAAATATCCAGAACAACGACATTGCCCAGATTGTCATAGGTTTGAACCGACGATTTGGCGGTGAATTTTGCCGTAGCCGTTGTATTTGCAGGTGGCCGGTCGGCAGCGGGTATAATCTCAGCGCCTGCCGGCAAATTCGCCGTAAAGACGCCTTTGCGGCTCGGGTCAGCGATCAGATCGTTTTGCGAGAGATTGATCTTCTCCAGACCCTGATAGCCATTGGCTACCGGATTTACGTTGCCGTTGGTAATGGGATACCCCATCAGGTAAAACCCGGCAGTATTGACCAGATTTCCGGCAGCATCAGGAACGAACGAACCGGCACGTGTCAGGTAAGGCGTTCCATTGGCATTGCTGACGATGAAGAAGCCCCTGCCTTTCAAGGCAAGATCAGTGGAGGATGTCGTGAAACGCAGCGGGCCATCGTCAGAAATATGGTGGCGAACGGTAGTTTCGACCCCACCGGAATTGTAGGAGCCGCCGGAACTGGGAAGAACAAGCGAAGAAAACTCGGTGCTCGCGCGCTTATAGCCGGTCGTGCTCGAGTTGGCGATATTCTCGGATACCGTGGACAGCCGGTTGGCTTGACCGTTCATACCCGACACGCCGGTTCGCATCATTCCGTAAAGGCTCATTTCCGTCTCCTAAAGCGCGATTCAGTCCAGAATCGTTATGCCTCGATACTTGCGCGAAGCTGACGTGGGGAATCACTGAGAGAAGCTAAAAAAATTTCGATTGATCAAGATCGGCGGCACACGCCGGTCTTCAGTCGAGATTTATGCAATAGCCAAGGAAGCGTTTTGAATCGATCGGATCATATCCAAGCTGCTCACGCAGTTTCTTGCGCAGCTTGCTGATATGGCTCTCGACAACGCTTTCTTCGACTTCACTATCGAAGATTCCATAGATCGCATTGAATATCTGGGCCTTGTTCAACCGCCGTCCGCGGTTGGCAATCAGATATTCAAGGATACGGCGTTCGCGGCGCGGCAAGGAAAAATCAACCCCATTGACCTGCGGATCGCGCCCGTCGGAGAAAATCTTGATCGGCCCGATCTGGGTTCCACTGCTGCCATTGCCGTAACGTCTACGAATTGCATTGATCCGGGCCAAAATCTCGCGAACATGCATGGGCTTGCGCACAACATCATCGACGCCAGCCTGGAAAAGCTCCAGCGTGTTTTCCAGCGATTGGGTGTCGTTGACAGCGATCACGGGAGCCGAGCAACGTTCACGAATTTTATGTGGAAACTGGCTGCGGTTCGCGCACTCCCCTATCAGAAATGCTTCCACTGCCATAATATCTTGCTCCTGAACGGTGGCGACCCACTCACCAAAATCGTTCGGAGAAAACCCGGTTGTCGTTATGCCCTCTCGGGCGAACCATGCAGAATACCCACTCGTCACCAGACTTCGTTCGTCGACGACTACAATCACAACCCCACCTTCCGAATCAGTAACTTAACCCCAAGCACGACACACGTAGCGGTGGTAAGGAGTTGTCGACAATCCCCAACTAATTGTTCCTAATTAATTGGGAGTCGGAATGAGTGGTATAATAGCTGGACTTGGGGGAAAAGCCGACACGGCGGCTGTAGCAAAGCTGACGCAATAAGTTTAACAAATTGCCAACGGGAAATAAAATTCACGTTTTATTACCGTGTATTAACGTGGTCCCTTATTGCAAAAGATGCGCATGCCAGGAGTCCAGTTTTTGCGCTCGCTTGCGTCATATGTTCCATTACCCGGCAAACATAATTTTTCTGCATGATGTTCATTGCCCGCCCCGCAGTGCCTCGCTGCCAACTTCGTTTTGGTGCAATCATGGCGTGCGCGCACGCGGCCTGGTCCCCACGGACTGGTGACGGCATAGGCAAACCGACAGTCAGGTGCGAATTAAACGACGAGCCCGCGCAAAGGACGAATTTGAGCGCCTGGCTTTGCCGGTAATTCGACATGGTCATCCGGTGCAACGTCTGCGGAAAAACTTTGATGGGTCGTTCGATCTTCCGGCGTATTCTGGAAACCCGATTGGCCCTGATTATTGCCGCGCGCGCCGAGCTGTTGCGGATCTTGCCCATTGAGATTTTGCTGCCCCGCTTGAGGGTTTCCTGCACCTGCCTGCGAGCGGTCTATAATGGATATTGTGACATTAGATGCATCATCCGTAACGCCAGCGCGGTGCAGCGCTTTGCCCAAGGCCTCACGATCATTCGATAGGTGCTGGGCCATTGCAGTGCTCGCCGCCGCAATCTGGATATGCATTCCCTCGGATGTCAGGCGCAGTCTGGCCGTTACAGTGCCGAGTTCAACGGGCTGCAATTGAATGACCAGCGTCCTTGCAGCACCCGTGGTGCGATCAGAAACCACTTCTATGCCGGTGACAGCCGGTGAATTGGCCGGTACCGTAACCATCGCGATATTTCCCATCAAGGGTTTTGCCGTGGCTTGTGGCAATGAAGGAGCAGCCTGCTGGGATGTGTTCGTGTTAGACGCCCCAATCACGTCCTGCAATGTCTCCGTCACCGGATTGGGATCCTGTTTCTCCGGTTTTACCGCCTTTGACGCTATGGCAGAACTGGCGCCATTGATCTCCTGCTGCTTTGCGGAGACAAGAGTTGGCAATGCGGGCTCGAATAGGGCTTGCTCGGATACAGGAGGCGCGGATGAGACGGAAAGTCTGCCTGAGCGCTCTGGCACTTGCTTCGGCGCTTGTTCTTTGTCTGCAAGAACATCTGCAGCATCTGTCTGTGGCGGGATGTCATCGTTTCCCAGCGTCAATTCAGCAGCATCCGAATCTGTCACGGACACTGCTCCTTGCAAGCTCTGCTGGTCAATCAAGGTATCGGGGGCAAAAGCGGTTTTATCACCTTGCCGCCTATCCAGCATTTGCTCCAACGCAATAATTGGTTGCGTGAAAGCACTCTGTGCAAGCGACATGGATTCCTCATCCCTGTGATCGGGCGGGCTGTCTGGCCCAGCGCTTTTTTCGTCACCAGGAATGTGGTTTAAAACGCTTTTCCGGTGTGGCTTGACGGCCTCCAAAAGCGATCCAAAATTAGGTTGCAGCTCTTTGGCTCCAGGCATTTCCTGGAAGTTGCCTTGCGTCTCTTCCTTTGTAGCCCGCACCGGCGTCTGCAACTTCAGCTTGAAAGGCATATTGGATCCGATCGTCATTTCCCGGCCTTTCCAAGAATTGCATCGATCGCATCGAGCTTCTTGCGCGTTTCTGTAATCATTGCATCTTCCGTATCGACGGCGGGCGGCTGGCGCGTCTTTTGCGGCGTCTGCGTGGCGATCTCTGGCGTGGGGATAGTTTGGGGCTCCATGGCAGCTGACGTCACACGCGGTTGTTCGGTTATTTTCCCCGCCATGGCCATAGCCGCTTCAAGTAGGTTTACGTCGCGGCCATGCAGACGATCCTTTGGCAGGCTGGACAATATTCTGCCCGCTTCTCCGGTCTCATCGGAACCGACATTGCTCACAGCAAGGTAAAGCCTTGCCTGTGTGTTGTCGGCTTTGAGCGCAGTGGCCAGTTCTTCCGCTTCCCGCGCGGCAAACCGGGCACGGACCAGATCACCATTAACAATAGAGCTACGGGCGAGGCGCAAGTAAAATGGCATCCGGGCGCCCGGCCAAGCCAGCACTGCCAGATCCTTGATTTCCTCCTCGCTGATTTTGTCTTTCAGCTTCAGTAAGGCGTCGACAAGCTGGCGATAGAAATCTTCCGAATATGGTGATCGTTCAAAGCGTTGCAGGTAGTTTCTGGACAGATATAGCAGCTTGTCTTTCTCGCCAAGACCAGCGGCGATGCTGAGACCGCGGCGCAGTGCGGCCTCCTCCAGCAGCGTTCCCGGCGCATTCAGCCGTATATAGTCGAGGCGCTTGAGAGCTGTAATCGCATCAATCGAAGCGAGTTGAGATGCCGTTACCAAATAGATCGAAGCGTTGAGTTCTGCTGGCAGATTTGGCGGCAGTTCCTGAAAGTTCTCGACAATGCGAAGCGCATCGCCATCTGCATAAGCCAATGATCCGGCGATAAGTTTAGGATTGATCTGATCAGGCTTCAGCGTGGCAATGATGCCGCGTACAACATCAGGATTGCCACCATTCAGCAGATAGATGAAAAGCGCATAGGCATTGGCCGGCTTGTCCCAAGCCTCCGGTTTGGCCTCTTTAAACTGACGCGAAACATGCGCAAGAACCCGGTTGAGCATCGGCAACGCTTCCGGCTTTCCAGATGCTACCTGGTCCTGCAACATGCGCATTGACCGCACCAGAAGATATGGCTCTGGTGCAAGCATATCCGCTCGCGCCTGTGCCTGCATCAAACCGAGCAAACCCAGTATCAACACAAGATGATAGTGCCTCACTCTCATCTGCCAACCGTTTTAAGAAAAATATCGATCCGGCGATTTTGAGCTGCATAGGGATCCGACGCAATCTTTGGGTCGCGATCCGCATAACCGTCAATTCGAAGAATACGCTTTGCATCGAGACCGCCCCGCGTCAGCATATAATAAGCCATATGGGCACGCGCCGAGGACAAACGCCAATTGTCATAGCTATCGCTCTTGAACGGTCGCGCATCGGTATGACCGCTGATGACAACATCACCCTTGCGGGAGGCGATGATCTTGCCGATCTCATCCAGCACCTGCACGACGCGCTTGTCAGGCTTTGCCGAGCCAATGGCAAACATGCCATAGTCAACTTTGTCAGTCAGCTGAATCATAACGCCTTCATTGGTGGGGACCACTGTCACCTCCGGCGCATTTTTCTCATCTGCAATGCCGGTCTTTGCGATTTCCGCAGCAAGCTTTTGGGCAATCTCAGCTGGACTCATCTCCCGCTTGCCTTCCGTGCCCGTCTGACCAGCAGCTTTCTTGCCCTCGACAGACTTGGCGGCGGGATCGGGTTTTATATCGCCAGCGCTCAACCGTTGTGCCAGCGATGCCTGTTCAATCGTTGCCGACTCCTGTTTGGAGGCGTCCTTTTTGACGCTAGCGCTTTTTTCATAGGATGGGGGTGGCACGGGCGGGCTATCCGTCAGAGGGAAAATTTCATCATCCGCCCGGTTAGTCCAATAGTTGGGATTGAAGGGATCCCGATAGGCCTCACCGCCTTCCGCACCGGTCATTGGACCAGCACGATTAATGCCACCGGCACCCGCGACGGACCGGTTCTGGAGGACACCCGAATCCGTGGCGATCTCCGCAAGAACCGCATAGGGATCTTTGAATATCTGCCGCTCTTCGCGTTCTGGCTGCGTCTCAGTATCACGGTCGTTGCGAGAACTCTTTGTTTCCGCATCGGTGGAATCGGGACGTTCGAAGCGGACCTTGCCCTTTTCCTCGTCAGAGTCCTGAATACCCTTTGGTCTGGCGTTACGGTCCATCAATTTTACGGGATTGAAATAGCTGGCAACAGCCGCTTTGGTTTCCTCGTTAGCAGCATTGATGAGCCACATGACGAGGAAGAATGCCATCATTGCCGTCATGAAGTCAGCATAGGCAATCTTCCAGACACCGCCGTGATGACTGTCTTCGCCATCGCCTCGGCCACGACGCACGATAACAATTTCGCGATGCGTTTCGGGATCAATGTTCATCGGATGTGATCTCTCAAACTATCGATCAGACGGCCAAGCCGTGTCTCGATAACCGTATCGTCAAGCCGCAGGGACAGCTCTGCCTGGTTTGCCTCTGACAGAGAAAAACGCGTAAGATCAAAGCCGGGCCGGTTGCGAAGCACGTCCAGAAGATGCGATGGGCCGCTGATCTTCGCGGTAATCCCTTCATATCCCATGGTCAGTCGCTGTATTTCGCTTGCGAACGCACTTACCGCACGTTCCCGCATATTGACTTCAATCAGTGGAACAAGCACCGCAGCAAGCGAGCCGGAAAGATCAGACGCAATCGTCTTCAGCCCTTCATCCAATTGCGCTGAAATGCGCGCTCCCGTCTGCTCCAGAAACGTCACTTCAGCTCCGGCAAGCTGTTCTTGAAACTCCCGCTCCAACCTGACCTTTTCAGCCTCGAACAGAACCGAAGCTTCAACCTGCCCCGACTCCCTGCCCGCAGCAAATGCCTCCTTGATCTTAAGTTCGTAGTCGATGAGTTCGACTACCTCTTCAGGAGTATCGTCAATATCGGTTTTGATTGTTATCCGCTCGCCAGGTGCGGTAAATACCGTCACGCGATCGGCAGGCACATGCTGCGGCGTGAAATCCGTCAGCATGCTGGCAATGGATCTGGGTTGGGATGCTGTCATGCCGCTTCATGCACCCATTGTTTGAGGATCGCGGCGACACGCTCCTCATCCATGTCGATCATCTGCTCCAGCCTGTTCTGGGCCGGAACGCGCATGCGGCGTCTTAACTCGCTGAGATCGTCATAGGGCGCACTTTGCTCGGCATTTGCAGCAGCAACAGCAGGAAGATTGTTTGCTGGTGCAAGCCCCGGCACCGCGAAACCCGGCTCATCCGCAAGCTGCAAAGCATTCTGCTGATTGCTCATTTCACGCATCAATGGACGCACGCCAAACCAGAGTACCAAACCGACCGCCGCAATCAGCGCCGCAGCATTGATGAGCGTACCTGTCTGCCGGAAGATCAATTCCGATATGGGTGTTGAAGCCGGTTGCAGCTGCTCGTCGGCCGCTTCCAGGAAGTTCACAGCTGTAACATTGATCACATCGCCGCGCTTGGTATCAAGACCGGCGGCGGTTGCGACCAATTGCGTAATCTTGGCAATCTGCTGATCCACAAAGTTGGCCGGTGGCGGAGTCTCACCGGCAGTCGCCAGCAATCGCGCCTGATCAACCACCACCGCAATCGAAAGACGCTTGATCTGATAGCTGTCGCTCGTGGTCGAAACCGTCTTCGAGTTCAGCTCGTAATTGGTCAGCTCTTCGCGCTTGTCGGTCTTTTCCGTGGCACTATCGCCATTTCTGCTGGCAATCTCTTCCTGTGGAATGTTCTGTTCCACACCTGTCG
Source organism: Phyllobacterium sp. GQ127 (assembly GCF_059758635.1). NCBI lineage: Bacteria > Pseudomonadati > Pseudomonadota > Alphaproteobacteria > Hyphomicrobiales > Phyllobacteriaceae > Phyllobacterium > Phyllobacterium sp. GQ127. Next base: position 140,589 of record NZ_JCAXDZ010000004.1, read on the forward strand.
CATTGTCACTGGTGGAATTTTTCGAATCGCCACTTTCGCGCACCACGCGAACCGAGCGTTCGACGCGCGATTCAGGGTCGAACACTGTCTCATTTGTCTGACGCCGATCCGTATCCAGTGCCACCTGGACGCTCGTCTGGAAATGCCCAACGCCCAGATAGGGAGCAAGCGCCTTGCGGATATTCTCGTCAACAGATGACGAGACATTCTGCTCCAGCGTGGCGGACATGACTGCACCGGCATTGGTGCCGTCATCCTTGGAAGCCAGCAGCCTGCCATTCGTATCGAGGATCGTGACTTCCGAGGCAGTCAATTGCGGAACAGCCGCTGCCACAAGCTGGCGTATGGATTGCGCGGATTCAATTGCGAAATCGCCTTCGGTGCGGATGACAACCGACGCGGAAGGAGCTTGATCGCCGCGACGGAAACTGCCTTTCTCCGGCAAGACAATGTGCACTCGCGATGCCTTGATCCCGCGTATGGCCTGAATGGTCCGCGATATCTCGCCTTCAAGCGCGCGCACCCGCGTGATTTCCTGCATGAAGGATGTGAGGCCCAGCGAGCCCATATTGTCGAAAAGTTCGTAACCGGCATTGTTGCTTGTCGGCAGGCCCTTTTCTGCAAGGTACATACGCGCCTGATCGGCCTTGCCGAATGGCACCAGAACCGATGTTCCATCTGACTTGACATCGAACGGTATGCCCGCTTCGCCTAAGGCCATACCCATGCGATTAACGTCATCGCGGCTCAGCCCGACATAGAGTGTCTCATATTGCGGCCGGTTAAGATAAAAACTCGAGGCAAGAATAGTGGCAAAAAGCGTCACGCCGATGATGCCCAGCGCAATAAGCCGCCGGGCTCCAAGCTTTTTCAACGCTGCGCCCAGCTGCTCAAAAGTCTGTCTTAGGTTCTTTTCCATCAATTCCCACCGCAACACCTTGGGCCGACCATAGATGCTGAAGCTTGCGCGAAGTTAGAGTGGCGTTGCTCAAAGCCATTGCCAGAAAACAAAAAGGCCACGCGCGAAGCGTGGCCAATTGAGTTTTGCAGAACTGTTCTTATTAGCCGCGGAAGAGCGACAGGATGCTCTGGTTGCCGGAATTGGCAATCGAGAGTGCCTGAATGCCGAGCTGCTGCTGAACCTGCAAAGCAGACAGACGAGCTGATTCTGCGTTCATGTCAGCATCAACGAGCTGGCCTACGCCGCGATCAATCGCGTCCATCAGCGAGCTGGTGAAGCTTACCTGCGTGTCGATACGGGTCTTTGCGGAGCCGAGACCCGCAGCAGCAGCTTTCATCGTGTCGATGGCTGTACCGACGGTTGCCGATGTAGTAGCGGCTGTGAGAGCAGCTTCGAGATCGAATGCAGCAACAGCAATGGTTGTTACGCCAGTGCCAGCCTCGTAACCGGTAACGATGTTCTGGGCTGTGCCACCTGTCTTGAGCAGGTTAACGCCCTGGAATGTCGCGCCCTTTGCCATTTCAACGATCTGAGCCTTGAACTGGGCAATGTCGGCATCAATGATGGCGCCGTCTGTGCCTGGAGTTTCCTTGGCAACATATTTCGCCTGTATCTTCTGAGCGAGGTCGATAGCTTTCGTCAATGAAGTATAGGCAGTGTCGACGATGGAAGCACCAAGACCAAGACCGTCCTTAACAGCAGAAAGAGCCGAATTCTGCGTGCGCATGCCGGTTGCGATTGACCAGTATGCAGCATTGTCGGAAGCTGTCGAAACGCGCTGACCAGTAGCAATACGGTCCTGCGTTGTTGCAAGGTTCTTGTTTGTTGCGGAAAGTGTCTGCAGCGCAGTCATTGCTGACGCGTTTGTAAGAATGCTAGCCATAGGATGAAGTCCCTGATGAGATATTATTTGGGACATACCGGACTGACCGGTATAACGGAACGGCATCATGCCTATTGTCATTGCGACAACCCGTTATGTGCGTGATGAGTATGCCAAAAATGTTACGGTTTCAATAACGTTCATGATTAATTTTTCAAAGTTGGTTAGCGCACCTGTATCCGGCTAAGAATAGGAACGGATAAGACTGCCAACAAGGATGTTCCAGCCATCGATGAGGACGAAGAAAAGTATCTTGAACGGCAGCGACAGCACGGTTGGCGGCAGCATCATCATACCCATCGACATTGTGAGCGTTGCAACGATCAGATCAATCACCAGGAATGGCAGAACGATCAAAAAGCCGATTTCAAATCCGCGACGCAGCTCGGAGATCATGAATGCGGGCACGAGGATACGCAGGTCAACAACTTGATTCGCCTGTGTGCGAAATGATTCGTCGGCCAGGTCTTCGAACAATCGCAAATCCTTGTCGCGGACCTGCCGCAGCATGAACTCGCGAAACGGCGTGGTGATTTCATTGATCGCCACATCCTGAGTGATCTGGTTGTTGACCAGCGGCTGCACACCATTTTGCCAGGCTCTGTCAAAGACAGGTGCCATCACATAGAATGTCATGAACAAGGCAAGGCTGATCATTACCAGATTGGCGGGCGTAGTCTGCAGTCCAAGCCCGGCCCGCAACATCGAAAATGCAATGGCAAACCGGGTAAAGCTCGTGACCATGATGAGAATGCCCGGTGCAATCGACAGAACGGTCAATGCCGCCAGCATCTGGATGATCTGGCCGCTGGATGATGCACTGCCTTGCGGTATCAATCCTTCAAGCAAAGACGCTTGTTGAGCCATGGCCGTTCCACCAAGACCAAATAATAACCCGGCCAGAAGCACCGGCGTCAGATAACGTCTTTTCATTCCATCACCAGCGCCCAGATGTAAACTTTATCGACTTTGCCTTCAGTCCGCATGCGCGCACGTTCCTGCAGATCAGTTCTCAAATATTCCAGTCCGGCTGGTCCCCGCAGCTGCATCAGGTTTACCGTGCGAAGGAAGGCCATGAAGTCGGCGGAAACGGCGGTTGTCAGCTCGTCGGAAATTGTTTCTCCCGGCCGGACAATCAATCCTGCCTCCAGCCTGATCCAGACATCCTGAGGGATTTTGACATTGGTGAGGATCGGCTTCAGTACGACAACACTGCCGTCGGGCATTGCCTCCACCGACGGAGTTTTTTTCTCCGCCGCACCGGAGGCAGCCACAGGTACCGCCAGACCCAGTTGACCACCAAGAAACCAGCCTCCCGCACCGGCAATGAGTGTCAACACGACGACGACAACTGCCAGGGCAGCCATTGAAGGCGCCTTGCGTGTCTGAACGGTATCTTCGGTGGCAGCGCTCATTGTGGGGCTCTAAATCGGCGAGACCGCATCAAGGACCTGCTGGCCCCATGGCGGCTGTTGCACTTCGCTTTGGCGACCACGACCACCATAGGAAATGCGCGCTTCTGCAATCTTCTCGTAGGAAATCGTATTATATCCTGAAATGTCACGCGGCCTTACAACACCGGCCACATTGAGTACGCGAAGCTCGTTGTTGACGCGGATTTCCTGCGATCCGCGAATGATGAGATTTCCGTTCGGCAAAATGTCGGTCACGATTGCAGCAACCGACAGATCGATTTTCTCCGATCGTTCAATCTTGCCCTCGCCCTTGGTGCGGCTATCTGAATCATAATCGAAATTGCCGCCAATATTGCTTACCGAGATTCCGCTCCCGCCCAGATCCGCCTTGGCGCCATAAATGCCCGAAGCGACGCGTGAGCGGTCAGACTTGTTGTCAAGCTTCGCCCGGTCATCAATCGAGATAACGACTGTCAGCACATCACCCGGATTAGTGGCGCGCGGATCGCGGAAAAAACTGGCCTGTCTGTCCTGCCACAGCGAGTATTTCTGCGGACGAGGCTGTACCGGGTAGTTTGATGGGTCGCTCACCGTAAAATTGTGTCCTACGCCCGTGCCGACCGGCGTCATCTCCGGCGGTCGATTAAAATCACGCGGATTCATTGCACAGCCTGAAACCAGAAGTACGCTTGCCAAGGCCATCGGCATTGCCGCTTTTTTCATTGTGCGGTTCTTTCTTTTGTCGTCACAACCCGCGAACCGACAATCACCCGCGCCAGCTTGGATGATTTCTCCGGGGGCATCTCGTTGAGAATAACGCTGGAAACCCGTGGGTTGAGTTTCAGCAGGAGCGCCGCGGCGGCTTCATCGCCCAGCAGTGCCATTTGCGCTGCGGCAGCGTCGGGCCGCATCTTGGATATGATGCCGACAAGTGAGTCTTCAGCCTTATCGATAAATTCGTCACGGCGTTTCAGCCAGACTTCATATTCCTGACGCTTGGCGTCGAGAAGTTCGATACGGCTATCTATATCCTCACGCAATTGCTGAAGCTCGCGTGTTTGCATCGCATAACGAGCATCGGCGGCCTTGTCGGTGATATTGGAGCAATACCGGTCAATCTCCTGTCCGGTATCATCCTGCGTTCTGGCTGTTTCCTGGGAAAAGCCGTAAGCCGGCAAAAGCAGCGCCAGGCTGAAAGCAAGAGCTGCAACAGATGTTTTGAGAAAGCCCGACACGTTCATTGGACCACCAGTTCGGCATGGAGGGCGCCGGCGGTCTTGATGCCTTGCAGAATCGCGATGATACCCTGTGGTTTCACTCCAATCTGGTTCAGCCCCTTGACAAGGCTTTCCAGATCGGTGCCCCCAAGCACCCCGATTTTCGATGTCTGGTTTACATCAATTTCGGTATTTGGCTCTACCGCAGTTTCGCCGTCCGAAAATGGTTCGGGCTGCACAATCGTCGGACGTTCAGTCACGCGCACTGACAGGCTGCCATGACTGATCGCAACGCGGGAGATGCGCACTTTTTCGCCAATGACAACGGTCCCTGTCCGCTCGTCAACGACTACACGGGCGACTTCATCTGTGACGACCGGAAGCCCCTCAATTTCGGCAAGAAAACGCGTCGCTGAAATGCTGGCAGGCTTACGCAGGCGGATCGATTTGGAATCCCGCTCTTTGGCAACAGCCTGCTTGTAGCGGCGTTTTGCAAAGGCATTGATCGTATCGGTAATGCGTACCGCGGTGGTAAAATCGGGTTCACGCAGCTCGACAATCAGCTCATCATGACCAAAATTACCGGTGACTTCCTTTTCCACCAGCGCACCATTGGGAATGCGGCCGCTTGTCGGCACTCCCTGTGTTATGGTTTCCGCTTGGCCCGAGGCCGTAAAGCCGGAAACGATCATATTGCCTTGCGCAACCGCATAGGTCTGGCCATCGGCTGCGGCCAAAGGAGTCATGACCAGCGTACCGCCAGCCAAAGAAGTCGCATCGCCCAATGACGAGACTGTAATATCGATCCGCGAACCACGCCCAGCGAAAGGTGGCAAATTGGCCGTTACGATCACGGCAGCAATGTTTTTGGTACGGGAGGCACCGGCTGGTGGGCTAATGCCAAGATTATCCAGCATGGCGCGCATGGACTGTTCGGTAAAGGGCGCACTGCGCAAGCTGTCACCCGTGCCGTTCAAGCCGATGACAAGACCATAGCCGACAAGCTGGTTTTCGCGTACACCCTGAATATTGGCGATATCCTTCAAGCGGGCGATTGCTCCACCCTCGCCAAGCTGTGATGAGGCACCTCCCCAGCGGCCATCATCAAGCTCTTTTTGAAAGGCTGCCCGCGCTTGCCCAGGCGTTTTGTAGTCCTTGGCATTGGCCGACGGCTCAGCTGCATAGCCAGCGGGTGATGCTGCAAGCATCAAGCCGACAAATGCTATGAGGACACGCAGCAGCTTCATTGCATACCAACCTGAATGCTTCCATTGGCAAGCACGGTTCCAGTTACAATAATGCCGCTATCAATGTTGCGGACCTTTACGAAATCACCGGAACGGCCGGCCTCCATTGGTATGCCTTTGGCAGTGATAACCAGAGCGCCCGTATCGTAGACGATTGGAACGGAAACTCCGCGCTGAACAAGATCCGGCTCGTTCACGGCGGTAACCAGAATGGGTTTTCCCGGAAGGAGGGTCTTGCGCGCGACCTTGCCGATCAGCTGATCGGCGGACAGGATATAACTTCCCGCCGCACTGGACTTGATCGTGAACATCTTTTCTTGCAGCTCGTTGCCGCCGATGGCCTGCCCGGGATAGATGATCTGCGATGGGACGATAAAAGTTATGCGGTCGGCCAGGGCCGACGACACCACAAAGAAGGCCGTGGCAAAAGCACTGGCCCGCAACAGATTCTTTATCGCTCCAATGGCTATCATCATCACCCTCAACGCAGATTCTTCGAAACGACCGAAGCCATTTCGTCGGCGGCCTGAATGACTTTCGAGTTCATCTCATAGGCCCGCTGCGCCGTGATAAGATCCGTGATCTCCTTCACCGGATCGACGTTTGAGCTTTCAAGATAATTCTGCTTCAACGTTGCAAAGCCCGGATCACCCGGAACACCCACAACGGGATCACCGGAGGCATCCGTTTGCCGGAAAAGATTGTTGCCTAGCGGCTCCAGCCCCGCTTCATTGGCAAAGTTTGCGATTTGCAGCTGCCCCAGATTAACCAGCTGGGTCTGGTCCGCCATTTTAGCGAACACTTGTCCACTCTCAGTGATCTTGACCTCAATCGCATCGGTAGGAACAACGATATTCGGTTCAACGAGATTGCCATCAAGGGTCACAAGCTGACCCGTCCCGTTAACGTTGAACGCTCCAGCGCGGCTGTATAAGGTGTCGCCTGCAGGGTTCTGTATCTGGAACCATCCACGGCCTACCAGCGCGACATCATAAGGATTTCCGGTCTGGTTGAGCGGCCCCTGTATATGCAGATTGCGCACCGCAGCTGTCTGCACACCAAGACCAACCATGGCTCCTTCGGGAACAATGCTTTGGTTGGCAGCATTGGGAACGCCGGCTGTCCGCTCTGCCTGATACAAGAGATCAGAAAATTCGGCCTTGGCGCGCTTGTATCCGGTCGTATTGATATTGGCGATATTGTTCGCAATGACTTCCAGATTAAGCTGTTGGGCATTCATGCCGGTGGCTGCGATAGTGAGCGCTTTCATTGGGATTCCTTATCCAGCTAAATCGGCATGCGGCTGATTTCGAGATAGGCCTGCACGATCTTGTCGCGAATGGCGATCGCGGTTTGCAGCGATTGTTCCGCGTCCATGACCGCATTGACCACGTCGCGGGTCGGCACGTCGCCCGTCATGCTTTTCATGGACACAGCTTCTGCGGTTTGCAGCTTGCCGCTCACGGAGCTGGCGAGTTGTGAAAGCACATTATCGAAGGATGGCTGACCGGGTGCGGCGAGCGGCGCTGTGCCACCGGGCGCGCCCTTATTGACAGTCTCGGTCAGTTTGGAAAGGGCGTTACGGGTAGAAACGCTGAGAAGCTGGTCTATCATCAGGAATTCCTCAAAAGATCTACGGTCATGGCAATCAGCTCGCGCGCTTGCTTGACGACTTGGAGATTGGCTTCATAAGAGCGATTGGCTTCTCTCATATCCGCCATTTCAACGACCATGCTGACATTGGGATATTTGACATAGCCGCGACTGTCTGCAGCCGGGTGACTTGGCTCATATTCTTCGACAAAGGCGGAAGTATCCTTGCCGACCTCGGCAATTTTAACCGTTTCGACGCCGGTCGTACGATCAAGCTCGGTCGCGAAGGAAACCGTCTTGCGCCGATAGGGATCGCTGCCGGCTGTCTTGCCGGTCGATTGCGCATTGGCAAGATTTTCCGAAACGATGCGTAAACGTGTTGACTGGGCGGAAAGGCCGGATGCTGCGACTTTAAGGGCGGCCTGTAGCGGATCACTCATGCGCTTAAGCCTTCACAGATGACATCATCATGCGGTGAAACGCCTTGACGATGCTGGTGTTGAGCGCGAATTCGCGATTGATCTCGCCGGATTTCACCATTTCCATTTCGAGGTTAACGGTGTTCTTGGAGTGGTTTTGTTCGGTCACTGCGTCCTTGCGCAGGGCGGTTGCCGCAATGCCTGAGGCATCGATTTCCAGATGCTTCGGATTGGTGGCCGCCATTGTCAGTTGCGACTGGGCAAGGACGTCATGGAATGGTTCGACATCGCGAGCCTTGAACCCTGGAGTATTTGCATTCGCAACATTTCCTGAAACCGCTGCCTGCCTTACTGACAGCCACTCGGCCTGACGTGACGCCAGATCGAACAGATGAATTCCTTGCATGTGCTTCCCCGCAGCCGAACCGATTAACCCGCTCTTAATATATGTGGTCAGGCTTGCGTGAGACTTGCGGCAGCGTCAGCTTCAGTCGATCTGGCTAGAACGTCCTGTCGATCACAGTCCCGTCGGAGGTCTTGATATTCCAGCTTCCGGGCGCTGCTCCGCGCTGTATAGCCACCAATGTGCTGCCATCCGGCAATGGTGAGCCCTTCTCGACGAACCAATATCCTGTTTCGTCCTCAATCATCACCAGTCCGCCTACAACTTCGCGGACAAGGAATTGCGGCTTACCCGGAAAAGGCTGTTTGCTGGCATCCTCCATCTTCGCGAACCTGTCAGCTGTCAGCTCCGACGTTGTAGCTGTCGTCATCGGATCAAGCTCTTCGCTCGAATTGGGTGATGTTGAAGCAATCTTGCCCCTTGTCTCGCGTACAACCTTCTGGTTGGCACGGTTGAGAGGATCGCGCACCTGAATACCGGAAGCCTCGGGCTTTGGGCGCGCATCCAGAATATCGTAATACATGACGAATGGCAGCACGAAGGAGACCACGGCCAACCCGAAGCCTGCCGTTTTAAGATAGCCGTCAAAACGCTTGTCGCGTTGTTTGGGCGCTAGGGCTGTCTCGATATCGACCGATCCGGGTTTTGCCGCGTTTGCTTGTTGTTTTGTCATGATGGCTCCGTTGGCCGCAAGGCGGTGGCAAGGTCGCTATAAGGGTCCTGAGATAGTGGGGAGGCTGGCGTCTGCTGCATTGTCCCGTATATCAGCGGTACGAGATGGACGGCCTGATCAATCTGCGGATCGCTGCCAGTCTGATAAGCGCCGATCATCCGAAGATCGCGCGTTTCCTCGAACCTTGAAATCAGGCTGCGCAGACCCGTCGCAAGTTTTGCCTGATCCGGAGACCAATTATGGTGTGCCAGACGTGATATCGATCCCAGAATATCGACAGCCGGAAACCGCCCCTGAGCCGCTATGGTTCGATCGAGAACGATATGACCGTCAAGAGTACCGCGAATGGCATCCGAAATGGGATCATTGTGATCATCGCCATCGACGAGAACAGCATAAAGACCGGTAATTGTGCCTTGGCCTTCAAGCCCCGGCCCTGCCCGTTCAAGCAGCCTCGGCAGCTGGCTGAAGACGCTCGGCGGATAACCGCGTGATACCGGCGGTTCACCGGCGGCAATGGCTATTTCGCGTGCGGCATGGGCAAAACGCGTAATCGAATCCACGATCAAAAGTACATTGTCGCCGCGATCACGGAAATACTCGGCAATCGCAGTGGCCGTATTGGGAGCAAGCCGTCGCATCATCGGGCTTTCATCACCCGTGGCAATAACGGCAATGGTCTTATCCAGTTTGCCAGCCATTGTGTCTTCAAGCATGTCGCGCACTTCGCGGCCGCGCTCGCCTGTCAGTGCAAGAACGACTGTGTCGAAGTCCGCCGCTTTGGTCATCATGGCAAGCAGCGTGGATTTACCGACGCCGGAACCGGCAAAAATGCCCATACGCTGGCCGAAACACATGGGCACGAAGACGTCGACGACATTGACGCCGCTTCGCAGGCCTTTTTCCACCCGGTTCCTGTTCATCGCAGAAGGTGCTGCACAGTCCACAGGCACTGGTTCGGTTCCGGTGGTCATCAATCCCTTGCCGTCGAGCGGCTCGCCCAGCGCATTGATAACCCTGCCCTTCCAGTCTGGTGCAGGTGCAATACGAAACTGGCCTTCGGGAAACACCGGGCTGCCGAGCGATGGCGTAATCCGGTCGTCAAATGGTTTGATTAATGTTTGAGTTTGTTCAAGCCGCACCACTTCGGCGGGATGAAGATGCTGATCACATCGGATCATCACGAGATCCCCAAGCTGCACCTTGTCCGAGATACCCCTTACACCGATTGCCGACCGCGATACTTCATTGACGTATCCGCCGACAGCAACAGACCCACATTCCCGGTTGGCCTGTGACAACAGGCGCGCCAGGCTGTCGAGCCTCACCGTTCCGGTGTTCATGGTCTGTAGGGCACTGTTCAGCGCGGTCATGAATCGCAGGACATCAAGAGGACGAACCGAGGGTCTTGATGGCGCTCGTGAACGTCGCTTCACTGCCGCTGAGCAAGGCATTGACGCGTTCAAAGGCGCGCGTAACATTCATGAGCCGAGTCATTTCGCTGATCGCATCAACGTTTGATCCCTCAATTGCACCCTGAATGACACCTGCGTCCGGATTGTCGATTACTGGTTGGGCAGCAACGCTCGGTATGATTGCAGAATTATCGAAATAACTGAGTTTTGCACCAGGATCGATCGTGAACAATCCAATGGCACCGAGCTGACGACCATTTTGATAAACCGCACCATCCGAAGATATCTCCGGCGGACCCCCATTTGGGTCGATTGTCAGCGGCTGGCCTCCGGCGTCGAGGATTGGGTATCCCTTGACCGATAGCAGTTCTCCCGTGGTCGACATTTTCATTCTGCCATCACGGGTAAACACCTGACCTGCTGGCGTCTGCAATGAAAACCAGACATTCCCCTTGGCGGCAACATCAAGCGGATTGCCAGTCTGATTGATCGGTCCGGCCTCCGTCTTGATAAAGCTTTCGCCAGCACTGACGAAGCTCGAGTTCTCGGCGGCCTTCGAGACCATCGCATCGAATTTCATGCCTGTTGCCCTGAATCCGGGCGTCGACATATTCGCCACATTATGCGCCAGCACATCAAGCCGGCGTTCCAGCGATATTTGTGACGAAAGCCCTACATAAATGGAATTTTCCATCAGCGCCCTCCAAGTTTGAATGATTGCAGGGTTGCAAGAATGCTGGGCGATATGCCGATTTCCGCCGCCCCGCCAAACAACTGCACTGACGGCGCCATATTCGTGCTGGGATTGGCCATGTCGTACATGGCTGTAAAGCGGACAAGAAGTTTCTCGACCTTCGCCGGATCCTGCAAATCCTTGAGATCAAGTTTCTCTTCGACCATCTTGGCCTGACGATCAATGTCGAGTGCGGATGTCTGTTTGGGAATATTGAAGGTTGTCTGGAAGACTGCAAGCAGGCGCTTATCGCCAAGGATCTCATAAGCATTGGTAATGGACGAAGCCTTGCGGGAAAAATAAAGCGCCAGGCGCGCGCCGTCGCTTTGTTTACCGGTTTCCTGTTCAAGCGTCATCTGAACATAGCTGTCGACGACGGGCTTTAATACGGCCGAGCTTTCGGTCGTCTTGTCGCCCAGTTTGGCGAAGTTGAAAGCCGTAGCAAATTCCTTGTAGCGGGTATCAGTCAGCTTATTGGCAAAACCGTCCCTGTTCTCGACCCCTTCGGTCAAAACTTTTTTGATGAATGCCTTGGCATAGGCCATGTCTTCAAGCCCGAAGGCTTTCAACGCATAATTATATAGCTTGGTATCCTTCATCAGATCATCGATGGTTTTCACCTTGCCAATGTTCTTCAGATAATAGTCGCTGTCGCGCTGTACCATTGGTTCCTTGGCAATGCGCGCAAGTGAGCGCGGCAGATCCGCAGCAATCAAACGGTAGCTCGTCATCGTACTGGTCATGATGCGCCTTTCAGAAGCTTTTGCGTATTTGTCGCAAATCAAGCTTGCCTGAAGCTGATGGAGAAACGCCAGTTGACAGTGTGCGCGGGTTTGTCCTTCGCTCAGGAGGACTCACCATGAGGAAGAGAATTGATTGCAAGGAACTTGCCCTTGCAACAATGGCGACTGTCATTGCAACCCACTCTTTAAGCGGTGCAAGCTAGCCCATGGCATGTAGCAAATGGCGTTCGGTGGCTAGCTGAGCCTCCTTGTCTTACTACAAAAGGAAGACATGCAGCTGCTCTTTGAAATCAAACTCCGTTCAGGCTGCAAGGTTCACGCAAGCCGACCTTGATAGCTCTGGAACACTGGCGAACATGCAGGAGCAGGTTTTGGGTATTCTGATCGGACTGGTCGTAACAATGGGTTGTCTGCTTGGTGGCTTTATCGCCATGGGCGGGCACGTTGGCGTTCTGATGCAGCCATGGGAATTTGTGATTATCGGCGGTTCCGCACTCGGCACTTTCCTAGTGGCCAATCCCTTCTCGGCAGTCAAGGATTCCGGTCGCGCCTGCATGGAGGCATTCACCAACAAGGTGCCAAAGCAGCGTGACTATCTCGATGTGCTCGGTGTTCTTTATGCCCTGATGCGCGAATTGCGCGCAAAATCGCGTAATGAGGTGGAAGTTCATATCGATAATCCGAATGAATCGACAATTTTCCAGGCATTTCCGAGCGTTCTCAAGAACCATGACCTGACGCATTTTATCTGCGACTATTGCCGCCTGATCATCATCGGCAATGCGCGTTCGCATGAAATCGAAGCTCTGATGGATGAAGAAATTCACACCATTTCACGTGATAAGCTCAAGCCTTATCATGCAATGGTCAGCGTGTCGGAGGGATTGCCTGCCCTTGGCATCGTCGCCGCTGTTCTTGGCGTCATCAAAGCCATGGGCGCGCTCAATGAGTCGCCTGAAATTCTTGGACATCTCATCGGCGCAGCACTTGTCGGGACCTTCGCGGGCATCTTCCTGTCCTACGGTGTCGTGGGGCCGATCGCCACCAAGATCAAGACAACGCGCGAGAAGCAAAACAGGCTTTACATCATCGTAAAGCAGACATTGCTGGCATATATGAATGGTGCTCTGCCCCAAATCGCGCTCGAATATGGCCGCAAGACTATTTCCGCCTATGATCGTCCATCCATTGACGTTGTGGAGCAGGAAACTCTCTCCCCAACGCCCCTGCAGCAAGCGGCTTAAGGTTCTGTGATGGAGGTCGAGGCCGAGCAAAAAAAACCTGACGCGCTGGCGGATAGTATCCTGCGGGCGGCGGGGCTTTCTGTCGATGATCTGAAATCATTCGAAACGGTATTCCGCGATTTGGCTTCGACATTTGGCGCAAGGATTTCCGCGCAAACCGATGCAGCCGTCACCGCTGAGTTCCTTAATATTCGTTCCCTCGAGAAAGAAGCCGTGACCGATGCAGTCCAGGGTTCGGCCTTGGTGGGAACGGTTTCCGTGCCCAAATGGGGCTCAAGAATCCTGCTGGCCGCCGACCGGAGCTTTGTCGACTGTGGAATTGAGGCTCTCTTCGGTTCTGGCGGAAGTTCCGAGATGGCGACGACGATTAGGCCTTTCACATCAGTGGACATGGGAATCGCACGGCAGACTTTCAGCGATATCACATCCTCGCTCGATCATATGTTCTCCGGCGGCGATCCGCTTTTCCAGATGGGCGAACTTAGCGAAGCTGTGCACCTTGCGCCGGGCACCGTTTCCGAGGCCCGAATGATTGCCTGCACTATCGGCTTGAATGTAACGGGCCGCTCCGGTCACGTCTCCATTCTGTTGCCGCGCTCCGCTTTCCGGCCGATGCAGGACGCAATCGCCCGCTTGTTGCGGCAGCCCGCACATCATCTTGATCCCAGCTGGGCAAAGAAGCTGCGACTGGAAGTCAGCCGCGCGCATATCGAGGTCGAGGCCTATTTGCAGCAAGGTTCAATGACTCTTGAGCAACTCGCTTTACTGCGCCCGGGACAAATTCTGCACTTACCCAAGGACGCAATTGATCAAGTCCGTCTGCGCAGTGGCGATCAGGCCCTTTACAAATGCCGTCTCGGCAAGGCGGGAAGCGTATTCACTGTTCGCATCACCGATCCCGTCAACGAAGAAGAGGACCTCCTTGATGAGCTTGCTGCTGGTTAATCTGATCTCACTGGGTTTGAGTGCCATTTCCTTGATCGTATTTTTTGCGGCGCTGCGCAAAGCGAGCAGACTGACAGCAATGAGCCGGCTGATGGCAAATCAGGTAGCAAGCTCTGCAAACAATCTTCAAAAAGCCTTGGCAATCCTTCAGGCAGAGCGGGAGATCTGCCGGGACGAAAGCATACGGCTTGAAGCGCGCCTGAAAGATTCTGATCGTGTGCGCTCTGAAATGGCCCGCGCAATGGAGCTTATAAAGCGAGCGCGGCTGGATCTGAATGAAGATGCACTTGTTGCCGCTGCCATGCAGCAACCGGCAGCTACGTCACACGTAGCTCCACCGGAAGTCAAAATCAGTTCCATCAATCACTTTATGACAGATCAGCTCAAATCTGTAACGCCAACGCAAGTTGCTCCGTTCGAACCAGCGCGCCCCTTGCCAGTTTTTGTCAATCGTATCGTTCGTGCCAGCGACGTTGCTGGCGCCGTTCTTTAAACCTACTCCGCACTCGGGATCATTCGCATCATGGCCATATCCGACAAGAACTCGATCGAAGACGAACTGAACGAGGCCATCGAAGACCTCAAGCGCGACGAGCCGCAACCGGCCCGGAAACCGGCCGGATCCAAGCCCAATATCGACCTGATCATGGGTATCCCAGTTGACGTGCAGGTTGTTCTGGGAAGTACGTCCATGCCGGTCGCAAATCTGATGAAGCTCGGACGTGGTTCTGTCGTGACACTAGACAAGCAAATCGGCGATCCGGTCGATATTGTCGTCAATGGCCGCGTTATCGCCCGCGGTGAAGTGATCGTCCTTGAAGATGACAGCTCAAGGTTTGGCGTCAGCCTGACCGAAGTCATCGGCAGCGGCAATTAAGCGTGGCGAGATGAGCGATCACGCAACCGAAGAGGCATCAAGCGCCATCCAGGATTTGTCAGGACCTGAAAAAGTGGCGGCATTGCTCGTCGCCATCGGACGGCCATCCGCGTCCCGCCTCCTCAAGCATTTCACAGCGGATGATTTGCGTTCACTGGCGGTACACGCTCGCAAGCTCGAACCCATCACGCCCAGCGACTTCGAAGAACTGGTAAAGCAGTTCGAGAATGCATTTGCCGACGGTGCGCCGGTATCCGAAGCCGGGATGCGCTTTGAGGGCCTGCTGCGCGAATCCCTCACCGCCGATGAAGCAAGTGCCGTTATCGAAAACCGCCGGCCCGAACTTTTGGCTCAGGAGTCCGTTTGGGATCAATTACCGCGAATTCCCGCCGAGATCTTGCACGCCTATCTTGTTAATCAGCATCCGCAGGTCACAGCCTATGTGATTTCCCGCCTGCCATCCGATATCGCAGCAAAGTTGCTTATCCGTTTTTCACCAACGACGCGCAGCGCCTTGATCCAGCGCACGTTGCATATCCGCAAAGTTGCCCCAGCTGTCTCCGCCATGCTCGAAGCCATTCTTCAACGTGAGGTAACAGGAAAAGACAATACGGCTTCCGAAAAGAGCCATCACGGCACGATCGCGAATATTATCAATCAGCTGGAAAAATCCGAGATCGACGAACTGCTTGGAGATCTGACGGATCTCGGTGCGGACGACCTTGCAAAGATCAAGGCGAAATTGTTCACCTTCGAGGATATTGCCCGTCTGTCGCAACGCTCGAGACTTGTTCTGTTCGATGACATTCAGACCGATGTTGTTACCACAGCCTTGCATGGTTGCGAGCCGCAGCTCCAGGAACTCATTCTTCAGTCGCTATCGACACGCGGGCGCCGCATGGTTGAGACAGAACTCTCCAGCCCGAACAATATCAATGCCAATGCTGTAACGGAGGCCAGGCGCTCTATCGCACGTACCGCAATTGCTTTGGCTGAACGCGGCGATCTTCGCCTTGAGCCCGAGCAGGTCGGACCTTAACGGAGCAGTCCTGCTAGATGTCAGACGAGACCGACAAAGAGAGCAAAACCGAGGAGGCGACTGAAAAGAAAATCAGCGATGCAATGGAGAAAGGCAACCTGCCCTTCTCTCGCGAAGCACCCATCCTTGCCTCGATCATCGCGCTTATCATCATTCTGGTGTTTGTAGCGATACCAAGCGGCGCAAAACTCTCATCCTTCCTTTCTGAACTCTTTGACAAATCAGATGACTGGCATTTGAACAGCGCAGATGATGCGCGGCAGTTGTTCGGAATAATTGGAGCAGCCGTCGGTCTTGCGCTGCTTCCCATTATGATCCTGATCCCCGGTGCGGGCATCCTTGCATCGGTTCTGCAAAACGCTCCGCGAATTGTTTTCAACCGTATCGAGCCACAAGCGTCGAGGGTGTCGCCCGCCAAAGGCTGGTCGCGTATTTTCGGGTCTGCCGGACGCGTTGAGTTTCTGAAATCAACCTTCAAATTTGCCGCGGCCAGCATCATTGTTTTCATGATCTTTTTTCGCGACAGCCATTTTTTTGTTGATGCCATAATCACTGAACCCGGGCAGCTTCCGGAGCTTATCAGGGCCCATATAACCCGCCTGCTTTCCTCGATAGCGATCGCAGTAACTGTGCTGGCAGCATTCGACATTGCCTGGTCGCGCATTCACTGGCGCAATGAACTGCGCATGACACGACAAGAGATCAAGGACGAACACAAGCAGGCTGAAGGCGATCCTTTGCTCAAGTCACGGTTGAGATCCCTCAGCCGCGATCGCGCGCGGCAGCGGATGATTGCGTCAGTTCCGACCGCCACTCTCATCGTCGCAAATCCGACACACTTCTCGGTTGCTCTTCGCTATAATCCGGCAAAGGATCCCGCTCCCGTCGTTGTCGCCAAGGGTCAGGACATCATCGCACTAAAGATAAGAGAAGTTGCAGAGGCAAATGATGTGCCGATTTTCGAGAATGTCCTGTTAGCACGTTCACTCTACAAACAGGTGCAGGTTAATAATGTAATCGCGCCGGAATTCTACAAGGCTGTCGCCGAACTTATTCAATTTGTTAATACCCGCCGAAAATAGTATAATTATCGATAGTCGGATGAATATATGAAAAAAACCCAGTATTCCGCGACACGCGTCGAGATTCTAGAGCGGCATCTGACGGAGGTTATCAAAGACCTTCTGCTCGTTGACGTGGCCGACTATATTGCCTTCATCCGCTGTGAGCTTTTCGGCAATATTGCCGACATCGTAAACTCGGCCACCGAGTTGACCTTTTATCCCAATACGCTGACTTTCGGGCACGGAGGTGAGTATCACCTCGACTGGAACTCGACGCCCACGGTGACACTTGATCTGGAATTCAGCAACATGGGCGTCAATGCATATTTTCGCTTGATCCTCTCAGCCCATTCCACTGAAATTGACCTTCATCATTTGCGTTTTGCTGAAACGGGCCGAAGCCCGGCGGAAAACACGGCTTTGCTTGAAGCAGCTTTTGCAGATGCCCATTTGCCTCAATTCACAGCTTCCGAGAGCACCGACTAGAACCTGTTTGCGATAACAGGCATTTCGATAACGCCCAATGCCAAAGCAGTTGCTACGGTTGAGGTGCGATTGGCGCAACCAAGCTTGTTCTTTGCATTTTGCAAGTACGTCACTACCGTCCAGCGCGCGATGTCAAGAATTTCGCCGATTTCGCCGTCCGTCTTTCCATTGGCAGCCCAATAGAGGCAATCCAGTTCTCGTTTTGTCAGCAGCTTGGCAACAACGGCAGCAAGGACCGGATTGCGATTTCCGTGGAGCGCGGTGTGCAGACGCGATGAACATGCAACAAGGTGTTGGCGCATCCGCTCGATGAAGCCCGCCTGTTCAGATTTGCCGACGTTGAACGTAAATTCTGTAATCCCTTTGAAGCCGTGGGGATTGGAAGCACCTACTGCAAGAAACAGGCTACCAGTGTTTCGCATCTCGCGGTCCCAAAAGTATTTTTCTACCTCGGATGACAAGGCGACTTCATCTGCCAGATTTCGTATGCTTCCTGCTGCCTGGGCAGGGCGCCGAGGCATAACCACGGCATCAAGCAGCGGATCCAACTTGTAATAACCTTTTGCCGAATAGCGCATCGCCCAGCTGAAAGGCAGGGTTGTGGTAACAGAAACGTCTGGAGTTGAGCCCTTGTTGGGAGCGGTCTGGTTGGAGTAGCCGATATGGGTTATGTGGAGACAATCCAACTGCTCCCGGATATCAATCAGCATCTCGAGCACATCTCTCTTGGCAGAGATACCGAAAAATCCTTCCTGAAAATCCGGGAAATGGGCTAAATCAAAATGCATCGGATAACAAACTAGTCCCCCTGCGGGCACGATATGCCGACATGTTATTAGCACTCTCAAGGAATGGCTCGATTTGATGGGCAAGAATCGGCAGCAGTTATATCGTTGCATACCGTTCACGGGACACACAAGCCGCGAACAATTGTATTTTCAACTTTTCACATATTTAACAGGCACTGCCGTTATTGTGCATTGAGCAGCCCGATGGATAAGTGTGCATCGCCTGCACAATCGGCCTGTGTTACTGTCGCTTATGACGACTGAAAAGAACGACAATTTTTTTGAGACATTGCCTGTTTTCGAGCAATTTGAAGGCGTTGCGGACAACGCCAATTACAAGGCGCTGCCCGCTGACTGGGTGTTGGCCACTGCAGACATAGTGGGTTCAACCGAAGCCATAAAACAGGGACGCTACAAGGCCGTCAACGTGGCGGGCGCAAGCGTCATATCGGCTCTCCTCAACGCATTAGGGAAGCAAAACCATCCATTTATATTCGGAGGCGATGGAGCTTTGGTTGCTCTTCCTGCTTCAGAGGAGCTGGAGGCTCGCAAAGCACTTGCGGCAGTACAAGCCTGGGTGGCGGATGAATTGCAGTTGAACCTGAGAGCGGCCATTGTTCCAATGGCGGCGGTGCGCGCTCAAGGTCTGGATGTACGCGTGGCCAGATTTAAAGTCAGCTCGGAGCTCTCTTATGCGATGTTCGCCGGCGGAGGAGCAAGTTGGGCTGAAGCTCAAATGAAAGCGGGTAAATTTCTGATCAAACCAGCGCCCTCGGGCTCGCGTCCTGATCTGACTGGCCTGTCCTGCCGTTGGAATCCGGTCCGCGCCCACAACGGTGAGATTGTTTCCATTATTGCAGTGCCCGGGGCATCGGGAGCAGACGCCCGCTTCCAGCAATTGGTGGCTGATGTTGTTGCCATAGCTGCCGAGCAGGCGCGCGGCGCCCACCCAATTCCGGAAGAAGGACCACAGATTGAATTCACATTGCAGGGCATCAGTACCGAGGCAAGGGCAACTGCTCCGGCTGGGAAAAGGCTCTATAAAAAGTTTGCCATTTTCGCTCAGATCGGACTGACGATAATGCTGGAAAAACTGGGTCTGACAGCCGGTGGATTTGATCCCAAAGCGTATAAGCGCGAACTGGTTCAAAATTCTGATTTCCGCAAGTTCGATGATGGACTCAAGATGACCATCGACATTGATGCTGCGCGGTTGACACGTATTGAAGAGCGGCTGGAAGAAGCAGCCAAAGAGGGAATCTGTCAGTACGGTTTACACAGGCAAAGCTCGGCTTTGATAACCTGTCTGGTTCCCACGCCGCTGGCGCATGACCATATCCACTTCATCGACGGTGCCTCTGGCGGTTATGCAATGGCTGCAAGCAACCTTAAAGCCAAACTCGTCTGAGGGTGACGCGGCTTGGCTGTTGGGCACGGTAGCACTTATGATTTTATTATATGGTCTGCCATGAGCCCACGTTTCGTGAAAATATTGCGAGTATCAACGATTAACGGTGACCATGCGGCTATTGATGCATAATCAATGCAATCATGATCTGTCGAAATCAAAACCGCATCGTAAGACTGGACAGTTTCCTTTGTAAGATCGATTGATTGTCGACCTTTCAAAGCCATATATTCCCTCGTCGTGGGAATTTCAGCGACATATGGATCGTGATAATCGGCAGTGCCGCCACGCTCGTGGATAATTTCCATCAGTCGTAATGAGGGGCTTTCGCGGATATCGGGAACATTTTTCTTGTACGCCAAACCAATGATCAGGATGCGCGAACGGCTGAGGGCTTTCCCCTCACGGATATCCAGTGCTTCCGACAATTTGCTGATCACATAACGCGGCATAGCCGAGTTTATTTCGCCTGCAAGCTCAATGAATCGCGTCGGCAATTCATATTCCCGCGATTTCCAGGTCAGGTAAAAAGGGTCGATGGGAATACAATGCCCCCCAAGGCCGGGCCCAGGGTAAAATGGCATATAGCCAAAGGGCTTTGTCTTTGCGGCTTCGATCACTTCCCAGATGTCGATCCCCATTGCAGCGTAAAGTGTCTTAAGTTCATTGACCAACGCTATATTCACGGCCCGGAAAATGTTCTCTGTGAGTTTTACTGCTTCAGCCGTCGCATTGGATGAGACGGGCACAACAGTCTTGACGGCTTGCCCATAGAAGGCCTGCATCAACTCACTGGCTTCAGCACCATCGCCAGCAACGATCTTTGGAATGCTGGACGTATCAAAGTCGCGATTGCCCGGATCTTCCCTTTCTGGCGAAAACCCTAGAAAAAAGTCCTGACCTGACTTCAACCCGGTCTTTTCCAGAATGGTTTTGACAATATCGTCCGTTGTGCCGGGATAAGTCGTCGACTCCAACACTATAAGCTGACCCCTTCGAAGCGTGGCTGCAATTGAACGGCTCGTTGCCTCAACATAAGAAAGATCAGGGTCCCGATGTTTTGTCAGGGGCGTCGGAACGCAGATGACAATCACGTCACATGACGCGAGTTGCCCGAAATCATCCGAAGAACGGAATCTTCCCGCTGAAGTCTCTTTGGCTAGATCGGCATTGCTAACCGCTTCGATATAGGAATTTCCGGCGTCCAACGCGATAATTTTTGCCGGGTCGACATCAAACCCAGTTACGTGGAATCCGCTGCGTGCAAGCGTAATCGCCAGGGGGAGTCCAACATATCCAAGTCCGATTACTCCGGCTTTTGCCTGTTGTGTCAGGAGTTTTTGCGAAAGGTCGGTAAAAGCAGTATTGGTCACGTGATATTCCAGTCTTATCTGGCCTGCGCCTTCGTTCGTAGATGGCTGCTATACGGATAGCTGTCAAGCGACCGCAACCTCATCACTTACGTCACAATCAAGTGACAACGCCCTATTGTTTCAGATTGGGGAAATGCCCATCTAACCAATGTCAATGTAATTAATTAGAGGGCGCCTGTCTGTTTACCTGCGAAAGTCCAGCGTAATTGGCGGATCGACCTCACAGGTGGATTGTTTGCCAGCGTTGACACTGCATCCGGATTCACTCATCCTGTTGTTATTATTCTCCTGTTCGAGCGTAGTTGACACGTTCGACAAATGGCATACGCGGAAAATGGACGTAGCTCGAATTTGTAAGGACGAGGGATGAGCGCGACCCAAGCGGATATTTCCACAATTCTTCTCGACAAGGTGGCAGACTGGGTTACAGAGTCAGCATTGGCTGGAGACAGCCTTGAAGTAATCGTGCGCGGATTTTGCGAGCGCATTGCAGCGGCGGGCTTACCAATAGCCCGCGTCAATCTTTCCTTTTCAATGCTTCACCCCCTTTACGACGCTCTCGGTTTTACCTGGAAGCGTTCAAGCGGCATGACTGTGGAAGGTTACCGCCATAATCCTGGTGAAAAACCCGAACGGTTTCTTCTCAGCCCTTATTTCTATTTGCTCAGCAACAATCTTGAGCATCTGCGGCGGCGCATTGATCTTGATGGGCCATCGGAGTTCCCGGTTCTAGATGAACTCAGACTTGAAGGCATGACTGACTATCTTGCGTTTTTGCAGTCCTTTGGCGGCCAATCGACCCAAGGCATGATGGGATCGTGGGCAACTGATTCCAGTGAAGGCTTCAGCGACCCAATGATTGCCAAACTCTTGCGTTTGCAGAACCATCTTGCTGTTGCGGCAAAAATGGCCGTTCTGGGAAAACTCGCCGACAATATGTTGACCACTTACCTTGGTGGTAATGCTGGCAAGCGCGTTCTCAATGGCCAGATTCGCCGGGGTGATGGCGAGACTATTCGCGCCGCCTTGGTCATGGGCGACATGCGTCAATCAACAGTGCTCGCAGAAAAAGAAGGGCGGCAGGCCTATATTGATACCCTCAACCATTTCTTTGATGCGATCGCCGCGCCCTTCAACCGTGGTGGCGGCGAGATTTTGAGTTTTATGGGCGATGGATTTCTTGCCGTCTATCCTTGCGGCAGGCACAAGGACCCTTCCAAAGTCGCGTGTCAGTCCGCCCTGTCTGCTGTTTCCAAGGCTCAAGCACGCGTTGCCGAACTCAACATCATGCGGCAGCAAGAAGGCCTCAGCGCCATCAAATATGGAATTGGACTGCATGTCGGCAATGTCATGTTCGGGAATGTCGGATTGAAGGACAGGCTGACATTCTCGGCTTTCGGATCGGCCGTAAATGAGGTGCAAAGACTTCAAAGCCTAACAAAGAAATATGACCGCGAAGTCGTCGCCAGCCAGGCATTTGCCACATATTGTGGAGGCGATTGGACCACTCTTGGCGAGGAAAAATTGCGTGGTGTTGGTCAGAAGGTAACGGTTCTATTGCCGAAACCTGCAGGACAGACCGCGCAGCTTGACGATGCCTATGACGAAATAACTTATGATGGACTTTCGGAAGCCGAACAGGTCATGCTACTTCACAGAGATGCCAAGTCTACTCCGCCCAAACGTCCCCTCTTAGAGAAATTCATGCAATGACAGGAAGATACGTCGCTATGGCTTTTCTTGCGGCAGCTTTGAGTGCAACGGGTGCGGCAGCAGAACCCATAGGCGACGTTCTGATTGATGGTTTCGACGGGAAAGATTTCTCCCCCGCAGGTGGGCTTTATTACCGCCAGAACTTTGAACAGCAGGCTGGTAAAGTCGAGTTTCAATCCGAGATAAAGCAGACCGGTGCTGGGGCACTGAAGTTAAGCGTAAAGCCGTTTTGCCCCAAGGTGCGAAAAAACTGCAGCGAGCGTGCTGAAGTCTGGGAGAAAACCCAGCATCGCGTCCCCTATGACCAAGGCGTCTGGTATGGGTTCGCGGTAAAATTTGCCGATCCGATCCCGAAAGATGATCATCGCTATCTGATCGCGCAGTGGAAAAGGGAAATTGGGCCGGAAGCTGTGGGTGATTTCAGCCCATTTTTGGCATTACGTCTCAATCATGGAAAACTTTTTGCGACGATTGAAACCAATTATATCGCGCCAACAAAGGCAGCAGGCCCAAGCACTGTAAAGGCTTGCAGCGACAAACAGACGCCGGTTTGGTATCGACCTGATACCAATCAGATGCGTGCGCTTATCGCCACTGATGATAAATGGACCCCGCAAGACGGCAAGCAGTTCAACAGTTGCACTGATGCCATTGTTGTAACCGACAGGGGCAACAAGCTGCCTACGCCGGATTCGGGCTGGATTGATTTTGCCATATATACAAAACCAGGCCCGGACGGATCCGGCCATGTCGAGATTTTTGCCAATAATAAATGGATCGTGACCGTCAAAGGAAACATAGGCCACGGAGACAAAGGGCTAGGCGATAATCAATATTTCAAGTTTGGCCCGTATCGCGCGGCCGACAAAACTGAATGGGCGCTTTATTTCGACAATTTCCGCCGCTCCCCGCGCTGTTCCGATGTTCTTGATGCTTCCGTCTGTCCTGTACCGTAAACAAGAGTATGTATTTGATCTACATGGGCAATCGCCATTCAACCAACTGGACTCGGACAAGAGCGTAAGCTAGTCTCGTTCCAGTTGACAGAAAACGACAGCCTTTAAGGATTAAGTCGCTCGCATGGTGTCGGGAACGGATTTATTACGCATTGAGAACCTTGGCATCTCTTTTGCGATGCTTGGTGGACGAATGAATGTGGTAAAGGGCGTCAATCTTCGCGTCCTGCCAGGTAAAGTGACGGCTCTCGTGGGCGAGTCTGGCTCCGGCAAATCCGTTATAAGTCAGTCGGTTATGGGTATTTTGCCCAATACGGCCAGCGTTACAGGTAAAATTCTTTTCACCGATCCTCTAAACGGCAGAGCAAGCGACATATTGCAAATGCGCCCTGACGGCGCTGAGCTGCGAGATCTGCGTGGCAAGCGAATGGCTAAGATCTTTCAGGAGCCAATGACATCCCTGTCGCCATTGCATACTGTCGGCAATCAAATCAGCGAAGTCCTGCAAATCCATACACAGGCGACCAAAGAAGAACGCAGGGCACAGACTGAGGAGATGCTGGGCCTGGTAGGATTTCACAATCCTGCACGCACTTATGACATGTACCCGTTCGAGTTATCCGGAGGCATGCGCCAGCGGGCAATGATAGCGATGGCTTTGATCTGCCGCCCTGCCCTTTTGATCGCAGATGAGCCGACGACCGCCCTCGATGTTACCATACAGGCTCAAATACTTGAATTGTTGAAGGACCTTCAGCAAAAGTTGAACATGGCGATGCTGTTGATCACGCATGATCTCGGTGTCGTGGCCAATATGGCTGATGAGGTTGTGGTCATCTATCATGGCGAGATCATGGAAGCGGGTCCCGTCGATGCTATCTTTCGCAATCCGCAGCATCCGTATTTAAAAGGGCTGATGGCTGCCGTACCGCACTTCGACATGAAGCCAGGAGAACGTTTGAAGGCTTTGCGTGAAGTTCCGGTCAATTCGGACACGCTTTGGGCAAAAAAACCGAAGCCCGAAAACACGCCGGAGATTTTGCTGAGCGTGAAAAACCTGACAAAGACCTATGCCATTCGCAAATCCGGCATGTTTGGCAAGCAGGACAAGACACGCATAAAGGCCGTCAATGATGTCAGTTTCGACATTCGCCGGGGCGAGTGCCTTGGTCTTGTTGGGGAAAGCGGGTGCGGCAAAACCACATTGAGCAAAATTTTAATGCGTGCCATTACGCCCGACAGCGGGAGCGTGACTTTCAATGAAGGCAAAGGAGAGGTTGACGTTCTAGCGGCGCAAGGCGAAGCTCTGATGGAGCTGCGAACCCATATTCAAATGGTTTTTCAGGATCCAGTTTCTTCCCTGTCTCCGCGCATGACGGTCCAGAACATTCTGAGTGAGCCGCTGGAAATACATGGGCGCGGGGACAGAGCCTATCGCATGGAAAAAGTACGAGCCTTGATACAGGCAATCGGGCTTGATCAACGCTTTCTCAATCGCTATCCGCACAGTTTTTCGGGTGGGCAGCGTCAGCGCATAGGAATTGCACGCTCATTGGCGCTTGGACCGCAATTGTTGATTTGCGATGAACCCGTCTCCGCCTTGGATGTCTCCGTGCAAGCGCAGATTTTGAACCTGCTTAAGGATCTACAAAAGAAATTGGGCCTAACCTACCTGTTTATTTCACATAACCTTGCTGTGGTCGACTATATGGCTGATCGGATAGCAGTCATGTGTGCTGGTCGAATTGTCGAGTTAGCACCTTCCGCAATCATACTGCGCAATCCGATACATCCCTATACCCGCTCCCTTCTCGCAGCTGTCCCTTTTCCCGATTTGGACCGCCCTCTTGATTTTAAAACCCTCAAGGCGAGTGGTGCCTCGGACAAACGAGCCTGGGGACCGCAGTTTTTTGACGAAACCGATTCTAACGATCTTGCCCAGGCTGATCTGGGTGGCGGACACCTTGTTTTGGCCAGACGCAATGTTGACGCCAGGGAGTTACGAGCGTGATAACGCGGCGCGAAGTGCTTGGTACAATCGGGCTTGGCGGATTGGGATGCCTGCTATCTTCGAATTTCGCGTCAGCGGCGGATCGCGATCTGGAGCCCGAATTCCTGTCTGATCAGTTGAGAGCGCGCAGCTTGCCGCCACTTGTCAAGCGATTGCCCACGCGCCCTCGCATTATTGGTCTCAAGGAAATGGGCCGCGTACCAGGCCGTTATGGCGGTACAATCCGCACTATAATCGGTAGCGCCAAAGACATTCGTTTCATGACGATCTACGGATATGCCCGGCTCGTCGGATATGATGAAAAGCTGACGCTGCAACCGGATATTCTCGAGGCATTTCAAGAAGAAAACGACACTGTTTTCACGTTTACCATTCGCGAAGGTCATCGTTGGTCCGACGGTTCGCCTTTGACGGTAGATGACTTCCGGTATTGGTGGGAAGACGTACTTCTCAACAAAGATCTAACCCCCGGCGGTGGATCACTTGATCTGCGTGTCAATGGCAAGTTGCCGCGATTTGAAGTCGTCGACAACCTGACCGTGCGCTATTCTTGGGATGCCCCGAACCCAAATTTTCTGCCGAGTCTGGCAGCACCACAACCGCTCGCTATTCATGGCCCCTCGGCCTATCTCAAGCAGTTTCATAAAAAGTATCAGGACCAGTTCAGGCTTTCTGCGTTGATGCAGGAAAACCGGGTGAAAAAATGGGCCGACCTGCATATCAAGATGGCGCGTGAATATCGTCCAGAAAATCCCAATTTGCCAACGCTGTACCCTTGGCGGAACACGACAGCCCCACCTTCCGAACAGTTTGTTTTCGAACGAAATCCTTATTTCCACCGCGTTGATGAGAATGGCAGACAATTACCTTATATCGACCGTGTCATTCTGAATGTCAGTTCCTCTTCCATTATCCCGGCAAAAACTGGTGCGGGAGAGAGCGACCTTCAGGCAGCAGGCATTGATTTTAATGATTATACTTTCCTGAAAGATGCCGAGAAGCGCTATCCTGTAAAGGTCAATCTGTGGAAGATGACCCGAGGGTCGCGCGTGGCAATTCTGCCCAATCTGAACTGCAAAGATGAAGTATGGCGCGGTTTGTTCCGTGATGTGCGCGTACGCCGGGCACTGTCACTGGCTATTGATAGACACGAAATCAATATGGCGGTTTTTTACGGCCTTGGAACGGCGAGCGCCGATACGGTGCTTCCAGAAAGCCCCCTGTACAAACCAGAATATGCCAATGCCTGGATTAACCATGACCCGGATCAGGCGAATGCTCTGCTCGACGAGGCGGGCCTGCAAAAACGCAATGGAGACAATATCCGTCTGCTGCCGGACGGTCGCCTTGCTGAAATTACCATTGAAACGCCGGGCGAAAGTACACTGGACACCGATGTACTGGAACTCGTGACCGATCATTGGCGAAAAATCGGCATTGCACTTTATACTCGCACATCGCAGCGCGATATTTTCCGCAGCCGTGCACAGGCCGGCAGAATTATGATGTCGATCTGGTACGGCATCGAGAATGGCGTTGCCACTGCAGATATGAATCCGCAGCAATTGGCACCAACCTCAGATGACCAGCTCCAATGGCCCTTGTGGGGCATGTATCACCTTTCGCTCGGCCAGAATGGTCAGGCCCCGGATTTGCCTGAAGCGCAAGAGTTGATACGCCTGCAAACAGGCTGGCGGGAGTCGAGAAGCATGGATGAGCGAACCGCCATTTGGCATCAAATGCTTTCAATTTTTACGAGCCAGGTTTTCTCGATCGGGCTTATAAATGGCACGTTGCAACCCGTGCTTCATTCGAACAAGTTGCAAAACCTGCCGGAACGGGGTCTCTATGGTTTTGATCCCACATGCTTTTTGGGTATTTATATGCCCGATACATTCTGGCTTGAGACGGAGCAAGTTTAGAGATGCTCCGTTATATACTCTGGCGCATTGCCGCCATGATCCCCACTCTGCTGATCATATCCGCGCTCGTTTTCGTAATCATTGAGCTGCCTCCAGGCAACTTCATCGATAGCCAAATTGCAGAAATGCAGGCTCAAGGTGAGACGGTGAACATACAGGATCTGGAAGAACTGCGCAGTCAATACGGCTTGGACAAACCTCCGGTGCTGCGCTATTTTTATTGGGTTGGGGGCATGTTGCAAGGCGATTTTGGTTACTCGTTCGAGTATCAATTGCCCGTTAGCGAAGTCATTGGCGATCGCATGTGGCTGACCATCCTTGTGTCCTTCGTCACTATTCTTTTCACCTGGCTGATTGCTTTTCCTATCGGCATGTATTCGGCGACACACCAATATAGCTGGAGCGACTACGGCTTGACGTTTCTAGGCCTGCTTGGCATTGCCATTCCCAATTTCATGCTCGCGCTGATCTTGATGTATTTCGCCAATGTATGGTTCGGCACGTCCATAGGGCATTTGATGGACCAGCAATACCTCAATGAACCAATGAGTTGGGAGAAAGCGCGGTCCATTCTTTCACACTTGTGGATACCGGTTATTATCGTTGGAACGGCTGGAACTGCAGGAATGATCCGCCGTCTGCGCGCCAACCTTTTGGACGAACTGCAAAAGCAATACGTCATGACGGCAAGGGCGAAAGGGCTTCATCCATTCAAAACACTGATTAAATACCCACTTCGCATGGCTCTCAACTTTTTCGTCTCCGATATCGGATCCATTCTGCCAGCAATCATCTCCGGTGCGGAAATTACGGCGATCGTTCTATCACTTGAAACGACAGGCCCCATGCTCATAAAAGCGCTTCAAAGCCAGGATATGTATCTTGCTGGCTCATTTCTTATGTTTCTCGCATTCCTGACCGTTATTGGTGTCCTTATCTCCGATATCGCTCTTGCTTTTCTTGACCCCCGTATCCGGCTTGCTGGCAGGAGCACTAAGTGACGGATCAAATACCTCTCCCCGGCGCGCCCCTGCAGCATTTTGTATCGTCGGCACCGTTCGATCCGATGTCGATCGAGGAGATGACCGAAGCCCAGGCGAAGGTTCATCTCGCCTCTCAACTCAAATTGATGTGGTGGAAATTCAAGCGCCACAGAATTGCCCTGGCATCGGGCATATTCCTGCTGTTGCTCTATGGAATGATCATCATTGCCGAGTTTCTGGCTCCATATAATCTGCACACACGCAATGTCGATTTTATTCATTCCCCTCCCCAACGCGTCCATCTTTTCCAGGATGGCAATTTCGTTGGACCCTTTGTCTATGGCCGTGAAATGAGCCTGGACATGCAGTCGCTGAAACGCGTCTATACGAACAAAATGGACGATGTGCAGCCGCTCCGTTTTTTCTGCAGGGGCGATGATTACCGGTTCTGGGGACTAATACAGTCCAATATCCATTTCGTGTGTCCTGCCAAGGGCGGCCAGATGTTTCTTCTTGGTACCGACCGTCTGGGACGAGATGTTCTATCGCGCATCATCTACGGTGCGCGGATATCTTTGACCATCGGGCTGATCGGCATCACCATAAGCTTTGTTCTCGGCATCATTATTGGCGGGCTTGCGGGCTATCATGGCGGTGTCTTTGATCTGCTGGTTCAGCGTGTTATCGAAGTTTTACAATCATTGCCTAGCTTGCCGCTGTGGATGGCTCTTGCAGCCATCATGCCGGTGACCTGGAGCCCCATACTGATCTATTTCGGCATAACCATAATTCTTGGCATGCTCGACTGGACGGGTCTTGCCCGATCGGTACGCTCCAAGCTGCTCGCTCTGCGCGAAGAAGATTATGTATTGGCGGCACAGCTTATGGGGGCCAAGAGCAGCCGCATCATCGGGCGGCATCTCGTTCCAGGCTTTATGTCGCACCTCATTGCAACTGCCACAATTTCCATTCCCGGAATGATCCTTGGCGAAACGGCCCTGAGCTTTCTCGGACTGGGCTTGAGACCACCTATAACCAGCTGGGGCATACTACTCACGGAGGCAAGAAGCGTCAGCGTTATAGCGTTCTACCCTTGGCTCCTTTTCCCGATGGTTCCAGTCATTCTTGTTATCCTGGCGTTCAATTTCTTGGGAGATGGGTTGCGCGACGCCGCTGATCCATACAGATAAGAGGCTGGTAGTTTGCAATTGATCGCCTATTTGAATGATATCGCGCGGGCCTGTCCGCAAAAAAGAAAGTTCCGACAATGATGCGTCGTTTCGAGGATGCACGGATCCTGATGTATAGTCACGATACGTTCGGCTTGGGTCATTTGCGGCGGTGCAGAACTATTGCACATTCGCTTGTTGAAGATTACCGGGGATTGAACATCCTGATCATATCGGGTGCGACCATTGCGGGTGCGTTTGATTATCGCGCGCGGGTGGACTTTGTTAAGGTGCCAAGCGTCATCAAATTGCGAAACGGAGAATATACATCTCTGGCTCGGCATATTGATCTGCACGAAACGCTGAAGATGCGGCAATCCATCATAAGACATACCGCAGAAACGTTTCAGCCTGACATTTTTATCGTCGACAAGGAGCCCATGGGCCTCAAGGGGGAAGTTGAAGAAACTCTAACCTATCTCAAGTCGCGAGGAACCACGCTCGTCCTTGGTTTGCGGGAAGTGATGGATGCTCCGCACCTTCTGGAAGCAGAATGGAAGCAAAATCAGGTTATCAACAAGATCGATCAGCTCTATGACACTGTATGGGTCTATGGTCCGCCGGATTTTTATGACCCATTGGTTGACCTTGAAGTACCGGAGACTATTCGGGACAAGATGAAGTTTGTTGGCTTTTTGCAACGCAGCGTATCGCATGAAGCTGCTTCCGTGCATGTTCCTGACGGCGATTATATTCTGGTCACCACGGGCGGTGGCGGCGATGGTGCAGACCTCGTTCACAATGTCATTCACGCCTACCAGCAAGATCCCTCATTACAACATAAAGCGTTCATCGTTCTGGGACCTTATATGCCTGCCAAACAACGGGCGAAGCTGGTAAAGAAAGGCAGTAAAATTCCATACATACAGGTTATCGAGTTTGACAACCGCATGGAGGAATTGATTGCAGGAGCGAAGGCAGTAGTCGCCATGGGCGGCTACAATACCTATTGCGAGATATTGTCATTCGATAAGCCCGCCTTGATCGTGCCGCGTATTGCTCCTCGTGAAGAGCAATTGATCCGGGCCAAACGAGCCGCTGAGCTTGGTTTGATTGAGATGCTGCTGCCTGAAGAAGCTGAGGATCCGTTAAGACTTGCAGAAGTGCTCAAGCGTCTTCCTGAACGGGCACCTCCCTCCCAAAGCGGCAAAGGTGAAGGCATGCGTCTCGAAGGGCTGGTGCACATCTCCGAAATAGTTGGAGAATGGCTGGAGGACCGAGAAAATCAACCACTTCCTGCGGTCGCCGAGTAAGAGCAAGCATTTTGACTATACGCCGTAAAACACTGGTTGTTCTGAAGGGCTATCCGCGTCTTTCAGAAACCTTCATCGCGCAGGAACTGCTTGGGCTTGAACGTGCAGGATTTGACCTCACCCTTATATCCATGCGCAAGCCTACTGATAAGAAACGCCATCCAATACATGATGAGATCAAGGCTCGGGTCGTCTATTTGCCGGAATATCTTCATAACGAGCCGCTGCGGGTATTACGCGGCTTGATTGGTAGTTGGAAGCGCCCCGGATTTCGACCGTTGCTTCGTCAATTCTGGACTGATCTCCTGCGTGATAAAACCCGCAATCGTTTTCGCCGGTTCGGACAAGCATTGGTACTGGCCCATGAATGGCCAGACGCCGGCGAATGGTTGCATGCACATTTTATCCATACGCCAGCATCAGTGACTGCCTATACAAGCATTTTGACCGGCGTTCCGTGGACCTGTTCCGCCCACGCTAAAGATATCTGGACTTCACCAGACTGGGAGCTAACCGAAAAACTGGCAAAGGCACGCTGGAGTGTTACCTGCACCCGTTCCGGTTTCGAGCATATGCGCCAACTTACTGATCGAAAAGATGAGGTACATTTAAGCTATCATGGGCTCGACTTGACCCGTTTTGGGCATTTCGACCAACGAAGATCCGACCGCGACGGCACCGATAAGTCTGATCCGGTGCGGATACTTAGCGTCGGTCGTGCGGTGCCGAAAAAGGGTTATGATATCCTTTTACAGGCGCTGGCTCAATTATCGCCTGATATCAATTGGCAGTTCACTCACATCGGTGGCGGTGATGAACTGTCGAAGCTCAAACCGCTCGCTGAATCACTTGGCATATCAGATCGCATCTTTTGGAAAGGTGCCCTCGCTCAAGAAGAGGTGCTGAGCCACTACCGGCAGTCAGATATTTTTGCGTTGGCATGTCGCGTAGCTGCAGACGGTGATCGCGATGGACTGCCCAATGTACTCGTCGAGGCGTCAAGTCAAAATCTCGTCTGCATCTCTACCAATATTTCGGGAATTCCAGAGCTGTTGACCGGCGGAGAAAACGGCTTTGTCGTGCCACCTGAGAATCCCCGTCTTTTGGCCGTCGCCATTGAGCGGGCCATCCGCGAGCCAGATTTGAGACATCGACTTGGTCTGGCTGCAGGGCGCCGCGTTCGAGAGCATTTCGACCATACTTCCAGTATCCGGCAACTTACCCGGCTCTTTGAAGATGAGTGGCAGAAATCATGAAATCACCACGCGTCTTCTTTTACGTCCAGCATCTGCTTGGAATAGGACATCTGGCAAGGGCGAGTCATATTTCGCGCGCGCTTGTCGATGACGGCTTTGATGTAAGCATGGTTACCGGTGGATCAAATGTGCGAGGATTTCCTGGACCCGGCGTAAAGCAGATCGCTTTGCCTCCCTTGCTCGCGGGAAATGCTGGTTTCAACGGACTTGTCGACGGGAATGGCAAGCCTGCCGACGACGATTATCTCAACAATCGTCGCAAGCTTCTGCTTGAAGCTTTCCACGAAGTGCAACCCGATATCGTGATAATTGAAGCCTTCCCTTTTGGCCGAAGACAAATGCGCTTTGAGCTTATGCCGCTGTTGGAAGCTATCAAGACCGCTTCTCCAAGGCCAATATTGTTGGCATCAGTACGCGATATACTTCAGGAGCGGACAAAGCCGGGACGCGATGAAGAAACCGTCTCGCTGATCAAGTCGCATTTTGATCACGTCCTGGTCCATGGCGATCCCAATTTTATAGCTCTGCCCGACACTTTTCCATTGGCAGAGCTGATTGCTGACAAGGTTCTTTATACAGGGCTTGTAACCGGACCGGCTCCCTCTCCTGCCGATGACAGTTTTGATATTGTCGTCTCGGCAGGCGGAGGTGCTGTCGGTGCGGAACTTCTTCGATCTGCATATCAGTGCGCCGTCCAATCCGGTTTTAAGGGCAGCTGGTGCCTTATCGCTGGCCCCAATCTTCCCGAGCCTGATTTTGCAGCTCTATCCGCTGAAGCACCTGACAACGTCACCGTTGTGAGATTTCGTCAGGACTTTCCTGGTCTGCTTCAAAACGCACGACTTTCAATTTCCCAAGCCGGTTACAATACGGTTTGCGATATACTTCGAGCCAAATGCCGTTCGATCCTCGTTCCGTTCACCGCAGGGGGGGAAACAGAGCAAAGTGTTCGCGCTACGCGCCTTGAATCTCTCGGCTTGGCAATTGCACTACCGGAAGGCGGCTTGAACAGCGATATTCTTACAAGCGCCATTGCATCTGCCGTCAACGAGGCGCATTGGCCAAAACACAACTTGGACTTGAATGGTGCTCAGCAGACCGCAGCATTATTGCGGCGCATGCTCTGAGACTGATTTGTCAGAATAAGCACCTACAGTGCCGTGTTATATGGCGTCATTGGCTTTGATGATGTAAGTTCAGGTGATTCAGCCCACAAGGTCATCTCCACCGCGCCGCCTGTTTCACGATCTAAATTACTGCTGACGTCACAGCTTACGGTTGTTCATGGAAAAAAGTTTAACTCGGTATATCTGGTCGAATACACGACTACAGCAGATATGGATTTTGATCGTTGTAGCCGTTTCAATGATCCCGTATTTCCTATCGTTCGATTTGCCAAAACAGATTGTCAACGGTCCCATACAAGGTACCGGCTTTGAATCGCCTGGAGCGACGCAGACCTTTATGCGTATCCGGTACGATATTCCTTATGTGGGCGAAGTTACATTCTTTAACGGTCTCGAACTGACCCGCTTCGAGACATTGATGGCGCTCAGCCTGGTTTTCCTCCTTCTTGTCATCGTGAATGGGCTCTTCAAGCTTTATATCAATACCTATAAAGGCCGCCTTGGTGAGCGAATGCTGCGGCGTATCCGCTTTGAACTGATCGATCGTGTACTCCGGTTTCCCCCGTCCCAATTCAAGCGGGTAAAATCGGCAGAAATTGCCACCATGATCAAGGATGAAGTTGAGCCGATGGGTGGCTTCACCGGCGACGCATTTGTGCAGCCTGCCTTGCTTGGGGGGCAGGCTTTAACCGCTCTTGTCTTCATCATCATGCAGAACTTCTGGCTTGGAATGATCGCGGCCGGGATTGTAGCCATACAGGGCGTCGTTATCCCGCGCATGCGCAAGCGATTGCTGGAGCTTGGACGGCAGCGACAGCTGACGGCTCGCGAGTTATCAGGTCGTGTGGGTGAAATTGTCGATGGCATTGGCACCATTCACGGCAATGATACCTCTAACTACGAACGCGCCGATATAGCGGCGCGTCTGGGACTTATATTCTCGATCCGGTACGATCTTTATCAATGGAAATTTTTGGTCAAGTTCATCAATAATTTTCTGGCGCAAGTCACACCGTTTTTGTTCTACTCCATCGGTGGTGTTTTGGCTTTGCAGGGCAGGCTGGATATTGGCCAGCTCGTTGCCGTGATCAATGCATACAAGGATTTACCTGGGCCATTGAAAGAGTTGATCGATTGGGATCAGGCGCGTCAGGATGTTCAGGTTAAGTACGCTCAGGTCGTCGAGCAGTTTAATGTGGACCGACTGGTTGATCCCAGGATTCAAGCTCTTGCGCCTACCCCGGCAGGTCGCCTTGAACATTCTTTGCATGCAGTCAATCTAACTGTTCTGGACGATAGCGGCGCACCCCTGCTCAACCATATCTCGGTTGAGATAAATCCTTCTGAAACTGTTGCCGTCGTTGGCAACAGCGCCAGTGGAGCTGAAGCCCTCGCGGAAGCGTTTGCCCGGTTGGTCTGGCCAGATCAGGGACGTATTACGATTGACGGAACCGATTTGCTTGAACTGCCCGAGTCAGTCACGGGCCGCAGGATCGCTTATGCCGCATCTGATACTTATTTCTTCCATGGAACACTTCGCGACAATCTTCTCTACGGGCTTAAACACGCCCCTTTGACGAAGGTCGAATATGAAGGAAAGCAGGCGATTAACTATAAATGGAACATCAATGAGGCACGCCGCGCCGGCAACCCAGAACTCGATCTCAACAGCGACTGGGTGGATTATACCTCTGCGGGAGTGACCGGTCCTCACGACCTTTTCAAAGTAGTGCGACCCGTTCTCGATGCGGTCATGATTTCGCAGGATATTCAGGATATGGCGCTGCGATCATTGGTCAATACCGCCACGCATAGCGATCTTACCGATAGAATCGTCGAACTGCGTGAAGCCCTTCGCAAACGGCTAAAGAAAGAGGGCCTCGAAGATCTGGTCGTTCCGTTCAAGCTGAAAGAGTACAACCCACAAGCGACTATCGGGGAAAATCTTCTGTTCGGCACGATGAAACGCCCCATGATGACCAACCGGAAACTTGCGGCCCATCCTTACTTCCGCTCGGTTCTGCGAGAGAACGACCTTTATATTGATCTGTATTTCATGGGTCTGGAAATCGCTTCGAACGCCGTCGAGCTGTTCCAGGATTTGCCGCCAGATCACCCGTTCTTCCAACAGCTGACATTCATGACGGCTGACGACATTCCTGCCTACCAGATTCTTCTGCAGAAATTGCAGGGCCGTGGATTCGAAGCGGCCTCCCCAGAAGAACGCTCAAACATTATCCGGTTGAGCTTTTCTTATATCGAGCCAAGGCACCGCTTTGGTTTGCTGAATGATGAACTAATGGCCAAGATTGTAGATGCGCGGGCCCGCTTCCATGAAAACTTACCCGCGGACCTCAAGGAAGTCATCGAACGCTATGACCCAAAGAAGTTCATCTCATCCGCAACACTCTTGGACAATGTCCTTTTCGGACGAGTTGGATTTGCGCAAGCGGATGGTACCGACAAACTGCGCGATATAATGCGTGACATCTTCAATAAGCTCGGTCTTTTCGAGAGCGTTCTTTCCATTGGCCTTGATTTCGACGTAGGGTCAGGCGGCAAGCGCCTGACAAATGTTCAGCGTCAGAAATTAAATGTGGCGCGTGCCCTGCTTAAACGCTCCGACTATTTGATTTTTAATCGCCCGCTTCCAGCACTCGACCAACGGATTCAGGATAAGATCACTCACAACATTATGGAGAATCTTCACGAAGAGGGCCATTCACCGTCGATCATTTGGGTGCTTTCCAATACGAGCCTGGCCAAGCTGTTCGACAGAGTCATAGTATTTGACAATGGGGCACTGGTGGAAGACGGAACGCATGCTACTCTTCTGGAGAAAAACGGTGTATTTAAACAATTGGCTTCATAAAATCCGATGACTGTCACAGGGGATGCTACGCATATGCTGCTCAAAGACGAAGTGGAAATGTTGCGGCGGGTGCCACTGTTTTCGGGCGTTGCTCCCGCAAAACTGAAACTTCTCGCATTTACATCGGAGCGCGTAAGCTACAAGTCTGGCCAAGTACTGTTCAATCAAGGTGATCCAGCTGATGCCGCCTATGTGATATTGTCAGGCGCAGCTGACATTCTCGCCGACAGCCCGAGCGGCGAGATAAAGGTCGCCGAGATCGAACATGATTCAATCGTTGGCGAGATTGCGATCCTTTGCGATGTCTCCCGCACCGCTACGGTGAGGGCAAACTCGCCGCTGGAGGCCCTGCGGATAAGCAAAGACCACTTTATCAAGCTCCTGAGCGATTATCCGGAAATGACGATCGAAATCATGCGCGTTCTTGCAGACCGTCTAAGCCATACAACAACCGAACTCAGTGAAGCTCGCAGCAAACAAAAGCAGCACGCTTCCAAGTAATTATTACCGCTATTGACGCATTACTTGGCCCGTTTGAAGCGAAACAGAGAAATTGCGGGACGGTAGCCCCGATATATATGCTGCCATCATTCGAAACATTGTGGCAAACATGCGTTTGGGTTCCCCATCCTTACTGGTGTCGGATTTGTAGGCTTCGATCAACAATCGATACATCGCCATTCTGTCTGCTGATATCCAGTCTAAAGCCATCTCGCTGCCCATTCGCAAGCGATACCAGTCGCCAATCATATCGAGAGCTGGCACGGAATCCATTTTTCCCAGGGTTTCCGGCACCAAATTTGAGCAGGAACGTTCAGCCTTCAATGTCGGAATGATTTCGTCCCAATCCATGATCTTCTTGGACCGAGCCAGCAGAAACAGATCACCAAGATTCAACTGCCTAGCCAATTGTGCAAGTTTTGGCGGCCATTCCCGCTTCAAATAGCGATGTATGACCAATTGATCCACGTGAGCCGATAGAAACTCGCCATAGTCACTGGCATCCAGCATAGAGCCGACATTCTTTTTTGTGACAGCGATTTCAGTTCGGTACTGACGGTTGATCCTGTTATCTATTGGCACATCGCACAATGATACTGTCTCGACATTCATCATTTCATCTTCAATCGTTAGAATCTTAAACGCTGGAGGAAATGCAACAAGGGAAGGTACACCTATATTCGTCAAAGTGCCTTTGATGTTCGAAACCCTGGCCGTGTCATTCACATGCAGATGGCCACTGAAATGTATGGACACTCCAGCTTCTATAACTGTGTCAGCGACCTTTCCGGACGGTGTTCGCCTGACAGAACTTGTCATACCAAACAATGTCTTTTCGTCTGCCGCAGTATTATCCATCATGTCGATCATTGGATAATGGGAGAAAGCCAGAAGTGTTTTCCCCTCAAGTCTGGCCCTTGCTGAAACATCTTTCATCCAATCCACGATGAAAGGTTTATGAACAAGCATAGCATTCCAGCCCGCATTTGTGCTGTCTATGAATGCAGCAGAACCTGCATTTGAAAGATCGCCATTGTTAGGTTCAAACACATTGGCATCTATCATAAGCAGCCAAAGATTTTTTACCGGTTCAACCAGATAGGATGCATCCATCAGTTGATATTCATTTTTCCCATCAGCGGAACAGGCATTATAAAGGCGGCTCTCCCAGTCGGTATCTCTTCCAAAAGGCGTTTCCCAATGGATGGCATCTGTTTTTGAAAAAAAGCCTAGATCGGGAAGCTCTTGCAAGCCTGCAGGGTATCCCAAACAGTACATTTTATCACTGAACACCATCGCCTCGGCATCTTCATCGATAAATTCACTGTCGCTGGCGACGGTCGTATAGGTGCCATTCGCGTTGAGAAATCGCTTGGCATGATGACGGCCGTTTTGGCCAAAAATGTCGTGATTTCCTGCCGTTCCGACGAAAACGAGGCCATGATCTTTGCTGTAACTGTCGAGCAATTTTTTAAGTGCTGAAATTGTACTGATTTGACCATCGTCGGAATAGTCGCCGAGTAAAACGACGAGGTTGATACCTCGGGCCACGATTTTATCAAGCGCACTCCTTAGTGCCTGATAACTCTCATTGAAAACGCGGGTAGAGCGCATCGTATCAGTTAGCCTGCGGGCTATCATCCGACGGCCCTCGACCTCTATCCCCTCAAAATCATAATCGCCATAGAGATCGTGGAAATGAGCATCTGCAATAACGGCGATACGAGCAAATTTGGATGAAGTCATGAGCGAGCCGTTCAAGTGATAAACTATTCTATTTGTATTGGTTAATTGTCATAAACCTTAAAAAGCAAGTTGCTATCGCCTACATATCAACAGAAGCGAATTTTTAATGCGTAGTCTGTCAATAAAAAGGAATACAAGCCTCGCATAACGATCACAGTTTGACTACGATATCCCCCAAAATGGGGAACTAGGTGTAAAGAGCAGAATGAACGACCAAGTATTTCGGGTGAAATTCTGGGGAACGCGAGGCAGTGTTTCGGTTTCGGGGCCGGAGTTCGTAAGGTATGGTGGAAATACTGCCTGCATTGAAGTTCAGTGCGGAAACCGCCGATTAATTTTTGATACCGGCTCGGGTGTGCGGCAGGCTGGCGAAGCTTTGTCACGGGAAGGCGTCGAACAGCTCGATATCATTTATACCCATAGTCACTACGACCATATTATCGGCCTGCCCTATTTCACGCCTCTTTATAATCCCATGATGAGCGTCCGTCTCTGGTCCGGCCATCTGGCAGGGCAAATGACGACAGGACAAATGATCAAGCAGTTCATGCGTCCGCCTTGGTTTCCGATAGAATCCGATATTTGCCAAGCCTGTATCAACTTCCAGGATTTTCGTACCGGGGACACTCTCACTCCGTTTGAAAAGGTTGTCATACGCACAGATAAACTCAACCATCCGGGTGGCTGTGTCGGTTACAGGATCGAATGGGCGGGGCGTGTCCTCGCGCTGATATTCGATACTGAGCATGTTGATGGCGAATTGGATCCCGCCGTTCTCGGGCTCATCCAGGATGCTGACCTCGTTGTTTATGACTGTACGTATACCGAAGACGAGATGCCGCGGCGCTTTGGTTACGGCCACTCAACATGGCAACACGGCGTCAAGCTGGCGGAAGCTGCAAAAATCGGCAAACTGGCCTTGTTCCATCACGCGCCTTCCCGGACGGATGACGAGATTGACGAATTTGAACGACTTGCAAAGGTGCGTTTCGAACAAACATTTGCGGCACGTGATTTTCAGGTCATTGATCTTTAGGGCCTATGCATCTGAAGCAGGAAGGCTTTAAATCAGTTCCGCCGCCGAGACCCAGCGGCATCCTCCTGTCTCAGTCGTAATTTCGAACAGCCGCTTCAAGAAAATCCAGGCGGATTCGTCGTGGACGAGGTGATGACCCAAAATACCAATGATACTGTCATCACCTTCAAAACGTCCACGCATTTCCATGACTATTTCGGCGACCAGCTCATTATGATCCCGACAGCCGCGAGTGCCATGCCAATCAATCAAATCAATGTGGGTGTTCACGGCCGGAATATGCCCTTGGCCAGCGCTTCCCTTCCCAAAAACTGAAAGCGCCGCAAATCCCACACTGTTTAAGTGCGGTAGCAATGAAGAATCAATACGATTCCATGGCGGCACAAGTATCGGCAAAGCTTGTTTGGTGAACAACTTAGCGATGCGACTCCTTCCCTCATCAAGTTCGTGGAGCACTACTTTCAAAAGTCGATGATCACCCAACTCCTGTTTCTTTTCACCTTTCCCAGCATGGTTTTCGTGCGACCAGCCGTGTGTCGCAACGGCGGCAAAACGCTCGGGCTTTAACATATCCGCGAGCGGTGCACCAGCCAAAGACGGTATCACCGCCAATAGTACGGGGACCTCATATTCATTGCTCAGCATCAGCAAACGGTTCAGAGCATCGCTAGGCTCCACGGCATCATCATCGCGTAACCAAAATTGCACGCTCCGACTAGCATTTATCCACCGGGATAGCTCGTCTCGCAACGGTTGCCAAACGGCATCTTCAATCATCGGTCTTGTTCCGTATAAGATCTCAACAGGAGATTTAACTGCGCTGATGCCAGCTCAAGCGAACGCTCTTTGAAAACAAATTGTCTTGCTGCATTTCCCATAACCAGGCGCCGCTCCTTGTTAAGAGATAAATGCTCAATTGCTCTGCTAAAGGCAGCCACATCATTTTCTGGCGTAAGAATTCCTGTTACTCCGTTTTTTACAACTTCTGGAACACCTGCCACTGCTTGAGCTATAACCGGCAGGCCAGCTGCCTGTGCTTCAAGATAAGCAATTCCATAGGCTTCGCCAAAACCCGGCCAGACATATATGTCCGATTCATAGAGGATCTTCGTGACTTCCCGGGATTGTTGTTGCCCGAGCCATTCTATGCGATCTTCTCTTATACCGGCGAAACAAGCCTTCACCATGGCGCTGGCAGGGCCGTCGCCAATAATTCTCAATTTCCAGGGCATATCACCCAGAAGCGCCAGAGACGCTGCCAGCATCCGGTAACTTTTCAGTTTGTCACCCGACCTCATCATGGCAACGGTAACAAGTTGATTGGTAGTAATCGCAGTTGGCTCATCGGAAAAAGCCGCAATGTCGATAAATGGCGGCAATCTTTTCAAGCGCTTTTTAGATACGATCTGCTCAAGTCCGACCTCATCTCTTCGCGTGAAACAGATGTTTACTGCGGCCTGCCGAACGCCATTGACAACATATGATTGCTGTTCTGCCCACTCCTCATCATCGCGGCGTTTGGAATATGAGGCCTCGGCGGTAATATAAGGCAGTTCAAACATAGTCGCCAAACTCGGCCCCACCAGATCCGGTGCTTTATAATAGGGATGGTACGTAAACCATAGATCGGGCTTGTTTCCCAATTGCCATAAATCTGCGAGCCGACCGCGCTCCTGTTCTGCACTGCCGCGGATCGTGGATAGAAGAGTCTGATCAGGCGTTTTGGTAAAGCTTCTTAGTTCCGAGGCGATCTCTACGCGGTGGCCCGCCCTTTGCATTGCCTGGATTAAAAGCCGTGCCATGGCACGGTCCCCCGAAGGAACAGGATGATTAGGAGATTTCAACGGAGCATAAAAAGCAATGTGCATGTGCGAAGCAATATAACCTTCTCAACAAACCTGCCGCACCATGCGGGAAGATAAACTGCTTCACAAGGGCTCGGCCC
The DNA here is from genome assembly GCF_059758635.1 of Phyllobacterium sp. GQ127. Lineage (NCBI taxonomy): Bacteria > Pseudomonadati > Pseudomonadota > Alphaproteobacteria > Hyphomicrobiales > Phyllobacteriaceae > Phyllobacterium > Phyllobacterium sp. GQ127. The sequence continues at coordinate 182,065 of NZ_JCAXDZ010000004.1, forward strand.
CGAGGCTGACGTTTGCAGTCGCTGCAAAATATCGTCAACGATTAAGGCTTTGTCTTGCCATTTTTAACGGGCAGAGCGAGTGCATCGCCCTACTCGCCAAACCACATCGGGTCAACTAAGCTAACCAGACAGAAATTGCTACGGATTTCATGACAGCTTTTGCCACCAATACAATCAGTTCCGAACGATCATTGCGCAGAATACGCTTGATCTCGGGGCTGATTATGCTCGCTTTTGTCATGCTTCATCTGGCCAACCATTCGCTTAATCTGATCTCTCTTAAAGCTGCGGAAGAGGGACGTCACTGGTTTCTCGCAATTTGGAGAAATCCGGTAGGCACAATCCTGTTTTACGGAGCTGCAGTCACTCACGTAGCGCTTGTCATGAGATCAATTTATCTGCGTCGCACATTGGTCATGCCATTGCGAGAAGCCAGCCAAATCATACTCGGGCTATTAATTCCTGCTCTGTTGATTGAACATGTCGTCAGTACACGCATCCGATATGAGATCGTCGGTCTGCACGACACATATGAATTTGTCATCAGGAGTCTATGGGTTGAATCCTCCGGCAACGCTTTAAGACAATCCTTGGCGCTTCTGGTTGTATGGGCGCATGGATGCATTGGCGTACACTTTTGGTTGCGGTATCGCGACTGGTATTCCCGAGCAGCTCCATTCTTTTTGACGCTAGCAATTCTGCTGCCGGTTCTTGGCCTTTTGGGTTTTGCCTATACGGGGAGAATTCTTGCCAGCGAACCTGTCCAGTCGAGCTACGGAAGCGGTTATTCTCCAATTGGCTCTCACGGCGGCGGTATTGTCAGCCCAGCAGCAGCGCAGCAGCTGATGGTAATAAAGTTCATGCTCTATGGGCTTTTTGCTGCGAGTCTGTTGAGCGTGTTAACCCTGCGCCTTATCCGCAGTTGGCGCGAACGTTTCGATCAAATCGAGATACGCTACCCTGAGGGCCAAACAGTTCGCGTTCCCCGCGGCTTTAGTGTTCTTGAAGCAAGCCGGATCGGCGGTATCCCTCACTATGCAGTGTGTGGTGGAAAGGGGCGCTGCTCCACATGCCGAGTCCAAATAATCGAAGGTGGCGATACGCTGTTGAAACCGGACGCGACTGAACAGGCAACCTTGAACCGCATCAATGCCGACCCTGATGTTCGGCTCGCTTGTCAGCTGCGTCCCTTGAATAACATCAGCATTGTTCCATTGTTGGTGCCAACTCTGGAGAGCAACTTGCCTGCCAATAGCCAGCAAGTTAATCCTGGCCGCGAGCAAGAAATCGTCATTCTTTTTTGTGATATTCGTAACTTCACCACTCTTACCGAAGCGCAGCTACCCTACGATGTAGTTTTCCTGCTTAACCGCTATTTTGCTATCATAGGCCAAGCAGTGGAACAGGCTGGCGGCCGTTTAGACAAGTTTATCGGCGACGGCGCCATGGCTTTGTTTGGACTGCAAGGGCGACCGGAAGATGCATGTCGGCAAGCGCTCAAGGCCTGCGCAATTATCATTCGTGAGATAGACCGGCTGAGCGATGAACTTTCGACAGGTCTAGCTATCCCTCTGCGCGTCGCAATCGGCGTTCACTCGGGACCTGCAATTGTGGGCGCCATGGGCTACAGCAATGTGAAGAGCTTAACCGCAATAGGTGATACTGTGAATGTTGCAAGCCGACTTGAAACAATTGCCAAAGAGCTCAATGTAACGCTTGTTGTGTCAGAACCGACAATCGAGAAAGCCGGCTCCGATACCAGTCAGCTCGAAAGCCGTGAAATAACGGTGAGAGGGCGAGCCGAACCACTCAGAATCTACGTTGTTACTCAACAGATGAGCGCCTCTTTCCTATGAAAAACCGGTGGGTCCGACGCTTTAATAAGTGGAAATTCGATCTTGTCGCCCGCTTCTTCGATACCAGGTATGGCCGCGAGCTCTTGATCAATACAATTGGTCCACGGGTCGTTAATTTGACTGTTAATTGTGGCGATCATCTCATGACAGTGTCTCCACACGACTACATTGGGAAGAAAGTTTTTCGCAAAGGCAATTTTGAGCGTGATCACGTTGACCGGTTACTTTCAACTCTCCGGGAAAAGAAGCTTTTGAGCGGTGAAAGTACTTTGCTTGAGATTGGCGGGAACATCGGAACCCAAACGATCTATTTTGCACTGAGCCAGGTATTTTCAGGGATCATCAGCATAGAAGCCGATCCTCGCAACTTCGAACTGTTGCAACACAATATTTCTCAGAACCATCTGCAGGCTAAAATACTTCCAATACAATGCGCTGCTGGCGACGTTGAAGGCGAGATTGATTTTTTCCAACATCAGAACAATCACGGGAAAAGCAGTACTTCCAGGAAAAGCAAGCACGATCATAAAATCACCGTGCCTGTAAAACCCGTAGACACAATTCTCTCCGAAGCAAATATATTGCCGCAAGAAATCGGCCTTATATGGATGGATATTGAAGGATACGAACCGGTTGCTTGTAACTCCATGCAGACGCTATTAAAGAGAAAAATACCGCTCTATATGGAGTTTTCACCGATATTTTACGGCCGGGAACAATCCATCGCTTTCACGCAGTATCTGGGCCGCTTTTACGAGGATTGCCTCATTTTTCGCGAAGATCACGTCGAGGCAATCAAAGTTTCTGCTCTCCCGCTTACCGAACCTCAGTTTGACATTCTGCTACTCAACGCGCCGATATAGGAAATAACGACCTGGCTTTACGCTTGCAGGAAGCGGCAATTGTTCGAGTGCTGGATGACGCAGCTCAAGCCCGCTAGCCACAATTCCCTGCGGCGCTAAAAGCGCGACCGCCAATTGCGGCAGCCATGTCAGTGTCACAGCATCCTTCTCGTCATATCCGGTACCAATATCAGCATGAACAAGTGCCGCATCCACGCCGACGAATGTTTGTGCCGTGTCACGTATCTCGCCAATAATCAGGTTATCTGGCTGAGGCGTAGAACTCTTGTGTGATCCGACAGCACGATCAAAAGCAATAATTCTTCGGTCCGGAAATCTTTCACGGAGATGGTCATAGGTTCGACCATTTCCGAGACCCAACTCGATCACAGGCCCGTCCAAATACTTCACACCATCACAAATATGATTGAGGATATCGCGCTGTGCTGTCATCCGGCGGATAAAACTGTCGAGTCTGCTCATATTCTGTTCCGTCATTCCATTGAAGAGTGGCTTATCATGCCAATTGCAAATCCGTCGATCACCAAGCGATCATAAAAAATTGCTCGTACCCATCTTTATCCAGCCTCCGCCTCATGTTTGATTGTACTCGCCCGGAGTAAGCCCATCAGCAATGGACCTGACGAGAAGGAGCCGGCCCGGGCCTTATCTGTCAGCGCGCGCAGATATCCGCCCGGACTTAAAATACTTTCACCCTTTTGAAGGATCGCCGAAACAACAATTGCCGCTTCATTGGGACCGAATATCTCCATGGCCTGGTTCCAGGCATCAGGGCTAATCCCGAGGGTTACCCGAACAAGATTTGCGGTTTGTATGAGATCAGACCAACTATTTATCCCGCCGAGTGCGTAATCGATTATGTCAGGGCAAGCTTTTAGGACCAGTCCCAGCGGAAAGGCTTTTGGCGGCTTTAAACCACTGCGCACCGGTTGATGTGAACTGAGCAGTTCTTTGGTATCAGCTTCATCATTCCAATCCGGATGATCACCACGATCTGCTCCTTGGTCTTTTCTAAAGCCAGGTTCAAAGTCAAATTTAGAGTCTGAGTTTTGATTCTGTATGTGCCGTTCATTTTGAACGTCACTGGCGGTTGATTTAGCTGAATTATTATTGAATTCCAATAACTTCTCAACATCTGCGCGCAAATCGGCCAGACTCACTGCCAATGCCTCGAGACCTACCCTGTCCAAACCTCTTAGGAGCGGGCGCGCAAGGGGCATAAATCTCTCACTGAGGGCATCCCAAGGGCCTTCAAAAGCCTGTTCCTCAGCAAAGATAATCATCTTGGCAATGTCTCTACGATGAAGACTTACCTGCTCTCGCAACATGCGTCTTGCCAGATCCTCAGCGCGAATAGTTGCAGCAAGTTGCTCGTACTCGATTGCCTTTACCACCAAAGGCAGCAGGTCAAAGCCGAATGCGGTCTTCAATTCACCTTCCTGATCGCGGCGAACATAGCGCTTTCCATTCGGGCTATCGCGCCGAATGATCATTCCGGCCTCCACCAAGGAGGCAAGATGCCTGCGCAATGTAACTGGTGCCATCCCGTGGCAACGCAAGGATAGTTCCCTATTTGACGGAAAAACGATGAGATTCGCTGTGCTATCCAACTCATTCGGTTTGTGAAAACTGAGCAATGCGTGAAGCACCGCCAACGCTCGATCTGAAATGCCCAGCAGTGGTCGAGCTTCTGTAATCATGCGGAAAAGTTTCCATTTGTCCGCGACTACATTGACGTCACAATTCTTGACCTCCGTTTGCGCATCCAGCATGGCATACGACATTGGTCGGCGCCCAAAGGGCGTCGTTGTCATTTCCCTGTTCATTGCTTTCACCCTCAATCAGGCAAAAGAAATCTGCTCGCCGAAACGGCGTTAAACGCTTGACAGTGATTCTCGGAAATGCGATTCTCAAGTTGCTTAGACTTTGAGAGGGCTTCCGTGACGTCAGTTTCGGGGGCCTTTTCTTTTGCGATTTCTCTCCAGTTAGAGTTCTCTAATACGCGGTTCACTTTTTTCGCCGCGAAGAAAAGCGGCATAGATCTCAGGCAGATGTGTTATTAAATAATTCCCGAATTCAGGGGCCAGGGTTTCATCGATAGTCAGCTTCGTTTTGCCGTTGGCTTGTTCAATCTGCGCATAGGACAGGCCTTCTTTGGACTTCAATGGATGGATTGAAGGACCGGATTTTCGCGGCAACAGGCTTTTGAGAACCAAAGCGAAGCGGGCATCGCTATCAAGGCGAAGCAACCGCTCCACATCAACTCTGTCTCTCCAGGGAGTATTGTCTTTCTGCAGCAGCTGGGAGAGTTGTTCCCAACGAGGCCGCCCTACTTTCGGAGCAGGGCCGATTATTTGAATGAGATCTTCCGGCAGAGAATTTGCTACAGCGATCATTGTTGACAAATTGCCTTTGTGAACTGCAAGGGCAGCCATAAGGGCGTTGCGGTCAATGCCATGCGCTTCCAGTTTTGCTGCAAACAGTGCACGCTCAATGAAGGAAAGGTCTTTTCTCTCCAGATTTTCCTTGCCTTGCGCGACAATCAATTCTTCATCGGAAAGATTGCGAACAATTGCTTTAACAGGCCTGCCTATGGCACGAAGCGCGGCAAGGCGCCTGTGCCCATAGGCTACCTGGTAACGACGTTCATCGAGTGGATTTGGGCGTACCAGAATTGGAACTTGCTGGCCGTGTTCTTCAATGCTGGCTTTAAACTCATTGAAGTCACCCGCATCGACATCATCAAGTCGATCACGAACAAACGAACCGTCGATCAGACTCGCCTCGATTTGGACGATATGCTCACCAGAAGCAATTTGATCACGCAATGCCTGCGCCTCATCAGCATCCTCCGACAGGCTTTGCAACGACAATCCCATGGCCTTCAGTGAGCCAGACTTTTGGGTAGGCTTGGCATGACGATGTTCGGTATGTGACGCATCATTGATGGGCGTCATCATAGCTTTAAGAGCGTCTCTACGTTTATTCACAGAGCCCTCCCCCATGCATCGCGCACCAGTTCTTCTATCTCAAGATTCACTGCATCGAGCGCTTCAATTGCCCTGTCATAGGTTGCACGCGTGAAGTACTCCCGGCCAACCTCGTACAATGTCTGTTTCGTCAGGCCGGCATCCGAGATCGCAGTAGATTTCAAGAGTGCGTTCGTTAGAACCCGCTCGCCAAAAAGGCTTTTCAACAAACCAACAATCTGGCCTTGCGGACCATCGCTCGGTTCATATCGTGTAACCACATAGCGGAAAAAATCGTAGTCGGCATCACCGCCAGCCTGCTCAACAACCTCAAGCAAACCTGCTGTCATGTGCAGAAACTGCGACATCGAAGCGACATCGAGCATTTGCGGATGAATTGTTACAAGCACACTTCGCGCCGCGCACAGAGCAGATAGCGTAAGGAAGCCAAGCGAAGGCGGGCAATCCAAAACAACAACATCGTAGCGATCGTCTACCGTTGCCAAAGCATTGGCTATGCGGGAAAAGAAAAGTCTTTCCGTTCCCCGGCGCCGCTCCGCAAGAATACGTGGCGTATCGTGCTCGAACTCCTGTAGCTCTAAATTGCCAGGAATGATGTCGAGCCCAGCGAAATAAGTTTTGCGGATAATGTCCGCAATCGGCCGCTGCTGATCATCATAGCGAATAGCACCATAGATCGTATCGTTGTCTTCCAAATCGAATTCAGGCTGAATGCCGAATAAAGCAGACAACGAGGCCTGTGGATCAAGGTCGATAGCCAGCGTTCGATAGCCTCGCATTGCAAAATATTGCGCAACATGAGCCGCGGTCGTCGTCTTGCCCGAGCCACCTTTAAAGTTCGTCACGGCAATGACCTGCATATGTTCGTTGCCTTGGCGAGACGGCAGATAACTCTTTTTTGACTTAGCCAAGTAGCGCCGTATCTCATGAACCTGTTCAAGAGAATATAAACGGCGACCGCCAGAGGTTTTTTCAGCCTCAGGTCCTTCGCCAGCCAATGACAGATGCCGGATATAGGCGTCGGTAATACCGATCAGGCGAGCAGCTTCACCTGACGTAAACTTTCTTAATTCTTTTTCTGCAGTTGGCGGGAAAGCACGCGACCGCAACTCCCGTAGCTGCGCGCTAAGAAGATCTGCGTCCGCCTCGACCAATCGCGTAAGCGAGCGAACTTTCTTGCCGGTACGGTGGCTCTGGTCTTTTTCAGTTGGAGACAACATACACGCTTAAAATCCAATTTCTGATATCAAAGCGTAAATTCAACTGAGTCTGACTGAGTCGTCAAGTGATTTCAGATTGAGTCACAAGTTACTGGTTTTTATCGGATCTCCATCAGCCAAGAATTAAAGCGGTTTATCACGCGTGCTGCAGTCCGCCTGCACTCTCGATAAATCGGATAACTTCATCCAGCCCGTCTCTGCGCAACATGTCGGTGAAGACAAAAGGTTTCGGCCCGCGCTGGGTTTTTGTATCACTGGCCATGACGTCGAGATCGGCGCCAACATAAGGTGCCAGGTCTTTTTTGTTGACGATCAGGAGATCTGAACGTGTGATTCCCGGGCCTCCTTTGCGCGGTATCTTTTCGCCCTGGCAAACAGATATGACATAAAGGGTTATATCGGCGAGATCGGGGGAAAAAGTTGCAGCAAGATTGTCGCCGCCCGACTCAATAAACACAATATCGAGATCGGGATGTAGCTGGTTCATTGCCGCGATGGCCTGAAGGTTGATAGTTGCATCTTCGCGGATCGCCGTATGGGGGCAGCCACCAGTTTCGACGCCCATGATCCTGTCTTCCGGCAGTGCCTGCAATCTGTTGAGGATCAACGCATCTTCCTTGGTATAAATGTCGTTGGTGACTACAGCCAGCGAATAGCGATCACGCATGGCTTTACACAGCATTTCAGTGACAGTTGTCTTGCCTGATCCTACGGGACCGCCAATACCAACGCGAAGTGGACCATTCTTTGAAATCATGACCTGAAAACCCGGGAATATTGCGTTTCATGGCGCATCGCCATGATGTCGGAAATCACGGCACAGGTGCCAAGATTATCCAGTGTGGATTTTGCTGCCTTGCTTGAACAAGACTGTATTTCTTCTTCCAGTCCTGCCAGTATCGCGACGCCATCGCGCTGCCCCAAGGGGACGAGCCGCACCGCTCCTTGAATCAGATTGGATATAAAGCCGTGTAAGAAAGCACAAAGTGCTGCTTCAATCTCAATACCATGAGCTCCGGCTATCGCGCCTACGGCAACAGGACTGGCAACTCGGGAGGGCAACCTTTCCGACACTGGATTTGGCCATGCTTGCGCTGCACTCAAAAATGCTTCGCCCTGCAGCATTGTTTCCATGTGCCGCTCGCGGGAGCCAGCGAGTGCTTCCGCCAAATCCGCGATCTCTGAAAAATCGGAGCCGCTTTTGGCAATCTGATGGCTTTGAGCGAAAAGCACCGCATCATTCCATCCCGAGCCTTCATTTAAAATATCGATGAGCCAATCTTCAAGGCTCTGCCTGTCATGAACCAGCCCGTGATGAATTGCCTGTTCAATACCGTGGCTGTATGAAAATGCGCCCACCGGGAAAGCGGGGGAAAGCCAAGTCATCAAACGAAGCAGTGCCCCATTGTCAATCATGATGGTGATGTGATCCGTGGGAGTGATGATCGTGGCTGTGTCCACTATGATAGGCACCCCGTAGGGGCTGAAAAGGAGCCGTAATCTCGCCTATGCGCGCACCAAGCCCTTCCAGCATCGCCTTGATCACATGATCCTGAAGAATGAGAATTCGAGATTCCTCAAACTGGGCAGCCAGATGGCGATTGCCCAAATGCCAGGCAAGTTCCGTCAAGTGCTTTTGATCGCGCGGCAATACTTCGTAGAGCGCTTCTTCCGCGGCGACAATCTCCGCAAGACTTCCATCTTCAAGGACCAGGACATCTCCGTGGGCAAACAAAACAGGCTCCGGCAGATCAACCAAAATCTGTTCGCCCTGCTGCAGCGTCAAAACCTTCCGGCGTAGATGTCGCTCATCATGCGCAAGAACAATCGTGTCGAAAGGTATCCCCTCAAAATGACCTGAATGGTCATGCCCTGTGACACGTCTCATATTTCGAACTCCTCAATAAAATCATCATTCATACGGATAAAGAAATCCAGCGGTGGCGCAGCGCCTGTGAGTTGCGACAGAAGCGTATGAGCCTGACCCCGATGATGCGTCTGATGATTGAAAATTTGTGTCAGGCACCGGTCGAGCGTCGAAGTAAAGGGCGCTCCATTCAGCATAACCCAGTGAAAAGGTGCGGAAATGTCAGCTTCTTCCATAGCTTGGATAACGTCAATAATATGCTCGTCAAATGCGATACGCGCGGTGCGCAGTTCGTCGAAGGTATCGTGTAAAATGACGTCATATGACGGCAATGCGTAGAGATTGCCGGTAAATCTGCCAAACCACAATTTGTCGACCGCAAGCAGGTGGTTCAAGGTGCCGTGCATTGATTTGAAGTAAGCCCGGCGATCTGCAAAGTAATCTTCCTTGTCTAACAGAGCGGCGGCCTCATAGATCTGCTTATTTGCCCATTGGTTATAGCGAGCAAGCCTTGTAAAATGATCTTTCATTGACGCGCTCAGAACAGAAAATAACGCTGCGTCATAGGCAGCGTGACGGCGGCTTCGCACGTCAACAATTCACCGTCAGCCCGAACTTCATAGGTTTCGGGGTCAACTTCCACATGCGGCGTTGCCGAATTATGCACCATCGACGACTTGGAAATGCCTCCGCGCGTATTCTCGACCGCAACGAGCTCCTTTTCAACTTCCAAGGTCGATCGAAGACCATTTTCAACCGCTGCCTTACTGACAAAGGTCACAGATGAAGAAGTAACAGTCTTGCCGAAGGCCCCGAACATAGGGCGATAATGCACCGGTTGCGGCGTCGGGATCGAAGCGTTCGGGTCACCCATCGGAGCGGCAGCAATGGAACCGCCAAGCAGCACAAGGTCAGGTTTGACCCCAAAGAACGCCGGATTCCATAAAACAAGGTCGGCACGCTTGCCAACTTCGATTGAACCAATATGACGGGAAATACCCTGCGCAATAGCCGGATTAATCGTATATTTGGCTATGTATCGCTTCACGCGGAAATTATCATTATCCCCCTGTTCCTGTGGCAAACTTCCGCGTTGGCGTTTCATTTTGTCCGCTGTCTGCCAGGTGCGGATCAGAACTTCGCCGACACGGCCCATGGCTTGACTGTCCGAAGAGATGATCGAGAACGCACCGATATCGTGCAGAATATCCTCTGCCGCAATCGTTTCCTTACGGATACGGCTTTCTGCAAACGCCACATCTTCGGGAATGGATGGAGAAAGGTGGTGGCAGACCATCAGCATGTCGAGATGTTCTGCAATGGTATTTCTCGTGTAGGGGCGTGTCGGATTGGTCGATGAGGGGATCACATTGGGAAGCCCACAAATCTTGATGATGTCGGGCGCGTGTCCACCGCCCGCCCCTTCAGTATGAAAGGCATGAATGGTGCGCCCTTTGAAGGCAGCAACCGTATCCTCGACAAATCCGCTTTCGTTCAGTGTGTCGGTATGGATCATCACCTGCACGTCATACTGGTCAGCAACAGTGAGGCAATTGTCTATCGCAGCAGGCGTTGTTCCCCAGTCTTCGTGCAGCTTCAAAGAGCACGCGCCTCCGAGGATCATCTCTTCCAGCGCTGCTGGACGTGATGCGTTGCCTTTGCCGGACAGACCAATGTTCATCGGTATCGCATCAAAGGAACGGATCATGCGCGCCATATGCCATGGTCCGGGTGTACATGTCGTAGCCAAGGTTCCGTGAGCCGGACCCGTACCACCACCGAACATGGTGGTTACTCCCGACATCAAAGCCTCATCAATCTGTTGCGGACAGATGAAGTGAATATGCGCGTCCATTCCACCTGCAGTGAGAATTTTTCCTTCGCCTGCAATAACTTCGGTTCCCGGCCCAACAATGATCGTTACACCTGGTTGCGTGTCCGGATTGCCAGCCTTGCCGATGCCGGCAATCTGTCCATCGCGCAAACCAATATCGGCCTTGAATATTCCCGTCACGTCGACCACCAGAGCATTGGTAATCACCGTGTCTACGGCGCCATCTGCTCGCGTGACCTGACTTTGGCCCATGCCATCCCGAATGACCTTACCGCCGCCAAATTTTACTTCTTCGCCATAGATTGTGAAATCATTCTCGACCTCGATAAAGAGTTCGGTGTCGGCCAGCCTAATTTTGTCTCCAACTGTTGGGCCAAACATCTGGGCATAGGCAGATCGTGTTATTCTGGCTGGCATCTCAGAGCTTCCCCATGATTTTCTGTTGGAATCCATAAACCACGCGGTCGCCGCCAAACGGTATCAATGTCACATCGCGTTCCTGACCTGGCTCGAAACGCACAGCCGTGCCGGCAGCAATATCCAGCCGCATGCCCCGGGTCAGTTGCCGATCAAAAACCAATGCCTCATTGGTCTCATAAAAATGATAGTGCGATCCGACCTGGATTGGACGGTCACCTGTGTTGGCGACTTTCAAGACAGTGACGGGGGCTCCGACATTCAGTTCGATGTCCCCTGCCACCGTTATAATTTGACCGGGAATCATACTCATGCTCCAAGCGCCAACCAAAGACCAATGAATGCTGTGCTCGCACCCGCTACGCGGATGATGGTGCGCCCGATACCGGCACCCAATAAAGCACCAGCAGCCAGCCCCGCAACGTGAAGCAAAGTTGTCGCAATCGCAAAGCCAAGAAGATAGCTGCCAGCGGTGGCCGTGCCCATTTCACTACCGTGGGCATAACCATGAAACAATGCGAAAAAACCGACGAGAGCCATTGCCAACGACGTTGGAACCTTGAGTGCCACGGCAGCAAACAATCCGATAGCGACAACTGAAGCAAGAATTGCAGGCTCGGCAAATGGTAGCTTCACGCCGGCGATAGCCAACAAGAACCCTGCAATCATTGTGCCAACGAATGCAGCCGGAACCAGCCACATGGCGCGTGCCCCAAGCAGTACGGCCCATAGCCCAACGGCTACCATCGCCAGCATGTGGTCCGCGCCAGAGATTGGATGGGAAAAACCTGCACCGAACGAGCCGTGTTCCGCAGGGTTGATATGAGCAAGGGCAGGAGTGGTAGCTGCCAAGGCCAGCGGCAAAGTCAATAACAATATTTTCTTCATGAGTTTCTCTCTAAATACCAACTACCGGATTGGTTCGTGAACTGTGACAAGCTTGGTGCCATCGGGGAAGGTTGCTTCGACTTGAACGTCGTGAATCATCTCGGCAATACCCTCCATCACCTGACTACGTGTGATCACATGCGCGCCGGCTTCCATGAGATCCGCGACAGATCGGCCATCACGCGCGCCCTCAACGACAAAGTCGGTGATCAAAGCGATAGCTTCGGGATGATTGAGTTTCACACCACGCTCCAGACGGCGCCTCGCCACCATGGCTGCCATGGAAATCAGCAGCTTGTCCTTCTCGCGCGGCAGTAAATTCATCGTTTAATTTCCTTTTATGTTGTCCATATTCGCGGCAGATCTTCGCCGCCATTCAGCAGGCCGAGCAGCGGGATGAGGCGCTTGCGCAGGTGGTAAGCGTCAAAATCTACCAAGCGAGCCACAAGCTTGCCCATCCATACTGATGCGCCTCCTTGATCACCTATGATTAGGCGCGCCGGATCAAGTAACCGCTCGCAATCCGGAGAAACTAAAAGTACCGTTGCTACAGCATGATAGCTTCCAAGCAGGGCTGGCCGTTTCAATGATGACCCAGCCTGAGGACCGATGGAAAAATTCTCGGCGTGGAGTAGTCTGCCGTCTTGCCGGATACGCCACTGATCAGAAAACTGCGCAGTTTCGATTGTCTCGCCAAAGGCCTTTCGCCCGAATATGGTGGATTCAACCAGCAAAGCCCGCGCACGCGCAGCAAGATTTACATTTAGCGTTCGCTTGAGATCGGCTTTTTCGAACAGAATGGTTTCTTGCGGTAGCCATGCAACATAGGAATCAGGTCCAACGTCAATTTGGGTCGAGACGGTGGCGACTGTCCCTGAAACAGCTTTATAGATTTTCTCGCAAGCCTGGGTCGTTATTTGAGCCGCGCAATGATCGCCGAGGGCAAAACTCCACTGCATCGCATCGCCGCCTGTAAGACCACCTGCACTGTTGATCATGACTGCTTCCAGATGGGTTCCAGAACTGACTGGAAAGCGCAGTTTCGCACACCCCTCCTGAAACAATGTGGAAATCCGCGTTTTTCCCTCTACCCGCCGTGCCGATAATCGTCCTGCCCCGGATGCGCGCTGCGCCCGGTTTTGAACAATCGTCGGCTGGCCGAGCATATCCAAAAATTGTAACCCCAATGGTCAGACCGTCAGATGCCGGCGCGCTTCAGTCGTGTCGAGAATTTCCGCAGCGCCCTCGGCGACGATCTCACCTCGATCCATGATGTAAACATGGTCCGCGAGTTCGCGACAAAAGTCGAGATACTGTTCGACAAGAAGTATCGTCATTCCGAAAGAATCTCGCAGGTAAACGATGGCGCGACCGATATCCTTGATTATCGACGGCTGGATTCCTTCGGTGGGCTCATCAAGAACCAGAATTTTGGGGCGCATGACCAATGCGCGCCCGATGGCGAGTTGCTGTTGCTGGCCACCGGAAAGATCACCGCCACGACGCGACAACATGGATTTCAGGACGGGAAACAGGTTGTAAACATCCGAGGGGATATTTCGTTCGGAGCGGGGAAGCTGCGCATAACCGGTTTCAAGGTTCTCCTTAACGCTCAAAAGCGGAAAAATTTCACGGCCTTGCGGTACATAACCAATGCCATATTTCGCCCGCGTGTATGGGGCCATACCATTGAGTTCAACACCATCGAACATCACTTTACCCGCGCTGATATTGTGCTGACCGGTAATCGCTCTCAATAAGCTTGTTTTACCAACACCGTTTCGGCCGAGCACGCAGGTGATCTTTCCAGCGTTGGCGTCCAGCGTAATCCCCCGCAAGGCTTGCGCCGCGCCATAATGCAAATTGACTTGTTCAACAGACAGCATGGCTCACCTCCCCAAATAGTTTTCTATGACTCGGGGATCATTACTGACGAAATCAAGTGACCCTTCAGCAAGTACCGAGCCTTCAGCGAGGCATGTGACCCGCACGCCAAGATCGCGGATGAAGCCCATATCGTGTTCAACAACGATGACCGCCCGGGTTTTCGCAATCTCTTTGAGCAGAGCGGCGGTTTCAGAAGTTTCCGCATCGGTCATTCCCGCGACCGGCTCATCAACAAGCAAGAGTTTGGGCTCTTGCGCCAGGAGCATACCGATTTCCAGCCATTGTTTTTGCCCATGGCTAAGATTAGCCGCCAGTTCCTCCTTGCGTGCGGTCAGTCGCACGGTTTCAAGAATTTCATCGATACGAGCGCTATCTTCTGGCGATAGATTGTAGAATAAGGTCGCAAAGGTTCCCCGCTTGCGATTAAGCGCCAGCTCGAGATTATCCCAGACAGTGTGGCTTTCGAACACTGTGGGCTTCTGGAATTTGCGGCCGATGCCAAGCTGAGCAATATCAGCCTCGTCTCTGGTCGTAAGATCAATGTTATCTTCGAAGAATACCTCACCCTCGTCCGGCCGGGTCTTTCCAGTGATAATATCCATCATTGTCGTTTTACCGGCACCGTTCGGGCCAATAATTGCCCTTAACTCACCGGGAGCAATCACAAAAGACAAGGCGTTCAGTGCTCTAAAGCCGTCGAATGATACGGATACATTGTCCAGATACAACAGGCTCTTTGGTTTGATGTCAGACATGATCTACTCCGCAGCCAGTGGTTCAGCAGGGATATCAGCGTTCTTTTCGGCATTCTTGGCTTTAGGCAGGCGATTAAAGGAAATCGCTCTGGTTTTATCGTTTCTGGATTTCAATATTTGCTGAATGGTCCCAACGATGCCTTTGGGCAAGAACAACGTGGTTGCAACGAAAAGTGCTCCCAGCGCAAAAAGCCAAATTTCCGGAAACTGTGCAGTGAAAATACTCTTGCCGAAATTCACAAGTGTAGCCCCAATGATAGGACCAATGAGTGTTCCACGTCCTCCAACGGCGGTCCAGATGACGACTTCGATCGAATTGGCTGGTGCAAATTCACCGGGATTGATAATCCCGACCTGCGGAACGTAAAGCGCCCCGGCAACACCTGCCATCATTGCTGAAATGGTAAAGGTAACGAGCTTGTAATTTTCTGGCCGGTAACCGAGAAAGCGCGTCCTGCTCTCAGCATCGCGCAGACCAACCAGAACCTTCCCAAATTTTGATCGAACGATAGCTGAACTGATAAGCAGCGCGACTGCCAGCGCGAACGCAGACGCGGCGAACAAGGATGCCCTCATGCCTTGCGATTGAATGTTGAAGCCAAGCAAGTCTTTAAAATCGGTAAGGCCATTATTACCGCCAAATCCCATTTCATTGCGGAAAAAGGCGAGCAGTAAGGCATAGGTCATCGCCTGCGTGATAATGGACAGATAGACGCCTGTTACACGCGAGCGGAATGCCAGCCAGCCGAACACAAAAGCAAGAATACCAGGAACGGCGAATATCATAATGGCGGCGAACCAGAAGTAGTCAAAGCCATACCAATACCAAGGCATTTCCTTCCAATTCAAAAACACCATGAAATCCGGCAGATTTGGGTTTCCATAGACGCCACGTGCGCCGATCTGGCGAACCAGATACATTCCCATGACATAGCCGCCAAGGGCGAAAAATGCGGCATGTCCAAGAGACAATATCCCGCAAAAACCCCAGACAAGATCAAGCGCCAGGGCCAGCAATGCATAGGTGAGATATTTTCCAAACAGCGACATCGCGTAGGTTGGAATATGAAATAGATTGTCGGCTGGCACTAAAAGATTAAGTGCGGGTACCAAGCATGCAATGGCCAGAAGGATTGCAATGCAGAGGGAGACATTCCTGTCGAGCGATTTAAAAACGAACGCGCTGATCATGCTTCCACCGCCCTTCCCTTGAGTGCAAAAAGCCCGCGTGGCCGCCTCTGAATAAAAAGAATGATGAGAACCAGGATAAGAATTTTGCCAAGAACGGCACCGGTATATGGTTCAAGGAGCTTATTGACGACGCCAAGCGAAAGTGCCCCCACAAGCGTGCCCCAGAGATTTCCAACGCCGCCGAAAACTACAACCATGAAACTATCAATAATGTAGCTTTGACCAAGATTGGGTGAGACGTTATCAATTTGCGAAAGGGCAACGCCGGCAATCCCAGCAATGCCTGAACCAAGGGCAAAGGTAAAAGCATCGACCCAAGGGGTCTTGATACCCATTGATGATGCCATCCTTCGGTTTTGCGTAACAGCACGCATTTGCAACCCAAATCTCGAGCGCTTAAGCACGAACAGCAACGTCAGGAAGACGCCTGCAGCAAACACCACAATCCACATGCGGTTATAGGTCAGCGTCATACCACCAAGTTCGAAACCGCCTGACATCCACGACGGGTTTCCGACTTCACGATTGCTGGGACCGAAGATTGAACGAACGCCCTGCTGCAGAATAAGCGATACGCCCCACGTTGCCAGCAATGTCTCCAGCGGTCGCCCATAGAGAAAACGAATAATTCCACGTTCAATTATAAGACCAATGACACCCGTAATAGCGAACGCAACCGGGAGTGCGATTATCAATGACCAGTCAAAAAGATGCGGATAGGACGACCTGATTATCTCTTGGACCATGAACGTCGTGTAGGCGCCAAGCATCACCATTTCACCATGGGCCATATTGATGATGCCCATCACACCAAAAGTAATGGCAAGGCCGATAGCAGCCAGCAAAAGGACGGATCCAAGAGACAAGCCGTACCAGACATTCTGGCCGACATCCCAAAGCGCCTGAGCTGACTGTAACGCAGTTATGGTATTGTCTATGTCTGTCCGAAGCTCGCCATCAGCGTTTGCCTGAACGGCACTCAAGATGCCAAGAGCATCTCTGTCACCACGCTCTCCGATTGTTTTTACAGCGGCGCGCTTGTCATCAAGCGAGCGATCTGACTTTAAAATAGCAGCAGCCCTCGCCTGCTCCATGACAGATTTGATATAGGTGTCTTTCTCGTTTGTTATTGCCGTCTCTATGAGCTCAAGCGCGTCTGTGCTCGGCGAGGAAAAAACTGAACTGGCCGCCCGAAGTCTTATCTCCCTATCCGGGCTGAGCAGCGTGAGCGCCCCAATGGCGGTTTTGACAGCGCGACGCAGACTATTATTAACCTTGATACGCTCGAAATCGGCTTTCGCCCCTTGTCCCGCTGACGCCCCGGTTACAGCATCGGACAGGTTCAGTTCACTACCATTTTCCTTGACTACAAAGACGGTCTTATCGGCTTTTCTCACATAAAGGTCACCTGCTGCCAGCGCTTCAAACACTGGGACAAGCGCAATATCGCCAGTACGGGATAGTTCGGCGATCTTATCGGCAACCTGTGAAAAGTTACCCTGACCCAAGGCATTTATACCCAAGCGATTATTCTGATCGGCCCAACTTTCCGATACCGGAACAAGCATGATCAGACAGATGATGAGCGTAAGTATTTTGATTGCGCGATGCATGAATTTTGAAAGAGCTCTGTGGCCCTCTCCTCTAGTCGAGCAAATGGAAAGTCACGGGCTGGAGCGCCCGTGACTCAATTCAATCATTAGGAGCCTTTGCCGCCACATTTGCCGGTTGCGACATTAAAATTGCCGCATGACATTGGCTTGCGCCAATCAGAGATAAGATCTTTGGAATCCGGCAGATAGTCGGACCATTCATCCCCTACCAGCAATCCGGGTGTTTCGAACACGGTTTCAAACTGGCCGTCCGATTGAATTTCGCCAATGAGGACAGGCTTTGTGATGTGATGGTTTGGCATCATCGTTGAGTAGCCGCCGGAGAGATTGGGCACCGACACGCCGACAATGGAATCAATGACCTTATCGGGATCTGTGGTTCCGGCGGCTTCGACAGCTTTCACCCACATATTGAAACCAATATAATGGGCCTCCATTGGATCGTTTGTTACGCGCTTGTCGTCCTTGGTATAGGCTTTCCAAGTCTTGATGAATTCGGCGTTGGCCGGTGTGTTGACCGATTGGAAGTAGTTCCAGGCCGCCAAGTGACCGACGAGCGGTGTCGTATCAAGTCCGGCAAGCTCTTCCTCGCCGACAGAAAATGCTACAACCGGAATATCTTCAGCCTTGATGCCTTGATTACCGAGCTCTTTATAAAACGGAACGTTTGCGTCGCCGTTGATGGTTGAGACAACGGCCGTCTTCTTACCCGCGGAACCGAACTTCTTAATGTCTGAAACGATGGTCTGCCAGTCTTTATGTCCGAAAGGTGTGTAGCTCACCATGATGTCTTCAGCCGCAACGCCCTTGGCCTTCAAATAGGCCTCGAGTATCTTGTTGGTTGTGCGCGGGTAGACATAATCGGTGCCAGCAAGGACCCAGCGTTCGACACCTTCATTTTCAGCAAGATAGTCGACAGCAGGAATTGCCTGCTGGTTGGGTGCTGCGCCAGTATAAAACACATTGCGCTCGCTCTCTTCACCTTCATACTGGACAGGATAGAAGAGCAAATTGTCCAACTCTTTGAAAACGGGCAGCACCGATTTGCGTGATACGGAAGTCCAGCAGCCGAAGACGGCAGCAACCTTGTCCTTTTCGATGAGGTCGCGGGCTTTCTCAGCAAAAAGCGGCCAATCTGAAGCCGGATCAACAACAACAGCCTCAATTTTCTTGCCAAGAATCCCGCCTTTTTTGTTTTGCTCATCAATGAGCATCAACATGGCGTCCTTAAGCGTGGTTTCAGAGATGGCCATCGTTCCCGAGAGGGAATGAAGTATGCCGACTTTGATCGTATCTTCTGCGGCAAACGCGCCCTGAAGCGCTGTTGCAGAAAGCATGGCGGCTAACAGAGCGCCATTAACGTGTGCTTTAATATTCATCATTATGTCCCCACTGTTTTGAACGACGCTGATTGCGCCTTGTTATCCAGGTGCGGCAGAACAAATCCGCTGCGTTTAGGGACTATCCGCTAGCCAACAACGATCCCACATACGTTAAACGACGTAGAGACGATGACCTAAGTTGGCAGATCAGTGCTTTCTTCCGTATCGCATCCGGTGTTTAAGTAAGAAAAACACCATCCGGTCGGCGCTAGGATTTACACGTCGGACCATTGCACGGGGAAAACAGGGCGAATGGTTGCGCGCCAACGCATCGTTCCTATCAGACGCGACTATAATCGCTGGGTAGCGGATCAGACCTTGGAAGATTACGCCCTTCGCTTTACTGCGAAGAGCGCTCGCCGTTATTCATCGCAACGCATTGCCCAAACAGCAATTGGCGCAATTTCATTTCTCGCGCTGGAGGCTATCGGCGGCGCCGTCACGTTATCCTACGGCACCACCAATGCTGTAGCTGCGATCGCTGTTGCCTGCCTCGTCATGCTTTGTGTGGGGCTGCCAATAAGCCGTTACGCCATCCGCCACGGTGTCGATATCGACCTTCTGACCCGTGGGGCAAGCTTTGGTTACATCGGATCAACAATCACCTCTTTGATATATGCAACGTTCACCTTCCTGCTCTTTGCTATCGAAGCGTCGATCATGTCCGGTGCTCTGGAGTTGGCTTTCGGAATTCCTTTGTGGATTGGGTATATTATCAGCGCCGTGGTTGTGGTTCCTCTGGTCACCTACGGCGTTCGGATGATCAGCAAGTTTCAGCTGATTACACAACCTTTCTGGATCATTTTGAACATCCTCCCTTTCGTCGTAATTGCTTTCGTGGATTGGGAAAAATTTGATCTTTGGCGGGCTTTTTCAGGTGTCGATGTGCCGGTCGCAATTCCTGGAACAAGCGCCCCTTTTGTGCTGGCGCAGTTCGGTGCAGCCAGTGCAGTAATCTTGGCTCTGATGGCTCAAATCGGCGAGCAAGTTGACTTTCTGCGCTTTTTGCCGCCCAAAGGGCAGCGAAAACTGCGACATCGCATTGCGGTATTTCTTGCCGGTCCGGGCTGGGTCCTAGTCGGTGCCCCGAAACTTCTCGCCGGATCGTTTCTCGTGGTGCTCACACTTAGCAGCGGCGTGTCGGTCGATCGCGCGTCAGACCCTTCACAAATGTATCTGACTGCATTCGGTTACGTCACGCATTCCGATACTTTAGCGATGATGCTGATGGTTGGTTTTGTGGTGGTATCGCAGCTTAAAATCAACGTGATGAACGCCTATGCGGGTTCATTGGCCTGGTCGAACTTCTTTTCCCGGCTCACGCATAGTCATCCCGGTCGCGTGGTTTGGCTGCTGTTCAATGTTGCAATTGCGCTTTTGCTGATGGAACTTGGCATTTACAGATTGCTCGAAGAAACCTTAGGTATTTTTTCGCTTATTGCCATGGCTTGGCTTTGCGCCATATCTGCTGACCTTTTTGTCAATAAAAGACTAGGACTGGCCCCGCCCGGCATAGAATTCAAGCGTGCTCATCTTTACGATATTAACCCGGTGGGCCTCGGAACGATGGCTGCGGCGACAATGATATCGCTGATCGCGCATTTCGGTTTCTTCGGTGAAATGGCCTCCGCGCTCGCACCATTCATAGCGCTTGTTGTAGCTTTCATTGTCTCGCCACTGCTCGCGTGGCAGACCAAGGGAAAATACTATCTGGTGCGGAAGCCTCGGCGGGCTTGGAAAACACTGCAGACACTCAAATGCTCGATTTGCGAGCACGATTTTGAACCTGAGGACATGGCTTGGTGTCCCGCCTATAGCGCTCCGATCTGCTCGCTTTGCTGCTCCCTCGACAGCCGCTGCCACGACATGTGCAAACCTAACGCAAATTTCAACGCACAGGTCGCTATCGTGGCTCGCTCTTTTTTGCCGCAACGCATCATCCAGGCACTTGCATCGCGACTGGGACGGTACGGAATCTCTGTTATCATCGCTCTAACGGCAATCGGCATAATTCTCACCATGATAGCCCATCAGGCGGGAGGGCCATCTGAAACGTCGGGCGTTGTAGACCGAACGCTGTTGATCGTATTTTTTGTATTTGCAGTCGTAACAGGAATTGCCTGTTGGTTCTATGTGCTGGCACATGACAGCCGTGTTGTTGCTGAGGAAGAGTCTTCGCGTCAGAATACCCTTCTGTTAAAGGAAATAGCCGCTCATAAGAAAACGGACGCCGCTCTTCAGGACGCAAAGGACGCGGCCGAGGCCGCCAACCGCGCAAAAAGCAGGTATGTGATCGGTCTGAGTCACGAACTGCGCACCCCCTTGAACGCCGTGCTTGGCTACGCACAAATACTGGAACGAGACGAAACAATCCCTGCTCCACGCCAGTCCGCAATTCGCGTTATCAAGCGAAGCGCCGATCATTTGTCAGGCCTCATTGACGGACTACTCGACATCTCACGCATCGAAGCCGGCCGGTTGCAGGTCTTTTCCAACGAGATCAATCTTAGCGACTTTCTGGACCAGATCGTGCAGATGTTTCAACCACAGGCCGATGCCAAACAACTCATCTTCAAGCATAAACGTTCAAGCAATTTGCCGCCCTATGTCCGGACGGACGAAAAGCGCCTTCGGCAAATCCTCGTTAATCTCTTGTCCAATGCGATCAAATTTACGACAAGCGGCAGTGTCCTATTCGATGTGACCTACCGCAGTCAGGTCGCAACATTTACGATTTTGGATACCGGTCGAGGAATTTCAGACTCAGATCTTCCGCGTATCTTCGAGCCCTTTCAGCGAGGAGAGGCCGAGAACATTCAACCAATGCCAGGCCTCGGCCTTGGCCTCACAATCACACGTCTGTTAACCGAAACGTTGGGCGGCGAGATTTTGGTTTCCAGTACCTATGGGCAAGGATCTACGTTCAGGATCAGGCTAATGCTTTCTGCCATAACACACCCGCATCAACAGCAGCCCTTGCCACGAAAAATTCGCAGCTACACCGGACAGCGTCGCACCATCGTTGTTGTCGACGATAATGAAGATCATCGTGAATTGGTGCGAGAGATTCTCGTTCCCCTCGATTTCATCGTGTTAACTGCTGCCAGCGGACCAGAATGCCTTACTCTTATCGAGGGGGTCGTCCCTGACCTGTTCCTGATTGATATTTCCATGCCGCAAATGGATGGTTGGCAATTGGTAAGACGACTGCGTGAAGCTGGCGAGCTTTCGCCTATTATTATGCTTTCAGCCAATATAGGCGATGCAGCGCCCACAGGCGGGCCAACTGGCCACAATGACACACTCGCAAAACCTTTTGACCTTCGGCAGCTTCAAAACAAGATCGCACAGCTTCTGGGCCTGGAGTGGGTTTACGCTGATGCGACATCGCCCCCATCGCTCATGCCGCGTAAACTGGTCAGTCCCGGTGAAACGCATGTGCGTGAATTGATCAATCTTGGCGAGATTGGGTACATCCGCGGCATTGAGACAAAGATTGCCGAGTTGGCGAAAATCGAAGACAACCGGGCGTTTACCGAGGCACTGGGGCAATTCGTTCAAATGTTCGATCTGGCAGGATATGACCGTTTCCTTCGCACATTCGAAAATCAGGAAGAGGCGATCAGAGGTGAGTGAGCCAACCAATCCGCGCGATATTGTCCTGATTGTCGACGACTCGCCGCAAACCCTTGGGTTTCTGACGGACGCGCTGGAGCAATCGGGTTTTTCTGTTTTGATTGCAACGTCGGGGCACGCCGCACTCAATGTTGTCGAACGTATAACACCCGATATCATCTTGATGGATGCGATAATGCCGGAGATGGACGGGTTTGAAACCTGCACCCGAATCAAAACCACAGCTTCGGTTACCCAGGTGCCGGTTATTTTCATGACAGGTCTTTCCGAGACCCAGCACATCGTCCATGCACTTGAGTCCGGTGGCGTGGACTATCTGACAAAGCCGATCAATATTGATGAACTACAGGCAAGGATCAGAGTTCACCTTGCCAATGCTCGCGCCGCCCAAAATGCGCGCATAGCGCTGGATGCCGCGGGTCGCCACCTTCTTGCAATTGGAAAAGATGGCCAACTGCGCTGGTCCACTCCGCAGGCAAACCACCTGATAGAGCTGACCATGGGCAGCACACAAGCCGGTTATAAGGCACTTTCGGTGAGCGTCGCGGCATGGCTGACCAGGCAACAAAGTCACAAAGACGGCAACCCCATTACAATCCCCGGAGAGCAAGGGGGACTGCAGTTGAGCTATCTTGGTGCCCTCACCTCTGATGAATATTTGTTCCGACTAACCCTCGCCAATCAGGCCAGCCCAGAGGAACTGCTGCGCCAGCACTTCGGATTGACTGCACGGGAAGCTGAGGTTCTTTTATGGATTGCAAAGGGCAAATCAAATCGAGACATTGGTGATATTCTCGGATTGAGCGCCAGGACTGTCAACAAACACCTGGAACAAGTCTATATCAAAATGGGCGTCGAAAACCGTGCCACTGCTGCCGTCAAAGCCGCCCGAATATTGCACAGCACCTAACGGCTCTTACTGAACTTTCATAGTCGTACGACGTCAACCTCCTGCCGCGTTCCGACAGGTGGAACCTTCCCTCATGTGAGTTGTTTTCCAATTCGAAGGGAGAGCAAAAGGAGGAAGACCATGAAACGCACAATTATAGTAAAGATTTCTGCCCTGCTGTTGAGTACCAGTCCGCTATTTGCGCAAGATACGGTTATTGTGGAAGTGCCCCAGACTGCGCGTGATTATGTGATCGCACATCCGACCGACCCCATCGTGGTTGAAGAAGACCTGACTATGGGCGCCGCTATCCCAGAGGATGTCGAGCTTGTACCCATTCCGGATGCCCCAGACTATAGTTACGTCTATGTCGATAAACGGCCGATAATCGTATCGACCAAAGATCGCAAAGTTGTGTACATATCGCAGTAAAATCAGAGGCGCCCATGCAACTGCATGGGCGCCTCTTGATAGCATTGGCATATGACCGGCCAAGCGGGAAATTTACAGTCTCGGCGGGATATCACGTTGTTGCAATCGAACGCACCCACTTATGTCATTGCGACATGTGCCGTCGTGCAACCGGAAGTGCACTCGCTGTTCTCAATTGGGTTAAAGCAGACAATCTCCATTGGGTGTCAGCGCAACCCAAACAGTGCCGATCCTCCCCTTTTCGCAACGAGAGGCTTTGTTTTCCTGCGGTACGCCACTGGTACTGATTTACGATAAGCCCGATAAAGCTGCTCTATATGGAGGGCTCTGGATGAATTAGAACTCGCAGTTCCCACATAAAATCGCCCGAATCCAGACCGGTTTCAGCAAGTGAAACTGACACAGGAGCGTGACGGGCTTTCAGCCATAGACACAGCGGGATAACATCTACGATGGCTGAAGTATCGACGCCCCGTAAACGACTACTACTGATAGATCGGGCTTACCACTGCAATAGCCAGCGACAGCGAGTACGGAACATTAGATTGTCTTGTTCGTTGGATGAAGTGGAGGACTTCATGCCTGTATTGAATTTGGACCAAGCGCAGTACGTCTTGCTCAATAGATTATATACTGAAGCAGCACATCGGCTCGCCAACAGCGACGATCCTCGACATATTCGAGCGCTTAAGCTGCTGCCCATAATCGGTGACGGCACTGCCGAGCGCTCCATCCCACTCAGTCGCTCCGATCTCGAGAGCATGGCGATGGTGATCGACCTGGCACTAGGTTGGCATCTTGCTGCTACACCGGCAGCCTTATCTTCCGAAGAGCTCTCCCTTGGGCATGAAATCCAGGCCAAGCTTCTGCAGGCAAACCGAACTTGAATTGATCATGGGTTGGGCGTGAATTTTGCATTGCCAAGCCCCGTTCCAATCGTCAGGATTCCCCAATGGCGGACATCCTTCATGAACGGTATCTGGGAAAGCCCCTGAACGACTGCATCATTATGGATTACCACGAACGTGTCCTTGCCCTGGATTGCTGGAATCGAACTGGTAATTTCCCGCGCCAAGTTGAAAGATTCTCCCTCCCAGTTACCCGGCAGATTTTGACCGCCCGAGGTGATGGACCCATCGCTTTCGATGAGTCCAGGGCAAGCAATTCCAATAATGGGAGCGACAATAATTTTCTCTTTTTCAGCATCCTCCAGTAAAGCCTTTATCATTTTAACCAAACGCTTTAGTGCTTTGCCACGGGATGGTTCTTCGTCACCATGCCGCCAGAGGTCCATCTTCCAAACCTCTGCTTTCGCGATGTTCGGGCTTTTCTTTCGCGTCTCCCATGTGACTATTCCTGCTCTGATATTTGTACCTCCTATGTCGACACCAACCATGGCATCGTGACCCTTCAGCATCCACGTAGGCACGAGATGGACGGCACCAATCAGGCCCGCCTCGTCAGGCAGATGTTCGATCGGTCTCAATTCGATTTTCCTACCCAAGGAATTTAGTCGCAGCATCGCTTCGGCAATGGCAAATTGTCCGGCTGCACTTTCGCTAAGCCCCCCTCCAACGGCAATCCGTTCGGTTTTTTCCCATTTTTTCTCCTTGAGAAACCGGTTGATTACATCGGACAAGTCGATTGCGAAATCATGAATGGCCGACCAGATGATCGCCTGAGCTAATTTGTCGTCACCGGCGAGTATCTTATCGATACCGGTTTTGGAGATGTCCGACATTTTGAGCCGCTTTGCGGCTGCATGACCGTCAACCTGTTTGCGCCAGTAATCAACTTTCTCCAGAAACGCCGCCTTGTTTGCTTTGTCGCCAATAAATCCGTCTTTATCGCGGATGCGAAGATTGTAACTGTCGATTTTTACTGAGGGTAATATACTCGCGCCATGTTTGAGGGGCATATGGGATTGTTTAAGGGGACTATCATCAGGTTTCGACATTCGGCGCTCGCATACAATGGAAGTGATATGTGAACGTTGACCGGTTATAACAAGTTCCCGCGACGCGTTCGATTCAGCATTCCCGGTATTCCTAATTCGGGCCGTTCACTCGCATTATAGAATTCCCAAGGATGCGCGCATGCACGGGTCTGCTTCACGTCACGGTGCTTTCGGTCTATCCTGCTCTCCCAATAGCGGCACGAACCTGACAGCCCCAAGAGACTCTTCTTCGAATTGATCGAAGCTGATACGGGTCATCCTAACAAGCTCCTGAGGCTGAAATTCGCCGCCGAGCGGAATGATGAGTCTGCCGCCTATCTTCAATTGTTCTTTCAAGGCTTGTGGCGCGCTCTGTCCGCTGGCTGCAACAATTATCGCATCGAACGGCCTAGCTTCTGGCCACCCTTTTGTCCCATCATCAATTCTGAGCTGAATATTGCTATAGCCAAGTTTTTTGAAGCACTTTCGGGCTGCCTCGCCCAACACCGCATGCCGTTCTATTGTGTAGACCTGTTCCGCAATTCTACTCATAACTGCGGCAGCATATCCTGAGCCGGCGCCAATTTCGAGCACGCGGCTTTCCGGCTTGATGTCTGCAGCCTCAAGCATCAAAGCAACGATGTATGGCTGCGAGATGGTTTGTCCCTCCGCGATCGGTAACGGCCTATCTTCATAGGCGCTTTCCTTAAGCCAAGCATCTACGAATTCCTCGCGTGGGACTTTTTGCATGGCCTGCAATACATGATGTGAACTTATATCTCGGCCCGCGATATCCGCATCGACCATCCGCTTACGGGCACGTACAAAATCAAACATGACTGCCTCACGGGGTTTCCGTTCTTTCCAATGATTCAAGCGGTGACCAGTTCCGTGATCAAACTTTCGCTTGTCTAATGAAGGAACTGAACAATTCTCTGAATATCTTCAATACAACTACGCCTTAACTGCTCCTTTTCGACCCGATCTATGTAGCCGCATGGCTGAGTACCCCATAACAGTAGCCACACGTCGGAGCATCGCCTAGTAAACATTCGCCGACAGACTTGTCAGCATTAGCCAAAACCTCGCTAACAAGTTTGCCTCCCAGGAGCCTGAGAGGTTCAGGCTTGCCTTCCAACCTTGAAGTCGGGACTCGACTACAAACAAATCTATTGTTATGCGGGATCGCGGCAGCGGGCCGATCGGGAGACAATTATGAGAAAACTAATTACAGCCGCAGCGATTTTAGGTGCGTTGGTTGCTGCGGGATGCGGAACTTACAATTCCTGGACTCCCAGGAAGGTTAATCTCGACCCCGCCGCCAAATCATGCGCATCGGGATATTACCAGTGCAAGTCAGGCAGTATGGATCACGATAAATCCGGGCTCTCACAGTAATATAACCGGCCATTGCGATAATCGCCAGTTCCGCAATGGCTGCACTGATGAAGGCGACTGTCGCACGCGCTTTACCGTTTATGCTACCGTCGCATTTCACCAAGATGGCTTCAAGAGCTGCAAAAGTTGCCACATGAAGCCCATATTTGCGCAACATTTCTTAACATTACAAAATCCCTGAAAATACCAAATGGGGTATTCCTGATGAATGAGGGCAGACGGCCGCGAGTTGGGCAATACCCCTCTGAAATCTCAGGAGCAGTTTTGTATGCCAATCACCAAAGAAGTTTATTCTGACATTCGACTGACACTCTCGGTCGCCGTGATGGGTATTATCAGCTTGTGTCCGTTGCAGGCAGCAGCCGAAACCTTCGACGAAGTCAGCCCGGAACGTATCAATCCAAGTCGCTTCGAGAAAGTCAAGGATCGCCTTAACAAATGGAATGTTGTAATCGGCGCAGGTGGTATCTATGCGCCGAAATTTGAAGGGTCGGATGAGTTTGAAGTTCAGCCCTTTCCAATGTTTTCAGCAACCTTTGGCGAGCATGTGACCGTCGATCCCCGCGGAATATCCATCGACATTTACCGCTATCAAAACTTTAACTTCACGGCAAAGATCGGATATGAGGCAGGCCGACAGGAAGATGACAGCGATCATCTGAAAGGGCTGGGCGACGTCGATGCCGGAGCCGTAATTGGCGGAAAGTTGGCGTACGAGCTAGGGCCTGTTGAACTGTTTACATCTTTCGATAAAACAATCGGAGGTAGCGATGGTCTGGTAGGAACAGTTGGCGCAAGTGTCTCGCACTCCTACAAGCAATTCCTTTTCTCGGCTGGCGCCTCAGCGACCTGGGCTGATGCCAATCATATGGAATCATATTTCGGGGTGACCTCAGCGCAGTCAGCCCGATCGGGTCTTGCCGCATATGATGCAGGCGCAGGTTTCAAACGTGTCGACTTTGAAGCCTCCGTTACTTATGTCACGGAGAAAAGTTGGCTCATCCAAGGGCAGATAGGCGTGGGTTATCTAGTCGGTGACGCGGCAGACAGTCCAATCGTACAAGATGCATTCCAACCGTCAGCGATGCTGATGCTTGGCTATAAATTCTAGTCCAGAGATGACAAAATTATTCAATGTCACGGTTCCGAGGCTCGCGCGTCGACATGATTTCCATCCTAATTTTCAACGCAACCAAATGTGGCTCCGAATGACACCATAACGCCATTCATGGGACATTATTTACCCTCACACCGAATTATGGTTTTGGGGGCTGGGGAATGAATATTCACATGCGTGTGACAGTCTTGGATCAGTCTGCAAGAGTGCTTCTCGTGGAAGATGACCCCGAGATCGCGAACATGGTCATAGAAACCTTGTTGGACAATGGCTTTAACGCTGTTGCCACGGGTTCTGCGGCGGAAATGGAAGTTTTGCTTCGCGAGCAATCATTCGATCTTATTATTCTGGATGTTATGCTCCCCGGTGAGGACGGTTTCAGTATTTGTCGCAGACTGCGTGCACAGGCGACAACTCCCATCATAATGCTAACGGCCCTCAGTGATGATATTGATCGTATCGTTGGCCTTGAATTGGGCGCTGACGACTATATTACCAAACCATTCAACTCGCGCGAACTTCTGGCGCGGATTAAAAGCCTGCTTCGACGCTCGTCGTACACTTCTGCAAGCCCCCAAACACAGGACCCCTTGCAATTTGAAGGATGGCGGATTGACCCGATATTGCGGCGGGTACGTGATCCCAATGGGGTCCACATCTCAATGACAACGGCAGAATTTGACGTGCTGCTCGCATTTTGCCGGAATCCCGGCAAGGTGCTTACCCGCGAACAACTCTTGAGTTTGACGCATGCCGGTGCCGCAGGCCCTGTCGAGCGCAGTATCGACGTTCATGTCAGCAGGGTGAGGCAAAAAATAGAGCCAAATGTTCGAGAGCCTACTCTCATAAAAACGGTCCGGCTTGCCGGTTATCTTTTCACGCCAAAAGTGGAGCGTGTATGATGCTGCAATCGTCCAATCTCGACACCATTCGCGGACAGATCATCGCGCTGGCAATTGCACCTATTTTGATTGCTTGCGCGATGGGGGTCGTTACAGAGCCCCTGGTGTTTGACGATTCAGTTCCTTATCACCGTTCAACCGCTATCAGAATCGAAACTGTGGTAAATCAGTTTCTGGCAGCAAAAACTCCCGAGAACCGCAATATAGTTTTGCAGGTGACAGCCAACAGCGACATACCAGTCGAAAAAGTTAGCAATGCTGAGTTTGAAAAAGCAGCCTCAAACGTGGATCAGACAAACGGTCTTGGCACGCGAGTCCGCGACGCGCTGACAGGCAAGTTTCCCACGGCGCTGAGATCGTCAGACGTGAACAATGTCCTGCTGGTCAAAATAACTCCCACTGAATCCTTAGCCTTTGCAATCCGCCCGGAACCAAAAGAATTCTGGTCGCTGGAAACGCGTTTCAATTCTGTTTTGAAAGTTTTGGCAATTGTGGTGCCGGTAATCCTTCTGGCTTTTTATGCCGGATGTATGATCGTCGCTCCCTTGTCGCGTTTTTCCGCGGCCGCTTTGGTATTAAGCGCAGAAGAGGGTCCTGATCGACCTTTCGAAGAGCGCGGTGCACAAGAAGTTGTTGCACTGGCCCGTGCTCTGAATGACATGCGTAGCCGGTTGCGCAGCATGATGAATGACCGAACCCGGATGCTGCGCGCCATTGGCCATGACCTCAGAACCCCGCTCACTCGGTTGCGGCTTCGCGTCGAGCGCTCAAAAGACGGCGCTTTGCGTGAATTGATGTTAAATGATATCGCCACGATCAATGGGATGATGAGGGAAACCCTCACCTATCTGAGCAAGGAAGTATCTTCCGAAGCGCCGTTGCGCTCAGACTTGCCCAGCCTTCTCAGTACCGTCTGTTCTGATTTCGCTGATGTGGGCTTCAATGTAAGCTATTCAGGCCCAGACCGTCTGGCCTATCTCTGCAAGCCTCGCGCTTTAAGCCGCGCCATTACCAACCTGGTAGACAATGGGACCAAGTTTGGCACGCATGTTGTTGTGTCACTTGTGTCATCAGGAGATGGTGCTTTGGCAATCGAGGTTTCGGATGATGGTCCTGGGCTACCGGTGGAGCTTCAAACCACAGTGTTCGAACCATTCTTCAAAGTCAGTCCCGCTCGTTCTACGAGTGGGTTTGGTCTCGGCCTTTCAATTGTGCAGGATATTGTCAAAGGTCATGGCGGTTCCATTTTTCTGAAGAATAAGAGTACGTCTGGCTTGGTCGCTCACATAAGTCTGCCATGTGATCCGGGAAAATTTGAAAATAATCATGTTTTCGATTCAAAACAACGTCGCCTGCGTGCGATGTATCAGACAGTATCAGACACAAGCTTCTCGTAGCTTCCAGTAACTTGTCGCCACTTGCTGCTAAAATAATCTTGGTATCACACAATTGTTTTCGGCGCCTCCTGATTGGCGACTACGAAACTACTGTTCGGCTATAAAACCTGTCTGCGAGCCGAAACAAATCCCTACATCATGAAATATATCTAAATAAAATCTCGCGAAAGAAGCCTGCTTCCAGCCGGATACTCATCAAAAGGCCACCCTGTGGCGACTAAAAATGGTGAGTAAAAATGACAAATCCCAGACAGCCACTTCGCAGCAGATATCAGCGCTTCACGGGGCAATCTCGATCTAGCGCAGATCCAGCGCCACCGCTCGGATCAAAATAGCGCGCCGCGTCAAATCATTCTCATCGCCAAGTTTCGCATCGCTCCCGTGACGGAGTGGAAGATCAACGAAGCATGTCTGCCGTCCTTTACTGAGTCCAAACAACATGAAGCATATTCAACCTGTCTCTATTATCATTCCCACACTCAATGAAGTCGACAATATTGACTTGATATTGTCGGCGATTACCTCCCAGCCTGCCGCTGATACAATATATGAAATTCTTGTCGCCGATGGCGGTTCAACAGACGGGACATTGGAGCGCGTTCGTGCTTGGGAGCCCGACTATCCGGTCAAGCTCATCTGCGGAGATGGTATGCGAGGATTGGCGGGGGACGTATTGGCAGCATCACGCGAGGCCAATGGTAGTATCATTGTAGTAATGGATGCTGATCTCAGTCACCCGCCAGATCAGATTGCCAATATGATCGGTCCAATTGTAGCAGGCACGAGCGATATGGTTGTCGGCAGCCGTTATGTGTCCGGCGGAGCCACGCCGGGCTGGCCCGGATCACGTCGGCTTTTATCACGTCTTGGCGGCGCATTAGCTTGGCCGATTACCGAATTAAGCGATCCAATGTCCGGATTTTTCGCGGTTCGAAAGGAACATCTTTTAGCGGTAGATCCCGACGCTACGGGTTTCAAAATCGGACTGGAAGTCATCGCAGCTGGCGGGCATACTTTGCGCGTTAGTGAGATACCCATTATTTTCCATGACCGAACTTTAGGGCAATCGAAGATCGGCTTTAATCATTTGATCAGCTATATGCGCCGTCTGCTGGTCTTGGGAGGCGGTAATATTTCGTTTGGCACCGCCGGGCGTTTTGCAGGCGTAGGGCTGATCGGGTTCGCAGCAGATATCTTGCTGTTCCAAGTTTTGATTGCCTACGGCTTTAGTCTTGGCCAGTCTCACGCGATCAGTTTCGCTGCCGCTGCAATTATCAACTATAATCTCAATTCCCGTTGGGCCTTTTCTCCAAGCGTGAAGCAGGATTGGACCCGCCTTGCCCGGTTCGCGGCTATCTGCCTGCTGGCTTTCTCGCTACGAGGCGGCATCATCGCCTGCGCCGTTCACCTCCTCGATTGGCCTCCTTTAGCCGGTTTAATCCTCGCTATCGGAGTTGCTGCAATTGTAAACTATCTCGGCAATGCTTTCTTTGTTTACCCATCCCCTACATCCCGTTTGGCACCGGATATCTCATGGCGCGTAGCCGCCATTGGCATTGTGGGATACGCCCTTATGCTTCGACTGACGTTCCTCGGAGTTGTGGATCTCATCCCGGAAGAAGCTTATTATTGGAATTATGCGCAACACCTAGACATTGGATATCTCGATCACCCTCCAATGGTCGCCTGGTTGATCTGGTTGGGCACGAGTCTATTTGGCAACACCGAATTTGGTGTACGCATCGGCGCTTATGTTGCGTGGATCGCAACAGCTACCTTTGTCTTTCTATTGACACGAAATCTGTTTGGAAAATCTGCCGCGCTCGTCAGCTTACTTCTCATATCAACGCTACCGTTTTTCTTTTCAACCGGCATCATGATGATGCCCGACGCACCTCTTACGGCCGCCTGGGCTGGAGCGCTTTATTTCTTGGAGCGATCTTTTTTGGGTAACAAACGTGGCGCATGGTTTGGCGTAGGTGCCTGTGTTGGTCTTGGAATGCTCTCCAAATACACGATTGTTCTGCTCGGACCTGCCACCCTCGCCTTCCTGTGCCTGGACGTTGTCTCTCGGCATTGGATGCGACGACCAGAGCCCTACATCGCGGCAGCTATTGCTGTGCTACTCTTCTCACCCGTGATCATTTGGAACGCGACAAATGAATGGGTTTCCTTCGCTTTCCAGAGCACGCGGCGGCTGGAGAGCCCGTATAATTTTTCATTTCCCGCCTTGATAGGCAGCGTCGCAATCCTGCTCACTCCGTTCGGGCTGGTTGCGACAATTTCCACCCTCATAAATCTTGAATTTCGAATTAAAAGCAAGGGTTTGATACGTATCCGCAGGTCTTTCTTCGTTTTAGCATATACGCTGGTTCCGCTTTCAGTCTTCATTGCATTCAGCCTCTTTCACAGCGTCAAGTTAAACTGGACAGGGCCAGTCTGGCTCGCGATCGTGCCGGCAATCTCTGCTGCAATCGTCAAACCATCTACTGACGGATCTCGGTTTGCAGTGACGCTACGGCGATTGTGGGCTCCCACGGTAGCTTCGACATTCGTCATCTATGGGTTGGGCCTGCATTACCTGGCTATCGGATTGCCCATGACCCATTCCATCGGGACAATTCGTACCCTTCCCGTAGCGTGGCAGGAGTTGGGGCATGAAGTTGGACTGATTCAAAACGCGGTTGAATATCAGAGCGGCAAACCCGTGCTCCTTATTGGCATGGACAGATACTTTCTTGCCAGCCAACTCGCCTTCTATAATCGCCTGTCAAAAGACCCGATAAAAAGTTCGGTTGGCAGCGGCGTCCTGGGTAAAAATAGCCTGATGTACAATTATTGGTTTCGGCCGAAAGATTTCCAGGGAAATAATGCGATCCTCATCAGCTTGAAACGGCATGAACTGGAGCAAGATTCTCTGAGCAATCGGTTTTACAAACTGACTGAAATCCAACAACAAAATCTAGTCAAACAGGGTGTTTCTGTTGGCAGCTTTTATTACAGGGTAGGTTATGCGTTGCGCGATTGCCCCCCGATCACAGAATGTAATGGCCGTTCGGCCCGCACTCGAACAGGCCATTGATCGACGATCGC
Source organism: Phyllobacterium sp. GQ127 (assembly GCF_059758635.1). Taxonomy (NCBI): domain Bacteria; kingdom Pseudomonadati; phylum Pseudomonadota; class Alphaproteobacteria; order Hyphomicrobiales; family Phyllobacteriaceae; genus Phyllobacterium; species Phyllobacterium sp. GQ127. Next base: position 215,628 of record NZ_JCAXDZ010000004.1, read on the forward strand.
CATGCAGTGTTCCATTCAAACGGGAAAGCTCAGAACTACCCCGTCGCACTGAGAGTTGTTACGGCCACTGACTGGCCGATAAATGGCCGTGCTTCTTCAACCGCTTGGTCGATCCGCGCGTGGATATGTTCTGAAATGATCTCATGATTGAGGAAGTCGCGATCGACAGCAAAGACGCCAGTCGGAAGCGTATGAGCCATAAAGAAACCAAACAAGGGTCGCAGCTGGTGTTCGACGATTAGCGCATGCCGATCGCTACCACCAGTGGCCGTAAGCACTACTGGCTTGCCTTTCAGGGCAAGCGGCTCGAGTAAATCGACGAAATGTTTAAAGAGCCCGGCATAGCTGCCCTTATAGGTCGGTGTGCCTACCACAAGGATATCAGCCGCTATAATTCTGTCGAGAATTTTTCCGGCTTCAGAACTGAGCTCGCTGACATGGCGGGCGGATCCAAGAGAGTCTCCCAGATCGATCAGGTCGTAAATTTCAGCCGCCAGGCCATATTGCCGACTGATCCGATTGACCGTGTTTGTGACGAGCAATCTTGTTTTGGAAGGGCGGTTGAAGTTGCCGGAGAGACCAACAACAATTGGATTGGGCATGAGCGATATCCTTGATATGTACGCGCCGCAAGAATGGCTGATGACTCCAAGACTACCAAAAGCATTGCGATTAAAAAGAACGTAGAGGCTGAACTGAACGCCGATACTGGTAAATCTTTCTCAATCGCTGCCGGAAGATAGTATGTGCGTGGTCGCCCCTCCTCAAGGGACGACGCCTACGACCGGCGCGCTCAGGTCTGCTCTCAGCCAAAGATATCTCTCCGGTGCAAAGACAAACCCCGGACTCGGGGGCGGAGACTAGGCTCACATCGCGCTGGAATCATTGTTTGAACGCAATATTTAAAATCGTCATTTCGTCGCTTGACTTAGAGTATACTCTAATCCCTACCCTCCAATGCGTCGTGGTGAAGAAGGTAATAATGAAGATTGGCGAACTGGCGAAGCGTTCGGGACTATCGGCCCACACTATCCGTTACTATGAGCGGATTGGGCTGCTTCCGTATGCGGATAGAGACCAATCGAAGCAACGAGACTACGACGCAACAATCCTGATCTGGATTCAGTTTCTTGGTCGCTTGAAAATGACTGGAATGACGATCCGGGACATGCTGCATTACGCAGCTTTGCGGGAGCGGGGTGTCGAAACAGAAGCGGAGCGTTGCAAGCTGTTGGAACAGCATCGCGATCGCGTTCGCGCCCACGTTACCGATCTCCAAGCCTGCCTTCTTATCCTTGACACCAAGATTGCCGGATATGCCGGCAAGGAACAGAGGATGAAGGAACATGATACAGCACTCCCAGAACGCCGGCGAAAGCCGACTGGAACGCGGACAGCGCGCACTCGCTGAGATCGACGGTGAAGCCGGAAACAATGTCATCGCTGCCTTGGCGGATATAGCCCCCGATTTTGCGCGCTATATTCTCGAATTTCCTTTCGGGGACATATATAGCCGCCCTGGCCTTGATCTGCGCGCTCGCGAAATTGCCACCATTGGCGCGTTAACGGCGCTGGGCAATGCCAGTCCACAATTGAAGGTTCACGTCGAGGCCGGATTAAATGTCGGACTGAGCCGAGATGAAATTACCGAAATCATCATGCAAATGGCCGTCTATGCCGGTTTCCCGGCAGCACTTAACGGGTTGTTCGCCGCCAAGGAAGTATTCGCCCGACGCTTCCCCAAAACGCAGGAGCGCACAGCATGATGAAGCTCATTCGCCCTTCTGTAATTGGCTATTTGGCGCCTCTCGCCATAGTTGTTTTGCTTTTGCAGATAACGGCAACTTCCGCCTATGCAAACAAAGCTGCACCTGTGGAGCTCTGGAAAGGGTTCAGTTCGCCAGTCGGCATGGCTTTTGATGATACAGGAAACCTGTTCGTGGCAGAATGGGGAGCAGGACGCGTCTCCCGGGTCGACCCGGCCGGCAATCGTACAATCTTCGCTGATGGAATTTCCGGTCCATCCGGGCTGACGATCGCACCCGACGGATTTATCTATGTTGCATCCTATTCCGGCAACGAGATCTATCGTTTCACGCCAGCGGGAGAACGAAGCACATATGTAACAGGCCTTGCGACACCAGCCGGAATCGGCTTCGACAGATCAGGACAGCTTCTAATTGCCAATCGCCGTACCAATCAAATACTCGCGGTGAATGACGACGGTCAACTGGAGCCGATCATCGAGGGCTTGCGAACGCCGGTGGGGGCGGTTCAAACACCGGACGGCGGCTATGTTGTTTCCAACATCGACGGTGACATCACGCTCGTGCGCCCGGACGGTTCCCGCATTCAAACAGGTAAGGCTTTGGGCGCACCCGGCCCTGGCGTCGCAATGACGAAGACCGGCCGTGTCTTTGTGGTCGACTATGGAGGAACAACCGTTCAGGAAATATCGCCCGAAGGGAAATTACGCGTCGTTGCCGATGGACTGAGAAGTCCGGTCGGGTTGGTCGTGGCACCTGACGGTACATCCTTGCTCACGGCCACGTGGGGTGATGGAGCGATCTATCGTATCCCCATTCTGAATCAATAGCAGAATTTTCTATATCTACCGGCGATAGTTACTCCTGTAATAGGAGTTACGCAGCAAGTGGGAATCCATACGTCAGGTGCGGTTGATCGGTAAAATTGATCTACCGCTCCTGCTGATTTGGAGTAACGAAATCCGGCACAGAGCTCCGTTTGAATATCTTCAATTTCAATCGTGCTATGGCTGTTGCGCGCCCGTCGTTGTCACATAGATTGAGTAGAGCGACTGCGTTGCAGTTATAAACAAACGATTACGCCTCGTCCCGCCGAAAGTGAGGTTTGAAACTGTCTGTGGGACCTTTATTTTGCCGAGCAGCGTCCCGTCACTACTAAAGCAGTGAACACCATCAGCAGCGCTTGACCAAAGATTCCCATTCAAATCAACGCGGATGCCATCGGGAATGCCGTTATCGATATGAGCAAAGACGCGACCGTTGCTCAAGGTCTTCCCGTCCACAACATCGAAGACGCGGATATGCCTTGGGGCGCCATCTGTATGGCTTGCACCGGAATCCGCCACATAGAGCAAGCTTTCGTCGGGCGAAAAAACAAGACCGTTAGGTTGGAGGAAATCTGTCACCACGGCAGATAGGTCACCACTCGCAGGATCGAGCCGATAAACATTGCGTGACGATTGTTCGGGTTCAGATTTGTAACCCTCATAATCTGAGAGTATTCCGTAAGTCGGATCGCTGAACCATATAGAGCCATTCGAATGAACAACGACATCATTGGGAGAATTAAGGCACTTGCCGAGATAGCGGTCGGCCAAAACGGTAATTGTTCCGTTCACTTCCGTGCGCGTGACACGGCGCGTGCCGTGCTCGCACGATATGAGGCGGCCTTCCCGGTCCCGTGTATTGCCATTGGTAAAATTGGACGGTGACCGGAAAACCGAAACGCCACCCTCAGGAATCCACCGCAACATTTGTTGGTTCGGGATGTCGCTCCATAAAAGGCTGTTGCTATCATTGAACCAGACTGGCCCTTCAGCCCAACGGCAAGATGAGTACAGTTCCTCAAGCACCGCACTACCTACAATAAGGCTGGTAAAGCGTTGATCATGAACTTCATAAAGCGCTGTATTGATCATTCCAGGTACACCAGTTTTAACGTTGTTCAGAGTTGTGGCCACCGGCAAGAACGATAATGCCGATGATGATAATACCGGTCATGATCAGGCGAATGCCGGCGTCAAACCCGTAGGTGTTGAGCATCGAAACAACGAGAAACATGAAAAGTGAGGCACCCCATATGCCCGGAACGTTGGAGTTTCCGCCAGCAACTGCTGTTCCACCAATAACGACGACGGCGATGGACATCAGCAGATATTCCGACCCCATATTGAGCGCGGCTCCACCCGAAAAATTTGCTAGCAGGAAGCCACATACTGAGGCCAGAACCGCGCACAGAACATAGGTAACAATGCGCACGCCGTCGACCGGGATCCCGGTCATGCGGGCCGCCAGTATATTCTGTCCGATGGCAGAAACCCACCGACCGTAAATCAACTTCTGCAAAAGCCAATAGGCAACGATGGAAAGACCGAGCGCAATCCAGGCAACGTTAGGAACACCCAGCGTCATGGATGTGGTAAAATCAGCAAGAATCGCCGGTGGTTTGATCCGCAGTCCGCGATTGGTCCAGATTGCCGTCGACTGCACAATAAAACTCATCGACAGCGTAGCAATGATTGGTGGAATACGCAGTAATTTGATCAGACCATAATTGCCCACGCCAACAGCGACACCGATTGCAACGGCGACGAGCAAACCCGGCACCACCATGGAATCCGCGCCGCCCATGAGCTTTAATGCAATCGTACCTGAAAGTGTCATCGTTGCCGGGACGCTGAGATCAATATTGCCTGGTCCGAGCGTGATGACAAACATCTGGCCGATGCCGACGATAATTGAAAATGCCGCAAAGGTAAGCGCGGCTTGCGAGAGCCCATATGCGCTTGCTCCACCAGTGAACATGATAGTGACAAACCAGACGATTGCCGCTGCGACGAAGGACCATATCCATGGCTTTTCCAGCAAGAGCTTAATCGAAATCATGCGGATTTTCCTCGCCGTTCAAGCCGGTTGAACAACAATCGAAGGGCCAGAACAATAATCAGGATCATGCCTTGCGCGCCAATCTGCCAGTCCGGCGATATTCTGAGAAAAGACAGGAATGAACCGGCCAGAGTTAATGTCAGCGCGCCAATAACGGCCCCGATTGGAGAGACCCTGCCACCGACGAACTCGCCTCCGCCCAAAATAACGCCAGCGATTGAGAGCAATGTATATCGTAGGGCAATATTGGCGTCGGCTGAGGTTGTAAGACCCACGAGCGCCGAGCCGGCAAGAATGGCAAAGAAGGCTGCAAGCGCATAGATAATGGCGCGAGCGCGTACAATGGACCAACCTGCCCTTTCAACGGAACGAAAATTGCCGCCCACCCCGCGCAAGACAACACCGAGTGAGGAGCGCATAATAAGAAAATGGGCGCAAACAGCAACGAGAATACTGGCGATAATTGCCAAGGGCACCAAAGGCGGTTTGGAAACCATCAATGCCCGCAACCAAACCGGTGACTGTCCACCAGGCGCAGGCAGAATTAGAACTGCTAACCCACCCCAAACAAAGCTCATACCAAGCGTAACCACGATAGAAGGAAGGTTTCTCACATGAATGAGAACACCAAGAGCGGCATAAGCAAGAATCGCTGCGGCCAGGATGGCAATACCGAGAAAAGGGTTTGTATTGAGAAACGTAGCCACAACGCACGCCACAAAACTGACAAAGGCGCCCATGGAAAGATCGAGGTCGTTGACTGTCATGATAAGCATCTGAGCAATCGTGGCTAGCGCGATCGGCACAGCAAGATTGAACAATAGATTTAATCCATTGTAACTCATTGCACGTGGCTGCAGGTAAAAGATGACAAGTAGAAGAAGGGTAAGCGACAGCGCGGGAATCAGCAGTCTAATGGCGTCGCGTGTGAACCAATTTGTCATGCTGCCGCGCTCCTGAATGACGCAGCAAGAATATTCTTCTCCGTTACCCGATCTCCGGTCAATTCTGCAACAATCACACCACTGTTGAACACGTAAACACGGTCACACAGACAGATTTCATCCATCTCAGTGGAATACCATATGAAGGTACGTCCCTTGTCCGCTTCCGATCGCAAGATTGAATAGACTTCCTGCTTGGTCCCGATATCGACACCGCGAGTCGGATCATCCATCAACACCGCGTCCGCCCGTGTCGCAAGAGCACGGGCAAACAGCACCTTTTGCTGGTTACCTCCCGATAGCGACAGGATGCCGTTTTCCACATTTTTGGTGCGTATTTCGATCTTGGATTTCCAATTTTCGACGAGCTTAGCTTCGTCCTGCCGTCGGATGAAACCCTTTGTTGAAAGGTCTGACAGATGACCGATCGACATATTCATGATGATGCTCCATAAAGGAAATACACCGTTGAGGCGGCGGTCCCCAGCGATAAAAGCGACCTTTGGTGCTCGCTCACGCACCCAATTGCCGCTCTGCTTGAGATAAATATCGATTAGAGTTTCGGTCTGGCCGTGGCCGCCAAGGCCCGCCAATCCGATGATTTCGCCCCTATGCGCCTTGAGTGGCAATCCTTTGCCTGCGCGCCTTGCCGCTGAAAGGACAGGTTCGCCGGTGTTGATGTCTCGAATGGACCTTGCGGACGGTCCTTTTACCACGCTGCCCATGGATTCGACCAAACTATGTTCCGTGCATCCTTCTGACGGTCTGGCTGCAACCACCTTGCCATCCTTCATAACGACGATCCGGTCGCAGGTTGAAAGTATTTCGCCAAGGATATGCGATATGAAAATGACCGAACCACCGGTTTTGACAAATGCGCGCACGAATGCCAACAATTGCGCGGCAAGCCCTGCGTCAAGAGATGACGTGGGTTCATCCAGTATAATAAGTCTTACCTTTTGAATCACTTCGGAAAAAGCCGTAGCGATTTCCACCATCTGTCTTTCCGCAATGGTTAAATCGCCAACAAGCGCCCCAACGGGAATGCGGTGGCCGGGGAAAATCTCATCAAGCTTTGCGCGAACGACAGTACTTGCTTTTTTCCGCCAGCCCCAACCTGCGAGGCTCCGATGCATGATACGGGTATTTTCGGTAACGGTTAAGTTGGGGCAAAGCGACAGTTCCTGAAAGACGCAACGTACCCCGTGATCTCGGGCCACCTTGACATTATATTTTTCAATAAACTTACCGCCAAGCGCAACGCGTCCTTCATGCGGCGTGAGACCGCCATTAATGACATTGACGATGGTGGATTTTCCCGCGCCGTTATGGCCGACCAGCCCAACGCATTCACCGGGCTGAATTGCAAGCGTTACACCATCAAGGGCTTTGACTGCACCAAAGCTTACTCTGGCATCCCTCACTTCTATCACAGCGTCTTGCGGTCTAGTATTCGTCACGCGGATCCTCAATACTGCGAAAGGCTCGGCCTGATATAAAAATCAGGCAGAGCTGGTTTTATCGTATGACGAAATCTATTTGGTTGACGCAATTACCTTTTGCGCGTCCTCAAGCGAATACTCCACATTGGCGACACCGCCCTCTTGGGTCGTTTTCAAGCTGGCTTCCAGATCGTCTTGATCTATCTGGAGGAACGGTACGGTCAATTCCTTCTTGACTTCTTTACCATCGAGTATCTGCTGCGCGACCCAGAATGCCAATGTCGACACACCGGGCGCAATCGACACCGACATGGTTTCATAATTGCCAGCATCCTTTTGTTTTTTCCACCAGACAAGCTCATCCTGGCGATTGCCCATGACAATCACAGGCGTAGGGCGTTTAGCGGCCTCGAATGCCTGTGCCGCTCCATAACCGTCGCCACCTTGTGTGACAACACCGACGATCTCAGGCAGGCTTGGAAGAATACCGGCAACAGCACGCTGGGCTACATCCTGCGCCCAGTCTCCATGCACCGATCCAACGATTTTGAATTGCGGGAATTGTTTGACACCCTCGTGAATCCCGGCTGAAATTTCATCATCGACAGAAACCCCAGCGAGACCACGAATTTCCAGGAGATTGCCGCCATTGGGTATTTTACTGGCAAGATACTCGACCTGCTTGCGACCCATTTCCTTGAAGTCTACCGCAATGCGCCAGGCGCACGGCTCCGTTACGATACCATCAAAGGAAACCACCGTGATGCCAGCATCACATGCCTCCTTGACGGCACCATTTAGTGCTGTGGGCGATGCTGCATTGATGACGATGGCATCGTAGCCCTGCAAGATCATGTTTTGAATTTGTGCTGCTTGCTCCGTCGCCTGATTTTCGGCAGTCGTGAATGGATCAGCTGCAGCAACAACACCGCTTTTGGCCGCGTCACCAGCAACTTTCGCCCAGCTCGTCAGCATGGCCTGCCGCCAGGAATTGCCGGCATAATTGTTTGACAAGGCAATTTTCTTGGCCGAGGTATCTGCAATTGCCAGATTTGGCACTGCAGTACATACGAGCGCTATCGTCGCCAAAAGAACATTGGTAGTTTTCATTTCTCTCTCCCCAGATTAAGCTAGTTCTTCGAACAGATCCCGATCAGCGTTTCTTCTGATCGAAACTCCTCCTGTCGAATTCTTCTCCCTTTGATCCTGCAAGATGAGTTACGTTGTCGGGCTTGTATAGGCGTTTTACGGCAGGCATTTTGCGGGATATGCCGAAAAAGATGCGGGATCACGCAAGACGAGTTCATATGACTTGGCGCTTTATGTAAGTGAATATGGTGTTCACTATAGCCGGTGGGCCACGGAGGAATACATTTTCGGGAGGGAATGCAGAATGTTGAAGATGGCACCAGCGGCACTGCTTGATCACTATATCGGAATTTCGCGGTTGCTGGCGGGTCAGCTGGAGTTTCATTCCGCGATTCGCGCGGTGGCAGTAGAGATCGCTCATATCATCCCGCACGATCATCTTGATGTCTGCATTATTATGCATGGAGGAAAATACCACACAGCCTATGAGACCGGACTAGAAACGGCATGGGGAACTCATCCGCCTGCACTTGTCTCCCAAAGCCCTATCCGCGCCCTCTTGTGGGGTGAGGTACCCTTTATGCTGACCGACGACGCACTGACGGATGCACGATTTAATTTCAAGGGCGCATTCATTCAACCCGCCTTCGAACAGGGGTTGCGAAGTCGCATCCACCTCCCTCTCAAAGTTGAAGGGGATATTATCGGAGCGTTGAGCTGTTCTTCCCATCAAAAACACTTCTATACAATGGAAGACGTCGACAATGCGCGATCCATCGCCGATCTTTTATCTGCCTATTTCTTTGCGTTGCGTGCTGCCGATCAAGCGCAAAAATCAGCGATCGTGGAGGCTGAAGCAAGGGTCCGGGAAGAGGCACTGCGTCTCGGCGCTCTGAACCTTACGGAGGCATTGGAGCGCGAGCGCCAACGCATTGGCATGGACTTGCATGATCAGACATTGGCCGATCTCACCCGCTTGGCGCGCTGGTTGGAGCGTCTGGCTAGCGAACAGGTCGTGTCCGGTGACGAACTTGAATCGGTTGCGCGAAGTTTGCAGCACAGCATGCAGGATCTGCGGCAAATTATAGAAGAGGCAAAACCCTCGGTTCTTCAGCTTTTTGGTTTCAGCCAAGCTATAGAAAATCATCTGGACCGCTCCATCCGTGACAGTGGCTCCGGGCTTCGGCAGCAACTGGTCGACGAGACGAATGGTGTTATCGATCAGCTGGATCAGACCGTTTCTATCGCTCTCTTCCGCATCACCCAGGAAGCGATCAACAATGTTATTCGCCATGCTCGTGCGAATAACATTGTCGTACGCTTGCTGGAACAGGTCGACGGCGTCTCAATAGAAGTCGTGGATGACGGCTGCGGTCTAAAAACGCGCCGTCGCGCGGGCGGTGGTATCAACAACATGAAGACAAGAGCCCGGCTGATTTCTGCAAAGTTCTCGATCGGACCCAACCAGGACAATGTGGGAACGCGAGTCGTCGTTCATCTGCCAACCGCCGCTGTACCTGATCGCGAATTTTAAGGAGAATGGGGTGCAAATACTAATCGTTGAGGATGACTCACTCCATCGATCTTATCTGCGAGATGCGGTCAATGCTGCCCTTCCGGAATGCAAAGCCATCTTTGAGGCTGACAACGGCATGATCGGCGAGAGAATGGCACGCGACCATAAGTCAGCTCATATTGTCATGGATCTTCAAATGCAGACGAGAAACGGCATCGAAGCAGCCCGCACTATTTGGAAAGAGCGGCCCGACACGCGGATTCTTTTCTGGTCCAATTATTCAGATGAAGCCTATGTGCGTGGTGTTGCTCGCATAGTTCCGGACGGCGCTGCCTTTGGCTATGTGCTCAAATCTGCATCGGAGGAACGCCTGAAGCTGGCACTTCGCAGCATTTTCATCGAGGCACAATGTGTCATTGATCGCGAGGTGCGCGGAATGCAGCAAAAAAGCCTTGGTCAGGCTAAAGGCGTAAATGATATCGAGTACGAAATTCTCATTGATGTCGCCTTAGGACTGACTGACCGGGCAATAGCCGCTCGTCGCAATATTTCACTGCGTAGCGTGCAAAACCGGCTTCAGCAACTTTACGAGAAGCTTGGGGTTTATCAAACATCCGGAGACGGCCGTGATGGGCGATTCAATCTGCGCGCGCGCGCAGTTGCCGTTGCCCTTATGCGCAAGCTGATCAATTACAATGGACTGGAGCGTTCGGAGGTTGAATTGAACGAATGGCTCGATGCTGATTGACCGGTAATACCGAACGATGACCCCGGCTCATGTACAAACCCATTCGCGAATTTTGCATTTAGCGCCATCGGCTTCGCAAATACGCATTGCGGCATCCACGGCTTCATCGCGGGTTACAGCGGATTTCGCGCCCCAGATCCTGGTGGTCTTCTTCTCCTTGGCGACCGCGAGCGCGCCACAATGATTGTAGGGAAAGCCGGTATGGTCGTCATCGTCCCAATGGCGATGGTTGCGGAAAACCTCGACGACAACGCAATCTTTGCCGCCATCGTTCTCGCAATGTTCGAGCGCAATGTCCGAAGCCTCTTGGCGCTTGTCCGCGCCCCAGAAGAAGCCATGGACCCCATCGGCCTCGGAATAGGCGATCGCCGCCCAAATGCCGCGCTCCTCGACATCCGGAACCGGCACCTCGGGCACGATCAGGTCCGCCGCGACCAGATGGGCCGTCGACATCAGCAGCGATCCAATGACGCCGATGGCAATACGAAATCTCATTGCTTGCCTCCATTTGTTCCGGCCGCAGAGGCGACGGAAATTACAACGCAGCTATTTCCGCTGGGCAGCAGCATCGCATTGCCGCCATTGTTCGGCAGCTCATAGACACTGACCTGAGCGAGATTGTTGGTGAGCTTGCTGCCCTGCGGCAGCCGGGCCGGCATGTCCGCACATGGCACGGGGAAAGGCGCTACCCGCACCATCGAGCCTTCGCAATCCGAACCGGTCGGCGCCGCGACGACGACACCCGCCGCGATGCCGGTATATCCTTCGGTGGCGTAGTTCATGCCGACAAGCGCCTGGACTGCATGATGGTCCGGGGTCTCGTTGTTCCAGATCGACTGGACGCCATATTGTGATCCGCCTGTCAGCAGCGCTCCAAGGCCGGGAAAGACATTCGAGCAGGCAAGCAGGCCCGCCTGTTTGGCATGTTGTCGGAACGGTGACTCCACAGTATTGGCGCCTGGCTGCGGCGTATCGGCGACGGCAGGGGGTGAAAGGACGATGTCTAAAATGCCGTAGCGCGTCGCACCATAGCCCGCGGCTCCGAGCGCCGCGATGCCGAGCAGCGAAAGCGTAACCTTCTTCCACCAGTTGTGCGATGGTACAGCGGCGATGGTGGCCGGCGCCTCGGCATTTGTGTTTCGCGACATTATCCTGTCATGGATCGATTGCTGGGTCATTCCTGGTACCTTTTCAATTGATCGCCTCGACGGCTGCGGAAAGGCCGCTTAAGGGCGCAACCAAACTGATTGTTTTGCCTGTTCTGGTCGCATAGGAAATCGTCGGGGAAGACTTCTTCGATATCTGGTCGCGCATGATCGGGCCAACCGGCAGCATGCCAACGCAGACGGCCTGGTTGCAGCCGTCGAGCCGTATCTTGACCGGTTCCTTGCGGCCCTCAAAGGCCAGCGCCAATGGCGCATCCGCATCCGCGATCGGCGCAGTGCGCACGATCATGTATGGGTTGCCTTCCTTCGTTGCGGCGAGCGACCAGCTGAAGGCGACCTGCCCCAGCTGGTTTTCGATGGTCTGTGTGACGTTGCAGACCCTCTGGCGAGCCTTGACCTTCTCGTCGCAGATCAATGTCCAGTTTTCGAAGGGCCGTATGGTCCGCTGATAGTCGCCCAGCTTGACATCGGCTGGCGGCACCACGTCTGAAGGCTTGATCCGGAAGCCTGCCTTAGCCTCCTGCCCTGCCGCAACCGGACAGGACAGGCTGGAGAGCGCCAGCGAAACGAGGAGCCAGAATGAGCTACGTCGCAGCATCATTGCCTCAGTTCAACGTGAAACTGAGACCGGCTCCCACACCCCAATGGCCGCCGGCCGTAGTACCTGAGAGATTTGCACGTACCCGGCCGTTTTCGCTTGTGTACCCTGTGCCAAAGGCGAGAGCACCGGCATCGCGCCAGTAACCGCCGCCCACCGCCACACTGACCTTTCCGGGCCTATCATCATAACGCAATGAAGCAGCGGCGAGGCCGATGGCTGCGGCTTGGCGAGCTTCGTCGCGGATCGAGTCGAACTCCTGATTGAGCTGCCCGAATTTCTGATCCGTGTAGCTATTGGCCTCATTCAAAGTTGTTGTTGCGACGCTATCTGTATAGTCGTTCGATGTCTTAATGGCGTAGGTCACATTTTCCTTCAGCTGCGAGACATTGACGGCATCATTGTCGGCAACGCCTTTTCCAACATTGGAAATGACAACCGGTGCATTAACATCACCTCCTTGGAGGGTGATATTATTTGTTTTTTTGCCGTCTTTGATATCGTAAAAGACGGCATTGTTGTTGATACTACCAATTCCGCCTTCCAAATCCTCGATCGCGGAGTTGGTAGCATGCAATTGCGATCCATTGATCGCATCTGTACTGTCCGCAGCAATGCGTCCCGCTGCTACGTTTGTGATTGTCCGTTCCGCTCCGTCAGCGCCGACACTGACGGTCCCCACAGGCGTCGTTCCAGCAAAATCATACTGTTTGCCGCGAATGGTGGTGCCGGCGGTTCCGACAGCCGTCTCCGTGACAGATCCAGAGCCGAGGGCGACATCATTGGCATTGTTCGCCTGAGCGCCTTCGCCGAGCGCCACGGAGCCCACGCCGGTTGCTGCCGCGCCATGGCCGGCCGCGAGGCTGTCGGTGCCGGTAGCGATGCTTTCCGGACCAATCGCCACGCTGTCCGTACCCGTTGCCGATGAATCGGCCAGTGTGGAATTGGCGTGGAAATATTTGATGCCGCCGCCATTGTTGATCTGGTTGTTGAGATTGGTGATGCTTGCATCGACGGCGGTGAACCCATCATAGACGGTCGTATAGCTGCCGCCCTGGATATTATAGGTCGGGCCGGTGATCGTGCCGTCGGGATTGACGACGGCACCGCCACCGAGATTGTTGGTGATCTGCGTGCCCAGACCGCGCAGCTGGCTGACATTGACCGCATCCGTTTCGGCGGAACCGGCCGCGAGATTGGTCAGTTTGCGTTCCGTGCCCACCCCGCCGATGGAGACTTCGCCGAAGGAAGTCTGCGGAGCCGCAAGCGCAAAAGCCGTATAGCCGGTCTGCGCTCCGACAGTCGTCACCGACTGCGCGCCGAGGGCGACGCTGTTGATGTGATTGCTGTCGGCACCGGCTCCGAGGGCAACCGACTGGATACCGGCTGCCGTGGCCTGGGTGCCGAGCGCAATGCCGTCGGCGAGGAGCACATGCGCGCCCTGGCCGATGGCCGTTCCACCCGGTGCCGTTTGATCGACGATCGCTCCATTGCCGATGCCGACGCCATTATCGCCATTGACAACCGTGGTCGGGCCGACGGCGATCGATTCCGCACCGACGGCGAGAGAGTCGCCGGCGACCGAATTGGCGTGGAAATATTTGGACGGCGTTGCAGCAACCGAAGCGATGGCGCCTTGGAGCTGGCGTATTGTCACGGCGTCCTGCGAGTCCGTACCATCAGCGACATTGGTGATCTGGCGGTAGGATGTGGCCGTGCCGACCGAAACCGCGCCGAGCAGCGACTTGTCGGTAGTGTTGTATTCGATGAAGTTCGTCGGACCCGCCGCGATCTGGCCCGTTGCAGGCGCCAGCGCACGGTCCGAGACGGACCCGGAGCCGAGGGCCACACCGCCGAGGATGGTGGACTGGCTCTCCCGTCCAAGTGCCAGCGAACTTTCGGCAATCGCCGTGGCATTGTAGCCGACGGCGGTCGAACCAACCCCCTGGGCCGACGAGTCGCTCACCGCCAGCGTCCGGTCATTGGTGCGGACATAGCGGATGCCGTCGCCATTGGCGTCAGTATAGGCAGTGGAGGTATCGCCCGCGATATTGTTGATCGTATCGCCGATGTCGCCGATGGAGTCGCCGAGATTGGCGATGTCGGTCGTATTGGTCGTTACCTGCTGGTTGGTCGCGAAGAGCTGCGAACCGTTGACGGCATCCGTGGAGGCGCCGGAGAGCTGGCCCGCCGCGACGTTCTGCACCTGGCGTTCGGCGCCCGCGGAACCGACGGAGAGCGCACCGGCCGGCGCGCCTCCGGCAAATGCATAGTTCACGCCGCCGATAGTGGTGCCGCCAACTGCCGTCGTCACGCCGCTTACCGAATTGAGGCCTATCGCCACGTCACCGGCATTATTAGCCACGGCATTTGGACCTATCGCGACGGAATCCGTGCCGATTGCCTGCGAGTCGGGCAGCGTCGAATTGGCATGGAAATATTTGATGCCGCCGCCGTTGTTGATGTTGGTGATCGTCGTGGCAACACTTTCGACTGCCTGGTTAGTCGCAAATAGCTGCGAGCCGTTGATGCCGTCGGTGGAAGCAGCACTAATGCGACCGGCAGCCACATTGGTGAGTGTGCGCTCTGCGCCAGCAGCGCCGATGCTTACGGTGGAGGAAGGAGTTGCAGTTCCGGCAAAGTTATATGTGGTGCCTGCGATCACGGTACTGGCGGTCCCCACCGCCACGTCGGTGACTGAGCCCGATCCCAATGCAACATCGTCTGCATTGTTAGCGACGGCTGTATCACCAAGTGCGACAGCACCAGCCACGCCTGCACGGCTCGTATTACCCAGTGCGACCGAACCCTGGCCAATCGCCACGTTACTGTTGCCGATTGCTACCGCGCCATTGGCCATATTGGCTGCTGTAGCGCTTGCCGTGCCATCCGCATTAGCGATGTTGTTTGCGCCGCCGGTGAAGGCGCCGGTGCCGCTGGCATAGCTCGGATCGCCGATTGACACAGCGCCGTCGCCATAAGCGACATTGTCCGCGCCGATAGCCACCGACTTGCCCCCGCCTGCATTGGCTCTGGTGCCGATAGCGACGGCGTCGTCAGAGGTTGCTATTGCAGTATTGCCCATGGCGATCGCGCTGGCTGCCGTCGCCTGGCTTGCACGTCCCATCGCGATTGCGTCATTCTGCGATGCGGTCACGTCCGTGCCGATGCCGATGGCACTCGCCCCGCTGGCGCCTGCTCCAACAGTGCGCGCGCCGAGATAAACAGAGTTTAATCCTGATGCGGATGCGGCGATGCCGAGCGCCACGGCATTCTGGCCATTGGCAACCGCGCTGACGCCGAGAGCCGCGCTATTGATTCCGCTGGCGGCTGCGCCCAGTCCCAGCGCGATCGAATTCAAGGCAGTCGCTGTGGCATTGTTGCCGAGCGCCGTGGTGGAGGTGGCGGTAGCCTGCGCTCCCGAACCCGCCGCAAGAGCGCCGACACCACTTGCGAGGGCCTGATTGCCGAGCGCTGTGCCGAAATCGGCCGTTGCATTTGCGGCAGTGCCGATTGCGGTACCGGCGGTGCCGGATGAAACGGCATTGGTGCCGATCGCAATGCTGTTGGGCAGAGCCGTGTTGGCCTGAACGCCTGCGATTGCACCAAGGCCGAGCGCGATGGACTGATTACCCCAAGCGCTGGCGTTCCGCCCCATTGCTGTGGCACTTGTACCCGTCGCCCGGCTTTGGCGGCCAATCGCAGTGGCATCGACCTGAGATGCCAATACGTCCGTGCCTATGGCAATGGCGCTCTCCTGAAGGGCGCCCCCTCCTGCAACAGTTCGGTTGCCGAGATTGACAGCGTTGATTGCGGTGGCGGTCGCCTGGAAACCAATGGCGATGGCGTTCTGATTGCTTGCGACAGCGGAATTGCCTTGGGCAATGGCATCCAGTCCGGAAGCGGTTGCCCCAAACCCAAGCGCGGTGGCGCGCAGTCCGGTTGCCCTGCTGACATAACCGACCGCCGTTGAGTTCACGCCGTCCGCCCGGGCGTTGAGGCCCAAGGCGGCTGCACCGGCGCGCGCAACGGAGTTGACGCCGATGGAGGTTGCTCCATCCGCTGTGGCCTGGGCGTTGCCGCCGATGGCGAGAGCGTTGACGCCGTTCGCGCCCGCGAAGACACCTATGCCGATCGAATTGAGGCCATTGACAGTCATCGAATAGCCGATAGCAATTGTCGCATCACCAGTTGCGGAATTCGCGGTGCCGAGCGCCACGCTGTTATTGCCATTCGCTGTGGCAGTGTTACCGATGGCGACGGCGTTGCCGCCTGTCGCCGAACCGCCGCCAGCTTGGTACTGCGCATGGGCAGCTCCGGAAAAGCCAAGTGCGATGATCGTCGTCAGCGCGCCGAGCGCCGTGGTCGAACGCAGATTGCCGCCTACACCCAACGTCCCAAGGCCTAGACCCTTGCGCTGAACGCCAAGAACGCGATGCGCCAGGCGAAGTACTGCCATTAACCGGCGACGATGCGACCGATCCCCGGATCTGACCCAGTTTTGGTCTTCAGCTTGTATGAGTTGAGACATAGGCTTAATAGAACGATTCATGCATTCAATCATGGCTTTTCCTCGCTGTTGACCAGGCGTTCCGGGGGACTGGAATTCGCATTTTCGCCTGCAGTTTCCTCAGTTTTTTGCGCGCGATCCAGCAACGCACTTCCTATTGTTGCGCCTTTGCTCTCGATGAGTTGCCGGGCACTTTCCACCCATGGCTGTGAAGCCTGTGGTACAGCATGAAGCGCAGCCTCGGTGCGCTCCGGCGGAAGCTTGATCGAAATCAGCGACTGGCAGATTTGATAATGGGAAGCAGGTTCGGTCTCACCAAACCGGGGTGTGGTGAGACCCAGCACAAAACATGCGAAGAGATGATCAAGCTCTGCTGAGCTCATACGGCCCGCATACTGCTTATCAATCACAGACCAAACCGCTTCGATTTTGGGAGCAAAAACCTCGATGTCAGGAGACTGCATCAGACTCATCTTTGGCAAAGCCAATTGGAATCATGATTGCAGAAATCTGTCATACGCCCCCCCATCGCAAAGCGAAATTCCTCGCGGTCCATTATGGCCGCCATGAGCTATTGACAGGTCAATTTTTGAACAAAGTCATTACACAGAAAAGCCGCAATTGCAGAATCGTGCGCAAATAAGCCTTTCGAATGAGATATTTCTAACTAATTCGATGTATCTGGTAGCAAATATCTCACTCGGTGAACCCGGTATTACCGGCGGCCCGAATCTGGCCGGGCGTGAGATTTTTAAGCCGTTTCATGGTATTCGTGAGATGACTCTGGCTTGAAAATCCTGATCGATGTGCAATTTCAAAGATTGGAAGATTGGTTTGCGTCAGCAACGTTTCCGCTTCCTCAAGACGAACCTTTGTAAGATATTGATGTGGAGGCATACCGAGAGTGAGCGTAAAAGCACGAATGAAGTGACTGGGTGAAGACTGAACAACCCTGGCCATCGAAAGTATCGTAAGATTTTCTGCCATATTTTGATGAATATATTCGCGAATGCGCTTCACATGATGTCCGGCTAGCCGCGCCTGCGTCATTGGCTTTGTAATTTTATGTGCAGAGTAAGTTCGGATGATATGAACGGCCAGCACCGTCATTAAAGCGTCTAGATACACCGGATTGACGGCGGTGCTGGATAATTCCTTTGCCATCGCAGTGCCAATGCGAAGTGCTCTAAGATCAACGTGACCAAATTTGGGAGGGCGGAGATCCCAACTATTGCCGTCAAGTTCGGTGGCTGCCAAGGCTGCATAGGCAGCCCGTCCAAATGCCACTGCAACATTCTTTTTTATGCCTGACCAGCGAAGGGTTCGGTCAATCTCCGCAGGATTAATGACTACAGCCCCCGCAGGCGCATTAAATTGATATGTCCTGTCACTTGCAAACGCAGCTTCCATGCCAGGCGACGGTGAAAGCATAATACTGGCAAAATCCACGTTGGTATGAAAACTCATCGAGCCGGCTGATCTGGTAGCTTTGATAACTGCGCCAATGGCTGTCTCAAATCTGGGTCCGACGCTCTCTGGAATTGCGGTTAATATTCCAGAAGAATTCGAAAGGTCGAGCTGTACAAGCGAATGAGAAATTATCGGCGTATTCATGTAATACTATGCACCGGAGTTTGTATTCAATGATATGCGAAACCCTTGCCGGAAAGGACAAGAGATACGCAACTCTTCATTGAGCAACGTTGATTTGTAATGTCTTGGTTAAATGCATCGTAAAGTTCGCCAACTTGTCAGCGTTCGGACGCTTTAGGCCGGTGACACTCTCCATGCCAACTTCAAGCCGAAAAAATCATATAAACCATAAGTTGTAAATGTCGGAAATTGTTAGCGCTGAGTTGAAATGATTAAGAAAAGCTGCGTCAAAGATTTTGCGGCCATCATAAACACCTATAAAACATATAATTACTTATGAACATTGAGAGAGGCTGACATTCCCTTCGCTAACGTCATTTTCGAGATTTTATAGCAATAACTTGCAACAAAAATAGTTTTCTGCAACATCTCGAGCAGCGGTAAAGGATCCATTTAAAACTTGGCATCATTATTTTGCTACCGCCGTCGTATCAGCGGCAAACTATAAGCTCTTGATAGTCATTGGCGAATTAAAGGACCTCTCTTCCTGTGACGCAGACCTACTCAAGAGATGTTCCAGAATTTCTTTCACAATTTTCGGGTCGAACGGTTTAGCCACTACTCTCACGCTCGGTGGCAAACCTGCCGGAATGATAGCTTCTTCAACGGTAACAATGAGAGCCAGCTGCGGAAACTGCGCAGCTATCATTGTTATGTAGTTTTCGTCTGTGGTTTTTCCTGTTGATTCATACTCCGCAATAACGACACTTATCTCCGCGCGCGCTTTCAGTAGGACCATGGCTTCTTCCATGGTGGCCACATCAAAAACTTTGAGACCGGACGCTTCTAGGTATTCGCGAATGAAGAAATTCAAGATGACGTCTGGCTGTATAAGAAGTACTGTAATGGGCTGCCTCAGTTCCGATTTAAACTCGTTCATTTAGCCCTACTGCCTACAAAAGAGTGAATGCTGAACGCGCACCCGGCAAAATTCAAATTAAATTCATAGTATCGTCCACTGCCGTTAAAATATAGTCTCGTTATTCAAGCAAGTACTCTGGCACCGATGGCACTGTATAGTGCTTTCCTGTGGAACGACAGAACCGATGAAAATGTGCAAATCTGCCGCGGGCATGCAGATTATTTAACGCTACGAGCCGCTTCCTGTGCCGTGGAAAAAGCCCTGCCACTAATATCCGATGTTTCGTAGTCGGAGCCGGCCAAATAGCCAAATCCTATCAAAACAGCGATGCAAGCAGCCAATAGTAATTTATGCCAGTTATACACCTCACCCCCCACGATCATGTCACAACAAGAACGATAAAAACCGCCCCAGTGTTGTCGAAGATATTCGCGGATGCATATCGATCTATATGTCATCGATCGGGGCTGTTAAAGCCCCGTGCCACTATCAGCGACTTCGCTCAATAATATACCGCTGTAAAATGTAACGATATCCAATTGTAAGTCATTGGCTAAACATTTTCAGTCGGGGCCGTGCAATATCACTAATGACGCGTTCTCATTAGCACAACAAAATAGGGACCACCCACAAGTGCAGCTAGAAGCCCGGCAGGAATCTGCCACGGGAAGATAAGCATTCGGCCGGCCCAGTCCGCAAGCATCAGCAGGAGTCCGCCAAGGAGCCCCGCCGCGGCAAGCTGAGGCAAGGCCCTTTGAAACCCGAGGACGCGTGCCATGTGCGGTGCCATCAAACCAACAAAGCTCAGCGGTCCAATAATCAATGTCGACGCCGCTGTTGATGTTGCGATCAAAACGAGCAGGATGATTCGTACACGGTTAGCCCCAAGACCTACTCCTCGCGCAGCGGCTATGCCTAGCGGCAATATCTCCAGCCAGCGCGCGGTCAGCGGTGCAATCCCCACAAGAATAGCCGTGATGATCCCAGCGATGATGGCATCATCTGCTGTCGCCGTGTAGGTCGAACCGGATAACCAGGCTAACAATATACCCAGTCGCGGATCTCCGCTGGCCAAAACGATCGCCGATGCCGCCGATGCCATTGTTGCCACGGCAACACCGCTGAGTAGCAGTCGCTCGGGGGCTAACGCCTTTCGATAATCCATCGGTGCAATCAGCAGCAGGCTAACAAGCGCCCCCGCCAATCCAGCCAGGAACATTGCCGGACGACTAAAACTCGACATTGAAACAAACAGCAAAAGCACGCCGAGGGCGGCGCCGCCCGAAATGCCCAGCACCTCAGGTGCCGCGATTGGATTACCAGTCATGCGCTGGATTAGTACACCTGCAAACGCCAACATAATACCCGCCGACAGTGCCACAACAACCCGTGGCGCCCTGAGGGGCAAGAGATAGCCAAGTTCATCGGATGTAGCCCAATACCAGCCATTAATATCACGCCCAGCGGCAAGGGTCAGACAGAGGAAAAAACCGAGTACTAAAAGGCCGGCCAACAACCAGGGCAAAGCATTGCGCCGGCGGAACACTGATGACGCATCTCCGTTTTTATGTGGTGCGATGCGCAACTTCGGTAGCAGCAGCAACAGCAACGGCGCACCAAGAAACGCTGTTGCAGTACCGGCAGGAATTTCCGACAAAAATGGCAATATCTGCACAACCCGATCAGTCAGCCAAAGCAGGGAAGCGCCTAAAAGCGGTGCCCAGATCATGCGTTGATGCAGCGTTCGCGCACCGGCAAGCCGAGTCAGAACCGGCGCTGCCAAGGCCACAAAGCTGATGACACCAACAGCCGCTGTGGCGATAGCGCTAAGAATCACTGCAACCACCAATCCCGTCATCCGCGTCAAAGTCGGGTTGTTGCCCAGGCTCGACGCTCCCTCGTCAGCCAGATCAAGGATTTGTAATGGGCGTACCAGCAGGAAGGCCGCTGCCGCGCCCGCCAACAACCAGGGTGTCAGCGCAAAAGCCGTGGCATCGCCATTCTGTATAAGTGATCCACTCTGCCAAATGTACAATTCCTGGGAATATTCACGATTGGCAGCCATCAAGAAGGCACTTGCAGAACTGAAGGTGAGGCTGACGATCAGCCCCCCGATAATGATCCTTATTGGAGAAAAACCGCGTCCCGACGCCAAGGCGAAAACGATCAGTGTACTTATTGTGCCACCGGCGATAGCCACCCACTCCCGTCCATGTTCCAACATCCACGGCGCATAGAGGGTCGCAAGAGTTAAAGCGACACTGGCACCTGCATTGGTGCCAATTGTTGTCGGTTCGGCAAGAGGATTGCGCAGGATTTGCTGGAACAGCGTGCCAGCAAGCCCGAGTGCAGCCCCAACCAACAGGCTGATTGCAAGACGTGGCAGGAAAGCATGGCGGTAAAGCAGCTGCCGGGGATCAGTAAAGTCGGCATTGCTGATCGCACGCCACCAGAACTCGGTGGGCAGCAGTCGCAGAAGGTCGGATATGGTGAGGGATGCGGCGATGAACGCGGGAATGCCAACGAGCAAAGGAAGAAGCCATATTCCAGTGTTCCGCCGCGTTGTCGTTTTTGTCAGTTGCATGACCGTCATGTTTGCGCAAGCAGCGTGGCGAAACGGGCGGCCGCGGCCAGCCCGCCGAACGGCCAGACAGGAGGAATTGTTGTAACATTGCCTGCCCTGACGCAAGGGAGGCTCTTCCACAGCGTACTTTGTTCGATTCTGATCTTCACATGCGGCGGAATCGGGTCGAGCGAGATCAGCCGCGCGTTACCGATCGCCACAAGTTCCTCGATACCCATCGTCGAAAACCCCCAACTTCCGGTTTCTCCGGTCCACGCATTGATAAGCCCAAGCCTATCCAGCACGTCCTGGAAAAGACTCGACCTGCCATAGACACGCACATGCCGATCGTCGAACATGCTGACCACAGCGAGGGGACTACCGCCTTGGTCCGCCAGCATCTTTTTGGTCCTGGAAATCGTAGCCGCCGTGCTTTCAATCACCTCATGCGCTTGCGTTTGCCGACCAAGCCTCTCGGCCAATCTCAGCGTCTCGCTCTCGGCCTGACCATATGGTGTCCCGCCGGTGCCGTCGTAAAGTGCTACCGTATGCAGCGGTGCAATCTTCGCAAATGGACCTCCCTCGAGTCCGTAGCCATGAGCGCTGACGATCATATCAGGATTGAGCTTGAGCAAGACCTCAAGATTGGGCTCACCACGGGAGCCTAAATCAAGACAGTCATCAGACAGCCGGGGTGCCACAACCCAGTCACGGTAACCTTTAAGATCGGCTACCGCTACAGGCTGGATACCCAGCGAGACGACAAGTTCGGCCGAGGCCCATTCAAGACAAGCCACTCGCGGCATATTTGCTGCACGCGCGACCGGAATTTGGGCAACCAACATTGCCGCAAGCCCTCCGATACATTGCCGTCGTGTTGGGTATTTGAGGCAAATGGATCGTTTGTTATATGTTCGTGTCCCGTTCACCAGCGATACTTCACCGAGCCCGTAATCTTGCGGCCCTCTCCATAGAAGCAACCGGAGGTGCGATTGAAGCAGGAGGCAACATATTGCTTATCGAAAAGGTTGCTGGCATTGAGCTGGAATTTCATGTTCTTCCAGTCATAGTGGATGGCGGCATCGACCAGTGTTGCCGACGGCACCTTGAAAGAATTGTCATCATCGCCAAAGCTTGATCCGATATAGCGGGCGCCAACACCGGCGCCGAAACCTTCGAGCACGCCAGTTTTGAACGTATAGTCGCCCCACAGCGACATTCGGTGGCGCGGCACGCCGGAAGGCATATTGCCACCTGTGCCTTCGCCATCATCGCGAATCTCCATATCTGTATATGCGTAAGCGAGTTTTATATCCCAACCGGAATCGAGGCTGGCAACGCCTTCAACTTCAATACCCCGCGAGCGAATTTCTCCTGTCTGGAAACGCTCATTGCCAATAGTGCGAGAGACATTCTCACGGGTAAGATCAAAGGCAGCAACGGTTACGAAGCTGTTCCAGCCTTTTGGCTGATATTTGATACCGACCTCGTACTGCTCACCGGTCCCTGGCTTGAAGGTTTCACCGCCGCTTCCCGTGCCCAATGTCGGATAAAATGATGTTGAATAACTGACATAGGGCGCAAGGCCGGTGTCGGAGAGATAAACGAGGCCAACCCGGCCCGTGAATGCACTATCAGACTGCTCGCTTTCGCTGTGCGAAAGCTTGTCGAGTATTGTGCTTTTTGTCCAATCCTGTCGACCGCCGAATGTAAGCGCCCAATTATCATACTTGATCTGATCTTGCGCGTAGAGACCGGCCTGCCACTGGCGAGTGTTGGTATCCTTGTAAGAAATGATATCGGACACCGGGGCGCCGTAGACGGGATTAAAGATATCATCAAGCGGTGCAACTGTTCCCGAGCCACCCCAATCCTTGTAATCAGTGTACTGGTAGTCGAATCCCATCAGCAGCGTGTGTGCAAGCGGCCCCGTGTCGAACTCGGCCTGAGCCTGATTGTCGACCGAAAAATTGCCGAGCGTTGAGCTCCCGGCGTCGACATAGCGGTGGTAGGTATGTCCGTCAGGATCAAGGCCAGGAGAAAGATCAGGATTGGGATTGGCCCCGCCGCCGAACACGCCAAGCTGCTTATCATTGCTAAGATAAGAATAGCGAAGGTTCTGCCGAACGAGCCATGTGTCATTCATCCGATGCTCGAACTCATAACCGGCCATGGCAAGTGTTGGAGAAAACTCATCGAAACCCGGTTCGCCAACAAAGCGGCTGTTCGGCAAACGCTTGCCGTTCAGCCCCGGAAAGACAGTGCCATCGGCGGGTAGAAATTGGATACCCCAGCCTGTTTTGTCACGTTGGTAGGTGGCAAGCAGCGTCAGGCTGGTGTCGGCATCTGGCTGCCACTTCAGCGAGGGCGCTATAAAGATGCGGTCGTCGTTGACAAAATCTACACCGGTTTCACCATCACGAAACAAGCCTGTCACCCGATAACTCAGCACGCCGTCCTTGTCGAAGACACCTCCCATATCAAACTGGGTCTGATAGCGGTTGAAGCTACCGGCACTGACTTCGATTTCCCGGAACGTTTCGCCAGTTGGGCGCTTGCTCACATAGTTGATAATGCCGCCGGGACTGTTCTGGCCATAAAGGACAGAGGCCGGGCCATGCAATATTTCCAGGCGTTCGGCACCATAGGGGTCAAGTGACAGGAAGGTGGCAAAATCCGTTCCCTTCAGCCGCAAGCCATCCTTATAAAAAGCCTCGTCCGATACACCAAATCCACGAATTTGCAGACCATAACCACGCGTGTCATTACCCCACAATTCTCCTGCGACACCGGCAGTGTAACGAAGCGCATTGCCCAGGCTCTCCACCCGCTGTGCCTTCATCTGATCCGCCGTAACGATCGAGATCGACTGCGGGTTTTCGATCAGCGGCGTATCGCTTTTGGAACCAGTCGCACTGCGGTTAGCAACATAACCATCGACGGGCCCCCAGGCATTTTCGACGCGCAGCGTGATAGGGTCAAGGAGAATGGTATCACTTTCTTGCGCCTGTGCAGAGGAGATGGCAATAATCCCCGATCCCAACATCGCCCGGGATAGGCCTAGTAACCGTCGTTTAATCGGACTTAGACGAGAAACAGAAAAGGTTACGCATGCGCGCCGATCCTTGCGGCGATCAGCATCGAAACTCGCGAAAACAACCACGTGAAAAATCCCCAGCTTTTGACACTACGCGTCTGCCAGCGAATCCCCCGCCGACTTTTCTTGACTAAGATACTCATCTTTCCCAGTCAACCTTAGTTCGACTAGGATTCTGGGCAAAGTTGCGTCGTTTTGAAAGCTTAGGGTGAAGGTGGTGGGGAATGATATTACTCGGACGCTAAAGCGTACCATTGCGGCATCACGCTTAAAAAACGTGAAGATCAAACAAAGCCAAAGCGACTTGTGGCACGGCTAAGTACGTTAATAGGATGCAAAAAGTGCTCGAAGACTAAAAATCCATCAAAAACATTTCGCCCGCATACCACAGCCAGACTAGCAGACATGTTGTGCCCGCGAGGACGTTGCCTATTCTTAAACCGCCTGTGGCATGCCATGCCAATGCATAATTAAGAATGACAATAATCGGAAGGAGCACCAGAACAGGCATAAACTTTCTTTCATTCTTGCGTTGCGTTTTTTCCACCGCACAACACCAATGGCTCAGAGCCAAATATTATGGCAAATGCGATAGCTGCGATTCTTGTGGCCGTCGGCCTGCATTGGCTTCTATAATATTACTGAAGATACAAACCACCGAAGCTTGTCGACGGGAAATTATTAGCTGTCGGGCCAAAGCTTCAAACGTTAGTCCGTTCATCACGCGACTTTGTGCACTTCTAATCGTTTTTCTGTTTCGGGGTCAAAAAGGTGCAGTTCGTGAGCGGCAACATCTATGCCCACAACATCACCTTCCTTGATGGCGGTAGCCGCGGGTACAGCAATGCTGATCTCATGGCTATTGTTGCGCAATGTCACAAGTCTCGTCTCTCCGTGAAACTCGTTACGCTCGACTCGACCGCGTAACCCACCCCCTTCATCAGTCAGTTGAAATGCACCTGGTCGGATACCTACGGTAACAGGGCCAGGCCTGATCGCAAAAGGAGCCTTGAACCTGGCACCAGAATCGCCAATCTCATCATTAAGCGCCTGTAATTGCATGAAGTTCATGTTTGGCGTTCCGATGAAGCCGGCGGCAAACAAGGTGGCAGGAGATTGGTAGATTTCTTCAGGCGTGCCCATCTGCTCGATACGCCCGTCCTTCATCAAAACGATCTTGTCAGCAAGTGTCATTGCTTCGAGCTGGTCATGTGTAACGTAAATGCTCGTCGTCTTTAGGTCCCGGTGCAGGCGCGCAATCTCGACACGCAAGCTACCGCGAAGCTTTGCGTCCAGATTAGATAACGGCTCGTCGAAGAGAAACACCTCCGGAGTTTTGATCATAGCACGCGCGATCGCCACGCGCTGTTGCTGGCCGCCCGACAGTTCCGTTGGTTTGCGGGACAGGTAGATGCCAAGACCGAGTGCCGCGACAACCGGAGCAAGGCGTTCCTTGATCGCGTCTTTTGCAACGCCGGCACGTTCCAGACCGAATACAATATTTTCCCGTACGCTCATATGTGGATAGAGCGCGTAATTTTGAAAAACCATAGCGATACCGCGATCTCCAGGGTCGCGGTCGTTCATACGTTGACCACCAATTAGAAGGTCACCGCTCGATATTTCTTCGAGACCGGCGATCATGCGCAGCATCGTTGTCTTGCCACAACCTGATGGCCCGAGAAAGACGACGAATTCATGGTCATCTATCTTAAGGTTGAAATCGTGCATGACTTCCACCGAACCATAGACTTTGCGGATTCCACGGCATTCAACGGTCGCCATCAGTTCCCCTCCCCGTCCAGGGTGATCTGCAGCTTCACATCTTCCGGACGCCCTTCGGCAGCGCGCTTGAAGGCCGCAATAGAGTCCTCAAATGCGAACGTGCCCGAGACGAGCGGCTTCAAATCGACCTTTCCGGCGGCGATGAGAGCCAAGGCGCGATCAAAGACGTTAGCATAGCGAAACACGGTTTCTATCCGACACTCGCGTGAGCATGCAGCAGCAATATCCATCGGGACGGGCTCAACTGGCAAGCCCACGAGGACCACGGTTCCACCAGGTCTCACGATTTTGAAAAGATCGGCGATAGCGGCTGATGCACCGGAGCATTCGAATACTATATCGGCACCCCAGCCACCTGTGGCAGCGTCAACTGCCTCGACGAGGTTCGTTTCTCGCACGTTGATCCCACTGATGCCGTCATAAGTTTCCGCAAGTTTCAATTTGATCGGGGAAACATCCGAAATCAGCACCCGCGAGCAGCCGCCGGCCAATGCTGCCAATGCAACCATGATCCCGATTGTACCACAACCTGTTACAACTGCCGTGTCGCCAGGGGTAATGCGGGCGCGTGCTGCGGCTTGCATACCGACGGCGAAGGGCTCGACCATCGCCCCTTCAGCAAAAGAGACGTTGTCTGGCAGTTTGTAGGTAAATCCGGCTGGATGAATGGTTTCCGGGCAAAGCACACCATGCACCGGCGGTGTTGCCCAGAAAGTTACGGCGGGATCGACATTGTAGAGCCCGAGACGCGAAGCACGCGATGAGGGATCGGGAATTCCCGGCTCCATGCACACCCGGTCACCGGCCTTAAGATGCGTGACGTTGGCACCGACTTCAGTCACGGTACCTGCGGCCTCGTGGCCCAGAACCATAGGCTCATTGAGCACGAAATTACCGATGCGGCCGTGGGTGTAATAATGCACGTCGCTGCCGCAAACTCCGACGGTATGGAGACGGACGCGTACATCATCTGGTCCCATCGTTCGGGCCAGATCGATATCGCGCAGCGTAAGTTCACCAACGCGCTCGAGGACAAGTGCTTTCATGAGATTCAACCTTGATCAGTTTTTTTGGAAAATGCGGCATTGAGCCCACTCGCCATTGCCCCAAGCAAAATGAGAGGTGGCAAGGACAAGAGAACGACGGCCGCGTTGAGAATGCCCCAAGGTACATTCATGCCGAGCTGTGACATTTCAGATGCAATGATTGGTAGGGTCTTTGCCTTGGATGTAGTGAGCATCATGGCGAGAAGAAACTCGTTCCAAACAAGCACAAAGGAAAAGGCAACGGCACCGAAAACCTGAAAGCGGACAATCGGAAGAGCGATGCGGAAGAAAGTGGCGTAGGGGCCTAATCCATCGACTCTGGCGGCCTCTTCGACATGCAGGCTAACACCTTCAAAAGCCGGAATCGACAACCAGATAGTGATTGAAGTCGTGACAATCAAATAGGTGACGATCAGGGACAGGCGGGTATCGTAGAGATCGAGGCCCAGCCAGATAACCAGCATTGGAATTGCAATCGCCACCGGCGGCAGAAAACGCAGCGACAGAACAAAAAACTGCGCCTCAGCTGTCAGGCGGTTTTTGAATCTTACAATAACATAGGCGGCAGGAATACCAAGCACGGCTCCAAGCATGACAGCGCTCGTGCAGATGATGAGTGAATTGGTGAGCGCGCGAGCGACCGAGCGCCGGTTCAGCACGTAGCTCATATTATCCCAGACCGGCTGGAAGAAGAGTTTTGGCGTGCTGACCAGCAGGTCGGCATTGGTTTTAAAAGCGTTGAGCAAAGTCCATAGTAACGGCAGGACCACGAAGGCAGCCGCTAATATCAGCATCAGCCTGAGGAGCAATGTGGACAGTTTCATCGGTTCAGCCTCTTCCAGGTAAAGGTGAAGGTGACGATGGTCAGTACCATCATGATGACTGCCATTGATGAGGCATATGAGATTTTGCCGGATTCAATGAAACCCTGGGAATAGGCATACATGTCGAGTGTTTCCGTCGAGATGCCTGGGCCGCCCCGTGTCATGACATAAACCAGATCGAAGGAGCGCAGACTTTCGATCGCCTTGACCAGAAGCAGGCTGATAAGCGGAGCCTTCAGCATCGGAAGTGTGACGTAGCGATGGACTTCCCAGCGCGTCGCGCGATCGATGCGTGCGGCTTCCAGAGGCTGCGGAGGAAGCGATTCCAGAAGCTTGAGAATAATTACCGCAAAGAAAAGCCCCCATTGCCAGACGTCGACGAATGCAACTGCAAACAGTGCCCCGAGCGGCGTGGAAAGGATATCTGGTGTACTGCCCGTGAGTTCGCGTACAGGCCAGGTCAAAGCGCCATACAAAGGATGAAAAGAGAATTTCCAAACAAAGGCAGCGCAGACGCGTGGCAAGAGGACCGGAATTATAAACAAGACACACAGGATATTCCGCACCCGCGGACCAGTCGCTTCAAACATGGCAATGCTGATCGCAATGCCCGTCAACATAGTGGCTGTGACACTCAAAACTTCCCATTTGAGCGACACCCACAAAGCATTGAGAAAACGGGAATCGGAAAACAAGGCTATATAATTGGCGAACCAAACGTAATCGGCCTGCGGCTGTGCCAGGGTTCTGTTCTGCAATGAAATATTGATTGCATAGATCGTCGGCACGAGCGCCAGAACAATCAGTATGACCAACGTTGGGCCGAGAAAAACGTAAGGCAGCGAACGCCTGCGGCGCATGGCAAAAATCCTCAACTGACAGGGTCGGGCGCGTCGTCTACGGCGCGCCCTTGGTAAAGGCTGACGGGTATCAAAGCTTGGTGGCGAAAGCCTCAAGCTCGTTGAGGGTTGCCTTGATATCCTTGCGGCTACCGGTGATGAGCTCTTCGAGCATGATCCCCCATTGATTACCCAGTTCTTGCCAGCGCGGATCTTGCCAGAAGGTTACCTGTGTCCGGCTTCCCGTTTGAGCCATGGCGTCAGCAAGGTTCTGACCAAAGGTCGCGGCATATTCCGGACTCTGGTAGGTGCTGGTGCGCGTCAACTCACCCGGTTGCCCCGCCGCCAGACGGCGCGCTTCCTGCTCTTTGGAGGTCGCCCAAGCAATGAACAGACCGGCGCAGGCTTTTTTCTCCTCGGTTGCATTGGCTTTTGCGGCGATGGCAAAGCCATGGGCATAACCGCCACCTGGTAGCGGCGTTGGGGGCACAGAGAAGGCTACTTTATCAGCCACCTGACTTTGCGCCTTGTCTACCGACATGCCGCCAAGGGGGGCGGATTCAATGATAATGGCGACCTTGCCAGCGCGGAATGCACCAGTCGATTCGTCCCAGGATCCGGTCTGCGTTCCGGGAGCGGAATATTTGAAAAGGTCCAAATAAGCCTGTGTAGCTTTCAGTGCGGCCTCTGAGTTAAATGCCGGCTTTCCGTCTTTGAACCACTCCCCGCCATATGCCTTAAACAATGGCATCCAGCGCCAGACATTGGCACCCGAGCCCCGCTGTCCCCGCAGAGCCGTTCCGTACACGCCATTGTCGGGGTCGTGCAGTTTTTTGACGGCAGCCAGATACTCTTCCCACGTTTTTGGTGGCGCGATACCAGCTTTTTCCAGAAGATCCGTCCGATAGACCATCAGGTCGCCACCGCCCTGTATGGGTGCGAACCATTGCTTTCCTTCATAGGTCGCGGCTGCTCGCATACCCGCATCGAAATCGGCATAGTCGTAGTCGGCGGGATAATAGCCATCGAGCGGCACGATCCAGCCAGAAGATGCGAATAGGGCGAGGTTTGCCTCATCGACATAGTAGACGTCAAAGCTACCGACGGTGGATGCGTCAGCCTGCGACTTTGCGCGACGGTCGTTTTCGTTAAGGTAGCTGATTTCAAATCCTGCGCCGGACAATTTCTCGAATTCGTCCACATGCTCTTCCAGCAGCGTTAGTCCATCGCGTGGCTGGGCGAGGACGCGCACATCGTCGCTGCACTGAGCAGCGGCAAAGGCGTTGGACGCCGTAAAGATTGCAATTGCCGCACAGCCAGCGCGGAGCCTGTTGAATGTCATGGTATCCTCCCTCGAACGGCAAAACTCCCTCGCCGTCTACGGGACCCATTGTGACTGGACTTGTCATCGGAACTAGTTTGCTTTTTGACTGAGAACTAATACTATTTTGACATTCTTCGCATATAAGGTGACTTGATGAATGCCAATTGCATCAGATTTCCCACATTCCGTTTCGGATACGTTCACTGCCACCCGAGAGCAAATCACTCTGCCTGGTGGCATGTCCTACCTCATCCGCCGGGATGACTATCCAAATCCGATCTGCATTTGGAATTATCATCCTGAATGGGAAATCCACTATATCCCTGACGCTTCGGGCTTTGCCTATGTCGGTGACTATATCGGTCCTTTTAAACCGGGGCACCTGATGCTGACTGGTACAAACCTTCCGCACAACTGGATCACACCAGGCGCGCCGCATCTGCCGGGACGCGATCTGGTGCTGCAATTCGATGCAGAAGCGCTAATGAACATACGCGCGGTCTGTCCGGAGTTTGATGTTCTCCACCGTCTGAAACCACTTGCCGCACGCGGTATCGAAATCATGGGGCCTGCTGCTCTGGAAATCGGTAGAAGAATACTTGACCTTCACGAACATGAAAATGCAGGAGGGCTCGGACTCTTCATCGAGATACTGAACAGCATTGAGACCGCTCCACAAAAGCGGCTTCTTGCCAGTGAGCATTTTATCTCATTTTATAACCAATTGTCGGACAGGCGTCATCGCAGGATCGATCAAGCTATCCAGATCATGCAATCCAGTCCTAGCGCGAAGATGCACGAGGTAGCCGAGCGTGTAGGTCTCGAGCCTTCCGCTTTTTCCCGCGCTTTCGGTCGGCTGACAGGTATGAACTTCTCCACCTATAGCCGCTCGGTGCGCGTTTGGCGCGCCCGCACATTACTGGCGGAAACTGGAATGTCGATCACGGATATCTGCTTCGAAGCAGGCTTCAACAATCTGTCGAATTTCAACCGTTATTTCAGAATGGAAACCGGCCTCACTCCACGATCTTATCGAAAGGCGGCAAGGATCAGAGCTAGATCAATGATCACACCGGCGACAACCATAGGGATACGCAATCAGTAGAGCCGAAAGCGCTTCACCTATTAACAGTCAGAAAATCACAACAGAATTCTAGTCTGCCAATCGGCCACCGGCAGCAATGATATCATCCAGCGTGTCGACGTCTGTGAGAGCCGCCTCGCCGATATCCACCTCAATTACAGGCAGTGCGGACTCTTCAATAATATCGCGAGCGCCAACGTCACCGACCAAAGCTTTCAGCCGGACATGAAGGGGAAGCGGAAAAACCACAGGATTGCCAGGCACGCCCCGCGAGATAGCACGAACGATATACTTGCCTTGGCCGTTTCGAAACGCAGCGATTAGAAAATTGAGATCAAGCACAATCACAGCCGGCATATCGGCAAGCATAATCAATATACCCTCAGGCCGACCTCTTTCCGCAGTTCGCACGCCAAGTGCAAGCGAACTGGCCATTCCCGAAAGATAATTCTTGTTGTGGACGAGCTGAACATCAAGGTCTGCAATCGCATTTTGTATTTCAAGGTGCCTGTGTCCAGTCACAACGGTGACCGACTGACAATCGCATCCGCTGGCAATTAAGGTTGATCGGCGAACAAGCGGCATGCCTCCAAACTCGGCGAGCAATTTGTGTCCCCTGCTAGAGCAGGTTCTGCTTGACTTTCCGGCGGCCAGAACGACAACCGCTACCGATAACGCAGTACTCAACTCCGTGATCCACGGGCAAAGTGATCGCGGTTTGCCAGACGACAGGCGGCGATGTCGGCAAGCACTGACAGGGCAAGCGAATTTGACTCTCGCGCCGGTCCAAAAATCCCGATCGGCGCTTTGATCCGATCGATGTCTTTCTGTAACCACCCAAGTTCAAGCAACTGTTCGACGCGCCGTCGATGCGTGCGAGCGCTTCCCAACGCTCCTAGATAAAAGGCTGAAGATCGAAGGGCTGCGTCGAGAACCCATCGTTCAGTGTCAAGGTCATGATGCAAGAGGACGACGGCGGTAAAGGAGTCAATCGCGTCGACAATATCCCATTTATCGTGGCCCGATATTTGGACAACAACGTCGTAACCTGATGCCTTAGCAATGGATGCGACCGCCTCCGCTTCAATTGTTTTGCCGGAAACGATTACGCGTATGCGGGGAAAATAGACGGAATAAAAGTTTCCAATGCGGAAGTATGATCGTGATGATGGTTCAATAGCCTCAAGGGACTGGTGCTCGGCGCTGTATTGAAGTCCGGCCTGTTGCCGCCGCTTGAGAAGACCGAGAACCTTATGGATCGGTGTTACGTCCGTTAGTACGTGGATCGCAACGGTTATACCGCCGCCGCAAGGCAGTTCGATATCAAAATAGGGGGAGCCCGCACCGAAACTGACAGTCCTGTCCTTCTGTTCGGCGATCGCAAGCATTGCCTCGGCCGCGACAGCGGCTTCGACACACCCTCCGGAAACATATCCGCAGAATTGTCCGTCCGCGGTGATGACAACATGAGATCCAAGAGCGCGTGCAGCTCCGCCCTGGATTTCAATCAGTGTGGCCAGCGCAACGCCGCCTTTTACAAAAGCGTCAGCGGCAAAGCTGAGAATCTCGAAAGGATCGTCAGTCGACAGCAACCGCACCGGTGTCGGATTCGCTATTACGGTTGAAATCTCACTCATGCGAACTTCCCCGCGATAACTTCAGGCGGTTGTGATCAGTTCTCCGAGAAGCTCGCCCCACCTTCATCCATCATCACAACGCAAACCTTACAATCCCGGACGATGAAGGTGTTACAAGCTTGGGGAGGGAGGGATCAACTCGGGCATTGTTCCAACTCACGCGATTCACTCAACGCGGAACGGATCCAGTCATTGACCTGTGCGAAGGACATCATGAGTTGATCTTCGGCTGTCAGAAAACGACCATTCAATGACACTCCGTGGCTCGCCGTCTCAAGCACTTTCTGAATGGTTTCCTGCGTCCATAGCTTTTCCCGCACGAGATTTGCCGCATGTTCATTGTGAGATAGATTATATTTTTCAATAACATACACAAAGCCACTGAGCTTTTGCCACCAAACCTTTACATTGGTTAGAGCTATCCAGGTTGTTTCAAGGTCAGAATCCACTGACACGATTGGTACGATCGCCACGGGTGCGCCGCTCGTCTTAAGATAGCCGACGATGTCGAAGTCGACGCAAAAATCAAACACATCCATCTTCTGCAGCAGCGTCAATAGATAATCTCTTTCGAACATCTTGAACGGGCAAGTTACGTCTCCCAACAAAAGGTCGAAGTCGAGAAGTTGATGGACACGTTTCAACATATAGTTGGCATAGGACTCGCTTTCTCTGGTTGAGTGCCATTCTGAGATTCGAGTAGCTCTGCGGTCCCCGATCGCTGCCTTTGCTCCGTTGCCAATCAGTTCGTAGAGCAACAAGCCGATCTGCCCAAGATGATTGCTGTTATCGCAATCGGTGTACATGACGTAGTCATGTCCGTCATGCGCAGCCTTTTGCATACCATATATAATTGCGCCACCTTTCGTTGAAGACGATGCATCGTTGAGCTTGGAAAGAGGCAGTTCTGACGACGGCAAAGCATCGCGAAGTCTTAGAAAAAACATGTTCTTCTTTGCGGACACGTCAGCAATGCTTTTCGCAATGTCAAGGCTGCCTTCGGGGCATTCATCATCAACAATGTAAAGGCTCCAGGAAATGGGTGTATCGCGAAACAACCATTCCAATTCTGCAACCTTGGCTCGCAGTGCATCTTCTCCAGTGGGGTTATCCGTTGAGTACGGTTGCAATCGCCGAACCTCTTTCCACACGGCAAATACCACGGCGATGCGAAGTTCATGAGTGATGGTGAGGACGAAGCGTCGCGACTTTGCCAGGAACGTGGCGAGTTCAGCCAGAATTTCGTCATTGTCGGCGATTTCGCTAATCGCTTCCCTATCTGTGATGTTTTTAGCCACCAATAAATCGGCGACGCGAAATGCATTCTGGCGATAATCCCACGAGCTTAGAAAACGAACAACATAGTCGTTATCAGGAACAATTTTCACATTTTTTGTAGCACTCATATCGACTTACACTCCAATTTAGCAATTAAATGGTGACGTTGATGGGTGGCCTGGAGAAAGACTACGCAAATCGAGGGCATCCGTTTGACCGAGTATCAATGCGAGGACACGAGGCGGTGTCAGGGGTAGTTCTTGAACATTTTTCCCTATGGCATTGGCTACGGCACAGGCGATTGTGGCCCCGACATTTAAAATCGGCACCTCACCAGCGCCTTTCGTACCAAACGGACCGATAGAAGGAGCTCCTTCGTAAAGCCCGATTTCGACAGGAACGACGTCCTGAGCGAGCGGTACACGGTAGTCTCCAAAACCCAATTGAGAGATTTGCCCATCCGGGCCAAAGGTGACCTCTTCATGAAGAGCGTAACCAAGTCCCTGGGTGACTCCGCCCTGAATTTGACCATGGATCGCGCGTGGATTAAGCGCACGCCCCACATCCTGAACCACCCGGTAGCTCAAGACATCCACGTGACCCGTGTCGGGATCGACCGCAACTTCGCACTGGTGCACAGCGAAAACGGGAATGTCGACAGCATCCAGAAAATGACCCGCTGCACACCCCGCCATGGCAGGAACACCGGGACGTGTAAAGGAACCGCTGCCGGATATTGGACCGCTCAGTACTTGAGCCTGTTCGGCAACATTGGCGATTGTCGTGCCGGATCCCTTTCTTCCTGCAATTTCAACTCGGCCATTCTGGAGTACCAGATGCTCGGGGCTGGTCTGCAACATTGCACTTGCCACCTCGAGTATTTTTCTGCGCACCTCGTCACAGGCTACCGATGCTGCTGCCCCTAGAGAAACTGTCGTTCGCCCACCTCCAACACCGACATCGAATCCGGCCGCATCCGTATCGGCAGCTTTCACAATGATATCGTCAGCACTTAGCCCAAGCTTTGCCGCAACGATCTGCGGCAATGATTGCATCATCGTTCCCTGGCCAATTTCTACTCCAGCTGTCACAAGAGTGGCGCTGCCGTCGGGATTAAGATTAACCGTTGCTGCGGAGGGGCCGACAAAGACGAACCAAGTGCCGACTGTGAGCGCTTTGCCATAGAGGCGGGTTCCGACGTCAATTTTTTCGGATACTTTGGTTTTGGACATTGCCTCCATTCGGTCGAGCATCGGGCCAAGGACATTTCCATCAAAGACCTGTCCTGTCGAGCCGATGTCTCCGTCGCCGAGAACATTGAGACGCCGAAACTCCAGCGGATCCATCCCGATGGCATTGCAAATCTCGTCGGTATGACGCTCGAGCGCAAAGATATTGTAGACCCCGTTGCAAGCACGAAAGGCTCCGTTCGGTGCAGTATTGGTATAGACTGCGCGACTTGTCATCTTGACCGCGCCGAGCCGGTAACCAGAGCCAAGCGTGTGGGCGGTCATTGTCGTCAGATAGATTTGCTCACCCCCATACGCGCCGCAATCCATCAACACCGTCGCTTCACGACCAACGATCTGGCCATCCTGCGTCACAGCGGACCGGATACATATGTCGGCATTCTCTCGGCTGAGACAGGTCTGGACCTCTTCCTGTCGTGAATTAATGACGGCCACTGTTCGGCCCGCCGCACGTGCCAGCGCTGCAGCAAAGGGTTCTATTGTGCAGCCGTATTTCACACCAAAGCCACCTCCGACCGGAGGGACCGTAACGCGAACTTTTGACGGGGGTAGACCGAGAACGCGGGCAGTCACGTTCTTTACAGTCCAAGGAGCTTGTGTCGAAGTAATAAGATGGAGACGTCCATCTTCATAGGAAGCGATAGCTGCTCGTGGCTCAAGCTGCATGTGAATTTGGCGGCCTACGCGGTAACAACTTTCGACTATCTGAACGTCGGGCCGAGAAAACGCCGCATTCGTATTTCCACGTGTGACGGTCGCTTCCCAAGCTATGTTCCCGCCGCGACGCGCACCTTCCGCCTCCAGCAATACTTCATAAGTTTTCCAATCTTTGTGCACGAGTGGCGCATTGGACGACAGAGCATCGTCCATCGTCAGTACCGCCGGTATCGGCTGGAAAATGATACTGATAGCGGCCGCTGCTTCTTTGGCTTGTCGAAGCGTATCGGCAGCAACAGCAGCAATTGGTTCGCCGTGATACCGCACGACATCACTAGCGAACAAAGGCTGGTCGGCAACGCCAATACCGTACTTTCCAGGCGCATCCATGGCGGTAATAATCGCTCGTACACCTGGCATTTTTCGTGCAGCAGATGTGTCCATATGCACGATCTGCGCCGACGATACGGTAGCTCGCAAGATATATCCATGCAGCATATCCGGCCCGACCTGATCCACAGTAAAGTGGGTTCTTCCGCGCAATTTATCTCGCGCATCCCGCCTGGCGAAGTTCATCACCACATTCAAAGGTCCCGCTTCAGACATCAGCTTTGCTCCCCTCCTCACAAAGCATAAGGGCGGCATCAATGATGCGTTCGTAGCCGGTGCATCGGCAGATATTTCCGGCAAGGCCGCGCTTTATTTCATCGCGTGTCGCCGTAGGGTTCTGCTCGATAAGCTTTGTCAAACTCACGATCATGCCCGGAAAGCACATTCCGCACTGTACGGCATCAAGATCTTCGAGCGCCTGCTGCAATGGAGAAAGACCGCCTTCGCGACCTAGGCCTTCGACCGTCACTATGCATTTCTTCTCAGCCAGTCCCACTGGCGTTAGACACGACACCATGGGCACGCCATCCACATTCACCATGCACGCCCCGCAAAAACCCTCACGACATACATCTTTGGTGCCGGTAAGGAAGAACGTGTTTCGTAAAACGTCCAGCAATGGCGTCATCGCTTTACCGTCAAAAACTCGATCTTCACCATTCACATTGATATAAATCGACATTCAAGCTCGCCCCAGCTCGTGTTTTTGCAGATCTTCAAAAGCGCGCCGCACTAGGGTTGGGAGTACATGTATGCGATACCATCCAGGGACCTCGGGTCCATCACGTCCGGCAAACTCGTCGGCGAGTTCCAATGCGTGCTGATAAATAAAATGCGAATGGAGAGGGAGACCCACTATCGCCCGTTCGAGACTGCGCCATCGCCGTGCAACAGCTTCGACGGATCCGACACCAATGGCAGCATTGCCGATCACACCGTCCGGGCGCCGCTCCACCGATACGCTTACGATTGCAACTGGATAATCCCCAGCTTTTCGGAGTGGCAAGCGGGCATGGGTCGAGATCACGGGGCGTATTGGGATCAGTACATGCAACAACAGATATTCTGGAGGGAGTGAATTGCGGATGCGGAGGAAATCTTCCAAGGCGATACGTTGACGACCTCGTACGGACTCAAATTCGACCTCAGCGTCATGACAGAGAAAGGCGGGCACTAGATCGGCAGCGGCGAAGTTTATAGTGCAAAGGTTGCCGCCCACCGTTGCAGCCTGGCGCACTGCCGGATTGGCCGCGCCGCCTGCTGCTGCCACCAAGCCACGCATTTCTGGGATCGCCTGAAGCTCGCGGGCAAGCTGAGCATGCGTTACGCCACTGCCAATTTTTATCTGGATGTCGGTAAAGTCGATCTGATGTAACTCCGGAATCCGTGCAATGGCGACATAGGTTTGCGCCAATGGTTCAGCGAGCAACGGAGATCTCATAATCCATGTGCCACCGGCCAGAACCTTCCCGCGTGACCCGAGATCCGACAGAACATTCAATCCATCAGTTATGGTTTCTGGCTGATACAAATCGGTGTTCTGCTGCTCTTGCATGTCTTCTCCGTGTCGGTGAACCGGGTTGCCAGGCGGCGGGGGAACTTCAAAGAGCCAGATGACTCCGATCTTGAAGGTCGATAGCCAATAAGAGCGATGCTGTATCAGCGGCACCAGGCGCGGCGGCCAGAATTGATCCACTTTGCGCGCCGCTCTCTATGAAATCTTCAACGACGCCACCTGCCTCACGCACCAGCACAAGCCCTGCGATCACATCCCAGACACTGGTGCGTGCGTCAGCATATCCGTCCAGCCGACCATCCGCGACATGAGCAAGCATCATGGCTGATGAGCCAAAGCGGCGGTACTCACAGCCATGATCCAGAATATGACTGATCTGTTGCGCATGAGCAGTTACGCTCTTGCCCGAGGTGAAGCCCACGCCAAACACTGATTTGTTGAGGGTCGCATCTTTGTTGACTGCTATCGGGTCACCATTACGAGTTGCACCTCGTCCTGAGACGGCACTATATAATTCATCTTTAATAGGGTCGAAGATGACGCCAAGTATTGGCTTACCATCAACGGTAGCTCCGATCGACACACACCAGCTCGGACGATCGCGCATGAAGTTCGAAGTGCCGTCGATCGGATCCAGAACCCAGACTACACGTGCCCCCTCTTTGTCCAGTCCGAATTCCTCGCCCAAAATGGCGTGATGCGGAAATGCTTGATGCAACCTATTCCGGATCAGCAATTCGACTGCTTTATCAACCGCTGTCACAAAGTCTTGCGGTCCTTTGGTTTCAATTTCCAAGGGTTTATTCTGCGTCAAATATGACACAGCCAGCCGTCCAGCCGCCAGTGCCGTCGCTTCGGCTACAGCTTGCATCATCACCAAGTTATTGTCTTCGTTTGCCACTGTTCCGTCCCTTCATTTGCTTTCACAACCCAGCGTCTCATGGCTTGGTCGAACGTCACTTCATCGGCGGTTAAAATGTGCGAAATCTGTACTCCGTTACCTGTCGATAGGTTTCATTCGGTCGCAACACTGCACCGACGAAATGACTCCGATTAGGGCTATCGGGGTAACGCTGCGGTTCCAGGCAGATACCGCAATGCTTTCCATACCGAACTCCATCGAGACCCACGGCCGGGCCATTGAACGCTCCGCCATCATATAATTGCAGGTGTGGCTCGGTCGTATAAACATCCATGGCCATTCGTGTCTTGGGTCCGAACAGCGTTCCTGCATGTATCAGTTTTATATCTGCAGAGGCTTTCTCTCGTAGAACGAACCCCAGGTCGTAGTTGACCTCCTGTTGGTTTCGTAAAGGCCTTGGCTTTTGAAAATCAAAGGGCGTTCCATAAACCGAGCGTATCTCGCCTGTTGGAATTAGATCGCTATCGACTGGAGTATAAAAGTCAGCTTCTGCTAAAAACTCATGATCAATTGCGCTTGGTACGGGAGCGTTTTTGAATCCAACTGGCAACTCAAGATTGAAGTAACCATGGCTGGCGAGATTACAGAGCGTTGGTGCGTCAGTTGTGGCGGTCAACTCGACCGCCAAGGTCGCGGGGTCCAACAATCGATAAACGCACTGAACATCCAGGTTGCCGGGGAAACCGGCATCACCGTCCGAAGATTGAAGTGACATCGTCACTGATGACGCGTCGTATGCCTCGAGCCTCCAAGGTCTCCGGCTAAAGCCTTGACCGTCGCCACCGCCGTGTAGCGTATGCTTTCCATCTTGATTAAGTGGCAGTTGATAATCTTTGCCATCCAGTTCAAAACGGCCTTGGGCAATTCTGTTGGCAAAACGACCAGCGATTGTGCCGGCATGAGCAGTATCGGCGGTATAGTCGTCAATTTTATCAAAGCCGATGACAACCCGTTGTTTTCCCAGAGGCGTGGGGATGAGCAAATCACGCACCGCAGCCCCCCACGTCAGGATCTTTGCCTCTACACCCCCATCCGAACGTAAAGTGACCTCATGGATATCGACACCGTTGACTTGCCCAAAGATACGATCTTGCATCTATTCTACCATCTAATTTGTGTTCGAAGAGTCTCGCCGGGCCGCAGGAAGTGCTGATTTGAACATGGGCTCAGCTCAAGTATTTGTTGGTGTCTGCATCGCTTTTCGGTAGCCAGCTACCATCGAACGAAGTTGCTTCCGGTTCATGCAGCACCAAAGCTTGAATCGAGGCTGCGGCAATCGCATCGGCATCGTCAATGAACTCGTCCCATGCGCCCGGCTCTGCAACGCCAACGTGTAAAAACCATCTTGCCGACTCCGTCGGGATACCAAGCACGTGGATTCGTTCCTTGATCTCACCATCAATGGTTATTGGATTAAACGGTTTGCTTGTTACCTCAACACCGCCAACCCCCATGAAATTTCTCAGGATCCCTATATCGGCAAGGCTACGAATAACCGGGTTTTGGTCGAGATCCACATTTGGCGCTGCCACATATGCATCGATTAAAATGTCGATCCCAACGCTATAGTCTTCGACCTTTTCTGAAGAGGCGACAATACCAGTTTCCATATCCTCACGAAAACTCACGGATGGGCCGAGTATTTCCAACATGCCGCATTGAATGAGGGCCAGTAGTTGCTTTGCTCGCATCAGGGATGGACCCGTCGACAAGAACGCTATTGTCGGCGCAATCTTTAATATGAATTCATGATGAGACGCGCGGGTTAAGCCCCCAAGGTCGACGGCCTTGCGTATGATGGGCCTGACATGCCGAAGCACATCCAGAGCAGCCTTAACCGGATCAGTGAATTCTCCAACCTCCGCTCGGGCGATATCCTCGCTAACGAGCGAAATTATAGCACGCCGAAATTCGCCTTGGTCGCTGAACGACAATCCATTGAAGGGTGTCGCGATAGTTTCAAGATCCAAAAGCTTGTCGATACCATAGGGGCGCGCCAAGTCAGACATGACCTGAATGACGGTGTTGGCCGTGACTTGACTAGCATCGAGCCTCTTTCGAAACTGGCCATAGCGCGCGAGCCCCAAGGTTTTTTCAAGGTAGACAAGATTAACTTCCGCCGTAAGCCACGGCAGGTAACTG
Source organism: Phyllobacterium sp. GQ127 (assembly GCF_059758635.1). NCBI lineage: Bacteria > Pseudomonadati > Pseudomonadota > Alphaproteobacteria > Hyphomicrobiales > Phyllobacteriaceae > Phyllobacterium > Phyllobacterium sp. GQ127. The sequence continues at coordinate 257,162 of NZ_JCAXDZ010000004.1, forward strand.
GAGCGGAAACATGTCGGGCCATTGGCACGAATGAGCGCGACACGGTGCTTTGAGAAAAAATGCGGCGTGTGAGCGAGATTGGCAGGGCGGTCATCTTTACCACGGACAGGCAATGGAAATCCGCTTCGTGAACCCGCAATGATAAGCTTAGGTTCGTTGCCGCTTGGCACGTACTGAACCGTACCGTCCCGCCGAACATACTTGCCGCCTCTACCTATCGTCAGCTCAGACAAGACGTCATAGAACGAAAGGCCAAGCCCCCTGATACCTATGACACTTCCGGATAGGTCGGGCGGTAGCGATAGTCCGTCATGGAAATTTTCGAGCACATCGAACGAAGACAGGTGCGCTGTAGTCGTAGCCATCGGCTTCACCGCACTTTTCTTTTTCTTGGAATGAGGATATCCGGAACAAACTATAAGCCGATCCACATGCAGCGCGGCGCGCCCTGATTCAAATTCTAGCACATACTCATTGCCATGTTCGGCGACACCGATAATCTGATCCCGCACCCGCTCCAGATGCATTTGCTCGGGCAAATTCAACTCGATGACATCCAAGACAAATTTTAAATACTTGCCATAAAGGCCTCTTGGAGCAAAACCTGAGGGACCCGGATAATTGGCATCAACTTGCCGCCACCATTCCATAAATGTTGGTCTAGAACCTGGACGCCAAGCGCTATCGGGCACGTCCGGAAACATCGTGGCGTTCTTGCAACGTGTGTTCATGATCAGCCAGTCAGGTTGGTCCGTGCGCCAAATACGGCCACAACCGACTTCGACACTGTCAATGGCATAGATGATCAGGGGGCGAAGCGTTTGCCGCCCCGCAAGTTTGCTGGCAATCCGTTCGATCACAGAAATGCCTCTGGGGCCGGTTCCTATGATAGCGATGCGTTCAGGCGTTAGCTTATCGTTGTTCGAAGGTCCCCATGCACTATCTGCCTTGAAGAGCGGCTTGTGGATCGTTTCTGTCATGCTACCCTCCATTATCAAGAACATTCGGATATCGGCGCTCAACACTTTTAAGAAGAAACCAGAGATGTGGCCTGGCACCACCTTCCAACCACTCGCGTGGTTTTCAATTTTTTCATTCGTGGAGATGGAAATCCCAACCGAGATACTGGCGTGACGCGTCGATTATGGCCTCACTGACGGAAGAAAAATTCGCCGCCACATGATGCTCAAAGCCGTTTTCGCAAATATAACGCAGCAACTTTTGCATATTGGGAATTTCAACAACGCCCGCGCCACCAAACGTTTCCAGCGGATCGTCGGTGAACTTTCCTTCTCCGACGTAACCACAAATGCGCCCGGATGTGTCATCCGTGCTCACACGAATATAGGTCATGTGCCCCGACTTTATTGAACCATCCACCGTTCCATAAGTATTGTCTTTGCCAACCGTCCCGGCAATGATTTCCTGAAAGTCCATTTTGTAGTTTTTAAAGAATTCTTTCGGCAGGTTGCTGCAATGGAAACACACGGCTTTATTAGCGTTCGTTCCATAGTTGTTGTTCCAATCGAGAAGCGCGCTCGGCGTCCCGGAGGCAAGTGCCAACATATGCATGCCTATGAGCCCACAGACGTCGACTTCACAAGCACTGGACATTAACTTGGAACTCATCATGCTCATCATTGTGCAAGGCACGACACCATAGTTTTCTTCCAATGACGTCCAACATTGAATCGCGCTAATCGAAACATCGACTTCCCGCATCCATTCCTCGGTCACCGCCGCAAGCTTGGCTTGTCTGAGGATGGCCGGATGAGGCACACCTTCAACTGTAATATAGTTTTTGATCGCCTTGACCTTGTCTGTGACGATCGAAGCGCCATCATCGAGGCGGGAAACCCGCCCTAAAATCTCTGAAAGATCGAGCGTGATGACCGAAATTCCGGCCGCCTCAAGAAGTTTTTCACTGTAACGAACTGTATTGAAGGCTTGTGGCCGTGCGCCGATTGCGCCTATTCGCAAGCCCCGCAAACCACCAACAATACGGCATGTCGCCGAAAAACGCGCAAGATCATCTTGAAACTCATCGCTGAGCGGGTCAACGCAGTGAGATTTGGTGAGTGAATAGCGAATGCCGTACTGTCGCAGATTATTGCAGGCCGACATCTTTCCGCAGAAGCTGTCACGGCGCCACTGAATCGACATTTTTTGCGGATCATCCGGGGTGGCCTGGATTAAGGTAGGAACCTTCAGTCCCGACAGGCGGATGGTGTCGGCGATTGGCCGCTCTTCCCCGAAGTTCGGAAGCGTGACGATTATTCCATCAATATCATCAGCATGCTTCTTGAACAAAGCTGCGCATTTTCTAGCATCCTCAAATGACTGCACGGCACCATGCTGGGTGTCTTCGAGGCCAAGGACGATGCATTTATGGCCAGCCTTTTCAACAGCACTGATCATATGATCACGACCTGTAGCCGCAAGGTGACCCGGGAAAAATCCCCGGCTTCCAACTACAATCCCAAACGTCATTGACATTACTTCTGCTACCTTCCTGGTTTTCATGCGCATCAGCAATTCATATTGGGTACTGGTGCGCAGTTCGAATGGCTGTCAGCGGCATGTGAGTGCGGGGAGTATCCGTCACTCACCTCGCTCGATGACCGCCTTTAAACATTTAAGATTGTCTCCGGCTCACATCCCAGGACGGCGTCCAAGACTGAAATTTGCTCAGGCCAGCTCAGACCTTTGCCAAACGCCTCGTCAAAGAGGGCCGAACCGATCGTGAAGCCCCATGGCCTGAGCTTTCGCACCTGCTTGAGGCGTTCGAATGTACTGATGCTGCCAGCTATGATAGTTGACTGCCGGCCCGCTGCCTGGAGTGCGGCCAAGCCGAGCTCGTGCGGATCCCCGTCCTTGTAACGGTACATCGACAGACAGATGCCGTCCGCGCCGCTTGCCAGCACACGCTGCCCGTCACTTACCACTTCCGAAATGCTGCCATAGAGATATCGGGGGATACCAGCCCTTCTCCCGATAGTGGGAAAATAAGATACAGAAGATCCCTGTAGAAGGGATACCACCGAGGCGTGGAACTCACATCCAATGAGATACTTACAGTTGTTTTTTATAGCAAACTCGGCTGCACGTAGGCAGTCATCTTCTTCCTTACCAAAGGATTCAAAAACAATCGTTTTTCCTTTATCGAAGATGTATTTAGCCAACTCACTCGCGGTGTAATTTGAAATACCTGTGTCCTTAAAGCCCCAGTATTGGGTGGGCGCACGTTTTGATGCTTCGAACGTTTCCCTAGCGTTTTCAACAGTCAGATCGTTGTTCGTCAGCATTGCAATTATCTTTACCATCACTTCCTCCCACGATATACAAATTGCATGACTTTAGAGAGCTGGCGCGACAATCACTGAACGCACACCAAGCTTACTTTCGAACCCACACTCGACGTTGCCCGCTCATCACTAAGACGAGTAAGTGGAAACCTGATCGCGCCGGTCCGTTGTTTTTTCGAATCCACAAAATGATAATTTCGCTAACCGCACCAACCGCTGGTCCTCCTACAGCCCGGTACGGATTTCAGAGACACGGCTTTATGCATCTGTATCCCATGAAGCCTGATCGATTGTCTCACAGCAGCAACATGCCGGAAGTCACACTCTCTCCTCAGAATGCGCTCTATCCTCCCTGACACGTCCAACAAAATCAACCGAACGGTATCATGTTGAGGTACGTACCTCTTTATATTTAGCACGTCAATCCCTTAGAGACAGAAAGTCGTTTTATGTTAATGCCTCGCAAAGCTGACGATTGCGTTGCTTTTCAATATCAATTCGCTCAACCTGGGGGATTATTTTGCGTGGGGCAATGAAAATACCTCCAACTGACCTTAGGCTGTAAAGATACTACTATCGCTATTTGAGGTACGATAGTCATACCTGCAAAGGACAAATGACGTAATGCCTCCATCGCTGTTCGAAGAATGCGAGCTTCGTTCGACTACTTCCTCAAGCGGTTTCTTGGCGATGTCGTTTAGGACAAATTTTCATTCAGGTAGATTTCAATTCGAATGGTTTCCTGTCCGGCGAGCAAAGGTGTTTTATCAATCCGTGCTTTCAATATACGTAGAGCGCTGCGCACCTCATGACCGGCATCTTGATGAATGATGGCATCGACAATGCCAGCATTAAGGGCGCGTCGTGTGTGCTCTGTCAATTCATGGGCAACAACCACGCGTTCCTTGCTAGCCCCGTTCTTTGACAAAACCTCAATGAGACCACGATTGCCCGCGCCCATATTATATACCCCGACGACATCACTATGCATCCTCAGGCATTCACTAAGATATTTTTGGACCAGCTGGCTGTCATCCTTGCCCTCGATTACCGGCAAGCATTCCAAACGCGTATAATCGCTACGAATGACCTGCTCAAATCCCATGCGGCGTTCCACGTGATCCCGAACCAGCATTGACCCCGCAACCAGCGCAATCTTTCCCGACTTTTCACCTAAAAAATTGCCCATGAGTCTGGCAGCAGTGCGTCCAGCTGCAACATTGTCAATGCCCACATACGCATCACACTGGAAAGAAGGTACATCTGAAACAAGTGTAACGACTGGAACGTTGTTCCGGCGCAACCGGGCCAGCGCATCTCTTACAGCCACAGCTTCCGTTGCAACAACCGCCACGCCCGAGTAACGAGCGGGGTCCAGGCCATCCAGCGTAGCCGCCAGTGCCCGCCCATCAAAAGGGGGGACTTTATAAATCGAAATCTCCGTACGATCATTTGCTGAATGTTGCTTTACTGCTTCGATTTCGGCCTCCAACCCCCGCATGAAGCTGTTAGCTCCCTCTGGTATTACAAACGCGAAGCGATAAATCTGCCGCTTTGCCAAGTTCGCAGCAGAGACGTCTCTGATATAACCGAGCTTCGAAATCGCGGCTTCAACTTTCGCAATCGTTTTCTCGCGCACCCCAGGGCGTTGATTAAGCACTCTATCAACTGAAGCAAGGCTGACACCGGCCTGTCTCGCCACATCCTGCACTGTAGGTCGCACGTTTAACCATCCCGTTCCGAAAACAAATTTAAGCTAACTCAATAACGCCGACGAACGACATCCGGAAGGCCTAAGAAGCGCTTTGACTTTCTCTTTTCGGTCCGCAAATGCGAAGGAGTCAAGCTGCAAAACAACGATGTATACGCCAGCTTGCGAAGTGATCGCAGGCCGCTGCAGATTTTGCCACGCTAACGAGGAACCTAAATAGTCCTTGATGTCTGAAAACGACGTCCTGCAACACTCAAAGTGAAGCTGTTATTCCACCATCGACGTACAGCACATGCCCGTTCACAAAGGAGGAAGCATCGGAAGACAGGAAAATACATGCCCCTACCAGCTCCTCAAGTTTACCCCAACGGCCAGCCGGCGTGCGCTTTTCCAGCCAGTCAGAAAAAACGGGGTCAGCAACAAGGAGGGCAGTAAGTTGCGTGTCGAAATAACCCGGGGCGATCGCGTTGCACTGCAGACCATATCTGGCCCAATCGGTCGCCATTCCTTTAGTGAGATTGCCCACCGCGCCTTTAGTCGCCGTATACGGGGCGATTCCGGGACGAGCGAGCGCTGTCTGGACACTGGCAATGTTGATGATTTTGCCCGCACCGCGCTTGATCATATGGCGAGCGACTGCTTGACCCACATTGAATACAGACAGAATGTTGGTCTTAAGCAATAATTCAAACGTATCAACCGGGAAATCTTCCAAGGTCATACGATGGGTCATACCTGCATTGTTGACCAAAATGTCGATCGCACCGGTCTCTGCTTCAAAGCTGTCAATCGCCACGCGCACCGCCGCGTGGTCCGTAGCATCGAAAGCAAGCGTGTATTTCGCACCAAGGCTTTGTGCTGCAGCTTTCAGTTTTTTGGCGTCACGGCCATTCAAAATGACCTCCGCGCCCGCTGCAGCCAGGCCGCGCCCAAGAGCAAAACCAATCCCCCGCGACGAGCCAGTGATAAGCGCGCGCTTACCACTCAAATTGAAAAGGTTGATACTCATACTCTCCCCAATGCCCTTTATGCAACATGATGCATTTTAAAGCTTAGCAACCGACGATCCGGAAGCCTTTTGAACGCGTTGTTCCGCCTAAGCGGCATTGAGATTGACCGCCACCTAAATTTGAGGTACGTACCTCAATACTGCCGGATTTAGCGTCTATATTGGGGGCAGTCAAGTTGGATTAAGAAATTCAGGACCCGCAACCAGGCCACATGTGAGCGTCTAAACCAGCCATGCTCATGATTACACGCCGACATCGCGCCTTGTGATTAGCTACAAAAGATTGAGGAAATCCGACATGTCATTAACAGACCAACTCCCCATGCTCCGTCGTGGCCGTAGAGCCGCAGCAACAATGTTTCTTGTTAACGGATTTGTTGTCGGTAGCTGGGCTCCGCAAATTCCAAGTTTTGTTTCCAGGCTTGGAATCAGCGAGTTTACACTTGGCCTGCTCATCCTTGGCTTTGGCGTTGGAGCAATTTTAGCCATGACACTGGCTGGCCAAATGATCGCGCATGTGGGATCTCAGCGCACATTACGTTTGTTTGTGCTGCCGGTTATCATTATGTTGCCGCTGGTGGCGCAGACGTCTGATATATGGGTTGCAGCAATCGTGCTCACACTGTTTGGCGGCGTCATAGGCGGCATGGACGTGGCCATGAACGCTAACGTCGTTTCACTTGAAAAGCGGTTGGGTAGTGCAATCATGTCATCATCCCATGGCTTTTGGAGCCTTGGCGGTTTTATCGGCGGTGCTTTGGGCGGCATCATCATCCAAACATTTGGCGCATTTAATCATACCATAATTGTCGCTGTTCTCGCTGCCATCGTGGTAGCGCTGGCCTATGCCCATATTGCTGAAGACACTGACCATAAGGCATCCGAGACACGATTCAACCTTATTTTGCCGTCCCAACGAGCGGTCTACATTATCGGCGCGATGGCGCTCCTTTGCATGAGTGCCGAAGGTTCCATACTCAACTGGTCAGCTCTTTACCTGCAGAAGGAATTGCTGGCTGACACTGCAATGGCAGGTTTCGCCTTCGCAGGGTTTTCGGGTGCCATGGCCCTAACGCGGTTTAGTGGAGACCGCATCCGTAATTACCTTGGCGCTGTCGCGACATTCCGTCTATCTGGCACCATAGCTGCCTTTGGCATGCTCATTGTCGGGCTGTCTCCGTGGCCTTGGCTGGCCATTGCGGCCTTTGCCCTTTGCGGGATTGGCATTGCCAATTTGGCACCGATTTTGTTCTCAACTGCCGGAAATCAGCCCGGGCTGAATACGGGGGTCAGCATGAGCATTGTAACCACAATGGGTCATTCGGGCATTTTGCTGGCACCATCGATCATCGGTTTTGTGGGTGGAAAAGTTGGTCTTGGGCCCGTTTACATTGCGGTGGCAATTTTACTGGGGGCTTTGAGCTTAATGTCTCATAAGACAGCTCCCGCGGATGCCAACTATGCGGGTATTAAATCAGCGATCTGACGTGTTGCACGGCAGTTAACGGAACCCCAACCATTTATTGACGTTTAAATGGTCCAGGTTTGAGGTAATTGATATGCAGCATAACGCAGTTATACATCGATATGCCGAAATTAGCGGGCACCGAATTTTCTTGCGTGAAGCAGGACCGGCAGATGCTCCGGTTTTGCTGCTACCGCACGGCTATCCTTGTTCGTCCTATCAGTTTCGACGGCTGATGCCAGCCCTGTCCGATCAGTGGCGAACGATAGCTTTCGACTGGCCCGGATTTGGCTATAGCCATACACCGGAACCTTCTTCATTCGGGTATGATTTCGATGCATATGCTGAGGTTCTTGAACAGGTAGCCGATGCTCTTAACCTGCGCCGCTATATCTTGTGGCTCCACGATTACGGATCGCAGATCGGCCTACGACACGCGATCGCGGATCCCGAAAGGATAGCGGCCCTTATCATTCAAAACGGCGACATTTACGAAGACGTTCTGGGACCAAAATATTCGACAATAAAAGCCTGGTGGAATGACAAATCTGCCGAAAACCACCGCGCACTCGAAGAAGCCGTCAGCGAAGATGGCTTTCAAAAAGAGTTTATCGGCGAAGTGTCAAAGGAGGTAGGCGCGAAAGTGCCGCCGGACCTTTGGAAACTGCACTGGCCGTTGATGGACACGCCCGTTCGCAGGGCTGTGTCGGTCGCGCTTATGGAGAAGCTGGAGCATAATCTGGAGTGGTTTCCACGTTACCAAGCTTATCTGCGTGAGTACCAACCCCCTACCCTGATTGTCTGGGGGCCACAGGATGGATACATGCCCAAGGAGTCTTGCCTGGCCTATCAACGCGATTTACCGAACGCTGAACTGCATCTCATCTACAACGCCGGTCACTGGCTGCTCGAGACACATCTGGATGAAGCGATTCCACTTGTCCGTGACTTTCTTTCGCGCGTATCGCTACAATAGGCGGGTTAGACAAAGTAATTTGGTGCACAGCATTTATTGGCGAAGTGGGTCAACGGAGAGCGCCTGCTAGCCACTTGTCTTCCGGACGTTCGGCATATACATCAATTGAATGCTTGATTATCCGTCCCGACCACCTTCACCATCGCATATCCCTATGGATGCGCTGAGCGAAGTCTTGCAGGATTTCCGCCTTAGTGGCGTGAACTACGGTCGCTGTGAGCTCCGGCATCCATGGAGCATCGCTTTTCCGCAGCAACCTCTGCTCCGCTTTCACTTTGTCAGCCAAGGTCCGTGCTGGATCCACACGGAGGAGCAAGGCTGGCAGGAGTTGCACGATGGCGATCTGGTACTGCTGCCGCAAGGCATCGCCCATCGGCTGGCCAGCGCGCCAAATGTGGTGGGTGACTCGCTTGAGGGTTGTCAGGTAACCAAGTTGGGTAGCAATGTATGCGAAGTGGTGCGGGAGGGGACAGGCGCGACGAGTACCCTGTTTTGCGGGTCCATGACCTTGGGCGCCTGTGCGCTCAGTCCCTTGATCAGTTTGATGCCACCAATCATCAAGGGGTGCGATGTGGCTGGCAATGACCCAATTGTCGGTCCTTTACTCGCCGCCATGACGGTGGAGGCCACACAACCACAGATGGGTAGCGCCACCATCTTATCGCGTATGGCAGACTTGTTAACGGCCAGACTTATTCGCTGCTGGGTCAACTGCACGGGTGCATCGACAACGGGTTGGCTTGCCGCCATTCGCGACCCCCATATTGGCCGCGTTCTGGCAGCGATGCACAGAAACCCCGGTCATAACTGGACGTTGGAGAGTCTCGCAGGTTTGGCGGGGCAATCACGTTCAATATTCGCTGAGCGCTTTAGCGCTGTCTTGGGCGAAGGCGCCGCGCATTATCTCGCTCGCCTGCGCATGCAGCTTGCCGGCGAATTACTGGCGCAAAACGGTCTGTCGGTTGCCGAGGTCGCTACTCGCCTAGGCTACGAATCAGAAGCCTCCTTCGCTCGCGCGTTCAAGCGCATCACCAATGTCTCACCCGGCGTTGTGCGCCGCACAATTTCCGGACGAATGGACATGGATTTCGGATTTTAGGATACATATCATCCGAAAGAAATTGGCTATTAGTATTTCCAAACATTGGAGATACTTTAATGACAGACACGACATTACAGTTTGAACGCACAGCGATAGATATTGATAGCGCTGCGCCAACTGCCTGGACCCCAGCAACCTGGTTTGCGGTTCTTTCCATGGCGGCAACCAGCTTTGCATTGGTGTCAGCTGAGTTTCTGCCAGCGGGTCTTTTGACGCCGATGGCGCGCGATCTTGGCATCAGCGAAGGAACGGCAGGCCAGGTCGTCACAGCAACTGCTTCCGTTGGCGCTGTGACTGCCTTGTTGAGCAATGTTCTCATTGGACGCCTGAACCGAAAGACCGTCTTGGTGGGCCTTAGCGCCCTTGCAATTGGCTCCAATATCCTTGCAGCGGCAGCAACCGATTTTTGGCTCCTATTGCTCGGCCGAGCTGGCCTAGGCATCGCCCTTAGCGCGTTCTGGGCGCTTTCAGTTGCTGTTGTTGCCAGATTGGTGGGGGCCAATGCAACAGGTCGAGGTATGGCTATTGTCACCCTCGGCGTGTCGCTCGCTACGATTGCCGCACCGTCAATGGGGGCGATAATCAGCGATTGGATAGGCTGGCGCAGCGCCATGGCCATGACAGCGGGGCTTGCCGCGATTGCCATGTTGATGCAGTTTCTAAGCCTGCCAACCCTGCCTGCCAGCACAAGCAACAGTCTTGCGGATGTCTTTCGGTTGACACGGCGACGCGGCATTCAACTCGGCATGCTTGCTATCCTGCTGCTCATGACAGGACATTTTGCTGGCTCGGTCTATGTGCGCCCATTCCTTGAGCAGGTAACCCTCCTTGCAACCGGTCCGATCGCCCTGGCACTACTTGGATTTGGCATCGCCGCTGTTGTCGGTAACATTGTTGGCGGTCGCCTGGCAGATACCAATATCCGCATGGCGCTCGTCGTCACTGCCGCTTTAATGGCGTTTGCGGCACTCGCTTTGGTGCTTTGGGGAGTGCATATCGGTGTTGCCTTTGGCTTTGCTACGCTTTGGGGCCTGGCCTTCGGCATGGCGCCAGTGGTGTTGCCAACCAATCTATCTCGCGCAGCACCCGACGCGTTGGAGGCAGCAGGCAGTCTGATGGTTACCTCGTTCCAGGTCGCCATCACTATTGGGGCTGTTGCCGGCGGCTATGTCGTGGACACCTATGGCGCAACCGGCCCGTTGACCCTTACCGCCATCCTTGCCGCTTCGACCGTTCTGCTGGCGCTATTGCAGCCCCGCGACTGATCCTTGCACCGGGGTGGCAGGAACAAACTGATATAATACAAGGCAGCAAACGAATGCTGTCTTGTATTACTATTTGCAGTCCACGGACGCATACAGCCACTCCATGCAAACTGGACGATGTCTGGAGACTGCTTTATCCGCATACAATCATTTCCCCGGAAGCTCGATCCGGATAGGGCGTGTACCGAGCGGAGCACCTGTTCCTCGATCAATAGTGAGGGGATCAATTTCTGTCCCAGTCTCCGCATCGAAGAAGCGGGTCACCTCGCCCCCGCCGCGGTATTTGCGGCCCCATGCGCCAATTGCGAATAGCACCGGAAGAAAGTCACGTCCGGCTTCCGTCAGCACATATTCGTCTCGTGGCGGTCGTTCCAGGTAGCGGCGTTTTTCTAGCAACCCTTCGTCGGTGAGGGCTGAAAGCCGTGCAGTCAGCATCGTTGGAGCGATGCCAAGACTCTTGCGAAACTCGTCGAAGCGCGTGAGGCCAATATGGGCATCCCGCAGGATGAGCATACTCCAGGCATCCCCCACAAGGGCGAGGCTGCGAGCTATAAGACATGGCTGGTTTGAAAGTTTTTTCATGTTAGTATCTTTTTGATAGTGACTTACTACTAAATTCATAGTAACTGAATGCTCATTGATGTTCCATAGCAAAATGAAGGCTGAAGAAAATGAGCAAAATAGAGCACCGGGTTGCCCTTGTTACAGGTGCTTCCTCCGGCATTGGCCTGGTGACAGCCCAAGCGCTACGGCGCGATGGCTATCACGTGTTCGGGACCAGTCGAAAACCCATGCCGAACACGCCGGATGGCATTACAATGCTGATTTGCGATGTAACGGATGATGCATCGGTGCAGACACTTGTAGACGAGGTCCTCAGTCGCACTGGTCAGATTGACCTCCTGGTCAACAATGCCGGGATCGGATTGCTCGGTGGGGCTGAAGAATCTTCTGTCACTCAGGCAAAGTCTGTGTTCGATGTGAACGTGTTCGGCGTGCTACGTATGACAAATGCCGTTCTGCCCATTATGCGACGCCAGGGCAAAGGGCGGATTATCAATCTGAGCTCTATACTTGGACTTATTCCAGCGCCCTATAATGCTCTTTATTCATCCACCAAACACGCTATTGAGGGCTATTCGGAATCGCTCGATCACGAAATTCGAACACAAGGTATCCGCGTTGTTCTTGTGGAGCCGGGGGTCACTCGCACGTCTTTCGAAGAAAACATTACCCGGCCAGACCAGCCACTTCCCGTTTATGATACTATCCGTGCTTACGCCGAAAAATTGATGCGCGAAATCATCGAGAAGGGTGATGCACCAGAGAGCGTCGCAGCAGCAGTTGTGAGCGCCGCCAATGCCGTATCGCCCAAAAGACGCTATACTGTTGGTAAGGCTGCGCGACAGGTTCGCTTTATACGCCGCTTCCTGCCGGAGTCGTTCGTTGACAAAAACTTGCGGAAATTCAATCGACTTCCAGCTTGAATTTCAGCCGCACTGAAGAAAGCTATTTTCTATGAAATCGTTTGTTGTCGATCAATACGCAAAGGGCGGCGCCCTCCGGTTAACCGATAGTCCGATGCCGGAACTACGGGACAATGATGTGATGGTGGAAATCCATGCCGCCAGTGTGAATGTTCTGGATAGTAAAATTCGTGATGGCGAGTTCAAGCTTATTTTGCCATATCGCCTCCCGCTGATCTTAGGCAACGATGTGGCGGGCGTGGTAACCCGAGTTGGGGCCGAAAGTTCGCCACTTCAAGCCTGGAGATGAGGTCTATGCACGACCAGCACAGGATCGCATCGGAACATTTGCGCAATATATTGCCGTCAATGAGTTAGATTTGGCAATAAAGCCGAATAATCTGACAATGGAGGAGGCTGCGTCCGTTCCACTCGTCGCCTTGACGGCATGGCAGGTGCTTGTCGAGCGCGCTAATTTACAAAAGGGTCAGAAAGTCCTGATCCATGCAGGCTCCGGCGGCGTAGGTACGATCGCCATTCAACTTGCCAAACATCTCGGAGCATATGTGGCAACAACCACAAGCACGATAAACATTGATCTCGTCAAAAGTCTCGGCGCGGATGCCGTGGTCGATTATAAGAAGGATAAATTCGAGGAAGTGTTGCACGGATTTGACGTCGTCCTAAACAGTCTTGGTAAAGACACGCTGGAAAACTCCCTCCGCGTATTGAAACCAGGAGGAAAACTGATCTCGATTTCGGGTCCGCCTGATCCAAATTTCGCAAAACAAAATGGGCTCAGCTGGCCGCTTCAACAAATCACGCGCCTCCTAAGTTTCGGCATTCGCAGGAAAGCGAAACGTCGAAACATAAGCTATTCTTTCCTTTTCATGACCGCCAATGGCGAGCAACTCAGTCAGATTACCGTATTGATTGAGGCAAATGTCATTCGCCCTGTTGTGGATCAAGTCTTCCCGTTTGAGAAAACCAACGAAGCACTGGCTTATGTCGAGACAGGTCGGGCAAAGGGCAAGGTAATTATTGCTATGAAGTGACCGTTAGAAGACGGTGGGTCCAATATAAGATGTAGAGCCACCGTAGCGCTCCTAAACGGCACTCAATAGCATGACCACATGAAGTTGCAGTGGTCAGCAATGTGCCTTTGTACGGCGCGGCAAGTACATTCTTCGAATTTTCGACGGTGCCGAGCGATTCTGATCTCTTTTTGCGCGCCAGAATAGAACGCAGTTGTGTTGATCGGTTTGGTGGTTGTCCTTAGCCTGTCCCCATCATGCAAGAGAAGCAGAACGCTTCACCGCAGTCATTTCGCTCGATGGAGAATTCATGAAGGCCCTTAGCTTTGCGACATTGAGCAACCAATCTAAGCGTCAAAGAGCTCTCGGTGCGGCATTCGGTATTGTTGCCATGCTGTTGGCGGGGCAGGCTGCTGCCGAAGGCTCCATCAGGATCGCCCAGCAGTTCGGAATAGCCTATCTGATCCTGGATGTCGTTCGCGACCAGGCTTTGATTGAAAAGCACGGAAAGCAAGCTGGTGTTGATATCAAGGTTGAATGGGCAAGCATTTCTGGTGCAACCGCAATGAATGAGGCACTGCTCGCCAACAATCTGGATATTGTGTCAGCAGGAGTTCCACCGGCATTGACAATGTGGGACCGGACCAAGGGTAAGCAGGACGTCAAGCTGGTCGCCGCGCTCGGCTCATTACCGAACTACTTGCTAACGACTAACCCGGATGTCCACGAACTCAAGGATTTCAGCGATAAGGATAGGATAGCCGTGCCTGCTGCCGGCACGGGTTTTCAGTCGCGAACGCTACAAATCGAGGCAGCCAAGATCTTCGGCGCCGACAATTTCCAAAAGCTTGATGAAATTTCCGTCAGCTTGCCGCACCCCGACGCGACCGCAGCGCTAATCTCGGGCGGCACCGAAGTGAATTCTCATTTTTCCTCTGCACCGTTTTATTATCAAGCCTTGCAGGCAAATAAAGCGGTACATAAGGTCATTAGTTCCTACGACATTTTAGGCGGATCAGCGACCTTCAACGTGCTTTATGCCAGTTCAGCATTCCATAACGACAATCCCAAAACCTATGCTGCCTTCTATGCCGCTCTGCGCGAAGCGTCGGACTGGATCAATGCAAACAAGCAAGAGGCTGCACAGACGTTTATCCGTCAGCAGGGTTCCAAGCTCTCCCCTGAATTGATTTTAGAAATCATCAACGATCCTGAAAATGATTTCACCATCGTCCCCCAGAACACCTTCGTTTATGCGACGGAGCTTCATAAGCTTGGCGTCCTGAAAAACAAAGCTAATTCCTGGCAGGATTATTTCTTCCCAGAGGCCGCTGGTGAGAACGGCAGTTGAGTGAGCTTAACATCCCGGCGCAAAAAGCAGATCGCTCAAGCGATCTGCTTTTGAGTCGTGAATCAGATGGAATTGAGAATGGACGGCATGACTGAATTTGCTCCGGAGAATTTCGGGCCGCCCGCTCCGCCCCTTCTTTCGGTCGAGAACGTCACCCTCGAGTATAAGACGCCGGGTCGTGTGGTGCGTGCAACGCAAAATGTCAGCTTCGACGTGTGGGAAGCAGACCGTTTTATCCTGCTTGGAGCCTCCGGTTGTGGAAAATCCACCCTTTTAAAGGCTGTTGGCGGGTTCATTGCGCCGCGCAAGGGTCGGATAGTGTTGGATGGACGCACGATCCAGGGTCCGGCCCAGACCGTGTTGTTGTTTTCCAGGAGTTTGATCAATTGCCTCCATGGAAAACCGTCCGCGAGAACGTCGCGTTCCCGATGCGAGCGTCGGGGCGGGTCGGTCGCAAGGAAGCTGCCGAGCGTGCCGAGCACTATATCGAAAAAGTAGGCCTGAGCCGTTTCGCTGATGCCTATCCCAATACACTTTCGGGTGGCATGAAACAGCGAGTAGCCATTGCCCGGGCGCTCGCCATGGAGCCGCGTGTCCTACTGATGGACGAACCATTCGCAGCACTGGATGCGCTCACGCGGCGAAAGATGCAGGAGGAACTTCTGGCGTTATGGGAAGAAGTTCGCTTCACACTGCTCTTTGTGACGCATTCCATCGAAGAAGCCTTGGTGGTTGGAAATCGGATCGCGCTTTTGTCGCCACATCCTGGGCGGATGAGAGCCGAGATCAACAGCCATGAATGGGATCTCGGCAGCGGTGGAAGCTCGCAATTTCAGGCAGCCGCAAATCATATTCACCGACTTCTTTTCGAAGAGGCAGTCGCCGTCGATGGAGCAAATGATGAGTAAAATCCTGAGCTCCGGCAGCAAAACAAACCCGCGCATAACCCCGCCGGTTCGACCGGAATACGAGCTCCCGCTCGAGCCCCTTGCCCATGCCACGAGCGGGGAAGGGTTGCCCGTATATAACCGCCTTTGGCAACACACCTGGACAAGGAAAGGCCTGATCCTGTTTTGTCTTGCCTTGCTATGGGAAATCGCTGCCAGACTTCAGGGCAACGAGTTGCTGCTGCCGCCGTTCTCCGCGGCGGTCAAGGCGCTCGTCGATGACGTTGCCAGCGGCGTCATTCCAAGCCGGGCTTTTAATTCACTGGATGTTCTGGTCAAGGGTTATGCTATCGGTGTCGTTCTGGCTTTCGTGCTCACCTCGCTTGCCGTTTCCACCCAGATCGGACGTGACCTGCTGTCTACCCTCACCTCCATGCTCAATCCATTACCACCGATAGCCTTGCTGCCAGATCATGATGCTCGGCGACCCAAAAACGACGAAAGCCCCACTCTTCTGCCTGCCGGGCCAAAGCGACAGTCCTTTTCAGAGCAGCACTGGATGGCTCACCGTTAAAAACCGGACTTTTATCGAGTAAACTGAGTGCATAGCCCATTTTGAGAAAGTGCCTCCATTGCAAAAAGACGACCTTCGACACACGGAAGACCATCTAGTTTCAGAGCCACCCAGATTTTCCCTTAACTGTTGAACCGTCAAAGAACGGCTTGCTAAAAATTCGGCGAACTACAGAAATAACTGTCAGTGTTCCATCTCTGTGGAAAATGACAGGCATTGATGTGCTCGCGGTGTGTGTTTTAACGAGGATGCTTGCTGATTGATAATGAGCGGCATGATCTGACCTTGAGTTACAAACCGCCCGCCCTTGGACACGGCGCTTCATTTATGCGGACAAGACAATCAATCGCAGTATTAAGCTAAATATTAGGTACTAACTACCCGTGCACAAATATATTGATCCCATAACAAGTTACTTGACACTGATTTTTACGAAGAGTTTACTAAAATTCCAAACAATATCATAATATATGATACCGCAGCTTTAATTTATACTTGTGTCCGGCTCAACAGAGTCCGAAAAGGTGTACCGTGTCAAACAGCAACATATCCTTGCTTGAAAGTACTGCTCCACATGAAAACCGGGCTTTCATCGACCGACATCCCGTGGTGGATCAGTGCCGATCCGTATGGCAAGAATTTAACCTGCGCATCCCTCAAATAGCATTCTATCCTGACACGGTCATTCCACATTCCCGCTACTTTCGCGAAGTATTTTCCGTCGTCGATAATAATGACATTGATGCAGTTTTACTTACGAACGAAAGACAATCATTCGGTCTGGAAAGATTTCGAAGCGCAAGAGATCTGTTTCTTGTTCCGGTGGTGAACATTTCCGGCAAACCAAGCGTAGTTGCTGACGTGGATTTTAGCCTGAAGGATCCCAAATCATGGGTTGAGACTGCAAGCTGCATTAGAAAATTTCGCGACCGCCGCGCGCGCTTATCAAGCAGATTTCTGTCGCCCACCGCACCCGCCGTAAGAATGATGGCTTATTTGTTCGTTTCCGGAGAAGATCTAACCCCGGTCAGACAGCCCAATTCGCCGTACTATTACGCATATAAGGGTTTTTCTAATACAGCTTCTGCAACCATGGTCGCGGAGGCACTCGCCAACAAAGGATGGCTTGAGCGCAGTTTTTTCGAGAGATACTATAAATGCGCCGGTTGCCAATCCCACCGATTGACTGTCAGGGAAGAATGCCCTGCCTGTCGTTCGCCACAACTAGCAGAAGCAGATCTGATCCACCACTATAGCTGCGCCCAACTAAGTCCTGAGGCAGAATTCCGCCGCGGAACGGCGCTTATATGTCCCAAATGTAGCAAGCAATTACGCCACTATGGCAAGGATTATGACAAGCCGGGACAGATTCAGGTGTGCGCCCGGTGCAAGAACACGACTTCCGAGCCCGTCATTGGTTTTCTGTGCCAGGATTGCGGGATGCATGTCACCGGCGATGCGGTCAGCGTAGCGGATGTATTTTCCTATTCTTTGTCCAACCAATCCACTGCCCTGCTTTCCAACGATGGCGAAGACATCAATCGATTTCCGATTGCTCAACTTCGTTATCTTCCGGAAGAGCTGCAAAAGAAGATTGCGCAGCTTTCTTCCTTAACCGGCGCAGCATCGGATTTCACGCTGGCTGAGGTTCAATATGATTGCCGTGACCATGTGCTCAAAACGCGAGGTGAAAGCGACTTCATTGCGATGCGGAAACTACTTGCAGATAATCTTCAAGGCATTCTTGGCGAAATGGCATCGGTATATTCGTCCCGCGAGCGGGAGTACGTCCTCTTTTTCGGATGCGACGAATCCGGTTTTACAGCCTATTTGAAAGAGGCGCTTGACCATGCCGAGTCTGTTCTTTCCGATAAACTGAACCCCACCCTGCTCGTTTTGTGGGGCACACGCGAAAAAGCACTGTCGTGACCGATCTTGAAATCGGCGTGTCATTTCTCCTTGCCCAAACTGGCTCGAGTTTGGTTACCGTCTTCTGGTACACGCTCATATTCGACGTTCCCCGATATGTCGTGCCCTTTGCAATAGCTGCCATGAGCTTGCGGCATCAGGAGAGTGATAACAGAGACAGGTCTCTATCCCGATCGACCAGCGTCAGCGTCGTCCTTATTGGCCACAACGAAGCTGACTCAATCGGCGCCTGCGTCAATTCCTTGATGGAGCAGTCATTTCTTGATTTCGACATCATTATAGTCAGCGACGGTTCAACAGACGGAATGAACAAAGTCGCCAGTAAAATGGTTCAAAAGGGTTTGGGATCTTGTATTCTTTCTACCGGAATTCGCGGGGGTAAAGCAAGCGGGACCAATTTGGCATGCTCCATAGCCCATGGGGACATTATTATTAACATCGATTGCGATTGTTCATTTGACCGTTTTGCAATTGAGCGCCTGTTGGAGCCGTTTGCCGACGAACGGATCGGAGCAGCGTGCGGAGACATTGCGCCACGTAACGGCGGTGTCAGTCTTGTTTCACAGTTTCAGGAAATAGAATATCTGGAGTCAATTTCGGTTGGAAAGCGGTTCAGCGCAGCAATTGGTCAAATAACCTGCGCATCCGGCGCTTTCAGCGCTTTTCGCAGAACAGCTCTTGATGAAATCGGCGGCCTTGACGTCGGCGGCGGCGAAGATCTCGATGTCACGCTGCGGCTTCGTCGGGCTGGATGGCACATCGGATATGTGCCAAATGCCGTGTGCTATACAGATGTGCCGGCAACTTTTTACGCCTACATCAGGCAGCGGCTGCGTTGGGAGCGTGACGCAGTATGGATCCGGTTTAGAAAGCACCGTCGGCTGCTTAATCCGTTTGACCGCAAGTTCAAATGGGCCGAAGCGTTTCATCAATGGGATTTTCTGGTATTCGGCGTGGCTGGCACGGTCATTTTCCCGATCTATTTATCGTGGCTGGCAATCAACTTCGGTGCACTTGCCATTCCGATTCTCGTCACGATGCAAATCGCCTTGCTTGTTCTGGACGCCTTCATGCTTGCTCTGGCGTGCTGGACAACGGGGCGCGCAAGCTTCTGGCGCAATCTTCTGTTCCTTCCTGGTTACTCCATCTTCATGTCCTACGGCATGCGTTCGGTGCGCTTGCTGGCTTATATCGATGAGTGGTTTTTTCGAGGTTCACATCGCGATAACTACACGCCGGAAAAAGTGCGCCATGAGCGTGCGTGGTAAGGTGACACAATGAAGTACATTCGCAAACGCCCGCGCATTGACAATCTCGATAGGCAACAACGAAAGGGATCCGGCCGCCTGAGCAGATTTGTCTATCTCTTGATGCTGGCAGCACTGGTGCTAACGCTCGCGAACTACCTTGTCGGCGGCATGTTTATCTTGTCGGCCGACGGCATCGTACTGGCAGAGCGTTATATTGTATCTGCCAGCTATCCTGCCACAGTGGACAAGGTGTTGGTTAGTGAGGGCGATAGTGTGACGCAGGGAACCCCTCTTCTTCAGCTCACCTCATTCGAGATGGTGAAAGAGATCGCAGAGCTCTCGGTACGCACAAGTGAACTCGCAGTGCGAGAGGGAGAGCTTCGAGGTAAGGCAGCCAAGAACAAATCACTATTGCCTTTGGCAGAGCGGTCAGCACATGAAAGCAACGATGCAATCTTGCGGCTCGATCGGGTATCGACGCGAGGACTTGTGCTTGCAAATCGAAGGGATGAAGCCTTGACGGCCAACTACAACGCCGCAGAACGCTATGCTCAACTTCAAGCGGAGTTACAGGTCACTGCAAACGAACTCCAAGTGGTTGGTGAGTCACGACAGGTTGCGTCCAACGCAGTTCACAAGATGAAAACAATCTATGGAGACGGCAAGGTAACGGCAGCTGTTTCGGGTGTAGTGGGCTCAAAAGTTCCTGTTCCGGGTCAGGTCGTCCGTCTGGGCGATGAAATGCTGCAAATCAATGGTGGGAAGGCTTACCTGTTTGCTTATTTGCCAGATGAATATCTCTTTCCTGTTACCAAGGGCATGAGGCTTCAGGTTAGTGGCGGCAGCGAGCGGTCGATAGGAACTGTTGAAAAAGTATTGCCGATTGCCGACGCTCTACCAGCAGAGTTTCAAAATTTATTGCGCCCACGCGATCGATCTCGGCTGATCCGGATTGCGCTATCTGAAAACCATCCCTTTGCAGTAACCCAGAAGGTCGTCATCAAAGGATGCATGTTCGGTTGGTGTTGGGTTCGCTAATTGCAGATATGCATAAGCCCATTTGTTTCTCGAACAATGAGTCAATCCACGCCGAAGACAGCAACATGAATGTTATCATTCAGACGAAGCTGTCCAACAAAGCGGTTTGGTTGCCATTCACAAACAGAATGGGCGCTATAAAACAAATTTGCTCTAGCGGACTTCCTTAACGTAGATGTCGGCTTCAATCGCCGCCTCTACAAAGATAAGTCTCGCTGCTTCCACCGAAGCAATCCCCGTTTGGGCTTCGTAGCATAGGACACGGGCCTCCATATAAAGAGAGGCTTTCTTCTTCGGCCACCCGGACAGTAAAAACGATGCAGCATCACGTATGGATGCAATCGTCTCATTTCTGCCAAAGTGATTACTTTCCACAATTACCGGCTGAAAGGTAAGATTTGTCATTATTGCCCCTGCCAATGCTATGCGCGCTATCGTCGAACGATGCGGCTCATGATTTTTATTTAATAATTAATTAATATCTTGGTCCCCGTGACTCCGGCGTGACATTGTCAAATGCGCACTTGCGTTGACGGCCTGGCAATGCTCCTGCGTAGCGCCATTCTATTTTATCGCTGTATTTATCATCCATCTGAGCCGCCTGCCCCAGAATGCTTTCTGGCCGTTCTCCCCAAGCCTGGGCGCCAGATAGAGCTGCATCTCGTCCTCACGCAAAGTGTTGCCAACAGCGGTGCCAATATAGGCTCGCAGCCTTGCTCCGTGAAGATATGCCGGCAGTCCGGCAAAAACCTGCTCATGTGGCTTTGGCGGCCTGCACCAGGGGTGTCCCCTGTGGGCTTATCGCAACCGGATCGATCAGAACGAGCGATCGATAATCCAATCCATTCAAAAGATGTGCGCGCAACGCCGTGTATGATGCGGCGCCACACAACCGAAGAAAATGGTGTGCCGCGGAGGACTACCGCTGGAGGACCGGTTCCGACCGCGCCCCAAGCAATGGAATGTCCATCAAAATTAAATCGTTCTAGTAATCGCCAATCACTGGCAGACATTTTTAATCTCGTGTTCGGACCGCGTTTTCATAAACGTAGCGGGCAACAGCAAGTTTCATGGGTAATACGTTTTGAACCTTGTAACGCGCGAGCAAGTAACACGAAGAACTCGGCATGTTGCCAAATCGTTAATTGCCAGATACACGCGCGCCAATGTCCGGCGCTTTAATAGTCTTGTCTAACGAGCCTTCGAACATCCATTTAAAATGCAAGAATTTACATAAAATTTATACGATAGTTCGAGCGGAACATTAAATCCTGTTGATTAGAGTACGCTCCAGAATAAGAACATTGGAGGCTACCAAATGATATTTTCAATGACTCGCCAGAATACTCTAAAATGGGTAGTGGCAACAGCAATCGGGCTGACAGTTTCTGTTCTCAGCCTAAATGCACAAGCCGGAGAAATCCGCAAACCAAAAGAAGAAACCCGGACAGTTTATCTCGTCAAATATCGGGTTAACAACGAAGTACGTTATGCGAAGAAGCCTATTGGCAAAATTATAAAGGTATCTGCTTCGCGATATATGAACAGCAATCCGTATGTGTGTACACCAAGCGGCTTTGGACAAAAGTCGCGTTGCTACAATCCAGGTGTTTTCAAGCGACCAGACGCATAAGCGGACTTTGCAACAGGGCAGTCGCGCCTAGAGCCTTTGTTGTTTAAATAGAAGCAACAAAGGCTCTAAGCATGCGCGCAGCAAGATATCTATTGTCAGCGAATGCCCTTGAGACGAGACACTTCCTTGCTCACCCGATCGCCTTCGACCAGTTTGAGCGCTTCATCGCCTTCTTGAGCGGGATTGTGCCGGAATACATACCAACTGCCGCCCAGGTTTGGCTTTTGATAGATGACGCCATCCTTTTCCCGATGCAGGAAACATGTGACAGCACCACTTCCTCCCTCTTTACTGGACCACAGAGCCCGCAGGCAGAGTTTTCCTCCGTTGGTAGTATACCAACGTCCCTCGCCATAGGACCATGCTGCGCCCTTACGCGACCATGCAGCAAACTTCTTTTGATCATTGGAAAAGAAACCGCCACCGGTTTTCCATTTCCACGTATGCCCGGCATAAAGCTTTTCGAGCGCCGTGGCCTTCATCGGCGACGCTGCAGTGGCAAGTTTTGCCATCGCGTCGTCAGTTTCTGCTTTGGATGCAGCGCCGGCATTGCCTGCCAGCAATAGAACGGAAAACGCCGAACTTACGATAATTGAACGGATCGGATACATTTTATTTTCCTGACTAACAGATCGGATCCCGCGAGAGTCTTAAGGCTCCCTCATAGGAATCGCATGAACACAAAGGTGGAAGCGGATCGCCGACAGATAAATCGTCGAACCGCCATGTGACCGTCGGCGATCAATCCAACGGATGGTTGGCGACGCGCCAATCAGGCCGACCAACATTTCTCGGCCAATTGTAGACTTCACGATCATTGAAGTAGACAACTGCCGTCATGGCAGGAAACTCAGTATGCGGCTTGTTTGCTTCCGCAGCCCAATTGCGAACATACTCGTCATCGCCTTCATAGCCTAACTCCGCGATAGCGATTGGTTTGCCAAATGCTGCCACACGAGCATATCCAGGTCCTGTACGCTCAACAAATGTTGTATCGTGACCGACTTCCAGTTTGTCATAGGGCTGATATCCAAAGACGGACAGACCAATAATGTCGACATATTCATCGCCCGGATAGTAGGCTTCCAAACCTTCCTCTCCTTTCGGCGACCACATATATTTGGCTGACGGGAGTTCTTTTCGGCATACATTGTTTACGTGTCTGTATGCCTTTACATAGCCATCAGGCTTCCAGAAGGCCCAAGTGAACTGTCCGTCATTATCCTCCATTTCCTGCGCCCAACGAATGGTAACAGGGCTTTTCAATTTCGCTGCAGCTGAGCAGACCGCAGACATGTTTGAGTCATACCGTCCAGCGAGAATCCCACTAAGCAAATCCTCCGGGCTGACACGCCAGTCGCGTGCCCACGACCAAGGCTCGACAGTGATCAGCAGCGACCTTCCCCGCTCACGCGCATAAGTGTCTGCGGCACTGAGCGTCGCAAGATCCACGTCCTCCCAAGGAAGAAACAGGTGTTCGATCTTGGAGTTGGTATCATTGGTAAAGTCTCCATGAGGATCATACGCACCTGGCGTCACAGCATCAGCCGCGATGACGGGCCGTTTGTCATGAAACGGATTGCGGCTATCGATACTTGCTCCGGAGACCCCGCTGGCAGCATAAACGCCACCGGAAATGCACGCACCGCACAACAAGGCTGCGGTTAATTTAAAGAGATGTTTCATCTCCCCCTCCTTTTCTTATTGTTTGGATAATTGTTCCGCGCCAAGCGCGGTTTTAATGCTGTCACGTTTTTGAGAAACGAGATCGGCGGAAATCAGCTTACTCGCTTCATCGTTTTCGCGGGCTTCGGTGTGCCTGAATACATACCATTCACCATCTGGCTCGCGCTTCTGGTAGATTGTTCCATTGCCGACACGATGTGAAAAACAGGACTTGGCCGGAAACGAACCCTGTTTGGAATGCCATGTTGCGTTGAAACACAACAGGCCTGTCTCAGAGATGACCCAACGCCCTTCAGCCCAGGATTCGCCTTTTTCACCATCGGCCCATGCACTGAATTGCCGTCCTGCATCAGTCATATGACCGGCGCCGTCGTCCCACTGCCAGCTCTTGTTTTTATAAAGATTGTAGATTTCGAAAGCCATCATGGGGCGAGTTCCCGGCTGTTCAGACGCTCGCGCTGCAGTCGCTGGCGTGGAAACCCAAGTCAAGGCGCAGACAATTGCTGTTATTGTGCGAAAGCCTGTCCGAATCTTTCCAGTTCTAGCGATTGTCATTGGAAACTCCTGCTATCTCGAGATGAGGCTTTTCCGCTTTGCGTCCTTTATGAATCGCGGCGGAAGTATTTTTATCAAATCGAGCTGTCGTCGATTGACCGATGGCTGATACACGAAACCCAATTCCCTCAGCGACGCCCTGTTCAAAAGCATTTCTGAGGTCGATCAATACTGCCTGACGCATGGTCTGCTTCAGACGTGCAAGATCAATTTTGCGGATGCTATCCCATTCCGTAATGACGACGACCGCATCGGCGTTGTGCGCGCATTCATAGGCATCGTCAAAAAACTCGACATCTGAGAGGATGCGACTGGCATTTTCCATACCCACAGGATCATGGGCGCGAATAACAGCGCCAAAACGTTGCAGGGTTTCGATAAGTGGAACCGAAGGTGCGTCACGCATGTCATCGGTATCGGGTTTGAAAGTAAGACCTAGAACCGCTATCGTTCGGCCTTCGATATCACCGTCCAGAGCATCAACAACCTTCAAGGCCATGCGACGTTTGCGCGCCTCATTGGCGGTGACCGTTTCTTCAACAATGCGGACAGCCACACCATAGTCTTGGGCTGTACGTAAAAGCGCCATTGTATCTTTTGGAAAACAAGAACCGCCATAGCCAGGCCCTGCATTGAGGAAGCTTGTTCCAATGCGCTTATCGAGGCCCATGCCTAGCGCCAATTCACTGACAT
Organism: Phyllobacterium sp. GQ127; assembly: GCF_059758635.1. Taxonomy (NCBI): domain Bacteria; kingdom Pseudomonadati; phylum Pseudomonadota; class Alphaproteobacteria; order Hyphomicrobiales; family Phyllobacteriaceae; genus Phyllobacterium; species Phyllobacterium sp. GQ127. The sequence goes on from NZ_JCAXDZ010000004.1 coordinate 282,091, forward strand.
TACTGCCAACCTGCTCGCAAAGATCAGCAAGTTCATTGATAAAGGTGATTTTTGTCGCAAGAAACGCGTTGGCGGCATATTTGATCAGTTCCGAAGTCCGGCGCTGGGTGACCACGATGGGCGTCTTGCGTGCTTCGAGCGGCGCACTATAAAGTTCCATGAGGACCTTGCGGCCACGCTCATCTTCGACTCCGATCACGACACGGTCTGGCTCGAGAAAGTCACGGATAGCGACGCCCTCACGCAAGAATTCAGGATTGGACGCAACTGAGAAAGTGCCGGTTTTGCGCACCGACTCAATGATCTTTTGCACAACATCTCCGGTTCCCACCGGGACCGTTGATTTGATGACCACGACAGCATCGTCATCAATGAGTGGCGCCAGTTCCCGAGCGGCCATGTAAACGAAGGACAGATCGGCATCCCCGTGGCCAGCGCGCGGCGGTGTGCCCACTGCAATGAAAATAATCGATGCCCCCGCCAACGCTTCCGCTAGATTACATGTAAATCTTAACCGGCCCGCCGCTGAATTGCGTTCCACCAACTCGTCCAGACCCGGCTCGTAAATCGGTACGATTCCGCGTTCCAAATTGTTTATTTTCTGTGCGTTCTTATCGACGCATACCACCTCGTGGCCCCAGGCGGCGAAGCAAGTCCCGCTGACCAATCCAACGTAGCCTGTTCCTATGACTGCGATTTTCATGTGTTGACTGCCTTTACTGTTGTTTCAAGTTGTTGCGGTCGTTGGTGCGCCAACGCGGATTGAATATGGTCTTGTGAACATCGCGTCCGCCGACACCTGCGCCGGCAACGGCAAAGCGGTCATCAAATAGAGAGAAGCTTTGGGTTCCCCATGCGAGCGCCTCAACGCCATCGCGGCCCCGTTCAATGGTTGCAAAGCTTGGCAGAGCCAGAAGAGCAAGAAGGCTTGCCGCAACCGCCGGGCGATAAACTCGCGTACGGTAACGGACGGTGTTCTCCCGCGCATGCTGCAAAACGATAACAAACAGGAGCAACGCATAAATCACGGCGTTGATGATGGCGAACACATAGAAGCCACGGCTGCTGTCACTTGCATCTGGGATGAGTATTACTGGCAGGATGGAGAGAACCGCCAAGAACCCATAAGGAGCCAGAACACGGAATGGCAGTGGATCGACTTCGGAAGCTCCCTTCGGCGTGACGCGGAAATCCACGAATGAGCCGGTTGACCAATCCCGAAGTGCCGCCAGGGTTCCAGCGAGCGCCCATGGCCAGCGCGCAAACAAGAACAAGGTCATTTCCATGCTCAGTATTTTTGCATCATACGAGCGGAACGTGCCAGACGCGCGCCAGCGATAAGCCAGAACAATCAGCATGATCGCCTGAGGCAGAAAATGGTCCAGGAAGGCAGGATAGGTGACTGCAACGAAGCTGTCTCCTACCATCAGCGCAATGATCGGCAAGACAAACATTAACGCCATGAAAAGGGAAAATAGCGGATACCAGAACTGCGAGAACAAAAACTGGAACTTCAATCGCGGCGGTAACTTGCCAACCAATTTTGGTGAATACTGGAGCAGAATCATCATGAGACTGCGCGACCACTGAAACTCCTGCGTGATGAGATCGGCAAAGGTGCGCGGCCCGTCACCATGTGCAATAGCGTCAAGTGCATGCACGCCGCGCCAGCCATAGGCATTCATCATCAGTGTGGTCGAGTGATCCTCTGCCAATTCCGGTCCAAGACCGCCAATTTCTTTAAGTGCCGCCGTGCGCACCGCATAGTGCGAACCGATGCAAAGCGGAGCCAAACCGTTATTGTAACCAGCCTGCAATGATCCGTGCATGCTGGCTTCAGCATAAAGTCGGCCGCGCGCTGACCAGCTCTCACGCGCATTGCGATCGCAAATGCTGGGCGCTGAAACATAGCCTACAGCCTCATCGGCAAAGGGGCGCAGCATGTGGAACAGATAGTCTGCCTCGGGTACGTGATCCGCATCGAGTTGCACTACGAAATCGTAAAAATCATAACCGTAATGGTCGTAAAAGAAAGCGAGATTACCTTCTTTGCAGCGCGTGCGTCGCGGCCAAGTTTGGCGATGGTAGTCCTCGCGTCCCTTACGTGTGGAAACAAAAACACCATGTTTTTCGCACCAAGCGAGCGTTGCAGGAGATGGATCCTCATCGGCAAGCCATGTGTCATGCGGAACATCTTGAGCCAGCATGGCGCACAAAGTCTCGGCCACAATTTCAAAGGGTTCCGACGGCGCCTTGGTCACCACCATAGCGATGCGGCTTAGCGCCGGTAGCTTCAACGGACCATTAGGGCGACGTGCCCGAAAAAACAGAACGATGAAGTAAGCAGGCAATAATGTTACCCAGGCCAGAATGGCCGTAACCAGAATTGAGCCCGCAAGATTTACATGATTGGCAGGATCAAACCACCAGTACCAAAAGTAACAAAGCGCTGCAGCCCACAACAGTGCCCCGAACAAATACTCCGCCCGCCGCCAGCCGGTAAAAACGGGAACCATCAAAGGCTCATCTGGGGCCGCCTCAAATATTGTCCGATGGGCTTTCATGCCAGCACCTTCAAGCCGAAGAAGGGCGCAGCGGTGCGGATGATCGTATCAAGATCGGAGTAAAACGTCTGAAAACCTAGCTTTTCTGCTGCAAGTGCTGGATCAGCATAAAGCGCAGGAGGATCGCCAGCACGACGAGCACGCATTTCAACGGGTACGTTGCGTCCCGTCAGACGCTTGATCGCGTCGAGAATGTCCTTGATTGACGTTCCGTGTCCAGTGCCGAGATTGATTGCGAGATTGCTACCGCCGTTGACCAGATGTTCGACTGCCAGCACGTGCGCGCGCGCTAGGTCGGCGACATGGATGTAATCACGAATGCAGGTGCCGTCAGGCGTGTCATAATCACTGCCAAAGACTTCTAAAAAGTCGATACTGCCCGCTGCAGCCATCATGGCTCGCGGAATGAGATGCGTTTCCGGATCATGTTTCTCGCCGATTTCGCCGTCGATGTCCGCCCCGGAGGCATTGAAATAACGCAGCGCCACATATTGCAGGTCATAGGCAGCCGAATAATCGGCGAGCATTTGCTCCGCAATCAGCTTGGTTCGGCCATAGGGATTTATGGGGTGTTGCACCTCGGCTTCACGAATGGGCAATTGATCGGGGATACCATAGGTTGCACAGCTCGACGAAAAGATGACATTGCGTGCACCTGCGAGACGGCAAGCATCCAGAAGCGACTGCGTCCCGCTAACATTATTGCGATAATATTTAGCCGGGTTCTCGACGGATTCACCGACATAGGCAGAGGCGGCGAAATGAATTACGGCGATCGGGTCGTGATCTTCGATAACGTCGGTAAGCCGCTGCGTGTCGAGAATGTCACCTTCTATGAAGGTGCCCCAACGTATGGATGCAAGATGCCCTGTCGAGAGATTGTCATAAACCACAGGGCTGTAACCCTGCCTCGACAGCAGCTTGGCGGTGTGACTTCCAATAAAGCCTGCTCCGCCAACGACGATGACGTTCTTTGCGTTCATCATGCCACCTCCGCAAGTTCCCCATTGGGTCTGACGAGCTGGCGTTCGAAATAGGTTATTGTCGATTTCAGACCTTCCGTCAGCGCAATTTTCGGCGCCCACCCGAGGTCCCGCTCCGCCAACGTAATATCAGGACGGCGTTGGCGAGGATCGTCTGTAGGAAGAGGGTGATAGACGATTTTGGATGAGGAGCCTGTCATCGCGACAATCTGCTCGGCCAATTCACGCACGGTGAATTCACCAGGATTACCAATATTAACCGGCGTATGAATGGCGCGAGGGCTATACATCAACCGGCTAAAGCCATCAATGAGATCGTCAACGTAACAGAAGGAACGGGTCTGAGATCCGTCACCATACACGGTTATATCTTTACCCCGAAGCGCCTGTGTGATGAAATTTGATACGACTCGCCCATCATCGGGACGCATGCGTGGTCCGTAGGTATTGAAAATGCGCACGATACGGATGTCGACACCATGTTGTTTATGGAAGTCGTAAAAAAGGGTTTCGGCACAACGCTTGCCTTCATCATAACAGGAGCGCGGGCCGAAAGAATTGACATTGCCCCAATAGCTCTCTGGCTGTGGGTGCACATGCGGGTCGCCATACACTTCCGAGGTAGAAGCTTGAAAAATCCGGGCCTGATAACGAGCGGCGAGTTGGAGAAGATTCAGTGAACCAATCACATTGGTCTTCATCGTATGGATTGGATCTGCTTGATAGTGCGGCGGTGACGCCGGACAAGCGAGATTGTATATTTCGTCGACCGGAAGATCGATCGGATCAATGATGTCGTGGCGCACATAGCTGAACGTGTCAAAGCGCAGCAGATGACGGATGTTTTCCAGTCGTCCTGTAGAGAAATTATCGACACAGACTACCGTCCGGCCTTCCCTCAGCAAAAGATCACAAAGGTGAGATCCCAGAAACCCAGCACCGCCAGCGACAAGAACCCGCGCTTTTGAGGCACGATCAGAAGGAAAGTTTGATGAATTGAACACGATACCCACAGAGCTCTCCCAACATTTGCGGCGGATAGCTTTAATTATCGTGTAGGCCCCCTCCTATCGATATCGAGGAATCCGGAAACTATTCAATACGTCCATATTTGCATGTGCTGCGGGCATTAAGCATGAATTAGATGGCCAACGGATGTGGCGACGCGCGCGCATACAAAGGCTGCCAAGCCTTGCGGGAATACTTGTTCATTCCTGGTTCAGGATCTGGCGGGCATCAAAAAGGCAATCGATTGACTTGGTGCGGAGGAATTCACATGTGCTACATGAAAGAGAAAGTTCTCTATGTAAAATTCCTAAAGCGGCAACTTAAATCTATGAACAACTCAAAGTAAAATGACAGCGGAACATGCGACAACTAGATTTCCTGATCCTTTCACTTGGTGTTTTTGAGTTTGTTTACTGTCTGCGTGATAGGGATGGCGTGTGAAGCGATCTTTCAAGATGACGAACCCTGCAGATTTGGCAGACGAGCTGAGACACCTACGCAATATCTACCATCGTAGTGATAGGTGGCGGCGTTCGAACTTCGCGTCTCGGCTGGGAGGCAGTAATGTCTGACAATGGTGATAATTCCCAACCAAAGCAGACGTCGATGGAACGACGTCGTTGGCCACGCGTGACGGAATATCCCGTCGGCGAAGATGACTTGAAAACGCCTGCGTTGCTTCCATTGCGTTTTGAGACGGAAAAATTAACGGCACGCGAGCAATTTCCTGCCTGGCAGGAATATATGGCCCCACTGGCCGATACGCGTCTGCCGGATGATGTTGATCTAGCAGACGGGTTTGTCGCTCGACAAATTGTGTGGAATTTGGGCGGCATGTTGTTCCTGCAGCAAACTGCACCAGCTTTCAGTTATGAACGCTCGCCGGATACGGTACGATTCAGTTCAATTGACCATTGGCAGATCACACTCCTTCGTGCCGGTCGCACCTGGACCGGCGTTAATGGACGGGTTGCACAAAATGAACCGGGAATGATTGAAATACGGTCACTCGGCCATCCGTTCAGCGGGCGTGCGTTGGCAACGGATTCGCTAAGCCTGATTATTCCGGTCGACGTGTTTGCCGTTCGAGGCGGCCTGACGACGGCAAGGAACAACATCGTTTTAGGGGGACATCGAGCCAGACTTTTAATTGACCATATGTCGAGTGTCGAAGCCAATCTTGATCGTTTCACTTATGATGATCTTCCGAGTGTCAAGGAACGCCTTCAAGAGATGGTGTTTGATGCAATCACTCCTTTGGTAGACCATGATGGCGCCACCGATCAGATTTCGCAAATTGGATTGATAACGCGAGCAAGACGCTTCATTTTGAACAATCTTGCCTCGCCTGAATTGACGCCGGATGCTCTTGGACGGGAACTGGCGATCTCGAGAACACGGCTTTACGAACTTTTCGAAATGTCCGGCGGCGTTGCGAACTATATTCGGCGGCGACGCCTGTCTGCAGCACATGCCATGTTGGCGGATCCCACAGATACAAGAAAAATCGCCGAAGTTGGTTTGGCAATCGGCTTTGATTCAGCTGCGAACTTCAGTCGCGCCTTTACGCAGCAATTTGGCTATAGCCCTAGCAATATACACAAGCGAGCGTCAATGGACCCCACGCGCCCGGTTTGGCAACCGGACAAGCAGCCAGAGATCACATTCGAAAGTCTGTTGCGAACACTCGGGCTGTCATGAACGGGACCGGCTGACCTGCAGCACGACAGCAACCTTATACATCTGCAATTGCTGGAGATTGCCGATCCAATGATTCCTCACCGACCATAATGGAACCATGCTCGCGTTCACCACTTCTATATTCTAGCGAATATTTTTGGAGCGTAGGATGGACACCGGCAATCTTCAAATACAGGGCATATGCCTTGCTATAGCTTCCCTGAATAAGCTGCTTATCGCCAAGGGCGTACTTTCAGACGGTGAAATTGACACCGCTCTCCAGGCTGCAGAAGTTGCAGCCTCCAGCGACGAGCGTTTTTTTGAGAGCCTCACGCCTCCCCAGCGCGATGCAGTCACTTTCCCAATCAGGTTTCTTCAAGAAGCCAATCAACGCGGTGACGATCTGTCTTTCAGCGCCCTTGCCAAAGCAGTGGGCGAAAACAAGAAGCCGTATAACGATCAAATCTAATTTCCAAGAGGAAGCGATGCAAAACGACCCAACAGTACCGATACCAAATCTCGTCGACATTACCGCCCGCTCGGAGACGCCTCTCACCGACGAAGTACTTGGCAAAGTCGATGAGTCTCTCACTGATCGCCGCGGCGCAGATACTGAACTTGGGTTTCGCCTGACAGCTCTGAAACATGAGATAGAGCGCTTAAAGGAATCGGCAATGCTTCTATCGTCCGGCGCCAGAGATATTGTGGTTGATTCACCGTCATTGGCACAGGAAGAACTCAGGAGCCGTATTCGAGCTAACCCTCTGCCATACATGGCTTATGCTGCAGGCGCGGCTTTTCTTTTAGGCAGGTACTTATCACGCTGAATCGTCTTGAGCAAAACCACAGGGGAATATGCATGGCAAAGATTATGGAAACTATCGTCAGGCAAAGCGCGGAGCATCGTAATCAAAGGACGGTGGGATTTATCACCGATGATGCAATTCACGTCGAGGTAGGTTTGGAACACCCCAGCGATCTGGTCGATAGCGAGATTATCGCACGAGCAAGACAGTTGCTGGTGCAGTACTCACGCCTGATGACAGCAGCACCGTCGCATACTGGAGAAGCCGAACAACCAGCAGGTCCCGTCCCACCCGCGGATCCTCTCCTGAAAGACTATCGGCCAGATGGTGAACTGGTTCCTGTTCCGCTGGAAGGAATGATCGAGCCGGGTTCACGTGATAACGACAATGAGGAGGCCGAAATGCAAATTCTAGGTACATTGGTAACGCCAGATGCAACGGAAGGGCTTACACGGATAGAATTCCTTGGCGAAGGCAGAGAATCTGTCGTTGTTACAGTTAAGGGCACGCAGGGCGATGATGGTGATGCACTCATCGCAAGGGCCAAGGCGATGCTGGTACAAATCGCAGCATTCGGAGAAACCGCCGAACCCGCACCACAAGGCAGACGTACAGCTGGACGGGCAGAGGATGCCGACACGCTGAATGAACAGTTGGATGAGGGACTGGAGCAAAGTTTTCCCGGGAGCGATCCGATCTCTGTCACCAATACATCCATTCCGGGGCAACCCAAGCCCGCGTGAAAGCTGGAATGCAAGCCGTCAGTGCTGTCACCCGTCGCTGTCGGCGAACCGGACTGTCTATCGCGAACTGGTGCCGCCCTTCGTTGCCACGATGGCGTAGCGATGTTGCGTGATACGCGCCACGCCTTTCCAGAAGCCAAGATGCTTGGCCTGGGCGCGAAATATCCGGCGCAGATTGCTGTCAATCTGAACCGATTCGAAGCCAGCTTCGACCAATAGCTCGGCAACTGCGCCAGCCCGTGCACCCTTTGAGAAATGAACGCGCGAAAGAATGTTCCGGTGAGTTTCTAAAAGCTGGGGTGACATTTTCGCAGTTTCTGCAGAAGCAATGCCCAGTCGCTGGAAGAATGTGGAGAGTTTCGTCACGATCTGTTCCTTGAGGCTGACGTTTACGAAATCGCCATCAACGATTAGGAGCTGACCGCCCGGTTTGAGAATTCGGTACCATTCTGCAAACGCAGCTGTCGGATCAACCAATGTCCAAACCAGATGACGATTTGTGATGACGTCATAGTGGCTGTCTGGCTCCATGGTATTTTCTGCATCGCCCAGTCTGAACGTTATGTTCCGTCCCCTGGTCGCTACTTTTTCGCGAGCCCGCTTTAGCATCGGCTCGGCCCAATCCATACCGGTTACCGAGAAGCCGAGGTCGTCAAGCAGATGGGATACCACTGCCGTTCCGCATGCAAGATCCAAAGCCGCTCGACCTTCACCGCGCCCCAGATGCCGGGAAATCAGATCATGCCATGCGGCCCGTTCTTTTTCCGAAAATATCTCGTGACCGGGCGACAAATCGAAGGTTGATGCACGCTCCGACCAGTATGCTTTGATTTCGTCCCGCAGATTATAGTTTGTTCCATCGACAAGGCCGTTTGCCATCTGTGTCCCATACCGCATCAAGTGCTAATGTTTCGAATGGCATATCTTATATGTTGACTTGCGAAGTCATAAAATAATAGAACGCCTGAGTTTTCATGGAGTACGAGCGATGCGTTTGTTTGGCAAGGTGGCTTTTGCCGCCATGGGTTGGTCTGTGATTTTGTCGAGTGCGGCGCTCGCAGATAAAATATCGATTAAAGACATTACCGGTCGTAATGTGGAGGTCAATGTTCCTGTCGAGCACGTCATTTTAGGTGAAGGCCGACAGGTATATTTCACGGCAATCCTGGATCGTGACAATCCATTCAAGCGTGTCGTAGGCTGGCGCGACGATCTCCCCAAAGCCGATCCCGAGAGTTATTCGGCCTACCTGGAAAAAGATCCTTCAATTGCCAAGATTCCGACTTTCGGCGGCATGAAAGACGGGACATTTGACGTCGAGCAGGCTGTCTCCTTGAAGCCTGACGTCATCATCATGAATGTTGATGCCAAGACCGCCACCGAAGAGGCCGGATATATTGAAAAGCTTGGCAAGGTGGGAATTCCGATCGTCTATATCGATTTCCGCGAAAAGCCGATGGAAAATACCGAAGCAAGCATCCGTATTATCGGCAAGCTTTTCGGTAAAGAAGATAAGGCCGAAGAGTTCGTCAAATTCCGGGCTGACAACATCGCAAAGGTTACGGAGGTGCTGGCAAAGGCCAATGCCCCGAAGCCCTTGGTGTTCATAGAGCGCGCTGGCGGCTATTCGGATGATTGTTGCATGTCGTTCGGCAATGAGAACTTCGGCAAGATGGTTGAAACGGCTGGCGGCATTAACATGGCGAAGGATATTATCCCGGGCACTTTCGGAAACGTCCACCCTGAACAGATTATCGCGTCCAATCCCGATCAGATCATTATTACTGGCGGCAATTGGGAAGGGTATGTACCTGGCGGTAACTGGGTCGGCGTAGGCTACGGTGCCGACGAAAAGGAAGCACGGCGCAAGCTTGATGCCCTGACAAAACGCCCTGCATTCACGGGTGTCAAGGCTGTCAAAGAGGGCAATGTTCACGCCATCTGGCATCAATTCTACAATAATCCCTATCAGTTCGTCGCGATTCAGGAAATTGCGAAATGGCTGCATCCAGATCTTTTCGCAGACCTCGACCCAACGGCGACATTCAAGGAGCTGCACACGCGCTTTTTGCCGCTTGATTATAAGTCCGGTTATTTCGTTTCGCTTAAAGACGGGCAATAGATCGGATGGTTGCCATTATCGCCGAGAACCCCGCGCATACGGGGCAGGCAGCATATCGAATGTTGGTTCTACGCCGCACAGTGCTCATTGCTCTGTTGGTCGCAGGCCTATTTCTGAGCGTGTCCGTTGATATGGCTCTTGGGCCTGCGAATTATTCGCTTTCGGAGGTATTGGCGACCCTTTTTAGTCCCTTCGCCGCTACCGACCAGCTTCGTGTGGTTATATGGGACATACGCATGCCGATTGCGCTCATGGCGCTGACGGTGGGTGCCTCGCTTTCCGTGGCTGGCGCACAAATGCAAACAATCCTTGCCAACCCACTTGCCAGCCCCTTTACCTTAGGCATCTCGGCCGCAGCTGGCTTTGGTGCGGCGCTCGCACTAGTCGGAGGGGTCGCCGTGTTTCCGCTGGCGACGCAATTCATGGTGCCGATCAACGCTTTCTTGATGGCTATGCTCGCAGCTTTGTTTATCCATTTTGCCTCTACAATGCGCGGCGTTGCCGTGGAAACAATTGTGCTGCTCGGGATCGCGTTGGTCTTCACATTCAACGCGCTTCTATCACTGCTCGAATATCTTGCCTCCGAACAAGCATTGGCGGCTGTGGTGTTCTGGACGATGGGTAGTCTGACCAAAGCAACCTGGCCCAAAGTCGCCATAACCGCTGCCATCGTAATTGTCGTCATGCCCCTCTTTGCAAGACGTGCCTGGGCGCTGACGGCATTGCGTCTGGGAGAAGACAAGGCAGCAAGCCTTGGCATCAATGTGCGTCGCTTGCGTCTGGAAACCATGATGACAGTCAGCCTTCTGGCAGCCATTCCCGTTTCGTTCGTCGGTACCATCGGTTTTATTGGCCTGGTGGGACCTCATATTGCGCGTATGCTGGTCGGTGAAGATCAACGCTTCTTTCTTCCCGCTTCCGCCCTCTGCGGGGCACTTCTCTTGTCGGCAACGTCAGTTGTAAGCAAGACATTGATACCTGGCGCCATGCTGCCGATCGGGGTCATGACAGCTTTGGTCGGCGTGCCGTTTTTCTTCGTGCTCATTTTCACACATCGGAAGAAGTCATGGTAAGCATTGCCCTGGAACAGCTGGGTGCGCAATATGGCAAGCATAAAGTACTTGCCGATGTCACCACCGATGTTTTGAAGGCTGGCAGTATGACCGCTGTTATCGGGCCGAATGCCGCGGGCAAGTCAACGCTATTCAAACGCATTGCCGGTCTTATCTCCGGAGCAGGTCTGGTTCACTTGTCTGATACGGAAAAAGGTTCGGAAACAATCTGCTACATGCCTCAGGATACCGGAGCCAATGCGGTTTTGACTGTCTATGAGTCCATACTACTGGCCGCCAAGCAGGGTTCCGGCTGGAAAGTCCACGACAGGGAACTTCGCGAGATCGACCATATCCTAGCGGCGCTCAAGATCGAAGCGCTCGCCTTCAAAGGTCTTGGCGAACTATCAGGTGGGCAGCGTCAGCTTGTTTCGATTGCACAGGCCTTGATCCGCAAACCCGAGGTGTTGCTGATGGATGAGCCCACTTCAGCGCTTGACCTTTTCAGACAGGTCGAAGTTCTTGGTTTCATGAAGAACCTTGCTGCGCAATCGGGGCTCACAGTCATGATCGCGTTACACGATCTCAACCATGCTCTGCGCTATTGCGACCAGACGATCGTGATTGCTGATGGCTCAATGATTGCAAGCGGGCCGACTCATGACGTGATATCGGAAGTACTTCTTCGTGATATCTATCGCGTCGAGGCGCGCATTGAGAACTGTTCGAAGGGAAGGCCTATGGTTATTGTCGATGGGGCCGTGGTTTGACTGCGGAGTAATTTCTGGCCTGTGACGAACTCCAAACTGCGCACAATCGCGCGCAGAACCACGGATGCGAGAGCGGTAGGAGCTTAATTCAGCAGTCTGCTTTCACGAAGTCGCGTTACTGCCAGCTCCACGAAGGCCCTTACCTTTGCTGGAGCCTGGCGCCCCTCGGGATGAAGAACGTGAATGGGCAGCGGCGCTTCCTCATAATCGGCAAGCACAATTTGCAATTTTTCTTCCAATAAGGCTGGGCCAATCTGATAATGGAGCACGCGCGTAAGGCCGAAACCGGCCGCTGCGGTTGTGATGGCCGCCTCGTTTGTATTGGATTGTAACCATGTCTGTATGGTTACCCGTTGATCATTGGCGAAGCGCCACTCTGGCGATGCCCAGGCGCCTGTCGAAGAAATAATGCGATGATTCTTGAGGTCAGCAGGCGTCAACGGAATACCACGCTCCCTGAAATACGCTGGAGCTCCACAAACGACCCGCCGCACCAAACCGACTTTGGTTGCCGAAAAGCCTGAGTCTGGAAGATGGCCAATGCGAACCGCAACGTCGATCCCCTCTTCAACGATGTTGACCGGACGATCGACAAAAAGAATGCGGCCGTTGACCGCCGGATAGCTGCCGAGATACTCGTGCATTATTGGAAGGACATACATCTGACCGAACAGCATCGATGCGGTAACAGCGAGTGTCCCCGACGGTTTCGCATAGGAACCCGCAGCTGCGGCCTCTGCCTCGACTATGTCAGACAAAATTCGGCGGCAATCTTCCAGATAGCGATTTCCCGGCTCTGTCAGCTTTACTGAACGTGTGGTGCGAACAAAGAGCCTTGCACCAATTATATCTTCTAGAGCAGCCACTGCACGCGTTACGGCCGGTGGACTCATGTGCAATTGACGTGCTGATTCAGCAAAACTTTCGGTCTCTGCCACTTTTACAAATATTCGCATTGCCTGCCAACGGTCCACCATCTACCTCGTCCTTCGAGTAATCACGAAGGATCGTGCAAGAACTAACGGTTGGGTACAAGTGTGCGAGGCAGCACATCACTGAAATAATGAAAATGCCACCCGTATGGGCCACCGAGGAGTCTTAAAGCGCGATCTGTAATCCACCAGCGCCTTCATTTCCGACAGATGCCGGATAGGCACTGCATATCAGGACCTCGCCATCGCCTATCGCAGCTTCCGGAGGCTTTTTGTATGCCACGTTTCCTTTGACAAGTTTAGTCACGCAAGTTCCGCAAGTTCCGCTCCGGCAGCTAAATTCGGGAGTCAGACCCCGTGCTTCGGCAAGTTCCAGCAGCGTTCCGCTTTCAGGGAGCCATCGGGTTTCCTTGGCAGATTCAGTAAAAATGACCGGTACGGAGACCGTCGAGGGAGCCAGACTTTCATTTCCGTCTACCCTATCTGCATCCGCTTGTCTGGAGATTGATCCGGGACCGAAGCTCTCGGCAAAAATGCGTTTGTCAGGCACATTCAAGGATCGCAAAGCAGAGTAGGTGTCCTGCATGAAAGCGGACGGCCCGCACAGATAGAAATCGAAATCGTCGAAGGGCAAAACTTTTTTAATCAGCTCTATATTGATGCGCCCCGCTTCATCGAAGTCGACGCCGTGCGTCGCATCTTCGGTCGCTGAAAGGACTTTTACGAGACGAACTGCTCCATTGGCTTCGAACACCAAATCCGCAAGCTCGGCGCCAAACCCTTGCTCGGCCTTTGTGCGAGCGGAATAAATCATCCAGGTTTTGCGCATTCTCTGTTTTCTCCGACCCTCATAAACAAGGTGCCGAAGCATTGCCAACATTGGCGTGATGCCAATACCAGCTGCCAACAACACAACTGGTCGTGGCTCCAGTGGATCAATGGTAAAGCCGCCCGCAGGTGTGCGAGCCTCTATGATAGATCCAACTTTCAATTGATGCAGAACCCCGGATATCCGGCCATCCTTTTTCACACTGATCCGGTACACTCCGTCCGATGGTGCAACCGAAAGCGTATATGTCCTGATAAGAGGGGCGCTTTCTTTATCGATGGAAATGCGTACAGGAAGATGCTGGCCCGCGGCGTGAGGAATCAACCCTGCCCCGTCGTTCGGCGAAAGATAAATGGACTTTATAACCGAACTTTCATCGACGATCCGATCTACTCTAAAAGGCCGCCAGGCCTTCGCAAGTTCGGTGGCCCTCTGGCGATTGGCTGCTTGGTGCCAATCACCTGTCATCGTTGAAAAGGGGCTTTCACCATTTCGTCGGGTTGCCCAGCGCAGTGGCAGCGCCTCGCGTCTTCTCACAATGCGTTCGGGGCGAAAATTCCATAATCGTTCAGCGCCCTGAAAGGCGGCAATTTCGGGAGAATCGAGAATGACCTCGGCTCGCCCACTCATCTGCAAAACTTCCCCTGTATCAAAGCTTGCAAACACCAGTCCGGCGCGACCATTCAAGGCAATGTTGCCCAGCGTGTTGAAGAACAGATTGCCGTTAAAATCGGGAATCGTGAGAAGACCATCTGGTCCGATACGAACGAAACCAGGTTTTCCGCCCCGATGCGATACGTCGACCTGGCGATTGCCTTCGACCTGTGCATAAGAGGCAACAAAGAACGTATCCGCCTTCAAGATCAGATCTCTGGCTTCCTCATCAAGCCCGTCAAGCACTTCCGCAGTGGTGTGGAATTCAACGGCTGGATCACGAACGAACTCATAATCCCGATACTGGATATACCGGGGGCAATTCCCGAAACTATGCACAACTTGAAGATCGATTTGCGCGTCAGTGCAGTTGGCGACGATACCATTCAGCCGGTTTCGGCGTCGCGTATGAAGTTCTATGCCCAGAATACCAATGGAATCCCCATCATTCATACCGAAAACGGCCGGATCACCGGGATCGCGGAGGGCAGCAATTTTAAGACTGTGCTCATTTGTGGCGCTCATGAACCCGGGCTTACCTGCCAAAAACGTAGCCCATGGATCACCATTGCCATCTACGGCACCGACAACCACAAAAGGCAGTTGTGGATAAAAATTCCGGTGCTGTTCGATCAAGCGGTCCCGGATGAATCGCCGCCCAATATCTTCCATTTTATCCAAAACACCGACAGCGTTCTGGAGTTTCTTTTCGCCTTCGTGCCATGGCGATACCGCCAGCTCATATACAACTTGGCCGTTGACCGACATGGCTCTCTCCTTTTCCCTCAGGCGGCAAAACCGACGGGCGTTTTGGCAAAATCAACAAAACCGGGAAGCGCTTCAATACGCTGTAGCCAAGCGCGCAAGTTTGGGTATGCAGAAAGGTCAACATTTCCTTCAGGCGCACGGGCAGTGTAGCTGTAGATAGCAACGTCCGCGACCGTAATATGATCGGCAGCCAACCATTTCCTGACAGTTAGTTCCCCTTCGAGAACCTTGTAGAGTGCGTGCGCGCGTCCGATGACTTCTTCAGCATTGAACTTTGCTCCGAATACTGTGATCAGTCTGGCCGCCGCAGGACCGAAGGCAAGTTGCCCAGCTGCAACAGAGAGCCAGCGCTGAACTCTGGCACCGCCAACCGCATCTTCTGGAAACCAGTCGGTTTTGCCAAGCTTCCTGGCGACATAGACCAGAATTGCGTTGGAGTCCGAAATGACCGTTTCACCGTCTACAAGGACAGGGACCTGTCCGAAGCTGTTGAGCTCGAGAAATTCCGGCTTTTTATGTTCGCCTTTTGCCAGGTCAACCTCAATCAACTCAAAGGATTGGCCAAGGAGAGATAGAAAAAGTCGGGCCCGGTGCGCATGGCCGGAAAGGGGATGGAAATAAAGCTTCATGACGATGTCTCCGTTTGTAAAGCGATTCCATACCGACCGCCTTCAACGGGAAAAATGCACGAGCTGTTCAATCAGGAGAAGACGGTTTTAAGGAAAGGCAGTGTTCCACAAAATGGTAGCAATCGGCGAGGTCGTTTTGCCCGGTTGCAAGCCGCGATGACTGTGCTCGATGCAAGCGTCAGCCAACATGGCAATTAGCGATAACACAGCGCCGGAATTCCTGCCCGCTTGCCGTTGCGTAGGTTTAATAAAATGGCCGCTCGTTAAGCGGCCATTTGGGATTTTTTGACCTAGGCAGCCTTAGCCACGTCGTTGCTGTGCCTGATCTCCGTGCCAAGCACTTTAAGACATTCTCTGATAAAGGCCGCAAGCGCAGTCCATCCTTTAGCGGATACCATTGTACCATCGACATAGGCTTCTGTGGGCGAAAGATCGATGTAGGTGCCGCCCGCTAAAGTGACTTCAGGTTCGCATGCTCCAAGTGCTGCAACCTTCTTGCCACGTACAACGCCATCCACGGCGATAAGTATTTGAACGCCGTGACAGATTGTGAAGATCGGTTTTTGTTTCTCGTGAAAGTGCCGGACAATAGCCTGGACGCGCTTGTCTGTACGGATGTATTCCGGGCCGCGACCGCCAGCGGCGTATACTGCGTGGTATTGGTCAAGCTGCGTTTCGGCCTCTGAAAACGTCTTGTTGATCGTAAAGAAATGTCCAAGCTTTTCGGTGTAAGTCTGGTCGCCCTCGAAATCGTGCAGCGACGTTTTGATGAGGTCGCCTGCCTTCTTGTCTGGACATATGACGTGAACCGTATGCCCGACCGCTTCCATCGCCTGCTGATAAACGAATATTTCGTATTCCTCGGTAAACTCGCCTGTCAGCATAAGTATTTTCTTGCCTGCCATGTCTTGCTCCTCTTATCTCATGCATTGGGACGGCACATGCCGCCCGGTTCATCGTTGTTGGTTAAAACGGAGAATCGGGGAAGTAGTATTCCTTTGCATTCTCTTGTGTGATCAGTGGTGCATCGAGCTTGACGGTCCCGCGAACGGGCGCCTGACCAACGAGATTGGCTATTGTCATATAAATTGCGGTCTTGATCATTGCGGGCGGGTATGGTGTTTCGACCGGAGTCATCGCGTCACCATCCATAACCTTCTTTACAATATCCTTCATGCCATTCCCGCCGAGTGCAAGTTTGATGTCCTTGCGCCCGGATTCCTTCACCGCCTCAAGCACGCCGAGCAGCATGTCGTCATCGTTTGCCCAGACTGCGTCGATTTGAGGATATTTGGCGAGGTAGTCCTGCATCAGCTTGAACGCTTCATCGCTATTCCAGTTTGCATACTGAATATCCAGAACTTTCAGCTCTGTGTCTTTAATGGCGTCATTGAAGCCCTGGATCCGTTCGTCATCAATAACTGTTGGAATTCCGCGAAGAACAACGAGGTTGCCCTTGCCCCCTAGTTTTTCAATCATGTACTTTGCCGTGTTTCGACCAACCGCGATATTGTCACCAGCAAGATATAGATCCTGTATAGAGGCATCGCTCAAACCCCGATCAACGACGGTAATAAACGTTCCGGCATCTTTGACCGCCTTGACCGGTGTGGTCAGTTCTTCCGAAGAATACGGCAGGATTACAAGCGCATCGAGCTTTCGACCGGCGGACAGATCCTCCAGGGCACTAACTTGAGCCGCGGCCGAGGGCGACGTTTTGACAACGACTTCCACGTCCGGAAATGCGGTGTTAACTTCCTTTGCGGCAGCTTGGGCATGGTAGACAACACCGGCAGTCCAGCCGTGGTCAGCCGCCGGTATTGAGACCGCGATCACTTTCTTATCGGCAGCCAGCGCCTGACTTGCGATCAAAATGACGCCTATGGCTACAGGGGCAATCCATCTACTCTTAAACATACATTCCTCCCAGAATTGGACCTGAAGTTAATGATCCGCGTGGTCCCGACGCGGATTATTTTGAGAACCTTTGAATGAGCATAGCGATGATAATGATTACGCCTTGAACGCCTGCCACCAGATATTCAGAGACGAAATCCGACAGCACCATCAAATTAGCTATGAGTTCGAGGATTACAGCACCTGCGACCGTGCCCCATACGTGGCCTTTACCACCGCGCAGGGCCGTTCCACCGATGACGACGGCAGTGATAACCTGAAGTTCCCACAGGACACCCGTTGTTGGCGTTGCAGCGCCAAGGCGCGGGACGTAGCATATCGCTGCAATTGCTACGCATGCGCCTTGCATTGCGTAGGCGATCGTGCGTGTTTTGACTATTGAGATACCGGAGTAGCGCGCGACGTCTTCATTTGCCCCAACTGCAGCGCACTTGCGCCCATACTTCATCTTGTAGAGAATGAAGGACGCCACAGCGGCCACCGCAATTGAGATCAGGATTGGCAGCGGTACCCCCCCTACCGTACCGAAGTAAACAGGGCGGTAGGCTTCACGCAGGCTCCGATCAATCGGGATCGTCCCGCCGTCGGACATGTAAGTAATCAATGCCCTGAAGATACCCATTGTGCCGAGCGTGGCGATGAATGGCTCGATTCTCCCTACCGTAACGATCAGACCGTTCATCAGACCACAGCCGGTTCCCACGATCACGGCCACGGCCATCCCGGCGGGAATTGCCCAAACGCCCCACTCTGGTGCCATGCTGTTCATGAACATTATAGTGATGCCCGTGATGAACGCCGCCATCGCACCCACGGAAAGGTCCAGTCCCCCTGAGGAAATTACAAATGTTGCGCCGACCGCTATAATGGCAATGAAAGCACTACGCGTGATAACATTCCCCAGGTTCGTAGCGGAAAGAAAGTCGGGGTTGACGAGGAAGCCGACCACCAGGAGTGCCAGGAGTGCCAAAAATGGCCCAAAATCGGTCCAGCCGATATTCCAGTCCCGCTCCTGCCGAAGTGCTGCTGAGCCTGTAATAACACTCATGTCATTCCTCCCTGCTCGCCGCTGTCGTCATATCACTGGTTGCCAGCAGCGCAATTTCATGTTCCGTCATCTTCTCGCCTGTCACCTCGCCGGTAATGCGTCCCTCCCGCATCACGAGAACTCGATCACAGATGCCAATTAGTTCCTGCATTTCGGAAGAAATGACGATGCAAGTTTTGCCCTCTTCCGCCAGGCGCTGGATGATTGCGTAAATCTGCGCCTTGTTTGCAATATCTATGCCCCGCGTGGGCTCATCGATAACAATGATTGACGGATTGGTGAGGAGTACTTTTGCAAGCAGCAATTTCTGCTGATTGCCTCCGGAAAGTTGCCCCGCCTTTACGCCAAGGCTCTTGAGCCGGATATCGTAATCTTCCACGGCTTTAACGAGGGCGGCTTGCTCACGAGCTTTGCGCATCATCAGGCCTGGATGAAAGCGTGTGAGTGCGGAAAGTGTCAGATTTGGCGCGAGCTTTTCGTTGAGCAAAAGTCCCTTACCTTTGCGGTCTTCGGTAAGGTATCCAATACCTCCATCCATGGCAGCGCGCGAATGACGGATATCGATGATACGGCCATTCAGCACGACAGATCCATGTGCCGGTCGCAAACCCATGATGCCTTCAAATACTTCCGTCCGCCCAGCACCGATCATGCCCGCAAAACCCAGGATTTCTCCCTTGTGTGCAGTGAAGAAAATGTCCTTGGCGTAGCCCGACACGACCAGATCCCGGACTTCCAGTGACGGCACGTTCGAAGCTTTGATGCGTTTGACTGGATAAAGCGCCGCCAGATCGCGCCCGACCATAAGGCGGGCCATGTCCATTTGCGTCAGACCTTGAGCAGGATAGGTTCCAACCATCTTGCCGTCCCGCAACACGCTTACCTGATCAGCGATCCGCTGCACTTCATCGAGACGATGGCTAATATATAGAACTGCGGCACCCTGCTCTTTTATCTTCAGGATAATTCCCAGGAGTCGCTCTACCTCATCTCCGGTCAAAACCGCAGTAGGTTCGTCAAATATAACAAGTTTATAGTCATCAAGAAGTGCACGCGCGATCTGAACAAGCTGCCGATCGGCAAGCGCGATGTCACGAACCAGCGCATTGGGCGATACCCGGCATCCCAATTCCGAAAGTTTTTCGGCAGCTTTGCGGCGCATGGATTGATCGTCGACCATTCCATTCCACATAAGCTCACGTCCGAGGAACAGATTCTCGGCAACAGTTAGTCCTTCTGCAAGCAGGATTTCCTGGTGAACGAGAACAATTCCTGCCTGCTGTGCATGTTCGGGCCTTGAGAACCTGACGTCGTAACCGGCTATAGAGAGCGTTCCTGCAGTTGGCTCCGCATATCCTGCAAGCAATCGCATAAAGGTTGATTTTCCTGCGCCATTTTCTCCGATGATGGCATGAATTCTGCCGGGTAGCACATCAAGCCAGACATCGGACAAGACCGTGACTGGACCATAATCTTTTGACATCCCTTTGGCTTGCAGAACCGGTCCACAAGTGTCGCCACCGGCTGCCTCATCGCTCTCCTGTTGAAATCTTGAAGCAGCGAACATTGGCCGGCCTCAGTCGAATGCCGGGAGCAGACGATCACGCGAATGCTGGAGGTGCATACGCATTGCCTGTTTTGCAGCAGAAACGTCACCTGCTGCAAAGGCTGCGAGCAACGCTTCGTGCTCATCCAAAGCTTCTTCGGTTACGCGGGAGTGGAACATCAGACGGAAAATATGAAAATGTGCGTGCTGGTGATTGAGTGTCTCGCGGATAAGCTCGTTCCCAGCAAACTCCATGATCTTGTCATGAAATACTGAGTCCTGACGGGCGAATGTCGAGTAACGGATGCGCTCGTCCGTGCCGTCTCCGCGCCCCATGACACCCGCCGCTTCCTGAAGTGCTGCAAGCTTCGTCTCATCCATCACGGCGGCAGATTTCGCCGCACCATCCGGCTCAAGCAGCAGGCGCAGTTCGTACAGTTCGTCAAATCTGCGGCGGGTGATCTGCGGTGCAGCGCTATAGCCGATCAAGTGGGTCTTCACCACGAGCCCCTCTCCTTCGAGCCTGCCGAGCGCTTCCCTGATCGGCGTCTGCGAAACGTTCAACTCACGCACCAAATTATCGACGGTTATGCGGGCTCCCGGCGCGATTTTCAGTGACATTAACTGTGCAAAAATGGCGTCATAAACGCTTCCCGCCAAGCTGTTGCTTCTTTGGATGAAACCACTTTGATCAGGTGCTTCGGTTAGGATCATAGAATTTTTCTTCTGCATAAGTTGCCTCTTGACATAGACCCTCACTAGCATGATGGTTCCGTATATGCAATCCCATATCCTATACGATTTTATATCCCCTTTATGTAAATGCCTCCAAGGAAATGGACGATGACCCTTTTTGCTGCACTTCGGCTCCCACGTGAAATTCTCTTTGGTAAAGGACAGCGCCATGCTTTGCCGATGGTTGCCGCAAGACTTGGAAAGCGAGCGCTGATTTGCACCGATGAGCGGTTCGCAGCGACGGCGATATTTGCGCAAATCCACGAGGCGCTACACGCAGCCTCTATAGAGGTCTTGATCTACGACGCGGTTCAGCCGGACGTGCCAAGTGAGACGGTGACGCTTTGCGTCGATGATGCGCGGGAGTTTGGTCCTGACATGGTAATCGGCATTGGCGGCGGAAGCTGTCTGGACATGGCAAAGTGCGCGGCTCTCCTGCTCAGCCATGGCGGGGAACTGGAGGATTATTATGGCGAGTACAAGGTTCCCGGCCCTGTTCTTCCAGTCATTGCCGTTCCAACGACGGCTGGAACGGGATCTGAAGTAACGCCGGTTGCAGTCATCTCCGACTCTGGGCGGACCCTTAAGGTTGGAATATCCAGTCCTTACCTGGTCGCAACAACGGCCATTTGTGATCCGGAACTAACAATGACCTGCCCGCCCGGTTTGACAGCAGTTGCTGGCGCGGACGCCCTCACCCATGCCATCGAGGCTTTTACAGCAGTTCGCCGCTGCGCGGATCACACATTGGCGCAGAACCACGTCTTCATCGGCAAAAGCGCACTGACTGATCATTTTGCATTGCTGGCAATCAAGCTGCTGGGCCGCAGTTTGGAAAAAGCCTGCAAGGATGGGTCGGACGAAGATGCGAGAGCTGATGTGATGATGGGTGCACTGGCAGCTGGCTGCGCGTTCGGCACAGCAGGAACTGCCGCAGCCCATGCAATCCAGTATCCCGCCGGAGCACTCACGCACACGGCTCATGGCCTCGGGGTGGCAACCATGATGCCTTACGTCATGAATTATAACAAACGTGTCTGCGCCGCTGAAATGGCCGAGATCACCACAGTTCTCGGCCTCGCCAGTGGCTCGGATATTGAAGAGAATGCAAAAATTGCAATCGAAGAAATCCGCAGGCTTTTCGCATCGATCGGCATAACACCCACGCTGGCTGACCTTGGTCTGCCTTTAGACAAGCTCGATTGGACTGCCGAGCAGGCGTTCGGTATCGACAGATTGATCAAAAACAATCCCCGAACTTTTGATCTTGACGCCATGAAACGTCTTGTAAGAGCAGCCTATGACGGCGACCTCGCCGCTTCTGCCATTTAATCACCGAGGAACTACACATGACCGTTGCACAGAAAACGCTGACGCCTGACGTCAATGGACCCGATATCGGCGCCACCACTCGTGGTCTGTATATTAACGGAAGCTGGTGGCCGGCTTACAGCAACCAACAGATTGATGTCATCGATCCATCGACAGGCAAACGAATTGCCGCTGTTGCCGACGCGACGGTAGAGGATGCGCGCGCATGCATCGATGCTGCCGCCGCGGCAGGCCCCGCATGGCGTGCAACTCCCCCTCGCAAGCGATCCGAAATCTTGCGACGTTGCTTTGAGTTGATGATTGAACGTTCTGAGATGCTGGCCACACTCATATCGATGGAGAACGGCAAGGCATTGCGCGATGCTCGCGGTGAAGTGGCCTACGCTGCGGAATTCTTCCGTTGGAACGCAGAAGAGGCCGTACGCATCTCAGGAGAATTTGGGATAGCGCCATCGGGCACCAATCGGATCATTGTTGACTATCAGCCCATCGGGATTTGCCTGCTAATAACGCCTTGGAACTTTCCGGCAGCTATGGCTACTCGCAAAATCGCACCTGCCTTGGCCGCAGGTTGTACGGTGATCTTGAAACCAGCAAGTGAAACGCCACTGACCGCCTACGCCCTGGCCTCCATCTATGAAGAAGCAGGCTTACCATCAGGTGTCGTCAACGTTCTGACGACGAGTAATCCTGGCCCCATCACTGCTGCGATACTGGCGGACCCGCGTGTGAGAAAACTCTCCTTTACGGGTTCGACCGGCGTCGGCCGCCTTCTTTTGGGCGAAGCAGCCAAGCACGTTATTTCCTCCTCCATGGAACTCGGCGGCAATGCCCCATTTGTGGTATTTGATGACGCCGATCTTGAAGCCGCACTCGACGGAGCCATGATCGCCAAGATGCGTAACGCGGGAGAAGCATGCACCGCTGCCAACCGCTTCTATGTACAGTCTGGAATATATGATTCATTTGCCGAAGGCCTTACGCGGCGGATGGCGGCTCTGAAGGTTGGGCGAGGCGTTGATGAACAGACGGAATGCGGCCCGATGATAACGCGAAAAGCTGTTGAAAAGATCGATCGATTGGTCCAAGATTCGATAAGCAAGGGTGCCCGCGCTCTATGCGGTGGCGAAATGTCCGCTGGGTCCGGTTTCTTCTACCCGCCAACGGTTTTGGTTGATGTTCCAGACACTTGCGAGATGGCGCGCGAAGAAATCTTCGGCCCCGTCGCGCCGCTTTACCGTTTTGAAACGGAAGAAGAGGCAGTCAGCTGGGCCAACAACACGGAGTATGGACTGGCCGCCTATGTCTATACGCGCGACCTCGCCCGCGGGCTTCGTGTTTCTTCCGGCATAGAAGCTGGAATGATCGCGTTAAACCGGGGGCTGGTTTCCGACCCCGCCGCTCCCTTCGGCGGAGTCAAGCAGAGCGGACTCGGGCGCGAAGGCGGCCAACATCATGGCATTGCCGAGTTTATGGAAGCCAAGTATATCGCAACAAGCTTCTGAACCGGGAGACTGATCTTGGAAAATGATCCCTTCCGCATCCGCGCTCATGTCGCAGATTTCGATATTATCGTGGAGGACATTATTGCAGCCAGTGCCAGAACCCGCGATAGGCTCAACGCCAAATTGGACGTCCCATATGGGACTGGCACCAATGAAACGCTGGACATCTTCCTCCCCGATGGCGCACGCGAACGCCGTCCGGTGCACATATTCATTCATGGAGGCTACTGGCGGATGTTCTCCAAACGGGATTACTCCTATATTGCCGAGACAGTGACTAGCGCCGGAGCGATCGCCATTATTATCGACTATGCGCTTATGCCCGGCTCCAGGATGGCCGTGCTCGTGGATCAGGTGCGACGCGCGAAGCAATGGGTGATCCAACACATCGCCGATTATGGTGGTGATCCGTCTCGGATTACTGTGAGTGGGCATTCTGCTGGCGCCCACCTTGCAACATTCCTGTTTCACAAACCGGACGGCACTTCGAATATTGCCGCAGGGCTTTTGCTGGGCGGGATCTACGATCTGAAGCCTTTGCAAAAATCTTTTCTCGCTTCTGAAATTGGCATCACCGATGCAGAAGTCGAGGCTTTCTCGCCCATTTCACATCACTATGACAAAGGCTGCGAAGTGCTTATCGCCGTCGGAGCCAACGAAACGCCTCCGTTCCACCAGCAAGCGGCGGACTTCGCCACTCTCTTGGCTGCCGGGGGGCAGAAAGTGACAACCAGAAACATCGCTCAAGCTGATCATATGAGCAGTGTTCGCGATCTCGGACGTGAAGATCGTCCCTCAGCGACCCTTCTGAAGGACCTTATTTTAAGACATCGGTAAAAGAAACTCACGAATGCCTGTGGTGGCGACTGCCCGCTCAAGAATAATCGCACCGGCGTAGGTCCGGGTGCAATCATTCCTTGAAGACGTGACGAGTAAATCCTGAAATTTATTACGGGAAACAGTTACTCGAACATCGCAGGCCGGCTCACTCTCCGGCGCTGACACGTCGCCGACTGCGCCACCTTGCAGCATAAGGCAGTGCAAACATGTACAGGCCACTGAACAGCATCAAGAAAAGTGGGATCAAAGGAGAGTAGACTACCCACATGGGACGATCACTGTCATTCATCCCCAAGAGAGCGAAATTAGCAATGATGGTTATCGTAAAGACGATAGACAGCCATCGGTGTGCCAGCCGAATCCAAACATTTATATTCAATGGAATCCCCTTATGTTGCGCCTGATGACATCCGATTATTTGCGCCGGTGGGCTTCACTCTATCGATGCCAAGACCTTTTCAAGGGCATCGAGAAATTTCGGCCATCCATCCCTGGCACCATGGTAGGCCTGCTCCTGATCCGGTCGGAATCCCGACTGTTCCATGCGCAGCCTCGTCCCCGTACTCGTCGGAATGAGTGTCCATGTGACGACACTCTCAAGACCATACGCAGCCCATGTATATGACAGCCTCCTGTCCTGCTCGATTGCCGTTACCTGGCAGTTAACCGAGCCCCAATCTGCGTTAAGACTGAACCGGTGATCGACAACAGGCTTGAAGTCATTTTTCATAAGCCATTCCTCTATGAGGTATGGTTGCGTCAGAGCGCGCCAGATCTTTTCCGCTGGATAAGAGATTTCACGCTCGACAACTACGGAGCGTGTTTGCGTAGAGGCTTCGGTCATTAGTCCATCCTTTTGAGCAGGTTTTCGAGGTCATCAAATCGGTCTTGCCAGAAGCCGGTCATTTGGCTTGTCCAGTCTATCAGCGGTGCCAGAGCAAAGAGCTGAGCACTATAGTGCGTCTGGCGACCTTCCTGCCGATCGCGCACCAGCCCTGCCCGCTTCAATACTGCAAGGTGCTTTGAGACCGCGGGTTGCGATATTCCGGCCTGGGCCGTCAGCGCCCCAACCGTCTGCTCTCCTTCTCGGCACATGCGCTCGAAGAGAGCCCGCCTGGTCGGATCGGCGAGCGTTTTGAACAATATGGTGTGGCTCGGCAGCAAAACATATATCTCCATGGTTATGATTAAACGTATAACCATTGGGCTATGCGTTAGTCAAGCGAGCTTCTCCGAAACACCCTACGCAAGCGTCTCCGTCATGATAAATTGAACGCTTCCTTCAAGTGACATTATGAAATGCGTAACCCAATGCCACTTGACCTCGCCCTTAGGGCAGGCCTTAGACAGGTGACATGACTCATTCTCATCTGCTTGCCGGTCGTTTCCGCGCGGCCACCCGTCTTTCTGCCAAGGCACTGCGGCTCTATGCTGAGCAGGGCCTGCTTGTCCCGGCCTATGTCGATCCACAGACCGGCTATCGGTATTATTCGGCGCAACAGGCACCTCGTGCCCGGCTGATTGCCAGATTGCGACAGCTTGGACTGTCGATGGCCCGCATCGCTGTCTTGCTGGAACTGCCAGCAGAAGCGCGTGCAATCGAATTGCGCACGTGGCTGGAGGCGCAAAATGCCCGTCTCGCCGTCCATACCGAATTTGTTGAGGCAATGGCCTTCCAAGCCGACCTCACACATCCTGCTCTGTCGATTGCGTTGCGCAAGGTTGATGCCACCAAAATCGTCAGCCGTCAGCGAGCGGTGACAGTGACCGGCCTTAATGGCTTTATGGCGGAAGCCGAAGCGGATATTCGCAAACATCTTGCCGCTTCAGGTCTTGCCCATAATGGCAGGATGAGTGTGCATCATCACAACCTCACCACACGTGACGCTGATGGTCCTGTCGAGGTTGCGATAACCTGCGATGGCCCCGTTGAGCCAGCCAGCGACTTGATAATCCGTCTGCTGCCTGCTCGGCGTGAGGTCTTCACGCCGGTACCCGCAGACCAACAGAATTTCCCCTTGGTGCTGTCCGTCTACGACGCAATTGAAACCTGGATCGACCGGCAAGGCCTTACCATCATCGACAGTCCTTATGAAATCTATCCCGGTAGCGACAACGCGCCTTTCGACATCGTCTATCCAGTCAATCCCTGAAGAAAGTGCCTAAATATGAATATCCCCTATATCGGCTCCGGACCTTATTGCTACGCCAATGCCTTTGCCATGATGTTTGGTGCCGCTGCGCCCTCGACGGCCGTGATCGAATTCTCCACGGCAAGCCCGTTCGGCATGCAGCTGATTGGCGGCAGATTGCCCTTCTTTGACCCTTATGGCTGGGATCCGGAACGAGGTTTTGACGACGCGCTTGCTGCTCTCGGCTGGTCATCTGATGTCGCAAGAGGCGGAACGGCTGAGGAGGCGCTTTCACGCTTAAAGTCGGCGCTGGCCCATGGGCCCGTCTGGGTGGGTCCGGTCGAAATGGGATATCTGACCCACCAACCTGGCATGAAAGAACCCATAGAGGCTGACCATTATGTTGTCGTGCTGGAGGTCGATGAGGAGCGAGTGCTGATGCATGATCCCCAAGGCTACCCCTTTGCATTGCTCCCTCTGACCGATTTTATGGCTGCTTGGGCTGCGAAGACAGTAGCTTA
Organism: Phyllobacterium sp. GQ127; assembly: GCF_059758635.1. Classification (NCBI taxonomy): domain Bacteria; kingdom Pseudomonadati; phylum Pseudomonadota; class Alphaproteobacteria; order Hyphomicrobiales; family Phyllobacteriaceae; genus Phyllobacterium; species Phyllobacterium sp. GQ127. The sequence continues at coordinate 309,207 of NZ_JCAXDZ010000004.1, forward strand.
CGGAACGCCCTACACCATGCGCACCAGATTCGTACGGCAACGAAATGTAACGGAGGTCGATATCATTAAGGCTGCGATCCCGGCAGCAAAACAGTGGCTGTCGATGGAACACGCGCCTGTTATGCCCGCAGGCAGTTTGGGCAATAGCAGAGCGGCCGAAGCACTGGCAGAACTGGTCGCCGACAACTGCGATGATGCCTTGCGCGGACACCTGATCCATTTTGCGGTTCGGGTAGGTGCCCGCAGGACCAGCGATGCCGCCGCTTGTCTCGCCCGTATCGGCAGTGTAGATGCCGCTGTCATCGTTGCTGAACAGGCCCGTCTGATAGGCAGTTTGCAACATCCCCTTGTCGTTGGGGACGACAGGAGAGCCGCAGCCGCGCTTATGAACCTGGCACCTACCTATGACCGGCTACGTGCGGTTTTGTAGTTTGAATTCACAGTTTGGCCGCCACGCTGCAAGACCAAGACAGTTTTGATGCTCGTTGCTTACGGTGTCCCAATGACTTTGGCCTATCACTCGGACGAGGAAAAAAAAGCCAACAATGCTTCAACAAGCCGTTCAGGCGCTTCTTCGGCGACGTGATGTCCACTGTCGATGCCGTGGCCACGCAAGTCTGGCGCCCAGGGTCGCCACACGCCAAGCACATCGCCATAAAGTAGCTCGAGATCATCCCTGAGCGACCACAGAACAAGGGTAGGACAGACTACTGTGCGACCGCTGTCCCGGTCGATGCGGTCATGATGGGCGTCGATCGCCAAGCCGGCTCTATAGTCGCCGAGCATCCCCCTCACCGTCTCTGGGTTGGTGATCGCCGCCAGAAAATCCGCGTGGTTCTCGCTTCCCATTGCTTCCTCAGACCCGCCATACCATGCAATCGGATCAGCGAGAATAGCCTGCTCAGGCTTACCTGCCTGGGCGAAGAAAAACCAGTGCCACCATTTTTCCGCAAATAGCGCATCACAGCGTTCCAAAGCCTCCAAGATCGGCACCCCGTCTAGAATCGCCAAACGTTCAACCCGTCCGGGGTGGTCCATCGCGCAGCGGAATGCGGTGTAACTTCCTCGGTCGTGACCCGCTATCATAAACCGCTGGTGGCCAAGCGCTTCCATCAACCGAACGCAATCATCGGCCTTTGCTCGCTTGGATGCCTGCGAATGACTCGCCATGTCCGGCGGCGACGAGGACTGCCCGAAGCCGCGCAAGTCAGGGCACACCACGGTAAATTTTGCTGCAAGGATTGGCGCAACGCGGTGCCATGTCGTGTGTGTACGTGGGTGCCCGTGCAGGAGAAGAAGGGGCGGACCTGAGCCGCCGTGCCGCACTCGCAACACGGCATCGCCGACGGCGATCCGATCCAGTGCGAAGCCTTCGAACATTTCCCTCACTCTATCATCAGCGAGGGCATAGTAAAGTTTTTCCCTCGCAGCTGCACAAAGGATCTTGGTCGTTCTGACAAGACTATCAGGGGGAGCCTGCCGCCAACGAGCCACGACGGCCTTTGGTTGTCCAGATTTTTATATTTCATTGCAAAGTATCAAAGGCAACACCAGAACCCGAGCGCGCAATAGAAAGTTTGCCGATACTGGAGCCTAGATGACACCACCACCGCGGGCTTTTGATCACCAGGAACTGCTTTCCTGCTAAAAGTGGTAAATCTACTGTCCCATGGTAAGTGATTGGGAATAGCATACGAGACGCGAGGCACAAGGTGCCAATCAAGCACGGTGTGAAAACAACTTTTGGGGACATCATATGGGACGAGCCACTCAGCCAGGTCTATGAGACTGTGGGACAATGCACTCCTGAGATCGAGTATAGTGTCTCTCAGTTCGATAACCATGAACACGAGGTGTCGCTCGACAGATGGTGCGCCTGGAAATCCGATAATCTTGACGCATACCACTACTGGTGGGTGACAGTTGCGGAGAGGCCAACAAGAGATAGGGATGGGCACGGTTAATCCGATTGCCAATCAATGGCACAGAACCCCACGGCCCCCAATCTTCTGTAAAATACCGGCCACGGCTAGCGTTCCTTGAAGGCATAAAAAGATCATTTGGCATTCGGATTGCTGCCCTGCTGATACAAGACCTGCATCATGGCAATGAATTTTTTATAAACACTCAAATGATGGAAGGAGCCTCTACCGTTTATTTAAACGGCGGACGGAGATCGGTTAAAACAACATTTGCAAGCAATCCGCGAGCCACACAGCGCAATCCCGTAGGTTCAAACAGAACTATAGGTTTCTCGCCGAATATGGCTGACAGGGCTGAACGGATATATCGTGTGCCATACCCTGCCCTCGTCGGTTCCTTCACAGGCGGCCCCCCACTTTCAATCCATTCCAGCGTCAAAATCGGCTGGGCGTCATCGGATATCTTCCAGATTACACTTATACGTCCTTCATCCGTGGACAAAGCGCCATATTTGATGGCATTTGTGACCAGTTCATGCAGACATAGTGCGAGTGTGGTGCCAGCGTCGCGGTTGAGCAGAAGCTCCGGGCCATCGATTTTCAGCCGCTTTGCTTTGTCCGCATAAGGTTTTAAGGTCAGATCAACGATTTCTCGCAGGTCGACCGTGTCGCCACCTTGTTCGAAGACAGCCGAATGAACATTAGCCAAGGCTCCCAGGCGCCCCTCAAAGTCCGCCACGAGCGTGTCAATCGTATCTGCTGCGCGACGGGTCATTCTGAAGATAGAGCTTACGCTCGCCAGAATATTCTTGACCCTGTGATTGAGTTCGAAGCGGAGGTCGCGCTCACGCTCGATCGAATCTCTGACTTCACGCTGCCGTAAACGCACCAAAAATGCAGATTGAACAGCGGTTACCAGTTCGAGAGATATGACGGGTCTTTGAAAATATATTTGCCTTGCCTGCGGCCATAGTCTTTCCAATTCCGCACGGATACGGGCATGCGGGGCCTTTCGGTCCAGAAGAACGAAAATGGGCAGGTCTGACCAATTCGGCTGTGCCGACAAATGTACCGAAATGGCTTCTATCGTCCTGGGTGTCAACGACTCGTGGGTTACGAGAATAACGCCGGGAGATTGCGCCAGCATCTCAGCCAAATCCTCTGTGCTGGCGCATACCCTGACGTTCATACCATTTTCAACGAGCAAAATCTCGATAAACGCGGCGTCCTTGCGGTATGGAGCAAGGACGAGCGCCCAATCAAGTTCGCTCTGGTTCTCGTCGTGCATCAGAGTTCAGGAAGGGGATTATAAGGAACAACTGACACGCCCGAACTCTGGATCAAAAGTTCCCTAACGTCCAGGTCATGAGGACCATGGCGTTTTTTTACCACCGTTATACTGCGCCTGAGTTTTCCCTCATGTTCTGATATTCTCAAAAGCAACACTGTATCGCCGAGAAAACTGACGTCGACATCAATTCCAACATTTTGGCCCAGCAGCCCGTGTTGAGCCACGATCAACATCGTCAGGACGCCCGACCGGGCAAGGTATTTCAGCAGCGACTGAATATCTCGCACGGCCTTTTCACGATGCGGGAGGGAATTCAGGTATCCGGTGAAGCTGTCGATCACAACCACGCGGGATTTTTCGCGGGTGACGACTTCCTGAGCGATTTTGCCAAACTCCCCCGGCGATATTTCGTTGGGATTGAAATCACGGATGATCAGCTGACCCTCTTTGTGGAACTGGCGCAAATCCATCCCCAGTCCCTCTGAGCGCCTGAAGAAAGTTTCCAGTCGTTCTTCAAAAAGGAACAGCGCAACGCTTTCACCGCGTTTCAGGGCGGCAGTAGCATATAAGGAGGACATGGTGGATTTACCCGTGCCGGATTGGCCGATCACGAGCGTCGTGGTACCGGATTCCTGACCGCCCCCAAACATCTCATCAAGCGCGGTGACGCCCGATTTGATCAGTTGCGGTTTGACGGTCTCGGATGCGGTACCCGGAATGATCCTCGGATAGACGATGACGCCCTCTCCCTCACGTATCGCCATGTCGTGATATCCGTCGGCAACGGGTACGCCGCGCATTTTGCTGACTTCTATACGGCGACGAACCCCGCCATATTCTTCAAGAGACTTGTCGAAGCGGATTACACCATGCGCGATACCCTCGACCTCTTCACCATTGCGCTCGGAGGACCCACTGGTCTGCGTATCCAGCAATAATGCAATGACACCATGTTTGGCCAGAAACGCCTTGAAGCCAAGCAGCTCCCGGCGGAACCGTGGCGAATCGCCCGTTATCAGCCGGATTTCCAAAAGCGAGTCGTAGACAAGCCGACTGGGCTTATGATCCTCAATGGCTTGCTCAACCGCTTTACGGGTTTCGTCCAGCCGAAGCTCCGTCGTCTGGAAAATCGACTGATCAGACGCGCCATTCACAGCGTCTGATGCCGACAGCTCCTCGATCCTGATACCGTCGAGTTTCCAACCGTGAGAGACAGCAATGGATTTCAGTTCCGCCGTCGTTTGGGACAGGCTGACGTAGAGACAGCGTTCGCCATTTTGAGCACCTGCAAGCAGGAATTGCAGTGCGGCCGTGGTTTTGCCAGATCCGGGCGCTCCCTGGAGAATGTAAAAATTGGAGGCGGGCAGCCCTCCCCTCAGGATTTCGTCCAATCCGGTGATACCTGTTTTGACAACCGGCGGTTTTTTTGGCGTAGCCATGCAGGGAGTTCCATTCTTGGAATACAGGAGCGGCGGGTACGCCGACCGCTAAAAGCCGAACAAGCCTCAGGCTTATATTTCATGGCTGTGATCGTCAACATGGCGCCCTGTTGAGGATTGCGATTTTGCCCGGCATCAATCAGCCGCGATTTACTAGTTGCCTCTGTACAGTTCGTGGCCGCCTTGATGATATGGTCGGGTGGGATTGCTTGTGATAAATCGACCCTCGTTCGGAAGGGTTTTGTTGGTTGTCTGTCGGTGCCTGAGGCCGACATAAAGTTGATAGGGTCAATACGCGAACGGCGGCAGCCAGTTTGTGACCTTCCCAGATCTGCATTATGATCAGGGGGCTGCCACATGCGCATGATTGCTGAGGATCCTATCGCTGGCATGGCAAGGTTCCATAGTTTCTCATGGTGGACAACAAAGTCCTTGTTGAACAATGCGCGTCACATTCACAAATTCTATCGACCTCCATTGGATGGAACGAGACATTCGAAAGGATGTGGGAACGGAAGCGCGCTTGGGTAGTTTAATGAGATGAGGGAAGCAATTCTAATGACCGAACTGCGCAACAATCCAATTGAAAAAACAATACAATCTTCTCGTCGCGATGACCCTGGCATTTTCTCGATTTTGACGACGCGATCGGTTTCGAATGTTTCCAGTGGGCTACATCTGGCCAACAAAGGCCAGGTGTGATGTCGATTGTGAAGAACGACCTTGCTGACAAGAGTTTAAACGACCCACACAGACTGCTTCGTAATATGATTGATCAGGTGCCGGACTACCTGTTTGTCAAGGATCTGGATTGTCGCTTCATCGTGGCAAATGAGGCAGTTGCCCGTATTCACGGATTTGAAAGTCCGGATGATCTGACCGGAAAGAACGACTTCGACTTGCATGATGCATCCTCCGCAGCAAGATTCTCCCAAATCGAACGTCAGGTCATTCGTACTGGTGTTGCAATGATAGGGATGGAGGAATGCGTCGTTGATGCTGCTTCTGGCAAGGAGAGGTGGTTATCCACTTCAAAGGTCCCGCTAAGATCAACAAATGACACTGTCGTAGGGCTGGTTGGAATCTCGCGTGACATTTCTGCTCGCAAAAGAGATGACTTTCTCAGGGATGAGCAGACAGCGATACTTGAGATGATTGTTGTAAATTCACCTCTGCATGCAGTTCTTGATCGCCTGGTTAGACTTATGGAAAGACAGCTGGTCGGTGTATACGGTTCAATTTTGTTACTTGACGACGGTGGTACTCACCTCAAGCATGGAGCCGCGCCTACGCTATCGCAAGAGTATTGCCGGGCGATCGACGGTCTCCCCATTGGACCTGGTGCCGGATCGTGCGGGACTGCTGCCTGGCTTGGCGAAAGTGTGATCGTTGCTGACATCGCCAGTAATCCACTTTGGAAGAATTACCGCGATCTGGCTTCCCTTCATGGTCTGAAATCCTGCTGGTCGGCTCCAGTATTGTCTCACGATGGCATCGTCCTTGGCACGTTCGCACTTTACTCGGCCGGAGTACGCCATCCGGAGCCGGCAGAGATCAACCTGACACAAATCGCGACCAGAATCGCAGCAATTGCGATCGAACGGAAACATGCCGAGGATAAGATCCGCCATATGGCTTACCACGATATGCTGACTGGTTTGCCAAATCGTATTCTCCTGACGGATCGCCTCACGCAGGCAATGTTACAGACGAAACGGCACAACCCATGGGTCTCGGTCCTTTTCGTCGATTTGGATAATTTCAAGATCGTCAACGATAGCCTCGGGCACACTGCAGGCGATGAACTTTTAAAGACGGTTGCCCGACGTATGGAGAATTGTATACGGCCGACGGACGCGGCAGTGCGTATGGGCGGCGACGAATTTGTTATCCTGTTGACAGATCTACCGGAAAACACCGACGCGATTGCTGCCGCAATGCACAAAATCCGAGCAGCGATCCTGGAGCCAATGATTATCAGAGGCCGAGAGTTCCACATCACTTGCAGCATAGGTATCGCCACCTATCCCCAAGATGGAACAGATGCTGAAACCTTGATCGCAAATGCGGATATTGCCATGTATAAGGCAAAGGAAGCAGGGCGGGACGGATTTCGCTTTTTCACGCCGGAACTTAATATAAAAGCCCATGAAAGGTTAGCCCTCCACGACGGAATTCGCCGAGGCATTGCTCAATCCGAGTTTCACCTTTTGTATCAACCTCAAGTGGAACTGGAATTCGGACGCATATTCGCTGTGGAAGCCTTGGTCCGGTGGAATCATCCGCAATTGGGACTGATAAATCCCAACGAATTTATTCCGTTGGCAGAAGAAACGGGGCTTATTGTGCCGCTTGGCGAGTGGGTTCTTTACGAAGCGTGCAAGCAGAACAAAAGATGGCAGGACGCCGGGTTTGAACCAATTACCATGTGCGTCAATGTCTCGGCTCGTCAGTTTCACGATCAGAATTGGACGAGCCGTGTCATGCACGCATTGGGCGAAACAGAATTAGATGCCAAGTGCCTTGAACTTGAGCTTACTGAGAGTTTGGTAATGCGGGACGTCAACGAAGTAATTGCCACAATGGAGGAACTGCGCAAAGTCGGTGTCAGTTTTGCCATTGACGATTTTGGTACGGGATATTCAAACTTAAGTGCCTTAAAAAGCCTCCCGGTTTCACGGTTGAAAATAGATAGGTCTTTTTTACGAAATTTGGTTGAGGATGACGATGACAAAACGATTACCGCAGCCGTCATATCGCTTGCGCAAAAGCTCAACATGAAAGTGATCGCAGAAGGGGTTGAGACCCACGAGCAGCTGACATTTTTGCGTGAAAATCATTGTGACGAAGTGCAAGGTCATCTATTCAGTGAAGCAGTATCTTCCACCGAAATAGGCAAACTGCTCCAGAACCAACAATCGAAATCAGGGCTGGCGCCGGCATGAGGTGCTGCTGCAATAAAACCCTCCGCACAGGCAAGCCAGCCGGGAGGCTGTCGGTAACTCTACCGCTTTGAAATCCACAGATCGGATGTCCGGCGAGCTGTCTCCCCGGTCTGACGGTGTCGCGAAAGAATCACTCAGGTGAAACCGAGGCTTTATTGGATGACCTGGGTGCATTCAGCGATGGAGTTGAGTACTGCTCAGCTTTCACCAGCTGGCTGAAATTCGATAAATTTCGTGTCGAATAGCAGGCTGGCCACCGCCAGCACATTGCCATCCGATTTTCTGATTGTAAGCCAAATTCTACCATTGCCGCATTCCACCAGTTCGTCACGTGCCAAGTCGGTTACAATCCTTGAAGCTTCTTTAATGGCGCCGGCATTGTCAGGAAGTTCCACCCCTTCATCATCGCGGGTCCTGCCGTCGCCATTGTCCAAATCGAAGTAATATCGGCTCATGCTTTTTCCTCTTCTGGAACATAAGCCTCTTTGAAGGATTAGGTTCCTACAGGTGCCGATAAAATTTCAACACGCCCTCTGGAGTACGTTTCTTTGATTGAATCCTTGCTACTGAAACTTGAGAGTCACGATGTCGTATCAGTTGCGGAAAAGTCATTGCTGCAATCAATGATAACCCAGGACAAGAATTTTTCCGCGGATGAGGATCTTGTCGTCGAAGGAAGCCGTCCGAGGTATAGTACACTTCTGGTGGAGGGCTTTGCTGCTCGCTACAAGGTACTTGAAAATGGGAGTAGGCAAATTACATCTCTGCATGTTCCCGGCGATTTTGTGGACCTTCATGCCTTTCCTTTGAAGGTTATGGATCATGGCATTGTTGCACTCACACCTTGCCGCATAGCTCTTTTCGATCACAACGATATCATCATGGTTACCGAGAGGTTTCCCCATCTCACGCGTTTGCTGTGGCTGCAAACCCTTATCGATGGCTCTATTCACCGGGAGTGGATCGTGGGAATGGGACGGCGACCCAAGAAAATACATCTCGCCCATTTGATTTGCGAGCTTTTCATCCGTCTGCAAGTGGTGGGCCAGACACGGGATAATTCGTTTAGCTTTCCTCTCACACAAGCCGAGCTGTCAGATGTGATGGGCATATCAGTGGTCCATCTGAACAAAAGCCTGCAAATGTTACGGCGGGAAAATCTCTTCAAATGGGCGGGTAAGATCGTGACTATTCTCGATTGGGAACGTCTTAAAGAGTATGCCGATTTCAGTCCTCTTTATCTCAACTTAAGTGTCGAACCACGCTAGTTCCAGAGGGGGTCTGCCTTCAAACAGGATCATTCAAGTACGCTGGCACATAGAGGAAGCCCCTTCTTGGTCCCCGCATCTCTTTAATGAACACGCGCGATGTGCCGCAGGTGAGCGCAGAAAACCGACTATAAACCACCGATCAGTCTAAGGACCGCATAGGCCGGATATTATCAACGCTGATATCGCCAACAATGACCCCTCGCGTCAGATCGGTTCTACCGCTTTCAATCTCGATGACCGTATAGAGCTTGTCATCGCGGAAGGCACTTGCATTGAAAGTGGTAACATCATCGGCAGGTGCCGCATCGACTTCCATAAAATCAAGCTCGCGGCCCGCGGCTACAATTCTTGCATCGCCACTGGTCCGTGCAGCCACCACGACCTCTCCTTGAAACGGCGAGTTCTCCCATCGGGGATCGTCAGGTGAGGCGGTCGGCACAACCCTATAGACGTGAAGTCTTTCGCCTTGGCCAACAAGGCCGGACGAGCGGCTCGCAGCATCGGCAATCTGCGCTTCACTTTCTACGGATTGTCCGAAGGATGTCGGGCTGCTCTTATCGAAAGCAGGATTGCCTCCGGATCCATCTTCATTTGACATTGGGAACCTCCCTGAGTTGTCGTTGGAACGAGCTGGCAGAGTTTTCGTTCCCCAAGCTTCCAGCCTAAAGAAGATTTTTGGCGTCAGCCTGTTCCCGCTTGAAGTCGATCACCGGCCACTCCTGCGTTGTTTCGGCTTGTACGGGCCGCTCGAGATAGGTCGACAGCACGACATAGCTTCGCGTCGCCTTCACACCTGGCGTTGCGTACAGTTGCGCCAGCAAATGTTCAAGAGCTTGAGTCCCGTTCGTGCGAACCTTGAGTAGCATGCACGCGTCGCCCGCTACCGAATGGATTTCCTCCACTTCCGGGTACTGGCTTATTGCCAGCAAGGTCGGTGTTTTCCCCCAGCCTGTTGTGTCCACATGGACAAACGCCAGAAGCGATTTTTCTACACTTGCGGGGTCTATCAGTGTTGAGACGCTTTTGATCGCTCCCCGCTGCCGCAAGCGTTTGACACGCTCATGTGCCGCCGGGGCCGAAAGGCCAACTCTCTGTCCAAGTTCAGCATAGCTGAGGGTCGCATCCCCCACCAGTTGACCTAACAATTTTCTGTCCATTGGGTCTGCCCTATGCGCCTCCCCTTTATGGTGCAGAATACCATCTGTTTTTTTCACGACCGTAAACTCCCTGGTTGCCGCCGAATAACATTCGAATATTGTGAGCTTATGCAGAATGATAATCACGTAACAAGCGAAATTTCATCAATGTCGGTTCCCGCAATAGTCTGGGCCCTGACGGGATGCATTGGTCTGATCGGCTCAAATTCACTTGCACTGGGTCCGATTGCGCCGGCAATTGCCGATGGGTTCGACGTAGAAGTTCAGGACATTATGCTGGCATCGGCTGCCTTTGGGCTTGGAACCGCGTTGGGGGCCATCGCTCTGGGGCAACTGATAGATCGGGCGGGCCCTCGTAGAACGCTTGCCTATGTCATGTTGATAATGGCGATCGGTTTTATCAGCAGTGGTGTGGCTCAAGGCGCAGTCGTCCTGACGATTTCTCAGTTTCTCGTCGGCATATCGGCCGGTGTCGCCCTGCCCGCAATTTATACTCTTGCTGCCGTCGTTGCTTCGCCCGGACATGAAGGGCGCACGATTGGTATCGTACTCACGGGTTGGACGATCAGCATGGTGGCGGGTGTACCCCTTTCGACGTTGATCGCTGACGGTCTTGGCTGGCGTGCATTTTACATCGCAATCGCCGCAGCGGCTCTCATTGCTGGAGCGGGATTATCGGTGAACGGGCAGCAGCATGAAACACAGCGCAAGGGTGTTGCATCAAGAACGCCAATCACCGCCCTGACGATCAAAGGCGTACTGCCGCTTCTGGCAGCCTGTGGGTGTTTCATGGCGGCTTTTTACGGCGTCTATGCTTATGTCGGCGATCACTTGCATGTGAACCTGGAATATCCTGTGCGAGCCACCGGGCTTGCGGCGATCTTCTACGGGATCGGTTTTGGAAGCGCCGTATTTCTGGACCGTTATGTTGACGCCTATAGTGGCCGTCGCGTTTTGCTCCCCTTAATCTTTCTGATGGTCGCTGTGGTTTACGCCGTGATGTCGCTCGTATCAGGCACCTACACCGGGGTTCTTGCCGTCATGGCAATCTGGGGGCTCGCAAATCACTTCGGCCTGAACGTGCTGATTATGCGACTAACGGCCCTGGAACCTTCACAACGTGGGGCAATAATGGGTCTCAATAGCGCGGTAACCTACCTTGCACTGTTCGCTGGGACTATCGTCATGGGTAAAGTCTACGCGGCCGAGGGGTTTGTTTACATTACTCTATGCGGGGGCTTGCTCAGCTTGCTCGCAAGCGTTTTTTCGCTCTGCGCGGCCTATATGCAGAGCCCGAACTAATTGCAGCGGGAACGGCTGGCGTATGTCTCTGCACCGCCTTGAGTATTGAGCAAACGAGTGTTATGTTCTATCTTTGTTCCAAGCAGAATCAGAAATAGGAACCAGTTTTTCGATGAGTGTTGCGCATCTTGATAAGTTGAACGTTGCACAACGCAAGGCCGTAGAATTTGGTATCGGACTACCCGATGGTCAGACTGGCGGACCGCTTCTTATCATTGCGGGAGCGGGATCGGGAAAAACCAATACGCTGGCACACAGGGTTGCACACCTCATTGTAAATGGTGCCGATCCTCGCCGTATCCTTATGATGACATTCTCGAGACGTGCGTCCGCTGAGATGTCCAAACGGGTCGGCCGTATCTGTACGCAGGTGCTTGGGCAAAAGTCCTCGATCATGACTGACGCCTTGGATTGGGCGGGAACATTTCACGGGATAGGCGCACGGCTTTTACGTGACTATGCCGAACAGATTGGGCTTGACCCGAACTTTACTATCCACGACCGGGAAGATTCGGCCGATCTCATAAATCTGGTCCGGCACGAACTTGGTTTCTCCAAAACCGAAACCCGCTTTCCGACCAAAGGAACTTGCCTTGCGATCTATTCTCGCGTCGTCAATTCTGAACGCCCACTCAACGAGGTTCTAAAGGATGTTTTCCCTTGGTGCGCCATGTGGGAGACAGAACTTCGCCAGCTTTTTGCCGGTTATGTCGAAGCCAAGCAAGCACAGAACATTCTCGACTATGACGATCTACTCCTCTATTGGGCGCAGACCGTTTGCGATCCGCTGCTTGCAGAAGATATTGGTGGCCGCTTTGATCACGTCCTCGTCGACGAATATCAAGATACCAATCGCCTACAATCAACCATTCTGTTGGCCTTGAAGCCCGGAGGACGCGGTCTGACGGTAGTCGGTGATGACGCGCAATCTATTTATTCGTTCCGCGCTGCTACCATTCGCAATATCCTCGACTTTCCAAGCTCATTCACTCCACCGGCGGATGTCATCACACTTGACCGCAATTACCGCTCCACACAGCCGATCCTGAGTGCGGCAAACGGCGTGATTGATCTGGCATCCGAACGCTTCACAAAAAATCTCTGGACGGAGCGACAGTCTGCGGAAAGGCCGAGACTCGTCTCTGTGCGCGATGAAAACGAGCAGGCAAATTACATCGTCGAGCAGATATTGGAGACCCGGGAAACCGGAACAACTTTGAAACAGCAAGCGGTGTTGTTCCGTACTTCACATCACAGCGGACCCTTGGAAGTTGAACTGACCCGGCGCAACATTCCTTTCGTCAAATTTGGTGGATTGAAGTTTCTCGACAGCGCCCATGTTAAAGACGTATTGGCCATGCTTCGCTTTGCGCAAAACCCGCGTGATCGTGTTGCCGGATTCCGCCTCATGCAGATACTTCCAGGCGTTGGTCCTGCTTCGGCACAGCGCGCACTTGAAGACATGGCGATAGATGCGGACCCATTAAGTGCCCTCACCCAGCATCCGGCACCTCCGCGCGCCGGTGACAATTGGTCGGACTTCGTTTCGACCGTTCAACAACTCAGCGCCAGAAGGATGGGCTGGCCTGCCGAGATTGAGTTGGTCCGGCGTTGGTACGAACCGCATCTGGAGCGTATTCACGAAGATGCGCAAATGCGCCAGGCTGATATTCTTCAGCTTGAGCAAATTGCCAGCGGCTATCCTTCGCGAGAGAGATTTCTGACTGAACTCACTCTTGATCCGCCGGACGCGACAAGCGATCAATCTGGCGTCCCATTGCTGGATGAGGATTATCTCATCCTATCGACGATCCATTCAGCCAAGGGACAAGAATGGAAATCGGTTTATCTGCTCAATGTGGTAGACGGCTGCATGCCGTCCGACCTTGGTACCGGCTCAACTGCAGAGATCGAGGAAGAGAGGCGCCTGCTCTACGTCGCCATGACAAGAGCAAAGGATAGCTTGCACCTTGTCACCCCTCAGCGGTTTTTCACGCATGGCCAGAACGCCAAAGGCGATCGGCATGTTTACGCTTCCCGCACACGGTTCATTCCAGCCACTCTACTGCAATATTTCGAGTGCTGTTCATGGCCGATTGCACGCCCTGAGAACGCGAGGGAAACTGAGGCCCGTGGCGTTCGGGTTGATGTAGGTTCACGCATGCGTGCTATGTGGAGTTAGTTCCCTCACCGAGCCTTTGGCCACACAGTCAGGCTGTCACTCAATCGGCAAATGTGCTTGTCTTACCAAATCTGCCTTGAGTCGCGCGGTTTCCATTCCAAGTTCAATGAATTGGCGAGCATGTTTTGCAAGGGCCAAATTATCATCCCAAAGGTTACGCCAGATTGCGGTCTTAAGTGACAGATTTTCATCAACTATCGTCGTGGAAAAGGACTCAAAAGTTAGGTAATCGTCCCAGCCAATTGCGATCAATGAATCAAAGATAGCGCCGAAATCGATGCTGCCGGTGCCAAGATAGCCGCGATGACTTTCACCAATATGAATGTATCCAATTTTCTCGGCAGCATGCCGGATAGCTAATCCGACATCAGCTTCCTCAATGTTCATGTGGAATGTATCCAAATGCAACAAGACATTCGATGCACCGGTGTCGTGAATATAAGCCAGACCTTGAGCTGCTGTATTGAGCATATTGCTCTCGAAACGATTTACGATCTCGAGATTGAGCGTCACGCCTGCTGCTTTCGCATGGTCGGCGACTTTTGAAAGCGCCGTAACGCTGTTATCCCAGCCCTGTTTTGTCAAAGCATGTTCTTGCTTCCCATGCGCTGAAGTCAATATTCCCGCAAGCTTCGATCCGCCCAAGTCGCGGACAAGAGCAATCGCCTTGTCCAGAATATCCGTTCCATTGCCAACGATGGCCATATCGGAACTTGATATATCGCCATCAGGCGGCAAACCCATACTGATCGCTACATCGAGCCCAAGGTCTTGAATGCGCCCGGCCAGCCACTTTACATCGACCTGTCTTGGATCAAGATATGAAAATTCGATCAGCTTATAGCCCAGTTCATGCGTTCGGTTGAGCGCGTTTTCCAGATCGCCTTTAGATGAGCCTGCGCTCCAAACGAATGAGTGAACACCGATTTTTGACATGGAAGACTTTCTGGCAATTGAGAAGGGTTAAAAAAGACCTGCCCGCATCATTATCGCGGACAGGTCTTCACGAAAAACTCTACCGAGCGGCAGTCCAACCTTTGTATTCCTTTATATTATCGGCAGTAATCAACTTGGGATCGAGAAGAACTGTCGTTTCGGCAGGTTTGTTTCCGTTCATCAAATCAACCGCCATCTTGAGGGAATCGCCGGCCATAACATAAGGATCCTGGGAGGCCGAAGCCTTGATCATCGACTTTCCACTGGCGAGAGACTTCTCAATATCCGGCGCACCGTCGACGGCGGTGAGGAAGAATTCGCTGCGATTCAGCTGCTTTGCAGCCAATTCTGCGCCGATTGCCGTCGGATCATTGATTGCAAAAACGGCATCGATCTTGTCAAATCGTGTAAGAAGTCCCTGCATGACGGCAAGGCCACCATCGCGGGAACCCTGGGCATTTTGATCGTCCGACAGGATTTTAATTTCCGGGTTCTTTGCCAAAACACTCTTACAGCCTTGAACCCGATCTATGATTGAAGACGAAGCCGGACCGTTGATGATCACGACATCGCCCTTTCCTTTGAGCTGATCTACAATGTACTGACAGGCTTCCTCGCCGGCTTTTATATTATTGGTCATGACAGTAACATCGGCGCCGGGAGCCGACACATCGAATGCAGCAACAATGACTCCTGCTGCCTGAGCCTTTTTCACCGCTGGTGCAATTGCCTTGGCATCCACTGCATTCAGCATGATGATGTCCACGCCAGCGGCAACAAAGCTGTCCATCTGCGAGACCTGCTTGTTAAGATCATAATCCGCCGAAACAGACGTTACCTGTACGCTTGGGTTGATCTGTTTGGCGCGATCTTCAATGCCCTTGATCGTCGCTACAAAGAATGGATTTCCTAGAAGGCCGACCGAAATACCGATCTTTTGCAAGTCCTTGGCCGCAGCAGGCATGACAAGCGAAGCAGCAAGCGCTGTTCCCATAAGCAATTTCGAGATAATTTTCATTTTTTCCTCCATTTATGACGCTCCCAGCGTCTTGTTGCCCGGCCAGCCGGGTTTGGTGGACCACACGTCAGGTGCGGCTCAATCCTTTCAGTCGGTACCGGTCGAGACCGACCGCGACAATGATGACAAGGCCTTTTATGATGTACTGCCAAATGTCCGAGACGCCTACCAAGATCAGCCCGTTAGAAAGGACCGCGATAATGAGAGCGCCTACGAGAGTTCCCCAGATCGAGCCGACCCCTCCAACGAAGCTGGTCCCCCCCAGAATGACTGCCGCGATTGCATCGAGTTCGTACGACTGACCAAGCTGAAGGCCATTGGCAGCATAAAGACGTGCCGCAGACATGACGCCTCCAAGGCCCGAGAGCAGCCCGGAGACGCTGTAAACAAAAAGCAACACTAATGGTACTTTTATGCCTGTCAGGCGTGCCGCCTCAATGTTTCCCCCCACCGCGTATATCCATGTGCCAAGGACTGTGCGTTTAAGCACAAACCACGAAATCAGGATCGTCGCCAATGCTATGATTGCCAGCCAAGGGACGCCAAGAAAATTTCCATTTCCTATGAAATCAAAAGGCAGGTCTGCATTGAATATCGTTGTGTCGTTGCCAAGCAACCGCGCGATACCGCGCATAGCAGTCAGCGATCCAAGGGTCACGATGAAAGGTGGAAGATTTAAAAAGGCAATGATGCTCCCATTCACCAGACCACAGGCAAGTCCAACCGCGATCGCAGCTGGAATACCCAGCATTCCAATATCCGGAAAAAGCGAAACGATTACGCCGACCATTGCAGAAGCGGCCAGGATTGAACCGACTGACAGATCAATTCCGCCTGTCAGAATGACAAAAGTCATCCCCGCAGCGAGTACGGTGTTAATTGACGCCTGTTGCATCACGATCGAAAGATTATTGACGCTCAGGAACCGTCCGCTCAACAGGTGAAAGCCGATCGCAAGGATTATCAGAACCGGCAGCATCCCCAAGGCAGTGAGCGTCGATCGAAATCTGGCCTTGTCCTGTTCTTTATCTGTCAATGTCGCGGTCATTGTTTCATCCGTTTCCGTTCTTCGGCACAGTCAAGCTCGACCGGCAGAAGAGCCGGTCGAGAGGGCCATTATTGCTTCCTGATCTATAGGTTTGTCTGGCGTAGCTCTGACTTCGCCCGCAATTTGCCCGTCCCGCATGACGAGCACGCGATCGGCAATCCCGATGATCTCTGGCAGATCACTGGAGATCACCACAATAGCGATGCCGGTTAGCGCAAGTTCATCGATGATGCGGTAAATTTCGGATTTTGCGCCAACGTCGACGCCACGTGTAGGCTCGTCAAGGATAAGCACGCGCGGTTTGGCTTCCAGCAACCTTGCGATCAACGCTTTTTGCTGGTTGCCTCCTGACAAGGCTCCGACATTTATATTGGCGCTTCGCGTCCTGATTGACAGCGAGGATATGGCGCGATCTGCGCGCGATCTTGCGGCGGCAAAATTAATGACCCCGCCCTTCGCCGCGTCAGCGGCCATCACACCCATATTAATGTTCTCGCTAATTGTCATGTCGAGGAAGAGACCCAGCCCCTTACGATCTTCTGTCAGATAGGCGATGCCTGCAGCGAGCGCATCGCTCGGATTTGAGATGGAAAGCTCCTTGCCAGCCAGTCTTACAACGCCAGCCGTTTTCACATCGGCTCCAAAAATCAGCCTAGCAAGTTCCGTCCGTCCAGATCCGACCAACCCAGCAATACCCAGAACTTCACCCGCGCAGGCATCAAAAGAGCAATCATGCACGCGGCGCGCATCACCAATATTCTGCACCGAAAGCACCGTCTCCATCTTGCCGTCAGATGCGTGATGTTCCTTCTTGTAAAATGATGACAGATCGCGGCCAACCATCATTGATACCAGTCTGGAAGCTGACAATTCCTCTCGCTCGAGGGTTCCAACGTACGCACTGTCACGCAGAACACTCACCCGATCGGCAAGCTGGTAAATCTCTTCCATCCGATGACTGATATAGATGATTGCAATACCATGTGCCTTTAGACTTGCTATAACTTCAAACAGGCGATCAGTTTCCCGCGAAGTCAGCGAAGTTGTTGGTTCATCCATGACAATTATGCGTGCATTGGTGGTCAATGCTCTCGCAATCTCGACCATCTGCCGCTCGCCAAGGGACAGTTCGCCGACCCGTCGCGAAGCAGAAAAATCAATTCCCAGGCGCCTGAGTATCGGTTCTGTTCGCTCGCGTATCTGGACTTTGTCTACCACACCAAACCGCGAAGGTTCCGCACCAAGGAACATGTTTTGGGCTACCGTCAGATTTGGGGCGAGAGATAGTTCCTGATAAATTACTGAGATGCCACTGGCCTTTGCCTTAACTGGGTCGCCCGCCACAACAGGAAGACCATCAATGTGAATACTCCCGCCAGGGTCAGCCCTATAGGCTCCCGACAGAACCTTCATCAGCGTTGATTTCCCCGCACCATTTTCGCCCATAAGCGCATGCACTTCACCTGCATGAACGGTCAGCGACACGTTGGACAACGCGCGTATGTTGCCGAACGTCTTGCTGATGTTGCGCATCTCCAGCACAGGAGCGGAGACTGCGAGAGACGAAACGGTCATACCAGCAATTCCTTGTGATCTACTTGCCGACCTGACGGGTGACCGCTTTCGACCATGGCGCGCCACGCGTCGCGATAATCCGTCAAACCGGCAATTACAGATGGCAAAGCTTCTCGGGTGTCATTGGAGAAGGGGTTTGAGCCAACTTGACCGTATACGAGTGCTGCTGCACCAAATGCGCTGCCCTCCGGATTTTCGCTTGAATAGATTCGCTGGTCTTGCCGCAAGCTGGCCAGCAAGTTTGCGTACAGTCCAGTTTTGACCAAACCGCCATCAACCACAATTGCGTTGGTTGACTGGATGAGATCAAGTGACAGATCTGTCATCAGTGCAACGTATAGCAGAGCCGCACCAGCGCGCTCCTCGCCGTCGACAGACGGCCCTGTGAACCGACCCGTTTGATTTTGAGCGGGCCCGCCCGGCGCAAAGGAGGGAAGAACAAATATGCCCTTGGCTATGACCGATATTAGTGCGTCAACGGATATGGCGTTATTCCAGCCGCCACTTGCAACATCATATTCACGCCCTCCCATAAATCGGATGGTTGCGGTCGGTTGGTGATCTACAGTTACGTTGGCCAACATATCACGCCGCGAATCGAGCACCTCGAGCGGGCAAGACGAATTAAAAATGATGATCCAAGTGCCGGTAGAAACCAGGGTGAAGTCTTCAAAGCCAAGCGATCGATAATAATAAAGTGCAGCATTACTGTCATGGACGCCATTGTGAACCGCAACTTCAGCCGATGTCCCATTTTCCAGCTCAACGACATATGTTCCAATCCAATCACCTGCCCTTGCCAGCTCCGGCATTTTTTCCCGCCATCCCTGAGACGTCACCAAGCTGCTAAAGTCATCTGCGAGCGGTGCCCAAAGATGGGAGTGACAGCCAAGATAGGAAACTTCTGAAACCTTGTGGCCGGAAAATTTCCATGACCAAAATTGAGGATATGAAAGGATTGCATCCGCCTCGTGGATTAAGTCGGGATTGCGCTCCTTCAACCAGAGGATATGGCGTCCATAATTAAAGCCGAGTGGCAACGCTGGAGAAAATGTCTCGGAGTATTTTGGTATCAGTGTGTCGATTTTTCCAGCAATATCCGTGGGCGGTTCCTGCTCATAGTCCAGTATGGGGTGGATTAGCTTCTCTCCGCGAACTAATGCAAAGGTACAGCCATGTCCTGAAAACATAATGCTGTTGACGCCATGGTCGCAAACTGCTGCCCTCAACGAAAGCTTTACCCACTCAAAAAGGGCCGCATCGTCGAGAACACGGAGGTCGCCGACATCATTCCAAACGGGTCTGGTGCGGGCTTGTGCCACTACTTTTCCCATGGCCGTCAAAACAAACAGCTTGGAATTTGTTTTGCCTAAATCAAAGACTGCGATGACGGGGTGATCTGTCAATTCTGCGACCCCATTCTTGCAATCAGGATCGTGATTCCGTGATCCTCCAACATCTTTGCACCCGCATCCGACAATCCGTCATCGATCACGATGGTCCCTATTCGCGAAAGCGGCAGCACGATATTGCGGGGTGCGATGGAAAGTTTTCGGCTATCGGCCAACAGGACAATTTCATCAGCACAGCGGCTTAGCTCACTTATCGCCTTGGCGAGCAGTGGATGAGACTCGAGCAAGCCATCATTGTTAATTCCCTGAGTTCCAACAAAGAAGCGCGAGGCAAAAAAATCAGGCACGCTGGCAGAGGCATCATGAATTATACCGGGCTCGCGGTATAATACGCCACCTGCAAGCGTCAAGTTGCATGTACCATGCTCGCCCAAATAGGCGGCTAGAGGCATCGAGTTTGTGTAAAGACGTACATTTCGCCGCGCCAGCTGGATCCCCAGCTGGAAGCAAGTTGATCCGGCATGTACGATGATTGAATCTCCATCGCGCACGAGGCTTGCGGCCTTTTCGGCAATGGCCCGTTTTGCCTCTACTGCAATGTCGCGGTTTTCATCGTAAGGACGAGCTGAAAGACGCGCACCGGTGCTCACCTCATTTGCGGAAATTCCGCCGTAGACCTTCCGGGCACTTCCAATTTCATGAAGCTTGTCAATATCGCGACGAATGGTGGCGGGCGATACGCCCAAGCGCTCCTGCAGGTCGCGGACCGAAGCAAACGGCGTCTCCTGCAACAAATCAATAATCTGCTTATGGCGCTCAGAATCGTTCATTCAACCTCCCGGCGTCTCCCAACACCAATGACGCAAGATAATCATACAACCGGGTAGCCTGCAAGTTTGATAGATGGAAAAACCTCATCATTGACGATTTACAATCAAAACTCTAAGTTTCGATAGAAACTTTGATCACGATGGCTTGATGCCTTCCAAGTCAAAACGTAATTGAAGCGCGCAACGGTGGTATTGATGTATTCGAGCAAGACCCTGACGAACACCTTTGAGCAGTTCCTTGATCTCTCAAGCCAGATCGGCAATGACATCCTCAAAACGCAAGGAGCTGGCGGCAACACTTCGTTGAAAGCAGAGGGGGTCATGTGGATCAAAGCATCCGGGACGTGGCTCGCCCATGCGAAGGAGCGGGACATTATGGTACCTGTGCTGGCGGCACCCTTAGTGGATGCCTTGCGTTCTGGCGACTCTCGTGCCGATAAAGCGACCGATTTTATAGTCGGCAGCATGAACACCAGCAGCCTTCGGCCTTCCATAGAAACGAGCTTTCATGCCGCCCTTCCCAGCCGGGTTGTTGCGCATTATCATTGCGTCAATACGATCGCGCTTGCAGTCCTTGAGCAACGTGAGAAGGTGCTCGCGGCACGCATGGCTAAAATACCGGATCTGAAGTGGGAGATGGTCCCTTATCGCCGACCGGGAACGCCGCTTGCACGGCAAATCGAAAAGATCGCGCACAGGACGCCCGATGTCCTTATTTTGTTTAATCATGGCATAATCGTCACGGGCGACACGGCAGAAGACGTTGCCGGAAAAATTGGACGTGTCAGCGCTGCTCTTGCCACCGATCCACGCAGTACAGGTGCGCCCGACATTGCAGCTCTGTCGGCTATTGCAAAGGACTCTGCGTTCCGCCCGGCCCCCGATATGGAAAGCCATAAGACAGCTCTTTCGCCGTTAAGCATGGCTTACGCACTTGGTGGGTCCCTATATCCGGACCACGTCATTTTTCTGGTCACGGAGCTTGGCGTTGTCGATCCCGAGGGCTCGATTGAGGCAGTACTCAATAAATACAGAAACCGCAACAAAGCTGCACCGAAGCTGCTCCTGGTCCCCGGAAAAGGTATTCTACTTTCAAATGAACTTGCCCAAGGCGGAGAAGTTATGGCCCGTTGCCTTGCAGAAGTTACTGCACGGATCCCCGAGGGAGAAAAAATTGCCTACCTGAGTGAAGATGATGAACACCAATTGAACCATTGGGAGGCAGAACAATACCGCCAGACGCTGGACCGGAGAGCGCCAGCTGTGTTTCCAACCATCGCGCCTTAAATTGGTGGCGCTCCTGCGAGTCCATCAATCGCGCGCGTTCGATCTCAACAATCTTGTCAATGCCCCCCAACGAATGGTGGTGACCCGCCCCTGTGAGGCGGGTCGGGTTCGCGATTTAAAAATCCATCCCAGCACCTGCTGGTAGTGCAGGAGATGTTTCCTTCTTCGGCTTTTCAGCGATCATAGCTTCCGTTGTCACCAATAAACCGGCAACGGAAGCTGCATCCTGAAGCGCCGTGCGTACAACCTTTGCCGGATCGATGACGCCCTGGGCGTAAAGGTCGCCATATTCACCCGTTTGGGCATTCCACCCGAACGAGAACTCAGATTTTTCACGCAGTTTGCCCACAATAATCGATCCTTCGGCACCCGCATTCTCCGCAATCTGGCGCGCTGGCGCTTCGATCGCACGGCGAACAATTTCGACACCGACTTGCTGGTCTGAATTGGCCATATAGATGTTGTCCAGCGCGTTGACAGCACGCAGCAGGGCTACACCACCACCCGGCAGAATGCCTTCTTCAACGGCTGCTCGCGTAGCATGCAGTGCGTCGTCGACCCGGTCTTTCTTTTCCTTAACCTCGATTTCCGTGGAGCCACCAACGCGAATAACGGCAACGCCGCCTGCCAGCTTTGCCAAACGTTCCTGCAGCTTTTCACGATCATAGTCAGACGTGGTCTCTTCAATCTGCGTGCGAATTTGGCTGACGCGACCCTCGATCTCGGCTTTTGAACCGACCCCATCGATGACGGTGGTGTTTTCTTTTTCGATCACAACCTTCTTGGCTCGGCCGAGCATATTGAGCGTCACGTTCTCGAGTTTTATACCCATGTCCTCGGAAACCACCGTTCCGCCAGTCAATATGGCAATATCTTCGAGCATAGCTTTGCGGCGATCGCCGAAACCGGGCGCCTTGACAGCGGCTATTTTCAGGCCGCCGCGCAACTTGTTGACGACCAACGTTGCCAACGCCTCGCCTTCGACATCCTCGGCGATAATCAAAAGGGGTTTACCAGATTGCACGACTGCTTCCAGAACCGGGAGCATGGCCTGCAAATTGGAAAGCTTTTTCTCGTGGATAAGAATATAGGGATCTTCCAGTTCGGCCCGCATTTTGTCCTGGTTGGTGACGAAATACGGCGACAGGTAGCCTCGGTCAAACTGCATGCCCTCAACCACCTCCAATTCGGTCTCGGCGGTCTTGGCTTCTTCAACGGTAATGACACCTTCGTTGCCCACTTTTTCCATTGCTTCTGCCAGGTATCGGCCGATCTCTTCATCGCCATTTGCAGAAATCGTGCCCACTTGGGCAATTTCCGCGTTTTTGGAAATCTTGCGAGCATTGTTTTTCAGTTCGCCGATAACGGCATCAACCGCAATATCAATCCCGCGTTTCAGGTCCATCGGATTAAGGCCCGAAGCAACGGCCTTTGCGCCTTCCCTGACGATAGCCTGAGCCAGCACGGTTGCCGTTGTTGTGCCGTCTCCGGCAAGATCATTGGTCTTGGATGCTACCTCGCGCAGCATCTGAGCACCCATATTCTCGAACTTGTCCTCAAGTTCTATTTCCTTGGCGACAGAAACACCGTCTTTTGTGATGCGCGGTGCACCGAAGGACTTGTCAATCACAACGTTGCGCCCCTTGGGACCCAAGGTCACTTTTACAGCATTTGCAAGAATATCGACACCGCGCAGCATACGCTCACGCGCGTCCGTGTTGAATTTTACTTCCTTGACAGCCATTTAATTGCTCCTTTTTTCACGCAGCAGTTTATAATGATACGTCCCGCTCACGCAGCCTTCCTCTCGATCGTCTGAGCCTCTACAATGCCCATTACATCACTTTCCTTCATGATCAGCAGTTCTTCGCCATTGATCTTGATTTCGGTACCTGACCATTTGCCAAACAAGATACGGTCTCCGGTCTTAAGCTCGAGGGGCTGAATTTGGCCGGCTTCGTTTCGCGTGCCAGGACCGACGGCCAATACCTCGCCTTCCTGCGGTTTTTCCTTGGCTGTGTCAGGAATGATGATGCCGCCGCTTGTCTTTTCTTCAGACTCGACGCGGCGGACTAGAATACGATCGTGTAGCGGTCGAAATGTCATGTTTTCCTCCATGGACAAACAAATCATGTTCAATTTCACTCCCGGACCGAAAGGCCAATCCGGAGTGGGCGCTATCCTTGTTCAAGCGATAGCGGCTATCGATCTGGTTTCAGCAAGACACAGTTTCAATATCTCAAATCAAAAAAATTAGCACTCTCTAACGCCCGCTGCTAACACTATGTAAAGAAACAATAATTTTACCATCAGCGCCCTGTTTTCTGTTGATTTCTGCACGGTTGTGGACCAAACTTGGTTATCGTTACGCAATGGAGATGAAGCATGCAGTATTCATCGCAATTGGAGCGCCAGCTTGACGGTTACGGCCTGACAACAGCTCATATTCTTTATCGCATTCCCGATTTTGAATCCGTCCTGCAGACTTTCGTCTGGCAGGACTATGATGTAGCGCCGGAATTTCCGGTCATGAGGAAGTTTCTTGATTTCTGGCAAGACAAACTCGACGGCCCCCTGCATTCCATCCGCTATACCCACAGGCGTCTCATCGGGGCTAATGAGTGGCGGCTTGTCAGCGGCGAGATCAACATTCACTGATCCCGGTAATAAGAGAGCTCTGGGCTCGGATTTGCCAGCTGCTCGACAGTGTTGCGATGCTGGAGTTTTGCATGAATAACTCAATGCCGCCAAGCGCGGCGGCTCCATTTGCTCCCAGCGCCAGCAAGGGGCATTCGCTTCCCGTGTTAGACACGGCCGGGCGCATCGTTCCACGCCAGGCAAGATTGAAAATCCCGACATCCTGCACAGGAAGACCGACGAATGGCGACGAGTCATCACCGTCTCGGAGGAGGCGCGGGGCGTGCGCAATCCCGATCGTTCTGCCGGGGCAGATCCCCGGCATGGATAGAAAGTCAAATATCATTAGCCATGGATGGATCTGGACAGCACCTGCAATCATCTCATCCCAGTTAAACCGGATGCAGCAATGATGGGCGGCTCGTTGAACCCTTGCCTATGATCGGACCAGGGTTGTTATCAACACCATTACCGAGTGTAAAGAGCTCTTGACCGCTCGAGATGTTTAAGAACAGCGGCTTCGGCTCCGTCTGCATCTTTCGCTGCCAAGCGATCGAGAATTTCTTCATGTTCGACCAGCGTAAACTTTTCCTTCCCGGTCCAGATGAGCATGTCGGTGTGATAAGCCTTCAACCAAGCAAGCATCGCCTCACTTACCGCGACAAAGATCGGATTTCCCGAAATCTGGGCAATGCGGCTATGAAACCGCATGTCGGCTGAAATGAACTCTTCTGCTTGACCCAGCGATTGGCGTTGGCGCTCGATGATGGCCTCGAGATCGGCGATGTCTTGTGGCTCTATGCGCAAGGCAGCCTCTCGCGCCATCCCCCGCTCGAAGAAGATACGGCTGCTCTTGAGATGTTCCAGCGTGTCCGATGATTGTGACAGCATGATTTTTGCGGTCAGGTCAACTTGACGGAAGATTGACTTCGCCGTCAACTGCAGGACCTTGGCGCGCTCGCCATGTGAAATATTGACCAGCCCCATATTTGCAAGCGCTTGCATCGCTTCGCGGATGGCTGGACGCCCAACGCCGAACCGCTCCATGAGGACCCGCTCGGAGGGCATATCGTCTCCCGGCTTCAACTCGCCCGACGTGATCATCCGTTCCAGACGGTCGAAGACTTCATCAGACAGTTTCCGACGGACGATCTGTTCAACAGGTTGATTCATGGGGTCTCGCTGGTTCAAAACTGCACTCCTTATACAAGCTAACAGGACATCGAGAATAGGGGGCGCGCCGAAATCGCGCTGCATGCCAAAATTCTTCTTCACAGCCGTTGGAATACTCATTATACCACATCATGAGTTGACGCCACGAATATTCGGCGGCATTGGGAGCAGCAATTCCATGATGATCCACTTGACGTACCGCATTGAGACACCTGGCAATATTGAGGCCATGGCTCAGAAGATCGCCAGCGACCAATCAACTGGAACCTTCGTCCCGGTCCCGGGCGAAACTGAGGAGCTGAAGGCCAGAGTTGCCGCGCATGTAGTCTCGATCAAGCCGCTGGAAAATGCTGTGATACCGACTTGGCCCGAGCTTGAAAAAGGCCATGCCAGGCTGCGCCGCGCCGATGTCGAAATTGCTTTTCCCCTTGATGCGGTCGGTACGGATCTATCTGCATTGATGACAATTGCGATAGGCGGAGTCTACTCGATTAAGGGCATGACCGGCATACGCGTCGTCGACATGAGACTCCCCGATGCTTTTCGTTCTGCTCATCCGGGTCCACAATTTGGAATCGCTGAGAGTCGTCGCCTGACCAATGTATACAACCGTCCGATCATCGGCACCATCGTCAAGCCGGCACTTGGACTGCGCCCGGGAGAAACGGCAGCTCTGGCAGAAGAGCTGGTACGGTCAGGGGTGGATTTCATCAAGGACGACGAGAAGCTGATGAGTCCGTCCTATTCTCCGCTCAAGGAACGCATCGCAGCGATCATGCCCCTCATTCTTGATCACGAGCAAAGGACCGGAAAGAAGGTCATGTATGCGTTCGGAATCTCGCACGCTGATCCTGATGAGCTAATGCGCAATCACGATCTAGTGCTGAAAGCCGGCGGTAATTGTGCCGTCGTCAACATCAATTCAATCGGGATGGGCGGAATGACCTTCCTGCGCAAGCGCTCTGGTCTTGTGCTACACGCCCATCGCAATGGTTGGGATCTACTGACCCGAAGTCCGGGCGCGGGCATGGATTTTAAAGTCTGGCAGCAATTCTGGCGTCTGATCGGCGTTGACCAGTTCCAGATCAATGGCATCCGTGTCAAATATTGGGAACCGGATGAGAGTTTCATCTCCTCCTTCAAGGCTCTGAGCACGCCGCTCTTTGATAAATCCGATTGCCCGCTGCCTGTGGTCGGCTCCGGTCAGTGGGGTGGCCAAGCACCTGACACCTATAATCGGACCGGCCGGTCAACAGACCTTCTCTATCTATGTGGAGGCGGCATTGTCAGCCATCCCCAGGGTCCAGCCGCTGGTGTCAGGGCTGTACAGCAGGCTTGGGAGGCGGCCGTCGCCGACATTCCACTTGGCCTTTATGCCAAAAACCACCCGGAACTTGCGGCATCTATCAACAAGTTCGCCAATGGCAAAGGCGCTTGAGGTGCTGATGGCGCGCCCACTTATCAGCTACTACGGAGATGATCTTACCGGTTCTACCGATGTCATGGAAGCACTTGCGCTCAACGGTATTTCTACAGTGTTGTTCCTGGGCATTCCAAGCGTTGACCTGCTCGAGCGATTCAAAGATTGCCAAGCGATCGGGATTGCCGGCACGAGCCGTAGCCAGACGCCAGAGTGGATGGAAGACCATCTTGCTCCTGCCATTGAGTGGCTACATGAACGTAAGGCGGCCATTTGTCACTATAAGGTCTGTTCCACCTTTGATTCCAGTCCGCGCATTGGGAATATTGGCAAAGCAATCGAGATTGGAAAGAGGATTTTTGGGCAATCATGTGTGCCTGTGATTGTCGGCGCGCCGCAACTCAAGCGCTATACCGCCTTTGGTCATCTCTTTGCCGCTTATCAGGGTACGGTCTTTCGCATCGACCGCCATCCTGTCATGAGCAGGCACCCGGTGACACCGATGGATGAAGCCGATCTTACGGTGCATCTGAGCAGGCAAACCAGCCTGCCGGTGCGACTGGTAGACCTTGTAGCACTGCTTGGTGACGACGCAGACAGTCTGATTGCAGCACATGGAACCGCCTCGGGGGTCTCGCTTATCGACGTTGACGGCGATCTGTCGCAGATGGCCGCAGGCAAGCATTTGTGGCAACTAAGAAGAAATGGCGGCCTGTTTGTCGCTGGCTCCTCCGGCGTAGAATACGCTCTCATCAGCGCGTGGCGCTCCCAGGGTGTCCTGGGCGCACCGCCCAATTTTCCCTTGCCTGGGAAAGTGGACCGTCTTGCAGTGGTTTCTGGCAGTGTTTCGCCGACAACGGAAAGGCAAATACGCCGCGCAAGAGCCGACGGCTTCAACACTGTTGATCTTGATCCATTACAACTGATCGGCGAAAACACCAATCAGGCTGTGAACGACGCAGTCAAAGCAGGATGTATAAGCCTGAATGCCGGGCGTAGTGTCATCCTCCATACGGCGCTTGGTCCGTCGGCCGATCGCGGCGCAGATATCGACCATATCGCCGGCGCGCGACACCGGCTTGGACAGGTCCTTGGCACTATTTTACGCCGTCTCGTCGAAGAACAAAAACTCGAGCGTGTAGTTATTGCGGGCGGCGATACCTCCAGTCACGCTCTCCAGGAGTTACATACGGAAGCCTTAACGACATTGCTTCCCCTGCCACAAACACCCGGATCACCGCTCTGCATCGCTCATGGGCCATACGGACCCACAAACGGTCTTCAGATTGCGCTTAAAGGAGGACAGATTGGGGCCGATGATTATTTTGCTCAAATCCAAGATGGAAGAGGGACATAAGTCATGACCTTCTGGATTGGCACGAGTTTCAAGATGAACAAGACGCTGGCGGAGGCTTTGGCCTTTGCCGAAGCTCTTGCTGCCGGTGATGAAAGCCGCGACAAGCGGTTTCAGCGCTTTGTCATTCCGCCGTTCACAGCGGTGCGTGAAGTCAAAGCCGCGTTGAAAGACACAAGCGTCAAGGTCGGTGCCCAGAACATGCACTGGGATGATGCAGGTGCATGGACCGGTGAAATATCGCCGCTGATGCTGAAGGACTGCAATCCCGATCTGGTCGAGCTTGGACATTCCGAGCGCCGCGAGTTTTTTGGTGAAACCGACAGAACTGTTGGCCTCAAGGTCGCGGCAGCCGTGCGTCATGGATTGACCCCGTTGATCTGCATTGGTGAAAGTCTGGCTCAACGCGAGGCCGGAGAGGCCGACGCCGTGCTTGCTGCGCAAGTGCAAGCTGCCCTCGGCCTGCTTGAAGGTGAAGCGAAGCGGCATCCGATCCTTCTCGCCTACGAACCTATATGGGCAATCGGCGTCAACGGCATTCCGGCAACGTCCGACTATGCAGATGAACGCCATGCGAAGATCGCGGCTGTGGCCAAGTCGGTGCTCGGCACTGCTGTACCTGTCCTTTATGGCGGCAGCGTCAATCCTGAAAACTGCGCCGAACTGATTACCTGCCCGAATATTGATGGCCTTTTCATTGGTCGCTCTGCTTGGGCAGCAGAAGGCTATCTTGATATTTTACAGCGGGTCGCAAAAGCAATTCCAGGAAAAGTGGGAACCGGTTTTCCGTCCGGAATTGCGTAAAGAACAGATCTAGAAAGGAAAAACTCATGAAAATAGCAATTGGAGCCGATAGTGCGGGTAAGCCTTTGCTTGATGTCATTGCTGCGCATCTTGCGACAAAGCCGGAACATGTCGTTGCAGATCTGAGCCAGTCCGGCTTTTATGCCGATCTTTCGCAAAAATTGGCGCAGACAATTGTCGATGGAACCAATGAGCGCGGCATTCTCATCTGCGGCACAGGCATTGGCGTCAGTATTTCCGCAAACAAGGTGCCGGGCATTCGCGCCGCGCTGACCCATGATACCTATTCCGCCGAGCGTGCTGCCAAATCCAACAATGCGCAGATCATCACCATGGGCGCCCGTGTTATCGGCCCGGAACTTGCCAAGGCTATCGTGGATAAATGGCTGGAATCCGAATTCGATCCCCAAGGCGCATCAGCAGGTAATGTCGAGGCAATCGATAAGTTGGATCGCGCGAAATAAGCGTCGAATATGATGGAGCGATCATTGACTCATCATACCAGTTAATGTACCAAAACATATATTCATGAGGTGAGGAAACATGACTGCAATCGCTCTACTCGGTGCCGGCGGGAAAATGGGCTACCGCTTGGCCAAAAATCTGATGGGCTCACGCTTTGAGGTGCGCCATGTAGAAGTAAGCGATGCCGGCAAGTCTCGCCTTGAAGAAGAGCTTGGCCTGTCATGTGTAGATATTAACACGGCACTTGCGGGTGTTGATGTTGTCATTCTTGCGGTTCCAGATACAGTCATTGGCAAGGTCGCCGCCAGTATTGTTGATAGGCTGGTTGCGGGAACCATGGTCATTGCGCTCGACGCAGCAGCGCCCTTTGCGGGACACCTACCCGTTCGACCCGACCTGACGTATTTCGTCACCCACCCGTGCCATCCACCGATTTTCAACGACGAAACCGATATGCAGGCGAAGAAGGATCACTTTGGAGGTCTCTATGCCAAGCAGCATATCGTCTCCGCGCTGATGCAGGGTCCCGAAACGGCTTATACTCTGGGTGAGGAAATTGCCAAAGTGATCTGGGCGCCGGTCATGCGGTCTCATCGTGTCACCGTTGAACAGCTCGCCATTCTCGAGCCGGGCTTATCGGAAACGGTAGCGGCTTCTCTGCTCATGGTCATGAAGCAGGCGATGGATGAATGCGTGACGCGAGGGGTGCCAGAACAGGCCGCACGCGACTTTCTGCTCGGCCACATGAACGTCCTCGGCGCAGTGATCTTCGGTGAAGTTCAGGGGGTGTTCTCTGACGCGTGTAACAAAGCCATCGAATTTGGTATTCCAGCGCTTATGCGCGACGATTGGAGAAAGGTGTTTGAGCCTTCCGAAATCGCTGAAAGCATCCGGCGCATCACCTGACCGGCATGGGGCCTTAAATCCCACAATCACTATCGGCTTCGCCGGGAACGGAGCCGTTCATTTTATCTGGGAGGAACGACATGAAATTCACACGCAGACTATTGCTTGCCACAGCTGCGATACTGGCAATTGGCACAGCAATGCCGGCCTATGCGGCAGACCTTATCGCAATTATCACACCGTCACACGACAACCCTTTCTTTAAGGCGGAAGCAGTGGGCGCCGAGGCAAAAGCCAAGTCACTTGGTTACGAGACCTTGATCCTTGTTCACGATGATGACGCGAACAAACAATCGCAGCTTATCGATACTGCCATTGGTCGTGGCGCCAAGGCGATCATTCTCGATAATGCCGGCTCAGAGGCGTCCATTGCTGCCGTCAAGAAGGCCAAGGACGCGGGAATACCATCATTTCTGATCGACCGTGAGATCAATGCCACCGGTATTGCCGTTTCCCAGATCGTTTCCAACAATTATCAGGGTGCGCAACTTGGAGCTGAGGAATTCGTCAAGTTGATGGGCGAAAAAGGCAACTATGTCGAGTTGCTTGGCCGTGAAGCTGATCTGAATGCGGGAATTCGTTCGAAAGGTTACCATGACGTCATCGACGAATATCCCGAAATGAAGATGGTTGCACAACAGTCGGCAAATTGGAGCCAAACGGAAGGCTACTCCAAGATGGAGACCATCCTGCAAGCCAATCCTGACATTAAAGGGGTGATTTCCGGCAACGATACCATGGCAATGGGAGCGATTGCAGCACTGCAAGCGGCTGGACGAAAGGACGTTATCGTTGTCGGGTTCGACGGGTCCAATGATGTTCGCGATTCCATTAAATCCGGCGGTATAAAAGCGACGGTCCTGCAGCCTGCCTTTGCTCAGGCACAGATGGCTGTTGAACAGGCCGATGTCTTCATCAAGACGGGCAAGGGACCTGCGGAAGAAAAGCAGCTGATGGATTGTGTGCTGATCAATGCCGACAATGCCGCAGCGCTTGAAACCTTCGCCCTGAAAGATTGATACTCCAGAGAATAAGTGCGGTGTGGATGATTTCCGCACCGCACGATTATTCCTTTGGAAGGGAGCAGTATTCATGCCGAACCCTCGCAAAGCTGCCGCGGCCTGCCTCGCCATTGCGCTGATTTTGACCGGCTGCAAAATTATCAAGACGCCGACGGCTGAAGAGGCCACGGCGGCGGCAAACGGCGGGTTTAACCCGGATCAACAGGTTGCCGGGATTTGGGACACGAAAGTCATCTCGTTTCTTGAAAAGCGCGCCGGCACATTCCAAGAGGTGTCTGCTCTTTCCGCAACTGATCTGAATGCGGCCGCCGCTGCCTATGGGCACAAGGAAAAGGAGGGAAGCGCACCCTGGACTTTTGCCGCCAAGGTTTCCGGTTTTATCATTAAAGCCGAAACGAAATCCCGCGCTGCCTATCTCGACACTGATGTTAATAGTGACGGCAAGGCGGATGTCCGCATTCAAATCGGTCCGGTCATCAAAGGGACAGCACTGCGTGACAGCCTCGATTTTGTCAATTTCAATGAGTTCAAGAACCAGATCCAATGGGCAGAATTTGGCAAAGCATTTAACACGCACGTTAATAAATTAACGCTTGAAAAGCTGTCACGCAACGGCCTGGAAGGCAAGAAGATCGAAGCGCTCGGCGCCTATCCCTTACCGTCAACCGGCCAGCCGGCATTGTTTACGCCAGCCACCATCGCGATCGGCGGCTGAGATGACGGTCACCGACAAACTCCACACAATCCTCAAGCTCGACGATGTCACCAAGGTCTATTCGGGTATCGTTGCAGTCAAGCGCGCCAGCCTTGAATTGTATCGCGGCGCGGTCAACGTGCTCGTCGGCGAAAACGGCGCCGGCAAGTCAACGCTGATGCGCATGATTGCAGGCGTCGAGAGGCCAACCCTCGGCCGCATTCTCCTGGACGGCACAGAAGTCGAATTCAATTCGCCAGCCGATGCGCAGAAGCATGGCATCGGAATGGTGTTTCAGGAGCTCAATCTCTTCGGCAATCTTTCCGTGGCCGAGAACATCTTCCTGACCCGGGAGATTACCCGTGGCATGCGTGGCATCGATCACAAGGCGCAGGTGGAAAAAGCCAACCATTTTCTGGATAAACTTGATGCTGGCATCAATGCCGAGACCATGGTGGAAGACTTGCCGATCGGCCAGCAGCAGCTCGTTGAAATCGCCAAGGCAATCTCGCTTGATACCCGTATATTGATCCTCGATGAACCAACTTCAGCCTTGTCGGCCGCCGAAGTCGATATTCTCTTCAAGGTGATCGGCGAACTGAAGGCGCAAGGTGTCGCGATTGTTTATATATCGCACCGTCTCGAAGAACTGATGCGCATCGGTGACTATATCACGGTGCTGCGCGATGGCCGGATCACCGGTCAGGCCATCGTCAAGGACATCGACACAAGGTGGATCGTCCGCTCGATGATCGGCTCTGACGCCAAGGATTTCGCCAAGTCTGTTGACCACAAGCTCGGGCCGGAAGCCTTCCGCGCGGAGGATATCTGCTTGCCGCGCAAAACCGGAGGCCTCTCTGTCGATCATCTCTCCGTTTCGGTTCGAGCTGGAGAGGTGCTCGGCATATACGGCCTGATGGGCGCGGGTCGCAGCGAATTTTTTGAGTGCGTCATCGGACAGCATGCGCACTCGACCGGAAAGATTTTTGTGGCAGGCGAGGAGGTCATTGCCCGGGATACGTCCACGCGGATCCGCAAAGGCCTCGCACTGATCCCTGAAGACCGGCAGCGTGAGGGTCTCGTACAGGTGCTTTCCATCGCCTCGAACCTGACCCTCGCCAGCCTTGAGAAATTTGTCAAATTTGGCTTCCACATCGTCGGCGAACGGGAAAAATCTGCCATCAAAGACTCGATCCAGAACCTTTCTATCAAGGCACCCAATCCGGATTTCGATGTTACCTCCATGTCCGGCGGCAATCAGCAAAAAGTCGTCATCGGCAAGGCACTGATGACCAATCCGAAAGTGCTCCTCATGGACGAGCCGAGCCGCGGGATTGACGTGGGTGCAAAGGCAGACGTGTTTCGTACCATGAGACGGTTGGCTGGCGAAGGTCTCGCCATTCTGTTTTCGACCTCCGATCTGGAAGAGGTCATGGCATTGTCCGATCGTATCGCCGTGATGAGCAACGGCAGGATCACGGCTATCCTTGACCGGGCTGACGCGAGCGAAGAACTCATTATCAAGGCCGCGTCTGAAGGACACAAATCCGCCGGGCACAATATTATTGGGGAAATTGCGTGATGACTACGGCAACAGCGAGCGAAAAAACATCCGGTACATACAGCGGATCTGTTTTGCTAACATTGATGAAGCTGCGAACGTTCATCGCACTTTTTGCCGTCATTGTCTTCTTTTCGATCTTCGCGCCCAATTTTTTGTCGGCGGCAAATATCATCCTGATGTCAAAGCATGTCGCGCTTAATGCATTTCTCGCTATGGGCATGACCTTCGTTATCATCACCGGCGGCATTGACCTTTCCGTGGGCTCGATTGTTGGCCTTTGCGGCATGGTCGCAGGTGGCCTCATCTTGCATGGCATCGATCTGCAGTTCGGCTATACGATATATTTCAACGTCGTTGAAGTTTGCCTGATCACACTCGCTGTTGGGATCGTCATCGGTGCGGTCAACGGACTTTTGATAACCAAGCTGAATGTAGCCCCCTTCATCGCCACACTCGGCACGCTCTATGTCGCCCGCGGTTTCGCCCTGCTTTCCTCCGATGGTCAAACCTTTCCGAATCTCGTTGGCAAACCCGAACTGGCAACCACGGGATTCAGTTTCCTCGGGTCCGGCCGTGTTTTTGGTCTTCCGGTTTCCATCTGGATACTCATTGTTGTGGCACTTGGCGCCGCCTATCTGGCAAGATACACGCCCATCGGTCGCCAAATATTTGCCGTTGGTGGCAATGAGCGTGCTGCCCGCATGTCCGGCATCCGTGTCAATCGCGTCAAAATGTTCGTCTACATGTTCTCCGGCTTTTGCGCAGCGATCGTTGGCATCGTTATTTCCTCCGAGTTAATGGCCTCGCACCCGGCGACCGGTAATTCCTTCGAACTCAACGCAATCGCTGCAGCCGTATTGGGCGGCACCTCCATGTCCGGGGGGCGCGGCACAATCGGCGGTACCATTATCGGTGCCTTTGTCATCGGCATTTTATCCGACGGCCTGGTGATGATGGGCGTCTCTTCCTTCTGGCAAATGGTCATCAAAGGTATCGTCATCATCGTCGCCGTGGTGATAGATCAGGCACAACGCCGCTTGCAGCAACAGGTCGCCCTGATGCAGTTAGCCAAGAAAGGTTGAGTCAATGTCGAATCTGCGTGGAGCTCTCATCGGTTGCGGTTTTTTTGCCGTCAACCAGATGCATGCGTGGAGAGATGTTGCGGGCGCGACGATCACAGCCATATGCGATCGCGATCCGGAGCGCTTGAAAAGCGTCGGCGATCAGTTTGGGATCGAGCGCCGTTATAGCGATGCCTCAGATTTATTCAAGGATGGCGGTTTCGACTTCGTCGATATTGCGACGACGGTAGCAAGTCATCGTACGCTGGTTGAAATGGCGGCCAAACACACGATTCCAGTCATTTGCCAAAAACCTTTCGCGCCGACACTGGCTGATGCCAAAGCCATGGTTTTCATCTGTCAGGACGCTCACATACCGCTCATGATCCATGAGAATTTTCGCTGGCAAACGCCAATCCAAGCCGTGCGCAAGATTTTGGACACGGGGACAATCGGAGAGCCTTTCTGGGGCAGATTCTCGTTTCGCTCCGGTTATGACGTGTTTTCCGGTCAGCCTTATCTGGCTGAGGGAAGGCGCTTTATCATTGAGGATCTCGGCATCCATACGCTTGACATCGCCCGCTATATCCTTGGCGACGTGAGACGCCTGTCTGCGCGCACAAAGCGCGTCAATGGAGCCATCCAGGGAGAGGATGTAGCAACCATACTACTCGATCACGAAAATGGCGTGACCTCCGTCGTCGATGTAAGCTACGCCACCAAGCTCCGAACAGATCCATTCCCCGAAACTCTGATTGAACTTGATGCGACAGAGGGTTCGTTACGCCTGTCTCAAGGCTACCGGCTTCAGATCAATGGTCCGCTTGGAAGCGAGGTTCTCGATGTGTCGCCGAGGCTCCTGTCCTGGGCATCACACCCCTGGCACAATATCCAGGAAAGTGTGCTTGCGATCCAGCAGCATTGGACAGATCATCTTCTGGTCGGCACGGAGCCCTCCACCTCCGGTGCGGATAATCTGAAGACATTTGCATTGGTGGAGGCTGCCTATCAAAGCGCCGAATGCGGTCAGACAATCGACATAAGAGCGCTATTGAAATGATCGCTGATCTGGATCATTTCAGGCTTTTTGGCACTCATCAGCGCCAAGCTCGGCCGATCCTTCTGACAGCGGGGAGAATATCGGCGGAATTCACCGATGGCGGCTTGAGGACGGTTTCCTATGACGGCGTAGAGGTATTGCGTTCTGTTGCCTATCTGGTCCGGGACCGAGATTGGGGTACATATGTTCCCCGCATCGAGGATCTTCGTATCAACGAGAACGATGATGGATTTCTGATCGCTTTTTTGGCCCGGTACAAAGGCAATGCAGAAACAGAATTGGAGGTCTCAGTCGCAATTTCCGCGACCATTTCTGGCGTTCTTACATTCGAAACCGAAGCGCTCTCGCAAACGGGATTTGAAACCAACCGCTGTGGATTTTGCGTTCTTCATCCGATCATCGGCCTTGCAGGCACCACTGTCACTGTCGAACACGTCGACGGCGTGGTAGAACAGACGCAGTTACCATTTTTGATTGAACCCTGGCAGCCTTTCAAGAATATGCGAGCGATAACGCATAATGTTAAGACCGGGGTCAAGGCTGAATGTCGCATGGAAGGCGACACGTTCGAGATGGAAGACCAGCGAAATTGGTCAGACGCCTCCTACAAGACCTATGTCCGTCCGCTGGCTCTGCCTTGGCCTTACGAGATTCCCGTAGCAAAACCGGTCAAGCAGAGGATCGCGCTGACCATAACTGATACGCGCATTGCGCCCAAGTCGGCGCCGTTTTCTTCCCGGCCCAATCCGGCAGTCGTCGTAACCCATGGCGTCAAGTCCGGGACAATACCGCACATTGGCCTTGTCGTAACTCCGGAAGAAGCCAAGGCAACGCTCGCTGCACGCCAGCATCTTGCCGATGTTGCTCCACAGGAATTGCTGTTCCATTTTGATCCATTGGCCGGGCACGGAAAAGAAGCTTTTGAGGATTTTTCCGCAATCGCCGAAATCCATCGCGGCAGTTCCACCCTGGAAATTGTGCTTCCATGCCAACAAACGGCGGCAACGGAACTTACCCTAATCGCAGCACAAATGAGTGCTTCCGGTTTCCATCCCCGGGCCATTGTCGTATCCCCTGCCGTTGACAGACAATCAACACCGCCCGGCAGTATCTGGCCGCAATGCCCACCCCTTGAGGAAGTCTATGACGCTGCGCGCGCTGCCTTTCCGCACGCGCGGCTTGGAGGCGGCATGCTCAGCTATTTCACGGAACTTAACCGCAAGCGTGTACCGGCCCGTGCGCTCGATTTCATAACTCATTGTACAAATCCCATTGTGCATGCGAGCGATGATCTGAGCGTCATGCAAACCCTGGAAGCCTTGCCCTTCATTACCCGGTCAACACGCGCGATTTACGGCGATAAAGCCTATCGCATCGGACCATCGACCATAGCAATGCGCCAAAATCCGTATGGCAGCCGCACGATGGAAAACCCCGCGGGCGCACGCATTACAATGGCAAAAACCGACCCGCGACATAACAGCGTATTCGCTGAAGCGTTTGCAATGGCCTACGCGATTCAGGTTCTCGACGCCGAGCTTGAATGCCTCACTCTTTCAGCATTGACCGGTTCCTTCGGGCTTATCGCCGGACAGGGAGAGCCGGTTATCGAGGGTGGTAAAAGACCACTGTACAACACAATCAAATGGCTGGCCGGCGTTGCGCAAAGCAAATGGCAGGAATGCATCTCGTCAGATCCTACCCACGTCGTCGCTTTTATCGTAGAAGGTGCAAAGGGATCATATCTGCGGCTTGTGAATGTGACTTCGGAAACGAAAAACGTCGACGTAGAAGCCTTCAATATTAAAGCGGATGACGCGCAACCAATGGTCGCTCTCGGGCCGCTGGCGACCATATCGCTGAATTTGAAAGACAATCCTCTCTAACCCTCGGCAATGAGTACGCATTCCCATGTCTGCGCACGAAACTTAGGTCACAGGTAGTTCCGTTCGGTCGAATCTACCCTGGCGACCGAGGAGCGTATTTGGCGACCTGAAAGTCGTTAGCGGAACAAACGCCCTTGATAACGTCTGGACGAAAGGTATTCAGTCGAATCTGCGTCCAGGTCCGTTTGTTCCATCCGTCAGTCACCATTTGCCCTGGCCTTGATAACCTCGTCGTGTTTTTCTTCGATAAGCCTGAACATGTCCGTAAACCGGCTATCGTATCTTATGGCGTTTAAATCGGAATCGTTCTTGAACCACATTGTTTGGTAGTAGGAGCTTCTAGGCAAAACACACTGCAGAAGCTGGATGGCTTGCTCAGCGTCGCCGATCAACGCGTATACGCACGCAACGTTGTATTGTGCTACAACATCATCGGGATCAATCGCCAACGCCCGGTCGGCCCATTCACGGGCACGTTGATCATCGCCAAGATGGGCCCAGGCAAGAGCTCCTCGGTGGGCTGGTCCGGAATTCTCCGGGTTTTGTTTCAATGCCTGTTCGGCCCGCCATAACCCCACGCGAGCCCAACTTTCGATCTCTGTTGAGTTGCCAAGCGATGCGTAAGCGCTCATCAAGTGAACGGGCGACAGATAATCATCAGGTTTGAGCTCGGCTGCCCGTTTAAAGAACTGTACTGCTGCCTCGAAATTTCCTCGCATGTAATGGAAGCGACCATAGTGAAAGTTTGCCTCGTGCAGACCCTGATCAATCGCCAGCGCGTGATGAAAAGAGGCAGCTGCTTCCTCATCTCGACCAGCCTGATGCAGCGCCAATCCACGGGAAGCATATGCTTCGGCCAAATTTGGGTTCAGCTCAAGGGCCTTGGCCGCCATTGCCGAAATTCGTTCCAACGGAAAATCTTCCGGCTGCCAGTCCCGCAATGCTGCCTCGCAATCTGCAATACCAGCATAGGCACGGGCGTAATCGGGGTCCAGTTCCACTGCCTTGCAG
Organism: Phyllobacterium sp. GQ127; assembly: GCF_059758635.1. Classification (NCBI taxonomy): domain Bacteria; kingdom Pseudomonadati; phylum Pseudomonadota; class Alphaproteobacteria; order Hyphomicrobiales; family Phyllobacteriaceae; genus Phyllobacterium; species Phyllobacterium sp. GQ127. The sequence goes on from NZ_JCAXDZ010000004.1 coordinate 347,819, forward strand.
AACATGCGCCGTGCCAGGTGAAGATAGGATTTCGTCCAGGCATGAGAGAATTGCCGCCCACGCAGATAATAAGTGTACGCTTTTACATTCCCTGTTGGCTCGGTCTCGATCGCCTTGCGCTCGTCCGGCAACAGTTTGATTTTCAATTGACTGACGATTGCGTAGGTTATTTCATCCTGTATCGCAAAAATATCTGTGAGCTCCCGATCATATCGTTCCGCCCAGACATGACCGCCATACATGGCATCAATAAGCTGCCCTGTTATGCGGACGCGTCCTTCAACTTTGCGAACACTGCCTTCCAAAACATAGCGCACACCAAGTTCCTGTGCGAGCTGTTTGACTTTTATGGATTTGCCTTTGTAGGTGAACACGGTATTGCGCGCCACGACATGAAGGCTCGAAACCTTTGACAGATCGGTAATTATGTCTTCGGTAATCCCGTCGGAAAAATACTCCTGTTCTGGATCGCAGCTCATATTGGTGAATGGCAAGACGGCTATGAATTTCTGAGAATGATCAGGCACGTCAAGCGTTGCGGGTAAATCGGAACCTCTTGTGCTCGCCTCGCCAAAACCAACCGTGTAGACTCTGATGTTTTGCTTGATATTTTTAAGGGATTGCTCACCCCGGTCCATGAAACCCAAATTAAGCCGGGAGCCAATCTGATCGCGAACGGATGCAGCCACGGCAATGCCGCCCGGTTGCGCAATGCTTTCAAGACGCGCGGCGATATTGACGCCGTCGCCAAATATATCGCCATCCTCAACAATTATATCGCCGATATTAATCCCAATGCGCAGTTCAATCCGGCTGTTCTCGTCTACATCGCGGTTGCGTTCCGCCATGCCCCTTTGGATATCAGCTGCACACGCAACAGCGTTGACCACACTGGAAAATTCCACCAGCATTCCGTCACCGGTCAGCTTGAAGATCCTGCCGGAATGGTCGCTGATCAACGGATCGATAAGTTCGCGGCGATGACGCTTGAAACTGTCGAGCGTTCCCGCCTCGTCAACGCCCATCAAACGGCTGTAGCCGACAACGTCAGCGGCGAATATAGCGCTCAGTCGACGTTCCAAATGGCCTCCAGATATCAATTGGCATGTGCAAACGTTTACCATAGCCGCTTGCTTGTGTGATGTCGCGTCCATCATTCGATTGAACAGCACCAGGAGAAGCCACGGCTCCCGCCACCAAGCGGACTTTTTTACGACGGCGATGGTTGCCCATTTGCCCGGAACCGAATTCAAGTGCTGGTTAGATCGTGCAGGGCCCAGCAAGGCAAAGCTGTAACGATCAGCTGAACTGCATCATTCGCGCCTTGGCATTCATTCCGACATCCGCAGTCGATATCGCGAGCAACCCTTCATACCTTTCCTGTTTCGGCTTAAACGAATTGCGTGGAGATCATTGACCTTGCCTCCACACAGTGAGTTAACCGGTAGATAATTGCCTACGATTCTTGCGTCAAAGAAGGTACATCATGCGCGTACTTCTCATTTTCAGCTCTCTCATCGCTGGAACCATTGCCGGAATATACCTATTCGGAATGATTTGGCGAACAACAGCTCCGGAAGGAACAACGGCAATGGTTGTTGGCGCTGGCATGCCGGTTGTCGTCGGAGCTCTGACTTTTCTTGGCACAAAGGCGGCAGATGGCAGGCGGCCAAGCCTGCGCAATCTGCAGACATGGCTCGTTCTTTTGGGAATAGCTGCCTCCGCTGTTGGCCTTTTCGTGCTGTTGATCGTAGCTGCCTTCCTGGCGGTTCAGCGCGGTTAGAATCCAGGTAGAAACGACCGATCCTAAAGAAAACAGCGGCGCATATTGTTGGGCTTCGGCAAGCTGATATTTAGTGAGCCCCCGGACGCAATCGAATGCGGATCCATGCATATGGGCAACTGAGCGGGCGCTCTAACTCCCATGGCTATCCAAGAAGTTCTCGAGATGATTCTGGCACCCTACCGCATTCAGTTGGCCCAGCCCCAAACAAGACTGATATTTTGGAACCAGTTGAAGTGCGAGTCGATTTAGCACCATCAATCATCTTCGTGGAGGTGGACATCTATCTTCCTCCCAACCATCGCGCTTCATGCATTAGCTTGCACAGTGGACCTACCACAACCTTGCCCTGACAGGTTGATGCCACGTTCAGCCACGGCTCAGAGAATAGACGAGTTGGGAGAGATCATCGCTGAGTGCCCGGTCTTCAACAAGCCGGGCTGACGAGCTGCGCACGAACCGATGTATCTGCAAGATCGCCGGGCCACAACTATGTTCGGGTTTGAGGTCAACGGCTTGTGCGGCGGCGAGGAATTCACAAGCTACAATCTGCCGCCAGAGATCAATCATGTCGGCGCATTTAGAAACGGCCAGTACCGATTGGGTAGCGTGATCCTCCACACCCTCCGAAACCGGCAGGAAATCGAGCATGACCGGGTTGGCTTTATGGCGAATGGCGGCCAATAATGCGACGACAGTTTTTTGCAGCGGCACGAAACCGGCTGAAGCTCCGCCCACAGCGCTGAGATATTTTGGAAGTCCGTTGCGCGATGAGCCAGTCAATTGAATAAACCGTGCAGCGCTGGCAGCGGCGACTTGTGCTATTGCAAGGCCCAAAGTCTCGAAAGCCAGTGCCAATGCGGGTGTGTGAAAATTGCCGGTTGAAAGCACCCGCTCTTCATCGATGACCACGAGCGGATTATCTGCCGCTGCATTCAGTTCGATTTCAACTGAGTGCTTTGCTCCTTCCAGCGCCGTCGACAATGCTCCATGGATTGAAGGAATGCAGCGCAGGCTTAAGGGATCCTGTATGGCAGGGCTGGTCGTATGTAATGCCGAACCATCAAGCAAGGCCGCCAGTTGTTCTGCTTCTTCGATTTGACCGGAGGCAGCCCTTGCACGTTGCAGCGCCGGTGCGAGAATAAGGGGATTGCCACCCAAGCCTTCAAAACTCAAGGCAGCTGCCTGACGCTGAAAATCAAAAAGCGCCAATGCATCAAAGACAACAAGTGCGCCCTGCCCGACCGATACGGCTGAAGCATTAAGGAGCGAAAGCCCATCTTTTGGACCAAGCTGCGACGGGAGGAGACCGGCCAATTCAAGTGCAGACGCAGATGGGTAAACCTGCCCCTGATACTCTGCGTTTCCCTCACCTATCATGCCCTGGGCAAGTGCTGATAACAGCACCAGATCCCCTGCGCCAATCGATCCAATTGAGGGCATTACGGGGTGAACCTGTTTATTCAGCAGAGCGAGCAGATCTGTAAATACGGCAGGCGAAATGCCTGAACCTCCCGCGGCCAGCATGGAAAGTCGTGTGGCCATAACCGCCCGCGTTAGTTCGCGGGACAAGGGCGTGCCCGCTCCCATACCGCGACCACGCACCAATTGCTGTTGAAATCCGGTTATATCGCTGCTGACGGGTGTTCTGAGATTAGCGCCGAGACCGGTGTTCAATCCATAAATCTGCTGCCCGGATGCGGCTGCCATATCGAGTATAGCGCGCGCTTTTTCCAGCCGTTCATATACCTCCGATGCAATTTCCACGAACGCATCGTTGCGGGCTATAGCTGCAATATCTGTAATGTTGACGGGGCCGTTACCAAAGACGATATTCATGCAAACCGCAATCGCTGGCCAATATTGGCTGTCTTGGCCTTTTCCAACATGGCATGGCCGAGTGCGATATCGCTAAGTGACAAGCCTCGGTGCCAGAACAGAATCGTTTCTCCATCGTCTTCCCGGCCGGATTTATGCCCGGCAACGATCTGTCCAAGTTCAGCGTGCAGAGTTTTTTCAGAAAGTTTTCCAGCTTCAACATGAGCCCGCAGCGAGCCGAATTTGCCGGCTTTGCACTGACCCCAATCATCAACGACCAGCTTATCCATTATATCTGTCAACGACAGTTCGACGGCACTCATCGTGCCATAGGGCACTACAAACGCTCCTGGCTTGACCCATTCGGTCTTCAGCATCGGCTCGGGAGATGGCAGACGCGAAGCTTCGACAATGATATCGGCGCCCTCAACACAGCTGCGCCAGTCATCGGTCACCACGATTTTCTTCCCGAGATCGTTCGACAACTTTTCCGCAAAAGTTTCCCGGCTTTCCGGGCGGCGCGAATGGACCCTGATCTCATCAAAATCATAGAGATGATTGAGCAGACGCACATTCCAGTAGGCCGTGCCGCGTGCGCCAATGTGCCCGAGAATTTTCGAGTTCTTTCGCGCCAGATGCTTGGCACCCAGTGCCGTAATTGCACCTGTTCGCATGTCGGTAATTGCCGTGGCATCGATAATGGCAAGCGGAACGCCGGTGCGAGGATCGAACAGATTAAGCACACCGAATTCCGAAGGATAGTTCCGCTTATAATTATCAACAAAGTCGCCAACGATCTTGACGCCGGCTAAATTCAAAGGTGCAACATACCCCCGTAACACATTGAAGTGACCATTAAAACTCGCATCCGGCTCGAGATGGACGCGCGGTTCGATAACAGTCTGATTGTTGCCTTGAGCAGTGAGAGATTTCTCGATGGCGCCCAGAATTTCAGCATCGGTAAGTGCCAGTGAGTCGATATCAAACGCGTTCAGATAATCGATGTAGACTGGTTTCATGTTTGTTTTTTTGGTCACACTGCACGCTCCGGAATACTGAGCCCGAGATTCTCACGTAGTGTCTTTCCTTCATATTCTGTACGAAAGAGACCACGTCGGCGAAGCTCAGGTAAAACCAAATCAATAAAATCCTTCAGCGCACCAGGGAAGTATGCGCCCATGATATTAAAGCCATCGGCAGCCTTGGCACGAAAGCGCTCCTCCAACCTATCAGCGATCTGCATGGGCGTCCCAATCAACTGCCAATGACCGCGTGCGCCCGCGAATTTGCGGGCTGATTGCCGGATATTGAGGTTCTCCCGCCTTGCCTGATCGACAATCAACTGCTGACGACTCTGTATTCCGTCGGTCGCAGGCATTTCTGGCAAAGGTCCGTCGAGTGGGTATTGCGACAAATCTTTAATGCTCAGATAGCTGGCCAGCAGTGCGACGCCGACCTCATCTGGAATGAGGTCCTGCAGGGCCTCATATTTCGCCCTCGCCTCGCTCTCCGAATTCGCGACTATTGGAGAAACACCGGGAAGGATTTTGAGGTCGTCGGGCTTTCGACCGAACGCCAGCATCCGGGATTTAAGATCAGCGTAATAGGCCTGCGCTTCTTCGATCGTTTGCGCGGCAGTGAATACCACATCTGCTGTGCGCGCTGCCAGATTCTTACCCGCCTCCGATGCGCCAGCCTGTACCATAACCGGGCGTCCCTGCGGTGAGCGCTGGCTGTCCAAAATACCAGTTAGGGTGAAATGTTTGCCGTGATGGTCCACCGGATGAAGTTTAGCTGGATCGGCATAAACTCCGTCGCTGATGGTGTGTGCATCACTATCCACACCGTCCCACAACGCTGCTGCAGCACCGGCAAATTCTTCTGCCCTTTCATAGCGCTGCGCATGGGGCCTCAATCCGCTGGAAACAAAGTTTTCAGCTTCAAGTTCACTGGCAGACGTGACTAGGTTCCAGCCTGAGCGCCCGCCACTCAATTGATCTAGCGAAGCGAAGGCGCGTGCCAGATCGTAAGGCTCATTGTAGGTTGTCGATGCGGTGGCAACCAGCCCGATATGGGATGTATTGACCGCCAATGCAGCCAAAAGCGACAGCGGTTCGAACATTGTCGAGCGTGCCGCCTGACTTGCGAGATTAGGATCTCGCTCACGTATTGCCGCTGCATCCTCTACGAATACCATGTCAAATTTTGCAGCCTCTGCCATGCGCGCCAATTCGATGAAGTGGTCGATATTGACTCCCGCATTGGCGATTGCATCCGGATGCCGCCAGGCTGCGATGTGATGCCCTCCCGCCATCAGAAAGGCACCAAGTTTCATCTGCCCTGAATTCGTACCAGTCATGATGCTTGCTCCGTCATAGCAGTTGCCGGATGGGCAGGTCTTGGCAAACTCAGATGCTCGCGCAAAGTTTGTCCAGCATATTCTGAACGAAAAATGCTGCGTTTCTGGAGTTCGGGCACGACACTTTCAATGAATGGATCGCGGCCATTGGGCAGAAAGGGGGAAAGGCTGATGAAGCCATCGACCAGTTCGCTCCACTTTTCCAATTGGTCAGCAATTGCCTGTGCAGTTCCGACCAATTCGATGCCGGAAGTTTGTTCGTTGACCTCGATCAAACCACTGAGCTCCTGCCGAAGCTTGTTTGCCTCATTCTCGGTCTCGCCAATATAGGGGACGATATTGACAAGGATTTTGATGTCGCTTCGTTTGCGTCCGCTTCGATCAAGGGCTTCGTGAAAGTTGGTGAGCGTCGATTTCAACTCTTCCGGACTACTTACATCCAGGAAAATCACTTCTGCCTTTTGCGCGGCAAGCTCCAGTGTCTGCGACCGTAACAGTGTAGCGACTACCGGTTTTGCCTGCGGTGATCGATTGACGTTGAGCGGGCCGCGAACCGTGAAATTTTCACCGACGTGGTTCAACACATGCATTTTCTGGGGCAGGAAAAACCGCCCCTTGTTCTTATCATAGACAAAAGCGTCGTCTTCCCAACTGTCCCACAATCTGCTTACGACGTCGATGTACTCGGCAGCTTTTGCCGAAGCTGATGCTGCGATATAATTCCACCCGGTGCGACCGTGACTGATCGTATCAAGTGAAGCAAATCGTCGCGCCAGATTATATGGCTCATGCTGATCCATAGCTGCACTGGCTATCAACCCGATTTTGCCTGCCATGGTCGCCAAAGCCGCAATCAGTGTCGTGGGTTCAAACGGAACGGTTTGGGCTGACAGGTCTTTAACTGGCCTATGGCCAAAATTGTCTGCAAAAAGAACAAAATCCAGTTTTGCATCCTGCGCCCGCTTCACCTGTTCCGAAATTCGATCGAACCGAAGCGCATTTACCGATCCATTTTTTTGCCATGCAGCAAGATGATGGCCGAACGGCGTGATGGAGGTTCCAAGATGCATTTTCGCGCTCCCTGCGCCGTCAAACCGAAAAGATGGCGTCGCGGCTAAGTTTACCCGTCACGGTGCCATGTTCGTCGATCACTGCAAGAACGTCGCTATTGGCGGCAACCATCAGTGCCAGCGCATCGCGCAGATTACTTGTTTGCCTGACGCTCCTTGCATTGTTTGACGGTGCGTCGCCATTCATGGCATCTGCGACAGTAAACAGGCTAAGCCGCTTGATCGCTCTGTCTATACCGACGAAATTTTCGACAAAAGCGTCTGCTGGATGTGACAGCACAGCGTCTGGCGTATCATATTGAACGATCTTGCCATCTTTCATGATGGCGATGCGATCGCCTAGCCGGATCGCTTCGTCAAGATCATGCGTCACAAGTACGACCGTCTTTTTCACCCGCTGCAATATCTGGCGAAACTCGGCTTGCAGCCTTGTGCGAGCAATCGGGTCAATCGCCCCGAAAGGTTCGTCCATCAGCAGGACGGGAGGATCGGCAGCTAGAGCGCGCGCCACACCGATACGCTGACGTTGTCCGCCGGAAAGTTGGCGTGGATAGCGCTTTAGCATTTCGTTAGGATCGAGACCGACCAGATGAAGCAGTTCTTCTGTGCGGCTTTTGATCCTAGCGTCTTCCCAGCCAAGCAATTTGGGCACCGCCGCAACATTTTGCGCTATGGTCATGTGCGGAAACAGGCCGACCTGCTGAATCACATATCCAATATGCCTGCGCAGTTGTACGGGATCAACCTTGGTCACATCCTCGCCGTTGACGATGATCTTGCCTTCGGTCGGATCAATGAGGCGATTGATCATCCGCATTGTCGTCGTCTTGCCGCAACCTGATGGTCCGATAAGCGCAGTGGTTGTGCCCTCGGGCACAGCAATTGATAGATCGTCAACCGAGGCAGGCCCGCCATCGGTGTAGCGTTTGGTGACGTGTTCCATGTTAATCATGCGGCCGATCTTTCTGAAAAGAAAACTTTCTCGGCAAGGCCAAGGATGAACTCGGTGCCAAGTGCCAAAAGTGCGATTGGAATCGCTCCGACGAGCAGCCGCGACATATCCATCATGCTGATACCAACAGCGATAAAATCGCCAAGGCCGCCTCCGCCAATGAATGGCGCGAGTGTTGCTCCTGCCAGCACCTGAACGGCAGCAGTACGTGCTCCAGCAAACATGGCTGGCGCCGCAAGCGGAATACGGATTTTCCGCAGAACCTGCCCGCGGCTCATGCCCATCCCGATTGCAGCTTCGATCGCATCCGGATCGACATCCCGTAATCCGATAAAGGCATTGAGCAGAATTGGCGGAAGGGCAAGTACCGTCAGTGCGACAATGGAAGGCAAAAGCCCGATACCCAGCAAAGGCATCATGATCGCAAGAATGGCAAGGCTCGGCACCGTGCGCAGAGCATTGACGATATTGATTACGCTGAAGGCGAGATTACTGCGGTTGATAATCAGGATCGCCAACGGAAGCCCAATAGCGAGCGCAATTGCAAGAGAAACACCCGACATAACGAGGTGGCGACCCAGCGCCCGATAAAACTCAGGCTGATGTTCGATTATCCAGGTAAAGGCAGTGCTTAACATGCTGTCACCGCCCTCTTGCCATCAGTTTTTCGGCCTGGCTGAGGACAACATCGAAAAACGTAGCCATCAGAGCGGTCAGTATGCCACCAACGAGAATTTTCTCGGTGTATTCCTGATCTATTCCCGTGAGAATAATAGTGCCGAGACCCCCGCCATCAATGAATGCGGCAACAGTCGCGATTCCTATCACTGTTACAAGCGCAATACGAATGCCGGAAATTATAAGCGGCATTGCAAGGGGCAACTCGATCTGAACCAACCGCTGCCACGCGCTGTATCCCATACCATCTGCGGCATCCAGTACGTCGGCGGGAACACCACGTAAGCCCGTCACGACATTGCGCAACAGGATGAGCAAACAATAAGATGATAGACCGACCAGTGCCGGTTTTGTGCCAAGCCCCAACCACGGTATGAGCAAGGCAAACAGGGCAAGGCTCGGAATGACAAAGATAATACCGGTAATCGTCAGCACGACCGCATAAAGTTTTTGCCGGCGCGCGCAGATGACGCCGAGTACCAGCGCGATTATCAGTCCGATGAGAACCGCAGAAACGGACAGGAACAGATGCTGCCAGGTTGCGGTCAGTATTTCAGGAATGTTTTTAGGAGCCCAATTCAAAGGTGTTTCCTGTATTGCCGGTTCTGCAATGAACCAGCGGAGATGCAATCATCTCCGCTGGTTCCTATCGCATGGTCGCTGCAGCTTTTGGTTCCTTTTAGGCCAATCAGATACCTTTTTCCTTCAGGAATTCGGCTGCTACTTCCTTCGGTTCCTTTTTGTCACGCTCTACCGCTGCGTTCAGTGCGCGCATGTTTTCATTGTTAAGGAGCGGGCTGATCTTGTTCAGCACTTCAGCAATCTTTGGATTCTTGGCCAAAGTATCCTGCCGAACGACCGGCACCAGATAGTAGGGAGGGAAAAGATGTTTGTCGTCATCGAGCACGACAAGCTTGCTGTCGGCGATCTGCCAGTCGGTGCTGAATCCATAGGAAACATCGATATCACCGCTCGTAAGTGCGCTGTAGCGGATACCGAGCTTGGCGAAGATGCGGAAGTCCTTGAACTGAATGCCGTAAGTTTGCTTCAGGCCTGGCAATCCATCCTTGCGCTCGCCGAAACCACCCTCTGCGCCGAATGACAAATCTTTGGACGCCGGACCGAGATCAGTCAGCGTCTTGAGCTTGTATTTCTCGGCAGTTTCAGGAAGCGTGATAATCGCATAGCCATTGTTGATCTGCGTGGGATCGAGAAGCGTCAGCTGCAGGTTTTTCTCGTAGTAGTCTTTGACTTCCTTGTAGATTTTATCGGCGGTCCCCGACAAATCCCCTTTAACAACTGAAGCCAGAGCCGTGCCGGTATATTCCGGATATAGATCGATTTCACCGCTGGTCAGCGCTGAATGAGCAATCAACGTAGCGCCAAGGTTCAACCTGCGCTCCACCGTGAGCCCCGCCTTTTCCAAAGCCTGCGCGTAGATTTCGGCAACGACGAATTGTTCCGTGAAATTTTTGCTGCCAATCTTAACCGTTTGGGCAAAACCAGAAGTCGCTCCAGCGAGCGTTATAAGAGCGCCCAGACCAAGCGCAGCGATGCTTTTCAAGATCATGATTTTTCCCAAGAGCTTCGTAAGATCTCGACGTATCTTACTGGTTTAACTGATTATTTTTCATGCTATCAATCTTATCGACTAGTTTCGTAGAATGGTTTCCCATTTTCGCCCCTATAAGTAGAAATTATTTACTAGTGGATTGCAACCGTCGTTCAGACCATTGCTGTCATGTTGCGGCAACAGGATCGACCTGCCGATCTCGCGTTAACCCTTCACTGCGCCGGCGGTCAGACCCGATACAATTTTGCGTTGGAAAATCAGAACCAGAATGAGAAGCGGAAGCGTAACCGTTACAGAAGCCGCCATTATCTGACCGAACGGATATTCGTAACGGCTGCTACCGGTAAGCAGACCCATAGCGACAGGGACCGTGCGGTTCTCATCGGTGAGAATGAACGTCAAGGCAAACAGAAACTCATTCCACGAAAGAATAAAGGCAAGCAAGCCTGTGCTGGCAATGGCCGGCCCCATAAGTGGTAGGAGGACATGGGTGAGTATCCTCAGACGGGAGCATCCGTCAATTAGCGCAGCCTCCTCGAGTTCTTGCGGCAGATCTCGAATGAAACTTGTCAGAACCCACGTCGTAAATGGCAACACCAACAAGAGATAGGAGAAGACAAGTGCCGTCGGTCGATTGTAAAGACCGAGCCATCCGATAACCTCGAACATTCCGGACAAGACAACAACCTGCGGGAAAACTGAAATCATCAGCACGCAGATCAGAATGATACGGGAAAACCGAAAACTCATCCGCCCCAATGCATATGCCGCCAGGATACTGATGGCTAGAGAGATCACGCTGCTGGTAAAGGCGACAAAAGCTGAGTTGACGATTGCACCAATAAAGATCGGGTTGTGATAAAGGGTGATGTAGTTACTGAAATCCAGCGAGGGCAGCAAACTGAAAGAATAAAGATCTTCGCGCGATTTTGTAGAGGAAATAATAGCCCAATAATAAGGGAATAACATGTAAACGAGCACCAGCGCCACACCCGCATAAAGCCCGGCACGTTTGGCAATGCGTAATTTTCGATAGGTGCTGTTGGAATAATGTCTTAAACCTTCCGTCATCGGTCAACCCGTATTCCGGTCGAGTCTGAGAATGCTCACCATAGCGATCGCAATCAGCCCTATTATAAGAAACACCCAAGTTGAAGCGGCGGAACCTACACCCAGGTCCTGAAAGCTGATCAGTTGATCCCGCGCATAGATTGACATTGTCATCGCCTTCTCATTGTTGGCGGCAAGGACATAACTCAGATCAAACATCCGCAGCGCATCGAGTGTCCGGAAAAGAACGGCTACTCCAATGGCGGGTGTCGCCAACGGCAAGGTGATCGACCACAGACGCTTCCATGCAGGCACTCCGGAAACCTCAGCCGCCTCGTAGATTTCTTCCGGTATCAACTGTAAACCAGCAAGAATAAGCAGAACCATGAAGGGCGTCGTGACCCATACGTCGATGAAGATAACCGTGCCGAGGATAAGGGACGGATCAGCTGTCCATGCGACGCCCTTTTCAAGGAAGCCTAGCCAGATCAAGCCCTTGTTGACAAGGCCAAATTGATCATTGAACATCCACTCCCAAATCTTCGCGGATACGACCATCGGCATGGCCCATGGAACCAATATAGCGGCCCGCACCAGCCCGCGCCCGACGAAGGCGCGATGCAACAGCAAGGCGATCGCAAAACCAAGCAGGGTCTCCAACGCCACGGAGACAAAAGTGAAAACAAGCGTATTGCGTACGGCACCCCAGAAAATGGAGTCTTCCCAAACGGTAATAAAGTTCTGAAAGCCGACAAAGCTATAATCTGCAGGATTATCGAGAAAGGCATCGGTGAAAGAGAAATACATGTTCCGTGCCAGCGGCCATGCGGCAACAGCTGTAAGTGCCAACAGAAGTGGCAGGAGAAAAAACCAGGCTGTGGTTGTTTCCCTGTTTTTCATTGGCTTATTCCAACTGCTGGCTTCAGAACTAGGCCAACGTCGAGACACCGGTCTTTATCATCGAAAAGATAGATATCCTCGGGGTTCCATCTCAAGCCAACCTTCGACCCTGAAGCATATACCGGAATTGCCCCTCCGGAGCGTACGGTCCAGATCGTGTCATCGCTCAAGCGGATATAAGCAATCTGCTCATAACCAAGGTCTTCGACACGTTCAAAGACACCCTTTATGCAAAGGCCTGCGTCTGCGGAGATTATTTCCAATGATTCGGGGCGAAGTCCTAGTGTCACTGGTTTTTTTGCATCTAACGGATCCAGTTTCAGCTCGAAGCCGTCAGGGCCGGTGATCACGCCCTGCGTTTCACTTTTGACAGACGCAAAGTTCATGCGAGGGCTACCAAGGAAACCTGCAACGAACTTGTTTGCCGGATGATCATAGAGCTGACGGGGCGTTCCTACCTGTTCAATGCGCCCATGATTGAGGATGACGATCCGATCGGCGAGCGTCATGGCCTCAGTCTGATCATGTGTAACATAAATCATCGTGGCACTGACTTCGGCATGCAACTTGGCGATTTCGAAACGCATCTCCATTCGCAAGTCAGCATCAAGATTGGAAAGGGGCTCATCAAAGAGGAATAGTTTCGGCTGACTGACCAGAGCCCGTCCTATCGCAACGCGCTGGCGCTGCCCGCCTGAAAGCTGCTTTGGCTTACGGTCGAGCAGATGGTCGATTTTCAACATATCGGCGACCTTGGCCAACCGCCGACCAATCTCGACCTTGGTCATTCGCGCTGTTTCCAGGGCGAAACTGATGTTACGGGCCACATTCATGTGAGGATAGAGGGCATAGGACTGAAAAACGAACGCAACGCCGCGTTTTGACGCCGGTACGTCCGTAACTTCTTCTCCATCGATAGAGACAGTCCCTTGCGAGACAGGAACCAACCCGGCAATGACACGCAGCAAAGTTGATTTGCCGCAGCCTGATGGCCCCACGAAGACCACGAATTCTCCATCTTCAATGTCGAGGTCGATCGACCGGAGCACATCAAAAGCTCCAAAGCTCTTGCTGACTTCTTTCAGTGTGACGGAGGCCATTACGTTGCCCTTGCCTTAACCTGTGACTTGCAATGCGTGAGCTTTGGTGAAGGAGAAGCGCCTGCGGGCGTTATCCGCAGGCGGTTGTGCTTCAGTTGGCTTTTACGTCGCGCTTCAGCTTCTTTTCAAGCTGCACAACTTCCTCTGCCACATCGCCGGTCCCGGAGATTATGTCATGGACCGCGCGATAGAAGGTGCGCGAAACCCGATTATAATTCTTCCCGGTCGCCGCAGATGGCCGAGCAACGGATTCTTCGAAAGCCGCTTTCGCCATGGGCAGGAACGGTATTTTCGCGAGGACGTCAGCGTCGGTGTAGAGTGCTTCAACCGTAGGGTTGTATCCGCCCTTTATTGCTCGCATTTTCTGGTCCTCAAGACCGACCATATACCTCAATAGTTCTGCAGCTTTTTCTTGCTTGGCCGAATATTTCGACACGGCCAGATAGGCTGTACCAAGAGCACCGCTTGATTTTTGCCCATTTGCACCGATTGGCAATGCTGAGACGCCAACCTTATCAACCAGCTTGCCGCCCTGCGCCTGAGATGTCCCCCAGACATAAGGCCAATTGCGGTGGAAGACGGCATTGCCACTTTCGAAAAGCGCGCGGGAGCTCTCTTCATCATAGTTCAAGACACCCTTTGGGGAGATCGTATCAATCCAGCGCCGAGCCCGAGTGAGTGCGGCAACGGTTGCTGGATTGTTGATTGTCACCTCTCCTTTGTCGGAAAGAATGGTACCGCCACCGCCTGCAGCGATCCATTCGACGGCGTCACAGGTAAGCCCCTCATAGCTGCGGCCCTGCCAGGCGTAACCCCACATATCGGCATTGCCAGCCTTGCGCTCACTGTCCTGAATTTCCTTGGCGGTTGCTGTTAGCTCATCCCAAGTCTTCGGTGCCTGCTTGCCATATTTTTCCAGCAGATCCTTTCGATAGAACATCAGTCCGGTATCAATGTAGAAGGGCATTGCGACAAGCTTGTTGTCGATACGGGCCGCATCTGTCGCCGATGCAAAATGGGCCTTTACCTCTGCCTCGGGAACAAGCGAGACAAGGTCCGAGAAGTGATCCTTCATCATGCCCAACCAAATCACATCCACATAGAGCAGATCGACATCAGACGATTTGGAAGCGAATAATTGCTGATAGATAGGAATGGCGTCATCGAGATTTTGCGGTGTGCGATTGATCTTGACCTCATTACCCGAGGATTTTGCCCATTTTTGAGCCCCTTCTTCGCAAAGCTCATAATCCGTGGCCGAGCAGAACATCGATATTGTTTCTGCCTTAGCTGGCAGCGCCACCGCAACTGTCATAAAAGCGAGGCTTGCAAGCAGTTTATGTTTGTATCCCATGATCGTTCCCTATTTTTCTTGATTGATTGGAGTCATCAGCCGGTGGCGCTGCGCCGCCGGTATCGGCCAAGATCGGAAAGATAAGGCAGGTTCCTGCCACCATATCCGGTTACTGCTAGAGAGCCGCAAATCACCGCCACTTCCAGCGCCGAGATAAAGTCCGGCTCGTGCAGCAGACCGTGAACAAACCCTGCGTTGAAAGAGTCCCCGGCTCCAGTCGTGTCGAAAACATCGACCGACAAAGCAGGAAGTCGGTAGACACGACCATTATCGCTGGCGATAACACCTTCCGCTCCACGCTTGATCACGACGGTGCTGCAGTATCGGGTAAGAACGCCGAGCGCGATTTCGACGTCGGTTTCGCCGGTCAGCGCCTTGGCTTCTGTTTCGTTGGGCAGGAACACATCGATCTGTCGCAAAGCGTCAGTCAGGCCAGGCTCCGACAAATCCATATCTATGTGCTGGCAGTCCGAACAGATTCTTATGCCGAGATTACGAGCCGCATTGATAAGTGCCTTGCGCTCATTATCAAGCGAGAAGCCCTGCAGCAGAAGTACGTTTGGCCGGATTCGTTCAAGATCAGCCGGTGTCGGGCTGGGATCACGGTCTTCGCTGTAACTGATGAATCCGCGATCATCGGTAAACGAAAAAGCCGAACTCAGCCGCCGCCAAGGCTTGTCCAGTTGGATAAATAAGCCATCGTCAATACTCTCTTTTCGAGCCTCTTCCATGATCATACGACTGAAGATGTCATTACCGAAAGCACACCACCATCCGGCATTTGTCCCAAGACGCGTCAGTGCCAAGGCTGTTGAAAATGCTGCACCCGGCACCCAATCAAATTCCTGAGCCCAAAGATCCGCACCCATTCGAGGGATATCCGGCAGGCCACGGAAAACAAGATCGAAATAATATTCGCCAACGACCATCACTTCGTAGCTTGATCGTGTGGTTTTCGTCATTTCCATACTCCTGCATATGGCGCATGAGCGGCAAGGTATTCATCGACCAATGGAACTGCACGCGAATAGGACAGCACAAGCGGATGGGCCATCAAAGCTTCAACGGCAACATCGCGGCTTCGCTCGCGAATTGCCTTTACAGCCAGACGTTCATAGTGCTTGACGCTTTGAACAAGCTGAAATTGTGAATCCGGCATCTTGCCGATATGCAAAGGGCGAATTCCCTCCTTGTCAACGACGCAGCTTACTTCGACAACATCGTCGGAGCGCAGACCGTCTATTGATCCCTCATTGCGGACGTTGAGGCCGCTGTAGCAAGGCTTTCCTGTTTGCAGCGCATCCACAAGATTAAGCGCAACTCCAGCGTAACCCTCGCCTTCTTCCGAATTGCCCTCATGGCTGCCGGTATCGATCAGGCTATCAGCTTCTTCCATGGTTGGAGCATCTTCGAGCGCATAATGCATATAGGTTGAGCTACGACGGCGCTCATAGGCGTAATAGCGGTTCAGTGCCTCCAGCGCATTCTTCTCAAGGTCGATTGAGCCAAGCGTCTCGATCAACGTCCGGTTAAGGTCTTTGACTTCCTCGCCGCGCGTACGGACATCGGATTTCAACGCCGCCACGGCTTTTTCGGCGTAGTAATAGTAGTAGAGATATTCATTGATCCAGTTTCGCTGCCGGCGGATAATCTTTGGATCAAACATCCGCTGCGACGTCGCCTTTAAAAACCGCTCGTCATCCAGCAAGGCCTGCAGAACCTCTTGCCCGTTAATGGTTGCGCTTCGCGTAAACGAGAGATGATTGAGGCCTGCCACTTCTGCGTGCACATCGTTTTGTGGAACCTTGAACCACTTCGCCAAGGCTTCCTGCGCGCCGTTGGCGCCATCACAAATGCCGACCGTGCGATGAAAGCCTTCATCCTGAAGTGCTTGCGCAACAAGACCAGCCGGATTTGTGAAATTAAAGAGCCAGGCATCCGGACTGACTTTCTTTAAAAGCCTCGCATATTCCAAAATTACCGGAATGCTGCGCAGAGCCATGGCGAATCCGCCTGGCCCGGTTGTTTCCTGTCCCAGTACGCCGTGTGAGAGGGCAATCCGCTCATCCTTGATCCGGCCTTCTTCGTCGCCAGGGCGAACGGTCGTAACAACATAATCTGCACCCTCCAGCGCTTTTTCAGCACTGGTGGTCAGGGAGATTTTCACGGGGGATTGGTTCCGACGACCCAATTCCTGACTGATACGCCCGAACAGTTCGAGCTTCTTCTCGTTGATATCCAGCAGGCAAATTTCCTTCAGCCCGCTCTGTTCTGCCCGGCGAAGCGCCGAGCCAACAAACAATGGCGCTCTCACTCCGCCGCCGCCAACCAAAGTCAACTTCATGAATTGCTCCAATGCTCATGCTGTGCTATTGCTACTGGTCATAACCAGTTATGTCAACACTGTCGAAACATCTTGTATTCAATAACCTCGACAACAGGCGTAGCAATCTGCCAGATAGCTCAGACACCAAAAAGCGGGTGAAGATTCGAGATGAGTGAAACACACCGGCGTGGCCGAATAAATCCGGTCGATCGAAACCACCCCGACCCACTCTACGTCCAACTACGGACTGTCCTCAAAAATATGATCGACAGCGGAAAACTCTCGGTCAACGACAAACTGCCGTCCGAGCGCGAACTTGTGGCATTGTACGGAGTGAGCAGGATTACCGTTCGGCAAGCAGTCAAGGATCTCGAGAACCTCGGCTTTCTGCAAACTCGCGCAGGCAAGGGTATTTACGTCACCGAGCCCCGACCGACTTATGAAATTGAGATCGTACGGAGCTTCACCGAAACGGCCGAGGCTAATAATCGTAAGCCTGGCATGAAATTGCTCGCCGCAGACATTATTCGAGCCGACGCAGATATTACGCGTCCGCTTGGGCTTCCTTCAGGTTCAAATGTTGTTTTCATCGAGCGGCTGCGCTTCCTTGATGATTTGCCGGTTGTCGTTCAGCGCGACTGGTTTGCTGAGGTACTGACACCAGGCATTCTGGATATAGACTGGAACACCGGAAACAGGTCGCTCTATGCCGAGTTCAAAGAACGCTATGGTGTCATTCCCGCCCGTGGCCAATCAACGCTGAGTGCCCGGCTTGCGACAGAATCAGAGGCCGGGTTTCTGCAACTTGATCTTCCTGCGGCTGTGCTTACTCTCGATCAAATTGCCTATGATAGCGAATATCGCCCGGTGAATGTCAGTTCGATGGCATATCACCCTGTCCGTTACCCGTTGTCATTGACGCAATCTCGCAGGCGCAGCTGATGCCCAACCGCGCGCTTCTACCAAGGTATTGCCGATGACTGTTTCTCAAGGACCCTGGCTGATTGTTGGTCAGGAATTAACAGAAGCCTTATCGAAGATAGACGCAAACGCCTTTGACCGCCTGGCACAGGTTTTCGCAAATTCCGAACGCCGCTGGTTCTTTGCCGGACAAGGTCGCTCCGGTTTGTCTGCGCAAATGGCTGCAATGCGCTTCATGCATATCGGGCGCAAGGTTCACTTTGTGGGTGAAGCAACCGCGCCCTCAATCCGAAAAACTGACGGACTTCTGATTCTATCGGCGTCAGGCGAGACACCCGTCGGTTTGAGTTTTGCCCGGATAGCCAAGTCCGAGGGAGCAACCGTTGTTGCACTCACGGGGAAAATGGGCAGTCCACTAGCTGAGATTGCTGATGTCATATTGCACGTACCTGTAGACGTGACTGCGCAGTTTGGCGGAAGCCTTTTCGAACAATGCAGCCTGATCATTCTCGATGGCCTAATATTGGGCATGACAGTTGGAATACCGGACGCGCATAAAGCCATGCAGTACCGCCATACAAATCTGCAATAGAGCATCCCTTCAGAAGGTACGGATTATTCACCTAACGTCCGGCAGATAATTAATTGCAGTCAGTCCCGGCTGACAAACTTGTTGAACCGGCTCTGAGCGCCATCGTCGGTCTCTTCCGGATGAAGAAATGCCAATTTGCTATTATCAAAAATCTCGAAAAATTCCGCCCTTTCCCTGGGTCCAGACAATGGAGAGCCTGCCATTGCGCGCTTCTGCCCACTTGCGAATTTTATCGTGATTGGTTGTGGTGTTCGAATTGGCCATCGAAATCTTCTGTCTTTTTGACCATGCTGAATAAGCGAAATGCCACAGACAGAGGTGGTTCCAAAAAACGATAAATCTCCTCACTAAGTGATAAGCCAGGATACGAAAGCCTTATTCCATCTTGATATTATACAGGAACTACCGACGCCGAGCTCTGGCGGCTATCTTTCGTTGGCTCTATCCGAAACCATACCGCGTATAGAGCTGGAAGGAAGAGGAGGATCATCACGGTTCCCGCTGCCGTTCCGCCAATCAACGTGTAGGCCATCGATCCCCAGAACACAGAATGAGTTAAGGGTATGAAGGCGAGAATGGCAGCCAGTGCAGTGAGGATGACCGGACGTGTCCGTTGTACTGTCGCTTCAATGACCGCTTTATAATCGTTGAGACCGGCTGCCTGATTTTCCTTGATTTGTTCTGTCAGGATCAACGTGTTGCGCATGAGGATGCCTGCCAATCCTATCAACCCGAGAATGGCGTTGAAGCCGAAAGGCTGATTGAAGACGAGCAGCGTCGGGACCACCCCGGCAAGTCCGAGGGGTGCGGTCAACATGACCATCGTCATCGTTGACAAACTGCGAACCTGGAGAATGATGACGATCAACATGGCTGCAATCATAACCGGAAAGATCTTGACGAGTGCGACATTGGCCTTGAGGGATTCTTCTATATTGCCGCCCATCTCAATCCTGTACCCAAGGGGAAGCGATGCAATGAGCGGCTGTAGTGCCGTCATGACCTGTTGGGAGACCTCCGGGGGTTGTGTGGCCTCGTTGATGTCTGAGCGTATCGTGATCACAGGGGTGCGGTCGCGTCGTTTCAGGATCGGCTCCTCAAACCGGATTTCAGAACGGCCGATCTGATCAAGGGGGACCTGACGGCCATCCCTGCTCATCAGCGAAAAGTCGGAAAGCCGTGATGGATCAAGACGGTTCTCGCCTGCGCTTCGGGCAACGACCGGCACGTTGCGGATATTGTCGCGCACCTGTGTGACAGGGATGCCGCTGAGCAGCAACTGCATCTGCTGGGCTGCCTCGGAGGGTGAGAGACCGATCAGATTGAGTCGATCCTGGTCGGGAACGAACCGCAGCACCGGCGTGCGGTTGCCCCAATCCCGATTGGCCTGGCGGACATCTGGAACACTTTTCATGATAGCAAGAGCCTGCTGGGAGATTTTGTAAAGTTCATCCGGATCCGATCCCATGATCCGAAACTCGACCGGAAATGGCGTGTAGGGCCCAAAGACAAGTTGCGTCACGCGCACAGATGCCTCTGGGACAAGTCCCTCGGAAATGGCGAGGCGCAAGCGATGCTTCAAATCCTCACGCGCATGCGCATCGGGCGTCAGCACAACGATCTTGGCGAAGGCAGGATCGGGCAATTCCGGCGCCATGGCAAAGAAGAAGCGCGGCGCTCCCTGCCCTACATAGCTGGTGACGATTTTTGTTTCCGGCTGCGTTTGCAGCCAGCCTTCGACTTTCTCCACTGCGGCTGTCGTGGTCTCGATGCTTGTACCCTCGGGCATACGAACTTCGACCAGCACTTCGGGTCGATCCGATG
This sequence comes from Phyllobacterium sp. GQ127, assembly GCF_059758635.1. Taxonomy (NCBI): domain Bacteria; kingdom Pseudomonadati; phylum Pseudomonadota; class Alphaproteobacteria; order Hyphomicrobiales; family Phyllobacteriaceae; genus Phyllobacterium; species Phyllobacterium sp. GQ127. Next base: position 368,119 of record NZ_JCAXDZ010000004.1, read on the forward strand.
TCGGGAAGAACTGCTGTTTCACGCCTCCCATCCCGACGACGGAGATAGCCATTGTGATGCCGACCACGGCGCAGGTCATGAATTTATGGCGAACCGCAAACTCGATGAGGGAGCGCAGGCGACGGTAGTTTGGCGTGTCATAGATTGCGTGCGGTCCGCCTTCTACAGGCTTGATGTCGGGCAGCATCTTGACGCCGAGATAGGGCGTAAAGATCACTGCTACAAACCATGAAACGATCAGCGCAAAGCCCACGACCCAGAATATGTTACCGGCATATTCTCCTGCAGTCGATCTTGCAAAGCCTACTGGCATCAGCCCGATGATTGTGACGAGTGTGCCGGAAAGCATCGGCGCTGCCGTATGGCTCCAGGCATAAGCGGCCGCCTTGATACGGTCCATGCCCTCCTCCATCTTCACCACCATCACTTCAATGGCAATGATGGCGTCGTCCACGAGGAGGCCCAGCGCAAGGATCAATGCGCCGAGCGTGATACGATCGAAGAACCGGCCGGTTTCCAGCATGATGAGAAAAACGACGGCGAGCGTTAGCGGCACGGCAAGTGCGACAACGATGCCGACGCGCCAGCCGAGGGCAACCAGGCTCACAAACAGCACGACGCCAAGCGCCATTGCGAACTTGAGCATGAATTCGCCAACCGCCTCGTCGATGTTGACGGCCTGATCGCTGACTTTGGTGAGCGTCATGCCCAGCGGCAGTGTCTGCGCGATCGCGGCGGATCGCGCTTCAAGCGCCTTGCCGAGATCAAGACCATTCCAACCCTGTTGCATCACGGCACCCAGCATGATGGCTGGCTCACCTTCATGCCGGATGATGTATGTTGCCGGATCCTCATACCCGCGCCGCACATCCGCTAAATCGGAGAGCTTCAACGTCCGCCCAGCAGCTACGATCGGCGTATCGGCGATCGCCTGCACGCTGTTATAGGCTCCGTCGAACCGGATGAACACCTGCGGCCCACGCGTGTCAATGGAGCCAGCTGGCGTGACCGTATTCTGTCTTTGCAAAGCTGCGGCGATATCGGTTGCCGATATTCCAAGTGTCGCGAGCTTGGCATAGGAAAATTCGACGAATATCTGTTCGGGGCGCTCCCCGATGATGTTGATTTTCTTGACGCCCGGAACGCGCAGGAGATCCTGACGGATGACCTCAGCCTGTCGCACGAGGTCCCGCATAGGCATCCCCTTCGCCTTCAATGCATAAAGACCGAAACTCACATCGGAATATTCATCATTGACGAACGGGCCCATCACGCCCGGAGGCAGATTGCGGGCTTCGTCGCTGAGCTTCTTGCGCGCCTGATAGAACTCTTCTTCGACGGCGGCCGGCGGCATGCTATCCTTCAAGGTCACGGTGAGGAAGGCGTAGCCAGGCCGTGTCGTCGTCTCGACACGGTCATACCAGGTCAGTTCCTGGATGCGCTTTTCCAGTGGTTCAGCGACAAGATCCTGCATCTCGCGCGCCGTCGCGCCCGGCCAGACGGAAGTGACCGTCAGGGTCTTGATGGTAAAGGAAGGATCCTCGGCGCGTCCCAGCTTGACAAAGGCGTACGCCCCCGCCGCAGCCAATAGAACGATAAAGAATAAGGTGACGGCACGTTCGCGAACGGCAAGAGCTGACAGGTTGAAGCTCATTGTTTTGTCACCTCTTGCTGCGGGGCAATTCTAACGGCTGCGCCATTTTCCAGGAGATGCGCGCCAAGAGCGACAACCCTCTGGCCAATGTTGACACCGGTGATAAATGCCATCTCCTCGCTGATCCGTTTGATTTCGACTGGTCTAAACGTCACCGTGAGGGTGGCACCGTTGACGACCCAAACACCCGTCCGCCCACCGTTGTCCAGGATCGAACCTACCGGAACTGCGACCTCCGACTGCCTGTGCGCGTCCAGGATTTTAATCGTCACCGTCGAGCCGAGCGGGGCAGAGGCGGCGGCGCCATCGAGGACGTAACGCGCCTCGTAGGTACGGGTCTGCGGATCGGCAGCATCGGAGATCTGTCGCAAGCGCGCCTTTCCGCTGATACCGTCGGCTCCATAGACACTGGCCTCAGCTTGGGATCCTATGTCGGGCCGCAGCGTCTCAGGTAGCCAGACAACGGCTTCACGCGGGCCAGCCTGCGCGAGTTGAACGACCGTCTGGCCCGCGGCCACGACCTGTCCTGGATCTCCAAGCGTCTCGACGACAGTGCCATCTGCATCTGCAAGTAGAACGCTATAGGTGGCTGCATTTTCTGCGACACTGGCGTCAGCTTCAGCGGCCGCAAGCTGCGCCGAGGCCGTGTCGAGCGCTGCTTTCGCTTGTTCATAACGTTGTGGGGTGGCAGCCAGTCCATTTTTCACCAACGCCGCATAGCGTTTCTCATCTGCTTGTACTTGGATCAGGACAGCCCGCGCCGCGATGACCGTATTGCGCTTGGCCGTAAGGGCGAGTTGGAGATCTGTTTCATCTATGCGCATCAGAGCCTGACCTGCCCGAACCTGCTGACCCACATCAACCATCCGCTGGACGATCTTGCCCGGCACCCGGAAACCAAGATTGCTTTGCACCCGTGACGCGACTGTGCCGGTAAACGACCGCTCTGCCGATGCAGTCTTCTTCGCCTCTGTCACCCTTACGAGCGGTGCAACCGTCCTCGGATCCGCGGCATCGGCTTTCCGTTCAGTGGTTTCGGACATTAAGATAAAAGCAGCGACCGCCACCGTTCCCAGAAGACCTACAGATATCAGGACATATTTGCGTTTCATTTTACATTCTCGGTTTGGCGAGCGATCCGTACAATTTAGATTGCGACCTAAATCTAAATATGCCATAGATGTCAAATGAAATCTAATCGGAGGCGAATATGAGAGTGAGCCGCGTGCAGGCAGAGGAAAATCGAGAAAAGGTGATCAACGTTGCCAGCCGCCTCTTTCGAGAGCGTGGCTTTGATGGAATTGGCTTGAAGGATCTGATGAAGGGTGCCGGTCTAACGCAAGGTGGATTCTATAAGCAATTCTCATCCAAGGAACACCTTGCTGCTTTGGCATCCAGCCGCGCCATGGAAAGTGCGACGCGCAGATGGTCGACAGCTGCCGCGACAAGCTCCGATCCCCTGGAGGCGGTGATGTCGTTCTATCTTTCAATGGGGCATCGCGGGGAAATGGCAGATGGCTGCCCATTGGTGGCGCTGGGATCTGATGCGGTGCGCCAGAGTGACGAAGTGAGACACCCATTTGAAGAGGGAGTAGCGGCTCACTTTGAGGTGCTGGATGAACTGATGAACGAAGCCAAGAGCTCCAACCCCAGCGCCAAGGCGATGACAATACTTTCGCTTATGGTTGGTGCCGTCACGCTTTCCCGTATCATGGGGGACAAGAGTTTGGCAGAAGGTATTCTTGATGCTGCGGCTGAGGAAGTCAGGCGCATTGCGCACCGTGAAGATGTCGTCTGAAAGATGCCGCTGGCTTGTTAAGCTCGCCATTGATAAGATTCAAACCAGCAAACAGCACTATCGCTCATCAATGCTTTCGGAGCCCTTGACCACTCCAGTGGATTGATCGAGGTGGTTTCGCCGGAAATATCATTCAAGATCGGTAGATGCGATAGCGATACACGTCGCGAATGTGCTGGTTGAAGAAACGTCCTTTGGAAAAGGCATGGCGAAAATCGTCATATATTCCAGGCGGCACATCCATATAGTCGTACCGATTTCTGCTTGTCACAAACCATATTGACAATATCCGTGCCGCTTCATCATAGCTGGTATTTCGGATCAACGTAGAAGGCATTTTATCCCTCACTAACCTACACTACCCGGAGCTCTCTGACGGCCCGAACCATAACCTGTCGGTAGGGAAATGGTTCCCGCATCCGAGCCTGTAAGCCGGTCGCGATGCAGCGACGGAACAAGACGGCTGTCACATGCTGAAGCCACAACAATTGCGGCCTATTGCGCAACCGATGTTGCGGGACACAGGAAAAAGTCTGCCATTCACGTCCGACTGGTTGGGCGTCTCGGCAACGGAGCTTCAACGATTCTACAATTGCTGAGACCGATTGAAGATGACGAGGATCGACAGATCGCCCAGCTAGTCGCGGCGCAACCGTCGATGTCCCCATCACCCCAGGAAGGATTTAATGGCCGCCTTTGGTTGTCGGGACGGGGGTATTGAGCAACTGCTGCTCCCACAGATAGGCAATGCCGCTGCCGGCCATGTGCGAGATGAGCACTTCGGTCAGCTCTTCGACGTGCTCGGTGCGAGCCCAGTCACGCTGCCACTCGCCAGCAAGAGCCATCCAAGTCATCATGTTAACGCCTGCCGCAATCATCCGCTGGATGGCGACCTGATGAGATTCGGTTGAGCTTCCGCCCGATGCGTCAGTGATTACAGTCACATCCCAGCCTTCGCCAGCTGCCTGAATCGCTGGCATCGCTACGCAAACTTCGGTCCACAGACCTGCGATGATTAGTTGCTTGCGACCGGTCGCCTTCACCACGTCCACCACCTTCTTGTCCTCCCACGTATTCACCCAGGTCCGGTCGATTACTTCCTGCCCTGGGAAAACGTCTGTGATTTGCTTGAAGAGCTTGCCGCCGCGGTCCGCAATCACGCTGGTGAGGATGGTCGGAACATTGAAGGCTTTTGCCAGCTTTGCTAGCGCAGTCGTGTTGTTGACGACGGCCTGAGGATCATGGCTATTGAGGTTAGTTAGCTGGTAAGGCTGATGATCAATCAGAACGAGGACGGAATCTTCGGGACGAAGGAGAGAATTGAGGCCGTTACGAAAGGTCATTGAATATAGATCCTATATTGGCGGTTCGTTAAGAGATGTTGCGAGGATACCCTCATCGGAGAGCCATCCGCAGCCAACTTGTCATTGTCTTCTGCGAGCCGGTAGACCTAAATCGTGTGACGCTGTGTTGCAGGAAAAGGAACGCGATGTGCAACTTGAGGATCTGAGAATATTCATCGAGGTCGCTGATGCCGGCGGGATATCGTCAGCGGCGCTGCGCCTGGGCATTTCGAAGTCGATGGTCAGCCGGAGAATCACCCAGCTCGAGGCGGAACTTGGCGCACAGTTACTTGCGAGGACGACCCGTGGTATAGCGCTGACAGAAGCAGGTGTTACATTCAGGGAGCACGCAGCCCGGATTTCCACCGAACTGGATGTCGCAAAGGAAACGATGTTGCCGGCCGGTGAGCTTCGAGGCCGCCTGCGCATAGCCGTACCACTGTCATTTGGTCCAACGCATTTTGCTCCTGTCCTATCGCAGATGGCGCGCCGACACCCCCAACTGCATATCAGCTCTTCCTATACTGATCGCTTCGTAGATCTCGTTGGAGAAGGTTTTGACTGCGCAATCCGTGTAGGCCACCTTCAGGATTCCAACCTCGTCGCAAGACGTGTGGGACCACTCTTTGGCAAACTTGTCGCAAGTCCTGCCTACGTCGAGGCTCACGGCGCTCCCGTAACACCGGATGAGATTGTGAATCACCAAGTGGTCATGCGGGAAGCTGAAACGTGGCAATTTATGGACGGCGACAAGATTGTCCTGGTGCGCCCCCAAGGGCGTTTCGTAGCTGACAACGGAGTATCGCTCGTGGCGGCCGCTTTGGAGGGGATAGGGGTCGCCTATCTACCCGAACCGCTCGTCGCCGATCATATCTCGTCGGGCGCATTGGTGCCAATCATGACAGGTTATCCGGTTCCACCGGCCGCCATCTTCGTCGTGAGACCGCCCGGTCGGTATCCCACGAGAAAAGTGAGAATCCTCACTGAGATGCTTATCGAATGTTTTGGAAACTTGACCGAGGGCGAGGAGAGCAACGGCAAAGGAGACGCTTGATTGGGCCATGAACAGCCTAAAACTACAATGGTACCCGTTCAGCCTGAAATCGAGACATTCGGATGTTTCTCATTGTCGGCAATGACGTCCTGTTAAGTTTCGGCAGAAGGCTAACGCGCATTATCGACCGCCACAGCCGTTTTCGGCGTGACGCGCCTTTCACTCGTCATGACATTTTATGCAAAACGGATCAGAATAAAATGCTCCGCTTTACGATTGCCGGGGACATCCGGTTTTCATCAAGAGATGTCTGAGGTTGCTTCGGCATAGCCATCATCTATGTCCCGTATCGCTGACTGCTTTCGATCAGTTCCCTCGTATAAGGATGATGGCTGTTATTATTGCGCAGATCATCGGCCGAAATTTCCTCGATGATTTCTCCGTTGTTCATCACGATAAGCCGGCTGCACATGTGCGCAGTAACAGCCAGATCGTGGCTCACAAGAATATATGTCAGTTTCATTAACTCGCGCAGGTCTGAAAGCAGATTAAGTATCTCAGCCTGCACCGAGACATCGAGCGCGGATGTCGGTTCATCAAGCAGAACTATTTCTGGCTTTATAATAAGTGCCCTTGCGATCGCCACTCTTTGACGTTGACCGCCGGACAACTGGTGGGGATAGCGCGTGCGGAATGCCGGACTAAGACCCACACTACAAAGCGCCTCTTCGATGATCTTCGTCGTGCGTGGCATGCCCTGCGCGCGCAACGGTTCTGACAGAGCAGTCCCGATCGTGTGGCGAGGGTGCAAGGTCCCGTACGGGTCCTGGAATACCATTTGAACGATACGCATTTCATCAACCCTTCGGGAATGCGACAATTTTGAGCCACCAATGGAGATCTGCCCCTCCCACCCGGTTTCAAGGCCACTGATGCACTTGAGAAGGCTTGACTTTCCACACCCGCTTTCCCCGACAATGCCAAAAGCCTCACCCTTTTCCACCCTGAAGGAAACACCGTTCAACGGTCTTACGGCTGACTTGCCCTGACCATAGCTCAGACTGATGTTCTCAATTTCGATCATTGCGCAATGCTCCGTTTCAGATCGAGCTGCCACGCCGGATCGCGGACAAGAACCGACAGGCGTTCTTCCGCCGCTTCGAGACGGGGCCTGCTCGCAAGCAACCCCCTCGTATAGGGATGTTTCGCGTTTCCTAGAGAACTGGCCCGCAGTTCTTCCAGAATCTGCCCCGCATACATGATCAAAAGGCGGTGACAAAAGCCTTCCGCCAGATCCAGATCATGGGTGATGAAAATTAGTCCTATCCCTCTAGCGCTAACGAGCTCGTCCAGTAGTTCGAGCAACTGCCGCCGCACGGTGACGTCCAAAGCCGATGTTGGCTCATCAGCGATAATGATACTGGGCTTTGCGACGAGTGTGATGGCAATCATGATACGCTGCCCCATGCCACCAGAAATCTGATGAGGATACAATTCATAGACGCGTCGGGGATCCCGGATCTTCACGCTGTCGAGCATTTCCAGAACATGGTCTTTCTTCTCTTTGCCACGTTTCCCCAGGTGCAGTGCTACCGCTTCGCCGATCTGATCGCCGATTTTCATTGTGGGATCGAGGGCATATTTGGGATCTTGAAGGATCATACCGATCTGGGAACCGCGGATTTGTAGCATCTGTCTTTCAGTTGCTTTGCCGATGTCAGAACCGCAAAAATCGAGCCTGTCGGCAGATATAGTGGCAATGCGAGGCAGCAGCTTCAGGATTGTTCTTCCCAATGTCGATTTACCCGAACCCGACTCCCCCACAATGCCAAGCTTTTCTGCGCGAAGGTCAAACGACAGATTTCTGAGTGCGTCCACCGCCTCGTTACCGTTTCCAAACCGGACACAAAGTCCTCTTACGGAAAGAAGCGGCGCAACTTCATGCTCTTGATACTCGGTCATCGTCAGTATGTCCTTGGGTCCATGGCATCACGCAATGCATCACCGACCATATTGAACGACAGGCTGGTGACGAGAATCGCGATGCCTGGAAAAGCCGCGACCCACCAATGATCAATCATGACTTTTCGTCCTGTTGAAATCATCGTTCCCCATTCGGCGCTGGGTGGTTGAGCGCCCAGTCCGAGAAATCCAAGGCCTGCAGCAGTCAAGATGAATCCCGCCATGCTGAGGGTCACGCGAACAACAATGGACGGAAGACACAGCGGAACGATATGCCGGAAAATGATCCGGGGCGGAGAAGCACCATACATGCGCGCTGCAGATATGAAATCGGATGAGCGGATGCTCAAGGTTTCAGCCCTTGCCAGTCTCGCGATAGGTGGCCAGGCAGTGAACGCCATGGCAAGGACCGCGTTTTCCGTCCCCGCGCCGAGCGCCGCCACGAAAGCCAATGCAAGGACGAGCGAGGGCAAGGCTAGGAAAATGTCGACTATCCGCATGAGGACCCTGTCGACCCAGCCGCCAAAGTAGCCCGAACACACCCCTATACATAATCCGATTGGTGCAACGAGAAGCGACACCGAAATGACGATGAACAGGGTGGTCCTGGCACCAAACAGCAGTCTGCTGAAAATGTCTCGTCCCAGCTCGTCCGTGCCTGCCCAGTGTTCCCAGCTTGGCGGCTGCAGCACAGCACCAAGCGATTGCAGATATGGATCGTAATTTGCGAGAATAGGCGCCGCCGACGCGAGCAGAATAATTGCGGCGATGACTGCCAGGCCTACGACGCCTGGCAAATCAGTTCGGAAAATTCTCCAGAATTCCAGAACATGTTGCATTGAGCGCACAAGTTTGGTGGATCTGGCGGACTGAACCGCGTTTTCAGCAATCATCATTGGTGGGTCCTTGGATCAAGCAGGCGATAGAGGATGTCGCTGATAAGGTTCAGTCCCAGAAAGATCGTCCCGATAAGCAGTGTCGCTGCCATAACAGCGTTCATGTCCCCGATGAGCAGCGCATTGGTAAAATATTGTCCAAGCCCCGGCCAGGCGAAGACGGCCTCGACAAGGACTGTTCCCTCTAGAAGGCCGCCATAGGCAAGCGCCAGTACCGTGAGCAACTGGACCCGGATATTGCGGAAGGCGTGTCCCCAGATGACCTTTCGTGCGGAAAGGCCTTTAACACGCGCTGCGATAATGTATTCCTGCGGTAATTGCTCGAGCATGAAACTGCGCGTCATGCGTGCGATGAATGCGGTGGAACTATATCCTAATATACTGGCGGGCAGGATCAGATGGTTCACCGCATCCCAGAAGACCTCCATGTCGCCAGCAAGCACCGCATCGACAGTTATGAATCCGGTTACCCTCGGCACGATATCGAGATTGTAGAGACTGAGTTGTCCGGAACCGCCCACCCAATGCAGAGCAGCATAAAAAAGCAAAAGACCCATCAAGCCCAGCCAGAAGATCGGGGTAGAATGCCCCATCAACATGACGATCCGCAGAATGTTATCGGTTGTCCTGCCCCTGTTTACAGCAGCAAAGACGCCCAGCGGTATGCCCAGCACGGCACCAATCAGAATTCCGGACGTTGCAAGTTCGATTGTTGCGGGAAACACATTGACCAGGTCCGACAGAACCAGGTTTCCCGTAAGTCGGGCCCGCCCGAAATCACCTACCAAAGCATTTGATACAAAAATCGAGAATTGTTCCAGCAACGGCCGGTCGAGTCCAAGCTCTTGCGAAACCTGCTGATAGGTTTGCGCGTCCGCCTGGTCGCCAACGATGGTCAAAACCGGATCAACGGGAAGCACCCGGCCGATGAAAAAGATAATGATCATCAATCCAAGGAACGCGCCCAGGACACTGATCAGGGGCCCTATCATGGATTTTACAATGGCGGGGGCACGATACCCTACCCCTCCTGAAGTCGTGGTGGTTTTTATCAACATGATCTGCCCGAACTACTCTGGAGTCTTGGTAACATAGAACCAGCTTGGGGACCGGGCCTGCTGATCGACAAGTCCCTTGACGTTTGCGCGGATGGCACTGGGTTGGGTTGCTGCCGCGATCGCGAAGAGCGGTGGCGTCGAGGCCAGAAACTTTTCCTGAATTTGCTTGTACAGTTCAAGCCGCCTTGCTTCATTCAGTTCTGCTCGTGCCTCTGCGGTAAGGGCAGTCAACTCGGGGATCTCCCAGGACGTGCGCCATGCCAGACTGGCTGTCTGGGTGCTTTTCGGGCCGTTGTCAAAATTACTCGTATAGGCCTGGATTGCTCCTAGTACATTGGGCATCTGTCCGCCGCTTCTTCCCACAATCATCGAGAATTGCCGTTCTCGCATCTTCCCGTAGACCTGCGTGCCGTTGCCCTGATTTATCTCAACCTTTATGCCTGCCTGTCCCAGCGTACCTTGGAGCGCAGTTGCAATCTCCACAAATGGCGAATCTGAAAGCACAAGCATGCTTGTACTGAAACCGTCGGGATACCCGGCTGCCGTTAAAAGTTCCTTGGCTTTTGCGATATTCGGTTTGTAGCCCGGATCGGGGATTGCCCCCGGGTAATCAGACGGCACGGGCACTTGTCGGGCAATGCCGTAGTCGCCAACGACTGCTGCCTGGATCCCCTCATAGTCAATCAGAAAAGGCAGGATAGCACGCATCTCAGGCTTTGAAAAAACTGGATCGGCTGTGCTGACAGCCAGATAGTAGAAGCCCCCGCTCGCTACCTTCTGGATTTCCACAGTGTTATTGGCTTTCAGGGCCCTGAGGTCTGTAGCAGAAAGCGAGCGGGCTACATCCAGATCGCCATTTTCAATCTGAAGACGCTGGCTCTGGGATTCTGGCATATGCCGGATTATAATCCGTTTGAGGGCAGGCTCGCCCCGCCAATATGCGGCATTGCGATCGAGAATGACGGAATCGTTGGCGCTCCAGCGCTTGAGCACGAAGGGACCAGATCCAGCGGAATTATTGGTGAGCCAGGCCTTGCCCAAATCATCGTTGGATTGATTTTCCAACACCGTCTTGCTGTCCACGATATTGCCGACCGTGCGTGCTAGCGTAAAGAGAATGATCTCGGGATTGATATTGGCAGAAGGCTTCAGCACAACCGTATGTTCATCAGGGGCAGAGATTGAAGAATCCAGCACGTCGGCTGAATAACCTATCTCACGCAGGAAAGATGCCGGCCCTCGGTTGAGCTTCATGACACGTTTCAGTGACCAGATCACGTCGGCCGAGGTCACTGCATTGCCGGATTGAAACCTTGCGTTCTGACGCAGATTGAATGTTATCGTTCCATCCGCAGCAACGCTCCACTTCTCCGCGAGGCCCGGCACAATCTTGCTTGGCGTTACCGGATCCATTTCGATCAAGCGATCATAGAGATTATTGAGAACGTCGAAGGATTCAGTTTCGACGGCTTCTGCCGGGTCCATGGTCAAGAGATTTGTCATGGACAGACCAATAATCAATTGATCCTTTGGTGTCTCGGCATGGACTGTGACAGGCACTGCGAGCAGCACCGATGCGATTGTGGCTGCAGCAAATTGCAGTTTCAGATTCATAGACAGATCCTCCCGATCTTTTATTTGTTATTAGGAAAAAAGCACGCCGCCGTTGATGTCGAAACATCCTCCCGTCACGTAGCTGGCCGCATCAGAAGACAGCCAGGCTGCAAATTCGGCGACCTCGGCCGACGTGCCCTCACGCTTTAAAGCTGTGGCTCCAGCAACGCGTGTTCGAACTTCCGGCTTGGTGAAACTGTCGTGGAATGTGGTATTAATCATTCCCGGACAGAGCGCATTGACGCGTACCTTCGGGCCGACTTCCTTGGCCAGCCCCCGGGTGAAGCTCATCACTCCACCTTTCGATGTGGCATAGGCAAGGGCACCTGGCCCGCCACCGTCGCGCCCAGCCTGCGACGCAAATGTTACGATTGAAGCGCCCTCGCCCATGTGGGGAAGCACTGCCTTTACTGTAAGGAACAGTGAGGTGAGATTGAGATCGAGCACCTGGTGCCAGAATTCGGCGTCCATTTCGGTCACGGTCTTGCGTGCAACGAGACCGCCTGTGACAAACTGCAGAATGTCGATTCCGCGCCCAAAGTTTCCCCGGACCTGCTCGATCGCTCGATCCACTTCAGCCTGCCTGGTGAGATCGGCGCCAATAGCAATGGCCTTGCCACCCGAGCCGTTTATCTTGCTTACGGCCTCTAAAGCGGCCTTTTCACTTGAATTATAAAGTATGGCAACGTTAGCGCCCTCTGCTGCCAGTTTCGCCGCACAGGCAAGGCCGATATCACGAGCGCCGCCAGCGACGATTGCAGTCTTGTTCTTGAACATCGTTTTCATTCCTTCAGTCATTTTTTATCCGGCGATACCGATTTGAGTTTTGGATTGGGGGCGGCTGACCGATTCGATATAGCTCCACAGCGCATGGTCCTCACCCAGCTCCCAGATACGCTTGTCGACTTCACCTAGGTGGTTGCGGATTGCGGCGGAGGCGCGCCCCGGATCACGAGCGGCAATTGCATCCACGATTTCTTCGTGCTGACGAATTACCGTTTCGGTTCGGCGAACGCCGAGCCGATTCTTCAAGCTGCGAATCCGGTCAACTTCCACCTTGGCAACCTCCATGATGGGAACCAACCCCTTCAATCCTGCCGCCTTCAGAATAAGGGCGTGGAATTGCTCATCGCAGAGGAAGAACTCCCAATAGGCTTTGCTATCCAGCACCTCGCGCTGCCTAGACAAATTTGCCTTCATCCGGATGATGTCTTCATCCGACCGGAGCGTTGCTGCCTGCGCAGCCGCAGCCGCTTCAATGTGGAGACGGGCAAAACATCCCTCCCGAAACCTTTCTATATTGATAGGAGCCACGCGCGTGCCGCTTTTTGGGACGACGGTAACCAGACGCTCTTCCACCAACCTTATCAAAGCTTCCCGGATAGGCGTTTTGCTGACGTTGAGACAACGCGCGATGTCCTTTTCCGAGAGAGCCGCTCCAGGACGCAACCGCACTTCTACGATTGCCGTTCGCAAGGCACAATGTACCTGCGTGACCAGGTTTCCCTCACCCGTCAGCAAAGCAGGACTTAGAACAGCGTCCAATCGATCATCTACAACCATTCTGGTATCTCCGTTATCAATCTGAGATATCACATTGCATTTGTAATATGCAAGTGTAATAACGTGCCATATCAATTTGGATGGAACGAATGCGTATCGAAAAAGTCGTCCTGACGCCGGTTGCCATACCGGACAAGCCACTTCTCAACTGCAAGGGTGTGCATCAGCCCTACGCGCTGAGGACAATTATTGAACTCATTTGTGATAACGGCACTGTGGGGCTTGGGGAAAGCTATGGCAGCATCAAGGCACTGACAGGGCTGCGCGAGGCAGCTGAAGTGTTAGTTGGTCTTGATCCTTTTCATCTGCACGATCTGAAACAACGTGTGATGAATGCCTTGCCGAACGGCGGCGGCATCAATGCCAAAACCGCTGTGGCCGACCATAAGCTTACGGATGTTGTGGCCAGCGCCTATGAAGTTGCTTGCTTGGATATTCAAGGAAAAGCGCTGGGTCGTCCGGTCTCGGACCTTCTTGGTGGAGCGATACGTTCCACTGTTCCCTTCAGCGCCTATCTCTTTTTCAAGTTCGCCGCACATATCGGCGCCGAACCTGATGATTGGGGTGAGGTTCTGACCCCTGCGGCGATGGTTGGAGAGGCGCGGCGTTTTGTCGACGAGCACGGATTCCGGTCCTTGAAGCTGAAGGGCGGCGTCCTTGAACCGGCTCTCGAAATCGAGACCATGCTGCAGCTTCGTGCCGCATTTCCGGATCATCCTCTGCGCATCGATCCCAATGGCGGCTGGACAGTTCCCACGGCGATCCATGTCGCGCAAAAACTCGAAGGCGTACTTGAGTATCTGGAAGACCCTGTTCTGGGTATGGAAGCTATGGCGCAGGTAGCCCGCTCCTGCAATATTCCCCTCGCAACCAATATGGTTGTTCTCGAGTTCGACCATCTGGCCGAGGCGTTGCGCCGGGAAGCGGTGAAGATTGTTTTGTCGGACCATCATTACTGGGGTGGCCTGCGCGCCTCTACACATTTGGCGAAACTTTGCGAAGCCTTCGGATTGCAGGTCTCGATGCATTCAAACTCCCACCTCGGCATAACTCTTGCGGCCATGACGCACCTGGCTGCAGCGACGCCCAATCTGAATTTCGCCTGCGATACCCACTACCCATGGACAAATACCGATATCATCGAAGGTCAACCGTTTCGTTTCGTAAACGGAAATCTCAGCGTGTCCGCAAAACCCGGTTTGGGCGTTTCCATTGATCGGCAAAAGCTGCGCAAACTGGCAGACCTTTACGAGAGCGCAGGCATGAATGACCGGAATGACACGCTTTACATGCAGCAATTCGATCCCACTTACGAGCGCCGCGTACCGCGTTGGTAATCTGAGCATAATCAAGAAGGATATAGATCATGACCTCTTCCCTGACAGCCGAAACACGTGCAAAATTTCGCCAGGTAAGCAGCGCAACGCTATGCACTGCACTCTTCAAACGGGGCTTGCGCAACCAGTTTGTTCAGGACGTAAGGCCCGTTGGAACATCCGGTCGCACTATGGTGGGGCCAGCATTTACGCTCCGCTATATACCTGCCCGAGAGGATCTCAATCAATTGTCAGTCTTTCGCAACCACGACCACCCACAGCGCAGGGCAGTCGAGGAATGTCCTGCGGATGCAGTACTGGTAATCGACAGCCGCAAGGATGCAAGGGCAGCGTCAGCCGGGTCGATATTGGTTACGCGCCTCATGCAAAGGGGCGTCGAGGGTGTGGTGACCGACGGCGGATTTCGGGATTCGCCCGAAATAGCTGAACTTGGTTTTCCGGCCTATCATAATCGGCCATCGGCACCGACCAATCTTACGCTTCATCAGGCGCTTGACATCAATGTACCGATCGGCTGCGGCGACGTTGCGGTCTGGCCGGGAGACATCATGGTTGGCGACAGTGAGGGCGTCGTGGTCGTTCCCGCACACCTGGCAGAAGAGATCGCCGACGAGGCGCTGGAGATGACGGCCTATGAGGATTTCGTTCTGGAGCAGGTGCAGCTTGGAAAATCCATAATCGGTCTCTACCCCCCCACCGATACCGATAATTTGAGAGTATTTCATGAATGGCGAGAATATAATCATCGGTGAGCGTCTTGCAAAGGATGTGCGCTTCATGCCCGGTGGCAGACAACGGTAAGGCGATTTGCGCCAATACCAATTCGGGCTGGACATGCGGCCAGGGTTGTTGACTGTCTGACAGACTTTGTCGCAATAGCTTGTCGGCAGCCGCTGTTGCGTCTTGGCATCAAAAAGATGAACCTCGTAAGATCAGGTGATTTTATAAGACTGTCTCCTGCGCGCACGTCCAATCGTCCTCTTACGGTTGCCACATGTTGATGTGATCCAGGTATAGTGGTCACTTGCGTTTCCGCGCCGGTAGGTTCGATGAGGACGATTTCAGCCGTGAATGGTCCCTGCCCGATGGTGATATGCTCCGGCCGAATGCCGTAAATAATCTCGCTCCCCGATTTCAAGGATGCGCCATCCGGCAATGGAAATTCGCCTCCGCCATCAGCGGTGAATACATGCGACTTGGTTGTACTGACCTTGCCTGGAATGAGATTCAATCCGGGTAAACCGATGAAACCCGCGAGGAAAATGTTCCCCTGCGATCATACAGATCAAGCGGAGCCAATCTGCTCCACATATCCATCTTTCGTAACGACAATTCGATCGGCCATCGTCATGGTTTCAATTTGATCGTGAGTCACGTAAATCGTAGTGGTCCTCAACCGTTGATGTAATTGCTTGATTTCGGTGCTCATCTGATCACGCAGCTTTGCGACCTGATTCATGGTTCGTCAAACAGGAAAACTGCGGATTTCTCACGATCGCACGCCCCATAGCTATACACTGAGGCTGCCTGCCCGAAAGGCTTTTGGGATAGGGATCCCAAAGATATTCAAGGCCAAGTATCGGGGCAGCGTCTCAAACGCGTTCGGTGCTTTCGCCACTTGAGTGAGCCCCCCATATTCGCCACAACCGTCAGATGAGGATAAAGCGCATAGGACTGGAACAACATCGCGATATCTCGCTCATGGGCGACATCATTTACCACAATGCCGCCCATCGAAATCGTGCCATTGGAATTTCCTCTAGACCGGCGATCATGCGCAACAAGGTTGAATTGCCGCAACCGGATGGCCACAAATTCGCCGCTCTCGATATCGATATCCACTCCATGTAAACTTCGAAGTGACCGAGCTTTTGCGGAGCGGGTTTCTCCTGGACGTTTCTCTCAACGTTTCACCATCTATAACGCGGATGGCAGGATTGTTAGTGCCTAAAAAATTGCCCGCGATATTACGGTAAGCGAGGAAGCGGAGCGCGTTCAGGGTCTTTGGGTCATCGGGTTGAGTAATGGATCACATGATACCTGAACCAGATTAAAAGCCTGCTCTGTCCCGTCTATTCAATTTGAACTTCCCTGTTGCAGCGCCAGCAATTCGGAAACTGTGACAAATTTAAAGCCCCGCGCCTTGAGACCATCGATCAGAGCGGGCAATGCCTGCCGGCTGGCCCCTCGGCTTTCGTACATAACGTGCATGATGATGATCGAGCCGTTGGTCGCATTGGTAATCACATAGTCAGCCATAGCTTGGGGATCAGCAGCTGTGACCAGATCCGCTTCAGGTTCCACATCCCACATGATCGTGGTGCGGTCGTTCTTCGCCAAATACCAAGGCAATGCGACGAGTTTCTTGCCATATGGCGGACGGAAATGCAGCTCGCCTTTATACCCGGCATCACGGATCGCAGCATCCGTGTTCTCGATCTCCTCGCGAACCGTTGCGGGGCTCACGAAGATCATGCGATTATGCGACCAGGAATGATTGCCGATCTCGTGACCGGCATCCGCGATAGCTTTGGCCCCTGCCGGATTCTGGGCAGTCTCTCGCCCGGTGAGGAAGAATGTCGCCCTAACGTCGTGCGCTTTCAAAATTTCGAGCACGGGTTGAGTATAGTCGGTTGTGGGACCGTCATCGAAGGTAAGCGCCACAACAGCCTGATCAGTGTCGACGCGGGCTAGGAGATCGCCAAAGAGCTGGAAGGTTCTAGCGTTGGTCAAACGCAAGATGCCGAACAGTCCGGCGATGACCAGCGCAAAGACGACAGGTACCATTATCCAACGACGCATCATTGCCTACTCGTTAAGAGTCTTTGACGGCAGCGCCTGGCGGTAACGCCAATAGCTTCGCACACCGTGTCCGCACTTTAACGGCAGAAATGAGGCCGGAATCTGCCGGATTGTAAAGTGCCCGCTTTCGCCGTTGCAGCGATGAGGTGGCTTTCCCGGAAGCGGACATTTGCGCTGTCACAGTACGCCAGCATATCTTACGTTGATGATGCGACAACGTTCAGGATCAGTGCCCTTCATTCCAGTGACGCGGCTCAGACATGGCGAAAAGATAATCTGAAATTTTCACAACATCTAACCAGCCATCGTCGGTCGTAAAATGATAAGGCAGCGTGTGCTGGAAGTCGCGCGCATTGATCTTTTTTATCATTGACTGCTCTGATGAGTCCGCAGGATATCCGTCATTCAGGCGCGGAGCAACCAGCCGGTCGGGGTTTCTTGGCGGGTGAGCGTTCGTCGTTAAATCGACAATCTCGAGCCGGCCGCCCCGTACTTAGCCGCCGGCCAGTAGCCAAGAGCCGAGCGAATTCCCACTCTCCTGCCAACGCTCGCCTTCTTCCCCGAGGCGCCGAAGCATGGGACGGTCTTTGCGGCTGCTTTCCCGTTGCAAATATTGTCGCTGGACTACGGCATATTCGTTTTGATCGGAATCCGACGGGACTGTTAGAGGACACAAGATGCGTCCCAACAATGAACCAATGATATGAAACGCTTGGAAGTCGAAAGTGACCGGTGGGCTAACCCGTTTGTGCACTCCAAAATTGAATGCGTGAAATCTCTAATTCAAATCCCTTCGGAACCTCTGTGTCAGACGTCGGTTAAGGAATCAAACCGCAACACTCTGGCACTTCGTCGTACGAGAGGACATTTTATGATCACCTGTGTTGTTAACTGTGAGATCGATCTGACAAAGATCGAGATATTTGAGAAGTTCGCGTCAGCCTGGATTTATCTCGTGACCGAACACGGAGGCACACATCACGGTTATTTTCTACCTTCGGAAGGAGCCAGCGATAAGGCTCTCGCTTTGTTTAGTTTTGATGGTCTGGCTTCGTATGAACGATTTCGTTCCTTGTTTGGGGTTGATGCTCGGTTCATTAAAGTCGATTGGATCCGAGATGAAAGTGGATGTGTAATAAGGCACGAAAGGACGTTCATGCGCCCCTTCTTTGCTTCTGATATCACCGGGATTGAGGGTGAAGTTTAACAGGAGAGCCATAACGTCTGGTCGCACTTAAATCGGTCTGGAGTTTAGAATGGAATTTACATCAATTCTTGTATTCGCCGTAGCGCTGGCAATCGCATCTGCGTCTCCAGGACCAAGCGTGGCGGCATTGGTGTCAAGGGTTATTGCCACAGGCTATAGAGGCGTCTTGCCGTTTTTAGCTGCAATGTGGTTTGGCGAAGCGATTTGGCTTGCGCTGGCGGTGTGCGGCTTATCTGTCCTCGCTCAAATGTTCCAACCGCTGTTCCTGATCGTCAAATGGATCGGCGTGGCTTATCTTCTCTACCTGGCATGGAAGATGTGGAATGCCCCAGTTTTCCTCACTGGTCAGACCGTGCCTGGCGAAATATCCAAGGCAAAACTTTTTGCAGCAGGCTTTGCTGTTACGATGGGCAACCCAAAAACGATGATGTTCTATGTTGCTCTGTTACCCACGATTGTCGATCTCGATGCCATTTCGACAGTCGGTTGGTTCGAGCTCACTGCGACGATGTTGGTCGTCGTCGTATCCATTGATGTTGCATGGACTGTAGCTGCGGCGCAGACGCGACGCCTGCTCAAACACCGCAAGGCTATGATGATTGCCAATCGTACGAGCGCTGGCATGATGGCAGGAGCGGCCGCGGCGATCGCCGTTCGCTAATGTGGCAAAACGGCCAGATCTGGCTAAAGTTTTGCTTTAGATTTAACCCCGGTTTGGGAGGCTGGCGGTCACTGTATTGCCATGCCGTCGCAAAGATTGTGCGTCTCCTTCATCAACGAAACCAGTGCTACCTTGTCCTCGCGAAGTTTAGCCAGCAAGTCTCGCAGTGTTACGAAATCAGCATCATTTTCGAGCAGACGCTTCGCTTTGGAGATATGGCCGATCGAACAGGTGGTCGTGCCGTCAATTTTACGGACCCGCTCGGCGATGCATCCGTCTTCGCGAATATCTGTTCGCCTGCTCATCTAACATCAGGTGATAATAGCGGAAATGCGACCGCTCATGTGCCAGTGGAAATTCTTGGTCTGAGGTAAAGCACAAACACATCAGCCAGAAGTGTTATCAATGCGCCGGAGACAAGGTAAACCGTGCTTCAGTCTCTAAGTTATTTGTATGAATTCTGTGGTCATGAAGTCGATGAAGGCTCGCACCTTCCTTGGGACGATTGGCGCACGAGGATAGATGATCGAGACCGTGCTTGATATTGGCTGGTATCCTTCCATCACAGGCACCAGCCGTCCAGTGGCCAGGTCCGCATTGGCGACGAAGCTCGCAAGAATGGCGATGCCTCGACCATCGAGCGCCGCATGATGCAAAGCAGCGATATTGTCCGAGTGCATGATGGGATCGACCGAAAGTTCCACAAACCGTTCGGCCCGTTCAGTCTCCATCGTGCGCCGTGAATGAACGTGAGATATGCAGGATTCTGTGGGATTGCAACTCGTCCGGGTGCGTAGGGCTGCCATGAGCATCGACGTAGGATGGCGAGGCTACTAGGAAACGGTCGTTCTCAGCGATCTTCTTCATCCGATAATCACCGCCGTTTTCGCTCGCACCGATGCGAACGGCGGCGTCAAAGCGATCACTTATGAGGTCAACCACATGATCACTGAAGTGCAAATCGAACCGTAAGTCTGGATAGGCGCATGAAGGCCAGCAGGCGTGGGGCAATTTGGGGCTGGCGGTCACGGTCGGGTGTTGCGGATCGCCGAACCGCTTGTCGCTGGTCAACGCAAGATTGAGGTGATCGCGGAGGATCTGAACAGTCCCGTCAACCTTACGGTTACCGATGATGGAATTGCCTATGTCACTGAGTCCCACATCCGCCACCGTATGGTCAACGGATTAGAAGAACAGCGCCCCCGCTCCTTCCACGTTGTGATCGTTCCCCTGATCTGAGGCTGCACCGCGCTGAAGATATGCCAGGCTAAGCGAACCGGTTACACGGCGGTCAGAAATTGCGGTTGCGAAAGGTGCCCCTCCCTGTGTTAGAATTTTATGCTAGTATAAGCTACCGGGCAGGTTCAGTCCGCTTTGCCGGTTTCGGCCAAGTCTGGCTTGTCCGGACTAGCCTGGACTCATCAAAACCATGGGCCCGATTTTGCGCACCTGCTGCCGCTTAAACCATCGTGATCGAGAAAATGACATTGTCAAAGGACCACAATCACCCCCAGCATCATGACCATGCGCACGGTGACGAACACCCCCATCAGGAGGTTGACTGGCGCGACAACGGGGTCAAGGTCATTCCTGGTAACCAGTTGGACCCCAATACGGCCCAGACGCCTGGCATGAACCGCGCGACGGCCATCAACAACGCGCGGGCTGGTGCGGAGAAAATCTGGGCTGGAACGGTAACAATCCATGCCAATGCCAAAACCGGCGCCCATCACCACGGCGATCTTGAAAGCATCATTTATGTCGTCAAGGGCAAGGCTCGCATGCGCTGGGGAAACCGTCTCGAGTTTACCGCGGAAGCCGGGCCTGGCGATTTCATCTATGTTCCGCCCTTTGTGCCGCATCAGGAAATCAATGCGAGTGAAGACGAGACACTCGAATGCGTGCTCGTGCGCTCCGGCCAGGATCCCATTGTCGTCAATCTTGATATTGAAGCGGTGGAAAGACCGGAAGGCGTCCTGTGGAAGGACCCCATTCATCGATAGGCGCGACGTTCGTGCGGGGCGACGCAGCCGATTCCGTACAAATCACGTTTAGAGATCCTTAAGCATGTTGGTCGCCTCAAGATTTGTTCCGGCAGCATCGACCATCCTGACTTTCCCGGCCCAAAAACTGTCATGGCAACCGTCAGTGGTTGCGCCGTGAAAGAACCGTCGCCCCTACACGTTATTATATGACGCAAGTGTCCGAGACAAACGAGGGTTTCGACGGTTCAAAATAATCCTGAATGTATCAACGGTCCTCAGCCATTTTTCCCCCGTGGCGCTCCACCCAGCGTATTGCTTGGTGAAATCGATGCGACCTGGCCGCACAAAACGTGCGGTAATCTTACTCGCACAAAGACGACCAGGCGTCCCAAGCTACAGTTCCGATTCAGGCACCAGGTCTCGCCAGTTAAAATTCTCTTTGAAACCCAGGACTTCCCGCGTTTTCCGATTGGATAAAGGCGCCTCAAACTCATCCATTTCACGGCGCAGCGTTGTACCAGGGCAATACCGCTGGAGAAACTCGCGCGTTGGAAGCAAAGCCGTGATCGTGTCATTTACGGCATTAAAAACTTGAAAGCCCAAACCATCTTTGCGTATCGCCAAATCCACAATCTGGCCAAGATCGCGAGCGTCAATATAACTCCACGCGTTTCGTTTGCGCGACATTGGCCTGGCCAGGAAATCCGGGAACAATTTATACTCGTGAGGTTCGATAACGTTGCCTATCCGGAGTGCATAAATATCGGCACCGTATCGTGCGGCGAATGCTCGTGCCGTGTTTTCATTAACGAGTTTTGACAGGCCATAACTGTCCATGGGATCAACGTCGTAATCTTCCTCAAGGGGAAAATGATGAAAATCCTTGTCACCTTCGGCGAAACATACACCATAGGTTGTCTCGCTCGACGCAATAACGATCTTTCGTATGCCAAGCTTAACAGCCGCTTCGATAACGTTATAGGTTCCCATAGTGTTGATCTGAAAGGTCTCGTTATCGGGTCTGATCAGGACCCGCGGAACAGCGGCAAAGTGAACCACGGCATCCACTGGTGCCGGACCTTTGCCACTTTCAAAGCCATTAAATCCGAAATGGCTGGACAAGGCATTGAACATTTGCCCGCTGTCAGTAATGTTCGCCACCAGTGTGTTCACGCTGGGATGGTCTAACGGCGTCAGATCCACGTTCAAGATGTCGTAGCCTTTGTCAGCCAAATATTGCACGACGTGACGACCGGCCTTTCCTGTACCGCCTGTGAAAACAATCCGCTTACTCATACTTTGACTTCCCTATTGATTTTGCCGGAACTTACGCAGTCGGTCGAACAGCACTGCCACCAAGATTGCCCCGCCTATAAAACAACCCTGCCAGAATGCGTTGATACCGAGCAAGCCGAGGCTGTTGCGAATGATTTCAATCAAAGCTGCCCCCACCAATGCGCCGAAGGCAGTTCCAACGCCTCCGGCCAGCGCGGCCCCACCGATGACCGCCGCTGCAATGACCTGCAACTCCAGGCCTGAACCGATATTTGTCGTTATCGCGCCAAGCCATCCAGTTTGAATGATACCTGCAATGCCGGCTGACAGTGATGATATCATGTAAACCGCAACCTTGATCGGGCGGACGGGAACGCCCGTCAATGTGGCGGCATGCTCATTTCCGCCAATGGCATAGATATGCCGGCCGAACCGGGTCCACCGCAAAATAAAACCTGTCAGCAATGCCAGTACAATCATGTACAAGACCGGATTCGCAATGCCGAAGAACCAAGCCCCGCCGCCAAGAGAAAGGAGTTTTGCCTGATCCGGACCGAATTCGAACACCACCGTATTGCCTGAAGCAACCATCGCCAGACTGCGGGCGATCGATAACATGCCGAGCGTAACAACAAACGGCGGCATTCCTAAGTACGCAATCAGAACACCATGGAAAGCACCAATGACGAGCGCGGTTGCAATTGATGCAATGACGCCCACTTCAATACTATAGCCAGCATGCATAACCACGCCCAGCACCATGCTGCAAAGGCAAAGGACAGATCCAACAGATAGATCAATGCCGCCTGTGATAATAACGAGCGTCATCCCGAGTGCGATGATTGCCACAAACGTCACGTTTCGCGTGATATTGTAGAGGTTCTTTGATGTTGCAAAGGAATCTGTAGCAAAAGAAAGAAAAATGCAGGCTAATACTACTGCTGCGAGAACCCAAAAGGTCTGGCTGCCCAGTTTTGCAGATAGCCAACTTTCCTGTTTTTGGTCAATCGTTTGGTCAAGCGTGGTAGCCATGATGACGTCCGTTCCTTCAGCTACATGAACATCGCTTTACGCAGCTTGTTCAATTGCCCCGGTGATGAGCCCCGTTACTTCTTCAGGCGAACTCGCCTTTATTGCTTTGTCCGCAACTTTTCGACCACGCCGCATAACGATTACGCGGTCTGCAACGGTGAATACATCGGGCATGCGATGGCTGATGAGAACCACGGCTATTCCCTGATCCCGTAAATGCCTGATTAAGTTGAGTACTTCAGCGACCTGTCGAACTGAAATCGCGGCAGTTGGCTCATCCATCAGAACGAGTCTGGCATCGGATAGTCGTGTTCGAGCAATTGCTACCGCCTGCCGTTGTCCTCCAGACATCTGTTTGACCAGATCCCGGGGCCGCGTTTCCGACTTTAGTTCAGCAAATATTTGTCCGGAACGTCGGTACATCGCAGCATAGTCCAGTATACGCAAAGGCCATATGCCCCGGCGCAACTCGCGACCAAGGAATACATTGGCAGCGGCTGTAAGGTTGTCACAAAGCGCCAGGTCTTGATGGACAATTTCAATACCATGCCGACGCGCGTCTACCGGGCGGTTCAGAATGAGCTCCTGCCCATCCATTCGCATCACTCCTTCGCTCGGTCGAAAATTGCCCGCAATCATTTTCACCAAAGTCGACTTGCCGGCCCCATTGTCGCCCATGAGACCGACGACCTCACCCGGTTCAATGGTAAAAGATACATCGTTGACGGCTTGAATAGCACCGAAATGTCGTGAGACGTTTGCAAGTTCGAGAACTGCCACTGCTCCACCTCCCCTTTCCTATCGACCGCAGGCCCGATTAAACGGATCGTTTTCGCAAGTCGCAGGTGTTTCGACCAGTCTCCTCCCGAGGCCAGCCAACGACGACATCTATGCAAACCACGAGATAACCGTCAATCTACGAATGGCCCAAAAGTCATTTTATACGATAAATAAAGATTGACGGCTCGCTCAGATCGTTATTAGCTGGCTGAGGGAGGAAAATTTGGCAGGCCGAGCGGGAGTTCGCGCCGGCCTTGGGCAAGCGCAGGCAATTTCCCGCATATAAAAACACTCCGCTTCATCTTTTGACACAGACGTATTTTGTTTGATTGAGCCCAGAAATATCGTGCGAACACATGCGAGCGCGCCCACTCCGAAATAGAGTATCGTGCATCATTCAACGTACTAAAGGGAGGAACTAATGAAAAAATCGCTATTACTTATTGCTGCGGCTGCACTGGCCCTTAACGTCGTGCCCGCTTTCGCAAAAAAACAACTGGTAATCGTCGTAAAAGGTTTGGACAATCCATTTTTCGAGGCAATCAATCAGGGCTGCCAGAAATGGAATAGTGAAAATGCCAATTCAGAATACGAGTGTTTTTACACTGGACCAGCGTCTACCTCTGATGAGGCGGGAGAAGCCCAGATTGTACAGGATATGCTTGGCAAATCTGACACGGTGGCGATGGCAATTTCGCCTTCAAATGCCAAGCTGATCGCACAGACCCTGAAAACGGCAAGCCCCACGATACCCATTATGACCCTGGATGCAGATCTTGCTGCCGAAGACTCCGCTTTGAGAAAGACATATCTTGGTACAGACAATTACCTTATGGGATTTAAGATCGGTGAGTACATTAAGAAGGCGAAGCCAAACGGGGGAAAAATATGCTTGATCGAGGGTAATCCTGGCGCTGACAACATTTTGCGCCGTGCCCAGGGTACCCGCGATGCTCTAACCGGGGAAAAAGGCGCGAAAGAGTTGAAGGGGCAAGGCGGCTGGACTGAAGTCGCTGGCTGCCCGGTATTTACCAACGATGATGGAGCTAAAGGTGTTCAGGCAATGACGGACATCCTTGCCGCAAATCCGGATCTAGATGCTTTTGCGATTGAAGGTGGCTGGCCGTTGTTCGGCGCGCCGCAACCTTACCGGGACCTGGTTCGGCCATTGAAAGACAGGATTGCGAGTAACGACTTCGTCATATCGGCTGCAGATACTATCGGAGATGAGGTTGCTATTGCGGGTGAGGGCTTGGTAACCGCTTTGGTTGGTCAGCGTCCATTCGAGATGGGCTACAAAGCACCATCCGTTATGATTGATCTTATAGAAGGAAAAACCGTTGAAGATCCGGTCTTCACGGGCCTTGACGAGTGTACAAAAGACACCGTCTCAACATGTATTCAAAAATGACGGTTTAGTGCTAGTCTTTATCGTTGCTAAATGAACGAGGGAGGTGCTCCTGGAGCGCCCCCCTAATCCGACCTTTTTGGCTATAACGCACGCCAGAACCAAGTGGTTCTAATCTGAGGGGGGCGTTTTCGGTCGTTGCATTCACCGATCTATAGAAATTGAACTTCCGATAGTCTTTATCATCACCGCTGGTTCGGCACCTGTTCCTGCGGAAAGTATCGACGTGGCAAATCAATCGTCTAATAATTCAGAACAGGCGGTTGTCGCGGTTAGCGTGCCCGGTCTTTGCCTGGGCTTCGACCCAATCTTTCGTTGTATCCGGTAGCGACACATTCAAAGTAGACATTCATTCTGCACCCTTACACCCCGCCGGTCTCCATTATTAAAACGGTAAACCAAGTGATAGGCCCGAACGACATCGAACCTACCTCCCAACAGGCAGAACTTGAGGATCCTTACTGAGGATTGGGCATTTATTCTATTACAAGTCCTGTCAGCAAAACCTTCCTTTGAAAATGCCTATAAGAGGCTAATTTTCAACGATTTCGATTGTAGCGCAGATGTCCATAATACCCATTAAACTATTGCAAAGATTATGCACTGATCGAATTATAATGAATGGCGGACTGCATGATAGAACGTCTGACGCAACTCGCGAGCTATCTCAGCACTTTTGTACAAGCTGCCCGAGCATATTGAAGGTTCAAGGATCTATAAGCACACGTGCTAATGCGATAATGGCTTTGCGCCCGCATTCCGGCCATTTCAATCAGGATCGCTTGTTAAGCAAAGCTGTCGTTTATTAGCTATAACGAAGTCGATTTGCGGTGGTGGAATACCGACTATCCACTTTCATTGCGTCCATTTTGCAAAATAAGCCATCCGCACCCTACTCTGAAAGGTTAGATTGCCAGGTTCAATATTGGGCGCGCCCAAGTCACCTTCATTGTTGGCAGTTTAGTTCCAACGATCGTGGCCCCCATCCTTTGGTAGAACCCGACAGAAGGTGGGTGGGAGACAATCTTAATTGAAGGAATACCACGTCGCTTTGCCTCAGCCACCATGTGTTGAAATAGCTTCGCACCTATTCCCGTTCCTTGAGCGTGATCGGCAACAAACATGAGGTCCAATTCCGGTTCGTCGGTTAGCGTTAGGCTGTAGAAGCCCGCTATAGCGTCCTGAAGGACGGCGACGTAGAAAACTTCTGCGTCTAGTTGGGCGGGCGTGATGGCATAGCCGTCCAGAATGCTGGCGTAGTTGCCTTCATAGGCACTCGATTGATGCATCAACTGGGTGAGCGCCTTTGCATCACCGTGTTTGGCAGGTCTGATCTTGAGCAACGTGCACCTTCTGAATCTGGCTCATGGAGAATTCCATGTCCGCTTTTAATAGCACCACGCACGAATTGCGACGTCTGTTTGAGGTATTGGCTGCGGGCGGCAACGTATCCCATTCTGTTAGCTAGATCGCACACTTTGCTGAACTGCGTCCGGAGTTGACACGCATCTGTTCAAATCAGATTCTTGCAACAGAACCCAATTCAGCCAGCTAGACGACATGGAAGGGCAGAAACCGTTCGCCGGTCCCGCTTATTCGCATCAGCCGGTCCAAGATCTGCATGCAAGGCCTGCTTTCAGGACCGGCACTGGCGAGCCGCAAGGCAAAAGCAACATCTACCGCATCCACTCGGTTTCCCACTTTGCACGTCGCATTTGTACTGCAAGGATCAGAACTGCGACCCCTGCCACAAATGCGCCGGCCAGGGGAATGAGCGGCAAGTTCCCGCTGGCAATTGTCGCGCTTCCGAGCACACCGCCAAGAGCAGTTCCCAAATTAAAGGACGCAATATTGAGACCGGCAGCGACTGCTGTTGATCCGGGAACGTAACGTTGCGCCACTTTCAAAAGACGAATTGTGAGCATCGTAACGGTGGAAAAGAAGGAAACCCCCAATAGCCCGATGAGCAGCACCATTGTAAATTGTGAGTTGTTGAACAGATAGAGACCCGTAAGGTTGAGGCCCAGTCCTAAAATCCCGATCATAACACTCCGATTAACGTCCGTCTTATCGACGATATAGCCACCGATGAGATTTCCAGCGACTGTACATAAACCAAACAACAGCATTGCCGCACTGAGCCCCTGAATGTCAGCGTCCGTTATCTCCAGCAGATATGGGGCAACGAACGTAAAGAACGAAAAGGTCGCAAGGCTGACCAGAACACCGACGCCTGCCGCAATCATCAATTGCGGATGAATAATCGCTCTGATGGCAGCCCAAGCCCCTCGACCAGTTGTTGTATGGCTATCACGTGCATTGCCGTTCATGAAGATTAATAACCCTGCTCCTGCCAGTACACCCAGAACGCCGATGAATATGAAAATGACACGCCACGACCAAATATTCCCGAGGTAAGTGCCCAGGGGAACACCTAGCGCGAGGGCAAGCGTCAATCCGATCCAAACGACCGAGACGGCTCGCCCGGCCTTTGCCGGATCGGTGAGCTTTGTTGCTGCGTCTGAAGCAACCGCCATGAAAACCCCATGGCTGAGACCAACAGCGAACCTGATTACAAGCAGAGTAAAAATATCAGGCGCAACCGACATTGCCAGGCTTCCCACGGCAAGAATGACCATCGCCAGGATCAGAACGTGCTTTTCCTGCCAATGCGAGACAAGTGCCGTCAACAGAGGCGCTCCAATCGTGGCACCAAAGGCATAGGTCGCAATGACGGTACCAACGATCCCGATGTCAGCATGAAGGTCAATGGCGACTGCAGATACCAGACCCGCTACGACAAATTCAGAAAGGCCAAATGCAAACGTGCACAGGGAAAACATGTAGACGGCAAGGGGCATATGAATATCCTGACGATCTCGGAAAAACCACAACATGGGCGCAAAGCCAGGATGCCGGAGTAGCGGTTTCGGAGCAGCTCGTAAAATATCTTATATGTCCCGAAATAAGACGATCTAAGTCTTGTTCGAAGCGTCAGGGCCCATGCTGCCTCTGATCTCATCGATCAGTCGATCCCGAACTGCCGAGGCCTGGCCACGATTCCAGGCCATCAGCAATTTGAGATGACGGATATTATCAGGCGCATCAACGCTGATGGGGCGAAATACAACGTCCCCGCGTGCATTCGATGCCAGCGACGACGGCACCAATGCAACGCCAAAACCGCTCGCGACCAAAGCTATCAAGGTTGGCAAGCGCCGCGCTTCTTGAGTAATCCTGGGCGAAAAACCGGCGGCCTGGCAAAGACTTATGATCTGGTCGTGGAAGCCCTGACCCAGTGCTCTGGACGAAGCCACGAAAGATTCAGAGCTGAGTGCGTTCAGCGGGATGGAGTCATGTGACTGTAGTCTATGCCCTGCGGGTAATGCAGCAACGAAGGGTTCAAAAAATATAGTTTCATAACACAATTCGGGAGTAGTGGTGCCCGGTGAACGCAGAATTCCGATGTCGGCCACACCAGATTCCAGAGCCTTGACCTGCTCATGTGTCGGAGCCTCACGCATGGTGAACTCAACGGTAGGATGGGCGCCGCGAAAGGTTCGCAGCGCCCGCAGCAGCGACGAATAGGGCGCAATATTGATGAAGGTCATTGTTATGTGGCCATCGATACCTTTGGCGACGCGCCGAGTGCGCGCGAGCCCGTTATCAAGTGAGAGCAGGATCTCCCTCGCCGTTTGCAGGAAGGAAGCGCCAGCTGGCGTCAAGGCAACGCTACGGTTCGTGCGCTCCAATAAGTTAAAGCCAACCTCGGCTTCAAGCCGGCGGATTGCCTGGCTCAGTGGCGGCTGTGCCATATGAAGCCGCAGCGCCGCGCGATTGAAATGCAGTTCCTCAGCGACGGCAATGAACTGCCGTAGCAAGCGTGTTTCAATCATCAGAACCTCCCGCATCTCGAAAGAAAGAAAATAATATTATTATCGTCTCAATATAAAAATGTTGAATTAGCGAAGCCGCAGCGAGCCGAGTATTCTTTTTGCTCTGCTGTCTCAACGCCTTTAGCGGTGATTTTCAGGCCCTTCGCACGGGCCATACAGATTATGTCGGCAATGAGTCCCGCTGCGGACCGGTTCGTCACAATAACCTTGTCGAGCTTGATCCGGTCGACGCCGATGTCCTGCACCCCTTCCCAAACGAGTAGTACCCGGTTCCATCATCGATAGCGAAACGCACGCCTTGCAAAGTGTTGCGGTCGATTTCTGGCACTGCCCGGTGCCATCAAGCAGCAGACTTTCAGTGATTTCCAGTTTTCCGGCTACCCAATGGTACCGTTTCTAGTAACCAAATCGGGAACAGCCATTGGCTGCTCCGCGCTGCAGCACTGACGGCAGAATTGATCCATGCCTGGGGCGAAGCCAACGGAAATGTTCGAGAAGCGACTTGTTGAAATTCAATCGCCTCCACTTGTGCTGCCGCACCCGTTTTCACAGTGAAAACCAAACAGGGTGCATAACAGCTGCTGATCGAACCTTGCCAAGAGAAGTTCGGCCAAATTTAACATGTCTTCGCATACTGTCTCAATTCCTATGATAGGGAGCGAGGTCGATGTTCAGCCCCGGAATCCTATAGCCGTTTTCCGTGGCCATAAACGCTGGCAGGCGTCGGATTGATTGCCCGCGTGGGATTTCCCGAAGGCCTGTCTTCCTCCTTGAGACCCTTCATTCTTGCCCGCGCTCCGGGAATAACATCCAAATCGCTTTCTGCGGTCAGCATGGGCTTGCCGTGCTCATCTCGCGTCACGAGTTTGGCATTGCGGATCAGCACCTCACGTTTATCGTCCGATAGCGTTTCGAGCTAGGTCATCATATCTTTCGCCGCGATATGAGCAAAGCTTTTCGCCAAGGTTCCAAAGACCTGCCCTACCCCATAGCCGTTGGCGTTGAACTGAGTGAGCTGCTCGATGAATTCCGGCTTCAGATCCGCAAAGCTCAAAAACTGTTTACTGTATTTTTCAAAGTCGCGCTTTTCGCTCTCGCCAAAAACATTGTAGATCGGTGCCGAGGCCAGCTGCATTACCGCACCTGACTAGGTTCGAAATTGGGTGAACTGGGGAAGCGCTGACAACAACTACCTGTGCACTCAAGCTGTGTCTTTCGTTGTCGCCACGCTCTTCGATGATGATGAGCAAAAGCGCACGCTCAACGTCTAGCTTAGTAACCTGTCGTGGAACTCCTATCATTTGCAGCAAAATCGATGGCAACGATCCTTCAGGAATTTATTGTCGTAAAAGCCCTGCGGGAGCAGTGCCTGCCACAGCCATCATGGACGAAACGTTTGCAACACATCCATCGAAGCCTGTTGTCATTTCTTCCAACTAATCATCCCGTACCAAGACGTGGCTACCGCACAATGATTAATCAGTTCGCCAGATTATAAGCCGATGTGTTGATTGATATTGCCTGCAAGAACCCAAGTTTCGCTGATATTGGCAGGAAAACACCATTTCACGAAAACTGGCATGAAACCTGCTTCTCCTCTGTTGGAAACATCCAGTGCGGAGATAAAGAATGAAATGGGAACAGATAGGCACATCGCATACACCGCGAAACCAAGAGGCTATTGCCACCAAATTAAGTCAAGCTGTGTGTGTGGGAGCGATAACCATCGCCCTGTCGCTGTCTGCCGTCACCCTCAGCTTCGCTGCTGGAACCTTGCGTATCGGCATGACTGCTTCTGACATCCCTCTTACCACGGGCCAGACTGACCAGGGAGGCGAAGGACAACGTTTCATGGGCTATACCGTCTATGATTCATTGGTGGAATGGGATCTTTCCAAAGCCGATGAACCTTCAGGACTTGTTTCCGGGTTGGCGACATCTTGGGCAGTTGATGCGACGGACAAAACAAAGTGGACGTTCAAACTGCGCGCTGGCGTCAAATTCCATGACGGCAGCCCTTTAACGGCGGACACAATTATCTGGAATCTCGACAAACTACTGAAGCAGGATGCTCCGCAATTCGACCCCCGACAGTCGGCGCAAGGCAAATCCCGTATTCCCGCTGTCGCAAGTTACAAAGCACTGGATACACTCACGCTTGAAATCACAACCAAGTCGCCCGACGCAACGCTGCCTTATCAGCTCAGCTGGATCACCATCTCGTCTCCCGCTAATTGGGAAGCTCAAGGCAAGAGTTGGGATGCGGTGGCCCAAAAGCCGTCAGGAACAGGGCCCTGGAAGCTTGAGAGCGGATTCACGCCACGCGAACGTGCCGAATTGACACCAAACAAGGAATACTGGGATGCCAAGCGCGTACCCAAGCTCGACAAGCTGGTGCTCATTCCACTTCCGGAACCAAATACGCGCGTCGCGGCGCTGCGATCCGGGGAAGTGGACTGGATTGAGGCACCGGCTCCAGATTCAGTAGCATCCCTCAAGGATGCTGGTTTCGCGATTGTTACCAATTCCTATCCACATAACTGGACGTGGCACTTGTCGCGCGTTGAAGGTTCGCCGTGGAACGATATCCGTGTGCGTAAGGCGGCCAACCTCGCTGTTGATCGCGATGGTCTCAAAGAGCTCCTTGGCGGCCTCATGATACCGGCCGAAGGGTTTATGCCACCAAACCATCAGTGGTTCGGAAATCCTACCTTCAAACCGAGCTATAATGTTGAGGAAGCCAAAAAACTGATGGCAGAGGCCGGCTATGGGCCCAACAAACGTATCAAGACCAGGGTGATTATCTCTTCCTCGGGCTCAGGTCAGATGCTGCCGTTACAGATGAACGAATATATTCAGCAGACACTCGCCGAAATCGGCATCGACATCGAATATGAGGTCGCCGACTGGAATACGGTCATCAATATATGGCGGGCAGGCGCCAAGGATGCGAGCTCGAAGGGCGCGACGGCGATCAATTACAGCTATTTTATCCAGGATCCATTCACGGGTCTTATCCGTCACTTGCAGTGCAATCTCGCTCCACCAGCTGGCACGAATTGGGGCTATTATTGTGACCCGGAAATGGATGCCCTGTTTGACAAGGTGCGCAACACCTTCGACACCGCCGAACAGGACAAGGTCTTGCAGCAGGTTCACGAAAAATACGTAAACGAAGCGCTGTTTTTGATGGTGACCCATGATGTCAATCCACGAGCGATGTCAAAAAAAGTCAAAGGCTTCGTTCAGGCACAGAACTGGTTCCAGGACTTCTCTGCAATAACAGTTGAGGAATAACGCGGCGCGGGGATGCACCATCTTGTCGGTGCATCCCCGTTGCAAGGCCTCGATTTGTTTTCAATGAGGACATCATGCTGATTTATAGTTTGAAACGTTTATTGCATGTCATACCGGTGGCCATCGGTGTGAGTATTGTCTGTTTTCTACTTATTCATATCGCACCTGGCGACCCTTTGGCTGCCATTTTACCTTCTGATGCGTCTGCCGAACAGCAGGCACAGATACGCAACTTTTACGGCTTCGATCGACCGCTGATTGTACAGTACGGCCTGTGGGGCTGGAGAGCGCTACAAGGTGATCTCGGCAATTCAATCGCAACTGGACGTCCGGTCATCGGAGAAATCGGTGATGCGGCAGTCAATTCGTTGATCCTCGCGGTAGCGGCAACCGTGATCGGCTTCACACTTGGCGCCAGCCTGGGTTTCCTCGCGGGCGTCTTTCGCGGCACGTGGATCGATCGTGTCGCATCAGGTCTGTCA
The DNA here is from genome assembly GCF_059758635.1 of Phyllobacterium sp. GQ127. NCBI lineage: Bacteria > Pseudomonadati > Pseudomonadota > Alphaproteobacteria > Hyphomicrobiales > Phyllobacteriaceae > Phyllobacterium > Phyllobacterium sp. GQ127. The sequence continues at coordinate 401,163 of NZ_JCAXDZ010000004.1, forward strand.
ATGATTGGTGTGAGCATCCCTCACTACTGGCTCGGTATGGTTCTCGTCATCGCATTTTCAGTAAAGCTTGGCTGGCTACCGGCGATGGGAGGGGGCCCTGGCGGGTCGGGCGGACGTTCCTTTGATTGGGATTATATCCGGTACCTGATCCTGCCGGCCATCACCATGTCTGTCATTCCGATGGGCATCATCGCAAGAACAATTCGATCGCTTGTCGCGGATATTCTTTTGCAGGATTTTACCCAGGCGCTGGTCGCCAAAGGTCTTATGTCCCGACAGATCATGAGGCACGTCATTCGCAATGTCGCTCCCACTGCAATCTCGGTAATGGGTCTGCAGCTTGGTTATCTGCTTGGGGGATCAATTCTTATTGAAACGGTATTTTCCTGGCCGGGAACCGGGTTTCTTTTGAACGGCGCCATCTTCACCCGCGACCTGCCCGTCCTTCAGGGCACCATCCTTGTGCTCGCCATGTTCTTCGTGTTTGTCAATTTAGTTGTCGACGTGTTGCAAGGCGCAATCGACCCGCGCATTCAAAGGAGCTGACGCATGGATGCCAACCCTTCGTCTGCCCTTGTGTTTGCGCCTCCGGCGATAGTCCGGTCTGCGGGTTTTTGGAGTGGTGTATTTCATCGGCTCCGCCGTGATCCGATTGCCGTGATCGCGCTCGGTCTTATACTCATCCTCATCTTGGTTGCACTTTTCGCACCCTATCTGGCGCCCTACGACCCTACCAAGGCAAGTATTATCCGGCGTTTGAAACCCATCGGCACCCCAGGCTATATCCTTGGAACGGACGAACTCGGGCGCGATATCCTTTCCAGGCTGATCTACGGAGCGCGGCTTTCTCTTGTTATGGGGGTCATTCCGGTTCCCGTCGCCTTTGTTATTGGCTCAGCAATTGGAATCATTGCGGGCTATGCTGGTGGCATCGCCAATAGCCTCATCATGCGGACGATTGACGTGTTCTATGCTTTTCCCTCGGTTTTGCTGGCGGTCGCGTTGTCAGGTGCACTCGGCTCGGGTCTTACCAATGCGCTCGTATCCTTGACGGTGGTTTTCATTCCGCAGATCGCGCGCGTTGCAGAAAGCGTTACCACTCAAGTGCGTAACCTCGATTATGTCGACGCCGCGCGTGCTTCAGGAGCGGGACCGTTGACGATCATCACGGTCCACATTCTTGGTAATGTGCTTGGGCCGATCTTCGTCTTCGCCACAAGTCTCATTTCTGTATCGATGATCCTCGCCTCTGGCTTGTCTTTCCTGGGTCTTGGGGTTCGACCCCCGGACGCCGAGTGGGGGCTGATGCTCAATACATTGCGCACTGCAATCTATACCAATCCCTATGTGGCAGCTTTGCCCGGGGTGATGATCTTTTTCACATCAATCTGCTTCAATCTTTTCTCTGACGGGCTGCGCAAGGCCATGGATGTAAAGTCATGAGCGTACTCGGTCTTTCCGCTTCCTCACCGGATACGGACCCCAGAGATCGTGGTGGCCCCGCTCAACCACTGATTTCCGTCCGGGATCTGCAGAGACATTTCCCGGTGAAAGGCCAGGGACTGTTCCAGACCAAGCGGGTCGTTCGCGCTGTCGACGGGATTGATTTTGATATTCTTAAAGGTGAAACGCTCGGTGTTGTTGGCGAGAGCGGATGCGGCAAGTCCACGACGGCACGCCTCTTGATGCAATTGATCAAGCAAGACAAAGGTGAAATTCTCTTCGACGGCGAGACAGTAGGTGGCACACTCCCACTCCCCGACTATCGCCGACAGGTTCAGATGGTGTTTCAGGATAGCTATGCTTCGCTAAACCCGCGGCTAACGATTGAGGATTCGATCAGCTTCGGACCGCGCATCCATGGTGTATCGGCAAACAAAGCCTTGGCACGAACCCACGATTTGCTTGATCGCGTGGGTCTGGAACCGAGACGTTTTGCTGGTCGTTATCCGCACGAGCTTTCTGGCGGTCAGCGCCAACGGGTTAACATTGCCAGGGCTCTGGCTCTGGAACCGCGTCTTGTTATTCTCGACGAAGCAGTTTCGGCTCTCGACAAATCGGTCGAGGCGCAGGTGTTGAACCTATTACTCGACCTTAAGCGAGATTTTGGCCTCACCTATCTTTTTATCTCCCACGACCTGAATGTTGTCCGCTTTATGGTGGACCGGGTCATGGTGATGTATCTTGGCAGGGTCGCGGAAATCGGGACCCGGGATGCCGTGTTCGAGGCGACCCGTCATCCCTATTCGGCTGCACTTTTAGCATCCATGCCCAAGGCGGATCCGGCCAAGCGAACAACCGAGGCGCCGCTTGCCGGAGATCCGCCCAACCCGATCGATCCTCCATCAGGCTGCCGGTTTCATACGCGATGTTCCTTTGCCGAGCCTATCTGTACTAAAGCCCTGCCGCCATTGTTTGGTGATACGCACAAAACCGCTTGTCTGATGTCCCTTCCAGGCTCAGGTCACAGCCGCGCCTATGATGGAGGAATGAAGCATGTCTGAGGTTGCGCCGATGATCGATATCAAAAATCTGTCGGTAACCTTCTGGCGTGGCCGCAAGCCAGTCAAGGCTGTCAGTGGAGTTAGTCTTGCAGTTCGCCCAGGCGAGGTCGTTGCCCTTCTCGGCGAGTCCGGTTCCGGGAAGAGCGTGACCATGCGCTCGCTTCTAAGGTTGCATCCTCCGGGCACATTGATCGAAGGATCAATCAATATCGCCGGGCAAGATGTGTTGGGCATGTCAAAGCAAGAACTTGGCAATCTGCGTGGGCGGGCAGTTTCCATGGTGTTCCAGGAACCTCGTCTGGCCCTTGATCCGGTCTATACAATTGGCGATCAAATCACGGAGACCATACAGCGACACGAAAAGGTCAGCCGCGCTGGCGCCAGAGACCGCGCGCTCTCACTATTCCAGAAAGTTCGAATCCCTTCGCCAGAGCGGCGGCTCGATACATATCCCCACGAAATGTCAGGCGGCATGCTTCAACGCTCCATGATTGCCATGGCAATCGCCTGCAATCCGAAGGTGCTTCTGGCAGATGAGCCCACGACGGCGCTCGATGCAACTGTGCAGATACAGATTTTGCTGCTGGTCCGTGAGCTACAACGCGAATACGGTCTTTCGGTTATTTTTGTGACACATGACATCGGCGTGGCAGCGGAAATTGCCGATCGCATTGCAGTTATGTACGCCGGGCGCATCGTTGAGGAAGGTAAGGTGGCCGATATTATTTCCGCGCCCCGTCATCCATACACCAAGGGCCTTCTCGGCGCGCGGGTGGAACTGGCACATGGTCGTGATCGGCTGATCACAATTCCCGGCTCGCCTCCTGACCTTACCAACCTGCCGCCTGGCTGCGCCTTCGCACCACGATGCGAGAAAGCCGCCGAAGGATGTCGAATAGCGGTACCCACCCTTATTACACACCACCATGACAGGCACGTTGCCTGCATTCATCCTGGTTAGTCTCGTTCGACAAACGACCATACGACCAAATGAAGGGAGCTGCGCAGCTTATGGGAGAACGCCTCAGAATATGCCATGCGTACGTTTGATAAACCCAAATACATCAACAGAGACGACAGCGATGATGGTTGCGATCGCACGCGATGCGCTCCCACCCGGCTTTGTTATTGAAGGTGTCACTGCAAAGCGCGGTGTCCCGATGATCCTGAATGAAGGCCAATTGGCTGCTTCTGCGTCTGGTGTCACTGAAATGGCGCTAGAAGAAAACGACCGTTTGGATGGCATTATCATTGGAGCATTCGGTGATCCAGGCATCGACATCCTGCGCAATCTGGTCACCTTTCCGGTGGTTGGCATATGCGAGGCGAGCATGCTCGACGCCTCCATGAAGGGTCGGCGCTTCGGGATCGCAACCATTACGCCCGGTTTGGTTAGCAGCTTTGCCGCAAAGGCCGGGAGTCTTGGCGTCGGTCATCTGTTTACCGGAACGCGGCTGACACAGGGAGAACCTGAAGCGCTTGTCGCCAACAAGGAAAGGCTGAAAAGTGCTTTGTTCAGTGCCGTTGAAAAATGTTTTCTGCATGATGGAGCAGAAGCCGTTATTGTTGGCGGCGGACCGCTGGGTCAAGTTGCGCACTGGTTAAGCCAACGGTTCTTGGCGCCTGTCATCGCACCAATACCCTCCGCAGTTACACTCTTGCTTAAACGCATTGGCAAGCCGCAGGCGTAGATCGTACCCAACCGGTTCAGCCGGTCAGTTGATCGGCCTCATCAAGTCCCCTGTCCGCCCCACTCGCAACGCATATGGTCTGCAGAGACATGATCATCGAGGCAGAAGTCGTAGACGAGCTGCGCTGGAGCTGTCTGACATCCGGTCGTCGCTCAATCCTCCGCAAGTCAATGCGACGATTGCATCACAACATGCCAGCTCCAGCAATACCGCGCTTTTCAACGATATCGGCTAGAAGCAGACGTTAGGATCGCCTTGAGCGGAACCGAACGCCTGACCCTGCAAATTTAATACTTGAAATCTTGCCACTATCTCCCGGAATTCGGCGTTTGTGCAAATCCAGCGGCTGCATTGGGCGATTTCCGATCGTAACCGCATTCATCGAATTGTCATTAGCCTGAAACGCAGCTGTCACAGACCAAGCCTATGAAGACCCCGCGCTGGACGGGGTATGCTTGAATTGTATTTCCCCTGTCTGCCGCAACGCATTCGCGCCTTCACATTTGATTTTTAAAGAGAGATATCCCGTGCGGATCATCCAGATCACTGACACTCACCTCAGCCCGTCCAAACCGCATTTCAACGCGAACTGGTCACCATTGGCCCAATGGGTCACAGACCAGAATCCGGATCTGGTTATTCATACGGGCGACCTGGCTGTTGATGGGGCTGATATTGAGGACGATCTTGCCTTCTCGGCCAAACTGCTGAACGAAATTTCTGCTCCGGTTCTCAGTCTGCCCGGCAATCACGATATTGGTCACATGCCCGGAAGTGCACAGCCGGTTAATGCAACCCGGATTGACCGCTGGCGTGAGATGGTTGGACCGGACCGCTGGACTTACGACAGCAAACACTGGCGGTTGATCGGCCTGAACAGTCTCATCCTGGGTGCTGACAGTCCGGAAGAAGAAGAGCAATTCGATTGGCTTGAAGTTGCGCTTGCCGACGCTGAAGCGCGCCGCATTGCTGTCTTCGCGCACAAGCCACTCTTCGTCGATACAGCCGATGAAGGCGAAACGGGCTATTGGAGCATTCGTCCCGCTCCGCGCCAAAAACTTCTGGATCTCTTTGCGGAATATGATGTCGCCCTCCATGCCAGCGGGCATTTGCATCGTGGCTGGCAAGGCATGCACAACAATACCAGCCTTGTCTGGGCCCCTGCGTCCTCGTTCATCGTCGGAGATATGGAGCGCGACATGCCCGGCGCGCGCATTCTTGGTGCGGCGATCCACACACTCACGGACACCGTGAAAAGCGAGATCGTCGAAATCGATACCTTGTCCCGTTTCGTACTCGATGATGTCATCGAAGAGGTCTATCCGCGCGCAAAGAAGGCGCCGACGGCGGAGACAACCATATGAGCGCGTTCGCCCTCAGGCATATCTCCAAATCCTACGGCGCAAACAGTATACTGAACGATGTCAGCATTGAAGCAGAAGAAGGCGAATTTATCGCGCTTGTCGGTCCATCCGGCTGTGGCAAGAGTACCTTGCTGCGCATTGCCGCCGGTCTGGATCACGGCGATACCGGCAGCATCTGGATGGGCGAGCGGGAGATTACAGCCGATCATCCCGCTGACCGCAATGTGGCAATGGTTTTCCAGTCCTACGCACTTTATCCGCACCTGACTGCCGCACAGAATATCGCGGTGCCGCTCGCCATGCGCAATCTTTCCTTGCTACAGCGGATGCCGTTCATCGGCCGTTTCGTCTCCGGCCGTGCCACCGCTCAAGCGGCGATCAAACAGCAGGTGTTTACCACAGCAACAAGCCTTCAGATTGACCATCTCCTCGAACGCAAGCCTGGCCAAATGTCCGGTGGCCAGCGTCAGCGCGTCGCCTTGGCCCGGGCACTTGTCCGGCAACCCGGCGTCTTCCTGATGGACGAACCGCTTTCCAACCTTGACGCCAATCTGCGCGTCCACACACGTGCCGAGATTGTCGATCTGCATCGGCGCGCCGGCGTCCCCACCATATACGTCACCCATGACCAGTCCGAAGCATTGAGCATGGCTGACCGTGTCGCGGTAATGATGGGCGGCAAGGTGCTGCAGTTCGATTCTCCGTCACGTATCTATGACGACCCGCGCCATATCGAAGTCGCGAAATTCGTTGGCAGCCCACGTATCAATATTATCAGCGCCATTACATCCGAGAATGGCACCATCTTTTTTGGCGGCAAGGCAATCCTTGAAGGTGTCACGGGGCCGGTGGGAACATCAGTCCACGTCGGGATCAGGCCAGAGCGTATAAAATTGAGGTCCCCCGGCTCAAAGGGCGTTGCGGCGACAGTCTCACGGTTGGAGTTTCTGGGCTCCGAAGTGTTGGTGACGGCAGACACGGCTGGCATCGATGAAGGCCTTGTTGTCAAGGCCGCCCCTGCCGACATCGCGCACCTTGGCGTGGGCTCGCCGATTATACTGCAGATCGACAAGGGTGCTTGTCTGGTGTTCGGTCAGGACGGATCGCGCCTTCCCTTGCGAACCCCGGCAAGGATTGCCGTCAATGCGTGAGTTGGCGACACCGCTTCAGGACAATTGCTCTTCTGCAAGGCAGGCAGCGATCCGCGCAGCCAGGCGCGAGGAAAGGGTAGCATGGCAGCTGGCCGCCCCGGCGATAGTTCTCATTGTCGTTCTGATCCTGCTGCCGACACTCGCTGTATTAGTTTTCAGCCTGACAAATTACGAACTGGGCTATGACGACTTCCAGTTTATCGGCTTCGGCAACTATATCGAGTTGGTCCGTGACCGGACGTTCCTGATCTCACTCAAGAACACCGCCATTTATACGGCAATCGTCACGCCGTTTTCCGTGTTTATCGGCCTCGCCGTCGCCCTGTTGATTGAAGGGGAAACACGCGGGCGGACCTTCTTCCGTACAGTATACTTTCTGCCCGTTGCTTCGCTACTTGTCGCCATGGCAACCGTGTTCCAGTATCTGCTTCATCCGACAATCGGCCCGGTCAACGCCATCCTTTCCATGATCGGTATCGCAGGACCAAACTGGCTCGGCAGCAGCAGCACCGTGCTTTTCAGTTTGGCAATCATTGGCATCTGGCAGTCGGTCGGCTTTAACATGGTGCTGTTCCTTGCGGGCCTGACGGCAATCCCGCGCGAGCTTTACGCGGCAGCGGAAGTCGATGGCGCCAAGGGCAGCTGGGAGCGTTTTCGTCTCGTCACATGGCCAATGCTGGGGCCAACAACGCTGTTCGTCACCACAATCAGTGTCATCAATGCGGTCAAGGTTTTCGAGACCGTCAAAACCCTGACCGAGGGCGGTCCGAACAAGAGCTCGGAGGTTCTGCTTTTTACCATTTATCAGGAGGGATTTGTCTTTCTGCGTGTAGGCTATGCTTCCGCTATGACTGTCATTTTCCTGGCCTTCCTGATCGTTCTTATGCTCATCCAATATCGGGTTTTGGACCGGCGGGTGCATTACACATGAAAAACGTTGCTCTGTTCTCCATGCGTAATCTGCGTCTCGGCATCCTGTCAGCCGGAGCCCTCCTTTTCCTTGCTCCCTATATCTGGATGATTTCAACCGCAGCCAAATCACGCGAGGAAATCTTCTCATCCTCGCTGACATTGCTGCCGCAAAACTGGGCTTTGTGGGAAAATCTCGGCAAAGCCTTCTTGCGAGTGCCTATGGAGCAACTCCTGCTTAATGGAGTGATCGTGTGCGCGCTGATCTTCTTCTTTCAGGTGGTCATTGCGATACCATGCGCCTACGCCATGGCGAAGCTGAGATTCCGCGCGGCCCAGACCATGATGACCCTCGTCATGCTCGGATTGCTCATTCCCATTCATGCAACCGCGTTGCCCATCTACGTCGCATTGAACAAGGCCGGCATGCTCAACAGCTACTTCGCCCTGTCGGCACCGTTCTTCATATCGGTCTTTGGCATCTTTCTTTTTCTGCAATTCTTCCGCGCCATGCCCGATGACCTGATCGCGGCTGCCCGCCTCGACGGGATGTCGGAACTGGCCATCGTCAACCGCGTAATAGTGCCCAATGCATGGCCCGCAGTGACCGCCTTTGCGATTTTCTCGGTCGTTGCCCATTGGAATGATCTGTTCTGGCCGCTGATCGTGATCACCGGCACGGAACGGGCGCCCCCCCCGCTTGGTTTGCTATTTTTCCGTGCAGCAGAGGCAGGTGACGACTACGGCGCGCTGATGGCCGCAACCCTCATCATTACCCTGCCGCTTGTCGCAGCATTTCTGCTGGCACAACGGCGCTTCATAGAAGGCATCACTCTCACCGGCCTCAAAGGCTGATCATTCCCAAGACCAGGAGATAATAATGAGCTTTTTCCGAAAGACGATTACGGCTGCCGCCATCGCCACTGTTTTCAGCATACCCGCATTCGCAGAGACAACGCTGAATGTGCATTACCCGATGCCGGGTTTTTTCAAGGATGTAATGGATGTTATCTCCAAGAAATTCATGGAGGAAAACCCTGACATCAAGATCAGTTTTGTCAGCCCTTCGGCCACCTACGAAGAAGGTATTCAGACGATCTTGCGTCAGGCAGGCACTGCTGAAATGCCTGATATCACCTTTATCGGCCTCAACCGGCTCCGCATGATTGCCGAACGCGGTGTGAACGTGGACATGACGCCACTGATTGCCAAAGAGACCGACATGGCCGCCCAAGGCTTCAGCGACAATATCCTTCGCCTGGCCCAGGTTGGCGATCGGCAGGTGGGTCTCGCCTTCGCCACCTCAAACCCCATCATGTACTACAATGCCGATCTCATCCGGCAAGTGGGTGGCAATCCCGATCAGCCTCCAAAAACATGGGACGAGGTCATCGCGCTTGGAGCGAAGGTCAAGGCGCTCGGAAACGGTAATGAGGGCATCGATTTTCGCTGGCAAGGGGATGATTGGATGTTCTCCGCGCTGCTTTTTGGTGCGGGCGGCACCATGCTTTCTCCCGATGAAAAGAAAGTTGCCTTCAATGGCCCCGAAGGTGTTGCTGCATTTAACCTCGTCAGCCGTCTGGCCAAGGAAGGTGGAATGCCGGTCCTGACAAAACAGGCAGGCGAGCAGGCCTTCGTCGCCGGTAAGGTTGGCTTTACATTTCAGACCACAGGCGCCTTGCGCAACACGATCAAGAATGTCGGCAGCAAGTTTGATTTGCGCACCGGTCCATTGCCGCTTCTCAATCCCGAAAAAGGGCGTCTCCCGACGGGCGGCAATGCGGTGGTAATCCTGACGAAGGATATAGCAAAGCAGACAGCTGCGTGGAAGTTTGCAAAGTTTGCCGCCGGGCCCTATGGCGCATCGGTAGTCGTTCCGGGAACGGGTTACGTACCCAATAATGAGCTTGCCGCGAAGTCACCCGAATATCTGGCTGATTTCTACAAACAGAACCCGTTGTTTCAGGCTGGTCTTAACCAGATGAACCTGATGATACCCTGGTATGCGTTTCCAGGATCAAACGGCGTGAAGGTGACCCAGACAATCGTCGATAATCTGTCGCGCGTCGTGGAACAGACAGCAACGCCGGAAGAGGCATTGAACAACGCCGCAGACGAGGTACAGAAACTGCTGCCACGCCGCTGAAAATAAACCGCTCTTATGAAATCGGCCACTGTGCGTGATTAGCGAAGTGGCTGATCGATCCTTGATCTTGAGTTGGCGCGCGTTAGACCGTCGATATTAGAGCGTTTTGATTGGTCCCATAACGGCCCAGAGTCGCGGTTCTAGCGGCTCAGTTAAGCCGATGCAGACTATCTCGCCTTTGCTGAATCATCATGATGACGGGGCAGAAGCCCCCTCAATACCGTCTGCGTGATCGTCTTCGCAGCCATATCGTAGTCCATGGCCTTTAATTCGCTGACATTAAGCGCATCACAGGCCAGAGCCTCGAACTCGGCATAGAACTGCGTTACCGACCACAACAGAATGAACAGGTGGCGGGCATCGATTTTCTCGATCTTTCCAGCCGCCGCCCATGCATCGATTACTCTCGCCTTCTCGGACGTAACAGTTCGCATGTGGTCGCGTGCCGCAACCGAAAGATGCTCAGCTCCCTGCAGTATCTCATTTGCGAAAAGACGCGTCTCCGCGGCATTTTCCCTGGCATTGTCCAGCTTTGCGCGCACATAGGCCTCGATCGCATCACCGGGCTCACGATCGGCGCAAATATGCCGGAATGCATCATCCCAACTGTGGATCAGGTGATCTATGGCAGCGGTGTAGATCTCCTCTTTGGACGAGAAATAATAATAGACATTGCCCTTTGGCAGACCCGAAGCCTTGGCGATTTCAACGATGCGGGCGCCATCAAGGCCTTTGCGCGAGAATATCTCGACAGCGGCAGTCAAGATCTTGAGCACATTGCGTGCTCTGATCGGCTCATCCGACGCGGCCTGCAATGTAAGCCCTTTTTCAGCGGCGGCATGGGTTGCGCTAAGTTCTTCTGCCATTGGTATCCCGTTATTTTCCATAAGGTGTGTCTGAATAATCGCCCACGTCAACACCCCTTTTTGCTTTGGTGGTGCGTCTTTCCCATTGAATGGTCCGCAAAGAATCGTGGTGCCAATAAAAAAGAAGTTGACAATTTGGTCAAGTTTTTTCATGAAAAGCTGACAAAACGGTCAGGTTTCTGAACACGCCTGCCAGAGTCGATCAGTTGGGGGACGTGGGGATGCCAATATCGTTAAGAGCCGCCATGGAGGAATTTCTGTCAGATTGGTCCGCTGACCTGACTGCACCATGGCGTTTGCTGATCGGGCATGCGGGGCCTGACATCGAAGCGATAGCGCCCGAACTCGAGCTGGAGGTCTGGGAGCCTATTTTCCCCGTTCGTCTCGAAAAGCATTTTCCCGGAATGCCTGCCGGCGCGCACTGCCTGAGGGCATTTGAAGGAATTAAACCCGACGACGTTCATTGTGTCATTCTGGGTCAAGACCCCTACCCCGAACCCGGGTTTGCTACCGGACGTGCCTTTGAAGCCGGGAATCTTGCGGGTTGGAACGAACTTGACAAGATGTTTTCCAAGAGCATTCGGGCCTATATGCAGATGATCGTGGCAGCGCGAACAGGCGATCTATCTTACGCCCGCAGCTTCGAAGACTGGCCGAAGACACTTGCGGCCATGGAAAACGGTACAGTCGACATCGAACATCCATCCGCTATAGCGGACCGCTGGGTCTCAAATGGCGTTCTGCTTCTGAATGCCTCGCTCACGCTCACCCGTTTCAAAGTGAATATGGATGAGCATCAGACGAAGGGCCATCTGCGACTCTGGCATCCGCTGATTGTGGAAACCCTGCGTGTCCTCGCCTCCAAGGGCAAGCCGTTGGTGTTCCTCGGTTTTGGTGGCGCCGCAGCAGACGTACTGGCAGACGCTGGCATTGACGAGTCTGCCAATGGAAATCTGCGCTGCATCTTGCGGGAACATCCAGCCTATGCCGATGCCGTCCTTTCTAGACCCAATCCATTCATTCTTTGCAACGACTCTTTGAAGGAGATGGGCGCTCGTCCCATCGCGTGGTAACCATGGTGTCAACGAAAACATTCGATTTCATAATCATAGGCGCCGGTTCGGCAGGTTGCGTCCTGGCAAACCGCCTGTCCGCCGATCCTTCCAACAAGGTACTTTTGCTTGAAGCGGGCGGGCGGGATCTCAACCCATTGTTTCGGCTGCCCATGCTTATGGGCAAGCTATTTCATTCGGGCATCTATAACTGGCACTATCACACTGAGCCGGAGCGGCATCTGAACGGACGCTCTCTCTATTGGCCTCGTGGCAAAGTACTTGGCGGAACATCCACGATCAATGGCATGATCTATGTTCGCGGCAACCGTCACGACTATGATCGCTGGGCGCAGATTGGCGCAGCGGGATGGTCATACGATGAAGTACTGCCGGCATTCCTCCGCTCCGAGAACCACGTGCAACGCAATGGCGCCTACCACAATTCCGAAGGTGAACTGACGGTCTGCCGGGCACGCGGCTGGAACAGCCTGCTGGATGTTTTCAACGAGGCAGGCGGACAGGCCGGATATCCTCACAATGACGATTTCAACGGTGGCGAACAGGAAGGTTTCGGTCGCTACGACTTCACCATCGCCAAGGGCAAACGCTGCTCGGCGGCTTATGCCTTTCTGCGCCCAGCCAGGAAACGCTCGAACCTGACGATCATTTCGCGCGCCCATGCAAGGCGTATCCTCATCGAAAATGGCCGGGCTATCGGCGTCGAGTTCACTCGGAAAGGCAATATTTCGCAAGTCTATGCAGACCGTGAGGTGATCCTGTCTGCCGGTGTCGTCAACTCACCGCAAATTCTCATGCTGTCGGGAATCGGCGCGGCGGACGAACTTGCGCAGCATAATATTTCGGTCGTCCAGGACCTTCCCGGTGTAGGCAAAAACCTTCAGGATCATGTTGATTGCGTCATGTCCTATGAGTGCCGGGAGCCGGTCACACTCTATTCGGACCTGCGCGCCGACAAGCTTACCTGGTCGGTGATCCAGGGCATGCTGTTTGGAAAAGGAATCGCGACGACTTTTCCATATGAAGCCGGTGCTTTCGTCAAATCGCGCCAAGACCTGGTTGCACCCGATATCCAGCTTCACTTCATGCCGGCACTTGAAAAAACCGCGAACCTGCATTTTCCAAATCCGTTCAAGAAAGAGCGGGTGGAGGCCAATCATGGCTTTTCATTGCGCGTTGGTCCGGTCAATCCAGAGAGCCGTGGCGAGATCAGGCTGCGCTCGGCCGATCCGATGGACAGGCCATGCATCACAGCGAACTATCTGCAAACAGAATTTGATATTCGAACGATGATCAATGCGATCCGCATGACCCGCTACATCATCAAGCAGAAAGCTTTCGATAAATATCGTGGCAAGGAACTTGCTCCTGGTCCCGCCGTCGAAAGCGACGCGGAAATGACCAAGTGGCTGCGTGCCAATGCCATGACGACGTTCCATCCGGTCGGCACTTGCAAAATGGGCAATGACCAGATGGCCGTTGTCGACTCTCGATTGAAAGTTCACGGCATAAAGGGCCTACGCATCGCGGACGCCTCGATCATGCCAATCATTTCAAGCGGCAACACGAATGCCCCGGCGATCATGATCGGGGAGCGGGCTGCTGAATTCATTCTCAAGGAGCCATCCATATGATCGTCGAACATCGCACCTATACGTTTCGCCCTGGAACAGTCGAGGGTTGGCTGAAAAAATACGAGACCGAGGGCCTGCCGATCCAGAAGCGGCACCTTAACACATTTCTCGGTCTCTATGTCAGCGAGATCGGCCACCTGCACACAACGGTTCTGATGTGGCGCTATGACAGTCTTGCCGACCGGGAGACAAGACGGGCAGCCATGTATGCTGACCCGGATTGGCAGGCCTTCATCTCCGGCGTCTGGTCTCTCGACGCCATTCAGAGTCAGGACGTGATGATTATGAATCCGGCACCATTTTCTCCCGACGCCTGAGACGGGCGGTGTCTGAAGTGAAAAGGGCCCAAAATCCTGGACCCCGATGACGACCGGGCGGCAAACGAAGCCGCCCCAATAAGAAGTTGCTGATATACAACCTCCAGAGCAAGGAAATGGGAACATGACCAACAAGACTTCAAATGAAATGAATATGTTGCATAGGCCGGTCGGTCGCCGCACATTCCTCAAGGCCTCGGCCGGATTGGCCGCCATGACAATCGCAGGTGGCCGACTGACAACGGACGCGCGCGCTGCGGGCGGCCTTGTCGCGCTGGTTCACACGCAGGCAGCGGGTGATGCCGGTCCCGTGGACTCGATGATCGCCAGGCTCACACAACTTTCCAAAGAGCTGGGGTTCCAATATCGCGCCGTATACGCTCAAGACCCGGCGACCTATGAGACCATTTTCCGTACTCTCGGCGATGCTGGCGCGGCAGTGATCGTTTCGACCTTCAACGAGGTAGCAGAACCCTTCAAAGCGCTCGCCCCTTCTTACCCCGATACCAAGTGGATTCAACTTTTCGCTGATCCCTTCGAGCCAGCAATCCCCAATGTCGTGACGGTGTCCTATGATTACTATCTCGGCTGTTATCTCTCCGGCATTTTTGCTGCGCGCGTGAGCAAGTCGGGCAAGCTTGGTTTCATCGGAGGCGTGTCCATTCCGCCAATCAATGCCGACTATAATGCATTCAAGGCAGGTGCCTTGTCCGTGCGTCCGGATGCATCCGTCAAAATCGCGTTCGCAGGATCTTTTCAAGACCCGGCAAAAGGTCAGGAGATCGCGACACAGATGTATTCAAGTGGCATTGACTTCATCCAGACTGATGCTGCAGCAACAGATTTCGGTATCATTGCCGCAGCAAAAGAGACGGAAGGCCGTCTGGTGAGCGTCCTTGATCCCGCTCAATTCCCGCAAGGTCCAAAATCCGTAATTTCAATCGTCGGCCTCGACTTCGGAACCTCGCTCTATAACGAGGTAAAGAAGGCATTTGGCAGCGAATTTGCTGGCGGAACCCATGAGCATACCGGTTTGGGAACAGGCGTTATCGACTTCATCCCGTCGCCACTCTTCGCCGAACAGGGGCCAGCTGACATTGTTGCCAGGGCAAAGGAAGTGGAGCCAGAGATTGCAGCGGCACGAGCAGCAATTCTTAACGGATCATTGAAGGTTCCGTTCAATACAAAGCTGTGAACTTCGACTGGATCAAGCCGCGATGACAAAACTTAGCCCCCCAATATTTGAATGCCGCGACGTGACCGTTCGCTACGGTCATGTCCTCGCGCTCTCTAATGTCGGAGCCGTTTTTGAACGTGGCATGATCCACGCGGTGGTCGGCCAGAATGGTGCGGGCAAGACGACGTTTGCCCGCGTCCTGGCCGGTCTGGTTCGCCCTGCATCGGGTGAGATCAAGGTCGACGGTCGCCCGCTTGCAGGCGGCAACGTCAGGGATGCCCGGCGTTCGGGTGTTGAACTCGTCCACCAGAGCTTCGCGCTACCCCCCTCTTTCACGGTCGCCGAAGCAATGCAGTTTGGCGCGGAAGGCGGAAGATTCTTTACAAAGGAAAAACTTGAAAAGCGGTGGCAGCTCCACCTCGACGCGCTCGACGTGAAGGTGAGTGCGAGGCAGCGCATTCGCGACCTACCAGTCGAGACCCAGCAAGGGGTTGAAATCGCAAGAGCTCTCGTTTCGGACGCAAAGCTGCTCATCCTGGATGAACCCACAGCGGTTCTTTCTCCTGAAGGTGCCGAGAAACTTTTCGAACGAGTGAGGCGTCTCAAGGAGCGCGGCGTGACCGTGATCCTTATCTTGCACAAAATTCGAGAAGTTCTGGCAATTGCAGATACCGTCACGGTTCTGCGTGGCGGTAAGCTCGTTGATGGGCCTCTTGCCAGCAATGGGATTGATGCGAACCGGCTGGCAGAGCTTATTATCGGGCCAGCTGCTGCCCGCAATCTCAATCCGGAAGCCAAGGCCGCTTTGACCGGAACAACGCTGCTCCCGCATACCGAAAGGCAAGCGGACATCACTGCGGCGCCGGTCCTCAAGTTGCGTAACGTTTCCACGCGACCCGACCCCGAAGGTCCTGCGCTCGACGGGATCACCCTCGACATCCGTCCCGGAGAAATTATCGGTGTTGCGGGCATTGAGGGAAATGGACAAAGGACACTGGTGCGCGCAATTTCGGCATTGGCGAATATCGTCAACGGTGAGATTTCCATCGACAGCACGAATGTGACCGACACCCCGCTCGCGGCAAGACGCGCGATCGGGCTGCGCGTCATTCCCTTTGAGCGGAATGTTGAAGGACTTAGCATGACCAGTTCCCTTTGGGAAAATTGGTCCGCACGAAGTCTTCTTCAGACACCGCTTTTATCCACTATCAGCCCCTCTGCTATTCGCAAGCAATGCGATAGCGCCTTGAAGCAATGGGATGTCCGTTATTCCGATGTGAGACAGCGCGCTGGTTCCCTTTCGGGAGGAAACGCCCAGAAGGTAATCCTATCGCGCGAGATGGATGAAGATGCCCGTCTTATTCTTGCAGCGCAGCCCACCCGTGGTCTGGATATCGGCGCGACCTCTTTTGTATGGGACTCGATGCGCAATGCGCGAGCACGCGGTTGTGGTTTATTGTTCATCTCGTCGGATCTAGACGAAATCTTCGATATTTCGGACCGTATCATTGTCATGCTGTCCGGGCGCATCGTCGCCGAATTCCGCCCCCCCTATGATCTTGCCGCAGTCGGCGCAGCCATGACAGGAGTGCTGAGATGATCGATCGGCTCGTAACCGTTTTCCGTGCGCTGATCTTCATCATGCTGGGTCTTGCGCTTTGCGGCATCATCTTTCAGGCCGCTGGCTATTCTGCTCCCTTGATGTTTCAGTCTATCGCGGATGGCGCCTTCCTCAGACCAGGCGCACTGCAACAGATACTTCGCTGGGGGCTCCCGCTGTTTATCACCGCTGTGGGTGTAGCCGTCTCCTTTCGAGCGGGCTATTTCAATATCGGTGCTCAGGGCCAGTTCTACATGGGAGCCATTGCAGCCGCTTTCATGGCGGAATGGCTCAATGGCGCATCGGCACCTGTCCTTGTCACGGCCTGCTTCCTTGCGGGCATGACAGGCGGTGCACTCTGGGCACTTTGGCCAGGACTTCTGCGGCTGAAATCAGGTGCTGACGAAGTGATAACTACCCTGATGGGAAATTTTATCGCAGGTCTCGTCCTGCTCTATGTCACCGCCGGGCCTCTTAAAGATCCATCAGGAACCGGACAGCAGGCATCAAGCCGTCCACTTGCGGGTGCCTACCGGATCAGCGACTCGCTCGGACTGTCTCCAATGATCATCATCATCGCCGTTATTGTCGGCCTTGCGATGTGGTTTCTGGTTAATCGGACCGCCTTCGGGATAGTTTCCGGCCTTGCTGGTCGAAATCCGACAATGGTCGAGTGGCAAGGCGCGCGGACATGGCGCATAGGACTTGCAAGTTTTCTCCTCAGCGGTGCGCTTGCCGGTCTTGCAGGAACCATCGAATTCATGGGGCCAAATGGACGGCTGACCGGTGGTTTCCTACCCGGTCATGGCTTCACCGCGATTCTGATCGCTCTCGTTGCCAACTTCTCGGTTGTCGGCACGGCCTTCGTGGCACTTTTCTTTGGCGGGCTTGCGTCTGCCGCTCTCTACCTGCCCATCATGGCTGGCCTACCCTCTTCGGCAATCGACATTATCAACGCAGCCATCGCTCTTTTCATCACCGCAAAATCCAGTACCGTCGACCGGATAGCGAAAATTGGAGGACGGATATGGAAGACTTCGTAATCGCTATTCTGCGCTCAGGCACTCCTTTGATTTACGTAACACTTGCCGGTGTGATTGCTCAACGAACAGGTGTCTGGCATCTGGGCCTTGAAGGTCTGATGATTGCAGGTGCCTGCACAACCATTCTTGGCATTGTGCTCACACAATCGATCTGGCTTGCCCTTCTGGGCGCAATTATCGTCTGCGTGCTTGGATCAATCCTGTTCTGGTTTGTAGTGGAAAAGCTCAAGGCCAACCAGATTATCGCGGGGTTGGGGCTGACCGGTTTGGGGCTGGGTGGCACTGCACTCGCCGTGCAATCCATATTCGGCACGCAGGCGGCTGTAAGCGCACCATTTGGCCTGCCCCGCATCGGTTCCGCTTTTGGATCATTCGGCTCCTTGTCTATCCTTGTTTTGATCATGCCTGCAATCGTCTTTGCAATGTGGGTTATATTGCGCCGGACTCGTTTCGGCCTGCGCTTGGCTGCTGCTGGCGAGCACCCTTTCGCTGCGCGCAGTGTCGGCGTCAACCCGGCTGTCATGCGCCTCATTGCATTGATGGTTGGCGGCGTGCTTTGTGCGCTGGCGGGTGCTGAACTTGCTGCGGGAAGCCTTCAGATATTTGCCCAAAACATGACGGCCGGTCGTGGCTTCATGGGGTTTGCTGCGGTCATATTCGGGGCCGGACATCCCATCGGCGCGACTCTGGCGGCCATGTTCTTTGCCATTGTCGGCGCTCTCGGCATCAGGGCTCAGCTGGCTTTCGGCGATCGTGTCCCCCACGACCTGCTGCTCGCTTTGCCCTATTTGGCCACTGTTCTCGGCATCTGGCTCAGCACGCACCTGCGCGGAGGTACCAAAGCTGCCAGCGGCTTCGGTGAGCTACGCGATCAATAGACACCAGCCTCGCGTCGCTCCACTTCGGAACCGGTGCGACGGCACGACGAACAGGACACGCCTATGCTTCAGACGCTGATCAAGAATGCCACCCTGTTGACGATGTGTCCTCAGAACGGAACCAAGCCGTTCGAAGGCGATATTCTGATAGAGGACGGGCGCATTGCTGCTATCGGCCAAAATCTCGCCGCCCAACCGAGTGCCACCCTTATCGACGGCCAAAGCCGTCTCATCATGCCGGGCCTCATCAATGCGCATACCCATTCAAGCGAAACGTTTTTTCGCGGGCGATATGAAGGCATGCCATTGGAAATCTGGTTGCTCTACGCCTACCCATTATTGATGGGCCCCGTCATTAATGAAAGGCTGCTTTATCTGCGCAGCCTTCTTCTTGCCATGGACTCGTTGCGCAATGGCGTCACAACGATTTGCGACGATTTTTTTGATCCGCCGGTACATGATCTCTCACGGCTATCAACGGTATTCAGGGCCTATGACGATGCGGGTATTCGCGCCAATGTGTCCAGCGCCGCCATGAACGTACACACATTGGATGCCTTGCCCTTCGCCCGCGAGATCATGCCGCGCCATCTGCAGGAAAAGCTTGATTTTGGCCCGCCCATGTCAGCCGAGGCCTATATCGATTATTGTCGTTCCGCATTTTCCTCATTGCATGGCAAGGCCGGTCGGCTCAACTTCATGATCGCACCTTCGGCGCCGCAACGCTGCACTCCGGATTTGCTGCAGGCTTGCCATGCGCTGGCTGTGGAGATGGGCGTTCCGCTGCATACACATATCTTGGAAACCAAGACACAGGCCGTAACTGGACATCAAATTTACGGCAAGAGCCTGATCGGCTATATGCGTGATCTCGGCGTCCTGTCGCGCAATACCACAATCGCCCATTCTGTTTGGGTGAGTGAGAGCGACATGGAAATGATGGGCAATGCCGGATGTTCAATTGCCCATAATGCCATTTCCAACCAAAAACTGGGGGCGGGGATTGCTCCCATTCGCCACCTGATGAATGCGGGCGTAACCATTGGTCTTGGAACCGATGGCGTTTCGTCGAATGACACCGCTCGCGTCTTCGACGTCATGCGGGTGGCCGGACTGATCCACAGCGTCTCCGGCCCGGATCACGATCAGTGGATTCGAGCTGACGAGATACTCACCATGGCGACGATCGGCGGAGCACGCAGTGCCATGCTGGAAAATGTGACTGGTTCACTCGAAATTGGCAAAGCCGCCGATCTGTTGATCCTTGACCTCACAACTCTCAGCTTCACGCCTCTCAACGACATCGCCAAGCATCTCGTCTACGCAGAAAATGGCTCTTCCATTGAAACGGTCATGGTCGCAGGACAGATTGTTTTCAATGCAGGCAAGTTGCAACTGATTGATGAGGCTGCGATACTGGCCGAGATCCGCGAACTTGTCCCGGCGCATCTCGCCGCACATGCTGAACTCGAGACACGCAACGCAGTTTTCCACACCACTATGGCCGAAATTCATCGACGCGCCACGTCTACGGATATAGGTATGGACCGCTATGCAGGAGGTACTGGAGTGTGAGGGACTGTCGCGATTGTCGACGACAGCTGCCCCGCCTCCATGCACGGCTAAACGGTAATTACTTTGACAACTGCCAGCAAGCCCCATTGGTGGCGCACCGACCAGAAGGCAAACTTGAGGGTGTCGCTGCCTATGCGTTCGACAGGCGCCAATGCAGATCGGCTTTGGGAGATGGCTCTCAACATGGTCGGAGGAACCATGGGTCCTTACACAGACCACTGACGAAATGGAATTTTCGCCAGTGGTCATCACACCGGGGGACCCATGTCGCTTGGCAGTTAATCGTAAGACTCTGCTCTTGACGCTCCGTTGATCTCGATGACATTCAAGTCGGGGTCACGCAGATAGAGTTGCGGGAAACCGGTCAGGCCGAAGCGAAAGATCAGCAGACAACGCGGATCGTCCTGGGGCAGGTCCTCGCGGAAACCCAATCGCATTAGTCGCTGGATGGCGCCGTCGAAATCATCTGTGCGGAATGCGAAATGCCAGTCGTTGCGATCGATAGAAGGGTTCTTTCGGAATGTGCCTTCGGGATACTCGACAAGATGGACCTGCAGATCGCCGCAGGCCAGCCAGGCACCGCTTATGGAGAAATTCGGCCGCGCGATTTCGGTCAGGCCGAACGCGTCGCGATAAAACGGTAGTGATTGACCAAGGTCGGCGGTGATGATCGATACATGATGCAAAGCAAGCAAAGACATGGCTGCCCCCCAACGGTACTGCAACGCCTACAGTACCAGAAGCACAGCGCGCATTCCATAGAGAGGTGCTAGCACCTCGAGCCTGGTGGTGCCGCTCGTAGCGGAAGGAAGAAGCCCCTCCAGCGTCCCCGTCACCCGGCGCTTGTCCTGCCGATGTTTTCCCGCTCGCATAAAGAAAGGCGTCCTCAAAATGCTTTTTGTTTTCGAGGCTGCGTCCAGTCAGATTGAGGGCTTCCGTTTCGATATCGGCAACCTCAAGTAATCTTTCTCCCGAATTATCCATTTACGGTCGCCCATTGAAACGTCGAAACGGCCACGCTCGACCTCACGAATGGCGTATCGTTCAAACCTGTGGTTGATGGGCGCGTCAGCAAATCTGTCTGTAGTACAGAAACGATGCTCGCCACGCCGGCCAGTGCGGAGCTTGCGAGAAGGAGAACCACAAGCGCCTGGGCCGGTGACGAAGGCAACGCTGCGACCCTTCTCTTTGCGGAGAATTCGTGTGCGATCACCCGGATGTTGCCCACGGGGAGCCGTCGCCGCGCTATCGCTGCTCGGTAGGTGATATGGTGAAGCCTAACAGGCAGGCTCAAGCAGTAGGCGGTGTATGAAGAACGTCGTCGCTGGAAAGCAGGCGGGCCATAGCGTCCGCGATCACATGGTCGTCATAAGGCTTCGAGAAAAACCTGCTGCCAAAAGGCAGACTGCTTTCCTCGAGAATGGCTGCACCGGATGCGACTATCAGCTTCACAGGCGGCCATCGGTCCCGGATGCAGTGGGATAGTTTGATTCCGTCCATCGTCCCCGGCATCTGTACATCTGTGAACACCAGATCGATGTCATCTCGTGCCTCAAGAATGCGGATTGCCTCGTCCGCATCGGATGCTTCAAGCGCCTCGTAACCCGCCGAGAGCACTATGTCCACCGCACCCATTCGGATCATCGCGCTGTCTTCGACAATCAGGACGACCGCTTTGCCGTTTTTCATCGTTCACTCGAAATGTGAGGGTGGGCCCCAAGGCCGGGAATCGTTAACGGTATGCAGCGCAACTTCGTTCCTATGCTGCTGTAGAAATGTCGGGCAGGAGACCTGCGGTGTCCCGATGGCGAATTGTTACGACAGTGCCGGGAGCTGCATCGCTCACCTCTATTACACCGCCGAGGTTTTTGACGAGAGCTTCGATAATACCCGTTCCAAGTCCAGCCTTAGGTGCACCAGCGCCCACCCGCATGCCGATACCGTTATCAGCAATGGAAAGTGTCCAGCCCTTGCCTGACGACCGATAGTTGATCTCGATCAGGCCAGTTCGATCATCGGGAAAGGCGTGTTTGAGAGCATTGATCACAAGCTCGGTGACGATTAGCCCAAAGCTCACAGATACGTCAGCCTCGACGGCACTGTCATCGACCATCACTTGGATCGATAGCCGGTCAGGGTCTGCGATCATTGAAGCACCAAGACTTAGGGCTAGCTGCGTGAAATACGCATGCAGTTCCACGTTGCCGCCGGGTGAGGATGAAAGCTGGCGTTGCAGGGCAGCGATCGACATGACCCGGCTGTGGGCATTGTGGAGATGGCCGCGCGCTTCCTCCGACTGAACACGACGCGCGCTCTGCATCAGTACGCTCGCGATAATCTGGAGACTATTCGCTACCCTGTGCTGGACCTCCTGAAGCAGGATGGCCTTATCACGTACCAGATTGTCTTTCAGCCTCGCTTCCGCCCGCATGTCAGTCACGTCGGTTACGGCCAGAAGCAAGCGAATATGATCGAGGTCCCCATCATCCAGCGTTCGGGCGTTGACCACCAAGTATCGGACTTCCTGATCGGGCCGATTGAGCTCGATTTCGTAGGCTTCTATGTTCGCACTTCCAGAAGCCGTGGCTTTGAGAAGCGAGGCAAGCGTGGGCATCGCCCATTCCCCATCCCCAAGTTCGCTGAGCAATGTACCAGGAACCGTCACAGGGTTGATCCCAAAGGCCCGGCAGAAAGACGCACTCGCCGCTATCACCTTGAGGTCATCGGACAGGAACAGCAACGGTTCGTTGGATGACACGACAACGGCAAGCGTGCTCGCCGCCTCGAAGTGCACAATCGGCGTCTCGGACATGATTTGGCCCTCAGGGACCGAAGACTCGCGGAGCAAGTCATTACTCGGCAGCAATGCCGATCTGCCTCGAAGGGCGCGGTCGACCCGTGCATTGTAACACGCTTTGTATTCGCTCGTTCCATTTATATTAAGGTGACATCAAATGCGTGCCGCAATCGATGTTTCTTGAAAAACGACCACTGACACTACCATTCATTCGCCGTCAGTCAGAAACAACCTGACATGCCCAGAGAATGTGTCGGAAATCCAACGGTGACAAACCGTTGCAACTTAACCCTGCCAGCGATGACATCTCAAGGAGATGCGACCCAGTGGCCTTGCCGTTGCGTGGCGCAGCGATGGTACCGCGCAGTGTGGCCATACCGTCCAGCGAAACCCGCCTGATAACAATTGCATCAATAGTTCGACTTTACTGCGCTAAACGGCATAATGGAAAGGACGGCTGAAGCCGCCCTGCCCTTGATTATTTACGCCACCCCTGGCCGATTGATCGTCAGGAAATGACGAACAACCGGTTTGGCCGGACCAACATGGTAGGTCAGAACCTTTCCCTGCAGATCGGCATCGGCGTTGGAAACCCGCTTGTGCTGGCGAAGGTGTTCAGCCCAGGATTCCACCATGAACCACTCGACGATCTTTTCCGGATCCGCGGAGTCTTCGGTCACACCCCACCCATAGGCACCATCGCGGCGGCGTTCGCGAGAAAGGTGGTCGAGAGCACGCAGGAAGGCAGAACGATGCTCTTTCTCGACCTTGTACTCGATGAGGATCAGGACAGGACCGCGGTCATGGGCGACAGGCTCGGCGACCAGCGGTTCCGGCCAGTGGTTGGACGGCACCATGTCGGCGTCACCAGCCGGGAGCTTTACGCGGTGCATGATGAGCCCCGCGACGAGCAAGCCAGCTGCACCGATAAGCAATGTCGTCTGAATGCCAACGGCCTCGCCCACAGCACCCCAGCCGAGGCTGCCTGCCGTCATGGCTCCGTTGAATACGGTCAGATAGACAGCAAGACCGCGCCCACGCACCCAGTTGGGAAGAACAGCCTGGGCTGCCCCATTAAACGTCGTCAGGGCGGTGATCCAAGCACCACCGAGAAATAGAAGAGCGATAATGGCGACGATCTTCGGCGGGGAGAGCGACAGGACACCCATGACGACTGCGGTGATCATCGCTGCGCCAAGAAGCAGACCATCCGAGCTCAGGTTTTCGCGCAGCTTCGGCATGACCAACGCTCCACCGATCGCACCAGCACCGACCGCACCAAGCAGAATACCGTAGAAGCTGGCATCGCCACCCAGCAATTGGCGGGCAACGAGAGGAAGAAGAGCCCATACTGCACTGGCAAAAGCGAAGAAGATCGCGGCCCTCAGAAGGATGACATGTAGCGGGCGGCTGGACCGGGTGTAACGTAGCCCGGCTCGGAATGCGCCGAAAAAGTTTTCCTGCAACGCATCGTTGGCATTCTTGGCGCGCGGCCACCAGACCAGCGCAGCGATCACGAAGATATAACTTGCGACGTCTGCGCCATAGGTAATACCCGCACCGAAGGCTGCGAGAAGCAGGCCGCCGCCGGCGGGGCCAATCGAGCGAGCAATATTGATGCCGAGCGAGTTGAGTGCCACTGCGCTTTTCACGTCCTCACGCTTGACCAGTTCCGGCACGATCGCCTGCCAGGTCGGCCCCATGAGCGCCGCGCCGATGCCCCCGAGGAATGTAAGACCGATCAGGGCACTGACAGAGAGCATTCCGGTCTGGGACAGAACCATCAGCGAGATACTGACGGAGGCCAGCAGCAGCTGGACCGCAATCAGGAACTTGCGTCGATCGAGAATGTCGGTGAGAACGCCTGCAGGTATCGCTAGAAGAAAGATCGGCAATGTTCCGGCCGCCTGAACCATGGCGACCGCGCCAGGCGATGCCGAGAGATCCGTCATCAGCCAGGAGCTGGCGACGTCGCGCATGAAGCTTCCGGTATTGCCGAGAACCGTTGCAATCCACAGAACCGCGAAGACGGGCTGTGCGAGAGGAGCAAAGGTGCCCCCAGATGATTTCGTGGTGCTCATTTGCCCGCTCCCTTTGCAAGGTCAACCGCTGCAACGAAGATGAATGCACCGGCCAGACCGATGTGTTCGAAGAAGGCGTTCGTCGCCATCATACGGTCCATACCGGGCGCGATTTCCCAGAAACGAAGAGCGATGAGCGTTGCGAGAAGCGTAAAGCCTGCAAGCGCGAGGGCGCCTGCCCAGCGCAGGAAGCCCGAGACCACCATCGCTGAGGCCATGAGCTCGAACGCGATGACGGTAACCGCAAAGAAGGCGGCAGGGCGGAGACCAAAATGATCCATCTCGGCAAGCGCGCCATTGAAATCAAAGATCTTGGTGAGTGGACCCTGGATGTAGGCAGCGCAAAGAGCAAGTAGCGATACCCTTCTCGTAATGGGAGAGCCAACGACACGTGCCAGTCCACTCAGGGCTGAATTCGATATATGGGATTGGTAGGTCATATCTTCTCCTTTATGGTCGCTGAGGTGATCGAGCGGCCGTGTTTGATGGAGCGATATTGGCCGGTGATCGCTCTGGCAACAATTGCAGCAATAGTTTCGATTTAATTGCCAATATTGCAATTATGGGATCGCGATCGCTTGGGCGAACAGAGGCCGCCCAAGCGAGGACAGGATCAGACTGCCCAGCAAGAGCAGCCAAGAGCGCCGAAGAAACCCTTGAGGTCGGCGATCGGCAGTTTCGAGGTCCAGGCTCCCGCATGGTCGTGACCATGCACGCCGCAATCGCTGGCGCAGCCACAGGTTGAGATCGCCGTGCGCCGTAGAGATCGCGCGCCAGCACCTTCCGGCTCGCCCCATGCAGCATACCCACCGAACTTGCGCACCGGTGACCAGTCCGGCATCGCCGGCGGCACGTCATTCTCGTCGAGCGTTTTGAAGTCACCCGCGCCATAGACGATCTTGCCGCCGACCATGGTCAGCTCCGATACCAGGAACGAGATCTCGTCCTCGGCGCAGGAGAAGAAGTCCTTATCGGGAACGACAAGGTCAGCGAACTGGCCTTTCTCGATGCGACCTTTCTTGCCTTCTTCGTTCGAAAACCAAGTGACTTTTTCAGTCCACATGCGCAGAGCCGTCTCGCGATCAAGGCAGTTGGCACGCGGGTAGAGCTGCATGCCGCCAACGGTCTTGCCCGTGACCATCCATGAGAGCGACACCCACGGATTATAGGAAGCGACGCGGGTGGCGTCCGTGCCGGCGGAAACGTTGACGCCCTTGTCCAGCATCTTGCGGATCGGTGGGGTGGCTTCGGCTACGCCGTGTCCGTAACGCTCGGCGAAATACTCGCCCTGATAGGCCATGCGATGCTGGGTGGCGATGCCACCGCCAAGCGCTGCGATACGGTCGATAGAGCGATCAGAAATCGTCTCCGCATGGTCAAAGAACCAGTTCAGGCCTTCCAGCGGTATATCCTTGTTGACCTTTTCAAAGACATCCAGCGCACGGGTGATCGTCTCGTCATAGGTAGCGTGCAGGCGCCATGGCCAACGGTTTTCTGCCAGAACCCGCACCACCTCTTCCAACTCTCCCTCCATTTCCGGGGCCATTTCCGGCCTCGGTTGGCGGAAGTCCTCGAAATCGGCTGCGGAAAAGACCAGCATTTCGCCCGCGCCATTGTGGCGGAAGTAATCATTTCCCTGCTTGTATTTGACCGAAGACGTCCATTTGAGAAAGTCCTCTTTCTCTTCCTTTGGCTTTTGCGTGAAGAGATTGTAGGCGAGACGAACCGTCATCTGGTTTTCGTCGGAGAGTTTCTGGATCACCTCATAATCATCAGGATAATTCTGGAAGCCACCACCTGCATCGATGACACCGGTCACACCAAGCCTGTTCAGCTCGCGCATGAAGTGGCGGGTGGAATTGACTTGATAATCGAGAGGCAGCTTCGGACCCTTGGCGAGCGTCGAATAGAGGATGCCGGCGTTCGGCTTGGCGAGCAGCAGGCCGGTCGGATTGCCATTGGCATCGCGGGTGATTTCGCCACCAGGCGGGTTCGGCGTGTCGCGGGTGTAGCCAACGGCACGCAGGGCCGCGCCGTTGAGGAGCGCTCGGTCATAAAGGTGCAGGAGGAACACTGGGGTATCTGGCGCGACCGTATTGATTTCCTCAATGGTCGGCAGACGCTTCTCCGCAAACTGGTGTTCAGTGAAGCCGCCGACGACACGCACCCATTGCGGGGCGGGCGTAACCGCCACCTGCCGTTTCAGCATGTCCATCGCATCGGCCAGCGAGCGAACGCCATCCCACCGTAGTTCCATGTTGAAGTTTAACCCGCCGCGCACGACATGAGTATGATTGTCGATCAAGCCAGGCAGGACGCGCTTGCCCTTCAGGTTCACGATCTTCGTATCCGGACCTTCGAGTGCCAAGATCTCAGCATCGGTGGCGACTTCCATGAACAGACCGTCCTTGATGGCCACCGCTGTCGCGCTCGGATTGGTACGGTCAAGGGTCGTGAAGCGACCGTTATGGAGGATCAGGTCGGGATGCATGGTGTCTACTCCGGTTTTTTTGGGATCGGCAGCATTGGCCGTTGAGAAGAGGCTCGAGAACGCCAGGCTCGACGCCCCTCCGAGAAAGGTCCGACGCGTCGTCATCAGCTCTCCTCCTCTACCCGGGGTTCTGCGTTGTGGGCAACATCATGACGGGCCCCACCCTTGGGGAGGTGCCCAAACATATGCGGCTTGACCTGATTGAGCCAAGAGACCGCAGCAGGCTCCTTACTCCAGAGCGTCTTCGCCAGCGGGACGATCTGTTCGCCGACGAGGATGCCAAGTAGCCCGACAAGCGCGATCACCGGCGGAGCCGGAGAGCGTACGTTGAGAAGGCTGTAGACGATGCCGACCAGAAGACCAGCGCCAAGAGATAGAAGATAGATTTTCATGAGAGTCACCCTCGTTAAAACGGACAACCGCTCCGATGATCACCGGAGCGGTCGATTTGGCTTACTTCGCGGGGTTCGGGCCGATGCGGTTGCCATGGCCAACGCGTTCGGCACCACCATGGACGTGCGTGATCGCGTAATCGATTCCCATGCCGTAAGCGCCGGAATGCTCTTTCACCAGTGTGGTGACCGCATCGTAGGTTTCCTTGCGAGCCCAGTCGCGCTGCCATTCGAGCAAAACCTGCTGCCAGGTGACGGGTATGACGCCAGCCTGCACCATGCGGTCCATTGCATATTTGTGCGCATCGGAAGACGTGCCGCCGGAAGCATCGGCGACCATGTAGATCTCGTACTCCGGGACGTCATGCAGTGCAGAGAGTGCAAAAGTCGTGTTGCAGACTTCTGTCCATAGACCGGAGACGACAATCTTCTTGCGGCCGTTGGCAGCATTTTTTGCCAGCGCATCGCGTACGTTCTGATCATCCCAGGAGTTCATCGAGGTGCGTTCAAGGATGTCATTCTGCGGATAGACTGCCAAAAGTTCGGGGAAGGTGTTGCCGGAGAAGCTTTCGGTCTCGACGGTGGTGATCGTGGTTGGCACGTTGAAAATCCTGGCAGCCTTGGCCAAGCCGACAACGTTGTTTTTCAGCGTCTGGCGGTCGATCGACTGGACGCCGAAGGCCATCTGCGGCTGCTGATCGATGAAAATGAGCTGGCTGTTGGCGGGGGTCAGGACTTCAAGCTTGGACATGGTAATTCCTCTTCGGTTGTTTTGGACCGCGAATGCGGCCGGTTATGAAATGAGCAGGACCTGTCGGACGAACGCCATGTCCTGGGACACGACTTGTAAGACCCGAGGGCTTCCGTTCAATCGCTGCCTCGGCTGCTGAAAGGAAACGTAGCGTGACTTGCCCCCCTGCGGAATTGCAATATTAATTGCGAATGAATTGCCTTTATCGCAATAATTGCTCTGCGGTCCGGCTGGCCTGTGAACGTCACACGGGGTTGCGCTACGCGACCGCCCGTTCCGAAAATTTCTGAAGGAAGCTTCATTCGGGGAGGACGTCTTGAAATAGCTCCCGGTGTCCATGGGCACGCTGTTCGTCGTGAATCGATTTGGTTGGAACTGGCTTTGCGCGAGACAGCAGCCGGCCGTTGAGCCGTGTGTATTCCCCGCAATGCCTGCCAGTCTGCCGTTGACGAACGATGCGACCAGATAGTGAATACGCCTTCGGCGCAAAGGCTCCATACCGAGTTCACATCGTCTTTTATTTGCTTTCAACAACCGTTGTTCCAAATTGCAGGTGTTTACACGATCCCGAGCCGATACAGCCGACTCCCAAACGGGATAAAGCTATCATACAGGCCGTGCCGTCAGACGAGGGCTTACATCAGTTGCGGGGAATACCTTCAAAGGATTGATTGGAGAAGCCCGTAGTTGTGGAGTCACTATCCATGAATATGGATAAAGCTGTCAGGACGGGGCGGTGCATCGTCGTAGGCAGAAAACACGCCCGCGACCCAGTCTGCAAAGACCTGATACTTAACACTCGGAAACCGGCCCGCCGGCCTGACTATGTGAACAGGATAACGTGGTGGCGCCCAATCGTTCATGATAGGGACCAGGGCGCCACGAGCAATATGTGGTCGTGCCAGGAATTCAAATGTCTGTCCAATACCCAGTCCTGCTAATATTCCATGCAAATGCGCGGTCGCATCACTGGTGGAGAGCTTGATGGGGCTGTAGATTTCTAACTTCTCGTTACCATTCATTAGTCGGACGGGTGCAGCTTTCAAGCTGCGTGCGAAAAAGTACTGAACGAAAATATGATCACGCTGCAGATCCGATGGCGAAGCTGGCACGCCGTATTTTTCGAGGTATGACGGGGTGGCACAGGTCACTATCTCGACGCTGCATAGTTTCTTCGCAACGAGAGATGCGCTGGGTAGATCGCCGGCACGTATTACGCAATCTATTCCCTCCTCAACAATGTCGGCCTGACGTTCTGTTACACCAAGATGCAACTCGATCTCTGGATAGAGGGCGTA
This sequence comes from Phyllobacterium sp. GQ127, assembly GCF_059758635.1. Classification (NCBI taxonomy): domain Bacteria; kingdom Pseudomonadati; phylum Pseudomonadota; class Alphaproteobacteria; order Hyphomicrobiales; family Phyllobacteriaceae; genus Phyllobacterium; species Phyllobacterium sp. GQ127. Next base: position 430,901 of record NZ_JCAXDZ010000004.1, read on the forward strand.
AAACTCTGGCAACCGAGGGATCAGAACGGTATTGGCGAAGGTCCCTCCTATATCAACCCGAAGTTTCCCCCTGGTGGCCAGGCGCCCACGGGTCGCCTCGTTGTTCATTTCATCGAAATCGGCGATCAGGCGGATGGCGCGCTCGTAATAAGCAAGGCCCTCAGGTGTCACGGCAAGTGAACGCGTCGTTCGTTCTAGCAGTTTCAGACTCAAGCTTGCCTCAAGATCCTGAACAAGCTTACTCACGGAGGACCGCGGCGCACCCATCGTATCTGCGGCCTTTGCAAAGGATCCGGCCTCGACGACGCGCACAAAGGCCCTGATTGCTCCCAATTGATCCATTGGCATCTCTCCCTCGAAATCTATATGTACGATGTTTTGGGGCTCAGTTATCGATTGTTGGACAGGACACAGGGCGTAGTCGAATGTCTGAGAATCTTAGTTGCAAAAGCGTCATGGCGCCGCCTGGACAGATATATGGCGTCCCGAATTTGAGACGCCCTGTTCAATGGTATTGTCAGGCCGCCAGTGGTTCGAGATTTGCCTGGATCTGGTCCCGAAATTCCTCATATCGGCTGGGCAGCTTAAGCACCTCGCCCAGATGTGCTGTGTCCTCGTCCCGGTTAAACCCCGGCTCGTTCGTGGCAATCTCAAACAGCACGCCACCCGGCGTCCTGAAGTAGATTGCCCAGAAATAATCGCGGTCAATGACTGGCGTAACCTGATAACCGGTGTCCATCAGTGCCTTGCGAACTTCGAGCTGCTTTTCGCGGTTCTCTACGGCAAAGGCTATATGGTGGACCGAACCGGCGCCCTGACGGGCAAACGGCGTTTTCGGCAGCGCTGCGACATCAATCGTGTCAGCGCCGTTTCCATTGGGAATGATAAAGCGGGTCACGTCACCCTCCTTCCCGGCGCGTTGATAGCCCATGAAGCCCAGAAGCTCTTCTGTCGCGGCGGTATCGTGCAGGCTAAACCGGGCGCCAGCAAATCCGAGGATAGCTGCATCGCTCGGAATGCCGTCCGCCAGCCATGGCGCGCGGTTATCATCGGCAGATTCAATCAGCGCCAGGCTGTCCCCGTCCGGACCCTTGAAATGAAGTCTGTTGGCGCCAAAGACGGTTTCAGTTTTCAAGCCATCGACACCGTGCGCGGTAAACCGATCCTGCCAGAACCTCAATGCCCCCTTTGGCACGGAGAACTGCGTTTCCCCGACCTCGCCAACACCGGGACGACCCAGCATCATGTTAGGGAACGGGAAGTACGTCATGACGGTGCCTGCGGAGCCGTTCTGGTCGCCGTAGTAAAGGTGGTAGACGTTCGGGTCGTCGAAGTTGACGGTCTGCTTGACGCGGCGCAGGCCCAGCGTGTCAGTGAAGAAGCGATTGTTCTGACGCGCATTCGAAGCCATGGAGGTTACGTGATGCAGTCCCTTGATATCCTTGATCATGTCCTTGCCTTTCAAAGTCGCCGTTAGTGTTTGGCTGTTGACGAATATCTAGGCCGATTGATCACGCCCGAGAATTGCAATATTCGTTTCGAGTGCGTTGCTCTTTTTGAAACAATCCCAATGAACGATTACAAAGCTCTGCGAACCTTCCTCCTTGCAGCCGAAAAGCGAAACTTCGCTCAGGTTGCCCGCGAACTGGACATGACGCCCGCAGCCGTCACGCGTGCCATTGCCGCGCTCGAGGCGGAACTTGGGGTGCAACTCTTCGTGCGGACGACGCGCCAGGTCTCCCTAACCACAGACGGCGCGATCTTCGCCGCACAGATCCAGCCAGCGGTAAAGACGCTCGAAGAGGCGCGCCGCGATGTGATGAACGCCCACAAGGCCGACGAAGGGCGTCTCAGGATCAGTGCGCCGACGTGGTTCGGCAAGGCGGTGCTGCCACCGATCCTCTCCGGCTTCAAAGAGCGGTACCCGAAGATGGGCTTTGAGATCTCACTGTCCGACGGACTGGTGAATATCGTCGATGACGACTACGATCTGGCAATCCGCATCTCAATTCAGCCGTCGGACAAGTTCACGATATGGAGAAAAATCCGCGTCGTACCGCGCATTCTGGTTGCCGCACCGGGAAGTCGGTTTGTCGACATGCAGCATCCAAATGAGCTGACACCAGACGATTGCCTCGCCTATAGCGGCGAAAGTCGGCGAGAGAACTGGGTGCTTTCGGACGGCGGCTTGAGCATGACGATATCGGCAGGGCGTGCCTTCAGCGCCAACAATGGCGAGGTCCTGGCCGACATGGCAGCGGATGGCGCAGGCGTTGCCATGCTGCCGAACTTTCATGTCTCGGAGCATTTGCGCACCGGGCGCCTCGTACATGTGTTCAAGGGGTGGGCACCGCCCGACTTGTGGTTGACCCTTTATTATCCGCCTTATCAGGCACTGCCTCCGCGGATTGCTTCATTCTCGAAATTCTTCGAAGAACAGGTTGCGGCTCGCATGGTCATGTTGGACTGACAGGCATCGGTTGATCGAGGCCTGTGGCATATCGTTCGTTACGTGGCATTGCCCGCTGCCTTGCGGTGGCCAGTTTCTGTAGCTCTCAAAGATTTCTGTCAAAGATCTTTCATTTTTTCCATCTAGAACGGCCCTATGCAAATACTTTGCACGGAGCCGGCCGGTCCACCTGCCTGGGCGATCAACGCTGCCTCATCAAGAGGGATATTGTGCGTGAGTTGCGACGCGTTTGGGGTGGCCCAGAACGTGAGTGAGCGGCATTCCTGTCGGTGTCCTGACCGAAACCTATCGGACCATGTCACACACGTCGGCATAGCGGATCTCGCGCGCCAGAAGCGTGCGAGGGCGCGGCGCCGACCGCGCATCCAGCGAAGCCAGCCACTCGGCGCTCATTTCCATCGCGCCCAGCAGCACCTATAAGTGTACCGCCGCGCCTCGACGGTTTCAAGATTCCACCAAGGCTGCTTTCGGCTCCAACGGACGTGACAATGCACTTTCCTTTTGCTCAAATGTCGGAATGGAAAATGGTTGTAATCGATAAGAAACTTACGGTGCCCTTCACCTATACTGCGACGGATTACGAATTTGACGGACCTATACCTGCACTCGATGCGCTCTTTTGGATCGATTGCTGTTGCCGAAAACGGTGAGTTTCTTGGTGAACTCGAAGGTGTTTTGGAACGCCTTGAAGGCGCCAAGAGTGATCCCACAACAATGAATTTCTGGCGCAGGCACCATCACCGCGCGATTCACTGGGGACGCGGACAGTGATCTGGTTTGATGCCTCCTTGGAGAGCCCGGCCGATGATGGCCTCCTGCAGCGTTGCATAGCGACCATGCTCAACTTCTCCACCGAGAGCGTGAACGTTGTCCACAGTATCAGCGAAATTAAGGATGCACCCGTCACGTGCATCGTTGAAGCTCATTCTCCGCACAAGTACTCGCAACTGATTACTCTCTACATCTTTGAACCTTTGCCACGCCCTGATGTTCCTGAGGCAGCCGCTTATTTAGCGCGGACGCTCGATAGAGCTTTGCTCTTGGCCAACGATGAAACAGCAAATCCATATTCATTCGTTCATGTCTCCAATACCGGCCGACGCTCGGTTGTCTTGGTAGACCCGGACGAATTGGACGAAAATGACCGCTATGTCATTCAGGAACCCGGCTAATCGTGGTCGTACCGAGCTAACGTTGCCTCAACTTAAGTGTCACAACGGTTTAGAAGTTGTGGCCTTACAGAGTGTTCTCGGCTAGCCATGTGCTTTCAACACGCGCACGCTTTCCGGTTTAGCTCCGGGTCAGAGCTGAACCACGTATTGGTCATCTCCTTTAAGACCATCTTCACTGAGCGTGTCGCCGGAAAAGCACGCACGCACGCCAAGTGTTCCCGCGTTTACCGAAAGTCGCGGAGCGGTGAGCTCGTAATCCATCATGCCAGCCAGCACAAGTTGACCGGTGGGACAATCGAAATGTGTCTCGACAACGTGTTGGCACTTTAGACCTTGAGTTCGTTGTCGATGAACGACATGCTGTTGCGTCCCATTTTGCCTGTGCAGGATCGATGCCAAGGTCACGGCCGAACGCCGGATAAAGTTGATCAATGCCCTACGCTACGTCGCCGCAGTTCGTTGAACAAAATCCAGAAAAGCCCGCACCTTGGCAGGCGGCATGTGGCGTGACGGATGATAGGCGTAAAGCGGAAACTGCTCGCCGGACCATTCCGTCAAGATCGTCGTGAGCGCCCCGCTCTCAAGCCACTCGTCGAGACCGATGGCAAAGCTCTGGAATATGCCTTGCCCCGCGAGACAGGCCGCGACGGCAGCGGAGGGATCGTCCATGACCAACCGCCCCGCCGCCTTGATCTCGATGGCACCGTTGTCCCCCTGGAATTCCCAGGTGAACGGCCGTCCGGTCTGCGGGTCGCGAAACAGGATGCAATCGTGGTGCATCAGGTCGTGGGGCGTCGCTGGAACTCCGTGGCGGGCAAGATAGCCTGGGGCGGCACAGGTCAGCACCGGTACGTCCAGCAGTTTGCGCGCGATCAGTGACGATTCGTCCGGCGGACCGAAACGCACGGCGACATCCGCGCCGCTCATCATCTCTTCGCGATAGTTGCTGGTGGTCAGATCAAGCGTCAGAGCGGGATAGCGCGCCAGAAATTCACTGATCCTCGGCGCCAGCACCATGCGCGCGAACCAGGGATCGATCGAAACCCTTAGCCGCCCGCCGACGAATGCCGCCGAACCGGCGGCTTCGGAGGCCGCCTCCTCCAGCCCGGCAAGCAACGGCATTATCTTTGCATGAAAGCGGGCGCCTTCTTCCGTTAGCGTGACTTCGCGCGGATTGCGGTCGAACAATCTAACGCCGACGCGTTGTTCGAGCCGCGCTACCGCACGACTGACTCCCGATGGCGTGAGGCCGAGAACATCCGCAGCTCGCACGAAATTGCCCGCTTCCATCACTGCCCCGAAAACGCCGACCCCGGTCAGCAGCCGCGTGTCGAAACTCATGCCTTCTCTCCGTCGCAAGGTCGCTCTTTGCCGACCGTCTTATCATGATGATTTAAAGTCATCTTATCTTTGATTTTAATGCGCGTGAATCATCTTTCTGCATCCCGTAGATATTCCTCAACGCTCGGCTGGCGCAGCGGCCTGCCGGAACCGCGGAAGTCTTAGGCCTTGCAGAGCTCTACGGCACATTTGAGCGCCGCCTCTACGACGGCGTCGCCTGATCCATCCCCGACCCCAACACCAGGAGACATATCATGTATGCGATTACAGGAATTACCGGCAAGGTCGGCGGCGCGCTGGCGAAAGCCCTGATAGGAGCCGGAGAACCGGTCCGTGCGGTGCTGCGCGATCCTGCCAAGGCGGAAATCTGGCGCAAGCGCGGTTGCGAGATCGCCTTTGCCGACATGGGCGACGCGACGCAGCTTGCCGCCGCGTTCAAGGGCGCCAAGGGCATCTTCATCCTGCCGCCGTCGGAATTCGATCCAGCGCCCGGCTATCCGGAAGCGGCGAAGCAGAATGAGGTGCTTACAACCGCTCTCCTTGCTGCCCGCCCGAAAAGGGTTGTTTGCCTCTCCACCATCGGCGCCGATGCAGAAGTGGACAATCTGTTGAGCCAGCGGACGATGCTGGAAGAAGCCCTCAGCGAGCTTGATCTTCCCGTCACCTTCCTGCGACCCGGCTGGTTCATGGAAAATGCGGCCTGGGACGTGGCCTCGGCCCGCGACGAAGGCGTGCTGCACAGCTTCCTCCAGCCTGCCGACAAGACCTTCGCCATGGTGGCGACGCAGGATATCGGCCAGCTTGCCGCAGATCTTATTCGCGAGCAATGGATCGGCAAGCGCGTGGTAGAGCTGGAAGGTCCGGCACGGGTCTCGCCCAACGATCTCGCCAATGCCTTCGCATCGGTGCTCGGGCATCCAGTGCGGGTGGAGATCGTTCCGCGGGAAAGCTGGGAGGGCCTGTTCCGTGCTCAGGGTTCGCGTAACCCGCAGCCGCGCACGCGTATGCTCGACGGCTTCAACGAAGGCTGGATCGACTTCAAGGCCGAGGGCGGAAATCGTGCCAGGGGCACGACGTCACTTGAGCAGGTAATCGAAGCGTTGGTCCGGCAGGCGGCCGCGAACAGGACCGCTTAGGCTCGCGAGAAAACGGGCGGCGGACGGCTTCTGCTTCCGCCGCCGCCTACCCCCGCAACTTGATAGAAACGATCATGGAAGCGATCGAAACTCACGGTGTCGCTATCCCCGGCCAGACTGGGGACATTCCGGATGCCGGGCGATGCCGCCCAACCGGTGGTCGAAAGCGGATTTGAAGTCGGCTCTCTCCTCAAAATATTGTCTTGCGCTGTAGACCTTTACACGAACGAACAGATTGCAGCGGCGCTGGGGAGCATCTCAAGACCAAATAATCGAAGAGCCTTGACGATAACTCGAAGACGATCACCGCGATCGCAGCGACTTAGTGTGGGATGCTAGTCTCGGGCAGGAATTGCATTATCTGGCTAGCCACCGCCCGTTCCTCGTCAGTTCGAAAAACGAGCACTTTTATCTTGGATGAAGGGGCACTAATATCCTCTTCACCCCACCAGTTGCGCTGCGCATCTATTTTAATGCCCAGCCAATCTGCTGCCTCCCCGATCTTCTCGCGAATTAAAGGAGAATTTTCCCCGATACCTGCACAAAAAACCAAAGTATCCAGCCCTCGCAAAGCAGCAGTCATCGCACCCATTCCACGTGCGATTGTATAAACGAACAAATCGACTGCTTCTTGTGCAAAGGCATCTTGTGAGTCTAACAGTGTTAGCATGTCGCCAGAAATTCCCGACACGCCAAACAGCCCAGATCGGTTTCCCAACAAATCCGTGACTGCGAGATCGATTGAGCAAACCCTAGTAATTTCCCAGGAAATGCACCTTTCGGATCAAATCGGATACCCTCTCTCCAATAACCACGCACGGCGCCATCGTGTTGCCGGTGGTAATCCGCGGCATGATCGAGGCGTCCGCGATGCGAAGGCCTTCGATGCCGTAGACCTTGAGCTCGTTGTCGACCACCGACATGGCGTCGCGTCCCATCTTGGCGGTGCAGGATTGATGCCAATAGGTGACGGCCGAGCGACGGATAAAATCGATCATGCCTGATCTGTTTCGCTGACCGGGAGCGGCTTCGCCTGTCACCAAAGGTCTGAAGCCATCGCTGTTTCCGAGTTCGCGGCACAATTCGACTGCGGCTAACGCTGCTGCCATGTCTTCTGGCTCACTGAGTGAGTTCGGTTCGATCAGGACGGGATCGTTTATGTCGGGACCAGAGAGCCTCAAACGGCCGCGGCTTTTCGGCTGTGCGAGACCATTGAACATCGTCCAGCCGTGCTCCGGTGTTTCAAGACCGGCCTCAGGCGGCGACGGAACGGCGAACTCCAACTGGCACTGGAGGATATCAGGCTGGGACAGACGTGCGTCACTCTTCCAGTAGAGATTTGCCTCGCAACCGCTCCCGCCGATGGCTTCCGGTTTTCGGTAAGCCCAGGTGCAGCCGAAGGCGAGATGATCCTGATGATTGCGACCAACCCCCGGCAGGTGTTGCACGACTGGAATGCCGTGAGAATGGAGTTCGTCTTCCGGGCCGATACCGGACTGCATTAGGACTTTCGGCGTGTTGATCGCTCCAAGTGACAACACCGTTTCACAATGCGCCATGAACTGACGTCGCCGACCATCGATCAGAGCTTCAACACCTCTCACCCGCTTACCCTCGAAGATGAGACGCGTAACCAGCGCCTCCGTTATCACCGTCAAGTTTGAGCGCGACAGCAGCGGACGAACGTATGATTCAAACACCGTTTCCCGCTTGCCCTCCCTGATACGCAGTTCAGCAATCGATGCGCCGCCAACGGCCTCCATCATTTCGCCATTTGTTGAATCGAAGACCGGAATGCCCATCGCTGACGCGGCGCTCAAAAGCGCTTGCGCCACTGGCTGCGGCGACGCAGGCTGCGATACATGGGCGGGCCCGCCGGTTCCGCGACGAGATGGGTCCGGCACGCCTTGCCAGTTTTCGATCCGGCGATAGTAGCCAAGGATCGATTGATAGCCCCAGGCCTCATCCCGGGCTTCGGCCGCAAAGTGGTTCCAGTCTTCCTTGTGTCCCCTGGCCCATACCATGACGTTGATGCTCGAACCACCACCAAGCCCTTTGCCCATGCTCAAAGGAAGTCGGCGGCCATCCAGGCCAGCCGCTGGCTGTCCGACAAAGCCCCAGTCCCGATTTGATCCAAGATTGAGTGGCCATTGCGCAGGGTTCGATACGGTCTCGGATTCATCATCTCCGCCCGCTTCAATCAGCAGAACGGTCGCGTTTCCATTCTCCGCCAGCCGCGCCGCGACAACCGAGCCGCTGGAGCCGGCGCCGCAGACGATGAAATCGTAGACGTCACCGACCGCGTCATGTGGGTGCAACGTGGTATCGGGTGCATTTTTATCATGGCTATGTCGTTTCACGTGAGATCCTCTGTGAATTGTTTCAGGTAAATTTGGGGGAGTCCTGGACGCTAAGACGAGGAAATGTTTACGGATCTGGGTCAAGGATCCGACGTCCTACCGTTATTTCGCATCGGGCCTGCCGATCTGTTTAACGGGTTTGTCTCGACGCTATCGGGAAGGTCTCGACCGTCCCGATAGCGCGAAGTCGATCATTGCTTTTTCGCCGACGCGGCCTTGGCAGCCTTATCAATGGTCTCGGCGATGACTGCCGGCTGCGTCAAGAACAGGGCGTGGCTTGCCGACACCTTGGTGATCTTGGCCTTGATGCGCTCAGCCATGTGGATCAACATGGCCTGATCGAAGGCCTTGTCTTCAGTAGCAATGACGGCCCAGCTGGGCTTGGTACGCCAAGCGGCATTTTCGAGCTTGGTGCCGAACGCCGACATGTTGATCGGAACCTGCGCGTCCCTCATGAAGGCAACATCGGCGTCGCTGACGTCATGTGCGAACCCTGCCTTGAACTTTTCCGGGCTGACATAGCCAAAACCATCCTTTGTGGTCTCAATTACGAATTCAGAAGCAGGCGCAAAGCCTTCATATTGCTGAGCCGTCGTCTCGCCGGCATCGGGGGAGAGAGCGGAGACGTAGACGAGGCCCGCAACCTTCTCATCAATGCCAGCCTCCGTGATGACCGTGCCACCCCAGGAATGACCGACGAGAATAACCGGACCATCCTGACGCTCGAGCGCACGCTTGGTGGCGGCGACATCGTCTGCAAGCGACGTCAACGGGTTCTGGACGATGGTGACGCGATAACCGCGTTTCGTCAGGTTGTCGTAAACACCCTTCCAGCCGGAACCGTCAGCAAACGCGCCGTGAACCAGAACGACGTTTCTTACGGATTGATCTTTAACAATAATGTCGGCGGCATCCGCCGCCGGTAGCGCAACCGACAGTGAGGCTGCAGCTGCGATTGCCGAAATGGTCGTGATGGACTTGCGTGTCATGGCCTTCTCCTCGTTGTAATTGCGATAATTGTTATCGCGATATCTATTAGATTTCACATCTTGATCTGCACGTCAACATAATTCTTATCGCAATATTGGTTTTCGTGATAAATTCGATTATATGAACGTCTTCAGGAGTTCAAAATGACCAAACGCCATAACGATCCCCCGCCTCTGCGCGACCAACTTTGCTATGCGATCTACACCGCCGGCATCGCCGTTCAGCGCGCTTACAAGCCGCTTCTCGACGAGCTTGGGCTAACATATCCGCAGTATCTCGTCCTGAACGTTCTCTGGACGGAAGACGAACAAACCGTGGTTTCTATCGCCGACCGACTAGCTCTTGAGTCCAGCACGTTGACACCGCTTCTGAAACGCCTGGAAGCCGCCGGGCTCGTGCGTCGGACGCGCAACGCTAGCAACGAGCGTCAGGTTCTGGTGGCGCTGACAGATCTGGGTCGTGCCTTGCAGCATAAGGCAGGCTGCCTCAGCGACACCTTGCTTGCAGCCTCGGCCCAGACACCAGCGGAACTCGCTGCCTTGAACCGCGACGTGCGGCATCTTCGTAACGCGATCTACTCCCAGATCGGCGGGTGGGACGCACCCGCCTGACTTGGACCGCGGTAGATGGCCTAAATGCTCAAGCGGTCGGAACAGTCCCGCCGTCGATCACATGCTCCGTGCCGGTGATAGACGATGCCCGATCCGAGGCAAGGAATGCGATCAGGTCTGCGACCTCTTCCGGCGCGGCTGGTCGTCCAAGCGGTATGCCGCCGAGCGAGTTCATGATGACCTGCACCGCGTCGTCGTAGCTGATACCGGCTTGCTCGGCTATGCGCAGGGCCAGACCATTGGATCCCGGGCTTGCGATCCAGCCGGGAGAAACCCGCACCACCCGTACACCCTTCGGAGAAACCTCCTTGGAAAGGCTTTTGCTGTAGGTGTTGAGCGCCCCCTTGGCCGAAGCATAGGCGGTCGTCGCCTCGGGTAGTGGAAGGTTTCGCTGGATCGAGGTGACGTGGATGACGACACCACTTCCCTGAGCGACCATGCCAGGGATCAGTGCACGATCCAGCCTGACCGCCGGAAAGAAGTTAAGGTTGAACTCCTTGTCCCACTCCTTGTCTGTGAGCACAGCAAAGCCGCCAGAAGGTGCCGAAGAACCGCCCAGCACGTTCACAAGAATATCGAGGCCGCCGAGTTCCCGATGCACCGCATCGACGACGGTTTGAACCCCCGTCGGGGTGGTCAGATCGGCTTCAACGAATGCCGCACCGGAGAAATCTGCCGGTTTGGTGCGCGCACTGGTAAGCACACGGGCGCCAAGATCCTTGAAGAGCGCTACCGTTGCAGCGCCCGCGCCCGAAGTGCCGCCGGTAATCAGGGCGCGGCGGCCCTGCAAGGTGAGGAACTGTGTCATACGGTGATCTCCAGTTCGGCGACCTTGTCGCCCGCGAGGACGAAGAAGAACCGCAGGTCGATCGGGCTGCCCGGAAAGTCGCCTACGGCGTGGGCCGTCACCAAGGTTTTGCCATCTTCACTGTTGATCAGGAAGGGCTCGACCGTGTAGCTGTATTGCTGGCTTTCGTCGGCCATCCACGCGCGAATGGCATCCCGGCCTCGGTACGTGAGGCCTTTATCTTTCACGATGCCGTTCTCGGTGAATGTGGAAGCGATCACATCCGGGCTGCCTGTCCGGTCGGCATCGAAATAGTCTTCGATGCCTTTGGGTAGTTTGATCGTCATTCGTATCCTCCAATCATGTTTCTAGCCTTTACCGGCTGTGAGCTCGGCTCTCTTCCGGCCGACAAGGTCAATCTAGAGCCGGATGATTGACATGATAACTGGGACAAAGCAGGATGAGGAATTTCGAAAAGAGGGACAATGGCGCGATCTGTTCTTACCGACCTGGATGCCGTTCTGAGCATTGCCCGGCTGGGTTCGTTCCGGGCCGCAGCGCTAGAGCTCGGCATGTCCACGACCGCACTGAGCAACGCCATTGCGAAGCTAGAGCAGCGCCTGGGCATTCGCTTGTTCAACCGCACAACGCGCAGCGTTTCGCTCACCGATGGGGGAACGACCTTTGTCGAGCGAATTGGACCGGCAATGACCGACATCCACGATGCCATGCTCGCGGCTCAATCGCTTCAGGATACTCCGACCGGCACATTGCGTATCAATGCATTTGCGTCAGCGGCTCGAGAGGTGATGGAGCCGCTCATCCTGTCGTTCATGCGGCGTTACCCCCAGGTTCATGTTGATCTGGTCACGGAGGGTAAACTCGTCGACATCGTCGCGGCCGGCTTTGATCTGGGCCTGAGGACGGTTGATCTGGTCCCGAACGACATGATTGCCCTGCCACTCGGTCTCGATCGCAGCAATGCCGTCGTCGCGTCGCCGAATTTCCTGCGCACTCACGGCAGGCCAACCGTCCCGGCCGACCTATACCGATTTCGCTGCATCCGTGCGCGTCTGCCCAACAACGCCTTGTTTCGTTGGCGGTTCGAGAAGGACGGGAACGCCGTGCAGATCGATGTCCAAGGCTCTATCACGCTGGACGAGCCAAGCCTCGTCAGTATAGCGGCCCAGAATAGCGTTGGAATTGGATATGTCATGGAAGCGGATGTGCGCGATGACATTGCGGCCGGGCGACTAGTGCGCGTTCTCGAGGACTGGACTCCCCCACTGGCACCATTAGCCCTATACTACCCCGGCAGGAAGAATCCGCCGGCTGCCTTCAGCGCATTCATTCAAGCTGCCCGCGATTTTGCGAAGGGGTAATCGACCGGTGCATAAATCAACGTCTTCTCGACATCGAAGATACGCACCCAACATACTTTCACGTCATCCGTCTTGCTGGGAAGAACAGCCTGGAAAATGACTGTTATCCGGACAGGGACCTGCATCCCATGTACGTGACCGATCGCTGTGATTTTAGATGCTCGGAAAATCAAATGGCAGGAAATGGTCAAATCAAGAGGCGCAATTACCGCCTTGAACAAGTTTGAACTCACGACCCGCCGATTGCATGCGGCTGAAAGACTTCCAACCGGCCTAAGAACTTCATTTGAAAATATCAACAAGGGGCCAATTTTCGCTGGAAACGATCGGTGCTCTTACATGTCGACATTCTTCGTCAACTTCAGAAATTATCCAGATCTCGGTTCCAGTGCATAGCCCAAACGTGGGCGTCATGCGGGCGCATGCGCCCACCCAGCTTCCGAAATATTACTGATGCTTGCGTCCTGCTGAAGATGTCGGCAGTCAATCAGAGAATTTAATTCAAGACACTACAGATTTATTTTTGTGACAGATAAACCTACGAATCTGTTTCCTCTGCGCATCTTTAATCTGGATTGAATTGATACGCAGTACTCTTTTACTTGACATCGCCAGCAGATTTTTCTCGAGGAAATTATTTTGAGTTTTATAAATCAATCTACCCAAATGGTTCTTGCATTTTATGCGTAAGCTGGGCGATGATGCTATCAGATATATTATAATATTGGGGGAGATAGAGTATGTCCGAAGTCTTTCTTGGCCAGATTTTGCTTTCTGGATTTAAATTTGCCCCAAAAGGATTTGCTTTGAGCAATGGGCAACTTTTGGCCATTAGTCAGAACCAAGCCTTATTCTCTCTTCTGGGCACTTTTTATGGCGGGAACGGCACTACAACATTTGCATTGCCGAACATGCAAAGCCGCACACCGGTGGGATTTGGCCCATCGGCCGATCCATCATGGCAGCCGTTGCCTTACCAGATCGGCGAAACTGGCGGCGTCGAAAACGTGACCTTGCTGGAACCACAACTGCCTCAGCATGCTCATCTTGCAACAGGAACCAGCAGCAATGGCACGTTACGCAATCCAAACAACGCGCTCTATGCAACCAACAGTGCCAATATTTACGGCCCCTCCAGCGGTGCCCCGGTTGTACTTTCGAGCCAGACTGTTTCTCCAGCTGGCAACACCCAGCCCCACGCCAATATGCAACCCTATGACGTGATCAATTACTGCATCGCACTGTCAGGCATTTTCCCTTCACGCAATTGACCGTCTCTCACCAAATGCTTCCTACGGAGAACTAACGATGAGCACTCCTTATGTCGGAGAAATCCGGCTTTTCGGCTTTTCCCGGGTGCCCAATGGGTGGCTGCCCTGCAACAACTCGCTGCAGCCAATTTCCGAATATGAAACACTATTTATGCTCATCGGCACGACATATGGCGGCGATGGCGTTACTACCTTTGCCATGCCTAATCTTTGCGGGCGTGTGCCAGTTCATCAGGGCAGAGGGCCTGGTTTGTCCACCTATGTTATCGGTCAATCGGCCGGTAGTGAAAACGTCACGCTTTTACCAACGCAAATGCCAGCGCACACCCATCCATATCAAGCTACCACTGCCTTTGCCAACACCGCGTCAGTCGGTTCGAACGTCGAGCTCGGCGCAATTATCGGTGACACGATGTATGCCACAGATGTGAGTGGGGCAACCGCGTTCAGAACCTCGCAGGCAGCATCCCAAATGACCGGGTCGACAATCATGCATGACAACACGATGCCGACGCTGACGGTGCAGTATTGCATCTCTTATGCGGGTATCTTCCCGCAACAGAATTAAATCGCGTCTCGCAAATAAGGACAATTGATATGACAGAACCTTTCATCGGTGAGATTCAACTGTTCGGATTCAACTTCCCTCCCTATGGCTGGGCATCCTGTAATGGCGCGACGATGGCCATCCGGCAAAATACCGCACTGTTCTCGCTTCTTGGCACCCAGTATGGCGGCGACGGCATGACCACATTCCAATTGCCCAACTTTACCAACCGGGCAGGCTGTAACCAGGGCCAGGGCGCGGGACTGACGCTGCGACATATAGGCGAAACCTTTGGCAGCAACAGTGTAACGCTGTCCCAGGCGGAGATGCCCGCACATTCGCATTCCCTGACCATCTACAATCAAAGTGATTCAACCAAGCGCGCCGCTTCGCCCAGCACGGGCAATTCCTTGAGCGTGCCAAACTCGAGTGCTCCATTTTTGCCCGATGCCCAACCCAACGCTCAGTTTGCACCCAATACAATCGGTAGCGCAGGTGGAAGTCAGCCCCACGAGAATCGCCAGCCTTATCTGGCAATTAACTTCAGCATCGCGCTGTCCGGCGTGTTTCCATCCTTCGGTTGATGACTGGCTCCGCCATCGGCCAGATGCCGACGTTCCCCGCTCGCACGTGGAGTAACAGGTTCTCGATATCGACCTGCAGCTTGCGTGCTGCAAGGTTCGAGGACCTGCCCTTTCTTCGTCAGCTTTATCGTTCGTTCCGGAAAGAGGAATTCGCAAGCATTCCATGGTCGCAGGAAAGCAAGGACGCATTTCTGGACCAGCAGTTTGATCTGCAACATCGTTATTACATTGCAGCCTTTCCCGGAACGGATTTCCTGATCATGGAGAAGGAAGGCGCCCCGATCGGCCGCCTTTACTTGCAAATGGCTGCGATTGAATGGCATATTATCGACATTGGCTTTTTATCGCAGTGGCGCAATCACGGTTTGGGATCTGCCATTTTGAACAGCATCCGGAATGCAGCGATTACAGAACAAATTACCGGCATTGGTCTGCATGTTGACAGAACCAATACCCGTGCGCAGAAGCTTTATCAGGCATCGGGATTTCAAGAGGTAGAAACCTCCGTAACCCATATACGCATGCAATGGCTATTGCACGGAAACTCTTGCGAAGCGGCGATTGAACCGTCACACATCAATTGAAGATGGCCTGATAAATTATGCCGTCCCTGTCTCTGGCGACAGGCACAAGAAAAATGTCGAGAACTCCAAGCGCTACGTTCTTTAATCTGTAAATCTGTTGTGGCAGCACAATCTTTGACTCGCTGCGGAACAACAGAGAAAATGGTGCCCTTGTCATCCCGCTAAAACCCCGTTCGGGCAAGGGCCGCGCCTCGGTAAGGGTAAAAACAAGAGACCCGGTTCCCATTTCGATCTCGAATCCTTCGCCGACGCTGCGGGCGAAAATATCCAAAGTTATAATTCCCATCCCAACCCCATTTGTTTGGTCGCGCTGACAGTATCTTGCCCTAACCGAAAGCCATCGAGATCGGGAGAAATAAGTGGCTCCCCCCAACATCTGTAACGTCACACGCCGTTAGAACTTTTTGCCGAAGTGCACTCCGAATGCATGGTTTTGATTGTCTGCGCCAACCGTCGTGCGGTAATCAAAGTTCGCGTTCCAATCGGTATCAAGTTGTGCATCAAGTGAAAGACCGAGTGTAACGTAGTCGCTGCCGCTGCTGTCGGTCGTGACGTCATACGGAAGACCTGCAGTATCGGCATAGCCAAGCTTGATCCGGCTCGAACCTTCAAAATCATGCGTGTATTCTGCACGGGCACCCGGCTTCAATGCGCCCCAATCCATGGGAATGGTGTATTCCATGCGCAAACCAACGATACCCGAAAGCGTGTCGACGGTCTGGTCACCATATTTCAGTGTATATGCGGATCCGCCCTTCTCGGTAAAGCTGTCCAGCCACGAACGCGAGAAATCGAAACGACCATAGGGCGATATCAACCAGGTATCAGTACGATGCTCATAGCTTGCGGTGACTGAACCGAATATCTGCCGGCCATCGCGATGGCCGGAAGCAAAATCACCCGATGCGGTGATATAACGTCGGCTGTCGTAGTCCAGCCAGCTTCCGCCTATTAAGCCATCGAGGAACACCGACTTGATCGGAGAGTAACTAGCGTAGATTGCTGCGCTATAGGCATGGGCCCGGCTTTCGGTGCCGCTATCGCCAATATCGGAAGCGTCACGGCCATAGCCGAAACCAAAGCCTGCGACAAACTTCTTGGAGAAACGGTAGTCCATACCCGCACTCACGCCGACCGTCGTATAATCAAAATCCTGATCACCATCATTGCGATCACCAAAGTTCACAAAACCGCCTGTCCACACCGCCAGTTTTCCAGGATTTGCATCCAGAGCTGGCTCGTTCTGCTTTTGCTTCTTGCGTTTTTCTGCGGCGAAGGACTGCATGGCAAAATCAGGCACACCATCCGACAACCCCGGCACCGAACCCGAATTCATAAGCTCGCGGAACGGTTCGTCCATATCGTCCGGGCCATTCTCCTCCGAGTATCCGAGCCGGAGAGCCATGCTGTTGTTGCGGCGGTCCCCTTCATCGTGCAATTGCTCGAGACGCGAGTTGAAGTTTTGAATCTGGTTGGTGGCAAAGCGTTTGGCGCTATCGGCCTGTGCCGTGAGCAAACCGATCACTTCAGTATCCTTCGAAGGATCGGGGCGGGCTGTAACGACAAATGTGATGGTTGCAGGACTTGATGTTCCATAGGGATTAGCCAGCGTGTACTGTACCTGCAATATTCCCCCGTAAGTAGGGTCAGATGCGTAAATCATATCGAAGGCCGGTCGGTTTGCATCAATGCTCACGGGACCAGCAGAATCATCCGAGATGTTGACGATTCGGGCCGCGGAGAACGGCCCGCCTGTCGAGCCCTGAGTCAGGTCAATCCGAACTGTCTGGCCAGCCAGCACCTCGAGGGTGCGTGATGCCGCCATCGGAGCTGGTGGTAAACGGCGGGCTGTGACTTCATAGGTCTTCGTGGTCGTGTTGTCTTGAGCTGTCACAATAACCGCGATACGGGTCTGCCCGACCGGCAGCTGTATCGCCGCGCTGGATGAGCCTGAACTGACAGCTTGTCCCTGAACGGTGATGGTTGCGTTGGGTGCCGTGGACGTGGGTATGAGCGCAATACTCTCGGTCAAATTGGACACTTCTACCGTATAACTTGTTATCGAAGCTGAAAACCTAGGCTGTAACTCACCAGTACTTGGCACGAGAGCCGACAAATCCGCAATTGCCGCCGGCGGCGCGACATCGAATGTGACGGTTGCATTGTTGCTACCGCCCGGGCCAGTTGCAGCAAAAACCAAACTGTCGGGCCCGCTGAACGTGCTGATGGGCGTATAAGTGGAACTGCCGTCACCATTGACAACAGCCGTCCCGTTCGACGGCCCCGTAACCAGTGAATAGGTCAAGGGACCTGCCCCAGTACCAGTCACGGTAAATGTTTTTGTCTGATTATAGTTCACGCTAACAGTTTGTGGCTGAGCGACTGGCGGCGCAACATTCACCGTTATGGTCACGAGAGCCGGTGCCGAGGTACCGGTTGCATTGGATGCGGTATAAGTGAACGACGTCGTGCCTGAGAAACCCGTGGCAGGCGTATATGTTATCGACGTTCCGATTGCGGTTGCGGTGCCCGACGACGGCGTACTGGCAATCGATACGGACGTTGCAGTACCCACGATATCGAGCGTAATTGGATTGGCGGTACTGTTGAAAGGCACGGTTGCTGCAACTGGATTTGCCACAGGTATGGCGTCAACAACTGTGAGA